>MKTA01000018.1 GCA_001897515.1 Bacteroidetes bacterium 41-46 | reverse complement strand
TACAGATAATTAACTTTTGCAAAATCTCAAAAAACGCAAAAACCCTAAAACTCAAATTGCTATATACTAGCATGATGTACAGCGGAGGGTGGCAACCGCACCTCAATCCTACCTCAAAAAATTATAGAACTCTATACATTAAAACGTTATTAATCTGCATGTTGTACAACAAACGGTGGCAAGCCCACCTTAAACGCTAACAGGCCACCCTCTATTCTACTCTACTCTACTACTCACTCCACAAAAAAAGCACCCCTTTCAGGATGCTTATTTTTCTTACGTCGTATCAAATAAATCCGGCATACAGCCGGAAACTACGCCTCGGCCTTAACCTGAGGAATTACAGATACATATGACTTGTTGTTAACCTTCTTTTTGAAAGTAACTACTCCGTCAACAAGTGCAAACAGAGTGTGGTCAACACCCATTCCTACGTTTTCACCTGCCACATGGACAGTTCCTCTCTGGCGAACAAGAATGTTGCCCGCTTTTGCATACTGACCGCCAAACAATTTTACGCCCAGTCTTTTACTGTGTGATTCACGTCCGTTCTTGGAACTACCGACGCCTTTCTTATGTGCCATAATCTAAAAATTTTTCGTTGTTGGTTAGTAATTAAGCGATCTCCTCAATTTTAATCTGCGTCAGACACTGACGATGACCATTCTTTTTGGTATAGCCTTTACGACGCTTCTTCTTAAACACAATTACCTTTTTGCCTTTAAGATGCTCAAGCACCGTAGCCTTTACAACCACACCCTCAACATAAGGAGCACCCACCTTCACAGCACCGTCGTTGTCAATCAAAAGAACCTTCTCAAAAGATAGCGAAGCTCCCTCATCTGCATGAAGACGGTTTACAAAGATTTTACTCTCTTTTTCAACTTTAAATTGCTGTCCTGCAATATCTACAATTGCGTACATAAAATAATTATTATAGTTATCGACTGCAAGCGGCTGCACTTAAACAACTCTTAATCAATAGCTTGACAATCTTATCATTTGCTTTTTGGGACGACAAATATAATCAAACTTTTTTATTCTCCAAAAAGTTCCTTTATCTAAATAATTTATTAAATTTGTAACACCCCTATTACTTAAACCTAAAATTATGGACTCACCATTTATCTACAACACTATTGTGTCGGGAACAGATTTCATCCCGCGCAATACCGAGAGCGACAAATTATACAAGGTAATCAAGGAGCACAGATGCGCAGCCATCTACGAGCCGCCAAAAAGCGGAAAACAGTCGCTCATACAACATACATTTGAAAGACTCAAGCATGACGGTTTCAAATACCGCCTCTGCAACATTAACCTCTTCAACGTCAGGTCAGACGAGCACCTGATCAGAAAGTGCATGGAGGCTCTGGAAAATGTCCTTCCCCTCCCGCCCCATGAACGCCCCCACATAGATTCTGCCGGTGCCTTTATTAAAGAGGCCGACAGACGGGCAGCATCGGCACAAACAAATCTCATAATATACATAGAAGAATTTCAGGAAGTTCTGAAATTTGACGACCCCGATATCCCCCTCAAATCAATGGAAAAAGAGTGCGGAGACCGACAACACCCAAACACCTCCGTCGTCCTCTCGGGCTCATTCGTCAACGCCATGCGCGTCATCTTTGACGAAATCAAATTCTTTTATAACCAGGCCGAGCGCATCCGCTTCACAAAAATAGAAGAGCGCCACTTCACCGAATACATAATAAGAAGCTTCCTCAAAGCCGGACGCGTCGTCCCAAGAGAACTAGCCCTCCACATCTACACCCTCACCGAGGGGCAGCCCTGGTACACACAACAGTTGGCCGACATCGCCTACGGACTCACACGCGGTTACCTCACCGAGGCCATTATCAACCAGGCCTTTGAGCTACTGATGGAGCTCCACTCATACCGATTCCGCCTCCTCACCGCCCGACTGAGCAACTACCAGATCAGCTTCCTCAAAGCCATCCTGGACGGAGTCGAGCGCTTCAGCTCCCTGGAGACCCTGGAGAACTACAACCTCCAATCCTCCGCCAACGTCAACCGCATCAAAGACGCCCTCAAAAAGAAAGAGATCATTGAGTTCACCAAAAAGAGCAGCCACTTCCTAGACCCAATGTACAAGACCTGGCTCAAGACCCGCTACTTCCAGTAGATGCTCTTGCCACCGCTTACACAAGTAGCGCTTGCCACACATTACAAAAGGAGCGCTTGCCACCGCATACACAAGTAGCGCTTGCCACACATTACAAAAGGAGCGCTTGCCACATTTTGTTCACACCCGCAGGTTGCAGTTGCTAAGCGCTTGCCACACATTACAAAAGGAGCGCTTGCCACATTTTGTTCACACCCGCAGGTTGCAGTTGCGAAACGCTTGCCACCGCATACACAAGTAGCGCTTGCCACATTTTGTTCACACCCGCAGGTTGCAGTTGCGAAACGCTTGCCACCGCATACACAAGTAGCGCTTGCCACATTTTGTTCACACCCGCAGGTTGCAGTTGCGAAGCGCTTGCCACCGCTAGCTGTACATTTAGCTGTAACACAATGTCTTAACTTTTGAAAAATACAAGAAATAGCCGTTTAACAAAAAATTAAACGGCTATTAATCAATCAATTGTACAGCGAAGGGTGGCAAGCCATTTGGTGCTTCGCAGTGTACACGGCCTTTGGCCGAGATTAAATGGTGCTTCGCAGTTCAAATGGCCTCAGGCCGGAATTTTATGGTGCTTCGCTGTGTACACGGCCTTTGGCCGAGATTAAGTGGTGCTCCGCAGCGTCTAGCCGTTCGGCAGAGTAATTGTCAACATATTTGTTGACATATTTATTTTTTGCTTATATTTGCTTCATGAAGAAAGTTGGGGAATATATCGGTTTACTTATAAAAAACAGTGGCAACAGGCAGACAACAGTTGCAAGGGATATCGGTATATCCAGACAATTGCTAAATTATATTGTAACAGGCAAGAGAGATTTATCTCTGCAACTTGCGTTGAAAATTGAATCTTACTTCAATCTTCCAGATGGTAAACTATACAAAATGCAGGCAGAGGAGGTAATCCAAAATTACAAACAATCCAGGAAAGCAATTTTGTTTAAGTGCCTGAAAGAGGAGAAGGCATTTTGGTCGTATAAAGATGTATCCATTAACAACCTTTCCGATGAGGACTTTATTGAGAACACCTTTATATACCTAGACATGAACATGATATCTATGTTGTTCGAAATATATCAAAGAGACTTCATTAAAAAAGTGTGGCGAGAAAAAATAGTTGTACAAGGCGAGTTCCTCTACGACCTTAATCAAATGATTGCACTTTACTATTTTAACATCATGAATCCACAAAAATATCTGAACAAAATTGTCAAAGAAAATTCCAGAAAACAACAAAAAAATGCGTAAAGGTCTTACAAACAGCATTGATTCAATAATAGAAAGTGTCTCCCAAATGGAAAGTGTTAAACCCTATTTGCTCGTAGGCGGAACTGCACTTGCCATGCAAATCGGACATAGAAAAAGCGAAGACCTTGACTTTATGATGTGGCGAAAATCTAAATCAGAATTGCCTGAAATTGAGTGGCCTAAAATTGAGCATGAACTGAATGAGAAAATCGGCAAAGTAGAAAGTATTAATATACTTAGCTTTCATCAGGTTGAATTCGTAGTAAAAGACGTGAAATTCTCATTCTATGTAAGCAATAATTATTGTCCAGTTTCAGAACCCATTAATTACCTGGGCAATATATATCTAGCCGACATAAACTCAATTCTTGGGATGAAAATAGAAGTTCTTACTCGTCGGGCCAAATTCAGAGATTACTACGACATTTACTCCATATTAAAAGAGGGTTACGAACTAGGCAAAGGAATTGAAACCGCTTTAAAGTACCAACAGCATAGACTTAAAACAAAAAACCTGATAATGATGCTGCTCTCCAACAGAATTATGACAGACGAAAACTTTGAGCAACTAGAACCAAAACACAAAGTATCCAAAGAAGAAATCCGTCAATACATTCTCAAAAAGCTACCGCGGTTTTAAACACCTACAATCCCAGCAATATGTGCGGATTAATGGCTAGTTTTCGTATTCTATTTCATCCTGAACAGGACTTAGTAGCTCTTGCCATCCATTACATAAGTAGCGCTTGCCACCGCTAGCTGTACATTTGGCTATATGACAATAGTTTAACTTTTACAAAATATAACAAATAGCCGTTTAACAAAAAATTAAACGGCTATCAATCAATTAATTGTACAGCGAAGGGTGGCAAGCCATTTGGTGCTTCGCAGTGTACACGGCCTTTGGCCGAGATTAAATGGTGCTTCACCGTGTACACGGCCTTTGGCCGAGATTAAATGGTGCTTCACCGTGTACACGGCCTTTGGCCGAGATTAAATGGTGCTTCACCGTGTACACGGCCTTTGGCCGAGATTAAATGGTGCTTCGCCGTGTTTAGCCATTCGGCAGTATGCACTTGAAACAGTCTGGCAAAAGCTTTGGGCTGCCTTCAGAAGTTATTCTCGCACCCGGGTTATTCCCGCGCGAGCAAGCAAATAAAAAACTAGCTTGCTAATGAACGGGAAATAACCCGACCAGGTGCGGGAAATAACTTCTGTCATAAGTAAGCATCTTACCTACTGAGCATATACTTATACACATCTTCTCAAAGACACGCTACTCATTTTCTCAGGCTTGCCACCGCTAGCTGTACATTTAGCTGTATGACAATAGTTTAACTTTTACAAAATATAAGAAATAGCCGTTTAACAAAAAATTAAACGGCTATCAATCAATTAATTGTACAGCGAAGGGTGGCAAGCCCTATTCTTCATTGAACAACCACCTTTGCTCTTCAGGTAGCGGATAAATATTCGCAATTGAAAGTATGCGATAAACAAACTGCGTAACAATCTGATATATAGTTGTTTGATCCTGCTCAAAATACTCTCTTGCACCTTTGATATCATCTACAACCCCACCGACACCGGCATTAACTTCGACTCCTGCATTTGCTCCGACTCCTGCATTTGCTCCGACTCCTGCATTAGCTCCTGTACCGGCAGCTGCTCCAACCGCATAAAACGCGGGGGAAGCAGGAGCTATGATGGCGCCGGCCTCGGTGAGGGTGGTCATGTTGCGGAGGTGGATCAGCGAGTATGGTGTTTCTCGGGGGACGATGATGAGGGTGCGACGCTCTTTAAGTTGAACATCGGCAATGCGGCAAATGAGGTCATCGGAGGTGCCGGCGGCAATTCGGCCCAGCGTACCCATTGTGCAGGGAATTATGATAAATACGTCCGGGGCGTTTGAGCCCGATGCGTTGCGGTTGTAATAGCTGTCGTTTGGGATGAGTCCCTCAGGGAGTGGCTGGCCGGTTTCGTGGGGGAAGACCTTGCGGGCGGTGTCGGTGAAGACGATATCCACCTCAAGAGGAGGAACAATATGCTTAACTCCAGGTTGCAAACCCGAGCTGACATTCTCTTGGACCGCAGGTTGGGAGCCAGAACTGACATTGTCTTGAACAGCTTGTTGCGAAGCAGAGCTGACATTGTCTTGAACCGTTAGTTGCGAACCTAAGCTAGTATATTGGTGAGCAGCATTCTGACCGGAGATATCCTTCAGTATCTCAATCATCCGGCTGGCATAGATCTGGCCCGATGCTCCGGTGACCCCTATGACTATGCGGCGGGGCTCAGTAAATCTATTATTAGTTTTCACCATAGGTTTGTGTCAAATTTATTCTGCTTACCACTTACTTTTTCTTGAGTTTGGCGGTGGCTGGGACGGAGACGTTTTTTCTGTGATGGTCACCTGGTATCTCCATAAGTGCTACCCTGCCATCCATTGAGCTGATAAGGATCCGGCTGTTACCGACGGGCTGGACGAGGTTAATCAGTGCGCCGGAGAATGGGATTACACCTGCTAGGGTACCGTCGGCCTCATTCATAACAAAGATGTTGCCCTTGTCTGTCGGCACAAAAATATATCCATAGGCGGCTGTAGTGGGTGATGGCGATATTTCATAACCATATCCGGTGTGAGTGGCCCATCTGCGGATTGATTTATCTGCGTTGGCAACTATTGGCGAAGTCACTATCTGAGAGGTGCCTGTTGAAGATTTCTTCAGGTCAGTGGCAGATGAAGTAGTAGTTGAGGTCGCCTTTTCGTTTGTTTCTAAATTAAACGGCACATAGTCCACGTCTGTTCTGTAAGCGAAGAGGGTGTCAAACATTGATTTGATGTAGAGAGTGTTTTTGTCCGGAGACAGGCCGACACTTTCGCGTCCTCCACGGGCGCGCCATAGCTCTTTTCCCGTTTTGGTGTCAATGGCGTGGGTTATTCTCTCAGGTGTTGCGATGAAGACCTTGCCGTTTGCGACGAGTGGCCAGACTGCAGCCGGAGAGAGCCCCCTGCCCTTGTTGTTGGTCCAGCTCCAGAGAAGGTTGCCGTTTTTGGGGTCCAGCTTGTAGAGCGTGGAACCCCAGCATCCAAAATAGACACCTTCGTTGTCAATATATGCCTTGGACTCAACGAAGCTCTTCACTCCGCCGAACTCCCAAACCGGTTTGCCGGTATTCAGGTCAAGTGCCCTGAAAGTGTTGTCAGAAGCGCCGATATAGACAATATTATTGTGGATTGTGGGTGAAGCGAGGACAGATTTATTTGCCTTAGTTTTCCAAATGAGCTTACCGCTCTCTTTGTCAAGACAATATATATAGGTATCGGTTGCTCCAAAAATTATCTTGTTGTCCTGAATCGCAGGAGTTGAGAAGACCTTTGAACCTGTGGCAAAGCTCCAGAGCGGCTCAGCCTGCGGCTTCGCGGCCACACCATTCCCCTCACTAACCTCAAACGCCTTCATCACACCATTCGCATTTACCCAGTATATCCTCCCCTTCTCATCCATCACGGCAGCAGAGCCAATGTCAAAATTATCCTGATAGCTGAAGAGCTCCTTAACGGAAAACTTGGGAAGCGGAGTG
The DNA here is from genome assembly GCA_001897515.1 of Bacteroidetes bacterium 41-46. Lineage (GTDB taxonomy): Bacteria > Bacteroidota > Bacteroidia > Bacteroidales > UBA932 > Bact-08. The sequence continues at coordinate 267,295 of MKTA01000018.1, read as the reverse complement.
TTCATATTCATTTTATGCCAAGGAGCCTTTGTAACTCCGGCAACACGTTCTTCAAAGGTAATCAATCCCTTACCAGGAATCACGGTGATGATATTGTACCCATGACCACCCTTCCCGGCACGTAGGTTTGAGCGGCCCATCACACCACGGATGGAGGTTTGAGGGAGGTACTCAACACCTTTCCGCTGCTGCGCAGCGGCGCCGGCCTCCGGCTGCGCCGGCGCCCCCACTCTATAATTATACGTCCGGTTATTATGTCCATGCCCACACAGAGCCACCTGAACATTCATCCTTGACAGAGATGTCAAAATTTCTGAATAATTAAGCATCGCATCATCAAGCGGATAGTGATTCACAAACACCACCGGGGTGGCGGGCGCGATTCGGCGAGACAAAGAGTCAAGCCACAGAACCGCATCCCTTGGCACCAAAGCCGGAGCCATCCTCATGTTAGGCCCCGAATTCGTCCCAATAAACCGAACCCCGCCCGCCTCAAAATCAAAAAACTCATACCCAAACACCTCCTTAAAGGTATTACACCCACTCTCACTCCACTTAGAATCGTGGTTCCCCCCAACAATAAACCAAGGCATCTTCAGCTCAGATAAAATAGAGTGAGCAAGAGCAATCTCCTCATCACTTCCAAACTCAGTTATATCACCTCCAAAGATTACAAAATCCACCCCGGCCTCAGAGCCGGCGGCGGCAGCAGCGTTGAGATCCGCAACCGAAAGACGCAAATCCTCAACATTAGAAGCCACATCAGATATATGAAGGTCCGTTAAAAACGCAAACCTAATTATTTCAGAATTTTTAGTAGAAACTTTTCTGTTTTGAGAAGCTGCCGCCGGTGAAATTAGAAAAACCGCAAACAGCAACGAGATTAAGAGGGTTATTTTTCTCATCGTGTATTAAAGTAATAAATAAAACCTATCACAAATATATGGAAATTGTGCACATTCACCCCACAATAATTTGAGATTGAGGAGCAAAATACTATATTTGCATGATAAACAGGGAAGAGGGGAGGCACCTAAAAATGTGACTCACCGGACACCCTTGTTCCTTAACTTAAGCACCAACTATGAGCAATATCCACGACCTGATCAAGAGGATTGACAAATTTGTCCTCAAGATTACGGGCAACTTTATGCCCCGCTGGACCATATTCCTCTTTGATGAATTCATTGTGGTGATGGCATTTGTCTCCCTCTGGTTCTTCAGGGAGACCATAGCGGCAGAGCCCGCAAAGCACTTCACCCTCAAGCTCTTCATAGTGGCAATCATCTTCGCTGCCACCTCAATGTTCTTCAGAACATACCACGGCGTTGTCCGCTTCTCCACAATGGCAGACCTTAAACGCCTCACATACTCAGCCATATCAGGCTCGCTTATCTACTTCTCCTTTGTCATTATCTTTAACAATACCGACATTGACGGAGAGCTCCATCTCACTTTCAACTACTGGTTCCCTTTTGTACTGGGTATGATGACCCTTGCAGGGCAGTTCATATTCAGATTCACAGTAAAGAGCGTCTTTGAGAACTTTGAGCAGGCAACCAACAGCAGCTACAAAACAAGAGCATTCATCCTTGGAAGCGACTACGACTCTATTCTTCTTGGAAACCACATTCTGTCGGACCGCAGCAGCCCATACCTGCCTGTCGCCTTTGTAGCATTCCGCAGCAATCAGGTGGGCAAGGTGGTGAGTGGCATCCCCATTATCTCTCTTGAAAAGGGGCTGGCAAAAAAGATGGAGGAGTACAAAGCCAAAACCCTTCTGGTTTACAAAAACCAGCTTGATATGATGTCAAAGGAGTTCTACGACAAATGCATCGTAGAGGGGATGGACATAATGCTTGTAAGCATGTTCACCCGCTTTGATGAGAAAGAGAATAAGGCCATTCCGCAAATCAACAAAATTAAGATTGAGGACCTTCTTGGAAGAAACACCATAAGAATGGACCGAAGCCGGATTGAGCACCAGTTCACCGGCCAGACCATTATGATAACAGGAGCCGCAGGCTCAATAGGGAGCGAGATCGCCAGACAGGTAGTACAGTTTGACTGCAAAGAGCTACTGCTTGTGGACCAGGCCGAGACACCGCTCAACGACCTTTGGCTTGAGCTCATTGCAAAAAACACCGGCATTATTATCAAGCCCATCATTGCAAATGTATCAAGCCAGATAAAGATGAGGCAGATCTTTGAGATAGCAAGGCCGAGCCTAGTCTTCCACGCAGCCGCCTACAAACACGTACCAATGATGGAGTTCCACCCGTCGGCAGCAGTAGTAACAAATGTAGGGGGTACCAAAATTGTAGCCGACCTCTGCCTTGAGTACGGAGCGCAGCGCTTTGTTATGGTCTCCACAGACAAGGCGGTTAACCCTACAAATGTTATGGGGGCCTCCAAAAGGGCCGCAGAGATATATATCCAGTCCCTATACCTTAAGCAGATTGAGAGAGGAGTACCAAACCCGACAGAGTTTGTAACCACAAGGTTCGGCAACGTACTGGGCTCAAACGGTTCGGTAGTTCCGCTCTTTAAGAGGCAGATAGAGGCGGGCGGGCCTGTAACCGTTACCCACAGAGATATAACCAGATACTTTATGACCATCCCCGAGGCCTGCTCCCTTGTTCTTGAGGCGGGCTGTACCGGCAAAGGGGGCGAAATCTATATCTTTGATATGGGCGAAGCTGTAAAGATCTACGACCTTGCCGAGAAGATGATACGCCTTAGCGGCAGGATTCCGCACAAAGATATCCGCATTGTAGAGACGGGGCTCCGCCCCGGCGAGAAGCTCTACGAAGAGCTCCTCGCAACCAGCGAAAACACCCTCCCAACCTACCATAGAAAGGTGATGATTGCCAAGGTGAGACAATACGACTACGACCTCATCCACCCAACAATCAAGGAGATGCTCTATACTGCAAACAAATATGTCTATCCGGACGATGTTGTCAGAAAGCTCAAAAAGCTCATCCCCGAGTTCAAGAGCACCAACTCAGCCAAATACGAGGCTCTGGACAGAGAGATGGAGCTGGAGGAGGTTGAACAGATAACAGCTTAAATTTGATAATTGTACAAGTACCTATATATGAGAATTGCAAAAAGATTGATTACACTAGCGGCAGTGCTGATTACAACAACTGCCCTTTTTGCTCAGATGAGCGACCAGCAGGTAGTTGCAGAGCTTAAGAGGCTGAGCACATCAGGCAAATCCCAGGAGCAGATAGTCACTGAGCTCGCCTCCAAGGGGGTGACAATGGAGCAACTGCAGAGGATAAAGGCTCAGTACGAGTCGGGGTCAATTCAACAGAGCGGAACAAGTTCAACACAGATATCAGAGAGTCGCGAGCGCGAAACACTGATTAACTTTCCAAACCCACAGGAGTGGGAATCAATAATTGCCGGCACAAAAGCAAAAAAGGACAGTCTGTTTGGGAGGAGCACATTCTCAAACCCTAAGCTTACCTTCCAGCCAAATATGAACCTCCCTACACCCGAGAGCTATATTCTGGGAGCAGGTGACGAGGTACTAATAGATATCTGGGGCAACAGTGAGCTTAATGTGTCTCTTACAGTATCTCCGGATGGGAAGATTGTTGCATCCGGAGTGGGGCCAATTCATGTTGCTGGACTTCAGATAAAAGATGCCAGAAACAGAATAAAAAGGTCATTCAGCAGAATCTACTCAGACCTGGCGTCGGCACAGCCCGGCACATTCATGAGCATTTCACTGGGAAAGACAAGGACAATACAGGTTAATGTAATGGGTGAGGTAGAGGTACCAGGTACCTACGCCCTCTCCTCTCTATCAACAGTTTTCCATGCGCTCTATTCAGCAGGGGGAATTAACGAGATTGGAAGTCTAAGAGATATCAAGGTTTACAGAGCAGGCAAACTAATTGCAACTGCGGATGTTTATGACTATCTGCTTAAAGGAGACAGTAGCTCTGACATAGCTCTTAGAGACGGAGACCTTGTAAAGGTTGAACCATACAGAGCCAGGGTGATGCTTAGCGGAGAGGTTAAAAGACCCATGTATTACGAAATGAAGGATGGTGAGACTATTGAGAATATTATATCATTCGCCGGAGGATTCAGTGGTAATGCATATAAATCAAGCCTTCTGATCGAGAGAAAGGGAGAGAAAGAGCAGAGCGTCCATACTATTGAGGCTGTTGATTACAACTCTTTTAAACTCGCGGACGGAGATGTTGTCACAGTTGGGGCTATTCTGGAGAGATACGAAAACAGAGTGGTAATTGAGGGAGCTGTATTCAGACCGGGAACATTCGCTCTTGGTGAAAAGATCTCAACGCTAAAGGGACTTATAATGGCAGCTGAAGGGCCTACTGAAGATGCCTTCCTGGGTAGAGCCCTGCTCTACAGAGAGAATCCGGACCTCTCAATTACGGTTGAGTCAATCAACCTTGGAATGCTTATAAACAATAATCTTCCTGATATAAAACTTAAACGCAATGACAGGCTATATGTTCCATCTCAGGATGAGCTTAGAGATGAGCGCAATGTAACCCTTTCAGGAGAGATTAAGCGTCCCGGTTCCTATCCCTATGCAAGAAACATGAGCATTGAGGACCTTATTGTTCAGGGTGGCGGTTTACTGGAATCTGCATCCAGAGCAAGAGTAGATGTGGCAAGAAGAATTAAAAACCCTATGAGCACTGCCGAATCTGACAGAAAGAGCGAAACATTCACATTTGCACTGGAGAATGGATTAATTATCTCCGGAGACAAAAAGTTTGTTCTGCAGCCATTTGATATCGTCACAGTTAGACGCTCTCCCGGATACGAAGTTCAGCAGAATGTCTCAGTAATTGGAGAGATTCTCTTCTCAGGTCTATATACCAAAAAGACTAGAGATGAAAGGCTATCATCGCTTGTACAAAGGGCGGGAGGATTAACGGAGAGCGCGTACATTCAGGGCGCAAGACTACTTAGGCAGATGGACAAAGATGAGAGAGCCAGACTTGAGGCAACCCTAGAGCTTGCGAAGAGTCAGGGAAAAGACTCTTTAATGATTGATGAAGAGGATATCAGCAATTCATACTATGTGGGTATTGATCTTCAAAAGGCTATGGCAAATCCCGGTGGTGAGGATGACATTGTTCTCAGAGAGGGAGATGTGTTGGATATTCCTACATACAACGGAACAGTAAAGATTTCCGGAGCAGTTATGTATCCAAACACAGTAACCTATTCAAAAGGAATGACCATAGGTAAATATATTAACAACGCCGGCGGGTATGCATACAGAGCAAAAAAACGACCATATATAGTCTATATGAACGGAAAAGTCGCCACCGGCCTCAGCGCCCGTGTAGAACCCGGATGTGAAATCATAGTTCCGCAAAAGCCAGAGAGATCAGGAACCTCATTATCAGAGGTACTCGGAATTACAACCTCCGTAGTATCAACAGCAGCAATGGTAACAACTCTAATAAGACAATTCTGATGGAAGAGAGAGATAAAGACATTATCAGACAGAATCAGGCAGAGGATGAGATAGACTTTGTTGAGATTATCCAAAAATTATGGAGAAACCGCAGATTTATTTTAAAGGTTACAGCTGTTTTTGCAGTTTTAGGTTTTATCATTGCCATATCTACACCAAATGTCTACACCGCCTCCTGCACCATGGTACCACAAACAGGACAGAAGAGCCCCGGAGGAAGTTTGGGAGGACTTGCTGCAATGGCAGGAATTAACCTTGGTTCAATGAGCTCAGGAGAGGTTCTCTCACCTACTGTCTATCCAATAATAATGACTAATGTTAACTTTCAGAAAGAGTTAATCTATTCAAAATTTCACTTTATTGGAGTAGAAGAGCCGATTTCGTTATATGAATACTACACCGATAAAAAGTATCAAAAGTTTAGTTTAATCCGGGCAATAAAAAAATATACAATCGGACTGCCGGGAGTCATTATTGGGGCTATAAAAGGTAAACCTGTCGAAACAGATACAGAAAAGTCAGACTCCTCATCTCTGCAATCATTGACCATAAAAGAGAAAAAAATCGCTGATTTATTAAACACAAGTTTAAATCTTAATGTCAACAGTAAAGATGGGTATATATCGCTCTCTTCAAACATGCCCGAACCTATTCTTGCTGCAGAACTGGCACAAAAGGGGCAAGAGCTATTGCAGAAATACATCACTGAATTAAAATTAGAAAAGGTAGCAAATAATCTTGAATTTGTCGAAAGGAATTATGAAGAGGGGAAAAGAAACTTTGAGTCAAAACAGGCAGAACTTGCAAGATTCAGGGATGCAAACAAGAGTTTATCATCGGCAGTTGCCAAAACACAAGAGGAAAAGCTTATATCCGAATATAATCTTCTTTTAGGAATATATACAGAACTCGCTAAACAAAAAGAGCAGGCGAAGATTGCCGTTACAGAAACCACTCCGATACTTACAATAATAGAACCTGTTGTTGTACCTAATGAGAAAAGCGGGCCAAGGAGGACAATGATGCTATTTATATACACTTTCCTGGGACTGATTATTGCCATAGGAGTAGTATTTGTCGTACCATATCTTGAAGAAAATTTTATCCAAAACATTAAAAAATATAGGTTTATTCCAAAAATTGTTTAATTTCGTACTATTGTTGAGTAATAAATATGCTCAATATTATGCTAGAAAGTCTGATAACTTCTAAAACCCGTATAAAGCTGTTGATAAAATTTTTTATCAACAGCAACACTACAGCCTATCTACGAAATTTATCAGATGAATTTGGTGAGAGTACCAACGGCATACGGCAGGAACTCAATCGGTTTGAAGAGGCCAACCTAATAGAATCAAAAACACAGCAGAATAAAAAGGTTTACCAGGCAAATACAAAGCATCCATACTTCAAAGATATGCATCGCCTACTTTTAAAGTATGTAGGCATAGAGGAGATTGTTGATAATGTTGTAAATCAGATAGGTGAACTGGAGAAAGGGTACATCATCAACGACTTTGCACAGGGCAACCCAGGCAATATTTTAGACCTATTATTGGTTGGTAAAAACTTCGACCACGAGTATTTGAACAGACTCGTAAGAAAAGCAGAAGAGAGTGTTTCGTTCAAGATAAGGTACATTACCGTATCGCCCGAGGAAGCAGAACAATTTATCCCCGACAAGACCAAAACCCTACTGGTATGGTCTGCCGGGGATATATTTTAAATCGCACTCAAGTTGCGAAAATTAGAAAAGGTCATACCAAATGGGACTGACCGGGATTTTTTATATTTATGAATCAAATGAGTAATCTAAATATTCTTGTCACAGGTGGAGCCGGTTTTATCGGCTCTAACCTTTGTGAACACTTTCTGGAGAGGGGTCATACTGTTGTTTGTCTGGACAACTTCTCAACAGGATTTAAAAAAAACATAGAGCCTTTTTTTGAAAATCATAACTTCTCTTTAATTGAGGGAGATATCAGAGATCTCTCAACCTGTCTCAAGTCAACAACAGGTGTTGACTATGTTCTGCACCAGGCTGCCCTTGGGTCGGTTCCACGCTCAATAAAAGACCCTATCACCTCTAACGAAGTAAATGTAGGAGGATTTCTCAATATGCTTGTAGCTTCGAGAGATAATGGAGTTAAGAGATTCATCTATGCAGCCTCTTCAAGCACCTACGGGGACTCCCCTGCCCTTCCAAAGGTTGAAGATATAATAGGAAAGCCACTATCTCCATATGCAATAACCAAATATGTAAACGAGCTTTATGCAGATGTATTTGCCAAAACCTATGGGATGGAGTGCATTGGTCTCAGATACTTTAATGTTTTTGGTAAAAGACAGGATCCAAACGGAGCTTACGCTGCAGTTATCCCGCTATGGGTAAAGCAGCTGATCAATCATCAGCAACCTCTTATCAATGGCAATGGAGAGTACTCCAGAGACTTCACATATGTGGCAAATGTTGTTGAGGCAAACGAAAAATCAATAGTTACAGAGTCTAAAAGTTTAACAAACAGAGAGGGATATATTAATCGAGTATTTAATGTAGCATACGGAGGGAATACATCACTTAATGAACTATTTAGCATACTCAGAGATAGCCTCGCCAAATTTGACAAAGAGATTAGCTCCATTGAACCTCAATACGGCCCATACAGAGCGGGGGATATTCCTCATTCGCAAGCCTCAATTGAAAAAGCAAAATCAATCTTAAATTATAACCCACAATTTAGTGCCAAGCAGGGCTTTGAACTTGCAACAGAGTGGTATTGGAATAATATCAGATAAAAAAACTACACCTCAATTTATGGAAAAGATAAAAATCGCAGTAATCGGCCTCGGTTATGTAGGGCTTCCATTAGCCAGACTATTCTCTACAAAATATAAAACAATAGGTTTTGATGTGAATGCAGCACGTGTGAAGGCATTGATGGAGGGGCACGACTCTACGCTTGAGGTGGAGGATAACCTGCTACAGTCTGCCCTGGCAAAGGGTTTTGTATGTTCATCAAATATTGAGGATATTCGCGATTGCAATTTTTATGTTGTTGCTGTTCCCACACCTGTTGATAAGAACAACCGCCCGGACCTCACTCCGCTGATTAAAGCGAGCGAAACGGTGGGGATGGTTATTTCCAAAGGCGATATCGTTGTATATGAATCCACCGTTTATCCCGGAGCTACCGAGGAGGATTGTCTGCCTGTAGTTGAGAGGGTGAGCGGTCTTAAATTCAACGAAGATTTCTACGCCGGTTACAGCCCCGAGCGGATTAACCCCGGAGACAAAGAGCATACAGTAGAAAAAATCAAAAAGGTAACCTCAGGCTCTACACCGGAAATAGGGAAGATTGTAAACGAAGTATACAGCTCTGTTATTACTGCCGGAACCCATCTGGCTCCATCTATCAAAGTAGCCGAAGCAGCAAAGGTTATAGAGAACTCTCAGCGCGATATCAATATTGCTTTTGTGAATGAGCTGGCCAAGATATTTAACCTGATGGGCATAGATACCCAGGCCGTGCTCGAAGCAGCAGGTACGAAGTGGAACTTCCTCCCCTTTAAGCCGGGACTGGTGGGCGGACACTGCATAGGAGTTGACCCTTACTACCTGGCTCAAAAGGCACAGGAGTATGGTTATAATCCGGAGATAATTCTGGCCGGACGTCGAATGAACGACAGTATGGGTAAATACATTGCCACTGAGGTTGTAAAACTTATGATAAAAAAACAGATACCGATTAAAGGAACAAAAGCATTAATGCTTGGCATAACTTTTAAAGAAAACTGTCCCGATATTCGCAATACCAAAGCAATTGACATCTACCGCGAACTACACGAATATGATATGGAAGTGGATGTGTATGACCCTTGGGCAAAACCAGAAGAGGTGATGCGAGAATATGGCATTTCTACTTTGACTAATTATCCCATAACAAATAAATATGGAGCAATTATTTTAGCTGTTGCACACATTGAGTTCCTGCAAATCAATATGAAGGAACTTATAGATAATGGCTGTGTGATTTATGATGTAAAAGGCATAATAGATAAAGAATTAACTAGCCATCGACTATAAAATATTTTCAAAATATGTATAAAGTTCTCATTACAGGGGCTGACGGATTTATTGGCTCACACCTCACAGAAATGCTACTAGAGCAAGGATTTTATGTAAAAGCATTGTCCTATTACAACTCATTTAATAACTGGGGATGGTTGGAGGGTATTACTCATCCAAATTTAGAAGTAATTTCAGGAGATGTGAGAGATCCATATTTCTGTAAACATATAACTAAAGATGTGAATATTATTTTTCATTTGGCAGCACTAATAGCAATCCCATATTCTTATATAGCACCTGAGAGTTATGTTGACACTAACATCAAGGGAACACTAAATATATGTCAGGCGGCTAAAGAGAATGACGTCAAACGAATTATTGTAACTTCCACATCAGAGGTATATGGTACAGCGAAATATGTACCAATAGATGAAAATCACCCTAAACAACCACAATCGCCATATTCTGCAACAAAAATAGGTGCCGATGCAATTGCAATGAGTTTCTATAATGCATTTGAACTTCCAGTGATAATTGCCAGACCTTTTAATACATACGGGCCGCGACAATCTGCCAGAGCAATTATCCCTACAATTATTTCTCAAATTGCATCAGGCAAAAAAGAGATAATGCTTGGAGACTTAACTCCTACAAGAGATTTTAGTTTCGTAAAAGATACCTGTAAGGGTTTTATCGAACTATCCAATTGTGATGAAGCAATTGGACAGGAAGTAAATATTGCAAGTAATTTCGAAATTTCGATGTTAAACACTTTTGAGTTAATTGCAGAAATAATGGGGTCAGATGTTAAGTTTATTGAAGACAATCAACGCATTCGCCCTCAAAATTCAGAGGTCTTTCGTTTATGGGGAGATAATAGTAAGATCAAAGCATTAACAGGTTTTACTCCTTCATTTACAATTGAATCCGGGCTTCGAGAAACTATTAAATGGTTTTTAGATAAGGAGAACTTGAAAAAATATAAATCAAGTATATACAATGTATAAAGATATTGTAGACTTCATTCGTCAGCTATATGGTTATGAGGGGCTTATTCCTCTTCATGCTCCAAAATTCGTTGGAAACGAAAAGAAGTATCTTAACGAATGTATTGATAGTACCTATGTCTCAAGTGTAGGCAAATTTGTCGATAGATTTGAAGAGATGATGGAAGATTATACCGGAGCAAAGAAGGCAGTTGTGTGTGTAAACGGAACTAACGCTCTTCATATGGCTATGATGCTTGTTGGTGTTGAGAAGGGCGACGAGGTAATTACTCAGGCTCTTACATTTATCGCGACTTGTAATGCAATCAGTTATATAGGTGCACATCCTGTTTTCATCGACGTAGACCGAGACACAATGGGCCTCTCTCCTATTGCCATGAGCAAATGGTTAAATGAAAATTGCGAAGTAAAAGGTAATATTTGCCTTAATAGGAAAACAGGGCGGAGGATTAAGGCCTGTGTTCCTATGCATACATTCGGGCATCCCGTACATTTGGATGAATTAGTTGAATTGTGCGAAAGGTATCATATTGAATTGGTTGAAGATGCTGCAGAAAGTCTTGGGAGTTTTTACAAAGGAAAACATACCGGGACTTTTGGAAAAGTAGGTGTAATAAGTTTCAATGGAAACAAAACCATTACAACTGGTGGTGGAGGGATGCTTATATTCCAAGATGAAGAATTGGGAAAATTAGCAAAACATCTTACAACCCAGGCAAAAGTTCCACATAAATGGGAATTTGTACACGAACATATTGGATACAATTACCGCATGCCGAATATTAATGCAGCACTCGGATGTGCCCAGATGGAAAATCTTGATAGTTTTCTACTTAACAAAAGGGTAATTGCTGAGAAATATAAAGACTATTTTTCTCAATTTGATGAAATTGAATTTTTCTGCGAACCCAATAATTGCAAATCAAATTACTGGCTAAATATCCTATTGATGAAAGACAAAGAAGCACAAACAGATTTCCTCCAATTCTCCAACGATAATGGCATTATGACTCGCCCTGTTTGGCGTTTAATGAATAAATTACCAATGTTTTCATCATACCAAACTGATAATTTAAAAAATACAATTTGGTTTGAAGATAGGGTGGTCAACATTCCTAGTAGTGTAATCTTATGATGCAAACAATGAATCTAATTCTTGTTGGTGGTGGTGGCCATTGTAAATCAGTAATTGATGTTGCTGAAAGTGCAGGATATAAAATTTTAGGCATACTGGACATACCCGAAAATGTTGGGAAGAAAGTCCTCGGATACTCAATAATTGGGACAGATGATAATTTGTCTGATTATAAAGACAGCGCTTTATTTATTGTAACTGTTGGCCAAATAAGTAATGCTAGCCACCGCATAAAGATTCATGATAAAATAATTATGGCAGGAGGTAAATTAGCAACAATAGTAGCCAGTTCAGCACAGGTTTCAAAGTATTGTACAATCGGTAGTGGAACAGTAATTATGCATCAAGCGGTTTTAAATGCTGATGCAAAAATTGGTGAAGGATGTATAATAAATACTTTCGCTAATATTGAACACGATACTATTGTTGAAGATTTCTGTCATATTTCAACCGGAGCAATGATAAATGGTAATTGCATAATTGGAAAAGGAACTTTCGTTGGTAGCCAAGCTGTTCTGGCAAATGGGGTATCTATATCAAATGGTTGTATTATTTCAGCTGGGTCTTTCGTCAGAAAAAATATTCTTAATAAGGGCATATATTCGGGAAACCCAGCTTTGCTTAAAAAAAAGCTATAATATTCATATATGGGAAAAGTACTCATAATAGCCGAGGCAGGTGTCAACCATAATGGTTCGATGGAACTTGCAAAAAAGCTCATTGATGCTGCTATTTATTCAGGTGTCGATTATATTAAATTTCAATCATTCAAAACAGATAAACTTGTTTCTATTAACGCGAGACAAGCAGATTATCAACAGAAAAATATAATAGGCACAGATAATTCTCAGTACTCAATGCTTAAAAAATTAGAATTGTCTCCTGATCAGCACTTTGAATTGATTTCTTACTGTAATGATAAAGGAATAAAGTTTTTTTCAACCGCATTTGATATTGACAGCATTAATTTTCTTGCCAAACTAAAACTTGGATTGTGGAAAATACCATCTGGAGAAATTACTAATTATCCTTATCTAAAAACAATAGCTTTACAACATGAACCGGTAATCTTATCTACCGGAATGTGTGATATGGCAGATATCGATGCTGCTCTCTCTGTTCTTCTCAAATTTGGTATGAATAAAGAGCAGATTTCAATTTTACATTGCAATACTGAGTATCCAACCCCAATGAAGGATGTAAACTTAAGAGCGATGAATTCCATCGCTGAAAGATTTGGTGTAAAAGTAGGTTATTCCGATCACACAATTGGGATTGAAGTACCTGTCGCAGCAGTAGCTCTTGGCGCATCAATTATTGAAAAGCATTTTACTCTTGATAGAAATATGGAAGGGCCGGATCATAAAGCATCACTGGAACCAGATGAACTCAAAACTATGGTTAATGCCATTCGGAATATTGAAAAAGCACTTGGGAGTAAAGATAAAAATGTGACTGAATCTGAAAAGAAAAATATAACTGCGGCAAGGAAAAGTATAGTTGCTTTAACCTCAATAAATGAAGGAGATATATTTACTGAGCACAATCTTACGATTAAACGTCCTGGAATTGGAATCTCTCCTATGTTGTGGGAATCTGTTATTGGGCAAAAATCCAAACGAAGTTATAATCCGGACGATATAATTGAAATTCAATGAAAACAATCGGCATACTAACAAGTTCCAGAGCGGACTATGGTATATATTTGCCCTTATTGAAAACTTTGAAAGAAGATCCGGATTTCAATTTAAAACTTATTGTATTTGGGACACATCTTTCTCCTTTTCATGGTTATACAATTAATCAAATACTCGAAGATGGGTTTAAAGTAGATTACAAGATTGAATCAATGCTTATAGGTGACTCTCCAAATGCAATTTCTACAGCTGTGGCGTTAACTTCTTTGAAGTTTGCAGATTTCTGGAAAGATCACCAACAAGATTTTGATCTGGTGTTTTGTCTTGGCGACCGCTACGAAATGTTTGCAGCGGTAACAGCTGGGATTCCATTTGGAATCCGATATGCCCACCTTCATGGAGGAGAAAAAACGATTGGAGCAACTGACAATATCTTTCGACACTCTATCACATTAGCCAGTAAATATCATTTTGTTTCTTGCGAAGGACATGCTAAACGTGTCGCAGAATTAATTGAATCAGATGACAGAATCTATAACGTAGGTTCGCTAAGCTTAGATAACTTAAAATCGTTACCCTTATATAGTATAAGTGAGTTTCATCATTTCTTTCATATCGATCTTAGCCGTCCAACAATTTTAGTTACAGTTCATCCAGAGACCGTTAATATTGAGAACAATAAAATTTATATTGATGAATTAACTGGCGTTTTAAAAGAATTAACAGATTATCAGATCCTTATTACGCTACCGAATGCAGACACCAACAATACAATAATTCGGAATAAATTTTTACAGTTAGCCAATGATCAGGATAATCGAGTGCAATGTGTAGAAAATCTTGGCTCAAAAGGATATTTTTCTGCAATGAAATACTGTTCATTTCTTATGGGTAACTCATCTAGTGGAATAATTGAGGCAGCTTCTTTTAATAAATGGTTCATTAACCTGGGAGATCGGCAAAAAGGGAGATATCATAGTGATAATGTGTTAAACGCTCCATTCGACAATAAGATAATAAAAAGTATAATCAGCAAAATCAAGCCCTCACTTTTTTATTCTGGTGAAAATATTTACTATCAAGAAGATGTGTCAAAGAAAATTTGCTCAATACTGAAAAATATTTTATGAGAGATTACACCAAAAATATTATTTATAAAAATGCTAATAGCCTTGAGGCCTTGCATAAACTCAATGTCGAGAAATCAAGCCAAACTCTTTTTGTATTAGATGATAATAATCGATTGATTGGGACATTAACAGATGGGGATATTAGGCGTGGACTTATTAAAGGGCTCGATTTAAATTGCTCTGTACACCAATTTTCATTCAAAAATTTCATGTTTATTGAAAACGAGATTAATGTTTCAGATATAAAGCGGCTAAAGCAAGATGGCATAAAAATTTTACCTAAACTGAATTCATTTGGTCAAATTGAGAAAGTATATGATTTGACACAATTAAACTCAATTTTACCACTCCATGCGGTAATTATGGCAGGAGGCAGAGGAGAGCGCTTAAGACCTCTAACTGATCAAACTCCAAAGCCGATGTTGCCTTTAGGTTTAAAACCAATTCTAGAGCATAATATTGATCGGTTAATTTCGTTTGGAGTTGAAACGATTACTATAACAGTCCGTTATCTTGCGGAACAAATTATTGATTATTTCGGTGATGGTTCTTCAAAAGGCATTAATATTGACTATATTAAGGAAGAAACTCCATTAGGAACAATCGGTGCATTATCTTTAATAGAGGATATTAAACAGGAATCAGTACTCGTATTGAATTCTGATATTTTCTCGAATATCAATTTTGAAGATTTATTTCTTGTGTTTGAAAATAGTAATGCAGATATGGCTGTTGCATCAATTCCATATTCAGTTGATATCCCATATGCAATTATGGAATTAGAAGGGAACACGATTAAGAGTTTCAAAGAAAAACCAAAAAACACTTACTATGCCAATGCTGGAATATATTTAATCAAAAAACAAACTGTGAATATTATCCCAAGAGGGCGGTTCTTCAATGCAACTGACTTAATGAATTCAATAATTTCCAATAATGGTAGATTGATTCATAGTCCTATTACCGGATATTGGATAGATATTGGTAAACATGACGATTATAATAAGGCAAAAGAGATAATAAAACATTTGTAGATACAAGGATATTATGTTAGATGATATTTTGTGGTTAGTAACCGCGCGCGCTGGATCAAAAGGGATACCAAATAAAAACATAAAAGAACTTAATGGTATACCACTGATGTCTTATAGAATCATGACTGCTCTATCACTCTCACCTCGTGAAAACGTTTGGGTGTCAACTGATTCTATTGAATATTGCGAAGTTGCAAAAAAATGGGGAGCACAAGTGCCATTTTTAAGGCCGAATGAACTTTCTAGTGATGAATCTTCATCAGTGGATGTAGTTCTTCACGCAATGAATTATGCTGAAACAATTGGCAGAAAGTTTAACTATATTGGATTGTTGGAACCAACATCTCCATTTGTGTATATTGAGGATATTTTGGCTGCAATTAACCAACTTAAGTCAAATGAAGAGTACAAAACGGTTATCGCGGTTAGGGAATCAAGACCTAACACAATGTTTATTCAAGACAAAGCTGAGTATCTTGATAAAATAAGCGAGAGAATTTGTGAAATGAAGAATATCGGAAGAAAAAATTTCAAAATGGAAATTACACCTTCTGGCGGATTTTATATTGCAAAATGGTCTTATTTTCTCAAAACTAGGAATTTCTACACTTCTAAATCAACATCTTATTTACTCCCAGAAGAATCATCATTGGAAATTGATGAATTAATTGACTGGCTTTGGGCTGAATTTTTGATTGAAAAAAAAATTATAGATATAACTAAACTATTTAACATACCTATTGACTAAGGAGGTTTTAAAATGAATTATAGTGAAAGACTTAATTATGTAATACCTGGTGGAGCGCATACGTATTCACGAGGAGACGATCAGTATCCTGAGAATGCGCCACAAATTTTGGAAAAAGGACACGGAGCATACGTATATACTCCTGAAGGCGAAAAGTTTTTAGACTACGGAATGGCACTTAGAGCAGTAACTCTTGGATATGCAGAACCAACTGTAGCTAAAGCTGCATTTAAACAAATTGAGTACGGAAATAATTTAACGCGTCCGTCATTAGTTGAGTTAGAAGCAGCAGAATTGCTTTGTGATTTAATACCATCTGTCGAAATGGTTAAATTTGCAAAAAATGGCTCAACAGTCACAACTGCGGCTCTTAAAGTTGCGAGAGGATATACTGGACGAAAATATATTGCCAGATGTATTGACCACCCATTTTTCTCATTTGACGACTGGTTTATTGGTGATACACCATTAAAAAACGGTATTCCAGAGGAGCATTATAAATTAACTCTTAATTTCATATATAATGATATTGCTTCTTTGGAGAAGATATTTGCAGAATTTCCCGGACAAATTGCCGGCGTAATACTTGAACCGGCTACCCTAAGTCATCCTTTAGATGGTTTTCTACAAAAAGTTAAACAACTTTGTCATAATAATGGAGCAATCTTTATTTTAGACGAAATGATTACCGGCTTTAGGTGGGATTTACAAGGTGCTCAAAAGTATTACGACATTGAACCGGACCTATGTACATTCGGAAAAGGAATGGCAAATGGGTTTTCTGTGGCAGCTCTTTGTGGTAAGAGAGAGATAATGAATATTGGCGGAATAAAGAATTTAGAAAAGGAAAGGTTATTTTTAATCTCAACTACTCATGGAGCAGAAATGTGCGGTTTGGGAGCATTTATTGAAACGATTAAATTCTACAAGGAGCACAAAGTCATTGATCACATATGGAGTTACGGTGAAAAACTTATTAATGGAATGAATGAAATTGCTAAAGAATTAGAAATTTCGGATTTTTTTAGTGTTTATGGTATCCCATGCTCTCCAAATTATGTTACAAAAGATAAAACTGGAACAATCAGTATGGCTTTCCGGACCCTATTTGCACAAGAGATGATTAAAAATGGAGTATTGATGCCATGGATTGCAATTTCTTATGCTCACAAAGAAGAAGAATTAAAGAAAACCCTTGTTGCTACTAAAAAAACGCTCGTCATTTATAAAAAGGCATTAGAAGAGGGGTATGAGAAATATCTTCAAGGAGCAATAATTAAACCTGTTTTTAGAAAGTTCAACTAATATGAATATTGCCCTCATTTCTTTGGACCAGTCTTGGGAAAATAAAACAGCTAACAAAGAAAAGATATCTATAATATTTGAAAATATCTCTAGTGAAAAGCTAGATTGGATAATCCTTCCAGAGCTTACATTAACTGGATTCTCTATGAATACAAAGGATCTTGCTGAAGATTTTGAAAATTCAGAGACAATCAATTTTTTTTTAAAACTCTCAATCAAATATAAGTTTTTTATTTCCTTTGGAATAATTTTAGAATCTGTACCTCTTGCAACTAACAATCTGATAACTATAGACCAAAACGGGAATATTGTTGCTTCATATGCTAAGATACACCCATTTTCGTTTGCAAAAGAAGATGAATTCTATAGTGGGGGAGTTGCCATTTCTAAAAGCATAATTAAAGAGACTAAAGTTGGGTTCAGCATTTGTTATGATTTACGATTCCCTGAAATTTTTCAGGCCATGTCTTTGGATGTATCAATTATTGTTAACATTGCTAATTGGCCGGCTAAAAGAATTGATCATTGGTATACACTTTTAAAAGCAAGAGCAATTGAAAATCAGGTTTTTTTCATTGGAGTCAATCGTACAGGGGATGATGGAAATGGCGTTAATTATCAGAAATCAAGTTTGATTTTCAATCCAAATGGAGAAATTTGTAAACACAGGTGTATTTCAGAAGAAATTGATATTTATACAATTAATCCTGAATATGTCAACGAATACCAAACTAGTTTTCCCGTAAAAAAAGATCGTCAAGAGAATTTGTATAAAGAATTATATGAAATTAAGTAATAAAGTAATATTAGTAACTGGAGGAAATGGGCTTATTGGACGCGAGATTGTAAAGATTCTCAAGAAAGACGGGGCTCAAGTGATAAATGCCGAAATTGGTATCACTACCAATTGGGAAGAAGGTATTGTAAATACCGACATTACAGATAAAGAATCAATTTTAAAACTAGTTGATGATATCATTAATAAATATAAAAGAATTGATGGGCTAGTTAACAACGCCTATCCGAGAACTAATGACTGGGGGTTGAAATTTGAGGATATTTCTTTTGAATCTTGGCAAAAAAATATTGATATGCAGCTAAATAGTACGTTTTTATTAACTCAAACTGTTTTAAAACAGATGGTATTTCAAATGTCAGGATCAATCGTAAATTTTGGATCAATTTATGGTGTTGTTGGAAATGATTTTACAATATATGAAGGTTATGGAGGGACATCTCCTGCTGCATATTCTGCGATTAAGGGGGGCATAATTAACTTAACTCGATACCTAGCTTCTTATTTTGGGAAATACAACATTAGAATCAATTGCGTATCCCCTGGAGGAATAATCGATAACCAAAATCCATCTTTTATTGAACGATATGAGAATAAATCTCCCCTCAAAAGAATGGGCCGCCCTGAAGAAGTAGCTCCTGCTGTAAGTTTCCTTCTTTCTGATGAAGCTTCATTTATTACAGGGCACAATCTCATGGTCGATGGAGGATGGACTGCGATTTAAATATCTAGCTCTATAAAAATGATGTGAAAATTTTTAGCAAGAATCTATACTCAAAAGTTATTAAATCGTTGTTACTGGGCAAAGTCTGTTTACATTTCTATTCCAAAAAATTTAAATAAGTTAATTATAATAACAATTCACTCAAATGAAGTTTTTCTTATATTATACAGGAAGAGGATGTTAAATCTAATATTTAGATAGCGTGAAACTATGAAGGAGGATTTGAGTTACTAATTTTTCCGTACCATAGTAACAGTTTTTTCGATAAAAAATTCTGTAATATAACTCTACACAAAGTTATGAATGTATTCCGATATTAAAGATGAGTCGCGAAATAATTAAGAAATTACCCTTACTAGTTGCCCATATCAATAACCACCAACAATTGTACAGATACATTTCATGAATATTAAATAGTCTATCGTAATTCTTTTTTTATGATAGTCTATATTAACGATATCAAGATAAGAAATAGTGTTGTCGCTCCCTCAGTTGAGTTCGATTGTGATTATGAAAACTTAATTATCGTTATACAGAATTTATTAAAATGGACTTGCAAATTTATTTGAGACAAATAGTTAAGCGACATTTTTAGTAATCTGTTTTTTAATATTATACTGTTCCCAAAATTCATCAATAGTCAAATTCTTTAAAGCAGAGAATCTTCTCTTATGATTATACCAGGATTCTATATAATCAAATATCAACAAGCGCATCTGTTCTCTTGTAATAAGTCTTGTGCCATAAATCAATTCCGTTTTAAAGGACTTAAAAAAGCTTTCTGCTACTGCGTTATCCCAGCAATTACCTTTACGACTCATGCTCTGCTTAGCATTAAGAGATTTCAAGATATTGACTGTTTGCTTGCAGGCATATTGGGCCCCCCTGTCAGAATGAAAAATCATATCCTCGGTAAAAGCCCTGTTCCTATTAGCCATCCTTATAGCCGGGATAACTGTTTTAGATGCACTCATACTATCACTCATCGACCAGCCTATGAGTTTACGGTCAAAAAGATCCAAAACACAAGTCAGATAAAGGAATCCATCCAGACAAGAGATATATGTCAAGTCAGACACGCAAGCTTTAACAGGCTCTTCATGTTTAAAAACCCTATTGAGCAGGTTGGGGGCTACTTCAAAATTATGAGAGGAGTTGGTGGTAACCTTGTAGCGTTTAGAAAGTTTGCTGCGCAATCCCATTTGTTTCATATGGCTGGCAACAGTTGTTCTGGACACAACAGTACCGCAAGCCAACAAGTCTTTTGCAAGACGGGGACTACCGTTACGACTTTTAGCTTTAAAATACGCTTGTTTAATCTTTTTATCAAGTTCCATATAATTCTGTTTGCGCTTGCCGATAGGTTCTTTAAACCAACGATAATAGGAGCTTTTGGAAACATTCAAGACTCTGCACATCACCTCAATCGTCCATCGTTTCGAGTTGTAGTCTTTGATAAACTGAAAGATCAACGACCGCTCTTGGAGATGATGCCTAAAGCTTTTTTTAATATATCACGTTCTATCTCAGCGTCATTTAAACGCTTTTCAAGCTCTACGATTCTTCTACTCTCTTCACTGAGAGACTGGATACCATTACCGGGAAAGCATGAATCTCCTTTCTCCCGGAATTCTTTACGCCATCGATATAACAAAAATGGCTCTATTCCTAATTCTTGCGCAAGTTCCGAAACATTTTTGCGCTCTAAACTTAACTTGACTGCATTGTCTTTAAATGCTTTGTCAAAATGCATACGTTGTCTTCTCATAATACACAAAAGTAACCTTTTGTGCTTAACCATGTGTCCCAACTAATTTAGTAATTCCAAAATGCCAATTATTGTCTCACATTATGAGTATATACATAAAATATTGTTCCTTCAATGAGAGTTAAACAAGCGTTTATTAATTCTGTTTGGTTTGGTGTGATTCCTAGGATAACGACAATTATAAATTTATTCATCCTTCCATTTATCACTCCTTATTTGACTCCATTTGATTATGGGATTATTGGAATAATTAACTCTTATTCAGGTATTTTCATCGTTATTGCAACTCTAGGTTTGAATATCCATCTCACAAACAGTTTCTATATTTATAAAAATCATTTTAGAAAGGTTTGGGGAAGAATTCTTGTTTTACTTATTATTTCTGGCGTAATATTTGGGATTATTTACGGAATAATTATGTATTTTTCATTGATCCAAGTCAACGGGAAATTGAAGTTTTTAACTGCTGTTTGTGCGTGTTTACCTATTATACTTAATGGCAACACTACTCTTGCGAAGCATTACTATCCGTTAATTTATAAGCCAAGACCACTTGTAATAATAAATTTAATTTCAGGGATTTGTGGCATATTTATTACTTTCATTTTGATTTATTTTTTTAAAATGGGTTTTTTAGGTTGGATAATTGGTTCAAGTGCATCTGCGATTGTAGCATTCATTGCTTTCTCGTATCAATTATGGTATCAAGAAAAAATTATTCCTATTTTTTTTTATGATTTCAACAGAATAAAAAAATGGTTGACAATATCTCTACCAATTATTCCTCATACATTAGGTTTTGTGTTAATTTCAAGCTCTGCGAGAATCATAATGGATTGGTTAAATATAAGTATTAACGATATTGGCATATATACAAATGGTTACATAATGGGTGATTACATAACTGTAATTACCACTGCATTAATAATTTCAATAGCTCCAAGAATCCAGGAATTATACAGAGAACGAAATTTCATAAAATTAAAAACATTATTTTTCTTTTGTCAAATAATTGCCTTACTCTCATCGTTAACATTTGCAATTTGGATGCCTGAAATATATGAATTGCTCATCCGTAATGCAGATTTACAACCAGCTTCAAAAATAGCAATATTTATAAGCTTTGCAAATGCAGCATTCCCCTTTTATACATTTATTTCCACCATCGCCTTTATTGAGGAAAAGACGACAAAAATATTATGGTTAGTATTCATTCCTGCTTCACTTAATATTATTCTTAATTTTGTATTTTTACCATTATTTAATTATAAAGTTGCAATTTACGTTGCACTTATTTCATATTGGTCTCAATTAGCAATTCCGTTCATAGTACCTTATTTCAGAGAAATAACTAAAGCGCTACTTGGGAATCTTAAGATACTTATTTATCTATTTATGACAATGGCCATTCTAACAATTTTGGGATATCTTTTTTCAAAAACCTATATATCTATTAAAATACTAATAACTATTATTATTATTTCATTTGTGTTTTTTATTAGCCTAAAGAACAAAGAAATTTGATAAATGATTTCTAATAATTGTAATCTACCAGATATTATTTTATAACTATCACTTTAATTCAACATAGAGAATTAATATCTCCTCATATTTATCTAAATAAACTGATATATTATTATTTCTAAGCACTCAAATATATATATATCTAATCCGAGTTAATATTTTATGAAAACTATATTATTCCAATCTTCTTTATCTCCATGTACACAAAGTCGCGGTATTTTTTATGATGAAGCTCTATCTTTATCTAATAAAGGCTATAAAATACATTTATTGTTTTGCGACAAATTGATGAGCCAATGTTTCAATAATATTAGTGGGAATAGGATTATCTGTTCAGAGTGTTGTCATAATTTTAAAAAAGAGATGAAATTATTTGAGCAAAATATAAATTTTGTATCAATGGATAATATTGTTGAAGAGTACCAAAAAGAAGAAGTACGTGCAATCAATTTTTCGTATGAATCGATTGAGGAAATTAAAAAAATAAAATACAAAAACATTTCAATTGGGATTGCAGCTTTTTCTGGATATATTTCTCAAACTAGAAATTTATATCCACTAATTGATGAAAAATTTAAATTGTTTTTCAATGAAAATTTAAGAAATAGCATTCTTTCAATCATAGCTATTGAAAATGCGTTGACATTAATCTCACCAAGCGAGATTTACCTTTTGAACGGAAGGTTTGCCGATAGTCGCCCTGCATGGGAAATTGCCTTAAAGCACAATATTCCATTTACAACTATTGAAGCAATTTATGGTATATCTAGAAAATATAAATTTAAAGCATTAAATTTTACGCCACATCAATTAGAGGGTATTAATTTAATGATTAACCAATTTTGGGATGACTTATCTATCCCACTACAAGAAAAAATTAAAATTGGCTCATCTTTTTTTGAACGTCGCAGAAATGCTTTGTATGCTGGAGATAAAATATATACTATCAATCAACTATCCGGTTTTATTCCCCAATTTTGGGATAGCAACAAATTGAATGTTGTTATATTTAATAGTTCCGAAGACGAATATGCATCTCTTGGTGAAGAATATGAAAAATATTCAATATTTTCGACCCAATTAGAGGGTTTAAAGTATTTGAAGAATACATTTCGAAATAATTCTTTAATTAATATAACTCTTCGAATTCACCCAAATCTTTCATCTGTCAAATATTCTTATGCTGAATCGCTTAAAACTTTAAATGGCGATAATTTTTATGTAATTGAAGGAAATTCTCTTGTTAGTTCATATTCATTACTTGATAAAGCAGATGTTGTAATTGTATTTGGATCTACCATCGGAGTCGAATCTGTATTTTGGGGAAAACCAACAATATTACTAGCTGGAGCGCAATATTATTTTTTGGACGCTTGCTATATACCAAAGACGCGTGAAGAGTTAATTGATATTATTTCACTTCCACTCAAGCCTAAAGATAGAATTGCGGCTATAAAATATGGGTATTATCTTATGAATGAAAAATGGGATAGTGGGTCATTTATTGATTTTAATTGGGAATATTCAAAAATTAAGATATTGAATTTTAACATCCCTGTGACGCTTATTAACTGGAAAAAAATCATGGGTTCTCGTACTTTGTATTTCTTAATAACCGGTTTCATTCGACGATTAAAAAAAACTTTTTTTGTTATATTTCACATACAAATAGAGAAATTGGTTATTCCAAAAAATGAAAGCAACTAGATTAAAATTTATTTATCTTTTTGTCAATATATTTAATTGGATATATTAATATTTATGTTTTTTATTATTTTTTTTATCTTATACATTATATTGATTTGGAGGAGTAGATCTATTTCTGTAATCCTTGCTCTATTTTTTGTCATATCCGTTATTTGTGCATATTTATCAAATTATTTGCCTTCAATAAATTCAGTTGAAAGTGTATTAAGTATTTTATTTATTGTAATCATTTTATTTAATATGATTTTACCATATGTTAAATATGGAAAAGTAACCAATATCTATGTTCCTGACTCTAAAAAAATTGAAACCTTATCAAGAATAATACTTGTAATAAATTTCTTCGCCTTAATTGTTTCAGCATCCTTTGTAATAATTGTATGGTCTTCAGTAACAGAATATTCATTATTTAAAGGACAACGAAATTATCAGCAAGACATTTTTATGATGGTCCCAATAAATACAAAATTTTTGACTCTTTCCTCTTTTTTTTCAAGTACATCATTCTTTTCATTAGGCTTTCATTTCTATTATTTATATTGTAAAAAATACAAAAGAGCGATACTTTTTTTGATTGCTTCTCTTTCAATGCCTCTCCGCATGTTAGTGTATTTTTCGCGCTCTGCATTAATTCTTTTCAGTTTTCTATATATTTTATATTTAATACTACTTTTTCAATCTTACAATAAAGCTACACTCAAAATTATAAAACGGATTGCAATTTGCTTTATATCTCTTATTCTAATCGTTTTTATGATTATTTCTGTAAACAGATTTAGTACTGGTGAGAGTTTTGATTCTGGTACATTAGCTGGATTATTAGATTATGGCGGTCAATGGTATAAACATGGAGTGGAACTCCTGAGCAATTACCATTTAACATCTTTGAATGGAGAACTATCTGATTCATTCATTGATTGGGTTAGCTCCTTTTTTAATGCGAAACCTGATTTGACTAATGTAGAGATAAGACAGAACATATGGCCAAATCACTATTATAAATTCATTGGTCTAGTTACAATTTTGACCTATGATTTTGGAGTTATTTTTACAATTCTCTTTACACTTTTATATTCATATATTGTTTACTTGCTTATGCCTCGAAAGGGAGTTATATCAATATTTAGTCTGCTGGTTTTTGGCGTAATTGTAACGTTACCATTAATGAATTTCGTCGGTAATTATATGGAGGATCATATGTATGGTTGCGCTGTATTCACATCGATAATTATATATATATACTTAAAAATTAAATTTTGATATTTATTTTTTTTAGTTTATGTAATTGTCTAATAATTATGGACGGGAATTAATAAACAATTAAATCTAGAACTATAATACACCCACAAATTTAGACCACAGGGGAAATTAATTTATGTATGCAGTGTGTTTTATTTTCGGTGAATGTGTACAATCAATATCTATTCAAGATCATTTATATTAAATAGAATTCACATGAGAAGACTATTATCTACTAAGTAATGGAAAACAATTAATATGGAAATCTTATTTTTAGGAGGTATGTATCCTGCTGAATTATATAAAACTATAGAAGCAAACAGTAAAAAAGGATTACAATTTGCAGCAAATAATTTTCAATGGTCAATAATTAAGGGCTTAGAAGAGAATTTAAAAGATTTTTCTGTTCTAACAGCTCCTTTTTTAAGCACTTTTCCTTTTGGATATAAAAGATTGTTTTTTAAAGGATGTGATTTCTCTGGTTCATCATATAAAGGAAAGTGTATTAGTTTTATTAATGTTCCAATTATACAAACTAAAAAGAAGAAATTGATTTACGAAATATTAGAATGGTATAATCATACTTCAGGTAAGAAGTGTATAATAATTTATGCATTAATAAACGATTTAATGAGTGCTGCAATTGAAGTTAAAAATATACACCCTGACCTATCCTTATGTCAGATTGTTCCTGATTTACCTGAATTTATAAACGCCAATAAAATCTATAGATTTTTAGGATTAAAAAAACTAGACTCCAAATCTATAAAAAATAATATAAAATTTATTGATTCATTTGTTGTACTAACTCCTTATATGGTAGATCGACTCAGTATTGGACACAAACCATTTTTAGTAATAGAAGGTATTTACGATTCTTCATCAACGAACATTATAGATTCCACTACACAAGCTACTGATGATAAAATTGTTTTATATACAGGAGCATTGACAAGAAAATACGGAATCATTAAGTTATTAGATACATTCAGTTTAATTACTCAAAAAGATTATAAATTATGGTTCTGTGGCGGTGGGGAATGTGTTGAAGAAATCGAGGAAAGATCAAAAAATGACGCTAGGATAAAATACTGGGGTCTTTTACCTACTACAGAAGTTCAGGCAATGCAGAAGAAGGCTAATGTATTAGTTAATCCTCGCCCCTCTGGTGGGGAATATACAAAATATTCATTCCCATCTAAAACAATGGAATATCTCGCCTCAGGTACACCAGTAATCATGTATAAACTGGAGGGTGTTCCTCAAGAATATATTGAATTTTGCTTTGTTCCTCTTGATGATTCTGTCAGTGAACTTAAAAATACAATTCAGAAGGTATGTACAATGTCGACAGAAGAAAGAAATAATTATAGACACAAAGCCCATAAATTTATCTTAAGTCAAAAAAATCATAAAGTACAAACAAGAAAAATCATTGATTTTATTGTCAACATTTAATTTGTCTTATATGTCCGTTTTAAAAAGGCATGCTATGGGAGATTCACAGAAAAAATGAAGAAAAACAGATTAAATGATAACCAAAAATACAAAATAAAGCTAGTTCCATGAAAACATCCATTGACTTAATGAGAGAATTTATTCAGAATGCTAATAAATAAATCCCATCATGAATATCATCAATACTATCATAGAAAACAAGGAATGGATTTTTTCAGGTGTTGGCATTTTAATTGTTGGAGGAATAATTAAGTACTTCTACAGAAGATTTAATAACACTTCTGACTTAATTACTGTCACGATTGCAGGCGGAGCTTACCTGGGTCCAATTAAAGACACTCCGATTACAATTAACAAAAATGAAATTGCTTATCTTGATAATCCTTATTGTGGAGAAATAGGAACAACTGTAATTGTAATGAAGAATGGCACGAGACATTATGTTACAGATACAAAATCAAAAATAATAAAACTAACCAAAAAATGAAAATACTGAAATTAGTAAAAAAAATACTAACAGTATCATTTTCAAAGACATACGCTCTGCTCGATCACGAGGGTTATGCTCGTTGGAGAGGAGTTAAGATGGGTAAGAATGTTCACATATATGGCAATCCATATAACATGTTGAGTACTGAGCCCTGGTGTATAACATTGGGTGATAATGTATATATAACTAAAGAAGTATTATTTGTTAATCATGATGGAGGTACATTATTATTTCGTGATAAAATTCCTACACTTGAATATACAGCTCCTATTACAATTAAAAATGATGTTTACATTGGTGTAAGGAGTATTATTATGCCCGGTGTAACTATTGGCAATAATTGTGTAATCGCAGCAGGTTCAGTCGTCACCAAAGATGTACCTGATAATAGTGTGGTAGGTGGAGTACCAGCCCGGTTTATTAAATCAACCGATGATTATCTGGAAGGGTTAAAAAATAAGTCTTTAGGGTTGGGGGATTTGAAAGGGAAAGTTAAAGATGATGCGTTGAAAGAATATTTTCTTAGACAAAATAATTAGTTAATAAGTTGAAGAAATCAATTTTATACATTGGTGGTTTTGAGTTACCTGATAAAAATGCGGCTGCACACAGAGTTGTGTCAAATGCTAAGGCATTTAGAGATTTAGGTTACTATACTTTTTTAATTGGATTGTCAAGAGATAAATCGGTTTGCAACAGAATAGAAATTTTTGAGGGATTTGAGTATATAAATTTAGAATACCCAGCAGATCTAAAACAATGGTTATCTTACTTAACTTCGATAAAACAGTATAGTCAATTCATTAATGATGATAAACTTACTATGATAATCGCATATAACTTCCCTGCTATTGCATTATATAAATTAAGAAAATGGACTCTTAAAGAAAATATCCCTCTTATTGCAGACTGTACTGAATGGTATGAAGCAACTGGAAATATATTTTTTCGCCTTTTAAAGAGTCTTGATACTTCTCTTAGAATGAAAAAAATACATCCGAAGCTTGATGGAATGATTGCTATAAGTCATTTTCTGTATAGGTATTATAATTCGAGGATGAATAATGTAATAGAAGTGCCACCGTTGGTGGATTTGAATATGAACAAATGGAATTTGGTGGAAAAGACAGAGAGTTCTGAAGAAATTGTAAATATCGTTTATGCCGGTTCTCCCGGAGCAGGAGGAAAGGATAGACTGGATATCATTCTTCAAATATTGTCTCAAATTAAGAAAGATGGATTTTCAAAATTTAGATTTATAGTAATAGGCATTGCAGAAGATCAGTATAAAACATCATTTGCCACAGATTTACCTTTAAACATAAGAGAAAACATCTTTTTCAAAGGGAGGATGTCACATATTGATTCATTGAGTGAGGTGAAAAAAGCTCATTTCAATTTATTTATTCGAGAAAATAGTCTGGTTAATAATGCCGGATTTCCTACAAAATTAGCAGAATCTATTTCGTGTGGTACCCCTGTATTGACAAATGCCACAAGCAATATTGAAGATTATATTACAAATGGTGTCAATGGATTTCTAATTGACACAACTTCAAGGGATACTTTACAAAAAGGAATAGAAGAAGCAATTACACTTCCCTTTGATAGAATTCGAATAATGAAAGATATTTGCTATCGTTCTCAACCTTTCAATTACACTAAATATTTGTCAAACTTTGACTTATTAATAAAAAACTTGAAAAGTTCTTAACCATGTCGATTAACTCAAATACATCTAAACCTTTATTATGAAGATAAAACTTCTTCGTATTACCACCGTTCCTGTTTCCCTTAAAACCCTGTTAAAAGGTCAGCATCGCTTTATGAACCAATACTTTGAAGTGATAGGAGTATCATCTCCTGGTAATGATTTGAACGAGGTGGCAATAAACGAGGGAATTCGCATAGTGTCTCTTGAGATGAAGAGGCAGGTGAGTTTGTGGAATGATTTTGTTTCGCTCATCAAAATGTATCGGTTGATAAAAAATGAAAAACCGCAAATTATCCATACTCACACTCCTAAGGCAGGCATGCTTGGAATGATTGCCGGATGGATGGCTGGAGTTCCGATAAGGCTACATACAGTTGCTGGTTTGCCCCTGATGGAAACCCGCGGATTTAAACGATTGGTGCTAGATTTTGTAGAGAAATTGACATATTCATGCGCTACCATGGTGTATCCAAATTCTTTTGGTTTAAGGGATTTCATTCTTCAACAGAAGTTTTGTTCCTCTGATAAACTTAAAGTATTAGGTAATGGTAGTTCAAATGGCATTGATCTTAATTTTTTTTCACCCACAGAAGTAAGTCCAGAAACAAAATTTTCCCTGAAAACTAAACTGAATATCTCACCCACTCACTTTGTATTTGTATTCGTTGGTCGTTTGGTTCGAGATAAAGGATTAAATGAACTGGTAAGTGCCTTTGAGAAGTTAGAAGTTAATAATAAGAATTTAAAACTAATCCTTGTGGGTCCTTTTGAAGAAAACTTAGATCCGTTGCTACCAATGACAATAAAAGCAATACACGAAAATCCTAATATACTACCAGTTGGCCATCAAAGTGATGTTCGTCCCTGGCTTGCTATCTCTGATGCACTGGTGTTTCCCAGCTACCGAGAAGGTTTTCCTAATGTAGTGATGCAGGCAGGAGCGATGGGATTACCTTCAATAGTAACAGATATAAACGGTTGCAATGAAATAATAATTCCGGGTAAAAACGGGGAAATCATTCCTCCAAAAAACGAAAAAGCCTTATACGATAAAATGAGCGAGTGGATTGAAAATCCAGAAAAGGTTTCTTTGATGGCAAAGAATTCAATGTCTTTATTGGAAACTCGTTATGATCAAAATGTTGTATGGAATGCTTTATTAATAGAATATGAAAGATTATTATCGTTAAAATTTATAAGTTAATGTTTAAAGATAAAGTAATATTAATCACCGGTGGAACTGGGTCCTTCGGGAACGCGGTTTTAAAACGCTTCCTGGATACTGATATTAAAGAAATCCGCATTTTCTCCCGTGACGAAAAGAAGCAGGACGATATGCGTCACCGGATACAGAATCCTAAAGTCAAGTTTTACATTGGAGATGTACGAGATAAACGCTCTATAGATGGAGCAATGAGAGGTGTTGATTATGTGTTTCATGCTGCAGCATTAAAGCAAGTACCTTCTTGCGAGTTCTTTCCGATGCAGGCGGTGCGTACAAATGTGATTGGTACCGAGAATGTGCTGGATTCGGCTGTGGAGCATGGGGTGAAGAATGTTGTAGTGCTGAGCACCGACAAGGCTGCATATCCTATCAACGCAATGGGGATCAGCAAGGCGATGATGGAGAAGGTGGCGATTGCCAAAGCGCGTTCGTTGGGCAATGAGGCTGCTACCACTATTTGCTGCACCCGTTACGGGAATGTGATGGCCAGCCGCGGTTCTGTCATTCCGCTTTGGGTCGACCAGATCAAGGCAGGGAAACCTATAACCATTACCGACCCAAATATGACCCGTTATATGATGACACTCGATGATGCAGTGGATTTGGTGCTGTATGCTTTTGAACATGGTAACCAGGGTGATCTCTTTGTACAGAAGGCGCCTGCAGCCACGCTTGAGGTATTGGCTGCATCACTGAAAGAACTGTATAAGGCAGATACAGAGGTGAAGGTGATTGGCACCCGTCATGGTGAAAAGTTATACGAAACTTTAGTAACTCGTGAAGAGATGTTCCGCTCTGAGGATATGGGGGACTATTTCCGTATTCCGGCTGATGCCCGTGACCTGAACTACGACAAGTTTTTCTTAGAAGGCCAGGAGGATATTTCGAAGGTGGAGGATTATCATTCTCACAATACACACCGCCTGAATAAGCAGGAGATGAAACAGTTACTGTTGAAGCTTCCTGAAATTAGAGAGGATATAGTCAAGTAAGTGCTATGAATATACTCATTACCGGTGCAAAGGGATTTATAGGAAAAAACCTTATTGCAGAGCTGAGTAACATAAGAGAGGGTAAAGCGAAGAACTATAGTTTAACATCTGATCTCACCCTGTTCGAATTTGATATAGATTCGGATCCTGATTTGCTGGATAAGTATTGCAAAGAGGCTGATTTTGTATTTCATCTGGCCGGGGTGAATCGGCCAAAAGAGCAATCTGAGTTTATGGAAGGGAATTTTGGATTCACTTCTCTGCTGTTGGATAGTTTAAAGAAACATGGTAACAATTGCCCAGTGATGCTCTCCTCTTCCATTCAGGCGGAACTGGATAATCCTTACGGTGTCTCAAAAAAGGCTGGTGAGGATTTGTTGTTTGATTATGGCAGTGCGACAGGTTCGGAGGTACTGATCTACCGCTTTCCAAATGTGTTTGGTAAATGGTGTCGTCCTAATTATAATAGTGCGGTGGCTACCTTCTGTCATAATGTGGCCAATGATTTGCCAATTCAGGTGAACGACCGCTCTGTGAATATGACGCTTGTCTATATTGACGATGTGGTGAAAGAGTTGATATCGGCATTGGAAGGCATACCTCACAAAGAGGGCGTTTTTTGCAAAGTGCCCATAGAGCATCGGGTTCAGCTGGGAGAGATTGTGGAATTGATCTACTCTTTTAAAGAGAGCCGTAGTACGCTGCAGGTTCCCAATTTGTCGGATGCTTTAACAAAGAAACTATATTCTACTTTCCTCAGTTATTTGCCCGAAGGCCAGTTCTCCTATCCCCTGAAGATGAATTTAGATGAGAGGGGCTCGTTTACCGAGTTTCTGAAATCGCCCGACCGGGGACAGGTTTCCATCAACATCTCTAAACCGGGTATCACTAAAGGACAACACTGGCATCATACAAAGAATGAGAAATTTTTAGTAGTTAGCGGTAAAGGAGTTATTCGTTTCCGCAAGATAGATGAGGAGAAGGTCTATGAATACTTTGTTTCAGGCGATAAACTGGAGGTGGTAGATATTCCCGTGGGATATACGCACAATATAGAGAATCTGGGTGAAACTGATATGGTGACGGTGATGTGGGTGAACGAAGTGTTTGATCCGGAACGGCCGGATACGTTTTTTTTACCGGTGGATAAAAAAGGGAAAAGATAAAAGGAAAAAGAGACAAGTAAAAAGTAAAAAGGGAAAAGTAAGAAGATAAAAGTAAAAAGTAAGGAGTGAGGGGGTGTGATATGAGGGAGAATGATTTGTTGGAAAGGACATTTATTTTTGGTGTTGATTGTATTAAATATTTAAGACAGTTGCCTAATAATCAGGAATATTATATTATTAAAAACCAATTGATTAAGAGTTCAACTTCTACGGGTGCCAATTATGAAGAATCTCAGGCAGGATCCTCTAAAGCTGATTTTAAGAATAAAGTGAGAATAGCTTTACGCGAGGCGAGAGAATCAAATTATTGGTTAAGAGTTATTAAGAAGATTGGAAATGTTAATCAATCAGAGTTAGACAGGTTGTTAAAAGAAAGTCAGGAACTAAAAAATGTTTTAGGAGCAATAGTAAATAATACGAAGGTGTACGGAGATTAAGTAAAAAGATAAAAGTAAAAAGATAAAAGTAAAAAGATAAAAGTGAAACGATAAAAGTGAAAAGTGGAGGGAGATTTGCTTCGATACTTTTCTCTTTTCCCTTGGCTCTTAGTTCTTCTGGAATGAATTCCTCTAAACTTTCTACTTTTTCCTTTTTCCTTGGCTCTTAATTCTTCTGGAATGAATTCCTCTAAACTTTTCTCTTTCTCCTTTTTCCTTGTCTCTTAAAAAAACCTTTGCTCTAAGAAATCTATAAAAAATATGAAAAAACTTAAAGTCCTTACAGTAGTGGGTACCCGTCCGGAAATAATCCGGCTCTCGTGCGTGCTTCAGAAACTCGATGCTTCAGAGGCAATTGAACATATATTGGTGCATACCGGACAGAATTATGATTACGAACTGAACGAGGTTTTCTTCGAGGACCTGGGGTTGCGTAAGCCTGATCATTTTTTGAATGCTGCAGGTAAAAACGCTACTGAAACTGCCGGACAGATTCTGATTAATATAGACCCTGTTCTGGAGAAGGAACAACCTGATGCTTTCCTGGTGCTGGGTGATACAAACTCTTGCCTGTGTGCAATCGCTGCCAAGAAACGGCATATCCCCATCTTCCATATGGAGGCGGGTAACAGGTGTTTCGATCAGAGGGTACCGGAGGAGAGCAACCGCAAAATTGTTGACCACACTGCTGACATAAATCTTACTTATAGTGACATTGCCCGTGAATACCTTCTTGCAGAAGGTTTACGGCCGGACAGAATCATTAAAACAGGTAGTCCTATGTACGAGGTTTTGATGCAATACCTTCCAAAAATTAAAAGCTCTTCTATTTTAGAGAAATTAGGTTTGGAGGAAGGCAAATACTTTGTTGTATCTGCTCACAGGGAAGAGAACATCAATTCAGAGAAGAATTTCAAAAACCTGGTTCAAATCCTAAACGAAATTGCTCATAAGTATGACTACCCGGTAATAGTCTCTACTCACCCTCGCACTAGAAAGATGATTGAAGCAAAAGGGGTAACATTCCACAAGAATGTACAACTAATGAAACCAATGGGGCTTAGCGACTACAACAAACTCCAATTGAAGTCATTTGCAGTATTATCGGATAGTGGCACCATATCCGAAGAGTCTTCAATATTAAACTTTAGAGCATTAAACATCCGTGAAGCACATGAACGCCCTGAAGCTATGGAAGAGGCTTCGGTAATGATGGTCGGGTTGAACCCGGAACGGGTAATGCAGGGGCTGGTGCAGTTGCAGTATCAATCTTTAGGAGAGGAGCGCAATTTCAGACCTGTAGCTGATTATAGTATGCCCAATGTGAGTGAAAAAGTGGTAAGGATTATTTTGAGTTATACCGATTATATTAAACGGGTCGTTTGGGGAGAGTAACCTATTTCCTTAAATAGGTCTTTTCAAAAGGAATGATGCCCGAAGAAGCAGAAAACTTATTTAAACCTTAAATCATATCTGATATGGAAGAAGAAGAAAACTACGGTGAAAACAGATAAGAATTCTTAAAGTCTTCATGTGACCTTTTGAACAAAAGCGTTTATAATCATTACAAGTTCTCTTGGGAATTAGCAATTCTATTTATTTCATCACTTGCTATTTTTATAAAACATGGGAAGGGCGATGACATTGTAACTGATTTTATAACTACCATTTGTCTTTCAATTGCTATGTGGGCGATAGCAAATATCTATGAATCAAACTTTTGGTACAGAAGAAATTTTGCAATAATTAGGAATATTGAGAGGCAGTTTTTGTACCAAGAGGACGAGAAAGAAATACATCATTATTTTAATAAACACAGTAATAAATATAGTGTTATCGATTCATTGAAAATTAACTTAGTGATAGTAATATTTATATCAGTAATACTATTGATTTATCACATTTCTGTCAGATTAATCCCTTATTGTAATAACTCTATGGGAGATCATAAATGTTCGTGTCTTACTATTTTTCTTCCCTACCTAACGGTAGCTGTGTTATATTGCAGTTTGGTTCAACCTACAAAAGTTAAGAGGGAAAAGGATTACGTTAATTTTATCGAGAAATCACCAGGGATAGATTATAATGAAATGAAATTCAAAGCAAAGTAAAGCAAAGTAAATAAACCAAATTAAAATGTACAAATTCTTCTTCAAACGCTTCCTGGATTTTACTTTGTCTTTAATTGGGCTGGTGGTTATTAGCCCCATCCTTCTACTTGTATGGGTGCTGCTGATGGTGGCGAATGGAGGGGCCGGGGCGGTTTTTGTTCAGTGTCGGCCCGGGAAGGGGGGGAAGTTGTTCAGGGTGATTAAGTTTAAGACGATGAGTGACAAGAGGGATGGTGCGGGGAATCTGTTGCCGGATGGGGAGAGGATTACATCGGTGGGGAGGGTGGTGCGCTCTTTGTCCATTGATGAGCTTCCTCAGCTGATAAATGTCCTGAAGGGGGATATGAGCCTGGTGGGACCTCGGCCTTTGCTGGTGCAATACCTTCCGCTCTATTCCGATAGGCAGGCGAGGCGGCATGAGGTGAAGCCGGGGATGACCGGGTGGGCGCAGGTGAATGGGAGGAATGCGATCTCGTGGGAGCAGAAGTTTGAGTATGATGTGTGGTATGTGGATAATTTGAGTTTGTGGCTGGATATAAAAATACTATTTTTAACTGTTAAAAGGGTCTTTTTCAGGGATGGGATTAATGCGGGGAGTGATGTAACAATGGAGCCGTTTAAAGGGAATAAATGATATGAAATCTGTTTTTTTATATGGGGCAAGTGGGCATGCGAAAGTGATTATTGATTCATTAACTGCCTCAGGATTTGAAGTTAAAGGACTATTTGACGATAATCCTAATGTTAAAGAGCTTCTTGGATATAAAGTTTTTGGCTCTTATAATTCTGAAATTCTGAAAGAAAGCAAATTAATTATTTCGATTGGGCTGAATAATATCAGAAAAAAGGTAGAGGACAAGCTTCCACTAAATATTAAATATGGTAAGGCAATCCACCCTACAGCAATTATTTCAGAGCACGCTACTGTTTGTGATGGGTCAGTGGTAATGCAAGGAGCAATAATTCAATCGGCTGCTTCTGTTGGCAGGCATTGCATTATTAATACGGCTGCATCTGTAGATCATGATTGTTTGCTTGAGGACTTTGTACATATCTCTCCAAATGCAACTCTTTGCGGAAATGTTTTTATTGGAGAGGGAAGTCAGGTGGGTGCAGGAGCTGTTGTAATCCCAGGAATCAGAGTTGGCAAATGGAGCCTAGTGGCAGCTGGTTCTGTAGTGATGAGAGATGTCCCTGATAATGTGTTGGTGATGGGTAATCCGGCTAGGGTGGTAAAAAAATTGATTTAACTAAAATTTATATATGTCAACTTTTAATAAAATCTGGCTCTCACTGGCCCATATGGGCGGTATGGAGCAAAAATTTATTCAATCGGCTTTTGACACAAACTGGGTGGTTCCGCTCGGCCCAAATGTGGATGGATTCGAAAAGGATCTGGAGGAGTTTATCGGCGGTGATAAACATATAGTGGCTCTGAGCTCGGGAACGGCGGCTATACATCTGGCGCTTATTCAGCTTGGGGTGCAACCTGGAGACGAGGTGATTTGCCAATCCTTTACTTTTAGCGCAAGTGCTAATCCGATTAAATATGTTGGGGCATCGCCTGTATTTGTGGATAGTGAGGAGGAGACATGGAATATGGATCCAAAGCTGCTTGAGATTGCAATTGAGGATAGGATTAAGATAACAGGTAAGAAACCTAAGGCGATTATTCCGGTGCATCTTTATGGAATGCCGGCAAAGATGGATGAAATAATGGAAATTGCCGACAGTTATGGGATTCCGGTACTTGAGGATGCGGCCGAGGCTATGGGTTCAAAATATAGGGGAAGGTGCTGTGGTACTTTTGGGGAGTTTGCTTGTCTCTCTTTTAATGGAAATAAGATAATAACTACTTCGGGTGGTGGGGCTCTGGTTTGCTCCTCTGCCGAGGCCGCCGGTGTGACCAAATTTTTGGCAACTCAGGCACGTGATAATGCACCGCACTACCAGCACTCACATATTGGATACAACTATCGGCTTAGCAATATCTGCGCCGGAATTGGAAGGGGGCAGATGTTGGTGCTGGATGAGCATATCTCTGCAAGAAGGGAGATAAATAATAAATATAAGAAGTTGCTGCAGGGCTTACCAGGGATATCATTCCTTACAAACCCTTCAGATGAATTTGAATCAAATATGTGGCTAACCTGTATATTGGTTGACCCTAAAGTTGCCGGCTTCACTCGTGAAGATTTAAGATTAGCAATGGAGGCTGCAAACATTGAAACCCGGCCTCTTTGGAAACCGATGCATATGCAACCTGTGTTTGAAGAGGCTCCTTTTTATGGACACAATGATAGCAGCTGCTATACCAGCTTTAACAAAGACTCAGACACAGAGCCGGATAGAGAGAATAGCATTTGCGGACAGTTATTTGAGAAGGGATTATGCCTTCCCTCCCACCCTGGTTTGAGTGATGAGGATTTGGAGAGAGTTGTGGGGGTGGTGAACACCTTGCCATAGTTTTTGGCAAGTAACGCAATCTGAGAGGGTTGCGTTTTTAAGAATTTGGCTATTTAACATAATTATTATTGTTGGGAGGAATGGGCGGAGCGGAAACCTTGCCAGGAGGCACCGTTCACCTTGCCACAGTTTTTGGCAAGTGATTGTATACCTAAGACATACGAAAGGAACTTTTTTGAATACTCCTTCAATTATAGAAAAATACTTTGTGTAAATATCTCTATGATTGCAACTTGCCAAAAACTGTGGCAAGGTGCCTCTCCTGCAACCGGATTTTTTGTATATTGCGTTTGAAATATGTGGGAGAGATTGTGATGAGAGATTTTTCGTCTTTGGTTGGTGCAGCAGATAAGTATATCGTTTCTGTCGGTGGTGAAAGTTTAGCAACAGAAATTAAGAGTCAAAAAATCAAGGAGGAACCCAGGCGTGCTCAGGTCGGGTTTTTTCACGTGTGGATAAGGGGAAGTAATCGGTATAACGTATTCTATAATACGACTGATTTTGTCGGATTTTTGGAGCGTTGCGACAGGGCGGCGAAAAACAATAAAACTTTTGTGTCGGCGTTTGTAC
This sequence comes from Bacteroidetes bacterium 41-46, assembly GCA_001897515.1. Lineage (GTDB taxonomy): Bacteria > Bacteroidota > Bacteroidia > Bacteroidales > UBA932 > Bact-08. Next base: position 229,361 of record MKTA01000018.1, on the reverse strand, counting down.
TGATGGACAATCATGTTCATTTACAAATCTATACGCATTGTTTGAATGCTTTCATGAGGTCTTTGCTGATGAGTTTTAATCAATGGTACAACAGGCGTAAGGGGCTAAGCGGGCAATTGTTTAACAGTCCATTTTGCAGTAAACTTATTGACAATGAGGAGTATTTAAGATATAATTACTTATACATACTTACGAATCCTGTACGAGCCGGGATATGTGAGAATATAACGAAGTATCGGTGGAGTTCGTATCATTATACCAAGAAGGGCTACTATAACTACTTAGGCAAGTTCATAGATATTAATGATTTAGTAAGTGACTATCTGTTTAAATCGTATAATGACCTTCATTCTGGTGCTGAGAAACATTTGAGGGAGTTCTGGTCTTTCGAAGAGGTTGAGGGTGGTGTTAAAAATAATTCCAGACAGTTGATTCGACCTACGGACAACGAAGTTGCTAAATACCTGGGTTTCATTTTAAAAGGGAGGAGGCTCGGTGATATCACCCGCAATGAACTTGTTAAAACGATGCAAGTTCTCCGGGAACAAGGAGGGGCGACTTACCGACAAATTTCTGCTGTGACTCATGAGAGTTATTATGATGTGATCAGGATATTGAGGGGGGAGCGCAAAGACCTTGCCAACGGAACCGCAGGCACCTTGCCACAGTTTTTGGCAAGTGATTGTATACCTGAGATATAAGAAAGGCACTTTTTGGAATAATCCTTCAATTATAGGAAAATACTTTGTATAAATACCTCTATGATTGCAACTTGCCATAAACTACGGCAAGGTGCCTTTGGTCCTGACCCGACCCTAATTCCAGCCTCCCTCTAACTCTCCTCCAATAATTATCTTTACCTGCTCAGGGTTGTTGCTGAGTATGATGTTGATTGTGTGCTGGGTTGCGGGTTTAAAGATAAATGTGCTCTCTATAAGGTAAGAGACGCCGCTTGTAAGTATCTCGACAAATGGGAGTCGGGTAGTGATTCTTTGCGGTACTATGATTGCGGCATACACTCCAGTGGAGAGCTTTTTGGCTGTTATTGATTTAGGTGATTCATAGGGATTTTTAGTAACAATACCTGATGCAAGGTCAACGTAAGAGTGCGGTACCGTATTATGAACTCTTACGATTGCATCGGCAGGAATGTCACCAGTGTACCCCTCCCCTTTCACAAGATTAACCACCAGCCTGCTCATTGTGTGTCTGAAAATAAGTGGTACAACATCCATCTTTGTTACACTGGTGTTTTTTGCCCACAGCAGGTCAGAGGCTTCGTATCCGCTGAGAGCATCAGCAGTCTCTGCCGTAGATTGATCTAATGCTACGGAGAATGACTGCTCGTCAACCGAAAGGAGTTTACTAAATGGAATGAATGGGTAGTAGGCATATATATCAAATTTACCGTCGGCCCAAAAAACAGCTGGTTGTGCTGTCCATTTGGTTCCATTGAATGTGACTGCCGAATTGTTAGCATAGTTTCCTGATATCTCCAGCGGAACAGCATTCTCTCCATTATATTTTGTTGCGAAGAGGCCGATTTTATCGCCTGCCTCAAATGCGGTGGCAGTGGCTTTGGTGCTCGGGCCATTAGCAGATGATTGGCTGTTAGAAAAATGCTGTGGTGCAAAGCGCATCTCATCCGAATCCGGTATGCCTTGATCTATCTTTGAGCAACTTATAATAAGTGTTGCTGCTGATAATAATAAAAATATCCTTTTCATCGCTTTATCACTTTTATATGTTACTTTCTTGTATTTAATTTTGGTCTTTTGCCCATCATTATTGGTGCGTGGCTGTGAAGCGGGGCTCTTCTTAACAGCTCCGGTGCCTCAAGTCCTTTTGTTGGAACAGAAGCCTCCAGAACATCCTTAGCTAGGAAATCTGATAGTGAGTATGTCTCCCCAGCATAGGCCATAATCCTTTTCACAATACTCTCTCTGCTTATTGCATTGAAGTATGGGATGTTGTTGTTCATACAACTGGTCTGTTCTGATCTGTAAACGCCTCGGGAGTGGTAAAATGCACCCTCAAAAACGTCCACAATCTGATTGTACTTTTCGTGGAAAATAAAGTGGCTCCAAGGGACTTCATTAAGCTTGCCGGATAGGGAGATGTTTTCGTACCAACCGAGATTTTTAGCCTTTAAAATCTCTCCCACGTGTGGGTGACATGCACATCCACAAGAATGAATGAATGCATTATGAGAAATGTATTCATCTGCCAATTTCCCAAATCCGTGGCCCCCGGCCTCGTGTTGTACCAAACCTCTGAAGTCGTATGGGTAACCGTAATTACTAACCGGAGAGTATGCTATTGCTGAACCATCTGGATACATATATGTAACACCGCCATATTCTGACGAATTAGCAATCATAACTACCAGTGTTTTAGCAATATTGGATTCGTTAACAGTAGGGGCTTTAGCAGCGTACTCCAAAACAGATAAATCACATCCCGGACACATAGTTGTATTAGGACCAAGAACTCCTCCTCCAAGTGCATAAGTATTGAATCTATTGTTTATTATTGTATTAACACTGCCTATACCTGACTCAGGTGAAACAGCAATACCGGTATATACATTGAAATACTCTTTATAGGTTTTGTATGGTTCTACACTAAAGAGATGTCCAACTGCCTCATTAATTGTTGTGAGGTATTTACCCTCGCTTATATCCTTGGCACTATATCCGTCTCCAAGAAAGACAATATTGACACCATTACCCTTTGTTGCTGAATGAAGAGTCAGAAAGTGATCCTCTGCATACTCATAATTATATTGAGACACTTTAAATCTAGTTCTGTAATCTTTATCAGATAGTTTAAAAACTACCTCACCTTCTCTGTTAGCAGAACCAGATGACATCTGCTGGAATGTCAGTTTAATTTCAGCTATTTTATTACCACTCATCTTATCAAGAGTTACCCAGTCCGGCTTGCTCTCAACTATCCAGTTTCCTTCTGCCCTTAAGATCAGGTCCCTAGTTACAGATGTGTTAATTGCAGAAGCAGAGCCAGGGCTCACTGAAAGCTCCCTGTAGGCCGATATTCGTTTAAAATCTGCCCAGCCAACTGCTGTCTGGTATTGAGACACTGAAGACTCAGGTACCTCAACAGTAAAATTGTCTTTAGCAACTCCTTGGAAAACCCCTGCGGCAATATAAGGTGGTATTGTACTCTTGCTTACAATTCTTCCTATTCCGTGACAATTACTGAAAGCATATTGACCAATTGTTTCAAGGCCATCGTTAAAAATCACTCCTTCTATCCCCCAGCAATTTTGAAAAGCGGATGGGCCTATTGACTGAATGTTTCTGGGAAATTCAACTACACCAATTAGCCTCCAATTCCCATAGAAAGCCCCTTCTCCAATTGTTGAAATACTTTCTGGCAGTTTTAGAATTCCTGTAAAATCACAATCACTAAACGCCCCTCTTTTAATGTAAACTAAGTTTTCAGGCAGTTTTAATTCGCCTCTGAATGGTGTAGATGAAAACGCATACTCACCAATTGAAGTTATATCATCGTTTAATATAAGCGTCCCATTAAAGCCACAATTAGAGAATGAGCTCTCGTGAATTTCAGTTATTTTTGGTGGTATTTCCAACGAACCAGTTAAATTAGTATTTCCCCAAAATGCTGTCAATCCAATATACTCAAGTGACTCCGGTAAAATTAAGGAGCCACGCAAACCAACAATTCTTGTGAATGCCGAATTGCCAATGTATTTTAATCCTTGTGGCAGAGTTAATTCAGTATTGAATCCACATTGATAAAATGCGTATTCACCAATATATTCTAATGATGATGGAAGCAACAGGACTCCATTTAACGACTTGCATTCTCCAAATGCAAAACTGCTTATTTTAGTTAAGCCCTCCGGGAGTATAATTGATCCAAGTAAATTGGAACAATTATAAAATGCCCACTCACCAATTATTTCAACCATATCTGGAAGAACTAGTCTTTGAAGTGATGATTTTTTATAGAAAGCATAGTCAGGTATCTCATTGTCTTCATTTCCGTTATACCAAGTATCATCCATAGCAATTCCGTCACCCTTGACTAATGTCACCTCTTTCAGATTCAAAGACTGTAGCATTGGCATACGTAATCTCATATATGCGAAGTCAGTAGCATTTATCTTCCCCGTTACCTTCATATTTTTGACCTTGGCTAAATCTTTTCCGGCAGCAGCGATGCGTTCGTGAAGTGTACCGGCTGTAGGGACATCTATAACAATATATTCCCTGGCAGCAGCATCGTGAGTAGTGTTGTCATTCTCCCAGGCGGTTATGCTCTCGGAGGTGAGGACGAATTCTACTCCTCCTAATTCACGTTTATTTACGGTTATTGTGAAATTGTGCTGTTTGGAGGGATGATAAATGAATGGCTCGGCCTTGGTAAGGAGATATGGGGTTCCTCCTACTGTAACGCTTATTAGTGGACGACCGGCAGGAACCTCTTGTGGAACTACAATTGCCCTGAAGTCTCCGTTATCCTTCATCGGGATAGTTCCGGTGGATGGAACTTCTCCGGTTGCCGTTACCACCCCGGTTGACAGGTCAACGGTAGAGGAGCGCTTTGTGTTTAGAACAAGAGCGGCCTTATCTATCGCACTCCATTCACCGGTGGTAAATCCGGTTCCCTCTGCAAGGGTGATTCGCACATTGGCCATTTTGTGGCTGAAGCTGATTCGTATAACCTTGTCTGTAGGAGCAATCTTTTCGGCCTTGCCCCAAAGGAGGTCTGAGGCTTCGTATCCGCCAATTTTTCCATAGGCAGCGGATGTGCTTTGATCTTTTTGCAGCTCAAAAGAGTAGGCCGAAATACTTTGTGGAGAGGCGTACGGGTAGTATCCAAAAACATCTACCGGAGTCTTATCGTCTTTCCAGTAAATATCCTTTGCTGCAACCCACATATAGTTCTCCTCATCGTACGTGTGTTTTATATTGTCCGCACGGTTCCCTTCAGTTTTCAGAGTGCCTGGTGTGGATCCGTCATAGTCAACGATATATATACCTATTGCATCACCGTCACAAAATCCTTCGTCGTTTACGCGTGTTTGGTAAATCTGTGAGATTTCACCTGAGAGCATAATTTTTCCAGGCTTATTTGTATTGTAGTCTATTCCCGGCTCTTCTCTAAGACAAGATGACAATGCCAATGCCGAAATTAAGGCAAGAGCAAATATTGTTTTTTTTGTTTTTTTCATAACTGTTGTGGGGTTTTCTATTAACCTACTGTTCCTCCGTGATCATTGCCGTCAGTCTCCCAGTTACCAATGGTAATGGTTACTCCTCCGTTGGATTTATTGACAACAATAGTGCAAGTGTGTTGCTTATTTGCTTCAAAAGTGATTGACTGCTTGAGAGTATAGATGTCACTTCCCAACTCAACAACTATTAGGTCCAAATTAGTAATGGTTTGGGGAACGAGCAGGGCCCTGTAGTAATCAGTCTCTTTACGAGGTGTCATATCCTCTGCAGTACCTGTGGCAGATGCAGATCCGGTTGTAAGGTTTATTACAGACCTGGTTTTAAGATTTTTGATTTTAACTACAGCATTTGCAAGATCTGCTGCCGTATAGCCATTCCCCGGAGTGAGTCTTACAATTAAGTTGCTCATTGCGTGTTTAATTGTAATTTGGACAGGGTCCGATGTAGGCGAAACGCCTGCAGTTTTGCCCCAGAGAAAGTCGCTTGCCTTGTAGTCCGCCAATGCGCTCTGGTTCGCCTTTACATTGAACTGATAGGCAGAAACGTCTGCTATAGATGCTACATAAGGATAGTAGCAATAGAAGTCTGCCTTTGTTGTCTGGTCCTTCCAGTAAATTTGAGTATCAGCCGTCCAAGCCGTACCATAAGTAAAACCGATGTTTGTAGCATGGTTTCCGCTTGATGCCAATGTTCCGGGTGAGGTGGCTCCTGTAAAATTCACTACATAGACTCCCACTTTATCCCCAGTTTCAAATCCCGAGTCTGTTGCCTTTGTCCAGGCACCGGTTGCAATGTTAATTGGTATTTTTGTCTGTTCAGCAGGTGGAGTTGGTGGTTTTGGTTTAGGAGGGTCTGGTTTTTCCCCTTCTGAACATGATGAGAGGGTAGCAAGAGAGGAAAGAATAAATAGAGCAGTAAGCGCAATGCAAGCACTAGCTGCAATTCTACGCATTTTTTTCATAGTTATTAGTAAAATAATTAGGTGATTAGGGCTGAATAAAGTTAAAAACTATTTTTAAATAATTACACTCTGTTTGCAATCTTTTTTCAAAATACTACCTTGCCACATTTTTTATTACCTTGCAGGAAAAACTATGGCTAAGTGTTTTACTCTCAATCTTAAGAACCCTTTCATCTCTAGCTCTGGTAATTCAACCCAAATGCCTCAGAGTGATTCAACCCAAATGCCGCCGGGTGTTTATGTTGAGGAGTGCAAGTGGGTGGAGAGGCCGATAAATGACGTGTCCTGTGATGTGGTTGCTTTTGTAGGATATACTGAGAAGGTGACTGGCAATAATGACCTCTTTTTTAGACCGGTTCGGGTTAGGAATTTGGGTGATTTTATAGATCTGTTTGGTGGTGGTGATGGCACCCGAGAGGACTACTATTTGTACTTAAGTGTAAAGCTATTCTTTGAAAATGGAGGAGGTGAGTGTATTGTAGTATCTGTAGGAAATAACAGGGATGGGATTTTTGCGTATGATCTTATTAAAGGTTTAGAGGCACTTAAAAACGAATCTAATCACGTACTTTTAGTTATACCTGAGGCAGTTTGCCTGCCTGATATTGATGATTCTCTTAGGGTTCAGCGTGCTATGCTCAGACATTGTGCAGATTCCTCCTATATGAGATTTGCAATTCTGGATATTTTTGGCGGATTCTCGTCAGATGGTGATCCCGTGAAGAGGTTTAGAGAGGGGATTAATGATAGTTCTGGAAATGAAGCTGACTGGCTGGGGTTTGGGGCGGCATACTTCCCTTGGGTAAAGGTTTACAATAGTGATACTAAAAAAGAGGTGGTCATTCCGGCATCGGGAGGGGTGGCAGCTCAATATCTTCAGCAGCAGTGGAGGGTCGGGATATGGAAGGCTCCTGCAAACTTACCAGTTAAGGGGCTGACTAAAGTTAGCGTTAATCTTACTGAGAGTGAGATACCATCTTTTACAAATCCCCCTGATGGAGTGCCTAGCGTTAATGTTATTAAGAAAGTACCCTATTCCGAGCCACTGATTTGGGGTGCAAGGACTTTGACTAAATGTAATTCAATCAATAGGTTCATAAATGTCAAGCGAACTATTGATATGATTGAACACTCAATTAATGACTCTCTCGCTGAATACCAATACTGCGCAAATAATGCCGAAACTTGGCAAAAAATTGATAATCGGGTTAATCAATATCTGGAATCCCTCCGGATCCGTGGTGCACTTGCCGGACACACCCGCCAGGAGAGCTATAAAGTAAATGTCGGGCCGATGGGAAAGAGAGAGCAAAAATTCAGCGAAGTGAAAGAGCACGATTTCCGAGAATCGCAAGAGGATGCAATTGTGGTAAATGTATCAGTGGCAATGGCAGTGCCGGGTGTTTTTGTGGAGTTGGGGAGATAGTGTTTTTCAGTTTCAACTTCATAATTTACTCATTCAAAGTATTCTCCTTGCAAATACAAACTCAAACAACAAACTTTATTGTCTAATAAGTGATTATTCACGGGGTTAAAATTCACTTATAAGTGATTTTTATTTTGTATTTTACTTTTAAATGAATACATTTGTAAAACTTATCAAGCTTTCAGAATTTAGCTATGAAAAGGTTAAATACTATTCCGTAGTAATAAATGACAAAGAATATAAAGAGGAGAACTCTGAATTTTATTGTTTTCTCTCAAATATGGAACTTGAGAGTGAATCTGAAACAGATTTAGTCAACTTAATTACTTGGATTGAAGAGATTGGCGAGAAATATGGGGCAAAAGAAAAATTTTTCAGAAAAGAGGGCATTTATTCTGACACATCTGCCCTTCCGCCAGATGCAGGCGAGCAAAGAGTGTGCAAAATACTGGTTAATAATTTACGACTATACTGCTTAAGGGCTAACGAGCATGTTGTAATTCTTTTCAACGGTGGAATTAAAACAACAATTAAAGCTAATGACTGCCCGAATGTTAAAAACCATTTTCTAACTGCAAACAGAATAACCAAGAAGATTAATGAATCATTTAAAACTGAGATTACTTGGAATAGTGATTATACAGATATTTGTTTTAATGAGTCTTTTGAATTTGAAATATGAAAAAAACTATTGCACAAAGGCTTAAGGATAAGATTAAGCCATCAAACAGAATCTTTATTAAAAAGAACCTGGAGATATCTGAGCAGATTTCTCATATTCTTAACCAAAAGGGTATTAGTCAAAAAAGATTGGCTGAGATAATGGAAAAAGAGCCTAGTGAAATATCTAAACTAATGTCCGGACTTCATAATCTTACCCTTATGAGCATTGCGAATATTGAAGATGCACTAGGCGAAGATATCATTATTACTCCTCTTAAAGCTGAGGAAAAATATAAAAAAACAAAGTATATCTACCTAAATGTTGCAGCAATAAACAGTTGTAACAATATTGGTTGTGGAGAATATTCAAATGGAGAATATAAAGAAGAAAATTCTAATATTGCATCATGAGCAAAGTTGATCCTTCAAAAATTGCATTAAACTGCATTAACATCCTCAAGTCTTCAATAAGTTCAGAGGAAAGTTTTTGTAACAACCCTGTAATTATTAAACATAGCAGAGTTGGAATTCATCAAAGTAGCAAATTTGATTTTGTAAATAAATTAGTCTCCATAAAATTGAATATCGCACTTAATGCCGAAAATGATGAGAAACAACTAGTTGATGTAAATGGAGAATTTTGCATTGAATTTGTAATTCGTGTTGATAATTTGGAAGAGTTTATTGAACAGGGAGAAAATGATACGCTTCTCATCAATGGTGAGCTTGGAGCATCTTTAATGGGGATTGTATATTCAACAGCTCGTGGAATTATATTAGAAAAAACAGTAAATACACCACTAAATGGAGTGATTCTTCCTGTTATTAACCCTGCAACTCTGCTAACGAATAGTGAAACATAATATCGCTTTAAGATATTTTTACAAAATATTTGGTTTATATTATAAACTTATTTACATTTGCAAAGTGCAATCAAAACCAGTTGCACTTTTTTAACAGCTGTTTGGTTTATATTTTAAACTTATTTATTTTTGTAATAACATTTTAATTATGGAAGAGAAGAACTTAAATCAGAATGAGAGTCTGGAGATCATTTCCAGAATGATCAAAGAGACCAGGACAAATCTAGAAAGAGACGGTGGCGGAATCTATTTGCTATGGGGATATTTATGGCTGATTGTCGCGTTGGCCATATATTTCCTGATTAGGGAGACGGGTGACTACCGTGTGCAGTGGCTTTGGTTTGCAATGCCGATAATCGGCTATCCGACAATGATCTACATGCTGAAAAAGAGGGATAAGGGGATTGTGACCTTTATCGGCAGAGTAATTGGAAATATCTGGATATCGGTAGGTGTAGCAGCAGGATTGCTATCTTTATATATGTTAGTTGATTACAATGCTTACCCGATTCTGTTTGTGATGGCTCTGTTAGTGAATGTAGGTGTGGCAATTAGTGGCTTAGTGATTAAGTTTAAGCCGGTTATCATTGCCGGATTCCTCGGAATTGCCCTAAGCTTTGTTATGCTGATGGTGTCGGGGATGGAGCAAATTCTTGTTTCTGCGGGCTTTGCGGTGATAATGCTAATAATACCGGGCCACATTTTAAACGATGCTAAAAGAAGAGCAGGGAGTGCTAAGAGGGGAGGTAATGTTAAAAACGGAGGTAATGTTGCTAGAGGAGGTAGCCATGTTTAAGGAGCTGGACCCCCTACTCCATTCGCAGTTGCGGTTGGCAGTAATATCGCTGCTCGCCTCGCTTGAGGAGGCCGACTTTGTTTATTTGCGTGAGAAGACCTCATCTACTGCCGGGAACCTTAGTGTGCAACTAGAAAAACTCAGCGAGGCCGGGTATATTGAGGTTGAGAAGGGCTACAGCGGAAAACGACCCCGAACCACCTGCCGGATCACCGAGACAGGCAGGAAGGCGTTTGAGGATTATGTTGAGGCGTTGAAGAGTTACTTTTGACACCTTGCCACAGTTTTTGGCAAGTCATTGAATTTGTATTTATTACAACAAACACTTTTTGAGAGACAAAGAGAATCTTCAAAAAGTGTTTGTTTTATTTTTCTGTTAATCTGACACTTGCCAAAAACTGTGGCAAGGTGTCACTGAATGACTTGGGATTTTTGTCATATTTTGCCCTCATTGGACAATCTTTGCACTTGCTTTCCATAATGATTATATTAAAATTGTTGTGAGTTGCTTTGGATATGCAAATGTATAAATGTTTTTATACATTTATAATCAATAATTATGACTGACTATTATGAATGTTCTATCTAATCCCGATGTATTTCCAGGTGAAGAGGTCCTTAAAGAGATTCTATCAGAAGAGTCCTTTCATGTGTATATCAAATTGATGAATAGTCTCAATAATAGTCCGGATGGTAGTCACGCAAATCTTAAGGACGGACTTATCTATGAGTGGCGTTACTATAATGATGGTAAATCGTGGCTATGCAAGGTGGCTAATAAGAAACGGACAATCTTCTGGCTGTCGGTTTGGGAGGGGTACTTTAAGGTGAGCTTCTACTTCACTGAGAAACATAAGCAGGGAATTTGTGATTTGGCCATTTCAGATGTTATCAAGCAACAGTTTCTCTCAGCTAAGCCAGTGGGAAAATTGATTCCGCTGACAATTGATATTAATAGTATTAAGCAATTGCCCGACCTTATAGAAATTATCAATTTGCGTATTGGTTAGGTGATTTCCAAGTTTTGACTTTTTATTTTTCAACTTTTGTCTTGTTCAAATTGTTATTGCTATAAATTTTTCTGAACAGGGAAATAATAATAGTATGAAATATAAGAAGATATTCCTATTTATTGCTATCGCAGTATATTTATCAACTCTAAGCGGTTGCGTATCAGAACCGGAAATAAAGGTTGTAAATTTTGAGGAGCTCAGGCCTGTTTTCCATCAGCAGAATGACGTACTATATGTGGTTAATTTCTGGGCTACCTGGTGCGCTCCGTGTGTTAAGGAGATCCCGGATTTTATGGAGGTTAATTCTGAATTCAGCAAATCCGATAATTTTAAAATGGTCCTTGTCTCTCTGGACGATTCCGATAAGCTGGAGGAGGCTGTCAAACCCTTTATCGTTGATAAAAAAATTAATGATGTTGACCTGTACCTGTTGGACGACATTAAGCGGATGAACGAATGGATCCCGGCTGTGGATTCGGCATGGTCGGGCTCAATACCCGCCACCCTCTTTATCAGAAATGGTAAAAGCCTGAAATTTGTATCAAGTGCAATAGAAAAAGATGAGTTGCGTATGATAATTCTGGAGCTAATGCAGGATAATAAATAAGGAGAAAAAGGGACGAGAATTAATGATGAGTTAAATACAGACTAATATAATTAGCTGTTTATAATATAAATAAATGGTAATATATGCTAATATATGCTAATATATGCTAATATATGCTAATATATGCTAATAAATGTAAATAATTGAATACCTATAAATAATAGAATAATTATAAAAAATAGAACTATTATAAATAATAGCACAATTATAAATAATTGAACAAATATAAATAATAGAATTACTTGTAAATAAATTAAATCAATTGAAACTATATGAAAACGTTTGTTAAATATTTTGCAACACTAATGATTGCGATTTTTGCAGTTTCATCTGCATTTGCTCAGGGATATAAGATTGGGGATGAGGCTATTGATTTCAAGCTGAAAAACATTGATGGTAAGATGATTTCACTGTCGGACTACAAAGATGCAAAGGGCTTTGTAGTAATTTTTACCTGCAACCACTGTCCGTATGCAATTGCCTATGAGGATAGAATCATTGCCATTGATAAGAAATACAAAGCTCTGGGATATCCTGTGATTGCAATCAATCCGAATGATCCTGAAGTTCAGCCTCAGGATAGTTTTGAACTTATGAAGGAGAGGGCTAAAAGTAAGGGCTTTACATTCCCATACTTGATTGACGAGGGTCAGAAGATATACCCACAGTATGGTGCGCAGAGAACTCCGCATGTGTATATCCTGAAGAGAGATGGCAAGAAAAATATTGTTAAGTACATTGGTGCTATTGACAATAACTACAAAAATGCGAATGACGCAGACCAAAAGTATGTTGAGAGTGCGCTTGATGCTTTGCTGAAGGGTCAGGAGCCGGAGGTAAAGAGTACTGTGGCTATTGGGTGTACGATTAAGACGAAATAAAAAGGCGGAGCACCAATTAATCCCTGCCGCAGGGCGCCGGCCGCAGGGCATGTCAACTTTTTTCAGGACGGGACAGCTTGCCACCCTTCGTTGTACATCTTGCTGTTTTTTAGATATTTAATCTTTTTAATTTTTGCATTTTTTGAGATTTCGCAAAAATTAATCTATTGTAACACAATTAATTGTACACGGAGGGGTGGCAAGCAAGTTATTTCCCGCGACTAACCCGGTTATTTCCCGCTCATTTGCAAGCAGTTTATTATTTGCTTGCCCGTGCGGGAATAACCGGGTCGCGAGAATAACTTTTTGAGGAGGCATAATACTTTTGCCAAATGGCTTCAAGTACTTCTGCCGAAAGGCTTAACACGGCGAAGCACCAATTAATCCGGACGATAGTCCTTAAAAAAGGCGGAGCACCTTATTTTTGTGGGAGGGCTTGACACCCTTAGTTGTACATCGTATTGATTGACTGAGAGTCTACTTTTTGGATTGAGGCATATTTTAAGATTTTCAAAAAGTTAACCTGCTGTTTTTATGTCAATTGTACAACTAAGGGTGGCAAGCGCTTCCGCAAACAGGGGATTGCCTCGCTGGGCGAGGCGTTCCCCAAGGGGGGGGAGCCTAAAATAGTAAAAACCCAACTGCCTCCGGCAGCATAACCAAAAAACAGACCGCCTTCAAGCGAACTTGAGGCGGTTCTGTCTTTTTTGGTTAATACCACTTCGTGGTGGGTTTTTACCATTTGGCGGAGAGAGGGGGATTCGAACCCCCGATACCCTTTTGGGGTATACGCGCTTTCCAGGCGGGCCAGTTCAACCACTCCTGCATCTCTCCGTGGTTAGAGGTCTTTTTCCTCTTTTGGGAGTGCAAAAGTAGTAATTTTTGGCTGATTTTGTACTACCGGGTGAATTTTCCGGTTTTTGTGGTTTGAGTTTGTGGTTTGAGTTTGTTGGTTGAGTTTGTTGGTTGAGTTTGTAGTTTGAGGTTGAGGTTGAGGTTTATGTTAGGTGATTAGCCTAGTGGTTAAGGCAGGTGAGGCGTTCGCATTCGCAGCGGTTGTGCGCGCGGGTGAGGGCTTCGTTAATGGTTTGTTGTGAAAATGGTGGTGGGCTTGGGCCGTCGTGGGCGATTGGTTCGCCGGGTCCGGGGTTGCTCACTGTTGTGTAGTTGGAATAGCAAACGGAGCAAAGAACTTCTGCATTGTTCAGACTGTTGCCTCCATCTCTTTTAATGTGGTGTACAATCAGGTTGTGGTTACTGTTGCATCGTGCCATAGCAATATGTTTTGGGGATTAGAAAAATGGTGCTCTCTATGTAAATATAAGCTATTTTGGAAAAACAGCAATGTGTTTGAGTATAAAATTGTGAGTGAGTGGGTATAAAAAACAAGCGCCTGAGTGTTGCTCAGGCGCTACCAATAATGTAACCGTCGGTTTGTGATTTATTGGACAATTTTATCACTACTTCGTTAACGAAATTAGGAATTATTATTGGAAAAAGTGTAAAAATATTATGTTCATAATGGAGTTATTTTTATTAAATCTTTAAGGATTTTTTATCTATTGATTTAACTCTTTTAGAACTATCTGTTTAAGAATATTTCCTAGTGTGAAAAAATCAATATTAGTTATTAATTGAGTATTTTTGTGAATTATGATGGTAAATTATACTTGCAATTTTCATGAACTTGCATGTATTAGGAGCCATTTTAGAAATTTAGTTTTTATTTCAGTAGAATATTGATAATCAGCGTTATTATGGATAACTCAAGACATATAAAGATTGCCGGTTTGCTCAGAGAGAGGATTCTTGTGCTGGACGGTGCTATGGGTACGATGATTCAGCGCAGGGGGCTTGAGGAGGAGGACTACAGGGGGGAGAGGTTTGCCGGCCACCCGTCGCCGTTAAAGGGGAATAATGATCTGCTGTCATTGACCCGGCGGGATATAATTGCGGATATTCACCGTGAGTATTTTGAGGCGGGTGCGGATATTGTCTCTACCAATACTTTTAATGCGAATGCCATATCCATGGCGGATTACGGGATGGAGCATCTGGTGTATGAGCTGAATTTTGAGGGGGCCAGAGTGGCGCGAATGGTAGCGGATGAGATGGGGAGCCGGGCGGGTCGCGCCGGTGAGGCGGGAGCAGCCCGCAGCGCAGTGGCGCTGGTGGCGGGATCTATGGGGCCGACGAACAGGACGGCGTCAATGTCAGCGGATGTTAATGATCCGGGGTCTAGGGGAGTGTCGTTTGATCAGTTGGCGGAGGCTTATATGGTGCAGGCGAGGGGTTTGATTGATGGCGGGGTGGATATTTTACTTGTGGAGACTGTTTTTGACACTTTGAATGCTAAGGCTGCTCTGTTTGGAATTAATAAGGTATTTCTGGAAAAGGGGTACTCTCTCCCGGTTATGGTTTCGGGAACTATTACTGATGCCAGCGGGCGGACCTTAACGGGGCAGACGCTTGGGGCCTTTCTTGTGAGTGTCTCGCATTTTCCGCTTTTAAGTGTTGGACTGAACTGCGCTCTGGGTGCGGAGCAGCTGAGACCTTTTGTTAAGGAGTTGAGTGAGAGCGCACCGTTTTTTGTGTCGGCCCATCCAAA
Source organism: Bacteroidetes bacterium 41-46 (assembly GCA_001897515.1). Taxonomy (GTDB): domain Bacteria; phylum Bacteroidota; class Bacteroidia; order Bacteroidales; family UBA932; genus Bact-08. The sequence goes on along the minus strand of MKTA01000018.1, from coordinate 214,318 downwards.
TGCCGGCTTGCCGAATGAGTTCGGGGGATATGATCAGAGTGCTTCTTATATGGCCTCTATTGCTGAGGATTTTGTAAAAAATGGTTGGATTAATATTATTGGAGGGTGCTGCGGTACCACTCCGGATCATATAAGGGAGATTGCAAAAGTGGCAGCTCGCTACTCTCCACGGGTACTGGATAGAGACCCGGGTAATTTCATTATTGAGAGCACTTTGGGGGGGATTGTCGGGAGAGAACGTGTTACCAGGCTTTGCGGGCTGGAGGTTTTGGAGATAAGGCCTGAGAGTAATTTTATCAATGTGGGTGAGCGGACAAATGTATCGGGTTCTAAAAAGTTTGCCCGGCTGATAAGGGAGGAGAGATACTCCGAGGCTCTGGCGGTGGCGAGGGAGCAGGTTGAGGGGGGTGCCCAGATAATTGACATCTGTATGGATGAGGCGATGCTGGACTCGGAGAGGGCGATGGTGAAGTTCATACAGCTGATTATGTCTGAACCTGATATTGCCAGACTTCCGCTTATGCTGGACTCATCCAGATGGGAGGTGCTTGAGAGTGGTTTGAAGTGTGTGCAGGGCAAGAGCGTAGTAAACTCAATAAGTCTGAAGGAGGGTGAAGAGCTTTTTCTTGAGAGGGCAAAACTGATAAGGAGTTATGGTGCATCGGCTGTGGTTATGCTATTTGACGAGAGGGGGCAGGCCGATACTTTTGAGAGGCGCAGGGAGGTGGCCGAGAGGAGCTACAGGCTTCTGACAGAGAGGATAAATTTTCCTGCCGAGGATATAATTTTTGACCCGAATGTGCTGGCTGTTGCCACGGGTATTGAGGAGCACTCAAACTATGCCGTAGATTTTATAAAGACTGTGGCGTGGATTAAGGAGAATCTGCCTTATGCAAAGGTGAGTGGTGGGATAAGCAACCTCTCGTTCTCTTTCAGAGGGATGGACAGGATAAGAGAGGCGATGCACTCGGTATTTCTTTTTCATGCAATTAAGGCGGGACTGGATATGGGTATTGTGAATCCGGGGATGCTACAGGTTTACAGCGAGATTCCGGAGGATCTTCTGACGCTGGTGGAGGATGTTGTCCTTAACAGGCGTAAGGATGCTACCGAGAGGCTGATAATCTATGCCGAGAGGAGTAAGTCTGAGGGTGACGGTATTGGTTACGGTGGAGGTGCAGGACATCAGAGGGATAACTGGAGGAGTCTGCCTGTTGTGGAGAGGGTAAGACACGCCTTGGTTAAGGGTGTTGATGATTATATTGAGGAGGATATTCTTGAGGCTAAAGGGCTCTTTGCAAGAACAATTGAGGTAATTGAGGGGCCACTTATGGGTGGGATGAATGAGGTGGGAGATCTGTTTGGTGCGGGGAAGATGTTTCTGCCTCAGGTGGTTAAGAGTGCGAGGGTGATGAAGCGGGCGGTGGCGGTACTGGAGCCTTTTATTAAGGCCGAGAGTGCTGAGGGAGAGAGCAGAAGTGCCGGTAGGCTGCTTCTTGCAACTGTAAAGGGGGATGTGCACGATATCGGCAAAAACATTGTTGCCGTGGTGCTCTCTTGCAATAATTATGAGATTGTGGATATGGGGGTTATGGTTCCTGCCGAGAAGATAATTGAGAAGGCGATTGAGGTGGGTGCGGATGCTATTGGTCTTAGCGGGCTGATTACACCTTCGCTTGAGGAGATGGTGAATGTGGCTCAGGAGATGGAGAGGAGGCAGGTTCGCCTGCCGCTTCTGATAGGAGGCGCAACAACATCTGAAGTGCATGCTGCTGTGAAGATTGCTCCAAAGTACTCGGGAGCTGTGGTACATGTTAAGGATGCCTCTAAGGCTGCGGGGGTGATGTCTTCTCTGCTTGGCGACTCCTCTGAGCTCTTTGCGGGTGAGATTGGAGAACGGTACAGAGAGATACGTGACCTTCACAACTCAAGTGTAAAAAGGGGTGAGTATATCTCTCTTGAAGAGGCGAGAGAGAACCGATTCGTGAACAGAGGCTACCTCTCCCCTGCCCCGGTAAAGAGCGGGCTGCAGGAGTTTCATAATATTGACATTGACTCAGTTATCAAATATATTGACTGGACTTTCTTTTTCTTTGCCTGGAAAATGAGTGGCAGATACCCTGCAATACTTCAGGATCCTGTAAAGGGACCTGAGGCTAAAAAGCTGATGGATGATGCTCTGCAATATCTTGAGGAGATGAAGAGCAAGAGTATTGTCTCAATTCACGGAGTTTGCGGAGTCTTTGAAGCGAGTTCTGAGGGTGAAGATGTAGTTGTGTGGTGTGAGGGGGGCGCCGGGGCCAGCGGCCCCGGGCCGGCCGCATCCGCGGCCGCCGAAGCCTCCGGCTTCGCCCCCCTCCGCCTCTGCTTCCTCCGCAACCAGGAGAAAAAACAAAACACACTTAACCTCTGCCTCGCAGACTTTATAGCTCCCGCAGGGAGCGGCCGGACAGACGTTGGTGCCTCCGGCACCCCCGCCCGCCCGGCCTCTCCGGACCACCTTGGAGCCTTTGTCGTAACAGCCAGGCTTGACGAATCCACATTAACAACCTACCAAAAAGACGACTACGCAACTATCATGATTAAGATACTTGCTGACCGTCTGGCCGAGGCTGCTGCAGAATGGATACACCATAAGATGCGAACCGAAATATGGGGCTTCGCCCCAAATGAGCAACTCACCGTAGAGCAGATGTTCAAATCTGAGTTCCGGGGCATCCGCCCCGCCCCCGGCTATCCGGCATGCCCGGAGCACACGGAGAAGGGCAAGCTCTTTGCAATGCTGGAAGCAGAGAAGAGAGTGGGCGTCTCACTGACAGAGAGCTACACAATGGTTCCCGCCGCTTCTGTAAGCGCATTCGTCTTTGCTCATCCTGAATCCGCCTACTTCAATGTAGGCAGAATCTGCGATGATCAGTTAAGGGATTACGCAGGCAGAAAGGGGATGACTATTGAAGAGGCAGCATCCTGGCTTGCCCCAAACCTGAGTCTATAGCAACATTATTTTACTACATTTGCAGGATTATGACCGTTATAGAAAAGATTAATAGAGCAAAGAGACCGCTCTTTACATTTGAACTGCTGCCTCCTCTAAAGGGGCACAGCATTGAGAGGGTTTACAGGACAATTGAGAGCCTGCTTGAGTTTGAGCCGGCCTACATAAACTTCACCTCGCACAGAAACGAGGTTCAATACATTGAGAGTCCCGACGGAACCCTTGAGAAGAGATTCTCGCGGGTACGCCCCGGCACAATCGCCCTCTCGGCTGCGGTTAAATATAAGTACAACATCACTGTTGTACCCCATCTCCTCTGCGGAGGCTTTACCCGGGAAGAGACGGAGAACGCACTTATTGAGATGAACTTTCTGGGTATTGAGGATGTTTTTGCACTCAGGGGTGACCCTCCAAAGGGGAGCAGAAGCTTTATCCCGGAGAGGGGCGGCAACGAGAATGCAAAGGCACTGGTGGAGCAAATAAGCGCAACAGGCAGAGGCGAATATATAAACGGTCACGTTGACAGCAGTTCGCCCTCTAAGTTTTGCATTGGCGTTGCAGGCTATCCTGAGAAGCACTTTGAGGCACCAAATATGGAGATTGATCTGCTGAATCTTAAGAGTAAGGTTGATGCCGGTGCCCACTATATTGCAACACAGATGTTTTTTGACAACGCAGCCTTTTTCCGCTTCCGTGACAACTGTCGCAAAATTGGAATTGATGTACCCATTATCCCGGGTATCAAGCCGATATCGGCCCTGAATGATATAAGGCTCCTGCCTCAGACATTCCACATAGATCTTCCTGCAGATCTCTACAACGCCGTTGCAAAATGCAAAACCGATGAAGAGGCCCGGGAAGTTGGAATTGAGTGGACAACAATGCAGACAAAAGAGCTTATTAAAGAGGGTGTTCCGGGAATTCACTACTACACGCTTGGACGTTCAGACAATGTTGCCAGGATCGTCAAAGCCTCTTTCTAGATTCGTCAAAAAAGTATAATAAACACAACAAAGTATATATGAGAGCAAAAGAGTACAAAGTTGCCGATATCTCCCTTGCGGAGTTTGGCAGAAAAGAGATTGAGATAGCAGAAAAGGAGATGCCGGGGCTGATGGCTGTAAGGCAAAAATTTGGCAGAGAGAAGCCACTAAAAGGGGCAAGAGTTATGGGCTCCCTGCATATGACAATACAGACAGCCGTGTTGATTGAGACCCTCACAGAGCTTGGCGCAGATGTACGCTGGTGCAGCTGTAACATCTATTCAACCCAGGACCATGCTGCGGCAGCAATAGCCGAAGCAGGCGTACCGGTATTTGCCTGGAAGGGCGAGACCCTTGAGGAGTACTGGTGGTGCACAGAGAGGGCACTGGATTTTGGAGACGGGCTGGGTCCAAACCTGATTGTTGACGACGGTGGTGATGCCACACTTATGATTCACAGAGGTTACGAGGCCGAGAAAAACACCTCCGTTCTTGACGGAAGGGCAGATACTCAGGATGAGAAAGAGCTTAATAAGATTTTGAAAAAGATTCTTGCAGAGACTCCAAAAAGATGGAGCACTACTGCTCCGGAGATTCGCGGCGTTTCTGAGGAGACAACTACCGGTGTTCACAGACTATACCAAATGCTTGAGCAAGGCAAACTCCTATTCCCGGCGTTCAATGTTAATGACTCCGTTACAAAATCAAAATTTGACAACCTCTACGGTTGTCGCGAGTCACTTGCCGACGGAATCAAAAGGGCTACGGATGTTATGATTGCCGGCAAGGTTGTGGTTGTTTGCGGCTATGGTGATGTCGGTAAAGGATGCGCCCGCTCTATGAGAGGATATGGTGCAAGGGTTATTGTTACAGAGATTGACCCCATCTGCGCACTTCAGGCAGCAATGGAGGGTTTTGAGGTAAAGGCCATTGAGGATACTCTCCATGAGGGTAATATATTTGTAACCACAACCGGTAACAAGGATATCATCACGGCCGAACACATGGCTGCAATGAAGGATCAGGCAATTGTCTGCAATATAGGACACTTTGATGATGAGATTCAGGTCGCCCGTCTAGAGAACTGGCCGGGAATCAAGAGGCTGAATATCAAGCCACAGGTTGATAAATATATATACCCTGACGGACATGCCATCTTCCTTCTTGCACAGGGCAGACTTGTAAACCTTGGATGCGCCACGGGACACCCATCTTTTGTAATGAGCAACTCATTTACGAACCAGACACTTGCTCAAATAGAGCTATGGGTTAAAAAGTATGAGCTTGGAGTTTACAGACTTCCTAAACATCTTGACGAAGAGGTAGCAAGACTTCACCTTGAGCAGCTGGGTGTCAAACTTACCAGACTTTCACCTGAGCAGGCGGAGTACATTGGCGTTCCTGTAGAGGGACCATACAAACCGGAACACTACCGCTACTAAGATACTTATTGCCGTTATGAGAATTTAATCTCCTTATTCCGGCGATCCTCTTTGGAGCGGGAAATATCAAAAACATCTGCATTCGTATGCAGGTGTTTTTTTAGTTTCTCCTCTATTGAGAGCAGAGAGCTTCTCAGCCTCTTTTTGTGAGACTCATAGCTCATCTTTGGATCAAAAATGGACATCAGATCCAGAAATTGCACCGGCTCTGGGTTTTTCTGAATAATCATCTTTAAAATGCTGAACTCCTCATTAGTAAGAATCTCCTCAATAGCCGGGAGGGTCTCAACCACCTTCTCATAAAGGCTCTTCACCTTTCTTATCTTTATAAATCTAAAATAGATCAGAACTGCAGCAGCAAGGAATAGCATTGAGGCGAAAAACATTGTCAGATAAGGGAATGGCCTTTTATATAGCCTGCTCTCCTTCATATCCCTACCCAGTAACCTTTCAGAATTTACAACCAGAGGCATTCTGTAGCCATCCTCCTTTGCTACAAGGACAATAAACTTATCTGTATTTTTATTGTAGGCAATGGATGTTGGAATTGGGATATTTCCTGCAGTCTCTGCAAGCATTGATACGTCAACTGAACCATACCTTACAAGTCTGTTGCCCTTTATATCAAAATAGTATGCATCTGACAGACCGATTAGCAGAGCTCCCCCTTTATAATTATTTATAATCAGGTAACGTCTTAAATCAATATCAGCAATAAGATTGCCCATCATACTCCACTCTCTTGTCGCAAAATTAAAACGCCAGAAGTCATTCAGCTGAATCTGGTATGTCTCTGAGTTGCTCCTCTCCTTATCAATTCCAAAACCAGGCCCTACAAAGAGTTCACCCCCCTCTGCCCCGCCGCATAAGCCGTACCTCTGTTGCGGAAGCTCATTTATTGGGGTCTTGGGACGTATCTTGACCCACTCCATCTGGAGTCTGTCATAGCCGGTAATAATGTTTTTGTATGTAAATAGCCCGACCCCTCCGAAGATATGCGGATTCTTATTATGGATAAACGGAAGTCCCTTGTATTGATTTCTGTACTCCGGAGATTGATGGTAAACCGAGAATCTTATTCCGTTAAAAGAGACGATTTTTCCTCCGGATTCATGAAAAATAAAGCCGATTGAGTTATCCTCAACATAAGATAGCTGCATCTGACGGAACTCAAAGGTGTTTTTCTCAGCATCCCAGAGTATTCCGTCTGAAGATCTGTAAAGTGTGTCGGGAGTTAGCACAAAATAACTCTCTCTGAAGGCAAACGGAAAGTTAATATCCCTTATGCTAAAAACGGGATTTTGGGCCTGCAACAGCATTGCAGTCATCATAAAACCCAATAGGAATAAGAGATTCCGTTTATAATTCACAATCAGTGATTTTAACCAAATATAGGTAATAAATCCCTAACCGCAAAATAGGGGAAGGATAAGGTAAGCACTAATTTTTACACTCAATCCCCTATTATATCCTATTTTTGATTGCGCTTAAGGAATGAAATTTCAGGTATAAGTAATTAAGGGGTTAGTTAACTACTATGAAAAACTCATTCATGAATCCCGGGTTGTCCTTCTGACAGCCCGGGATTTTCGTATATTAGCATTCAATATCGTAAATAATTTCCAGAATGGTAAAAAATATTCTAGTAAAAAAGGCAAATGGTGAAACCGAACCCTTCTCAACAGATAAGATTAAGGCCTCACTTACCAGATCGGGCGCAGATCCCGCAATCATTGAAGAGATATTAAATGATATCGCCATCTGGGTAGAAGAGCAAAACTCAAACATAACTGCTAATTCAACAAAAACTGCTAAATCAGCAATTTCTACCAAGCAGATATACAACAGGGCTTTCTCTTTGCTTAGACGTATGACAAGTAGTAATGCTGCAAGATACAAGCTCAAAAGTGCTATGATGGAGATGGGGCCAACGGGCCATCCCTTTGAGCATTTTATGGGTCAGATATATAAGACACTTGGATATGAGGAGATTGAGGTTGCTCAAACCCTTCAGGGACATTGCCTCACACATGAGGTGGATGTCGTTGCAACAAAGAGTGACGGAAACGGTGGCCATAATCAGCATGTCGTTGAATGCAAATATTACCAGAGCAATGGTAAAAATGCCGGGGTGCAGGTCTCTCTGTATGTCCACTCTCGGATGGAGGATATTTTCAGCTACAGAAAAACTCTTCCTGAATTCCGAAAGTACTCTTTCACAGGAGGCGTTGCCACAAATACCCGATTCTCATCTGATGCAATTGCATATGGTGAATATGCCGGGCTAAAGCTAATCAGCTGGGACTACCCTAAAGGTGAAGGGCTGAGGGAGATTATTGATCGTGAGAGAATATTTCCTGTAACTGTGCTTACAACCTTAACAAGGGCTCAAAAAGAGCTGCTTATGGATCGTGGAATTGTAATCTGCAGACAGCTAAAGGAAGAGCTAGTCAAAAACTCGGTGCTTCTGAACGAACTCTCCCTTTCCAATAACAAAAAGAGACATCTTCAAAACGAACTCAATTCACTGCTCAGTGCCTCTTGATGTTATCTCTTCCTATGGTTCCATACAGGAACTTTGCATAGTCATAAGAGCAGAGGTAGTCGTGAAGACTCTTCGCCTTTTCAAGCCTTTGTGACAGGTCTTCTGTCATCTCCGGTGTAAGGTTTTTGTCCTCTCTAAGAATACGCTCAATATAGCGGATACGCTCGGCCATCTGGGCGATGTCTGTCTGCTGCTTTAGCATAATTCTTGATTTGTACCAGTCGCTTTCAACAAGGTATTCGTATGTAAACATTCTACGTACCTCTGGTGAGTTAAGCCCCTTACCTTCGTACTCTCCGTATGCCATGATGTGCAGAAGGGCCTTAAGTGGCGGGCAGGCTGAATCAATGCTTCCATCACGGAAGTAGGACTCGGCAACCCTCTGCTGTGCCTCTACAATGTTGAGAATTCCGTCGGCAAACTGCTCCATAGACTGTAACTCCGGCTTAAGCATATCCTCAGGGAAGATTACATTTGGATTCTCAAACACCCTTCCAAAATATCCTATCACAAACTTCTCTGTGATTCTATAGCCAAGTATTGAGGCTGGAATTCTCTTGCCTTCGTACTCAAAATCCTCTATCTTCTCAAGCTCACCCTCTGCAATCATTCTGGCAGGATCCTTCTCAAAGTGCTGAAGACGTGCCCAAAGCTCAGGAATCAGAAGGCTCAGGTCGTGGTCAACCCTGTAGCGGTGGCCGATATAGCCTGCAGGTGTTGTGAATCCGTTGTATCCTGTTAGTATAAAAGAGACGAGTGCATTATTTAGGTCTATAACAGGCAGAAGGGCGTTAAAGGGTGCCTTTGTGAGTGCCCCCTCTGAACCGGCCCCTGTTGTGGATGGTGATTTTCCTGTGAGTGAGCAGACAAAGTCCATAAATAGTTCTGGAAGCTCCTGGTAATGTACCGGATTGTAAACAGCAAGCGGACGTATCCCCTTCTCTGCCGGGTTGTTTCTTCTTCCGGGAAGTACTGCGTTAACCGGAACATGAACAGGCTTGTCCAGGGTAATATCCCTGGCAATCCTTATACCTGTCTCTGCAATGTATTTTGTCCTTGGATCTAAAATATCATCCCTGGTCTGGAGATAGCGAACGTTTTTGGTCGGCTTGCCATCTACAATCCTTGGATTTGCTGAGGATACGAAATACTGCCTTTTATCGCCGGAGGCGACATCTGTTATAAGGCTCCTCATAGGTTCGGTAAACTGGTCAAAGTTTATCACGTCCTCAACCATCTCTTTTGCATCTTCTGTTGCAAGTGGCTGGAAATTAGATATGAATGTGCAGGGTGAAGCTATATCGGACTCCGCCTTTTTATCCAATCCTCTGTGGATTGCCTCATCCGGACGCTGGAAAAATCTGTATTCACAGTTCTCAAGTATCTTGAGGCTCTTGTTGGAGATATTGGGATTCAGATCACTTAGTGAGTTGGCAGGCACAACTGTTGAGACAGTTATATCATCCTCCATCTGAATTTTGTCAGCATGGACATAGTCCTGACGAAGCTTGAATGTACGCCAGGCACCCTTGTCGTCATAGCCTATGCGGAGATATCTTGCGGCAATCTTCTTATTCTGGTACTTTAGCTCATTCCCCGGCTGTCCGTTCAGTATATCAACCGAGAAGTGACTCCTCCAGTCTGCTCCCCACTCCTCTCTGTAAAATCTCTTGACGATAAAGGCTATACCTTTAATGTATTGTGGTATAGACTCCAGCCATGTGTTGTACTCCTCAGTGAATTCATGCGAAGGTGTAAGCATCTTGATTGCTGAGCCCATTGATCTTTTGCTGCTGAGGAAGCTTCTGCTGACCTTCTTCCCCTTTGACGGGTCTTTAAAGCGGGAGAAGTAGTTGTAGTTTATTATCTCCTCTACCCTTCTGAAATCGCTCTCAAAATCCTTGATAAAGAATGAACCCGATATAATTGAATCCTCGATGGATTTGGATATCTCAGATTTTCCACCTCCGGATACTGTACATGGTTTGTGTATGAACACACCCTCTGCATTGGTCTCAACAAGTCTGTAGTTGAGTGTTCCCGCAGCCTTCTCCATTCTGTATTTATGGCCGTTTGGCAATATGTAAACTCTGTTGGGGAGAAGTTTTATTGAGGCATCACCCTTTTTGCCTCTGCTCCAGGTAACTCTCTGACTTTTGATATCAAATCTTGAGAGCTCCGGCACATAAAAGATGTCGGGATAGTTTCTGTCCACTCCATAGCCTTCAGGCTTCATCTCAATAATTTCCGGAAATAGTTTTGCAGTCTCTTCAAGACTCTTTTTAAAGTTCTCGGCCTTAGTAATCTGACCCTCGCCCTGGTTATAGGATGGGAATATCAGGGCTCCGCCTGCGTGCTCCTCCTCTGCATTTCCCATAAGGTTTGCGGCGTATGAGATAAATGTTTTTATCTCCTTCTTTGAGTATCCAAAGTAGTTATCGGCAATTACTGTTACGATAACTCCCTCGTCTGTGCGCATTGTCAGCTTAAAGGCAGATCCGTCGTTGTATAGCTCATCCTCCCTCTCCCAGCACATACCGTCTCTCTTTTGCCGCTCTGTTGCCTTGGCTATATTTGGAAGGCCGAGCTCCTTTTTGGTCATTTGTGTAAGCTGTGGTGCAAGAATTATGCAGCCTGTGTGGCCGCTCCAGTTTTCAAAATCAAGCCCCGCATCATTTGAAATATGGTATGGAGAGCCTCCGTTACCAAAGATGGACTCAACGAAATCCAGATTTGACACAAGAGAGCCTGGTGCGAAAAAGCGAACCTCCATAGTTTTTCTGGGGGAGAGTCCTTCAACCTCAGGACTTACCTTAGGTCTAAGAAGCAATGAAACAAATATCTTAGCCTTTTTATTGCAATCTTCAGTGAAAGGGAGGTTAAAAACATCCCCCTCAATAGTTGTGGCCTTCTGCAGAAGCAGAGCAGCTGTCTTAAGCGGAACCGCCTTTTTGTCGTCAGGAATGGGCAGGCCACCTTCAGCTATATGAAAGACCCCTTTTGTGGTACGTCTGTCGTTACGTGGGTTGTGGAGTATCCCCTGCTTCACTCTGTATGAGGTGAGGTATTGGGATGTGTACTCCTCTCTCTTTTCAGGGATTGAGAGCTCTCTGGCGATTCCGTAGAAATCAAGGGTAAAGGTGAATGAGGGAATCTGTATCTCCGGAGCATCTGCCCCTTTGAAATATCCGTTTATAAAGTTCTGAATCCTCTGGTCTGCCGGGCAGAGATAATTTTTAAACTGTCTCTCTCTCTCCCTGTAGTTTATTATCAGAGATTTCGCCAGATGGAGGAAGCCGTCACCGGCATCATCCTGAAATTCTCCGTCAACAAGGCCCAGAGCCTCAAGTCTTAACTTTATGTATTGGTGTATGTACTCTTTTGAGTTTTGTCTGGTGTCTTCAAAAAAACCCAGAGATCTAAGCTCTTTGTTCATATAGTTGCCTCTTTTAATCTCCCAAATATTATGCAAAAATGGTTCCAAAAATGGAGATTTATTATCTTAGCATCCGCAAATCAATAATAGATGGAGAATATCGGGAGCGGCTGGAGAAGAACTTTTGCCTTTATCTGGACAGGACAGCTTTTTTCAACACTGAGCAGCAGCATGGTAAGCTTTGCTGTAATCTTTTGGCTAAGCATTGAGACAGGCTCTGCCGAGGTGCTTGCTTTTGCAACAATTGCATCACTTCTTCCTCAGCTTGTACTGGGTCTCTTCACAGGGGTTCTTGTGGACAGGTGGAACAGAAAGAGAACGATGATTATTGCCGACCTCTACATTGCCCTGATGACTCTTGTGATGGCTGTTATTTTTCAGCTTGGCCACGGAGAGGTGAGTATCGGGATACTGTATGCTCTGCTCGCTCTGAGATCAATAGGTAGCTCATTCCATATGCCTGCCCTTGAGGCTTCAATTCCTCTGCTTGCTCCAAAGGAGAAGCTAATGAAGGTTGCCGGGGTGAACAATATGATTTTCTCAATGAGCTCAATTGCTGCTCCGGCAATGGCTGCGCTCTTTGTTGCCAATCTGAATATTGTATGGGTGCTCCTCTTTGATGTCTTTGGTGCTGCAATTGCCAGTGCCTCCCTGCTTTTTGTAAAGATTCCCAACCCTGAAAAAAGTGGTGAGCAACACAAAGAGAGCGAGGAGTTCAGACGGTTCTTCAGAGAGCTTGGCGTGGCTCTGCATGAGATTCGGCTCAGACCAGGCCTTATGTGGATGTTTATTTTTACTGTATTTGCCAGTCTGGCAATGGTCCCTGTCTCAACCCTCTTCCCGCTTATGACCCTTGAGCATTTTGCCGGGGATACATATATGATGAGCGTTGTGGAGGTGTCGTGGGGTGTCGGGATGCTGGCGGGGGGTGGTATTATGAGTCTGGAGAGGTTCAGATTCAATAAGGTTATGCTGATAAACGGCATGTATGTAATTCTGGGAACAACATTTGTACTGTCCGGATTCCTTCCTGAAGAGGGGTATAAATTTTTTGTAATGTTCACATTCATTGGGGGTATTGCCGGGGCGATCTTCTGGGGAGCATTCTCTGTTGTGCTTCAGAGCTCTCTTGACAGTGCAGTGCTGGGGAGAATATTTTCAATCCATAACAGCCTGATAATGATACCGGCAATGTTTTCACTAATGGCTACGGGCTTTATCGCTGACTCTATCGGGGTTACAAATGCATTTATAATTGGTGGTTCCATGCTCGCAATAATTGGCGTTGCATCTGCATTTATGCCCCAAATCAGGGCCTTCTCAAAGCATTAATATTCAGAAATAATACTATCTTTATAGGCAAATAGAAGCTTATGAAGATACATGAATATCAAGGTAAGGAGCTCTTTGATAAAATGGGGGTTCCCACTGTAATAGGTAAGGTGTGCAGAAGCGCAGAGGAGGCTATGGCCGCCTACGACGAGCTGGTGCTTGAGAGAGCCGTGGTTAAGGCACAGGTGTTGACCGGTGGGCGCGGAAAGGCTGGGGGGATCAAACTTACATCCTCCAGGGCCGAAACAGGTGCCGCAGCCAAGGCGATACTCGGCATGGAGATAAAGGGGCTGATTGTGGATCGGGTAATGGTGGCTGAGGCTGCCGATATTGCATCGGAGTACTACTTCAGCTTTGCCGTTGACAGGAACTCCAAGAGCGTCATTATGATTCTCAGCCGTGAAGGTGGCGTTGAGATTGAGGAGGTGGCTGCGAAAACTCCTGAGAAGATTCATAAAATTCCGATATTCCCGTTTGTGGGTATTCCCGATTTTCTTGCAAAAAAGGCTTCTGCAATACTATTTGATGAGTGGGGACTGGTTTTGCAGGGTAAAAACATGATTCAGAAACTGTACAAGCTTATGGTCTCTGCCGACGCATCTCTGGTGGAGGTAAATCCTCTGGTAGTCACGAGAGATGGCCGTCTTCTGGCTCTTGATGCAAAACTCAATTTTGATGATAACGCTCTCTTCCGCCAACCGGAAATTGAGGCTCTTTTTGAGCCGGATGAGGAGGAGAAGAGAGAGCTTGAGGCTAAGGCCAACGGATTCAGCTTTGTCCATCTTGGGGGAGAGATTGGCTGTATGGTAAACGGAGCCGGCCTTGCAATGGCAACTATGGATCTGATAAAGTTGTACGGAGGCAATCCTGCAAACTTCCTTGATATAGGGGGAAGCTCAAACCCAAGAAAGGTAATTGAGGCAATGAAACTCCTCCTCTCTGATAAAGAGGTGAAGGTTGTGCTGATTAATATATTCGGAGGAATAACCCGCTGCGACGACGTAGCCCGCGGACTCATAACCGCCTTCAATGAAATCAAAACCGATATTCCAATTGTCATCCGCCTCACCGGCACCAATGAAAAAGAGGGGAGGGCAATGCTTGAAGGCACACCTTTCCACAGCGCAGAGACCATGGGCGAGGCAATCCGGAAGGCAGTGGCACTGGTAAAATAGTTCCGCAATTGTTAAAGCTTGATGGATAAGCCGGAAGGCGAACAAGCATGCATTCAGGCAAGTGAACAAGCATACAATAGGCAAGTGAACAAGCATGCATTCAGGCAAGTGAACAAGCATGCATTCAGGCAAGTGAACAAGCATGCAACCTATCGGGTAAAATGAATTTTATGCAAACAGATAAATAATTATATATGAGCATATTACTAGACAAAAGCAGCAGAGTAATCGTACAGGGAATCACCGGCAGAGACGGAGGTTTTCACGCATCAAAGATGAGAGATTACGGTACCCGGGTAGTGGGTGGGACCTCCCCGGGAAAGGGTGGTACAATCCACGATGGTTTCCCTGTATTCAATACTGTCTCAGATGCAGTAAGGGAAACATCGGCAGATACATCAATAATATTTGTTCCGGCACCGTTTGTTAAAGATGCCGTTATGGAGGCAGCTGAGGGTGGAATCAAACTTATTATAGTGATAACTGAGGGTGTGCCGACACTTGATTTCATTGGTGCCCGACACTACGCCACCGCTATGGGAGCAAGAATCATAGGACCAAACTGTCCGGGACTTATCTCACCGGGGAAATCTCTTGTTGGAATTATGCCGGGTAATATCTTTACCCCCGGAAGAACCGGTGTAATATCCAGAAGCGGAACTCTCACATACGAAGTGGTTTACAATCTGACTCGCGCAGGCATAGGTCAATCCACAGCTGTGGGTATAGGTGGCGACCCGGTATCCGGCCTTTACTACATTGATCTTCTGCAGATGTTCCAGGGTGACCCCGAGACAGACTCAATTGTAATGATAGGAGAAATTGGCGGAGATGCAGAGGAGAGGGCCGCCGCCTACATTAAAGAGCATGTTACTAAACCAGTCTTCTCTTTCATAGCCGGTCAGACAGCACCCGCCGACAAACGAATGGGCCACGCCGGCGCAATTATTTCCAGCGGCACCGGCACAGCAAAAGAGAAGATTGCCGCCCTAGAATCCGCCGGCGTCACCGTTGTCAATGAACCCGCATTGATACCCGAGAGAATCAAGGAGAGTTTGTAGGTCAACAAACCTACGCTAATACCCACTAAAACAAAGAGAGTTTGTGGATCAACAAACCTGCGCTAAAACCCACAAAACAAAGAGAGTTTCTGGGTGGGAGTGCCAAACTCTAAGGTGGATGGCTTGCCACCCTCCGTTGTACATCTTGTTGATATATAGCTGATTGAATTTTTAGATTTTTGCGTTTTTTGAGATTTTGCAAAAATTAATTGTCTGTAAGACTGTTAATTGTATATGGAGGGGTGGCAAGCCCTTCAAGAAGTGCATACTGCCGAATGGCTAAACACGGCGAAGCACCACTTTATTCCGGCCGCAGGCCGTGTGAACTGCGATCCACTACCTAATTACGACCACAGGCGTGTGAACTGCGAAGCACCATCTAAATCCGGACGTTAGTCCGTGAAAAAGGGCGAAGCACCACTCAAAACTGGCGGAAGGGGCGTGAGGCTTGCCACCCTCCGATGTACATCATGCTAGTATATAGCTGATTGAATTTTTAGATTTTTGCGTTTTTTGAGATTTTGCAAAAGTTAATTATCTGTAAAACTGTTAATTGTACAGGGAGGGGTGGCAAGCCTGCGGAAACATATGCCTAAAAATCTGAACTTGACTGTAAATCTGAATTTAACTGTAAATCTGAACTTGCACGCAAACCTTAAGTTCTCTATAAAAGAAAAGAGGCCGCCCGTCGCCGGGCGGCCTCTAACTATTTAAAATACTTGTATTTCTGTTATTTGCGTGGAACTTTATTCGGCTCCTTTTGTGGCGTCAACAAATACTCTGCCGGCTAGCTCTTTATTGAGCATGAAGATGCCCTGACCTTTGTCGCCAATTAGCTTCAGCTGGTCAAGAATCTCTATTACATTTTGCTCCTCTTCTACCTGCTCGTCTATGAACCACTGAAGCATGTTGGTTGAGGCGTGGTCTTTCTCTGCGGCGGCCACGTTGTAGCAGTTGTGAATCATCTCGGTCACCTTGCACTCATGTTTGTATGTCTCCTCAAACACCTCAGTAATGCTCTTCCACTCTGTAGGAACTTTATCTATGGCTGCAAGCTTTGCTTCGCCTCCTCGGCTGATAATGAAGTCATAAATCTTCATCGCGTGTGAAGTCTCCTCAAGATACTGAACTTTCATCCAGTTTGCCATTCCTTTAAGGCCCTGGTTTTCAAACCATGCAGACATTGAAAGATACATAAATGCAGACCAGAACTCTGCGTTAACCTGTTTATTGAGGATATCCTCTACTTTTTTGTTGAATTTCATTGTGGTAAATTTTTAATATTGTTTGTATTATCAGTTAATAATCAAGCGCGTTCAATGTAAAATGTCTCGCTAAGTTAATCATTTTTTGTTACATTTGGGCTAAGATCGGCCAATAGATTTAATGCATTGAGTAATTAGATTTATCTATTGAGCAATATTGACTCTTATTTACATATGACTCAATTATAGAATCATTATCTAACAATAACACTTTCAAATATCAGCATTATCTAACAATAACACTTTCAAATATCAGCATTATCTAACAATAACACTTTCAAATAACAACATTATATAACAACACTTTCAAATAATAACAATATCTAATAATAACACTCTTTAATAATAACGTTCTTTAACAACACTCTCTATTGAAAAAAATTCTTTCCATTGACGGTGGTGGCATCCGGGGAATTATCCCGGCGGCTATTTTTGCTAATCTGGAGGAGAGGCTTAAGCTCGCGTCAGGCGACCGGAACCTCAGGCTTGCAGATAAGTTTGACCTTCTGGCGGGTACTTCAACGGGAGGCATCCTTGCGGTTCTTTACCTCTCCCCTAAAAGATACAGTGCATCTCAGATTCTTGAATTCTACCGTGAGCTTGGACCGATTCTCTTCCACCGGGGGCTCGGGCAGAGACTTAAATCCGGTTTCGGTCTCTTCTCCAGCAGGTACAAAGAGGATGCCCTTTATGATTTTGCAAAGAGAATTCTTGGGGACGCAACTATATCCGAGGTTGCAAAGGACTGTCTTATTACATCTTATGAAATGACCTCAAGGAAGGCTCTGCTTTTTACCAGGAGCGACACCGGAAAATATGGCACACTGGCAGACTACAGGCTATGTGATATTGTCCGTGCCACATCTGCCGCCCCAACCTACTTTCCCCCTGCCAAGGTCTATCCAATAAGCTCGGATTTGCTTAGGGCCGACGGTGTATCGGAGGATAACATCCCTTTCCGCAACCTTGTGGACGGAGGGATATATGCCAACAACCCCTCAATGTGCGCTCTTGTGGAGGCGGTTAAGCTCTGGCCAGAGGAGGGGGTCAGGAATTTTCTAATGGTATCGGCCGGGACAGGCAAGGCCGAGCGTTCATATCCATATGAGAGGGTCAGAAGGTTCGGGTATATTGGCTGGCTTAGCCCGATTCTTGACATTATGCTCTCATCTGTTGCTGAAACTGTTGATTATCAGATTAAACAACTCTGCAAAACCCTTGATTGCCATGGCAATTATATAAGAATTGAGCCCTCGCTTTTGAATGCAGATGTTGATATGGACAGGGCTACCCAGAGGAATATCAGGGATCTGGCCGATGCTGCACAGTACTTTATTGATCACAACGGTGATGTGCTGGATAAACTGACGGATAGTTTGATTTAAACTGACGGATAGTTTGATCCCTCCTGACAATCTAATGTCAGGTGAATAAAATCTTTTGAGTAGGGATATTTATCTTCTGTTCTTAGAATAATATCATCTGCAGAGAGAATAAATCTTCTTTGGAGAGAATAAATTAGTTATTTTTGTCATATATAATAAATAACTCAAACTCTTCTCTTTATGAAAGGCATTGTACTTGCGGGTGGTTCTGGCACGAGACTATACCCCATTACCAAGGGGATCTCCAAACAACTGCTTCCAATATATGATAAACCAATGGTTTACTATCCTATCTCCGTTCTGATGATGGCCGGGATCAGGGAGATTCTTATTATTTCTAGTCCCGGAGACCTACCGGGTTTTAAAAGGCTTTTGGGTGACGGAAGTGATTACGGAGTAAAGTTTGAGTATGCAGAACAGCCATCTCCCGACGGGCTTGCTCAGGCATTTATAATTGGAGAAAAATTTATCGGAGATGACTCTGCTTGTCTTGTACTGGGAGATAATATCTTCTATGGTCAGTCATTTATAAAAATGCTGAAGGAGTCTGTTAGGGCTGCCGATGAGGATGGAGATGCAACAGTTTTCGGTTACTGGGTAAATGACCCTGAACGCTATGGAGTTGCTGAATTCAATAAAGATGGCAAGGTTCTCTCTATTGAGGAGAAGCCAAGGGAGCCAAAGAGCAATTACGCTGTAGTGGGGCTCTATTTCTACCCTAACAAGGTGGTTGAGATAGCAAAATCAATAAAGCCCTCTGCAAGGGGTGAGCTTGAGATTACAACAGTTAATCAGGAGTTTTTAAAGATGGAGCGGTTGAAACTGCAGACTCTTGGCCGTGGTTTTGCCTGGCTTGACACCGGAACTCATGAATCACTCTCTGAGGCGTCAACCTTTATTGAGGTTATTGAAAAAAGAACCGGCCTCAAGGTAGCTTGTCTTGAGGAGATAGCATTCAACAGCGGATGGATTGATGCCGATAAGCTCATGGAGATTGCAAAGCCGATGATTAAAAATCAGTACGGCCAGTATCTTGTCAAAATGGCCGGGCAGTAGCAAATTGAAGATAGCCATATGTCTTAAATTGCAGAAATGAATTATGATAATAAAAAAGTGTGAAATACCGGAAGTTGTAATCATTGAGCCCATTGTAAGAGGGGACTCAAGGGGCTACTTTATGGAGTGTTTTCTTAAAGACAGATTTAACAAAGAGGTTGTTGAGACTGTGTTTGTCCAGGAGAATGAGTCCTTCTCAAACCGTGGTGTTCTCAGGGGGCTTCACTACCAGCTGCCTCCGATGGCTCAGTCTAAACTGATCAGGGTTGTGACCGGGCGGATAATTGATGCTGCTGTTGATATAAGAAGAGGCTCTCCGACTTTCGGAAAGTGTGTAGTGACAGAACTCTCTGCTGACAATAAAAGACAGCTTTTTATCCCAAGGGGGTTTGCGCACGGATTCTCTGTCCTGGAGGATAACACTATAGTTCAATATAAAACCGACAACTACTACTCTCCTCAGGATGAGGCTGCAATACTTTGGAACGATCCGGCTTTAGGGATAGATTGGGGTTTAAGTCCGGATGAGATAATTCTGAGCGAAAAGGATAAACACCATCCCCTTTTAAAAGATGCCCGGTTGTTTGACTACAATAACACAAAATAGATATGGAGCTGAAAGGGAATATATTGATCACGGGCAGCGGCGGACAGCTTGGAAGTGAACTGAGGGCTCTGCTGGGAGAGAGGCCCAATATCTTCTATACAGATGTAAAAGAGCTTGATATAACTAAAAGCGAACAGGTTGAGCGATTTCTGTTTGAGAAGAGTATTGATATTATAGTTAATTGTGCTGCATATACAGCTGTTGACAGGGCAGAGGAGGAGGAGGATGTGGCATTGAGAGTCAACAGAGATGCCCCGGAAAATCTGGCAAAGGGGGCACTGGCGGTATGGAGAGCCGGCTCCTCGGGTAAGGGCGGCCCGCTCCTTATCCATATCTCTACCGACTATGTATTTGACGGCAAAGGGCACAGACCCTATACCGAGAACTCCCTCACCGCTCCCGTATCGGCCTACGGAAGGACAAAGCTTGCCGGAGAGAAGGCCATACTTGATTCAGGCTGTAATGCAATAATCATAAGAACATCCTGGCTCTATTCAGCCTACGGGACAAATTTTGTTAAGACAATCACCAGACTTGCCTCAGAGCGAGAAAAACTTGACGTTGTATTTGACCAGGTTGGCACCCCAACATATGCCGGGGACCTTGCCAAAGTTATTGGCAACATAATCTCTGCCTGGGAGTTAGCCGAACCATCTTCTCTCAAAAGCCTGCCCGGAGTTTATCACTTCTCAAATGAGGGTGTTTGCTCATGGTATGACTTTGCTAAAGAGATAGTTAAGCAGAGCAGGAGAGCTGAAATTCAAACCGTTACTAAGGACTGCCGGATTAATCCTGTGACATCCGACAAATTTGTCACAAAGGCGGTTAGACCGGCATACTCCGTACTGGACAAAGGGAAGATAAAGAGTACATTTGGGATAGAGATTCGTCACTGGAGAGAGCCGCTAGAGGATGAAAATTTTTGGAGGGCAATATCTGTAGATAGCGATGCCAAAACAACACAGAGCTGAGTATTGCAAATTAGAGTATAGTAAAGGAATAGTAAAATATAAAAGAATTGGATCAGGGAGTATAAACATTATGAAGAATATACTTATTACGGGAGGAGCAGGATTTATAGGGTCTCACCTGGTGAGGCTCATGGTTAACAAATATCCTGAATACAACATTTTTAACCTTGACCTGCTCACTTATGCGGGTAATCTTGAAAATCTAAGGGATATTGAGGGGAGAGCAAACTACAAATTTATCAAGGGCGATATTTGTGACCTTGAGTTTGTTAGTGGGGTAATTGCCGACAATAAAATTGACGGTATAATCCACCTTGCTGCCGAGTCTCATGTGGACCGCTCAATACTTGATCCGTTCTCTTTTGCCCGCACAAATGTTATGGGGACACTCTCTCTGCTTCAGGCGGCGAGGATGTACTGGAGTGACGGAGGCAAGAACAGAGCCGGTTTTGAGGGGAAGGTCTTTTATCATGTCTCTACCGACGAGGTTTACGGCTCTCTTGAGGATGACGGCACCTTCTTTACGGAGGAGACAAAATATGACCCGCACTCGCCATACTCGGCATCAAAGGCCTCAAGCGACCATTTTGTGAGGGCATGGCACGACACATACGGAATGCCTGTTGTTATTTCAAATTGTTCAAACAACTATGGTCCTTATCAGTTTCCGGAGAAGTTGATTCCACTTTTTATCAATAATATATGCAACAACAAACCTCTTCCTGTTTACGGTAAGGGAGAGAATGTGCGTGACTGGCTCTTTGTTGAGGACCATGCACGTGCAATTGACCTGATTTTCCATATCGGCAAAATGGGTGATACTTACAATATTGGCGGCTTTAATGAGTGGAAAAACATTGACCTTATTAAGGTGTTAATTGCAACGGTTGACAGGCAGCTCGGCCGCCCTGCGGGTGCCTCGCTCCAGCTCATCACCTATGTTACTGACCGCGCCGGCCATGACCTTCGCTATGCTATTGACTCCGGAAAGCTACACCGGGAGCTCGGGTGGTCACCCTCGCTCCAGTTCGAGGAGGGTATAGAAAAAACCGTAAAATGGTACCTGGAGAACAGGGAGTGGATGGAGAGGGTTACCTCAGGAGACTATCAGAGCTACTATGATAAAATGTACCGGGGAAGGTAAGCTGCAGATAATAGGATATAACTGACACAAACAATAAGATGAAGGGTGTGCTGAAAATTGATGAGCAGCTGTTGGATAAGATCAGCGAAGAGGCTAAGGGCTCTCCAAGGCTTAGGATGAACTACAATATCCATGAGTCGCTTGATGCGCCTGCACAGAGACTTATGAATGCTCTTGAACCCGGCACAATGCTTCCTGTTCACAGGCACAGATTTACTGATGAGACCTATATAGTTCTGAGAGGAGCCATTAGGGTGATGTTTTACAACGAATCCGGCAAACTTGATGATAGTTTTGTGCTGGATCCTTGTGATGGGAATTATGGCGTAAATATACCTGCCGGCAGATTTCACACTGTTGAGGTTCTTTCTAAGGGTACTGTAATATTTGAGGTTAAGGAGGGTCCTTATACCCCATCTGCTCCGGAGGATATTATTGAAATTTAAATCCAAAAGATATGAAAACGAGCGCTTATCCGGTTCTGGCATTTGCAGCTGCATTGTTGCTGCTCTGCTCCACTCTCTCTGCACAGAGTTTTGTGAAACCGTCGGGAGAGCCTCTCTCCTTTATGGAGTTTGCCGTTGCCTGCGATGGGAAGAGTCCCGAGCAGATAAAGGGATTTTTTGAGAAAAAGGGTTGGAATTTTGTTGGCTCTCAATGGGAGAGCGGTGATAATTTCGGGTGGGAGAGATACTCAAACAGAAACAGACTTGGCGAGATGGATACAGCTACTGTTTATATCTTTGATAAATTATCGCTGAGAGGACTATTTAAGACATCGGACAGACAACTGTATCAGGAGTGGATGAGATATGTGGGAAACAGCGGATACAGAACCGAATCTCTAAAAGTTGAACGGGATCTGATGACATCCTCGTTCTCTGACTCAGACTTTACGGTCACCTTCTATGAAAAAGAGAGGGCATTCAGGGATAATTCAAAGGAGAGTCTGGCAGTTGTTGTGGAGAAGAGATGACTATATTTGCACCATGAAAAATTTTGCGATAATCGGGGTTGCGGGCTATATTGCCCCAAGGCACCTTAAGGCTGTAAAAGATACCGGTAATAAACTTGCAGCTGCTTATGATGTCTTTGACAGCGTGGGAATTATGGATTCATTCTTTCCTAACACCTCATTTTTTACTGAGTTTGAGCTTTTTGACAGGCATCTCTCAAAAATGAAAAGAGAGGGAGAGGGTATAGAGTACTTGTCAATCTGTACTCCTAACTATCTACATGATGCCCATATCAGATATGGTCTCCGTCTGGGTGCAGATATAATTTGCGAAAAGCCGCTGGTACTTAACCCCTGGAATATTGATGCCCTTGTCGTTGCCGAGAGGGAGAGCGGAAAGAGGGTTAATACAATTCTTCAGCTGAGGCTACACCCCGCTATTCAAAACCTTAGAGAGAGAGTTGCGGCAACACCTGCAGAAAAAATATTTGATGTTGATCTGACATATATAACATCACGTGGGAACTGGTATTACACAAGCTGGAAGGGGGATGAGAGAAAGAGCGGAGGGGTGGCGACCAATATCGGTGTTCACTTCTACGATATGCTTGCATGGGTCTTTGGCTCACTCAGAGGTAATACAGTTCATGTATCTTCTCATGACAGAGTTGCCGGGCTGCTTGAATTTGATAGGGCAAGAGTAAGATACTTCCTCTCCATTAACGAAGACACCCTTCCAAAGGAGGCCGTAGAGAAAGGAAAAAGAACATTCCGCTCTCTGCAGATGGAGGGCGAGGAGATTGAGTTCTCTGACGGTTTTACAGAGCTCCATACTGAGTCATACAGACAAATAATTGCCGGTGATGGATTCGGCCTTGAGGAGGCGAGAGCTGCAGTAGAGATTGTTCATGGTATTAGACATGCCAAGCCTGTTGGTCTAAAGGGGGAGTACCACCCTCTGGCAGCCCTTGGGTGCTCTCCACACCCCTTCGGGTGGATTTGATTTTCGGCCTGTTTTGCTAAATGGGAATACGGACTGTGAACTTTGATCCAACCCCATATTTGGATTGTACCTCAATTGTCCCTTTGTGTTTATTTATAATTGTATTGCAGATTGTCAGCCCCAGGCCGGTACCCTCAGAGAAGTCGTTAAGCTTGACAAACCTCTCAAATATTGCATCAAGTTTCTCTTTTGGAATCCCCAATCCGCTGTCCTCTATCTCTATAACTGCCATCCTGAGCCCGTCAAACTCCTCTATGGAAGCCTTTACTTTTACAAAACCACTGGTTGTGAACTTCATTGCGTTGTTAACAAGATTGGTAAGCACCTGAAACAGCCTTTTGCGGTCTGCAAATATCTCAAGCTTGTCATACTTGCACTCAACATTAAATTCAACTCCGCTCTTCACCTTGTGTTCAAATATCTGCTTTAGCTCATCAAGCATCTCGCACAGATCAACCCTCTCAAATACAAATTCATAAGTCCCCGCTTCAATTTTTGACAGGTCAAGTATATCGTCAATAAGTCTCAGGAGTAAATCGCTGCTTGATGATATCAGCTTCGTGTATTGCCTTCTTTCACTCTCGTCGTAGGTCTCTGAGAGGAGCTCTGAAAATCCAAGTATTGAGTTTAAAGGAGTTCTTATCTCATGGCTCATATTCGCCAGGAAGGCAGATTTAAGCCTGTCGCTCTCCTGAGATTTCCTTAAAGCCTTAAAGAGGTTATCCTCTGAGTCCATCAGCCTCTTTTTTGCAGCCCGGACCTGAATATAGCTTCTGAAGACCAGCAGGGCGGCGAGAATGATAATTATGAAAAAACCACCTATAATAAGTATCTCCTCCTTGTACTTAAGAAAGATATCAAAAGGTCTTGCGTAAATCTTTGACCCCTTTGGTATGTCAAGACGGGATATTCCTCTTGCACGTGCATTCTCCCAATTTATATGGAATAGTGAGTCTCTGTAGGTCTCAACAGGAACAAGGTCTGCTGACCCTCTCCTCTCAATCTCCTCTATGAGTTCCACTGCCTTCCTGCCCCAGAAGTTCTGGGGCATAAAATATCCCCCGGTAAAAATTCCTGTCTCAACGGCTCTGCCGACAATTCCAAATATAGGCAGTTTAGTATTGGCCGCTATTCTTGTGTATGTGTAGTTGACTGAGTATCTGAATCCGAAACCTGATGTAAACCATGAGGAGATAAATATTGCGCTTGAATCACAAAAGCTTTTGGTCAAAGAGAGGAGAGAATCTGTGGTAACATCTCTTGAACTGATGAATACCGCATCCGGATGCCCTCTCTTTTCTACAATATCTTTTACCATAAGCCGGGAGTAGATACCCTGAATTCTGTGGTCTGTCAGAATATAAATCCTCTTTAGTGGCTGAATCAAACCCTCCATCACTTCAAAAAGGCCACTCAAATTCAGCTCTCTGAGTACTCCTGTCACACCCATATCCTCCATTAGAGTCTTAGTGCTCTCAAGACTGGAAAATGATACAGAATCTGGTTTGGCAAGTTGCTCTGAGGTGAAGGAGACACTTTTCGCAGCAACCACAACCACCTGAACCCGTTCAAAGCCCTCTCTTTTTATTGAGTTTCTGTAAGCATACCAGGCCTCATCTCCTAAAAGTACCATTACATCCGGAGGGTGATCCTTGTACGCGCTGGTAATTATATTGAACCGGTATGTCCAGACATTGAAATCTGTATTGTATTCGACAGAGATATGTTCAACACTAACGTCAAAATGGTCGTGTCTGCTGGTTAACTCTCCTCCGATATAGTCAATTATCTCATCAGACCAGGTATAACCGTTGCTGTATGAGCTTACAATAAGTATATGCCTGCTTTTTTTCTCTATGTCATTTTCTAAGTGCGAACGGGCATCTGTAGAGATCAGTAATAGTGCCGACAGCAAAATTACCGATACCAGTCTGTTCCACTTACCTGTAAATATCATAATAGATTTTTTCTACTTTCTTGCCAATCTTAAACTGTTCAGAACTACGGAGACCGAGCTGAATGCCATTGCAGCCGCAGCAATCATAGGGTTCAAGAGGGTTCCGTTTACAGGATACAACAAACCTGCCGCAACCGGTATTCCAATAAGATTGTATATAAAAGCCCAGAAGAGGTTCTGCCGTATAAGTTTTACAGTTCCCCTTGATAGTTCTATTGCTCTGGGGAGTAATCTGAGGTCGTCAGTCATAATGGTCATCATTGAGACATCCATTGCCACATCTGTCCCTCTTCCCATCGCGATACTCACATCTGCTCTTGCAAGTGCCTGAGAATCATTAATACCATCACCTGCCATTGCCACCTTCCGGCCTCTCTTTTGTAAAGATACAACATAATTCTCTTTGTCAGACGGTAATGCTCCTGCAAAAACATTTGAAATACCGGCCTCCTTTGCAATTGCCTCTGCGGTAGCCCTGTTGTCACCTGTAAGCAGATGAATCTCTATACCCATTTTTTTCATCTTTGAGACGGCCTCTGCAGAGCTCTCCTTTATCCTGTCCGCAGCTGCAATGATAGCCAGTAACCTGCCCCTGACTCCAAAGTATATTATGCTCAATCCTCTGGCCTGCCATTCGGATGAGAGTGCCATAGCCTCAGCAAAAATTACTTTAAGCGAATCATCTTTTGATGTTCCGATCATCTCCTCCATTAGCTCTATGTTGCCAGCCCACCACTCCTCTCCGTCAAAGGTGCCCTTAACACCCTTTCCTGTTATGCTCTGGAATGAAGTTAGTTCAGTCTTGATGTCAGATGCCCCGATATGGGAGTTGGCCCACTGTAGCAATGCCTCTGCAAGAGGGTGTTCGGAGCGCTTCTCCAGCTCAGCAAGAACCTCAATTCCTGGCCGGTCAGAAAAGAGTTTGTAATTTGTTACAGCCGGACTCCCCTCGGTGAGGGTTCCTGTTTTATCAAGAACAATTGTGTCAATATCCTTAATCTGTTCTAGTGCCGCGGCATCTTTGATAAGTATGTGCTCCTCTGCGGCCTTCCCGATTCCCACCATAAGAGCTGTGGGTGTTGCAAGACCCAATGCGCAGGGGCATGCAATTACCAAAACTGATACAGCAGATATAAGGGCGTGGAAAAAGTGGCTTTGACCTCCAATAGTAAGCCATACAGCGAGTGTAATAATAGATATAACCAAAACGGCAGGGACAAATATTGATGCAATCTTGTCAACTATTCTCTGGACCGGAGCCTTACTCCCCTGTGCCTCTTTGACCATCTCAATAATTTTAGCAAGCACTGTTTCACTGCCTACCTTATCTGCCTCAAAATTGAAGCTGCCCTTTTGATTGATTGTGCCGGCAAGTACTCTTTCGCCTCTCTGCTTCAGAACCCCTATGGGCTCTCCGGTAATCATACTCTCATCAACGTATGAGTCGCCTTCGGTTACTACTCCATCTACGGGTATCTTATCTCCTGGCTTCACAACAACAATTTCACCAACCTTTATTGTATAGACAGGAATTTCTACCCTCTCACCTCCCCTTATTACCGTGGCTACTTTGGGTGCCAGACCCATAAGTCTTTTAATGGATGCTGTTGTGTTGCCCTTTGCTCTCTCCTCCAGAAATTTCCCCAAAAGGACGAATGAAATTATCATAACAGCAGCCTCATAATAGACCATTGGCTCCAGACCTTTGTCAATCCAGAATGATGGCCATAGTGTATTGAATGTGCTTAATAAAAATGCTATTGAAGTGCTTAATGCAACAAGAGTATCCATATTTGCCTTAAACATTCCTGCCTGTTTGAAACCCCTGATAAAGAAGCTTCTGCCAAAAAAAGCCAGAACAGGAAAAGAGAGAAGCATAAGTATGACATTGAGCATGCTAATGTCCCCGTGCGACTCGGTATGCTTCATAAATAGCATGGATAGTATCATAACCGGAATTGAGAATATCCAGGCAAAGAGCGTGTTTCTCTTTAACTTAACATAGTTGCTCTCCTCAATGCTCTCTTTAAGGGTTCGTGCCTCTTCCGGCTCCTCAATTATCATATCATACCCCATCGCCCTTACTATCTCCCTTAGCCTTTCGGGGGTTGTTATCTTTGGATCTGTCTCCAGAAGGACACTTGAATCTGCAAAGTTAACCGAGGCATATAAAACCCCGGGCTGGGCCTGGAGGGTCTTCTCCACCCCTGCCGCACAGCCCGCACAACTCATATTTGTTACAGGATATACTCTTTTCATAGACTTAACTACTATTGCTTTATTACGTAATTTTCAACAACATCCTCAATCCGTCTGCACCACACATCATATCCTCTGTTAATTAATATTTCAATTATGGGAGCCGGTACAAAAGGGGTGGAGAACTGGAATATCTCCCCCTCTGAAAGCCTTTTTGACTCCTCCAGTATTTTAGCCATTGGAACGCTTCCCAACTCCAGAACTTTCGCAGCATCAAATCTTGATACAATCCTCTCTTCCGCAAACCAGCCAGGACGAGGTGCTGCCAGTATATCCCTCGCCTCTTCGCTCTCATCTGAAGCGTTCATCGGCTCCATTCCGGCACCTTTTCTCAGCATAGTCAGCATATGCCCGGAGTCTATCCCCGCTATTGAAGCCGCCTGTCTGACTGAGGTCACTTTCGCAACTGTCCTGCGAAGTAGCGGGCTGTTCAGTTTGGCAAATGAGGGCGAGAGCCCGAGCAGAGTATGCTCGAGCTCCGGCCACTCGTTTAGAATTTCAGATATTTTTGTATCTAAAGTTATCTCTTTCATCACTTTTTAGAATATGAGAGGAGACGCTGATCCCCTTCAAGTTTTCTAAATTCAGATATATCCTGGGTAATCTCAATAACTCCAAGATATTCACCCTCCTTTCCTCTCAGCGCGGTGTACTCAATATAAACGAACCTCCCCATAAAGTTGCTCAGCCAAAATTTAGCCTGGTTCTCCTTTCCACTCTTAAAATCTGTAAGAATCTGCTCAACAATATGTACACTTCCCGGAGGATGACAGAGTCTGACATCCCTGCCAATTATTGAACGGTTTCTCTCAAAGACCCTGTTTGGACTGTGAGAAAAGAACTTCACCTTATCGTTTGCATCAACATATGTTATATCAACTGGTAGTGTTACAAAGAGTGCCTCCAGCTCCTTAAGGTCAAAGCTTCCCGATGAAAGTCTCACAGGACCGCCTGTTGAGTACTCTACTGAGGCCGACACTCCACTCTCTTCCCTCTCTTCTCCCTCCTCCGGCTCAGGTTTCCACTCTGCCTTAGGGTCAAATATGCAGTAGCCGTATATTCCTGTCTCGTTGTAAATCTGAATCCAATTCTTCTGTTTAAGGGTCTCAAGACACATTGGAAAAAGAATCTCCTCTTCCTTCATAATCATACTCTCAGTCTGTTCAATGGCTGGCCTGATAAGTAGGTCTCCAAGTGCATAGAGATCGTTGCCGCTTATTTCACCGCCCAGAACCAAAGCCTCATGAACAGCAGATAGGAGCTCTCTTATCTCATCATGTTTGCCCCACATTACCTTTGGCGGTCCGGTAATCCCTGCCTTCTCAAGGAACGGGAAGAGTAAGTACTCTTTGCGCTTGTAGTGTTTATCAACATCAGAGAGCATATTGAACTCTCTTTTAAGATCTATAACAAGAGCATTTATAAAGTCTTTGTCTTCCGGCATCCCTTTAAGAATCTCCATTCTTACAAGCAATGTCCTTATCTTCTCAATCACTTTTGCTATCTCTCTGTTCTCCTTCTTAAAAGTATCTACAGGATGTCCCTCTGGAACCACTGCATCGTGTCCGGTAAGACTCCCCTCAAGTACTGCACTGTGAAGGTCACAGAATTTCAAAATTTCCTCTTCAGGAAGGCCCTCGGCAATTAACTGCTGCTCCACCTCCACAACTTCATTGTAGGGAATCTGTTTAAGCAGTGATTTAACCCTCTCCTGAACCTGTTCAGGAGCCTCCCCTTTGTGAAGTTCAAGAAGCATATGTTTGAGGAGCTCTTTCCTCTGACTTGAATTGTTTATATATTCGCTCATATATGTATGTTAAGTATAATTATAGCGTTAAGTATTCTGGATCATGTCCTGATAATCCTGGAATTTCTTTATAAATTTATCTACAAACCAGCATGTAGGCTTTATTTTAAAGCCGTTTTCTCTTGCGTAGTTCAAAGCATGTTTTACAAGAGAGCCTCCAAGACCTCTTCCCTCAAGAGCCTTTGGGACAATTGTGTGGGTCAGGTCCATTACCTCACCATCCATTTCATATTCAATATATGCCGTTGCCTCAGTAGCAACATATTCAAATCTGTGTTCAGATTTGTTGTGCGTGATATTTTCACCCATGATCAAAAATTTATCTTAGGAATTAATGAGTTTTAAACAAGTCTGATACCCCTTCTGTTCATTTCTTCACGAATTAGTCCGAGCTCCCTTCCGGTCTGACCTGCCATTGAAGTATTCTCCTCGGCCCTTCTTAACAGGTATGGGAGAACCTCTTTAACAGGGGCGTAGGGAATATATTTGCAAACATTGAATCCCTCTTTTGCCAGAGCATATGTAATATTGTCACTCATTCCATATAGCTGTGAGAACCATATTCTCTTGTCCCCTCTCTCAAGCCTCTTTGTGTTTATAAGCTCCGCAAGAAGATAGTTACTTGCATAGTTGTGCGTTCCGCTGAAGAGTTCAATATCTTCAATGTTGTCAACTACGTATCTCAGGCCGTTGTCATAATTTATGTCTGTCTCCTCTTTGCTGGCACAAATAGGTGATATATAGCCCATTCTCACCGCTCTCTCCCGCTCCTCCTCCATATACGCTCCCCGGACAAATTTTATCCCTATTTTATAACCCATCTCCTTTGCCTCCTTATGGACTCTCTTTAAATAATCCAGTCTGTCATGCCTGTACATTTGAAGGGTATGGAACACTGTGACGCGGTCTTTATTGAATTCGGCCATAGCCCTCTCTGTAAGTTCATCAAACAGCTCCTGACAATAGTAGTGCTCTGCATCAACCAGTATCCTGACTCCGTTCTCAGCTGCTCTTCTGCACAAAGCAAAGAATCTTGTTTTAAAATTCTCAAGTTCCGCTCTCTCAATATCGTTAAGTTCAGCCCCTTTGAGTGTTGCCACCTCTAAAACAGAGCCAACAATTAAACCTGTTGGTTTAAATACAGTAAATGCAATGGCTTCGTTACCCTTTGCATTCTCTATTGAGCGCATAACTTCGTTGTAAGTTCTCTCAACATCTGAAAGCTCCTGTCCGCCCTCTGCTGAGTAGTCCAAAACAGAATAAATTCCATCCCTCATAAGGGTTCCGACAGTACGGGAGGCCTCGTTCAGGGTCTCCCCTCCGACAAACTGTCTGTACAGCGTCGGCTTAACCGCCCAGGAAAGGGGAAAACCAATCCCTGTTGCAAACTGTGTCAGCCCTTTACCGGCTTTTACAACCGTATTACTTGACATGGCTTGAAATAATATGTATGCATTTCGCAGGTCGTTATTGCTTTTTGATGCGAATGCAATCTCTGTATTGTTGAAATCTAGCATGATATTTGTTTTAGTGTTTAAAAGTTACCAAATTTAGTAAATTTTAGGATGCATCTCTCTATATTTGCACCCTCTTTTTATCATCAACTCTAATGAACAAAACCGGTGCTTTTAAACTGACAGTCACTATACCAGTATTAAATGAGGAGGATAATTTACCATCCCTTGCAAGAAGACTTGACTCACTGGCCATCTCCTGCCCAGACTTTCCAATATGTTACCTCTTTGTAGATGATGGCTCAACAGATGGCAGCCTTAAGCTTATCAAGGAGATTTGCAGTACAAGAGAGAACTTTTTCTATCTGAAATTTGAACGCAACTTTGGATTGAGTGCTGCGCTTAAGGCCGGATTTGACTATGCAAATTCAGAATTTACCGGCTATATTGATGCTGACCTTCAGGTTGCCCCTGAGGATTTCAAACTCCTGATACCATTTACAAACGATTATGAGCTGGTGATGGGAATTAGACAGAACAGGAAAGATACTGTTGTAAAGGCAATCTCCTCAAAAATTGCCAATGGGTTCAGAAGGGCTATGACAGGAGATGATGTTAAAGACACAGGGTGTCCGTTAAAGATTATCAGAACATCTTATGCTAAGCGGATTCCTATGTTCAATGGAATGCACAGATTTCTTCCCGCACTGATGATGCTTCAGAAAGGCAAAATCAAACAGGTTCCGGTAGAGCACCACCCGAGGGTTGCAGGTGTCTCAAAATTCCACCTCTTTAACAGGCTTGTGGGTCCATTTATGGACACGTTCGCCTATAGATGGATGAAGAAAAGGTATATAAATTACTCAATATCTGATAATAATTTAGGCTGATGCTTATCTACGCAATTGGTCTTACCGCCCAGATATTTTTTGGGGCCAGAACTCTTATTCAGTGGGTTATGTCAGAGAGGGCAAGAAAAAGTCTCTCTCCTTCTATCTTCTGGATTCTGAGTATGGTGGCCTCCTGGCTCTTCTTTATTTACGGATGGATGAGGGAGGATTTTGCCATAATTCTGGGGCAACTGATCTCCTACTATATCTATATTTGGAATCTTGATGCAAAGGGGGTCTGGAGAAAAATTCCGATTGAACTTAGGATTATTCTGGTGGGAACTCCTGTTGCTGCAATTGTTCTGGCATCGGGAGATGCAGCTACTTTTGTCGCAACTTTTCTAAAAAACTCCAGAGTCCCTTTGTGGCTCCTGGTTTTTGGATCTCTGGGGCAGATGATTTTCACCTTAAGATTTGTCTATCAACTGATATATTCATACAGAAGAAAGGAATCTCTTTTACCTATTGGATTCTGGATCATTAGTGTTACAGGATCGGCAGCAATAATTGTTTACGGGATAATCAGAAGAGACCCTGTGCTTCTGGTAGGACAGATTCCAGGGATGGTGACATATATCAGAAACATAATTTTGCACAAAAACAACTATGGAAAAGTTAAGCAAAACGATATACAGATATAGATATCTCCTCTATATTCTTGCGCTGATACCTATGTTTCTGGCCAGAGACTTTACAAGGAATAACGAATTGAGGTATCTGAGCATAGCAGACGAAGCTATCCGCAACGGTAACATTTTTACATTCACAAACCACGGAGTCCACTATGCGGATAAACCACCTCTTTACCTGTGGATAGTGATGGCGGGGAAACTTATTTTCGGAACCCATAGCATGCTTTTTCTGGCTCTCTTCTCATATATTCCGGCTCTGGTTGTTATGTGGATCATGAACAGATGGAGCAGGAGCGTAACCTCACCTATGGAGAGGGTTGCCGGAGAGCTGATGCTTCTTACATCTGTCTTTTTCCTTGGTTCTGCAGTTGTACTGAGGATGGATATGCTTATGTGTATGTTCATAACGCTCTCTTTATATACATTTTATAAAATATACACCGGGAAAGAGAGGAGATGGGACAGATGGCTGTTCCCAGTTTATATCTTTCTTGCAATATTCTCTAAGGGACCTGTAGGAATAATGGTTCCTCTGATGACTACAATTGTTTTTCTTTTAGTTAAGAGGGAGTGGAGATTAATAGGAAAATTTTGGGGCTTAAGGACTATCGGAACCCTTCTATTACTCTGCGCTCTCTGGTTTGGATCTGCGTGGGCAGAGGGTGGCAATGAGTATATGAACAACCTGCTGTTCAACCAGACAATAAACAGAGCTGTTGACTCCTTCCACCATAAAGAGCCCTTCTGGTACTATATGGTAGCAATATGGTACTCACTTGCCCCCTGGGTCTTCATTATTTTGTCGGTTTTGTTCACCGGAGTGTTCAAAAGGATTATCAGGACTGATATGGAGAGGATATTCCTCATCGCATCGCTTGGTACTTTCGTAATGATGTCTCTGGTTAGCTCAAAAATTCAGATATATCTTCTCCCTTCATTCCCGTTTTTTGTGTGGATTACTGTATTATGGATGGGAAGGTTTTCAAGGGGAGCCGTTGTAAAAACAGCTTTGATAATTCCTTCTGCTATTTTGTTGCTCTCACTCCCTGGAGTTGTTGCTGCAGGGTTGATGAATCTGTTTCCTGTTTTTGAGTCTATATGGATTCCGGCTGCTGCAACGGTACTATCTGTCGCAGGATTTATCGCATTGAGGCAGGTAGGGAGTGCTCCAAACAGGACAATAATATCAATAGGCACCGGAGTATTGCTTGCTGTATTTACTATCTCATTCTATATACCCCGATATAATCCCCACCTGGGAATGGGTGCGGTAACATCTGTGGCGTCAGCAATGGCAAAAGAGAGCGGTGTTGAGGTTTTTTATGTTTATGATATCCCAAGGGCTGAAAATGCTGATGTCTATCTGGGAAAGTCACCTGAGGAGATATCTTTGGATGGACTCAGGAAGATTGTTGAGAGTGGTGGAGATGGAATTTTAATAGTCAAACAGAGCTCTTTGGAGGAGGTGCCTGAGCTGGCTGCACTGCTTGAGGGGAGGGAGAGAAGAGTATCTGGATACTTCTTTTGTATAACTTTATAGAAATTATCAAGAAATGAGGATACTGGTAACCGGTTCCGCTGGATTTATCGGTTTTTACACCGCAATGAAATTTGTTGCCTCTGGGCACGAGGTTGTGGGGATAGACAATCTGAACCGATACTACGATGTAAGGCTTAAGTATGCCCGTGCAGCTGAGTGTGGTTTTACTGTGGAGCAACTGGAGAGCGGAGAGATGGTTCAGAGTGCAAAATATCCAAACTTCAGGTTCATTAAGAGGGATATATCTGAGTCTCTTTTTTTAGAGGGACTGTTTAGAGATGAGAAATTTGACATAGTATGCAATCTGGCAGCTCAGGCCGGGGTGAGGTACTCTCTTGAGGCCCCATTCTCATACATTCAGTCAAATATTGTGGGATTTCTCTCTATTCTGGAGGCCTGCAGGAAATATCCGGTTAAACACCTCATTTACGCCAGTTCAAGCAGCGTTTACGGAATGAACAGAGAGGTTCCTTTCAGAGAAACTGACAGTACTGACGAGCCGGTAAGTCTTTATGCCGCCACTAAGAAGGCAGACGAAGTGATGGCTCACTCATACTCTTCTCTCTACGGAATTCCGGTTACGGGGCTGAGATTTTTCACAGTTTACGGTCCCTGGGGGAGACCGGATATGGCTCCCATGCTCTTTATGAAAGCGGCAGTTGAAGGGAGGCCTGTAAAGGTTTTCAACAATGGTGAACTCTACAGAGACTTTACATATATTGATGATATTGTAGAGGGGATATCTGCTGTTGCAGAGGGGTCAGCTCCCGTTCCAGACTCTGAAAGGGGAGGTGCTGCCCACTCAATATTCAATATCGGCAACAGTCAACCAGTTGCGTTACTTGATTTTATTAACACTCTGGAGTCGGTAACAGGAAAGGAGATCACAAAAGAGTTTACAGAGATGCAGCCGGGCGATGTTTATCAAACTTATGCAAATACAACCGCTCTTAAAGAGAGATTTGGATACAGCCCCTCAACCCCTCTCAAAACAGGGATAACCAAACTTTATGAATGGTACTCATCACACCCCTCACTCTTCTGATTATTTTCTACTTAACTCCCTTTTTGTCGTTTTTTTACAATTAAATTGAGTCTGTGCATTATAACTTTAAAAAAAATGCACGGCTATGAAAAAATTATTAATTATTCTGGGAATTATGCTGTTTGTTGTAAGTGAGGCAAACGGGCAAAGCTGGCTTAACTCTTTGGGTAACAAAGCTAAGGAGAAAGCAAAAGAGAAAGTGGAACAAAAAGTGGAGGAGAAAACTGAGGAGGTTATGGAGAGGGGCTTTGAGAAAGTTGAAAAGGGGGTAAAGAGTGAGAAGGGAGAGAAGAGAGAAGAGGGGGAAGGGGGAGAAGAGGGAGAAGAGGGAGAAGAGGGGGAGGAAAAAGCCGTTACGGTGAAAAATGCTCCTCAGCAGAAAAAATCTCTTGAGTCATTTACTCAGTATGACTTTGTCCCCGGAGACAAGATTCTCTATTTTGAGGACTTCTCACAGGATGCAATTGGTGACTTCCCTGCACTTTGGACCTCTAACGGTAGCGGAGAGGTAAAGAGTGTGAGCATAGCTCCCGGTAAATGGCTGCATCTGAATGGAGAGGATGCTGTTTACTGCTATATGAGGAAGATAGAATTCCCAACAAATTTTATCGTGGAGTTTGATCTGATTCCTGATAAAGAGTATTCTCTGGATGGTATTATATTTACATTATACCAAGACATGTCAGATAATACAGAGGTTGCAGATGACGATCTCTATCCAGGTTTGGCGGGAATACACATTATGCTGGGAAGCAATGAGTGGGAAACCCTTGGATACAAGGAGAGCAACGATTGGCTGAGAGCCCGTGCAAGTAAGAACCCTGTTGTTATTGAGGAGAGCAACCATGTAATAATTTGGGTGCAGAACAGACGCATAAGAATATATCACGCTGGAGCTAAAGTATTGGATGCTCCAACAAACATCTATCCGGGTGTAGCATTTAACAGATTCAGGTTCTCCGGATGGGACAGGAATAGCCATCCGTTCATATCAAATTTAAAAATAACAACCGCTGCTCCGGACATGAGGAGTAAACTTCTGACGGAGGGTAAAATTGTCTCTTACGGTATCTATTTTGATTCCGGAAAGGATGTGGTTAAACCGGAATCATATGGTTCTGTAAAAGAGATTGCTACAGTTCTTCAGGAGAATCCCGATGTAAAAATCAAGGTTGTGGGCCATACTGATAGTGATGGTGATGATGCACTTAATCTTGATCTCTCAAAAAGAAGAGCTTTAGCTGTTAAAAGGTTCCTTGAGAAGGAGTTCGGAATAGCAGCAGATAGAGTTCAAACCGATGGTTTGGGCGAGCAGCAGCCGGTTGCACCTAATGATAAACCGGAAAATAAGGCAAAGAACAGAAGGGTAGAATTCATTAAACTATAGAGTTATGAAAAGAATATTTTATTTGAGAGGAGCCGCTGCGGCTCTTCTGCTGCTGGTTGCTTTTTCTGCTCAAATTAAGGCTCAAAGCACGCCGGAGGCCTTTTTAGGGCTTCTTCCAGTTATTCCATCCTCTGTATGCACCAATGATGAATCAGACGTTGATGCCTTCATTGATCAGATAATTCTGGTCAAAGGGAAAATACAGGAGTATTCAGACAGAGTGAGTATGGCCTCAGGTGTGAATGAAAAGCAGGCTGTTAAAGAGGCTTATGCATCAACCTCTTCAATGACAGGGATTTCTCAGGCAGAGCTTATGAAGCTTGCAAATATGAGTGAGGCAGAGCAGGAGCGCTGGGCTCAGGAGTATGCAGCCAAACAGGTTGCATCGGCAAAGGCAGGGAAACCGGTAGCCGGTGAAAACGCAGACAGGGCAAAGAGATTATATAATCTTAATGAGGAGAGAATGAAGGTAAAGGGTGAGATTGATGCAATATATAACAGAATAAAGGTGATGAATCAGGAGCTCATTGCACGTGATACTGTTGAAACACGCAAAAAAAATGCAAAAATTAAATCCATTGAGAAAGCATGGGCCGATGCGCCCTGGCCACCAAGGGCTTTGATGCAGGATCCTGCTGTAGACCTCAAATTTAAAAAACAGATTTATCAGTGTGAAAGTGACTATTGTAGTACTATGTCTCCATTGATGCTTGATTATATTACAAAGTATCTGACCGGACTTAAATATGCTATACCTCTGTACAGAAAGCTTTGCGAGGTTGATAATGAAATTTCTACGATACAGGGGTTGACCGCTGCAATTGTTCAGGATGAGAATCTGTATGCTGTGGCTGCTGTTGAGGAGTATGCAGATGCGCTCAGAGGTGCATATGCATACAGGTGTGGAAAATTTGAAGAATAATAAACAAAGATGAAAGGAGTTAGCTACAATCTTAAAATCGCCCTGCTGATTGGCCTGCTTTCGATGTCATCTGTTATATCAGCTCAGGAGGGCTACACCTTTGCAAAAGATAGGAAAGGGAGCGTAAAATCTCGGTCAGATATCAGCTATACATTTAGAGAGATGTTCCCGGGAGAGTCACCAGAGTTTCTTAAGGGGAGCCTGAATAAAATCGCATCAATATTGCTCTCCTCTGAGACAGTAAAGGGGGCGAAGGGTGTGGATATTGAGGCATACGGAAGCGTATCAGAGTTCACAAATGTTGACCTTAGTTTTCAAAATCTTGCAAGGAGTGAGGGTGATCCTCCCGGAGAGTATTATCACAAGGGTTCTTCTTCTGTTAATGTCTATATTAATGACCCCCAGAGCGCATCGGGAAACATAATTAACAACTTTTTTAAACTACCGGTAAAGGTTGGGGAATTTCATGGCTATCCCCTTTACGACTGTGAAATCTACATTTATGCCTTGGTGGCTCCAGGGGTGAGCAACCCTTTTCTTCCATGTACAAAGGAGGATTTAATCAGAGGTATGGTTAAAGATGAAAGGGAGAAGATGAAGATGTTTGAATCTGCTGAAAATGACGGATCCAGTGAGAAGGAGTCTATTGACGAGGGTCTTAAGGATATTAAACGTGAGTATGCCGAGATGAAAAAGATGGCTGAGGCAAAAAAGAAGAGCGACCCTGAGCAGGCTGCCATACTGATGGAGTCAGTTAAGGGGATGGAGCTGGTTATTAAGGAGCTCGAGAATAGCGCCTCCCGGGACTTTGCGAACGAGGCAAAGAATAGCCCAGAGTATACTTATCACAAAGAGGTTGTAAGATCTCTTGAAGAAGAGCTGAATGGGATGTCTCCTGCTGAGAGGGCTAAGCAGGCCGTGTGGTCTCAGGGGGCACAGGAGATAACAGGAAGATACTCCGGACTGGTTCCTGATAATATGCGAGAGCATGGCACCCCTCTCTATAAGCTTAATCCGGCTTTGAAGCAGAGCTCTGAGAGAATAAATTTTATGACTGTAATGTTTCTTACATCCAACCCGGGAATGGACCGCACCCCTGCAGATGGGTGTGTTGAGAGGATAAAGGGTGAATCACAGATCTGGAGGCAAATTTTTTCACTGGCAGAGGGTAATTAGAATAGTGTAATTAGGTATATTTGTGTAGGCCATCGACCCCTGGCTAAAAACAATCTATACCTATGAAAAAAATTACCTCAATGGCAACTGCATTTGCATTACTGCTTATGCTTGCGCCTCTTTCCGGCAAATCAGCAAATGAGCCCAAATCTGAAAAAGAGTTTTCAAAATATGTAAATCCTTTTGTGGGGACCGATTTTCACGGCCACACTTTTCCTGGAGCCACCTACCCTTTTGGTATGGTTCAGTTGAGCCCGGATACTCGCCTTACGGGATGGGACGGATGCTCGGGCTACCACTATTCTGATAGCGCAATATATGGCTTTAGTCACACACACCTGAGCGGAACGGGGGTGGCAGATTATTGTGACATTCTGCTGATGCCGGTGAGTGGCTATACGGGGGAGGAGATCATTAACGAGGAGTATAAATCCTCTTTCCAAAAGAGTAGCGAAAAGGCCACACCCGGATTTTATGAGGTATTCCTTGATAAATGGGGGGTGAAGGTGGAGCTGACAGCCGGAAGGAGAGTCGGCCTTCATAAATATACATATAAGCCTGGGAGCAGCAGGGAGGTGGTGCTTGATCTTGCCCACAGGGATCCGCTGATTGAGTGGAATGTGGAGATTGCCGGGACAAATGCACTTAAGGGATACCGACGCTCTCGCTCGTGGGCGACTGACCAGGTGGTCTATTTCTTTATGGAGTTTTCAGAGCCATTTTCTAAGGTAAAGATGCGTGAGATGAAGCGTAAAGTGCTGTTGCAATTTGCTGATGGTTCACAAACAGGTATTTCAAATGGGAATAATCCTCTGATGGTGAAGGTGGGGATATCGTCTGTCTCAACCGACAATGCAAAATTGAATTTGGAGGCCGAGTGCAGGGACTGGGACATTGATGGACTGCGAAGGGGAACTGAGAGGGCATGGAATGCCTTTCTGGGAAAAATTGAAGTGGAGAGTGAAAACGAGGAACACCTGAAAACCTTTTATTCAGCGCTATACCACACTGCAATTGCTCCTAATCTTCTCTCGGATGTTAATGGTGAATACAGAGGAATGGACAGGAAGATTCACAAAGCTGAGGGATATGAGCACTATACTGTATTCTCACTTTGGGATACTTACAGAACTCTCCATCCGCTAATGACAATAATTGAGAGGGAGAGGACGTCGCACTTTATACAATCTATGCTTGCAATGTTCAGACAGGGCGGGAAGCTCCCTATTTGGGAACTGGCCGGTAATGAGACCAACTGTATGATAGGCTACCACTCGGTTTCGGTCATTACAGATGCCGTTATGAAGGGGATTGGGGGTTTTGACAAGAGGGAGGCTTTGAACGCAATGGTTGAGAGCTCACGTAAAGATGAATATGGCATCAGGGAGTATATGAAGCAGGGTTTTCTGCCTGCAGATATGGAGCACGAATCGGTCTCAAAGACACTTGAATATGCATACGATGACTGGTGTATAGCAATGATGGCTAAGGAGCTGGGCGAACAGGGAATCTATGCCGAGTACACAAAGAGGGCGCAATCCTGGAAAAACATTTTTGATCCGCAGACCGGGTTTATGAGGCCGAGGGTAAATGGTAGCTGGCTTACACCTTTTGACCCCTCAGAGGTGAACGTCCATTTTACCGAGGCTAACTCCTGGCAGTATAGTTTTTATGTGCCCCATGATGTGGAGAACCATATTGAGATGCTTGGGGGAGAGAGTGCATATATTGATCGGCTGGACGCACTATTTTCAGCTCCTCAGCAGACAACAGGCAGGACTCAGGTGGATATCACAGGGTTAATAGGCCAGTATGCCCACGGGAATGAGCCGAGTCATCATATCGCTTACCTATACAACTATACGGGGGCACCCTGGAAAACTCAGCAGATGGTGAGGCGGATAATGGCCGAACTCTACTCATCGGCCCCTGATGGGCTTAGTGGCAACGAGGACTGTGGTCAGATGAGTGCCTGGTATGTGATGAGTGCTCTCGGATTTTATCCGGTAACTCCGGGAGACCCCATTTATACCGTTGGCTCTCCTCTGTTTAAAAGTGCAACGATAAATCTGGAGAGTGGTAAAGTTTTTACTGTAAAGACTGAAGGGGAAATCAACAATGCGGACAAAAACATATATGTAAATGCACTTAAGCTGAATGGTAAAAACTACACGAAGAGCTATATAACTCATAAAAATATTGAGAATGGTGGCGAACTGATTTTTGAAACATCTGACACTCCATCATTTAATTTTGGAGTTGAAAAGGGTGACAGGCCGGTATCAAGGATGGCGGCAGAGGAGATTCCGCTTGTTCCCTGGTTTGAGGCATCTGAGTATATCTTCAAAGACTCAAGTATTGTGAAGCTGGTGGGCAGAGGCGATGGTGAGAGACTCTTCTGGAGGGTGGTTAAGAGAGATGACCAAGGAGAGGCTGCAACTGATTTCTATTCTGATAAATATTCTGAGTACTCAACTCCTGTAATCTTAAAAGAGAGTGCAGTGCTTGAGGCGTACTCAGTTAATAGTGCAGGCAAACAAAGCCCTTCCACAACCTGCTCATTAAGAAAGGTAAACAGCGAATGGAAAATTACACTTCTCTCAAAATACAATCGTCAGTACAATGCCGGCGGCGACGAAGGGCTCATTGACGGAGTACGCGGTACAGAAAACTTCAGGCTTGGTGGATGGCAGGGTTATCAGAATACAGATTTCACTGCAATTGTAGATCTGGGGAGCGTGAAAAGGATTTCCAAAGTTGGTGCAGGCTTCCTGCAGGATGCACGCTCCTGGATATGGATGCCAAGGTATGTTGATTTCTTTATCTCAGATGACGGAGTCAACTTCAAACTCCTTGGCCGGGTTGAAAACAAAGTAGGCGAGCAGGACTGGAGACTGCAGATACAAGATTTGGTTCTTGACTTAAGCAAAGCCGGAGAGATGGACACTCCCGGCAATAATCACTCTGCACGCTATATTAAGATCTTCGCCAAGAATTATGGCACCATCCCGGATGAAGGTTGGCACGAAGGAGCCGGTGGCGAAGGCTTTATCTTTATTGATGAAGTGCTGATGGTTACAGAGAAACCTCATCATGCTTTATAAAGTTCTCAAATTTATACTCCTCTCCTGAACGCTCCATTATAAATTTATAAATTGCAAGTCTTGACGGAGCATTGAAAACTGTTGAGTATGAGTTCATCATACTGTTCTCTGATGGTCTGAATACATCATTAGTATAATCTACAAAAGCTCCTTCAAATATTCCGACTGAAGATTTGTACCTTTCGTCTGAAAGGAACCAGCTCCATCTGATTTTTTGCGGGTCGTTTGTAAAGTCAATATTTGAATACCATCCCCAGTTTTGGTAAAGAGATTTAAGTTCTTGCTGCTTCCATTCAGGCATATACCAGGGAGAACCAGGGGCATAATATTCATCCGCCAGCTTGCCAAGGCCGTGACCGACAGCTTCGTGTACTACGATATGCTTAAAATCATCTCCCTTCTCTACAGGGTGTGAACAGTGTGCTATTGTTCCTGTAAGGCCAGGGAACATATTTGCAGTACCGGCCCATACTGTGGAGTTGATTACATTAATTATTATTGCTTTATTGGCATCTAAATGTGTACCTCCTCTTACTATCTTCTCTGCATATACCCAGCATTTATTAGCATCCCCACTTATCTTTCTTTGGTTCTCGCTTATCTCTGACCCAAATTTTGTACCCAGAGCTGTATGAGCCCCTGCAATGAGTTCCTGATGTTTTGACACAGCCTTAACAATATAAACATTGAACCTGTTACGGAAACTCTTTGTCGGCTCAACTGAGAAGAAATGTTCAATAGCCTCCTTGGTCCAGCTCTCATACTTTCCGTTTACAGCCATATCCTTGTCGGTAAAGCCATCTCCCATTACCACCAAATCTATCCCTCTTCCGACTGTAGCCTGCTGGATTGTTATAACCTTACCATCCTCGGAGAAATCGGTTGACTCATAAAATGGTGTGGAGATGCTTCCCAGCAAACCAGCAAGGAAAGGAATAAGCTCACTCTGTGTGTCCCTGCCAAACCTGCTGTCGCCACCCATCCCTTTAAGGTAAGAGAAGATGATATTCCCGTCTTTATCCAGAACTTCGGCCTGTACGCTCTTACATCCGCTGTTTTTAATTGCGTTGAATACCTCCTCACTGGGATCTCCCGGATTAAAGCTGCTATGGTCAAAACTCAGAAAATTAATAAAACTCTTTAGAGCTGAACTGCTCACAATGTTTTTGGTTGTACTCTCCATCAGCGACCCATTATCAAAGGCAATCACCTGCAAACCAGAATCTTTATACTCTTCAAGCGCTTTAGCTAGCTGGTACATCAGATAGTTCTCTTTATCCCACTGGAGGAGAACAGTATATTTATTTTGTTTATAAATATCTGTAAGAATTTGATTTCTATGGTTTACATCCCTGAATGTAAAACTGTATCCGGCTAGTGGAACAGAATTCAGGTTAAGGCCATAACCATCCTGCTGTGGAACTACCCTCCTCCATATCTTTGCCCACTTTGGGTGATTAACCAAAGATTGCGGAATAGAACCCGATAATCTGTTGCCACAAATTCCTGTATTTACATAGTGGTATGAATTCCAGTCTAATTTATCAGCTATTTGGGTGAACTCCTCCGGGATTACTCCTGTTAGATTATTGTTATTAAAAGAGAGTCTGGCTATTTTTGTGGCATTGCCTATTGTAGCAGGTATTGAGCCTGAAAGCTGATTGTTTTCTAGACCTAGATTCTCAAGTTTTGGAAGGTTGAAAATTGCGGCAGGAATTGAGCCGGTTAACTGGTTTTTATTTAATATTATTGAGTAGATTTTTGTCAAGCTGGATATACTTTGAGGAATTGAGCCGGAGAGTGTGTTGTCCTCAAGGTGTAGATACTCCAGATTTGAAAGGTTTCCAATACTTAAAGGAATCTCTCCGCTAAATGAATTTGATGTTAAATCAAGATTCTTCAGATTTGACAGCGTGCATATTTCAGACGGAATAGGTCCTGAAAGCCTGTTTCCGGAAAGGTCTAAAAGAGTAATTGATTTAAGATTGCCTATCTCTTTGGGTAATTCACCAAACATTGTGCCGCTTCCACCCATCCTGAGCTCTCTGAGTTTTGCAAAGGTACATATCTCCTTAGGGAACTCTCCTATAAGCCAATTTGTTCTAAGATCAAGCCCTATTACTCTTCCCTCATTGTCTGCAGTGACTCCCTCCCAGTCACCTACAGGCCTGTTTGTAAGCCAGTTTTGCTTAGAGGTCCATCTCTCCCCGCTCAGTTTATTGTAAATATTAACAAGGGCAGCTCTCTCCCTCTCAATCGCCAGGCCTGTCTGGAGTATTTTTATTGTATCGGCAAGATTTGAACTTTTTGCTTTAACTATTATTGATGTTTTCCGGTTCTCCTCCTGATTACTCCCGGAAATTATAAACTCTTTTGTGTATGTTGTTAATGCCTTGGTTGAGTTTTCGCGGACCCAGTCAACAGAGGGCATAATTACTTCATATTCAATATTTGTTTTAAACTCAACTACAATTTTTGCCTCTTTTGCATCTAGCGTATAATTCCGCTGTGTAAGGATTATTGCACCAGCTTCATTCTGATAGACCACGATCCTTACAGAAGCCTTTCCGCAAGTGAGAGTAATATACCCTTTACGATCATTGTGCTCCGTATTTGTGTTTACCTTTAGGATAATTTCTGCATCTCCGGCATCTCCCCTACTGTTAGACAAGTTCTCAATCCATGAAGCTGAGAGTGACATCCCCCAGGTAGATGATGAATTGAATTTAACAGAAAACTCTCCTCCGGCTGCACTTGTAGCAAGTGAATCCGGTGTGCCTCCCCTTAATGTGATTGAATCCGGCAGAGGAATCTCTTTATTACATCCCAGGCAAAAGAACAAGATGAAAAGGGAGGCCACTGCAACTAACCTCATATAACCTTTCATAATTTTGAATATTTGCTTACAAATGTAAGTATAAATTATACTATTTGTTACTCGTAGTATAAAATACTGTACTATCT
This sequence comes from Bacteroidetes bacterium 41-46, assembly GCA_001897515.1. Lineage (GTDB taxonomy): Bacteria > Bacteroidota > Bacteroidia > Bacteroidales > UBA932 > Bact-08. The sequence continues at coordinate 169,826 of MKTA01000018.1, read as the reverse complement.
CTGCTGCATACCCCTGGGTTAATTAGAATTTTTTACGAAATACCCGTTTTGCATACATATAGTAGCCTGTAAGAGGGAGAACACCTCCCATAAGTGCGGCGAGAAGATAAATTCCCTTAACAACAGCTCCGCCCCAGGAGCCTGTATGGAGAGAGTAGAGCCAGCCTCTGAGTTTTGAGGCTTTGGGTTGGTCTTGGTAAAGCTCGGCATCGGTTATATGTCCACTCTTTTTATCAAACTTATATCTGTCTGATGCACGGCTGTTGCCGAATGGTTTGTCTGGAACAACCTGTATAGAACCGTCTGTGATAGTTATGGTTTTCCAGGCCGGTGCCACCTTAAGAACTTCAACAAGAGCGGTCTCCCAAACTGTAAAATCGGTAGCCCGGGGTGCCGGCTGGTGTTCAGGGGAGGTGGCAGCCGGTGAGGTTTTCTGTTCAGGAGCAGGAGCGATGGCAGGAGCAGGAGTGGCAGTTGCCGGAGCGGCAGCTACCGGAGCGGCAGCTGCAGGCGGCTCGGCACCGAAGAGTTTGTAGGTGGCATCGCGGTACCAGTCAAATGACCAGGTTAGTCCTGTAAGGCTCATTAGGAGCAGAAGGAGCATTGAGTAGAAACCACCTGCGACGTGTAGGTCGTGCAAGAGGCGTCGTGGTCCGTGGCTTAAGCTGATTCGGAGTCGGTTTTTGAGCCCTCTTCTGCTTTTTGGGATCCAGGCGATCAGTCCGGTAATAAGTATCACAACCATTGCAAAGGTGGTGACGCCGGTGATTCTTTTGCCTAATGTTCTGTTCTCTCCTCTGAATGACAGCCATCTGTGGAGCTCTCTGACGGTTGAGAAAAACTTGCCGTCTCCGGGATTTTGAATTGCGGTAACCTTTGCGGTGTAGGGATCAACATATACTGTTATCCTCCTGCGCCCCGGTGTTGAGACTGCGTAGGTGGCCTCTTTGTCAAAAGGTATCTGCACCGATGCTATCCTCAATGTATCTGGCAGGAGGGCGGCCGCAGCAGCGACCGCCTCGGCCGGAGTTATCCTCTCTCCACTTACCGAGGCTGCTTTGTACCTCTCTTTATAAACCAATTCATTAATCTCTTTTTCAAAGACCATAATGGAGCCTGTAAAGCATATAAGTGCTATTATCAGTCCAAAGGGGAGTGAAATCCAGAGGTGGAGTTTGAGGATTATCTTTTTCATTCTTAGTTGACTATTGGTGAATATTTACTCTTTGTCCCACCAAACTCTGGCAGTAGTAATATCTGACACATCCCTTTTTGTGACTTCGGCAATGTTTGTCTGCACTTCGGTCTCGGGGTAGAGGAGTCTGCGTGGCCTTTCATCAGGTGAGGCACCCGGGGTGTTTGGAATCTCAGGAAGGCCTACCCTTCTGTAGTCGCTCCAGGCTTCAAAACCAGATATTGAATTTAGTGCCAGCCACTTCTGAAGGATAATCCTCTCAAGGGTATTGTTATAGACTACATCAGGACGGGATAGATATGTATCTCTCTCTGATGAAGACACTTCCATTTGCTGCATTGAGGCCGATATTCCGTTTCTGTAATACTCTGCCGCATCGCCAGAGATCCAGCCTCTGTGAGCTGCCTCTGCTAAAAGGAACCAGCTCTCTGCTGCACTGAGAAGTATTATTGGCTGTGTCTGGCTTTTAAGGATTGCCGCAGCCTTGCCTCCGTTCTCTGATGGACCCAGAAGCGGGGAGGTGTTGTCTTTATTGTACTCTGCGTCGCTACCCTCGTATCCAAATATCACCCCTTTATACTCGCCGCTTTTTGTCTTTGCATAGAGTCTTGACAATCTTGGGTCAGAAAGCAACTTATAACTGTCTATTGCAAACTGTGTAGGCCTTATGTGAATGTATCCGTTTGTAGTTTTGTTTGAACTGTTGCGGTAGTATGTGCTCCAAAATGGATTGAGGTTTGTTGCGTTAAAGCCCGGCTGAACCTGTGCTGTTTCTGTGAGAAATACAGAAGCTGTAGTACTGACTGATGGAGCAGTTAGGATTTTTGATATCTCGCTCTGAATGTAACTGCTGCTGTTTACCTCACTCCCTCTCATAAGTGCTCTGAGTTTAATTGTGTTTGCAAATTTTATCCATTTAGAGAGGTCGCCGTTAAAGAGAATATCATCCTTGCCCGGACGCTTTTCTGAGGGGAGGGGGCTCCTGCCAAGGAGCTCAACTGCAGTTGAGAGCATATCTATGGATGATTTGTAAACATCGGCTCCGTTATCGTAAACAGGTCTTGGGTACTTCTGCCCCTGAAGAGCCTGTGTAAAGGGTATGTCTCCGTATGTGTCTACAAGTCTCATGTAGTGCCATGCCTGCATAACCATTGCAATGGCTTTGTATGCAGGAGCCCCCTCCCCCTCTGCATCAATCCTGAGAAGTTCGTAGTAATTAAGATATGTATATCCATTCTCCCAAATGGGAATCCCGTCTCGTTTTGCCATAATTGCCGGGCCGTTGTAGAGTTGCTCTTTCTTATAGGTGTTGCTTCCTTCAGTTGATGTCCCCCAGTATCCCCCCCAGAATGAGCCTAACTGGTTAAGTTGTGTTACCTCCTGAAGTGATGTGTGGTATATTGCAGCCGGAAGTCTCTGCTCTACGGAAATGTACTCCTCTACAGGGTTGTTCGGGTCTTTGTTTATATCAAGATACTTTTCACAAGAGACTGATAAAAGGGCTATTACAATAATAGCAAAATATGATGTGCTGATTTTCATTTTCTTCAATTTCTAATTCTGTTAGAAAACTATGTTTGCAGTAAATCCAACTGTTCTGTATGGAGGAACCTGACGCCAACTGTAGTATCCGGCTGTGTTATTGTAGAGATACTCGGGATCACCAAAATCGTTGTCCCTGTGACGTATAATAAACAGGTTTGTAGCCTCAGCTCCAATTGTCACCTCCTTGAATATCTTTAGTTTAGCAATTGCTGCTCTTGACAGGGTGTACTTGACAGAGAGCGTCCTCATCTTCAGATAGTCTCCAGGAGCAGCGTAGTTTACCGAGTAACCGGCTACATATTTGTTCCAGTAGGCTGAGTTTCCGCTCCCTTTGGCAACGACGGATGTATTAGGCTGATAGGTAACCGAACCATCCGGATTGCTTACAGCGATAACTGAATTTGGAATCACAAACTCCTTTCTGCCGTATTGGGTAGTCATCGGATGTGTTCCGGATTGTATCATTGCATTGGCCACCTCGGAATACATCCATCCTCCCAGACGACAGTCAAAGTCGGCGTAAAGTGAAACTCCTTTGTATCTGATGGTTGCCTGAAGGCCCATCTGGTGTGGTGGAACCATCGTCCCTTTATAGGTAGGTTCAGTAGAGGCCGAAGGAAGTCCGGTCAGCGCATCCACTATAATCCTGCCTTGATCATCTCTTTTGTAATCAGTCACTTTCAGGCTTGGATAGGGCATGCCTTTGATTGCGTAAGACTGGCGGAAGATGTTATACTCCTCTGCCTCTCCGCTGCCATATAAATCCTTAACTACATTATTTATGTATGTATAGCTGAAAGCTGCGTTAATCCGGAACTCTCTGCTCCTTACGATGTCACCGTCAACTGAGAACTCTATTATATTGTTTTCCAGCTCTCCGAGATTCACTACAGATGTTGTGTACCCTGTTGCAGCAGATGAGGTAGATGCAAATATCTGCCCCTGAGAGTTTGAATAGACATAAGCTAGCTCTGCGTTCAGTCTTCTCTTTAGTAGGCTCCACTGAACACCCGCCTCAAAGGAGCGTACAAATTCCGGTCTGATATCAGGATTTGGATTCTTTGATGATGGGATGAATCCCGTAATATCTCCGTACGGAAAGCCTCCTGCCTGTGAATAGGTAAGATTCAAAGAATATGGCGATAGGTTTACGTTTCCTGTCTTGTTATATGATGTGTAGAGCTTAAGGTAATCGGTTACGCTATTTTCACGGATGGCAGGAAAGGCATCGGTAATGATGAAAGAGGCACTTGCTCCAGGATAGAAGTAGGAGCTGTTGTCGGGATGCAGCAGTGAGGTTTTGTCCCTCCTGCCGGTAAGGGTCAGGAAGAGGTAGCCCGAATAGCCGGCAGTAACCTCTGCATATATGGAGTACTGGCGTTCTGTCAGCATTGCCGACCCTCCGGTGAGGTTTCCTGATCTGCTTCCCTGATTGAAAAGATTTGGGAACAGGAGATTTGAGGCCCCGATATTTGTCGTTTTTGTCATCTCCTCACGGAAGTTGTGCCCTGCAATTGCATTTAGCTTAACCTTGCCGAACTCTCTCTCTGCCGATAGGATAAGGTCTCCGTTGAGTCTGCGGAAATTTGATGTTCCGTCTGTTACGCTGCCCTGCTGGCTCGCCCCTGCTCGTTCAGAATCAAACCTCTCCACTGTGTTTCTTGTCTGCAGCGAATTGCTGTACAATCCTAATCTGTACATCGCTTTCAGCCAGCTTGTAATGGGATACTCAGCCTCAACTTTACCATTTACCACCTGCTGAATGGATTCATTTCTGTATGTATCAATGAGGAAATAGGGGTTTTTAACAACTGTTGTAAAAAAGTTGTTTGGATTGCCCTGAGAGCTTGGATCTCTCCAGTTTACCATCTCCTGAAGAGGGAAGTTTGCAGGCATCTTGTACATAGAGACCCAGGGTCCGTCAGGGGTGGTGTTTGTGTTAATATGGTTGTAGCTGATAGCTGAACTTATCCTAAGTTTTCCTATATTCTGAACTGTATTGAATCTTGCTCCGTTACGTGAACTTCTGTCTTTTGGGATAATCCCCTTTACTGTAACATTTTGAAGTGAGAGGTAGTATCTGTCATCACCAGTCTCTTTGGAGAATGAGAGGTCGTTCTGAATATTCATCCCGGTGGTGAATAGATTTCGTCGGACATCCCCTTTTCCGGCCGAGGAATTTACCTTCTTTATAGTTCCGTCAAAAGCAGCCCCCCAGGACTGATACTCCGTGGGGCTATATACTCCATCTACTCCCTGCCCAAACATATTCTGTGCTGTCGGAAGCAAATAAACTTCTGAGAGTGAAGTTGATTGTCTGAAGCTGACTCTGCCGTTGCTCCCCTCTCCGCTTTTTGTAACTATAATCAGGGCTCCGTTCACACCCTCTGAACCGTAGAGTGCGGCTGCATTTGCTCCTTTTAGTATTGTAATGCTCTCAATATCGCCCGGATTTAACCTGCTGATATCCGGAACAGGGACTCCGTCAACTACATAGAGAGGAGAGTTGTTTCCTGTGATGGAGCGCGAACCTCGCATTGTTATCTGAAAATTCGGGTCCACCTTACTGTCGTACATATTTACTCTCAACCCTGCCACCTTTCCTGTAAGGCCTGTAAGAGGATTGAGAGGAGAACCCTGCGTCAGCTCATCCTCTCTTATTACCTCAGTGGAGCTCCCAAGCTCTTTCGGAGCCCTTTTGATTCCCAGGGCTGTGGCTACAACCTTTAGCTCATCCAGGACAAATGAGGAGGGTTTTATCTTTACATTGAGATTGTGATTGTCTGCGGCCACAAGCACCGGATTGTACCCTAGTGACGAGATAAATATTGTGTCGCCTATTGTTCCGGGAATTACAAACCTCCCGTTGTCGTCCGTCATCGTGTGTCGGTTTGTGCCCTTGATATTAACAGTTACATATGATACCGGTTTGCCATCCTCCTCAGAGAGAACAACGCCGGTAAGTGATAGATCCGCCTGACCGGATGCCGTAGCAGACAATATCATCCCGGCAGCAAATGCAAGCACGGACAGAAAAATTGTTTTTGAAAATAACCTGTACATCGTTTTGTTTTTAAACATTGGTCCTTTAAACGGTGCAAAGGTCCCCACATATATAAAAAGGCGCAATCCCCACTAGTGGTGATTACGCCTTTGTTAGTACCTATATGTAGGGATGGAACTTCTTGCGAAAATATGTTGCGTTTTACCTCTATTCTGCAAAAGCCTGGGCGAATAATGGAAATATTTTTAAATTGCAATATTTTTAATAGGAAAATTAATTTTTTATAAGACAATTTAAAATCAAACAATCTAAATACAGATTAACTTTAAATTATTTACTATGAGACTAATCAGAAAAGACTCAGATCGCAACAAAGAGTTGCGCGAGGAGGTTGTAAAGATTAAAAAATCATTTTACGCATCAAATGCGTTGGGTGGCCCAAAATGGAACCACCTTGGCAGTGGAAAAATGGAGGGGGGATGTATAATATTTGGAGGATGGCTAAAGGTTATTCCATCTAATGGAAGCAAATATGCATATTGTGCATTTGGAGGAATAGGTGTTGCCGGATGGAATCACAGTTGTTCAATAATATCAACATTTGAGCGAATTGAGGATCTCTACTCAAATGTTGATAGTTGTATGATTTGCAGCGGCAGCAGTCTGCCGGATGACGCTTATATTGGTGCTGCGACAGACTGCATTTTATTTGACAAAAGTTCAAATATTGTTGCCGTTGCAAGTACAGACGGAGGTATTGCCGCCCTTGTCGGGGGTAGCGTTACCTGGAAGAACAAATAAAGAATACATACCCGTAATACTCCCTGTATTTATCATACAGGTACACCTCTCTGCGTTCGTTTGCCACGAGCTCCTCGGCAGTCTTGTTATTCGGGTATCTTTTCAGAAATTCTGTCTGAGAGCTCCTCTGTGGCAGAAAGTAGTGGTCGGTCCAACATGTTTCCGGAAGTATAAATGAGGCAACAGGCACATATCCGGCTTCCTGAATTTGAGCTATTTTTACCGGAATAGTATCTATCTCGGAATAGGCCTCTACCCAAAACCTATTGATCTCGTCCGGTCTCTCCGGAGTGAACCAGCAGGCTTCAGTTACCGCTAAATATCCCCCGGTTTTAAGAAATTGCTTCCAATAGCTCAGCCCCTTTTTAAAGCCGATGTTGTAAATAGCCCCCTCAGACCAGATAAGGTCAAGTTCCCCTTTAGCAAAAGGCAACTCATCCATAGAGCCGGTAATTCCCTTTACTCTGTTATGAAGGGATAGCCTCCTGGCATTATCATTGAAGATTTCAATAAATTTTGGAAAGAGATCTATCGCAGTAATTGTACCGGGTGCGTTTTGCGCAAGTACCATTGTCTGACCTCCGGTTCCGCAGCCAAGATCGGCAATTTTTGAATTTTCATTAAGGTTATCAATAAAACTCAAAGCCTTAATTGTCGCCTCGGGACTACCCGGCCCCTGTCTTTCAACTAATGAAAAATATTCGCAAATAAGGTCAAAGTCAAATTCTGTAATTGATTTTATTTCGTTACTCATGATGTAAATCTATTAATCTGTATAATGTTTTTTTATTATTTAGTTTTAAAGCTGTTATACTAACCAGCAAGCAATAATTTATTCACTTATCAAAAAAAAGCTTGATTAACTTATTCACTTACCGCTCAGCAAGCAATAATTTATTCACTTATCAAACAAAAGCTTGATTAACTTATTCACTTACCGCTTGATTGATTAATTTAAATAACAAACCTCTCCAGGCAATTGATACCTGAAATTTTAAAAAAAATTTCTGTCAACTAAGGAAGAAACCCCAGTTTAACAGTTTTTACACCAGATCCGATTTAGAAATAAACATCCAATTATTTTAGACTTACAAATGTAGAAAAAATGTTTATTTAAATTAGCATTTAAGAATATCAAATTAGCAACTCAGGAAAAGCCAGGAGAAGAGCATCTCTCTAAATTTGCATTATGAATACAAAACAAACAACACAAGAGGAGTACCTAAAGAGGCTTAATATTGTGATTGAGCACATCAACCGCAATCTTGGTGAATCAATAGATTTGAAGACTCTGTCTGAGATTTCCAATTTCTCTGAATATCATTTCCACCGAATATTTAAGGCCTTCATCCGTGAGCCGCTGGGCACCTATATTACGCGGCTGCGTCTTGAGAGGGCTGCTCATGAACTTCGGTATTCCGAAATGACTATTGAGGAGATTGCATACAAGGTCGGATATGAGGTCCCCTCATCTTTGTCAAAATCATTTAAACAACTGTATGGAATCTCTCCAAAAGAGTACCGGGCAGACAAAAACTTTTTTATCATGAAAAAAATTGAGACAAATCCTGTGGCTAACCATTCTGTGATTAACAATCCTGTGGCTAACCATTCTGTGATTAACAACCCTGTGGCTAACCACTCTCTGATTAACAACCCTGTGGCTAACCAGAATTCTGATTTTAAACTAAAAGCACCTAAAATTTGTGAATTAGACTCCAAACGAGCAATTTACATCCGTCTAAACGGTGCATACAACAATCTGGATTTTCCCGGAACATTTGCAAAACTATGGTCATATGTTAAAGAGAGAAAATTATTTTCAGCCGGCATTGAACATATTGGTATTTATCACAACGATCCTAAGGTAACTGAGGTTGAAAAACTACGCTCAGATGTGTGCCTGGTGATTTGCAAACCTGCTGAACCTCACGGGGAGATAGGTGTGAAGGATATTGCTGGTGGTAAATACGCAATTTTCTCTTATCAAGGCCCTTATAACAACTTAGGCGTCGTTTACGACACAATATTTTCAAAATGGTTGCCCGAAAGCGGAGAGCAATTAAGAGACGAGCCCCTTTTTGAAAAGTATATCAGCGATCCCTCCAGAACAGAGCCCGTAAAGCTTAAGACCGAGATTTATGTTCCGTTAAAGTAGAGAAATGCCTTGCCACCCCTCCTTGTACAATGCATTGGTAATCTGCTAGTAACAAGTTGCAAATTTTGATTTTTTTAGGAATTTTAAAAAATCAACAGCTTGTATTACAGACAAATGTACAAGGAGGGGTGGCAAGGCATCTTCCTCTTGCAAGCATGCTTGCGCGGAGGGAAATGAAAAAACCCGGCTGCTTACGCTACCGGGTTTCTCTGTTTTTGCGGAGAGGGAGGGATTCGAACCCCCGGAACCTCTCAGTTCAACGGTTTTCAAGACCGCCGCAATCGACCACTCTGCCACCTCTCCGTTTGTTTAGGGTTGCAAAGATATGTATTTTTTCTGTGTGTGCAAAAAAAAGAGAGACCACCTCAGGGGTAAAGTGTCAAACATCATATAATCAGGGGTATAAAGGTTTTATCATTTATTACTATATAGCTCATTATTAATTATTTGACACTTTACCCCTGAGGTCTTGGCGTGCTGCTGGCAGCACGCCAAGACCTGTCAGCAACGTGCCATGTGAGCAATATATGCGTGCCATGTGCATAGAATGTGCGTACCTGCAGAGTGAAGGCAGAGTAAGGGCTGAGTGACGGAAAGCTATTTTATCACAAAGCTATCTTACCACCTTGGTTTAGGCAGGGTTTTTGTTGTTAATTATTTGTTCTGATGAAAAAAGATGCTAGTGTTAAGTTATAGATAATTTCTATTTTCCGATAGATTGCAATTTAATTTATTTAATTGTAATTTTGAATTCGCTAATAACAAACACCACTGTAATCGCGACTAATAATAATTAATACCACTCAATTTTATGAAGTCGAAGACATTTGAGAAAGAGATTCTGGAGCTTGAGGATAACCTCTCCAGATATGCATACAGTTTAACTTCAAACAGAGATGATGCTAAAGACCTGGTTCAGGAGACTTTTTTTAAGGCGCTGAACAATCAGGATAAATTTAACGAACACACAAATATCAAGGCCTGGGTTTACACAATAATGAAGAATACCTTCATTAATGACTACCGAAGAAGAACCAAGCGTCAGAGTCTTTTCAGTGAGGATGTTCACGATTTTGTCATAAATAACCGTCCCTCTGATATGGGCCCTGAACAGGAGTTTGGATTCAGGGAGCTGACATCAATTGTAAACGATCTTGAACCTGAATTCAGGATTCCGTTCCAGATGCATGACAATGGGTACAAGTACCAGGAGATTGCAGAGGAGCTGGGGCTTCACTTGGGAACTGTTAAAAGCAGGATTCACTTCTCACGAAAGAAACTGATGGAGAAAATTGAAAGATAAAATAAGCAGAGAAGGATCAAATAGGTAGAGAGAGTAGGGTAATTTTGCAGGTATTGAATATTAGAGAAATCTTGCTGCTATTTATATTCATGTAATTTTGCAACTGTTTTATATTCAAGTAATTTTGTAACTATTATATATTAATGAAGAGGCTGGCTAAATAGATATTTAGTCAGCCTTATTATTTTATGTTTTGCCTGTTTAATTTTTTGCCAGCTTTATACTTTGCCAGCCGTCCCACAAATACTTATTGCTATCCAGTCACAACATTGCAATCTATCCGTAACATTGCTATCGCTATCCAGTCACAACATTGCAATCCATCCTCTACTTTGATATCCGGACATTACTTCAATGCGTGAATCAACTCTCTTCTCTTGAATAGAAGGAGATAAAAAACTCCTACTGTTATACATGAGTCGGCAATGTTAAAAATGGGTCTGAAGAAGATAAATTGCTCGCCTCCCCAAAAAGGGACCCAGTCTGGCAGGACAGTATCTATTAGTGGAAAGTAGAGCATATCAACTACTTTGCCAAACATGAAAGGAGCATATCCACCCCCATCCGGGAACAGTGTGGCAACCTCTGTAAAATTAGACTCAGAGAATATCAGTCCGTAGAACATAGAGTCAATTACATTGCCTATTGCACCTACCAGTATAAGAGCTATACCTGAAAGGAAAGCCCTTGTGGCACCTCCCTCAATCAACTTTTTAACATAGTAGATTATTATGCTTATAAGGACAAGTCGTAAAGCGGTTAGCAAAAATTTACCCACCGAACCTCCAAACTGCATACCAAAAGCCATTCCATTGTTTTCAATGAAATAGATTTGGAACCAGTTACCAAACACCGGAATACTCTCACCAATGGTCATATGAGTCTTGATCCAGACTTTGACCGCCTGATCTATAAGGAGCAGAATAAAAACTATGAGTGTAACCTGTTTTCCGGGGGTAAGGCGCATCGGTTAATCTCTTTTGTTCTTTGCCTCAACGCTAAGAGTCGCATGAGGTACTATAAGAAGCCTCTCCTTAGGGATAAGCTTTCCTGTTTCCCGGCATATGCCGTATGATTTGTTCTCAATCCTCACGAGGGCAGCCTCTAGGGATCTGATGAACTTGTATTGTCTTTGAGCAAGTTGTCCGGCCTCCTCCTTTGAAAGAGCGGATGCCCCCTCTTCAAGAACTTTGAATGTAGGAGAGGTGTCCTCAGTATCGTTGCTGGAGCTGTGTGTTACAGCAGCCTTCAGTTGCTCGTACTCTGCCTGGGCAGCGCGAAGCTTCTGCTGAATCAGCTCCTTGAACATCTGCAGTTCCTCGTCGCTGTAGCGAACTTTCTCTCTTACCTCCTCTGCAGGTTTGCTTTTCTTTGTCATAGCCACATTAGTTAAATAAATATGTAAAGATAATAATATAATCGATATTCCAATCTCCCTCTAATAGGGTATCTTATCCTCGTTCTTTTTCCAAAGTTCAAACGGCTCTCTACCCTCAGTTGGCATTATCTGCTCAATGGGAATACTCCTCTCCTCCATTGACTTTGTGAATTCATCGTAGATAAATGCATCGCTGAATCCTGCGTCGGCCGCATCATCTCTTCCGGCTGCGAAATATATCTTGTCCACCTTAGCCCAATATGCCGCAGATAGGCACATAGGACATGGTTCACATGATGTGTATAGTGTGCAACCTGAAAGATCATACGTATTCAACTTCCTGCAGGCCTCTCTTATAGCATTAACCTCTGCATGGGCAGTAGGATCTTTATCCGGAGTTACACTGTTGGTTCTGGCTGAGATTATCTCTCCGTCCTTAACAATCAACGCTCCGAACGGACCTCCTGTAACAGAGGAGGCGTTCCTTCCGGCCAGCCCTATAGCCTCTCTCATAAATATCTCCCTCTTTTCCATCTCTTTCACTTATTAAATTCTAAACTTTTTTAAAGTCTTATCAGCTTAATTGCAAGTGTACCCTCGTCCCACTCAATTTCAGCTCCTCCATTTGGCTTAGCAACAAGCTTAATCTCTCTGGCAAGTGTCTGATTACATACATATTCAGCAAAATACTCAAGTGACTCTGCAATTTCCGGCAACTCCTCAATCTCTACAGAAATTTTATCTGTAACATCAAACTTGCTCTCCTTTCTGAGGTTTTGTATCCTGTTAACTAGCTCTCTAGCTGTACCCTCTCTTCGCAACTCCTCACTAACTTTAATATCCAGAGCTATTGTAAGTTTGCCATCCACAGCAACCAGCCATCCAGGCATATCTTCTGAGATAATCTCATAATCATCCCTCTCAAGAATCACCTCTCCTGAAGGGAGCATAAGTACATATTTATCAGAGGCCTCAATAGCGTATATCATCTCCTGGTCAAAGGTGCCGAATGAAGCCGAAATCTCCTTCATCTGCTTACCATATCTCTTGCCCAAAGTTTTAAAATTGGGCTTTATCTTTTTGGTTATCAAACCTTTTGTATCATGAATATACTCTACCTCTTTAACATTAACCTCCCCAAGCACAATAGCCCTTACAAGCTCAAACTGCTCTTTAAGTCTGTTATCCAACACAGGAACCAATATCTTAGCAAGCGGTTGCCTTACCTTAATATTGACCTTTCGTCTTAGAGCCAGAATCATAGATGACGCTCTCTGGGCCAGCTCCATCCTCTCCTCAAGCCCTTTGTCCACAGCCCTCTCATCTGCCTCAGGCATCATTACCAGGTGCACAGAGCTCTCTTTATACTTTCCCGACACCTCGTTCAAATCCAGAAACAGCCTCTCCATAAAGAAAGGAGCAACAGGAGCCGACAGTATAGCTACCGTTTCAAGCGCTTGGTATAGTGTTTGATAGGCCGACAGTTTATCGCTGTCCATTACCCCACCCCAGAAACGCTTTCTGTTTAGTCTCACATACCAGTTGCTAAGGTTGTCGTTTACAAAGTCCTGAATCATCCTTCCAGCAGAGGTCACATCGTAATCCTCATATGCAGCCTTAACATCCTTGATAAGAGTATTGAGAAGTGAAATTATCCATCTGTCAATTTCAGGCCTCTCAGATAGTGCAACCTGTGGTTTTGAGTTGTCAAAACCATCCACATTTGCGTAGAGAGCGAAGAAAGAGTAGGTATTATAGAGCGTGCCAAAAAATTTCCTTTTAACCTCGTCCACTCCCCCAATATCAAACTTCAGATTATCCCATGGCTGGGCATTAGTAAGCATGTACCATCTGAGAGCATCTGCTCCGTACTCCCCAAGAGTTTTAAATGGATCAACTGCATTACCGAGCCTCTTACTCATCTTGTTCCCATCCTTGTCAAGTACAAGTCCGTTTGACAGTACCGTGCGGAAGGCCACCTTGTCGCTCACCATAGTTGAGATTGCATGGAGAGTAAAAAACCATCCCCTTGTCTGGTCCACCCCTTCAGCGATAAAGTCGGCTGTTTTGCCAAAAGAATCGCCTCCGAGCTTCTCAAGTCCCTCCTGAGCAAAAGGCATCGCTCCGGAATCAAACCATACGTCAATAAGGTCAAGCTCTCTCTTCATCGGCTTACCCGATGGTGAGACCAAAATATACTCATCTACATATGGCCTGTGGAGGTCAATCTTTTTATAATTTTCCCCGGAAAAATCCCCCGGCACAAATCCATTGTCTTTCAAAGGATTGCTTTTCATAAAACCTGCAACAACAGCTCTCTCCAACTCCTCATAAAGCTCTTTTGCAGAGCCTATGCAAAGCTCCTCTCTGCCATCCTCACTCCTCCAGATTGGGAGCGGAGTTCCCCAATAACGGCTCCTGGAGAGGTTCCAGTCCTGAAGGTTTTCCAGCCATTTTCCAAACCTGCCGCTTCCTGTCGCCTCCGGCTTCCAGTTTATAGTTTTGTTAAGCTCAATCATTCTCTCCTGAACAGCTGTAGTCCTAATGAACCACGAGTCAAGCGGATAATAGAGCACCGGTTTGTCCGTTCTCCAACAGTGAGGATATGAGTGAGTCTGTTTTTCAATTTTAAATGCCAGCCCCTGCTGCTTGAGCATAACTGCAATATCAACATCAAGAGTGGCATCGCTCTCGCTAAGACCGGGGTCATAGGCATTCTTTACAAACCTCCCGGCAAACTCTCTGTAAGACTCATTCACACTCTCCTTAACAAATCCTGAATCAAGATCCTCAACCCTGTAGAATTTACCTGTTCTGTCAACCAACGGTTGTCTTATTCCGTTTGCATCTATAACAATTAACGGTGGAACACCATTAGCTTTACCTACCTTATCGTCATCCGCTCCAAAAGTTGGTGCTATATGCACTATCCCTGTACCGTCGCTTGTGGTAACGAAATCACCCTGAATTACCCTCATTGCACCGGGAGCTGCTTTGATCCATGGGATCAGCTGCTCATATTCAATACCACAAAGTTCGCTACCCTTTAGGCTCTCTCCGAATATCTCAAACTCCGCACCTTTGGCCCCAAAGTGGGCGCTAACCAACTCCTCTGCCAATATATAGAGGGCCCTCTGATTGCTGTATGGATTTTGCGAGATAACCATAGAATATTTAATCTCAGGACCTACGCATAGAGCGGTATTTGAAGGGAGTGTCCATGGAGTTGTTGTCCATGCCAGCATATATACGGGAAGCTCCTCTCCTCTCACTTCAGCCACCTGGGAGAAAAGTTTTTCAGATGCTTGATTTCTAATAACCTTAAACTGAGCAACGCAGGTTGTATCCTTTACATCTCTGTAACATCCGGGCTGGTTGAGTTCGTGAGTGCTCAGGCCCGTTCCTGCTGCAGGGGAAAATGGCTGTATAGAGTAACCCTTATAGAGCAGACCCTTGCCATAAATATTTTTCAGAAGATACCATAAAGTCTCTATATATCTGTTATCATAGGTGATGTAAGGATTGTTCATATCAACCCAGTAGCCCATCTGTTCGGTCAGCCCCTCCCACTCTTTTGTGTATTTCATCACCTCTTTGCGGCAGGCGGCATTATACTCCTCTACGGATATGCTTTTGCCAATATCCTCTTTTGTTATGCCGAGGCTTTTTTCCACTCCAAGCTCCACAGGGAGGCCGTGTGTATCCCAACCCGCTTTCCTCTGAACCTGGAAGCCTCTCTGAGTTTTATACCTGCAAAAAACATCCTTGATAGCCCTTGCCATGACATGGTGAATACCGGGCATGCCGTTTGCCGAAGGAGGCCCTTCGTGGAAAATAAAAAGGGGTGCCCCCTCTCTCTCTGAGATGCTCTTTTCAAAGCAACTCTCTCTCTTCCATTTGTTCAGAACAGTATTGTTAATCTCTACAAGATCAAGATTTTTATACTCGGTAAACCTCATTTTGCAATTCTTTTTGAATTTGCAAAGATACGATTATTCACTACTTTTGAAAAAATTTGAATGTTATGTCATTAAATGCAGCGGATATAATAATACTTGTTTGCCTGATTCCTGCCCTTTTCGCCGGTTTTATGAAGGGTTTAGTTCGTCAGGTAGCTGCTGTTCTTGCTCTTATACTGGGGGTTTGGGCCGGATACCACTTCTCAGATTTTGTAAGCAGCAAACTTATCTCCTGGATAGATACTGATCAGAATATACTTAACATTATCTCTTTCGCTGCAATTTTCATAGTAGTTCTGATACTTGTGAATCTTGCAGGAAGAGCGGCTGAGGGGATTGTCAAGATGGTTCTCCTGGGATGGCTGGACAAACTGGCAGGAGTTATTTTTGCTCTTGTGAAATACGCCTTTGTCTTCAGCATCATAGTCTATCTTCTGGAATCGCTTGATGAAATTCTTGAATTTTTGCCAAGAGAGACTCTTGATAACTCTGTTTTATACGGATATCTTTCAAAAATAGCTCCCGCAATTTTTCCATACCTTAAAAATCTAGTATCGCACCTCTGATTTCTGAATTTTCTCTTTAACATTCAGAAAATTCTACACTCGGGATAAATTCATCCATCTTTTTACCATTGAGCATAATCTACTTGATTACCCTCTCCATATTTGCATTGCAGAGTGGCGGCAGGGGTGATGGAATCTCCTGATGGGGCCGGGAGTTGTGAGCGAGAATGCCGCCCTCTGTTTTTTATGGGATATTCAGTTAAAATAAGACAACACGACATAAGCGATTGCGGAGCAGCATGCATTGCATCTGTATCTGCATATTGGGGACTAAGACTTCCAATTGCCAAAATAAGGCTATTCAGCAACACCGACAGCAGAGGTACAACAATCAAAGGTATAGTTGATGCTGCTAGGGCTTTTGGTTTTTATGCAGAGGGGTTCAGGGCACAGGAGGCCTCTTTGTACAAAATTCCCAACCCATCTATTGTACACCTTGAAAAGAGGAGCGGACTTCTTCACTATGCTGTTCTTTACGGCGCAAAAGAGGGCAAGGTAAATATAATGGACCCGCTGGACGGGGAGATGCACACAATCAAGATGGAGGAGTTTCTGCAGGAGTGGAGCGGTAGAGTTATTTTACTCACACCGGCAAAAGACTTTAAAAAGGGAGCGAGCGGAGAGTCTGTAGTTGCAAGAATGGTGAAATTAGTTACTTCAAACAGAGAGAGACTGGCAAAGGCCTTTATCACATCCCTCCTCTTTACTATGGCCTCTTTTGCCATCTCTCTCTTTATGAAGATAATTCTGGACCGGATTATCCCTTCGGGGGAGAGAGTCGGCCTGACAACAGCCTCTATTCTAATAGCACTTGTTTTTGCAATCTCGCTTTTATTAACATGGGTCAGAAGTACTATTCTGGTTAAGGTTGGGTTGAAAATAGACAAAGAACTGATTGGAAAATATATTATACATATGGTTAAATTGCCGGGTATCTTCTATGATGCAAGGGAGACCGGTGAGATTACATCAAGAATATCAGATGCGGCAAAGATAAGGTCTTGTATAACCGGAACTCTTTCTACAGTAGCTATCTCAGTATTTATGCTGCTGTTTTCGCTTGTCGCTATGTTTGCAATATCTCCCGCAATGGCTATACCCTCTCTGGCTGCAATACCCCTCTTCATTATACAGTTCAGAATTGCAGACAGGTTTAACAAAAGAGTGCGGAGGACAATTATGGAGAGAGGGGCAACATTTGAAAACAGAATTATAGAGACTGTAAAGTCATATCTTACTATTAAATACTCCGGCGGGGAGAACTATTTTGCCGGCAAATGCATGGACGCTCTTTCACATCTCCTGGAGAGTGCCGAGAGGGGAGCAAGAGGAGCAATCATCTCCGGTGCAGCTGCAGAATTTACATCAAGATTATTGGTTGTCTTTGTCCTATGGATGGGAGGAGTTGAGGTGATGAAGGGAAATATAAGCATAGGAGAACTTGTTGCATTTTTCACAATAATTTCTCTGTTCACAACACCTCTTTGCGAACTTGCAACCTCCAGTCCGGAGATAAGAGAGGGGACAGTAGCAGCCTCACGTCTCTTTGAAATTCTTGATCTTGAGGCGGAGTCTTTTGAAGGGGGAGTTGTTTTGTCCAGTAACACTCCCCAATCATTAAAATTATGCGGAGTTGGATTCTCATACCCGGGAAGGGCAACCCTCTTCAGAGAGGCTGAGATGGAGTTCAGGCGAGGAGAGATTTCGCTCATAACGGGAGATAGTGGTTGTGGCAAAAGCACGCTCGTGTCTCTGCTTACACGTCTCAGAAAGCCGACAGAGGGGCATATAACCGCTGACGATGTTAATATTGAAAATATTAATCTGAAGTACTGGCGAGAGCTCATTGCTGTTGTTCCCCAATGCCCTTCACTATTTGCAGGGACACTTATGGAAAACATCGCTCCGGGCATAGAGGAGCCTGACAGAAAAAGAATTGCCTTGATATGTAGAGATTTGGGACTCTCTAATCTAATCAAGAGTCTTCCATTGGGGGTGGAGAGCAATATCGGAGAGGGAGGGGCAACGCTGTCGGGAGGACAACAGCAGAGAGTAGCTATTGCCAGAGCCATATACAGGGATGCACCTGTTCTTATAATTGATGAGGGAACATCAAACCTGGACCGAGAATCTGAGCTTCTTGCTGATAGGGTTATTAAGTCTGAGAGAGACCGGGGAAAGATTGTAATTGTTGTGTCGCATAAAGAGAACACAAAAAATATAGCTGACAGAGTTTACAAAATGGGGCAATGCTTTGCCCCGGGCGATTCCTGCACGCCGTTATGCGGGTGATAATAAAATAAACTACTATGGAAAGAAAAGAGTTGGAGATGTGGGGAGTAACCCCACTTGAAGAGAGAGAACTTCTTATCTGTGGAGGAGGCAAACTTAAGAGGCTTCTTGAGGCAATTGAAGAGCTCATTAAACTTATTGAGAAGGCAGAGAAGTACTGGCCAAGCTTCAGTGAGGGACTTAAAGAGGGATGGGAGAAGGCATAATGGAAAAGTTTAACGAGAGAGATTTATGCCTTGTTCGTCTGGATGAGAATGAGTGCATATCCTTAAGGGGAGGCGATGGCACCTGGGATAAGGAGATTGTCAGAGGTATTGGATTTGGCATAGGATACGGTGCAAAAAAGTTTGTCAGAATGCTGAGTTTTCTAAGTAAGAATCTGTATGAGGCTCAAAGCAGGACTATGGTCATCTATAAATAGCCAGGGATGACTTAAATAAGGAGTCTTCGGGGAGTTTGCATAAAAAAATAATTATACCTTTGTATCTTATGAAAAGTATTTTGAAACTCCCCGTTTTTATCCTCATCTTTATCCCTACTGTGATTTCTGCACAGCAGAAGTTATGGAGTCTTGAGGAGTGCATAAGATATGCATGGGACAACAACTTAAGAATCAAACAACAGGAGCTTGCTGTAGAGCAGAGCGAGAATAACCTATTCCAGGCGAAGATGAACTATCTTCCCTCGCTGAATGCCTCTTTAGGACACAGTATGAACTGGGGCCGATCTGTCAACATGAACGACCTTCAGATTATTGAGAATAAACTCAGCCAGAGCACAAACGCCTCTGCCAGTGCCTCTGTTATGCTATTTGAGGGTTTAGTTAAAAACAATGAACTCAAAAGCAAGGGGGTTATGAGAGAGATTGCCAGGCAGGAGATTGGCAGGATAAAAAATGATATATCAATAGAGATTGCTAGGGCATATCTTCAGGTACTGCTGGCAAGAGAGATTCTTGTCTCGGCTAATTCCAGCCTTGAGAGTACTGCAGAGCAGGTGGAGAGGACAAGAAAGTTTGTGGATGCCGGAAGCCAGGCATATAGTGCTCTTCTTGAAATTGAAGCACAATATGCAAGCGAACTTGTTCAGCAGACAAATGCAAAAAATCAGGTGTCAACTGCCCTCTTGATGCTTAAGCAGCTGCTTGATCTTCCTGGTGAGAACTCTTTTGATGTAGCATCTCCCGGAGAGAATCTAAGGGTTGGAGAATTCAAAGGAGAGAGTATAGATGAGCTTTTCAATTCATCTTTGGACCTTCCACAAATGGAGGTTGCAAGGCTTAATAAAAAGAATTCAGAGCTGCAACTGGCAATTGCAAAGGGGCAGTCCTACCCTTCACTCTCTTTCAGGGCAGGCTATGGATCTTACTATGCGGACAGCAGAGAGGAGAGTTTTATGGATCAGTTCAACGAAAACAGAAACCCCTCTATCTCTTTTGGTATAAACATCCCAATATTTAATTCTTGGAGAACAAACACTGCTATAAAGAATGCCAAACTTGGGGTAATGAACTCTGAAATTGAGACGAGAAGCAGAGAGCAGATGCTTTATAAAGAGATTCAGCAGGCAGTCAGTGATGCAGGTTCCTATTATGCAAGATACAAGGCAACCGAAAGGAACGTTAAAGCGATGGAGGAGTCTTTCAGATATGTTCAGCAGAAATTTGATGTTGGTGTTCTGAACGCAACTGACTACACCGTTGCAAAAAACAACCTTTTCAGGAGCCGCTCTGACTATTTGCAGGCAAAATATCAGTTCATATTTCAGGAAAAAATAATAGATTTCTATAAGGGTAACCCCATAACACTATAAAGATGAAGAAGAGTTTTAAATGGATAATAGGCGCAGCTGTTGTACTGATTGTTGTGCTTGTAGTTTTTGGAAGAAAGAACAGCAATAAGGGCGTGGAGGTTACCACACAGATTGTTGCAAAGGGAACTATAACAGAGGTGATTCCTGCAAACGGAAAGATCAAGCCTGTTGTTGAGGTTAAGATATCTCCTGACGTATCCGGAGAGATTGTTGAACTATACTTCAAGGAGGGTGATGAAATTAAGAGAGGAGAACTTATAATTAAAATTAAGCAGGATGTCTATATCTCAATGAGAGACCGCGCAGAGGCTTCGCTGAACTCGGTTAAGGCACAGCTTACCCAGCAACTGGCTCAGTTCAGGCAGATTGAGCAATCATATCTCAGAAGCAAAACCTTGTTTGAGCAGAAGGCTATATCAGAGGCTGACTATGAGAGCGCACAGTCACAGTATAATGTGGCAAAGGAGCAGATTAAGGCTGCTGAGTTTAATGTAAAAAGTGCTACCGCTGCTCTGCAGGAGGCTCAGGAGAATCTTGTTAAAACCACAATTTATGCACCAATGGATGGAATCATTTCAAAAATGAATGTAGAGAAGGGTGAAAGGGTTGTGGGCACAAGTCAGATGGCAGGTACTGAAATGCTTAGAATAGCCAATTTTCACCAAATGGAGGTGCTTGTTGATGTAAATGAGAATGACATTATCAGGATAGAGGAGAGGGATACGGCAATGGTTGAGGTTGATGCGTACCCGGGCAGAAAATTTACAGGTTTGGTAACGCAAATTGCTAACTCTGCAAAGAATATTGGCTCTGCTATTGAGCAGGTAACCAACTTTGAGGTTAAAATTCTTATCCTTCCGGAATCCTATTCAGACTTAGTTGAGAAGGGTGTTAATCCGTTTCGTCCCGGTATGTCTGCAACAGCCTCTATACAGACAGAGAGGAGAGATAACATTATCTCTATTCCTGTTCAAACTATTACTACAAGAAAGGATCTGACTACCGATACGCTTGCCAGGAAGGGGGATGAACTTGCTGAGCAGGTATTTATTGTTAAAGAGGATAACACACTTGAGGTAAGAGAGGTGAAAACAGGGATCCAGGACATAACAAATATTGAGATTCTTTCAGGGCTTAATGAGGGTGAGAGAATTGTAACCGGACCATATTCTGCTATAAGTAAAACCCTGAAATCCGGAACAAAGGTGACATGGGATGGCAAGAAGAAATAGTATCAATCTCCTTCTTATTGAAACAAGTACAGAGGTCTGTTCTGTAGCTCTAAGTGTCGGTGGCGAGATTGCGGCTCAGCGTGAGATAAAGGAGCACAAAGCCCATGCGAGGGTTATCGCAGGTTTTATTGAGGAGGTACTTCTTGAATCGGATATTCTGCTTAAAGATTGCAGCGCAGTGGTTGTAAGTGAAGGGCCTGGTTCATATACCGGACTAAGGGTTGGGGTATCTGTTGCAAAGGGTCTCTGCTACGGTTCAAATCTGCCTCTAATAGCAGTGGGCTCGCTTGAGCTGATTGCAAGGGTGGTACATGAAAAAATCAAGGATATTGAGGCTCCGTACAGAATTGCTCCAATGATAGATGCAAGGAGGATGGAGGTTTACACCGCCCTTTTTGATGAGGAGTGCACGCAGCTGACTAAAACTGAGGCTCATATATTAACTGAGGAGAGTTACAAAGAGTTTCTGGCAGAGGGGAGAGTAATCTTTACAGGAGATGGGGCAGAGAAGTTCAAATCCATTGTCAACCATCCAAACGCGTTATTTATAGAGGGTTGGGCATCTGCAAAAGGCATGCTTATACCCGCCGAGGAGAAATATAAAAGGTCCGAATTTGCCGATGTGGCATACTTCGAACCTTTCTATTTAAAGGATTTTATTGCCGGAGTCTCTAAAAAATCTTTGCTATAAGCTTCTCCAGCTGAGAATCAAAGACATCTCTTGCTACTATTGTACCACTTTTATCTATTACGAACAATGAGGGCACCTCTACAATATTATATGTAGAAACGGCAGATGAGGCTGAACCTAATCCGTCGCATACATTGATCCATGGCAGCCCCTGCTCTGCAACGGCTCTTGCCCACGCTGTCTTATCGGTATCCACACAGACCTGATAGATTTGGAGCCCGGCAGCAGAATATTTATCATAAAGCTCTAGCAGATCCCTGTTAAAGAGTCTCTGATTTACATCTGTTATTGACCAAAACACAAGTATAAATGGCTTTCCTGAAAGCTCTGAAAGGGTTCTCATTTTTGATTTTGCATCAGGTAGTCTTAAGTCCGGGAATCCGACTTCTGATGCATCCAGAAGCTTTGAAGAGATAGCTTCACTTTTCTCCCTAAGGGAGATCTCGTCCAGCAGAGGATTCAGATATACCGAACCGGGATAACTGTTGCTAAGGGAGTCGTAAACACGTCTGTACAGCAGAATATCTCTCATGTCTCCAAATAGGGGCAAATCTCCGGGGAGCTTATGGTAGAGAAGATAAACGTTAGTTAAGGAGTTTGGGTGTGAATAGAGATGTTTTATTGCGTCTTGCTTGTATTTTACAAACATTGACCCTAATCTGTAGTTAAGCGAATCTGCGAGGGCTGTGTTTTTACTGTTGAGCGCAGCCGACCTCTCAAGAAGCGCATTCCTGAACTCTGAATCTTTTGTTGCTAGATAACCCTCTAACTCATTCAGCAAAGAGCTCTCGTTTGAACCCTCTACAGAGATCTCAGAACCAAGAGTATCGGTGGTAAGGTAAATTTTATCACCACCAGCCAGAAGAAGAGATGCTATCCTGTTCTCCTTGTAATACAGATAATAGAACTCCGGATGCTCAGACAGATTTTTTGCTTTGTAAACGAATGAACCTTCATTGTCTGTTTTAATTGTATCTGCTACAACCTGTGTGTTCAGACGAAGTACTTTCAGCACTACCCGGCCATTATTCAAACCGTCTATTTTTGCCTTGATTGTCGCTTTGTCAGATGAGCAGGAGAGAGCCATAATAGCTACCGCCGATAATAGGAGAAGTTTTCTCATAATTGTTGTCAGAATTGAATTTTAGAAGAGATCTCTTTTGCTGTATTTAACATAGCCTCACTCTCCAGCTTGAGTTTCGGCCTTCTGAAGTCCATATCGGATTCTGAGTTTATTGGAATCAGGTGAATGTGAGCATGAGGGACCTCCAGTCCAATAACAGCCATACCCACCCTTTTGCATGGGATAGCAGCTTTAATTCCCTTTGCCACCCTTTGGGCAAAGGCAAAGAGATCTTGTAGCTCACTCTCTTCAAGATCAAAAATATAATCAACCTCCCGTTTTGGTATAACAAGAGTATGCCCCTGAGCGAGAGGGTTTATATCAAGGAATGCGTAATGACTTTCATCTTCCGCCACTCTGTATGATGGTATCTCGCCGGATGCAATTTTTGAAAAAATTGATGACATCTTATTTTGAAATTTCCAGTATCTCAAATTTAATAACACCTGAAGGAACCTTTACCTCCACAACCTCTCCCTTACTCTTTCCTATAAGAGCCTTACCAATTGGAGTGGCAGCCGCCAGCTTACCCTCCCTGAGGTTTGCCTCGGTCTCTCCAACAAGAGTGTACTCAACCTCTGTATTGTTTGTGAGGTTCTTAAGTTTTACTTTGTTCATAATCTGAACATGGGTTGTGTTGATTCTGGATTCGTCAATGATCCTTGCATTTGCAATCATATCCTCAAGCTTGGCTATCTTGAGTTCAAGAAGTCCCTGTGCCTCCTTTGCCGCATCGTATTCAGCATTTTCAGAGAGGTCTCCCTTATCTCTCGCCTCTGCAATCTGTCTTGATATTGCAGGCCTCTCCACAGATACCAGTTGATGATACTCAGCCTTGAGTTTCTCCAGCCCTTCCGATGTTAAATAGTGTATTTTTGACATAACTTGAAAAAATTAAAAAAGAATCCAGCGGGACTGGACTCTTTGTTACAAAGATAAAAAATATTCCTTAATAATGAAATTAGTCCCTGAATTTGGGTGCCATAATCTCTGAATAGAGAATCAGGTTCTTAGGGTCAATAATAAACTCAGGAGCCTCAGCCCTTTGCTCCTGCTCATCCGGAGCGACATTCGCCTCATGGCGGAATGCCGAGATCCCCTCCTCTGCAACAGGTATGTCTATCATCTCATACTCTATCCTGGCTCCCTTCACATGTCCATATTTGGCACGCTCTTCAAAACCTGCCGCACGCTCTTCAAAAGCCGGGATAGTCTCTTCCTCTTTGACTTCAATCTCCTCCCCCCTCTCTTCAAAATCCAGGTGATCTCTGTGAAACCCAAAGAGCTCTTTATGGATATCAAAAGCTGGTTCGGGCTCCTCCTCATGGGGAGCTGACTCTCTTCTCTGTCTGGCCTGCTCCTTCTTCTTCTTCTCAATGTATCCCTGAAGAACGAGGGCTCCCAAACCTAGTACTATGTATATTATTGTGCTGGCATCCATTCTATCTCATTCTTATTTTTTTCTCATGGAGGTAAAGATAGGAATTTTCTCTGTCTTTATAAAGCTGACTCTTTAACTCCTCTAGTGACGAGAATGCCACCTCATCTCTCATTTTGGCAACAAACTCAATTTTTATACTCAAACCATAAATATCCTCGTCAAAGTTGAGAATGTGTGTCTCAATGGTTCTCTCATTGTTAATTCCGACTGTTGGTCTCTTACCTATGTTTGTTATCCCTCTGTAAACCTTTCCTGAGCTCTCTATCCAGACCGCATACACGCCGTCAGATGGTAAAACTTTCAGAGGTTCATACAGGCGCATATTCGCAGTGGGAAATCCAATTCCTCGCCCAATCTTCATCCCCTCCACAACTACGCCCTCAAGCCCGTAGCGGTATCCTAAAAGGCTGTTTGCTGACTCTATGTCTCCCAGCTGGAGCATCTCTCTGATTTTTGTGGAGCTAATTACAAGCCCGGACTCACTCTCCATATACTCATTAACCCTTACGGGAGTAATTCCAAGAGTTCTGGCGATCTCCATCATCTCCTCCTGGGTCTGGTTAGTGTCTTTCCCTACCCTGTGATCATATCCGATAACAAGTGTCCTTACATTAAATTTTTCAATAAGATAGTTTCTGAAATACTCCTCTGTGGTCTGAGATGCAAACTCTTTATCAAACGGCAGTGTGTGTACCTCCTCAATTCCGTAGTTTTTCAGAAGTGATATCTTCTCCTCAATTGAATTCAGAAGTCTGAATTTTGCCGCATCTTGCTGAAGTACCGTCCTGGGGTGAGGCCACAGGGTAATTACTGCCGAGGTATCGCCCTGCGAAGTGGCTAGTGCGCATATCTTATCCAGCACTGCACGGTGACCTCTGTGGACACCATCAAAAAAACCTGTAGCTGCTACAACCATCTTACTAAATCAAAATCTTGCCTGTGAGGGAGATCCGGATGCTTTGCAAACATCCTTACAGCAACATTATAGGCTCCGGCTTTCTCCGGCAACATATTGCATATATATCTTACATCTCCTCCATTGCTGCTCTCAGGGACGAATTCGTGCCTCTCTGCAATCAGCATCCTTTTTAGGTTCTGGTCATATGTGGCAAGGACAAATTCTACCCCAATTTCACTTGATGTAAGAGAGCCCAAAGATAATACAACCTCTGCGTGATATTCATTCCCGATAGATAAATTTACCCTTGAATTATCCGGCTTCAATATGCTTTTCACCTCTATATGTGGCCACTCCGTACGCATTTTTCTCTTCCAGAATGCCATCTCTCTTGCATGTGAGTAGTCATTTGAGATGGCTCGTGCATGCCTTACAGAGAGAGGTTTGTAATACTGCTCAACATAATCGGTAATCATTCTGTTTGTTGTGAAGTTACCGGCAACTTTTGCAATGGTATTCTTAATTATGTTAACCCAATATCTGGGCACCCCGCTCTCCTTGTCTGTATCATAAAATACAGGAGCAATTTCGTTTTCCAGCATATTGTAAATTGTGGCAGCATCCAACTCGTCCTGATAGTTCTGATTTTCGTATGTCTTCTCCATAGGCAATGCCCATCCTGCACCCTCTTTGTAGCCCTCAACCCACCATCCGTCTAAAACAGAGAAGTGCATAACCCCATTCATGACAGCTTTCTCTCCGCTTGTTCCGGATGCCTCCAGCGGTCTTGTCGGGGTGTTCATCCAGATATCCACACCCTGAACAAGCCTCTTGGCTATCGTCATATCGTAACCCGGAACAAAGATTATCTTACCAATAAACTGAGGCATCAGAGAGACCTCAACAATATGTCTTATAAGATCCTGACCCGCTTTATCTGCAGGGTGGGCCTTACCGGCAAAAATGAACTGGACAGGCATTTTTGGATTGTTGACAATTTTATCAAGCCGCTCCAGATTTCTAAAGAGCAGGTGTGCTCTTTTATAGGTTGCGAATCTTCTTGCAAAGCCAATAGTAAGAATATCGTCTCTTAGGCTCTCCTTAATCTGAACTACCTGCTGAGGAGTGTAGTGTGCAGTAGAGATAGGGTCTGAAAGTGTAACTTTAATTTTATCAATCAATCTCCTGCGGAGCCTGTTTCTCAGTGTCCATATTCTCTGGTCGTCAACTTTATAGACTCCTTCAAAACAGCTTTTATCATAGTTGTGAGATTGGAAATCATCTCCAAAAACCTCTGAATGTATCTGTTTCCATTCACTTGATGTCCATGTTGGGTAGTGAACTCCATTTGTTACGTGTCCCACATGTAGCTCTTCTGGCAGATAACCGGGCCATAGCGGAGCAAGTATATCTCTGCTCACCTTTCCGTGAAGCCAGCTCACACCATTCACCTCTTGTGAGAGGTTACATGCCAGATTGCTCATTGAGAACTTCTCGTTAGGGTTTGAGGGATCAATTTTACCCAGCGACATCATCATCTCCCATGAAATCTTGAGTCTGGAAGGGTAGTGGGACATGTAACCCCTTAGTAAATCCTCCGGAAAGGAGTCGTGTCCGGCAGGAACAGGGGTGTGGGTTGTGAACAGGGATGATGCCCTGACAACCTCAAGTGCCTCCATATATGTAAGATTCTTATCGTTTATATATTCACGAAGCCTCTCCAATCCTATGAATGCTGCGTGACCCTCGTTACAATGGTAAACATCTGACTCTACCCCAAGCATCCTCAGGGCTCTAATACCTCCTATACCTAACAGCATCTCCTGTTTTAATCTGTTCTCAAGGTCCCCGCCGTAGAGGTGGTGGGTTATTGTTCTGTCCTCAGGAGTGTTCTCCTCAAAGTCTGTATCAAGAAGATAGAGTGGGGTTCTACCTACATCTGCCCTCCAGACTCTGGCCTTAAGCACTCTTCCCGGTAGTGCTACGCTTACAATAATCCAGTTACCCTCAATATCCCTCACCGGTGACACAGGCAACTTCGTAAAATCCTGGGCCTCATATTCAGCGACCTGATCCCCGGAAGAGGATAGCTTCTGAGTAAAGTATCCATATCTGTACAGGAGCCCAACTCCTGTTATAGGAACCAGTTTGTCGCTTGACTCTTTAAGATAGTCTCCTGCCAGTATACCTAACCCGCCAGAGTAAATCTTTAGCGACTGGTCAAGTCCGTACTCCATACTAAAGTAGGATACAGTGGCCTCTTCCTGATCTGGCCTTGCAGCCATGTATTCGTTAAAACTTGCATAAACTGAGTCAAGTTTTCTCAGGAACTTTGGATCCTTTGCCAGCTCTCTTGCTTTGCTGAGAGTCACTGCATCAAGCATCATGATGGGATTACCATGGCTCTCTCTCCAGAGATCTAGGTCAACCATCTTAAAGAGTTCAATAGCCTCTTCATTCCAGCTCCACCAAAGGTTTTTTGAAATTGTATCCAGAGCTTTGATCCTCTCTGGTAACTGTTTGTTGATTATTATTGAGGACCAGTTTGGCGAGTTTGCCACGTTAACCTTGAAGCTAAGTCTGTCCCTTTCGTCGTGTGTCTGTACAAATCCAGAGTTCTCTCCTGATATATTTTGAAGTGCCATTGAATATGCTTTATTATATTTATCTATCTGTTTTTCCCATAATGCCGTCTCTGAGGCCCTCTTTGCCCCCTCTCTCCTTTTTTCAGCCTCAGACTCGCTCTCTTTTGTCATGCCTAGAATAATCTCTGCTATTCTGGATGCAGCCTCTGTATAGTTGCTGTCACTCCTGTCAACAATCTCAACTCCCAAATGTCCATCCCCCATATGCTCCTTTATCCACAATCCAAATCCCGCAAGATTGGTAGTTATGGCAGGAACTGAGAAGGCAAGACTCTCCAGAGGAGTATAACCCCATGGCTCATAATATGAGGGAAAGAGTGTAAGGTCTAAAGCCGAAAGCAGGTCATAATACCTTTTATTGAAAACTCCATCGTTTCCATTGAGATAAGAGGGTACAAAAAGTACCTTTACTCTATCTTCCGGTTTGTTGTTCAACTTAAGCTCCCTGACTTTCCTGACAATCGGATCCCATTCAGGTTCACTTAAAAGATGGGTAATGTTTGTCCTGAAATCTCCACCGCCCTCCATCTTTGCCAGCAGCTCTCTGTTTGGGCCGTTGTGTCCTGCAGGAACAAAGATAAATGCTACAATATCCCTCTCAGGTTTTAACTCTCTTAAAATTGCAAGTGAGTCCAGAAAAAGATCAAGCCCTTTATTCCTAAATTCATATCTTCCGCTAGTCCCCAGAAATAGCGTATTATCACCAATTAAGCCTCCTGTCATTGCTCCTGCTACTCTCTTGAGGAGCTCTCTGTTTTCACCTCTTAGACTCTTTAATGCATCTCCTTCCGGTGCAATTTTTGGGTCAAAGCCGTTTGGAGTAACCACCTCCGGTTCTCTGCCCAAAAAATGGGCACACTCAGATGCTGTCAGATCGCTGACTGTGGTAAAGATGTCCGCCTCTATAGCTGCTCTCTTTTCAAGCGAATGCTTCGCAGTAACATTTAACTCAGCAGCTCTCTTATCTGGATCTCCCCACCTCTCTCTTTCGTAAAGGGGAAGATTGTTGCCCGCTATTGAGCGTCCAACTGTTGTTGCGTGGGTTGTGAATACTTTGGCTATAGGTAATTTGCTCTCTTTTAAGTGCAGAAGACCAGCCCCTGTCATCCATTCATGAAAATGGGCTGCAATTCTATGACTGGGAGAGAGGTTGTATTTTACAAAACTCTCAATTGCCCTGCCGGCAGCGTACCCAAATAGAGCACTCTCAATATAGTCCCAATGACCGCTAAGAGAGTCAACACCAAATTTTTTCCAAAAATTCGTCAGAATCTCATCCTTTTTTGTTATAAAAGGGCTGAAATCTGTCAGAATGGCTATCGGAGAGCCGGGGATATTCCACCTTCCTGTTCTGACTCTGACACCCTCCTCTGCTGCTTTAGCCCTCCATGATTTGAACAGAGCCGGATCTTCGCTGAACTCCGGATTTACCTCAGTCTCTCTCCACACATCCGGTCCTATGTATATATGGTTTCCCTCCTTAATTCCGGTGAGGTACGGAGCCTTCGTTGCGATAACCGTATGTATCCCGCCTACCTTATTACACACCTCCCAACTCACCTCAAACAAATAGTCGGGGTGCATCTGTATTTTTTCTGACATAGCTGTTTATCTGCCTTTTAACTTTTTTGAGCCCTTTTTAACTGCAATTTCTGTTCCACTTTTTACCATTGTGGCCAGAGAACGTTTCTGCACTCTCACCAAAAAGTCGCTCAAAACATTCATATAATTAATAAAGGCCTCGTAAGGAGTATCGTAGGGGTTGAAATATTTGTGCACTGCCCCGTCCGAGAAGAATTTTGTGCACATATAGTAAAAGTGGTCGCTCTCCTGAAGCTTTAGAAAATCTGCTGCAAGGTCCGGGTCTCCTGATTCTGCAACCTGCTCCCTCACCTCGTAGAGTTTTCCGAAAGCCTCATTCTGCAGTTCGTTTCCGAGCCATGCACTTGTATCCCTCTCCTCATCTGCCCAGGAGATTGCATATGGAACATGAAGCGGAGCAACCGGCTGGTGCTTCTTACAGGCCTCTGATACAGTAAGGAATTCAAAATTTGTCTGGGAGAGAATTGCACCAGGTAAATGCTCAAGAAATTTAAAGATACCCGTGGACTCTTGCTGATGCTCGCCAAATGTTTCGTAATCCATAAAGAGGTTTACTATCTCCTCTCTCTCCAGCGAGCGTGAGAGCCAAGTTATGTATTTGTCTGCCGTAAGCGGCCAGTTCTCCCAGGATCTGTCAGAAAACCTAAAGGCAATATCATCGCTCAGCTGGAAGTTTTTAAGCAGAAGCTTTAACCTTGGATTTAGAGAGTTTGTGTAGAGATAGTTTGGGCTCTTCCAGCCAAGGATGTGTTTTGCCCCCTCTGTCAGCATGCCTTTGAATCCCATATCGGCAACAAGTGACCCTATTTTATCCGAATAGATAAGCTCCGTATTTCTGAATATTGCCGGTTTCTTTCCGAACAGCTCCTCAATTTTTTCTGAGTGCATCTTCACCTGTCTCCTGAACTCCTCCTCGCAAACAAGTGAAGAGAGAGAGTGGGCGTAAGTCTCGGCAAGAAACTCAACGCAACCTGTCTTTGCCAGCTCTTTGAAGCTCTCTATAACCTGAGGCGTATATTTTTCAAACTGCTCTAATACCACTCCTGATATTGAGTAAGTAAGCCTGAATGCACCTTTGTGCTTTTTAATCAACTCAAGAATTATCCTGTTTGCCGGCAGATAGCACCTCTCGGCAACTCTTTGCAGTATTGTTCTGTTGGCGAAATCATCATAGTACCAAGACTCTCTGCCAATGTCAAAGAATCTGTACAGTCTGAGTCTGTCGGGTTGGTGAACTTGGAAATATATGCAAATGCTTTTTTTCATAACAGCTGGTTTTTTGTCAGTTGAGCGTAAATATCTTTAATCTGGAGCGCTGCAGTGTCCCATCTCAGGGCATTAACCTCGTCAAGGCCATGTTTTGTGACCATTTGACCCAGCGCAGGGTATGCCAGTAGTCCGTATATTGCGTCTGCAAGCGCATCTATATCCCAGAAATCTACCTTTATGGCGTGATGCAGAACTTCCGCCACTCCGCTCTGCTTTGATATAATGGTTGGAACATTTGATCTCATAGCCTCCAGCGGTGATATTCCAAATGGTTCCGATACTGACGGCATTACATAAACATCTGAAAATGCAAACATCCTCTTCACATCTTCACCCCGTAAGAATCCTGTAAAATGGAACTTTGTTGCAATCCCTAACTTGGCTACCCTCCTGATGGATCTATTTAGCAGGTCCCCGCTTCCGGCCATGACAAAGCGAACGTTGGGGTATCTCTTCAGTACCTTTGCCGCCGCCTCAATAAAGTATTCAGGCCCCTTCTGGTAAGTTATTCTGCCAAGAAATGTTACTATCTTTTCATCAATTCTATTATCAATCTCCACCTGCTCAAATCCGTCAAAATCAACGGCATTATGAACTGTAACAACCTTTGAGGGGTGAATTCCATATTTGTTGATCACAATATTTCTGGTAAGATTGCTAACTGCAATAACCATATCGGCCTCCCTCATCCCCCTTTTTTCAAGATCATAAACAAGGGTGTTTATGTTCTCCCCGCTCCTGTCAAACTCTGTTGCGTGCATGTGCACCACAAGTGGTTTACCTGTAAGCTTTTTTGCAGCAACCCCGGCCATGTAGGTTAGCCAGTCGTGGGCGTGAATAATGTCAAATTCATACTGTGATGCAATCTCTGCTGCAACCATGGCGTATCTGGATACCTCCTCCATAAGGTTTGAACCATACTTTCCGGAGAATTTAAATTTCTGACCAAGAAAATTTTTATACTCCTTTACCTGCCCCTTTTTACTCTTCTCCACCATCTCGGTAAACTCCTCAGGGGTCAGGTAGGGAACCATATTTGTTCCTACTCTTAGGAACTGTACATTCTCCAAAAAGCTCCTGACATCTGTTACTCTCTGTGAGATTTCCACTTCGCTGGCGTTAATTATTTTTACAGCCCGTTGATCTTCATCCCCGGAGGCAGAGGGCATTACAAACAGAACCTCCACTCCCGAATTTGAAAGACCCTTCGTCAAGCCGTAACAGGCCGTACCCAACCCCCCTGAGATGTGGGGAGGGAACTCCCATCCAAACATCAGTACCTTCATATCTTCCTGTTTTTATGGTTCTCAATAATTCTCATCGCCCAAAGTAAAGATGCAACGCTAATGGAGTATGAGGTGCACCCGTGAGGCTGATGCGGAGGGTCTCCGTCGTAAACCTCAGATACTGATCCTATGCAGTGAATCTGCACATCCTCCTCAAATGCAGAGATAAGATCCTCTGCTTTTGTTAAAAAGGCATTACCGTGCAGTTTAAAATTTGCATCAATATAAAAACCAAGCAGCCATGGACGTGCTGTTCCCATGTGGTAAGCCGAGTTTCGGCTGAACTCATCTCCGTCGTACTCCCCTTTGAAATGGGGACTAACCGGTGAAAGTGTCCTGATACCTCTCTCTGTTAAAAGTTCCTGCTGAACCCTCTTGAGCACATGGGATCTCTGAACCTCTGTCAAAGGGGAATAAGGAAATGAACATGTAAATAACTGATTTGGTCTTACGCATTTATTCTGCCCTTCATGTCCGACATAGTCTGCCAGATAATCACCATGCTCAATCCAGAAGGCCTTAACAAAACTCTTTGCCACCTGTTTTCTCAACGGCTCCCACTCCTCAGTAAAACTTCTCTCCTTTGCTGCAGACGCAAGTTCAAGAGCAAATGAAATTGCATTATACCATAATGAATTCAGCTCAACCTGGTAACCCTCCCTTTCAGTAACCGGCGCTCCGTTTACATAGGCATCCATCCAGCTAAGTGCAACCCCTCTCCTCTCTGCCCACAGAAGACCGTTCCCATGCAGGACAACGCTACTCCCATCTTTTGCCTCTCTGTACCTTTGGAGAATATCCTTAATAATACCGCCGGCATCCCGCCATACACCCTTGGTGCTTCCTGTGTAAATGGAGTACTGCTGAATGTTCCAAATGAGCCATAAAGGGACATCCGGTTTGACGCCGCCTGAGTCAGGGAAACTGCCCTCTCGCGCTATAAAATCCTCCAGTATTTTATTAAACTTTTGTTTGTCGCCTAAGCCCCAGAGTGCAATTCCCGGAAGGGCAAGAAGTGTCTCTCTTGAATTTTTGTCTAGCCACGGGTAGCCTGCGTATATTGAAAGTTTGTCTCCATCTGAAACTATAAACTGTTTTGATGCAATCTTCAGACAGCTCTCAAAGCTCTCTCTGCTGCTTCTTGCCTCTTTGTACTTCTCAAACCCGGCTTTTAAGCCTGCCGGCTTCTCAACATTTGTTGAAGCTGAAAAGATAATTGACTGCCCCTTCTTAATAGGTAGTTCAAAGTAACCGGGCACAAAGAGATCCTCTGTTGACTCATACGCTCTCCTCCTCTCCTCTTTGTATTCAATGTTATAGTACCAGTCAGGATTTGAGATAAAATCAGACTTTACAGACAACTGAAGGTTAAGGTCCGGAAAGCCCTCATACATTCTGAATGCCCTCCCTCCGGGTATCTCCCGGGAACTTCTCTCTGCATCCATATTTGTTTTTGACAGAGTATGAATATGTCTGAAGGCCAGAAAAGGTTTAAGTTGCAGAATGGTTGGTGAGTTTGCCTCAAGCAACGTATATCTTGAAAAATATTGTGCCTTATTGTTTGCCAGCATCATCTCCTTCCTTAAAACCATTCCACCAACCCTGTAGGTTATGGTTATACATTTGTCTATCTCAAAATCTCTGATATATTTGTGACCTCTGGGCTCATAAACATCTCCGTATCTGTGTATTCCGAGGTTAAAAGCTTTTCCGTGCTGTATAAGAGACTCATCTAAGGATGAGAGGAGTACAAACTTATCATTATTGAAGTTTGCTACAGGCAGGACCAGTAATCCGTGATACTTTCTTGTATTGCAGCAAACTATTGTAGTATTCATGTATCCGCCGGCGTGGTTCGTGGAGAGCACCTCTCTTTTGAGCGAGTACTCCAAATTTACCAGCTCTCCCTTGTTGAATTGTAAGTAGGCCATAGGGTTAATGTTTATCTGTGCAATTTAACAAAAAAAATGTTAAGAAACTGTTTCATCTTCCTTTTTTTAAGACAATTGCGCATCTGGATGGGAGATAAACCGAGATGTAGTCAGAGATCCCATCCTTAAGCGAAATGTGTCTCTCCCCTTGGGCAACCCTTCCAAATCCTCCAAACCTTTTCATATCTGTGTCAAGGAGGTGTTTATAACTACCCGGCGGAAGATCAATCCTAAGTCCGGGATAAGAGTTTGTGGGGCTAAAGTTGAATGCAAATAGCAGATCTCCCCTGGTATATGCCAGCAATTGGCGTTCATCGTGCTGATACACCTTAACTGGTCTCTCTCTATAAATCTTCTCTCGCTTAATTAGTTTAAGCAGCTCCTTTTCAAAGGCAAGCAGCTCTGAGTATTTCAGCAGGGGATTGTGAGCCAGACTCCATTGGCGTCTTGCATAGTGATATGACCATCCATTCCCCTCTCTTGGAAAATCAATCCACTCCGGATGGCCGAATTCATTACCCATAAAGGTTAAATAGCCGTCACCCGCAGCAGATGCCGTAATCAGTCTTATTATTTTATGCAGTGCAACACCTCTGTCAAGTGTTATGCTTGAAGCACTTCGCTCCATAGATGTGTACATCTCAGCATCCAGAAGCCGGAAAATAATTGTTTTGTCTCCAACCATAGCCTGATCATGGCACTCGGCATAGCTAATGGTTCGCTCGTCATCTCTCTTGCTCGTGAGCTCGTGGTAGAGTTCACCCATATTCCAGTCCTCATCTCTGCGCTCCTTTATAATCTTAATCCAGTAATCTGCCACACCCATACTCATGCGATAATCAAATCCAGCTCCTCCGCTAAGAAATTGAGACGCCAGACCGGGAAGTCCGCTTACATCCTCTGCTATTGTGATTGCTGCAGGATTGCACTCTTTTATAACTCTATTTGCCATAGCAAGATAGATAAAAGCGTCATCATCAATATTACCGGAAAAATAGGATGAGTAATCTGTAAAGCTCTTACCCAGACCATGGTCGTAGTAGAGCATGCTGGTTATACCATCAAAACGGAATCCGTCAAAATGGTACTCTTCAAGCCAAAATTTACAATTTGAAAGTAGAAAAGCAACCACCTGATCTTTACCGTAATTAAAGCACCTTGATCCCCAGGCCGGGTGCATTCCCCTCTCACCTGAGTGGAAATAGAGGTCAGGTGTGCCGTCCAGCTCTGAGATTCCCTCGGCTGTATTGTTGACTGAGTGAGAGTGAACTATATCAAGAATCACTCTCAGGCCAAGTCCATGTGCTTCGTCAATAAGCATTTTCAGCTCGTCAGGCGTTCCAAACCTTGAACTGGGGGCAAAAAAACTGGAGACCTGATATCCAAATGATCCGTAGTAGGGGTGCTCCTGAATTGCCATTAACTGTATTGTGTTGTATCCTGTATCAGCAATATATGGCAGGATCTTCTCTCTAAAATTGTTGTAGGAACCAACTTCGTACTCCTCTGTGCCCATTCCTATATGGGCCTCGTAAATAAGGGGATCTCCACTAATGGCCGACCGCCTGTGCCTCCATTTGTACCTCCCTCTGTCCCAAATCTGAGCAGAGAAAATCTTTGTCTCCATATCCTGGACAGCTCTCTCTGCATATGCAGGGATACGTTCTCCCTCTCCCCCGCTCCACTCCACCAGCCATTTATAGCAATCTCCATGGACAAGCAGGTCTGAAGGGAGTCTTAGTTCCCAGTTCCCGTCTCCTGTTGATTTGAAGGCATAGGCCGAATCCCTTCTCCAACCGTTTCTATCGCAAATGAGGTGTATAGCGGTTGCATTGGGAGCCCACTCTCTGAAAATCCTTTCGTCCCCCTCTATATGGGTACAGTAATAGAGATGGTTGTTGGCATAATCGGAGAGACGCTCACTCCCGCGGGAGAGCTCCGCCATCCTGATTGCTGTGGCCTGATGGCGTCTCCAGATATCCTTTTTCCAGGGCTCAAGCCATGGATCATCCTGCCAAAGTTTAAGCTCTTCCATCTTGTTCTTTCTGAAGTTTGTCTATCTCCTCTCTATACCTTCCCAGCTCCTTTTTGCATATTTGTGCGAGATCCATTGCCCTCTTGACAAGTGAAGATATC
This sequence comes from Bacteroidetes bacterium 41-46, assembly GCA_001897515.1. Taxonomy (GTDB): domain Bacteria; phylum Bacteroidota; class Bacteroidia; order Bacteroidales; family UBA932; genus Bact-08. Next base: position 133,559 of record MKTA01000018.1, on the reverse strand, counting down.
TCCTCTATTTTTGTGGAGGGATCTTCAATTTTAGCAACGATACTCTCAAGCTCTTCAACAGCCTCCCTGTATCCGGGTGTGGCTGTACCTTCTGCCTCAATCTTTTTCTTCATATCTCTTGATTATTTCAATTTTACACTCAGCCTCACCGTCAGCCAGAATAATTTTAATCATGCCCCCCTCCTCAATTCTATCCACACTGTTTATCCTCTCTCCCTTTACAACCGGTACCGCATAACCCCTTCTTAAAAGTGTTAGGGGATTACCTGACTCAGCCTTTTGACTTAAGAGTTCAACTCTGTATATTTCAGATGCAAGCCTCTCCTTTGCCACGGAATAAATTCTCATCTCCAGTTTCTCCAGAGCGGATAGCTCCTCTGCCCCCCTTCCTCTTATAGCCATACTCAGTCTCTGCAGGAGATAGGCGAGCTGCTGCTCTTCTGAAGAGAACATTTCAATTATGAAATCGGCCACTGCTGTCGGAGTTTTGAGTCCTCGCCAGGCCACCAAATCTGCAATATGAACATCATGGTCATGGCCTATTCCTGTAATTACAGGAAGAGGAAACTGTGCTATATTTGCAGATAACTCGTAATCATCAAAGCATGATAAATCCTGTACAGACCCCCCTCCCCTGATTATGACAACCATATCAAATTCATCGTATCTCTCCGCTATCTGATCAAGTGCAGAGATAATCTCCCCGGGAGCAGAAGCTCCCTGCATTGAGGCTTTGAAGAGTTCCGTATTGAAGTTAAAACGATACTCATTATTATGGAGGTGGTTCATAAAATCCCTGAATCCGGCGGCACTTTCAGAGGAGATTACTGCTATCCTTGACGGAAGCGCAGTTAGTTCAATGGTTGAGTTCATCTCAAACATCCCCTCCTCTCTAAGCCTGTTGATTGTCTTCTGTCTCTGTAGCTCATGCTCACCGACAGTATAAGATGGGTCAATATCAGAGATAATGAGGGACAATCCGTACAAAGGTGAGTACTGAACCTGCGCCTTTACAAGAATCTGCATCCCTCTTGACAGCTCTGAACCTGTAGATGAAGTGAAATAGGGCCTTATCATCCTGAATGATGATGCCCAAATAATTGCCTGTGCTCTTGCCGACACCCCCTCGTCATCCTCCCTTCTCTCAACAAGTTCAAGATAGCAATGGCCGACGGATTGTTGTTTAATATCGCTAATCTCTGCCCTCACCCAATAACTTCTCTCAAGCCCTTTCTCAAGCAGCCCCCTTATACCCTCCTGCAACTCCAGCAGCCCTACGCTACTTCCTTCTCTCATACTATATTGGATTTTTTAATGGTCACCATACAAATATAAGCATAAAATTGTACCTTTGCGGCATAATTCCAGAGTATGAAAATTAGCAAGGCGGTATTTTCCGGCAGCTCAACGAGGGTAAATGAAAAGCCCTCCAAAAGGTTGCCTGAGTTTGCATTCATTGGCAGGTCCAATGTTGGCAAGTCATCGCTAATCAATGCATTGTGCAGACAGGGCAAACTCGCCCACACATCCTCAACCCCGGGGAAAACTCAGTTGGTCAACCATTTTGAAATAAATGAATCGTGGTACCTGGTGGACCTTCCGGGATATGGCTACGCAAAAATGTCCAAGCAGTCAAGAAAGAACCTGGGAGATATTATTTCCAACTATATAAACGAGTCTGAGGAGCTGCAGCTTCTATTTGTTTTACTGGATTGCAGACACCCGTTACAGAAGATTGATCTTAGCTTCATTACCGAACTTGGAGAGAAGGAGGTGCCATTTGCAATTATTTACACTAAGGGTGATAAATTAGGCAAGAGTGTACTGCAGGGAAGAGTGGAGGAGAATGCAAAGCAGCTTCTGGAGTATTGGGAGGAGCTACCGCCAACTTTTGTCTCATCTTCCGAAACAGGTGCCGGAAGAGAAGAGATACTCTCATATATTGAATCTATTTTGACAGAAAAAAACAGAAGATAATAATGGATCATCAACATCAGATTAAGATTTTCTCCTGCAGAAGCTCCAGATATCTTGCAGAGAAGATTGCAAGCTCTCTGGGACTTGAGCTAGGGAGGTCATCAGTTACAATTTTCAGCGACGGGGAGTTTCAGCCCGCTCTTGAAGAGAGTGTAAGAGGGGCAACAGTTTTTATTGTCCAGAGCACAATTCCTCCTGTGGAAAATATATTTGAATTGCTACTAATGATAGATGCTGCCAAAAGAGCCTCTGCTTACAAGGTTATTGCTGTGATGCCCTATTTCGGCTGGGCAAGGCAGGACAGAAAGGACAGACCTCGCGTTCCGATAGGGGCAAAGATGGTAGCAAATCTGCTGGAGGCTGCCGGATGTGATCGCGTCATGACCGCGGATCTCCATGCTGACCAAATCCAGGGCTTTTTTGATATTCCTGTTGACCACATATATGCAAGCTCAATTTTTCTGCCATACCTGAGGGAGCTAAAACTTGACAATATGTCTATTGCAGCCCCTGATATGGGAGGAGCAAAAAGAGCAAATGCTTATTCTAGAATTTTGGGTTGTCCTCTGATAATATGTCACAAATCCAGAGAGAAGGCGAATGTTGTTGGTTCAATGACAGCCATAGGAGATGTTGAGGGAAAGAACATAATTATCATTGATGATATGATTGATACCGCCGGCACAATAACAAAGGCTGCGGATATGCTAATGGAGAAGGGGGCTTTGAGCGTTAGAGCTCTCGCGACACATGCTGTGCTCTCAGGACCTGCCTATGAGAGAATTGCAAGTAGTGCTCTTAAGGAGGTAATTATCTCAGATACAATTCCTCTTGCAGCTCTTCCGGAGCAAGATACAACAAAGATTAGGGTACTCTCTGTATCTGAAATTTTTGCTGATGTGATTGACAAAGTTTACAACTACAAATCAATAAGTACAAGCTTTATATTCTAATTATGCTAGAACTTAATCCGCAACCCCTGCACGACAGAATTGTATATTCGATAAAGAGATTCTTTGCCGAGGCAGGAAGAGAGCGTGCCGTACTTGGACTCTCGGGCGGAATTGACTCAGCTCTTGTTGCCGCTCTTGCAACAGAGGCTCTTGGTAAGGAGAATGTTTACGGAATTTTAATGCCATCGCCATACTCCACTGTTCACTCTGTTACCGATGCTGTTGAGCTGGCTGACAATCTGGGAATTTCATACGGAGTACTGCCAATTGAGGGGATACTTGAGAAATTTCAATCTGAACTAAAGGAGCTGTTTGAGGAGGAACCAAAAAGACTGGTTATTGAAAACCTTCAGGCAAGGATAAGAGGGGTTGCTTTGATGGCATGGACAAACCAAAACGGATCTCTTTTGTTAAATACATCTAACAAGAGCGAAATTGCTATGGGGTACGGAACACTGTACGGAGATCTTGCAGGAGCACTGATGGTTGTTGCAGATCTATATAAACTACAAGTCTATTCTGTTGCAAAATATATAAACAGAGAGAGGAGGATTATACCTGAATCAATTCTTATGAAGGAGCCCTCTGCAGAACTGAGCATAGACCAGAAAGACAGCGACACTCTGCCTGAGTATTCGCTTCTTGATCCGGTTCTTCACTCTTTAATTGAAGAGAAGAGAAGTCCTGCCGAGCTGATTGAGATGGGTTGTGAAATAAGTCTGGTGAACAGGATTACGCACCTTATGAATGTATCATCATTCAAGGCTCACCAGCTACCACCAATGATTCAGGTTGGAGAGTCACCTGTTCTTCCTCCCAATAAATGCATTTACTATAAAATTGACGGATAAAATGACCATAATACTTTTTTCTCTTCTTCTTGTTGGGCTGGCGGTTTTTCTGCTCTCCTTCAACGTTATCTTCAGGAAGGGAGGCAAATTCCCTGAATCGGAAATTGGAGCAAATAGAGAGCTTCGCAAAAAGGGGCTTATGTGTGCTAAATCTGAAGAGAGAATACTCTGGCATAAAAACAACAGAGGCAAGAAGATAAATATTAAATATGACCCTATTTCTGATGGTTGCGGAGGTTGCTCCTGCAGTTCAGGGGGGTGTGAATAAAGAATAAAATGAGTATAGTAGCCATAGTAGGACGCCCGAATGTGGGCAAATCGACACTTTTCAACCGCCTTGTCGGGATGAGGAAGGCCATAGTTGACGAAATAGCCGGTGTTACCCGAGATCGTCACTACGGTAAATGCGAGTGGAGCGGAAGAGAGTTTTCCGTGATTGACACGGGTGGATATGCCGTAAATTCAGACGATGTTTTTGAGGCCGAAATAAGAAAACAGGTACTTATGGCCATTGATGAGAGCGATGTTGTTCTCTTTCTTTGCGATGTGGGAACCGGGATAACAGATTATGATGAGGTGATTGCAGACATTCTCAGAAGAGGTAAAAAGCCGGTAATAATGGTAGCAAACAAGGTGGACACAGGCGATAAAATGTTTGATTCACACATATTTAACTCATTTGGGCTTGGTGAACCATTTTGTATCGCCTCTGCCAGTGGCAGTGGAACCGGAGATCTGTTGGACAGAGTGTTAGAGCTGCTTCCCCCTGAGGAGGAGGAGAAAAATGAAGAGAGGGTAATACCCCATATTGCAATTGTTGGCAGACCAAATGTCGGTAAGTCATCTCTTACCAACGCTCTGCTTGGAGAGGAGAGAAATATTGTAACCCCCGTTGCCGGTACAACCAGAGATTCTATTTCTACCTACTACAACAAATTTGGGCATGAATTCATGCTGGTTGACACAGCCGGTCTAAGGAGAAAGACAAAGGTTAAGGAAGATTTAGAGTTCTACTCTGTTATGCGCTCAATAAGGGCCATTGAATCTGCAGATGTCTGCATACTTATGGTTGACGCCTCTACCGGAGTTGAGGGTCAGGATATGAATATATTCAACCTTATAATTAAGAATCGCAAAGGTTGTGTATTGGTGGTTAACAAGTGGGATACCATTGAGGGAAAAAGTGCAAACACCATGAAGGAGTTTATAAAAGACATTCAGGACAAAACTGCTCCATTTGTGGATATGCCTATAATTTTCACATCAGTAATTAACAAACAGAGGATTCTTGATGTGCTTGACGCTGCTGCCAGGGTTTATGCAAACCGCTCAAAGAAGATTGCAACTTCTAAACTAAATGAGGCCATGCTGGAGGAGATTGCTAATTTCCCGCCTCCTGCTATCAAGGGGAAGTATATCAAGATTAAGTATATCACCCAACTTCCTACTCCTGCACCTTCATTTGCGTTTTTCTGTAATCTGCCTCAATATGTCAGGGATGATTATAAGAGGTTTTTAGAGAATAAGCTTAGGAAACATTTTGACTTCAACGGTGTTCCTATACAGGTTTTTCTCAGGCAGAAATAACCGGAATTTTTATCGTAAAATTTGCGCCTCCGAGTACAGACGACCTCTCGTAAGAGATTTCGCCACGGCTCTGGTCCAGGATACTTTTGCATATTGCAAGTCCGAGACCTGTTCCGCTACTCTTTGTCGTGAAATTGGGCTTGAATAGTCTGTGGGTTAGATTGTCTGGAACACCCGGCCCGTCATCCTCAACTTTTGCTACATACATCTCACCCTCCTGTGCAAGGGTGACTATTACGCTCCCCCCTTTCTGAGGCTCAATAGCCTGCACTGCATTAGAGAGAAGATTTACAAAGACCCTTGTAATTTGCATCTTTCTTACTGCAACCATAGCCTCCTTTACGTCACTCTTAAAGCGAACGGTAATATCATCCCTTGTATTGAAGAGAATAATCTGCTCTCTTATGAGTTTATTAAGATCCACTATTGTAATCTCCTCTGAATAGAATCTGGAGAAGCTGGAGAATTCGCTGGCAACATCCGATAGTATGTCAATCTGTTCAATTAGGGAATTAGCAAGTCTGTCAAATTTCTCCTGCCACCCCTCTACATTCTGTTGCTTAAGCCTTATCAAATGCTGAATGCTAAGCCTCATTGGTGTAAGTGGATTCTTTATCTCGTGGGCAATCTGCCTTGCCATCTCTCTCCAGGCCTGCTCCCTCTCCCCCTGAGCTAGTCTGTTGGTACTAGACTCCAGGTCGTCAACCATCTTGTTATATGCCGCTACCAGGATTCCCAATTCATCCCTGTTATTGTAGTCAATGTGTTCCGGATGTTGTGATATATCCAGAAGCTGCATCTTCCTGCTAATCTCTGCAAGAGGTTTTGACAGTGAGTTAGAGAGGGCAAATCCGCCAAACACAGCACCAAGCAGCAACAGCAGATAGATGTTAATAATTGCCGCTATTATACTTGAAGCATCTGACCTGATTTCAGATTGTCTTGAGAAGTACGGAATGTTTGCAATAGCTATCATATTGCCGTCTGCATTGAAAAGAGGGGCATAGAGAGAGTAATAATCAAGACTGGCAATTCTCTCTCTGTTGACAAACTGCTTTTTCTTGTTGTAAACAATCTCTTTATATGCCGTAGGGTGCATTCTTGCCCCCAGTATATAGTTGTCGTATATCTCTGGTTGGGTAGTTCTGAGTAACTGACCATCTGGTCGGTAAATATTAATGTCTATCTGAGTATTGTCTGAAAGTCTGTTCATCGCCTCAAAGAGCCTGATATTGTTGAACTGCGGATCATTATATCTTTTGGCAAGCCGGCTGTAATATGAGAGCGTTGACTGAACAGACTGCATCTTCTCCTCCATCTGCATCCTGTTTGACTCATCAAAATAACTTAGAGAGAACCAAATACTTCCTGCCCCCATAAAAAAGAGAGCAAACACAAGAGAGGCAATGATAAGTATAGTTATTTTCCACCTGAATGAGTTTCTTGGCATCTTTGGGAAAAAACCTTTGTGTCTGGTTCTTACAAGAGAGAAAGTTATCAGGGAGAAAAAAAGCATCACATATGAGAATGTCACAATATAAGGGAATGCATTTCTCTCAGGCCTGCTTATCATTATTATATTTTCTCCGGACATCTTGTTCACAAAATGAATATATCCGTCGCTTCGGACAGTCTTATACCCCATCTCATAATTATCCTCCAGTATGGTTGGATAATTGTACCTCCCGGAGTATGATATCATTCTGTTATTAAGGTACTTTGCAAACGAGTTGCTAGAGCCAAGATTCAGAGTGCTTGTGTTTTTATGATCAAGCAAGAGTTCTGTATATCCGGCATTGGCCCTCATAAACTTGGAATCAAGCTCAATATAAAGATTGACATTTCCGCCGAAAGCCGGATAGATAAAGTATCCCAAATAACTTATCCTTCCATTGTAATTATTCATAAAGAGAAAACGGGAGTTAGCAAACAGGGGTATCCCATATCTCAGAATCTCATTATCAAAAAAGGCACCGCATGGCTGGGGTTGTGACTCGCTGTCAATCAGCAGAGGATCATCTCTTCTGCAAACAGTTATCTTGATGTCGTACCTTTGAAGAATACTCCAGAAATATTGTTCGTTCAGGATGCTGTTTATCATCTCTTCTCCCTGATTCACCTGTACCCAGAGAGATAATAGCGGATCTGTCTCTATCATCCTTTCAGCCCCTCTCAAGAGTATCTCAACATCCAGGTCTCTCTCAACTGACATCTTAGTTGTAAGCACCCTGTTCCTCTCAAACTCCTTTTCGTATCCGTAGCGACTGACTGAAATAAGTGTATAAAGAGATACTAATGAGAGAAATATAAGCATATTTTTAGGCTTCAGAAAAGAGAAGCCGCCTTTGAATCTGAAGATGGGTCTTAGCAACTGAAGAGAGAAGAGAAGCGATACAAATAAAAGAGCATAAAGCAGATAAGCCAGTATTGTAAATACAGATATCTCGTCAATCATGTAAAGTTCAAGCACAATACTTGAGTTCATTGCAAGAGACTTAAGAGTCACATGTATATAACCTGCCACAATGAGTGGTATCAGCGAAAGTATTGCTGATACAACGGCTCTTTTAGCTGAAGTACCTCTGAGGTATGCAAGTGCCAGACTCTTTCTGACTGTAAATAGTGCAAGAATGACAAGGAAGATATATAGGTGGCAAATCATCATATCTGCCATAGAACCGAATAGTCCAAAATCTGCATAAAGAGTAGGTGAGAATAGCTTGTTACCTGATGCTCCATCAGCCATATAGAGGGATAGAACAAGCACAATCGTCAGACCTCCCCATGCCAGAAAGAACTGTTTCATCCTCTTTCTTCTGGCCAGATCACTGAAAAGGGCAGCTATTGCAAACAACATAGAGAGGAGTCTCAACATATTGCCCGCATCTCCTCTTTCAGAGGGCAGATTTTTAAGTACTGAGAATAGTATATCACCCTCTATTCCTCTGACTATGTATGACTCGTCGTGCGTCACAGGAGCAATTGAGAGTCTTTTGCTAAGAGATAGGTTTGGATTAATTTCGCTTCTTAGTACTGATGTCTGAGAGTTATAGTCTGTCTGGATTAGCAGTGCCGCAACCACTGTCACTCTGCCTCTGGAATAAGAGTTTACAATGTACCAGGCTGATCCAAGGCTAACATACTGCTCCCGTGTTCCGATATATGCCAGAGGAGTATTTGATATACCCCTGCTCGTCAAATGGTTGAGAGTATAACCAAATGGGAAAAAGTCAATATCATCATTTGACACCGGAAGCTGATTCACCCAGGATTGAAGGGTATCTGCGCAATATCTGTAGAGCACCATATCTGAAGGCAATCCCGGAAAATCCAGAAAAAGGGTGTCTGGCACATCCAGTGCTCTGGCTGCATAATCTGCAAGTACTGCTTGCCTCTTGTGAATTGTCTTCTCAAGCTTTGCAACCTCGCGGTCCATAGAGTTGGGGGAGGAGAATTCCATAAAGGATGAGATGGCCATAAGAGACATCAGCACCCACAAAATTGTGGTTCTCCATGCTATTAGCTTTTCTCCCAATTCGTTCATCAGCCGTGGTGATAGGGCTCTCCCCTGATTATTGTAAATGCTCTGTAAAGCTGCTCTATAAACAAAAGTCTTGCCAGTTGGTGAGAGAAGGTCATTGGAGAGAGCGAGAGTTTGTAGTCTGCCCTGTCATAAACCTCTTCTGAAAATCCATAGGCTCCACCTACTGCAAAGATGAGGGTTTTTGCTCCATATACCCCCCTTTTTTCAATAAAATCTGCAAACTCCTCCGATGTAAGACTTCTCCCTGCAACATCAAGAAGAACTACCTGGTCCTGAGGTTTTATGTTTTTTAATATAAGCTCCCCCTCCCTCTGTCTTATCTCATCTTTACTTAAAGAGGAGCCCCTCTTGAGCTCAGGAATCTCTGTGCGGCAATAGGTTGTATATCTTTTTATTCTCTCTTCGTATATAGAGATCTCCTTAATAAGGGATGGACTCTCTGTTTTTCCTGTAAGCAGAAATGTAATCTTCATCAGTACAAAAATAAGATTATTTTGAAAGTGGGGCAACTTCTTTATGGCTTGATTTTTGCTTGCTGAAACCTTATCGGATAACAAGGAGAGAGATATGAGATTGTTTCTTATTTCAACATTTATGCTTTTGGCAACAACGCTACAGGCGCAGAACAAAGCTGAACAGGATGTCTTTGTACCAATTGCAAAATATATGCAAGCGGGAGACTCTGAGAGACTTTCTGCATGGTTTGCACAAAACCTGGAGCTTGATGTAATGGGAAGCGTAAATGTTTGCAGCAAAGCGCAGGCAAGGCAAATTCTTAAGGAGTTTTTCACAAATTACACCCCAAGGAATTTTAACATTGCCTACAGAAGTGGCAAAGCCCCTATGAAATATGCAATTGGCAATCTCAATGCGGGAGGAGAAAAGTTTAGGGTAACATTGTTTGTTAAAACCCAGGAGGATGGCAATTTCATCCAGCAGTTGAGAATTGAAAGGGAGTAATCCTTTTCTCTCTTATCCTGGTTAATTCACCTGAGAGGGGGACTAAAAAGAGATTTTTGGCTTCCCTCTTTTTTTATTTGAATATTGGTTTTGCGTAGGCAACCACATCCCCCTTTGTTATTTTGTTATTGCTCAGAATCAACAGCCTCTCCATAACATTTCTAAGCTCTCTGATATTACCCGTCCAGGGGTACTGGGCAAGCTCCTCCAAAGCCTCTTTCTCAATATCGCGTGGAACCATTCCACTCTCCTCACAAATCTGTGATATAAAGTGGTTTGCGAGTAATGGAATATCTTCTCTTCTCTCTGCCAAAGGGGGTACATTGATCACAATTACACTTAGTCTGTGGTAAAGATCTTCACGGAAAGCACCTTTAGCTATCTCCTCCGTCAGATTTTTATTAGTAGCGGCTATAACCCGGACCTTCACATTAATGTCCTTGTCGCTACCAACTCTGCTGAGTTTATTCTCCTGAAGCACTCTTAGTACCTTTGCCTGAGCTGCAAGACTCATATCCCCAATTTCATCAAGAAAAAGAGTCCCTCCGTCTGCCTGTTCAAACTTCCCTTTATGTTGTTTTACTGCAGATGTAAAGGCACCTTTTTCGTGTCCAAAAAGCTCGCTCTCTATCAATTCTCCGGGTATCGCTGCACAATTTACCTCCACAAATGGCATCTCACAGCGCGAACTTTTTTCATGTAGCCATCTGGCCACAAGCTCTTTACCGGTTCCATTTGAGCCTGTAATTAAAACTCTGGCCTCTGTGGGTGCAACTCTGTCAATCATCTGTTTAATTCTAGAAATTGCAGGAGAGGCCCCCACTATTTCCGGAATCTTTGAGACCCTCTTTTTGAGATTTTTAGTCTCCTTGACAAGTATAGTTTTGTCAGTGGCATTCCTAAGGGTAATTAGTATTCTGTTCAAATCAAGAGGCTTCTGAATAAAGTCAAAGGCCCCCTTCTTTATACATTCAACTGCTGTATCAATAGAGCCGTGACCTGATATCATTATCACTGACGAATCCACATTCGCTTCAGAAAGTTTATCAAGGAGCTCCATGCCATCCATATTGGGCATCTTGATATCTGAAAAGATAACTTCATAGTTGTCTGAAGTAGCCATAGCCAACCCTTCAACTCCGTCTGAGGCCAGATGAACCTCGTGGCCCTCAAATTCCAGGATATCTTTCAGCGTGTTTCTAATGCTCTTTTCGTCGTCAATAATAAGAAGTTTCATTTCAATTGCTGTTCTTTGTTAGTGATTCATATATCTCCGCCATACACCCCTCCTTTAGTGAGAATGAGCTCTGGCATATCTCGGCCGGATTAGTCGCAGAGATGACAAGGTTTACAAGAATTGAGCCAATTACAATATAATCAACCCTTATGGGAGACATTCCTCGCATTGCTACCCTCTCCTCTCTGTCTGAGAGTAATAACTTTTTATGGAGTCTTTCCATTAACTCTCTGTCCATTGTCAAAGAGGGGACAGAGAAGTCATCTTCAGGAAAAATCAACTCCCTGAGTGTGTCAAATGAACCTGAGCACCCGATAAGAAGAGTTGGTCTATACCTCTCAACTGCTTCCCACAAAGTTGCCATACCCTCTCTGAAATAACTCTCCAAAGCTTCAATCTCTGTCTCTTTTATGGGATCTGAAGGTGGCGTGGTCTCTCTGACCCTGACAACTCCCATATTGTAGCTCTCCTTCCAGTAAATTCTGTTTTTGTCGGCTATAATAAACTCATTGCTTCCACCTCCTATGTCCATTATCAGAAATATCTCATCATAGAGTAGCATTGACTCACGTACACCTTTGTAGATAAGTTCCGCCTCTCTCTCCCCCTTGATAATCTCAACATTGAATCCTCTCTCCCTAACAATCCTGACTAAATCTCCTGAGTTGGATGCATCTCTTACGGCACTGGTGGCTATGGCCATTCTTATATCCACACCTCCAGCCCTCTTTATTGTACTCTCAACAATTTCCATAGCTCCGATTGTTGCTCTCAATGCCTCCTCAGTAAGAATACCCCTCGTAATTCCTCCCTCTCCAATTTTAGACGGTATCTTGGCTACTTCAATTATTTCATATCCCTCTTTTGAAACCCGGGCAATTAAAAGACTGAATACGTTGGTGCCCAAGTCAAGAATGGCTACTCTCATCACTCTATTTTTTTACAAAGATAAACTATTTTTTGCGTATGTTTGTTGCTTGTATGACTATGATAAAAGAGGGAACAATCATTGCGGTAGACGGTCATTCATCAACCGGAAAAAGCACATTTGCTAAGCTTATAGCCTCCAGATACGGGCTCATCTATGTAGATACAGGAGCACTGTACAGAGGGGTTGCTCTATTTGCAAGCGAAAACTCAATAATTGACTGCGAAAACAGAATTGATGAACAGGCACTGAATAGAGCTTTAAAGGTTCTGAAGTTACTTTTCAGGCCAACCGGTCCGGGTGGAGCCAGCGAGCTATATCTGGGAGATAGAAATATTGAGCGGGAGATAAGGACACTAGAGGTATCTTCCAAGGTGAGCTTTATAGCATCTCTGCCCATTGTAAGAAGCTTTGTGGACAACATTCTTTCCAATTACGGAAAGAGCGGAGGGGTTATAATGGATGGCAGGGATATCGGAACAGTTGTTTTTCCCAATGCCGATATAAAAATATTTATGACTGCCTCGGCAGAGGTTAGGGCTATGCGGCGATTCAGAGAGATGGAGGCCAAGGGAGAGAGACCCGATTATGACAAAGTTCTTGCAAATGTAAGGGAGAGGGACTATCTGGATGAGAACAGAGAGGCAGCCCCCTTAAGGAGGGCATCCGATGCCATACTTCTGGATAACAGCAATATGAGTATTGAAGACCAGCTTCAATGGTTTGAAGAATTAATTGCTAAATCATGAAAATTACAATAGATATTGATACTCACTCAGGCTTTTGCTATGGAGTGGTCAGGGCTATAGAACAGGCAGAGAGGTATCTGGAGAAGAACAGTGAGCTTCACTCTCTTGGTTCAATAGTGCATAACAGCACTGAGATTTCAAGACTTAAAGAGAAGGGACTAAAGACGATAAACTATGAGCAAATGTCCAAAATGAGGGATAGCGTGCTCTTTATCAGGGCTCACGGCGAGCCGCCATCAAGCTATAAAATCGCAGAGGAGAATAATCTCAGAATAATTGACTGCACATGCCCTGTTGTGCTAAAGCTTCAAGAGAGAGTTAAGGCTAACTATAAAGAGTTAAAGAAAATCGGAGGGCAGCTTGTCATATTTGGAAAGGTAGGCCATGCAGAGGTTAACGGGCTGGTGGGACAGGTAGATGGAGATGCCACTATAATTGAGGGAATTGATCATATTCATGGGTTGGACTTTAAAAGGCCTATTTACATCTTCTCACAGACGACAAAAGATCCTGAGATTTATAAAAAGGTGTGCAATGCAATAAAGGAGAGTATCATAAATGAGGGAGGACCTGTTGAGAAATTTAAGGTTTTTAATACGACTTGCGGCCAGGTATCCTCAAGGCATCCTCATCTGAAGGAGTTCTCCAGAGATCACTCTGTTATAATCTTTGTTAGTGGTAAGGAGAGTTCAAATGGCAAAATTCTTTTTGATGTATGCCTTAAGGAGAATCATAGAAGTTATAAAATTGAGACAAAAGAGGAGATTAATCCTGAGTGGTTCATGGATGGAGACAGCGTTGGAATATGCGGAGCCACATCTACTCCCAAATGGCTGTTGGAAGATGTTGCAGATTATCTGAGACAATTCTCACTATAAATGTCACCAGACGAGAAAACATACGCAAAAGTTATCCTGCCGCTTAAGCTCAGGATTGATGTCTCTTATATAGTTCCCGGATGTCTTAATGAGAGTATCTCTGCCGGCAGCAGGGTCAGAGTGCTCTTCTCCGGGAGGGAGTATTTTGCAGTAGTACATTCTTTAACGAATGAATGCAATGGATACTCAGGAAAATTAAATGAGATTATTGAGGTTCTTGACGGATTTAAGATATCTTCTGAGCAGATCAGATTCTGGGAATGGATTTCTGATTATTATATGTGCACTCTGGGAGAGGTTTACAGAGCCTCTTCAGGAATCTATCCATCTGCATCTGGAGTTAAATTCTCCCGAAAAAGAGAGAGAGCTTCCGTAGGTAGAGAGTTTATTCTGACACAGTCTCAGCATAAGGCGAAACATGAGATAGAGGAGAGCTTCAGAAACTCAAAGCCCGCTCTTCTTGAAGGGGTGACAGGCTCGGGAAAGACAGAGATCTACATGAGTCTGGCAAAAGAGGTAACAGATAGAGGAGGTGTCGTGCTCTACATGGTTCCGGAGATTGCCTTAAGCAGACAACTAGAGGAGAGGCTTGGAGAGGTATTCGGAGATAATTTGTCAACATTCCATTCGGCTATGACTCCTGCTGCAAGGAGAGAGGCATCTGTTAAAGTCTCTCAGAGAGAAGGCAGCAATGGCCAGATTGTTTTAGGTCTGAGATCTTCGCTTTTTCTCCCATTCTCAAGACTTGATCTTATCATTGTTGATGAAGAGCATGATCCATCCTACAAACAGTCGGAACCGGCACCCAGATACAACGGAAGAGATGCTGCAATTGTCCTGGCATCCATATGGGGGGCAAATGTGCTTCTGGGAAGTGCTACACCTTCATTTGAGTCAATATACAACTGCAATTCCGGGAGATTCACACATATCTGCCTCAATGAACGATACCACGGTGCAGGTCAACCTGTTGTAGAGATTCTGGATATAATAAAAGAGAGACGCTCCGGAAGGATGAGGGGTCTTTTCTCCGGAAAGGTATTAGATGAAATTGAGGAAAGACTTGCTGTCGGAGAACAGATTCTGATTTTCAGAAACAGGAGGTCATACTCTCCAATGGTTCAATGTTCTGAATGCGGACACATCCCTCTTTGCCGCCATTGCAATACCTCTCTGAGTTACCATAAAAGAAAGGAGGAGCTCTGCTGCCACTACTGTGATTTTCATAAAAAATATGAGAATGTTTGCCCGGAGTGTGGATCTGGCTTTTTAGAAGAGCGCGGATCCGGAACAGAGATGATTGCCGAGAAGATCTCCGAACTTTTTCCAAAGGCCAGGGTTGAGAGGTTTGATGCAGAGACGACCGGAAAGCGAAGCGAAGAGAAGAGGATGCTAAAGGAGTTCGCTGGCGGAAAGATTGATATACTGGTAGGTACTCAGATGATTAGTAAGGGTTTTGACTTCAAGGGGCTGTCGCTTGTGGTTGTAATAAACGCAGACTCAATGCTTGCTATTGAAGATTTCAGGGCAAACGAAAGGGCTTATCAGCTACTGGAACAACTATCCGGCAGAGCCGGAAGAGGTGAAAAACAGGGGAAAATTATTGTACAGACCTCACTTGGAGAGCATCCTGTCTATGAATCTTTCAGGGAGGGGAACAAAAGGCTCTATGACCAGTTAAAAGAGAGGCAAGAGTTTGCCTATCCCCCTTTTGTAAGGATTGTTAAAATAACCGTAAAGAGCAGGGATCGGTTAAGGGTTAATGAGGCTGCTACTGCTTTGGGAGAGAGACTCTCTTCGCTAAAAGGTGCAGAGGTTACAGGACCATTTGTACCGATTGTAGACAAGATCAGAGGGGAGTTCATCTCCCATTTCTGGGTAAAATTGCCTAGGTCTGGCAACAGTATGGCTAAGAGATGGATTTTTACAACCGGAGAGGAGATTGAGAAAAATTTTAAAGGCACATCTGTTGTGGCCGATGCAGATCCCCAGTAAAAATAAAAAAAGATTTTGTAGATTTGCGGGTTGACGATAGGGATTTCTGAACAGACTAATATGGGAAAAATAATAGCTATAGCAAACCAGAAGGGTGGAGTGGGCAAAACGACCACCGCAATAAATCTTGCAGCTTCGCTGGCTGTTTTGGAGAAGAGGGCACTGCTGGTTGATGCAGATCCTCAGGCAAACTCTACTTCCGGAATGAATTTTGACCCGGACTCCGGTTCAAAAAAGACACTTTATGAAGTTCTGATAGGCAAAGAGGAGATATCCGGCATAACTTTGGAGACCGCAATACCAGGGCTTAAACTTGTACCATCCCACATAAATCTTGTAGGAGCAGAGATTGAAATTCTAAATGTTCCTGACAGAGAGCTGGTGCTAAAGAAATCGCTTGAGAGGGTTAAAGATGAATATGATTATATAATTATAGACTGCTCTCCATCCCTGGGAGTAATAACTATAAACGCCCTGACTGCAGCTGACACCGTGCTGATACCGGTTCAATGCGAATACTTTGCTTTAGAGGGGCTGGGAAAACTCCTCAACACAATAAAACTGGTGCAGAACAGACTAAATACTGCATTGCAAATTGAGGGTTTTCTCCTTACCATGTTTGACGGAAGGCTGAGACATGCAAATCAGGTTGCAGATGAGGTCAGAAACCACTTTGGCGAGATGGTCTTTGCAACCGTAATACAAAGAAACGTAAGACTTCAGGAGGCTCCATCATTCGGAAAGCCGGTCATACTTCACGATGCAATTTCGGCTGGCGCAAACAACTACCTGAATCTGGCAAAGGAGATTGTTAAGAAGAATACTAAGTAAATAGAGATGAAAAAATCTGCTTTGGGAAGAGGGCTGGGTGCATTGATATCTGACGCCAATAATATGAATTTCAACAGACCATCCTCAAGCGAGGGGGAGTCGGGAGTTGCATCCATCTCAGAAATCTCAATTGATAATATTATTGCTAATCCGTACCAGCCAAGAAGCACTTTTGACATTGAAGCACTGGAGGAGCTGGCCGAATCTATAAAGTTACTGGGGCTTATACAACCCATAACTGTGAGGCAGGCTGAGAGCGGGAAATACCAGATAATCAGCGGAGAGAGGCGTTTCAGGGCATCTCAGATGGCCGGGCTTAAGACAATACCTGCTTATATAAGGACTGCCGATGACCAGGGGATGCTTGAGATGGCTATAGTAGAGAATATTCAGAGAGAGAATCTTGATTCAATGGAGATAGCCATGAGCTTCCAGAGGCTAATTGAGGAGTGCAGCCTCACTCAGGAGGAGATGGCAGAGAGGGTAGGCAAAAAGAGAGCTACCGTGACAAACTATCTAAGGCTGCTTAAGCTTCCCGCTGAGATTCAGCTTGCAATAAGAGCCGGCAAGATAACAATGGGTCATGCCAAAGCAATTCTCGCACTTGAAACGCCATCCAAACAGCTGAAAGTATGCAACTTGATTATTGAGAAAGACCTCTCGGTCAGGGCTGTGGAGGAGAGAGTTAAAAAAATTAACGGTACCAAAGATGAGAAGAGGGGCCAGGAGGGGCATGAAGAGCTTAGTGAATCATGCTTCCGTGTAATTGAACTGATAGGAAGGTATTTCAATAATAATGTATCAATTAAAAAGGGGGAGAGAGGAGCAGGATCTCTTACGATAAGATTTGGCAGCGAGGCCGAAATTGAAGAGTTTCGCGAGGCACTGGAGAGAATAAACCAATAGAATCACAATGCTGTGCTCAGAATATTCTTAATCATACTTATCTCTTTAATGCCCGTTATTGCAAAGGGGCAGTTTATAGGTAATATGACAAGGACAGGTCCGCCGGGCAGCTCTCAGAACAATCAGAACAACCAGACAGAGGAGGAGGGGAAATACAGACCTCCTGAATACAATCTTAAAAGATATTTCAAAAGCATTGCCGGAAAGGATACCATAAACCTGTCAAGATTATGGGCCGGATCTCTTATTCTGCCAGGCACAGCACAGATCTACAACAAAGATTACTGGAAGCTTCCCGTGCTTTACGGAGGGATGCTGGGTTTCACTTACGCAGGAATACACAGCAACAAACTTCTTCAGGAGAGCGGAGAATCAAGATACAGAACTCAACGATCAATATTCTATGCAGCGGCAGCCCTGACATACTGGGGAGGAATTCTTGACGGAGCTGTCTCTTTCAAACACCACAAGGAGGTTCTTCCCGCACGCGCATCAATTTACTCTGCTATGCTACCGGGTTTGGGTCAGGCATACAACGGAGATTACTGGAAGATTCCCATTATATACGGAGGCTTTATAACAGTCGGCTACTTTATCTCCAGCAACAACTACCAATACCGATACTACAAAAACCAGCACAACCTGGCAACTACTCCTGATTCCGGTTATACGGGTGGGGCAAGTGCAGAGACGCTTAAGTACTACCGGGATACATACAGACGTTACAGAGACTACTCTATCCTTGCCGGAGTGATTGTATATGCTCTGAATGTAATTGACGCAAATGTATTTGCACACCTGCAGGAGTTTGACATGAGTGATGACATAACAGCTACCGTCACACCTGCTATTATTGAGCCCCTGGATTACCGATTTACAAAAAACACGGCACCCTCACTGGGTTTGTCACTAAACATCAGATTCTAAAATGAAAATGACCTGCAGATTAAAATTTATCGCCATTACGGCCATTTTTCTAACCGGCTTAACTATAATCCCTTTTGATGCTGAAGCTCAGCTATTCAACAGGAAGAGACCAACCAGAGAGAGTCTGGAGAGAGAGGTGGAGACTCTGAAATTCAGAGTTGATTCACTTAAGAGGGAGATTGAACAAAACTCAATTCCATTTTCTGACACTTTGAGTGAAAATGACACAATAAACCCAGGTAGCTTAAGGTTTTTTGAAACGGAGGACCTTCTTGATCCCTCAGCAAACACAGATTCGCTTTTAAATCTATGGTATGTTCAGAGGAGCCTGACTCTTGATGAGGGTATCTCAGTAAATCTGGAAACTGAAAATTTAACTTCAGATACACCTGACTCTGTTCTCATAAAAAGGCTGAAGGCTATCAATTCATTCATCCCGTTGCCATACAACAATATAATAAAGAACCACATTATCTACTATACTCAGAGAATTCCCAATAAGATTGACCTTATTCTGGGGCTGTCTAGCTATTACCTTCCTATCTTTGAGGAGATTTTTGACCAGTATGATATGCCAAAAGAGCTAAAGGCCATGGCAATTATAGAGTCGGCACTAAATCCGGTTGCCACATCCAGAGTAAACGCACGCGGTATCTGGCAGTTTATGTATAGAACTGCAAGACAGTACAATCTGGAAATCACCACATATGTTGATGAAAGATTAGATCCTGTCGCCTCTTCACACGCGGCAGCAAAGTACCTGAAAGATGCTTACACTATTTTTGGAGACTGGTCACTTGCAATTGCTTCATACAACTGTGGGGCGGGGAATGTGAACAAAGCCATCAGGAGGGCCGGCGGATCAAGGGACTTCTGGACAATTTATCCATATCTTCCCCGTGAGACACGCGGATATGTTCCATCTTTTGTTGCTGCACTATATACCCTGGCCTATTATAAAGACCATGGTATAACCCCAAGACCAATAGCAATGCCTGCTCATGTGGATACATTTGAGATAAAAAAGCCTCTTCACTTTGGACAAATTTCTGAACTTATAGGCATTCCAAAAGAGGAGATTGCAGATTTGAACCCGCAATATGTAAAGGAGATAATACCAGGCAGCGAAAACAAATCATATCTTCTCAGACTACCATTTAACTATACCACACAGTTTGTTGATAGCGAAAAACACATCTTTACATTTAAAGACTCTATTTATTTTAACCCAATTGTTTTGAATGAAGCAAAGAGCGCAGCCTCTCAGACAACAACCTATCATACTGTCAGGAAAGGGGAGACGCTGGGGAGAATTGCACAGAGATACGGGGTGAGATTGTCAGACCTGCAAAGATGGAACGGAGTTAAGAGCAACATCAGAATTGGACAAAGGCTCGCTATACACAAAAACGGGGAGCCAACTTCTGCAACCAGAACATCGTCAGCTTCATCATCTTCTTCAATTTCAAAAACAACCTCTGCCACTACTTCAAATTCATCCGCATCATCTTCATCAGGAGGTTATCTGATGTACACGGTTAAAAAGGGTGATACACTCTGGGAGATCTCCCGTAAGTTTGACGGAGTAACTTTGAATGACATAATGAAACTTAACGGGTTTACAAAGAACAGTAAAATCCTTCCCGGAAAGAAGATTAAAATAAAGCCTCTCTAAAATCTGAATCTCATTTCAGCTTTAAGTTCAGCTAATGAGGGTCCCTCCATCCTAGAGGGGCCCTCTCCTGTATATTCTCTGTCAGTATATCTCCATAAAGATCCTTTAAACCATACATCCATCCATTTAAAACATTTTAAATGAATATTGAGGTAATACCTGAATCCTCTTCCATAGTGAGCAGGCGCAGAGAAACCATAGAGAATATCTCTCTCGTAGGCGTATATCCTGTTTGACCATGACGGAGTATTAAATATTGCAATTCGTGCTGAGGCATCGGCAAAACCCGAGGGTAGCTTAGCAACAGTCTCGGCAAATACCATCCACCCAAATTCGTTACTCCCCTTCACTTCCGATATATTACCCTCTCCCCTGACAGAGAGTGAAATTTGCCTTCCCCGCCCCCACTCTGTCTGAAGCCTTAAGGAGTACCTCTCCTCTCTGGCATCGGCCCTGACAAGTATTTCAAACTGTCCTCCGACAGGAGAGATAAGTTCCGCTCCGCACTTTGGGAACTTCATACCACGAGTATAATAAAACCACCCTCTGGCTGAGAGCCCCCCCTTGCCTCTGTAGTTGGCAATCAGGTCTGCCCCCATTTCGCCTCTTAAATTACCGCCTCGCTTTATGGCTCCTCCGAGTGGAGAAAAATAGTTGTCTGAATAGTATCTTATTGCAAAGGATAGATCTAAAGAGTAACTTTTTCTCCAAACAAATCCGGCAATTAAAGCAGGATTTAGAGTTAAATCAGATGCAACCTCTCCAAAAAGTCTGAAGTCTCCAAGATGGGCAAACAGATCTAATCCGGCATTACCTCCAATATTTCCAAATGCACTCTGCCTCTCTATCTGGGAAGAATCTCTTCCTGCATAAGGATGCGAGTAACTATAACCTGCCAGCGTAACTCCAACCTTTAGTTTAGAAAATGCAAAAGAGTAATTGGCCCCTATAGAATTAAATCCCAGGTTTCTTCTCCTCTCCATAGTGGCTCTCGTATTGTGGAGCCCGGTTGTAAGTATAGAGGTAAATCCATCTTCAACAACCCTGGCATCAATATTTCTGGCGGAAAGAAGAAGAGATAATCTACCCATCCGGCCCTCTGAAGATAAACCTATACCTCTGAAAGCCCTGTTTTCATCTGTTGAGGAGTATGATGTTATACCATACTCATACTTAAGGAGGTTCGTTGATGATGATGAGAAGAGCGATGGGGCATTCCACAAAACAAGACCCTGCCCGAATCTTGCAGTAAAGTCTCCAATAGCCACTCTCTCAATTATTCCCAGATTCTCTGTCTGGAGCGAGTACCCAAAGTAGTCTCCCCAATGCTCTCCGGGGTCCTTTTCTGATATAAGGGAGAGCTTTATCAGGCCGGGAATCTCATATTTATACTGTCCGTAAACTCTGCCTGGCGGTCCAATGTATCTGCTGTTCGGGCTCTTTTCCAGCTCCTCTTTTGAAATGGGTTTGTATCCATCCTGCCTTCCGGCGTGGATTGAGCCTCTTATGAGGAGTTGAGATCTCCCCTGAGAGATAGCCCCAGGAAGACTTTTTAAAGTAACTCTTCTTCTGACTGAAAGGTCTATGAATGGAGCCAGAAAGTCAACAATATCTCTGTCAAAACCCGGAACTGATGCAAGTTCATAATAAGATATAACCGGGCCGCTCTTGCTGATATAATCATAGAGCGATGCCGCCATAAAACGGGTGAATAGCGGAAATGCCTCAAAAGCACTTAACGAAGAAAAATTTATCCTTAAAGGATTTTCAAGCAGCTCTTCCAGTGCCTCTTGACTAAGCTCTTCATCCAGATTGAAGATGGTCTGCTGCAGCGCAGATCCGTGCGCCGACTCATTTTGTGAAAAACACAGGTAACAACTGCTCCACATTACGCAGAGCAGGATTAAAATCCCTCGCCTCATATCTCCCCCACATTTTAATAAATAATTAAGTCTCTACTTATTTCTTGGAACCTTGAAGCTGTATGTTATTGCATCCAGCTCTTCGTTTGCTTTTACAATTTTTTTGGCAAGATCCCTTTTGAAATTAACCATTTGTTCCATTCTTGCCGAATCTCCGGTTGCCAGTATCTGTAGTGCCAGAATAGCAGCATTTCTTGCTCCGTCAAGAGCAACAGTAGCTACAGGAATTCCTGCAGGCATTTGTAGTATTGAGAGCACAGAGTCCCATCCATCAATTGAAATTGATGACCTTACAGGTACACCAATAACCGGAAGTGGTGTCATAGCCGCAACTACTCCGGGCAGATGAGCCGCTCCGCCTGCGCCAGCAATAATTACTTTGATTCCTCTGTCTGCTGCGCCGGAGGCGAACTCCATTACCTGCTGAGGAACTCTGTGAGCTGAGAGAGCGTTTATTTCAAACGGAATCTCCATCTCATTTAAAAATTCTGCAGCCTGCTTCATAATCCCCATATCAGAGGTACTTCCCATAATAATGCTAACTAACGGATTCATCTGTGTAATTGTAAAAATTGGTAAAAGACAAAATTAATACTTAATTTCGCGAGCACAAATTTTTTTAATTATGGAACGCATCACCCTACATGACAAATCTTTCCGCATCTTTATCCCGCATGATAAGATACTGAAGAGCATTGAAGAGCTGGCTGCCAAAATGAACAGAGATTTCAGCCAGGCAGATGTACCGCTCTTTCTGTCTGTACTGAACGGCTCCTTTATGTTTACATCTGATCTGATGAAACATCTTGAATTCCAGTGCGAGCTCTCTTTCATAAAGGTATCATCATATTCAGGAGTGGAGTCCACAGGAGAGTTGAAGCATATTTTGGGTCTTAACACAGATGTAAAGGGTAGGACAGTAGTACTGGTGGAGGATATTGTTGATACAGGAGCTACAATTGTAGAGCTCTACAGTATGCTGAAAGAGGCTGGTGCGGCAAAGGTAGTTGTCTGCACACTACTGCTTAAACCAGACGCATACAAAAGAGATGTTCCCATTGACTATGTTGCGATGAAGATACCCAATGACTTCATAGTTGGATATGGGCTTGATTACGATGAAATAGGAAGACAATACAAGGATATATACGTTTTGGACACAGCGTCAAATCAATAATGAAATACTTTTTAATTTTCGGCCCTCCGGGCGCAGGTAAGGGGACTCAATCCACCCTTATTGCCAGAAGATACAACTTCAGGCATATCTCCACCGGAGAGCTACTTAGAAAAGAGATTGCTAAAAAGAGTGAGATTGGCAAAATTGCAGCCGTTCTCATTGAGAAGGGAGAGTTCGTTCCGGATGATCTGGTAATAGGGATAGTCAGAGATGAGATTTGCAATCCTGATACTCCTGAGAGAGGCTTTATACTTGACGGATTCCCCAGAAATACATTTCAGGCAATTGCACTGGACGGGATGCTTGAAGAGA
The DNA here is from genome assembly GCA_001897515.1 of Bacteroidetes bacterium 41-46. Taxonomy (GTDB): domain Bacteria; phylum Bacteroidota; class Bacteroidia; order Bacteroidales; family UBA932; genus Bact-08. The sequence continues at coordinate 110,150 of MKTA01000018.1, read as the reverse complement.
TTGGATTCAAAGTTGATGCTGTTCTCTCGCTTGAAACTACTGACAGCGTCAATATAAAAAGGATACAGCACCGTGCCAATATTGAAGGGAGAAAAGACGATGCTGACTTTGAGACTATCCGGACAAGGATAAAGACATATCACAAAGTTACAGAGCCACTTGTCGCCTACTATAAGAATCAGGGCAAATACAAGGCTGTGAACGGGGATCAGACAGTGGAGGAGAACTTTATGGATATATGCAAGATAATTGATAAATCATTAGATGAGTAATTCAAACTTCGTAGATTATGTAAGGCTTTTCTGTGCCTCAGGAAATGGGGGTAAGGGCTCAATGCACCTTCACAGAGAGAAATTCGTGGCAAAGGGGGGGCCGGATGGTGGAAACGGAGGCAGAGGAGGCCACATAATATTGCGGGGAAACTCTCAATACTGGACTTTAATTCACCTTAAATACAGAAAACATATCAAAGCTGAGCACGGGGGAGCCGGGAGCGGATCCCTTTGCACTGGTGCTGACGGAGAGGATATAATTCTGGATGTTCCTCTGGGTACTGTAGCAAAAGTTTCTGATACCAAAGAGGTTCTATTTGAGATTACGGAGGAGGGTGAAGAGAGAATTCTGGTCAAAGGGGGCCGGGGAGGAATGGGAAATGCATTTTTTAAAAGCGCAACAAACCAAACTCCAAGGTATGCTCAGCCTGGAGAACCAGGAGAGGAGAACTGGTTTATTCTAGAGCTAAAACTTCTGGCAGATGTCGGTCTTGTCGGATTCCCAAATGCGGGGAAATCAACACTCCTCTCAACAGTATCTGCAGCAAAACCAAAGATAGCCGACTACGCATTTACAACCCTTGAACCAAATCTTGGCATTGTTGAGTGCAGAGATCACAAATCTTTTGTGATGGCTGATATTCCCGGTATAATTGAGGGTGCACATACAGGAAGAGGGCTGGGACTAAGGTTCCTGAAGCATATAGAGCGCAACTCAATGCTTCTCTTTCTTATACCTGCTGACAGTAAAGATATTAAACAGGAGTACAAAGTTCTTCTGAATGAACTAAAACAGTACAATCCGGAACTACTTGACAAGGAGCGCCTTTTGGCAGTATCAAAATCTGACATGCTGGACGAGGAGCTTGAAAGGGAGATTAAAAAGACACTTCCAAGGAAAATTCCGCATATTTTTATATCTTCGGTGACAGGAAAGGGCATTATCCAGCTTAAGGATATGCTCTGGGAGATGCTCAATAAAGAGCTCTAAGAAACCTGAATCTTATGTTTGACAAGTTAGAGGAACTGGACAGGAGCCTCTTCCTGTTTCTTAACGATTTGCATACCGGCTTTCTGGACTGGGTAATGACCCTGTTCTCTGCCAGATTGCCCTGGTTACCCCTCTACATCTCTATTGTTATCTGCATTGTCTGGTCTTGCAGCATTGAAACAAAGAGAGAGGAGGGAGCTCAACAGAGGCGAAAAATCGTTTTTAAGAAACGAGATAAAAAGGTAATATTTACCATTTTAATAGCTCTGCTGGCAACTTTTTTCATTACGGACTTCTTTTCAAACCAGATAAAATATATGGTCTCCAGATTAAGACCGGGATGGGATCCTCTAACCTGTAATATTGCACGAGTAATTGAGGATAACAGGTTTAGCTATGGATTTGTTTCAAGCCATGCCGCAAATGTTTTTGGTCTTGCAATGCTTACAGCGGCAATATTCAAAAGAAAATGGTACACGCTACTGATCTTTTCATGGGCATTGATTGTTTCCTACAGCAGAATATATGTTGGCAGGCATTTTCCGGGAGATGTTCTCTTTGGAGCACTATTCGGAATAGCTGTCGGATATCTTGCATATAAATTGATTCAACTGTTAATACAAAAAGATGTACTACGTAATTGATAAAAACATTGACCCCTGGTGGAACCTGGCGGCTGAGGAGTATCTGTTTAAACAGCTAAGTGTTCCCATCTTCAGACTTTGGCAGAATAACAATGCAATTATTATCGGGCACCACCAGAATGCCTTTGCAGAGATAAATACAGAATATGTAAGGAGCAACGGAATCAAAGTTGTAAGGAGGCTCACAGGGGGCGGGGCTGTTTTTCACGATCTGGGGAATATAAACTTTACTTTTATTGACAATGTTACTGTCAGTGAGGATACCTCATCAATGTTTGCCAGATTCACAAAACCAATAATTGAGGCACTTAGAGAGCTTGGAGTCAATGCATATCTGGAGGGGCGAAACGATCTTCTTATTGATGGAAAAAAATTTTCTGGAAATGCTGTTGCACGCTACAAAAACAGGCTTTTACAGCACGGCACTCTCCTCTTTTCTGCCTCAATGGCTGATCTTTCAAACGCTCTATCATCCAGACCGGAGAAATTTACAGGCAAATCTGTACAGTCAAACAGAGGCCGGGTCACCAATATTTCCGAGCACCTTGAAGAGCAGATGCCAATTGAGAATTTCATTGAATATCTTCATAATTTTATTGCCGGAGAGAGGTCCGGATACAGTGAGTATAAATATACAGAGGAGGATTTAAGAGAGATTGAGAAACTGAAGGAGAGTAAGTACTCCAGAGATAGCTGGAATTACGGAGAGTCACCTGCCTACACTTACTCAAAAGTAGTAAAATTCCCGGCCGGACTTATTGAGCTCTATTTAAAGGTGGAGAAGGGAAGGATTGAAGAGGTGAAAATCTTTGGCGATTATTTTTTTACAAAAGAGACTGAAGAACTTGAGAATCATATTAAGGGCTGCCGGCACTCATATGAAGAGTTAAAGGAGAGGCTGGAAAAGATAAACCTCTCCGACTATATTTCAAATATAGAGGGAGAGGAGTTTCTCTCACTATTCTGGGAATAGAGAAGAGCCTATGGCTCTTTTCTCTTCTCTTTTGCCTTTACCAACAGATCTTTCAAGACATCCACGCACTCCACAACCGCCTTCTCAAATTTATCTGAATGCCTCTCCACGACAATTTGATTGCCCGGTACATCCACCATTACCTTAACCTTTTTGTTTTCATAATCAGGGAGAAGACTTAATACAACCTCTACCTTTGACACTTCGTCATAGAACTTAGGGAGTTTTGAGAGCTTCTTTTCAATGTAGTTGATCAACTTCTGGTCTGCGTCAAACTTGAGTGACTGAATCCTGATGTCCATGTTATCCTCCTTTTTTTGCTCTTGGATGAGCGGTTAGAAATATCTTTTTCATCTGCTCGAACGAATTATGCGTATAAACCTGGGTTGCTGCAAGCGAAGAGTGTCCGAGTACCTCTTTGATGCTGTTTAAATCTGCCCCATTATTTAAAAGGTGCGTTGCGATTGAGTGTCTAAGCATATGGGGAGACCTCTTTCCAGTAAAACCCGGAGCCTTTGACAGCTCATCTTTCACTACTTTATTAACAAATGAGAGGTATAAAGGTTGTCCTGTATCTGTCAGAAAAAGCCTGGATTCAGTGTTATCAGAGTAGAGCTCTGTCATCTCATTAAGGTACCTTGACAACATACTCTCCAGCTCCCTAGTTACCGGGATCTCCCTCTCTTTGTCGCCCTTTCCCCTCACCCTCATAACTCTCCTCCCTCTGTCCCAGTCCGATAAGCAAAGTGAGGCAAGCTCTGCCCTTCTCATTCCCGTAGAGTAAAGCAGAAGAACTATTGTTCTGTTACGCAGGGCAAAGAAATCTCCATCATCTATACTGCTAGACAGATAGTCAGAGATGGCACCCTCTGTGTAGAAGTGGGGCAATCTTTTTGAAGTCTTTGGTCTGGGCACCTTATTAACCGGATTTGACTCTATTAATCCTTTTTTTAACAAATAGTTACAGAAGCTGCTTATTGCAGAGAGTTTCAGATTAACTGTTCTGGAATTAAGCCCTGAGTCAAGCGAAGTGGCAACAAATCCTCTTACTGCGTTAGATTTCAACTCCTTAATGAATTCACCATCATCCGCCGGAGATATAAACTCTCTAAAATCATTTATATATTCTCGGTACAATTGCAACGTTCTTGCAGAATACCTCTTCTGGATTCCAATATAACTTATGAAGTCCTCCACCACCATCTTCTCTTAATTTGCAACCAATTTACAAAAAAACTAAGAATTAAACAAGCAAAAAAAGAGATGCGCCGAGGTAAACCTCAGCGCATCTCATATCTGTCCGAATCTACGGCAGGGGTGTACGAGAAATTACTCCTCGTTAATTCTCAGCGACTGAACATATATAGCCTTCTTAATCTCATCACGACGCTTTACAGAGTTTTTAACAAAAGTCTTTCTGCTTCTAAGCTCGCGGATGGTTCCGGTCTTCTCGAATTTACGCTTGAATTTCTTCAGCGCTCTTTCAATATTTTCGCCCTCTTTTATTGGTACTATAATCACGCTAAAACACCTCCTTTTTTTAGGACTGCAAAAGTAGGGATTATTTTCATACCTGGCAAATTCACAGCTCTTTTTTTGTAACTTTGTAAAAAACAATAGAATTTTATGAGCCTTACAGAGTTTCAAAAATCTGTGCTGGAGGGAATTCCCTCCACACTACCTGATCCTGCACTATATGATCCGACAGTTAACCATGCACCTAGAAGAAAGGATATTCTTACCAAAGAGGAAAAAATCCTTGCTATAAAGAATGCTCTGAGGTATTTTCCTGACAATCAGCATTCAATACTTGCTCCTGAATTTGCAAAGGAGCTTGCGGAGTACGGAAGGATTTACATGCATAGGTTAAGGCCAAAATATAAAATATCAGCAAGAAAAATTGACGACTTTCCTCATAAATCAAAACAAGCTGCTGCCATAATGCTTATGCTAAGCAACAATCTTGATCATGCTGTTGCTCAGCATCCTCATGAACTAATTACATACGGAGGAAATGGAGCAGTATTTCAGAACTGGGCTCAGTATCTCCTGACAATGAAGTATCTTGCTACCATGAGCGACGAGCAGACACTGGTTCTCTATTCCGGACATCCTATGGGGCTGTATCCATCTCACAAAGAGGCACCCAGGGTTGTTGTTACAAATGGAATGGTTATTCCCAACTATTCAACAAAGGACCACTGGGAGAGGTTTAATGCACTGGGAGTCTCACAATATGGGCAGATGACTGCAGGTTCGTTCATGTATATAGGGCCACAAGGGATAGTCCACGGCACAACTATCACCGTATTAAATGCTGCAAGGATGAGATTAAAACCATCAGAGAAGGATTTGAGCGGAAAGATTTTTGTCAGCTCAGGTCTGGGCGGTATGTCAGGAGCACAACCAAAAGCGGCTGTTATTGCAGGGGTAATAGGCGTTATTGCCGAGATAAATCCCAAAGCGGTTCAGACAAGATTTTCTCAGGGTTGGGTAGATGAGGTTTATACAGATTTGAACCTGCTGATGGAGAGAATTGTTAAGGCAAAGGAGAGAGGTGAGGCTGTCTCTCTTGCTTATCAAGGTAATATCGTAGATCTATGGGAGAAGTTTATTGAATCAGGGGTAAATCCTGATCTTGGAAGCGACCAGACATCACTCCACAATCCATGGGCTGGTGGATACTATCCTGCCGGTATAAGCTTTGAGGAGTCAAACAGAATGATGGCAGACGAGCCGGAGAGGTTTAAAGAGGAGGTTCAGGCAACATTGAGAAGACATGCAAATGCAATAAACCGGCTATCCGAGAGGGGTATGTACTTCTTTGATTATGGAAATGCGTTTCTGCTTGAGGCCTCAAGAGCTGGAGCTGATATTGTAAATGAGGATGGCTCCTTTATATATCCTTCATACGTACAGGACATTATGGGACCACTTTTCTTTGATTACGGGTTTGGGCCTTACAGATGGGTATGCACTTCATCAAAAGAGGAGGATCTTGCCGAGACAGACAGAATAGCAGCAAATGTGCTTGAAGAGATTGCCAGGAGTGCTCCTGAGGAGATCATTGGTCAGCTGGAGGATAACATTCACTGGATTAAGGAGGCTGGCGCAAACAGGCTTGTTGTGGGTTCTCAGGCCAGGATTCTGTATGCAGACTCAGAGGGTAGAATTAAGATTGCTCTTGAGATGAACAGGGCAATCAGGGAGGGAAGGGTCTCTGCCCCTATTGTGCTTGGGAGAGATCACCACGATGTTTCTGGTACGGATTCACCATTTAGAGAGACTTCAAATATTTACGACGGCTCTTCATTTACTGCTGATATGGCCATTCATAACGCAATAGGAGACTCATTCAGAGGGGCCACATGGGTATCTATACACAATGGAGGAGGTGTCGGATGGGGAGAGGTCGTCAACGGAGGATTCGGAATGGTTATTGACGGCAGTGAAGATGCCGACAGAAGAATAAAAAACATGCTGCACTGGGACGTAAATAACGGCATCTCAAGAAGAGCCTGGGCACGAAACAAGGGAGCCATTTTTGCAATTAAAAGGGAGATGGAGAGAACACCGGAATTGCAAGTAACAATTCCGAATATAGCCGATGACAAACTAGTCCGCGAGGCCGCTGATCATGTTTTCAACAGCATATCCAAGGCTTGAGGCATAGATTTTAAGTTCACTTACTGCCTTTGGATCCGGTCTTCTGTCACGGGCCAGGATCCAGAGGTACTCTCTTGAAGGATCTCCAACCAAAGCTATTGTATAATCCTTATCAACCCTCAGCACCCAGTAGTCTCCTGAGAAAGGCCAAAAGAAGCTCACCTTAAGCTTTGAAGGTTCATTTGGATCCGGCACCCATGCCCTCCCCTTTACCTCTTTGTACCTGCTTTTATTCGCTACAACCCTCCCCTGGTTTATTACAGTTACATCTCCATCTTCCCTCAATTCATAAAAGGCAGTATTCTCCTCAAGCCCCTCCTCAAATTTATTTGGAAGTCTGGCTATTTCATACCATTTACCCATATATCTTTTTAAATCAAATGTTTCCTCAGATTCAAGAGCAATATGGGTTGTTGAGCATGATAGTCCGAAAAGGGAAAGGATTAGCGAAATATATCTCTTCATCTTTTAAAACTGTTTCAAATATTACACTTTTTAATAACAAGGGAGCTTAATTTTGCGCCATATAAATATACAAAAAATATGAAAAGGACGGTAATTAAGATAGATGAAGATCTTTGTAACGGATGCGGTAACTGTGTAGAGGGTTGCCATGAGGGAGCTCTTCAGCTTATTGAGGGTAAAGCTGTAATGATTAGCGATCTTTACTGTGATGGTCTTGGAGCCTGCATCGGTGAGTGCCCGGTTGGGGCAATTGAACTTATTGAGAAGGAGACAGAGCCATACAGTGAAGAAGCAGTCATGGAGCGGATCCATGTTAAAGGTGAAAGAGTTGTGATTGCTCATCTTCAGCACCTGAAGAATCACGGGGAGATTGAGTGGTTCAACCAGGGTGTAGAGTGGTGCAGAAACAATAACTTCAAGATTGACCTCTCTAAAATTGCAGAATCGCCGGCTGTTGCCTCTAATCATCATGAGCCTGATTCATCTCCGGAAGGGAAAGGTATGGCATGCGGATGCCCCGGTTCAATGGAGAGGGATTTCAGAGGTGCGGCTCCAGTACCTGCTCCGGCGCAGAGTATCTCATTTCAATCAAATGCAAACCTTAGCGAGCTTAAACAATGGCCTGTCCAGCTTCATCTGCTTAACCCAGCCGCATCCTATTTCCAGAGCGGAGATGTGCTTCTTGCATCTGACTGTTCAGCTTTTACACACGGCTCTTTTCACCAGACATTCCTGAAAAACAAAGCCCTTGCAATTGCATGCCCTAAACTTGACAGCAACCTGAACACCTATGTAGAAAAGCTGGTAGCCATGATTGATCAGTCCAGGATCAATACTTTGACTGTGCTAATAATGGAGGTACCCTGTTGCGGCGGACTTCTCCAGATTGCAAAAAGGGCAAAAGAGCTTGCTTCCAGAAATATCCCGCTAAAGGTTATGGTAATGTCTATCAAGGGAGAGATTCTTAAAGAGGAGTGGGTTTAACCCACTCTTCTACTTTTTAAACAAAAGCGAATCCACTGAGTATTTTCCAGCTCCTGTTACAAACAGAGCTGCAAAAACTGTAAGGTAGAGCAGTGACAACTCTTTAACCTGCAGAGGATCTGCTGCATGAGCTACAAAAGCGGCAACACTCATTGCTACTATAAGTGGTATTGCAGAGAGCCTTGTCAAAAATCCCAGAACTATGAACAAAGCTGCAACAAACTCTGCACCTATAAGTAATACTACTGATAGGCCGGCACCAAGTCCAATAGGGTCAAAACCGCTTTGCACCATCCCTTCAAAATTTTGAATTTTTGACCAGCCATGAGTCATCATAAGCAACCCGGCAGCAACTCTAAGAATCAGCAAACCTGCTGAACCTATACCCTCCTTTACAGGAGCTCCTACAAGTAAAAATTTTTTCATAATAGTGTGATTATTTAGTTAAGGGCGCCAGTATTTTCTCAATCTCTTCAAAAGCAAGAGTCATAACCTCCTCTGTTACACCACCGGCCTCCTTAGCTAGTGCTCCTGAGTTCATTCTTGATATCCATGTTTTACCGTCAGAGGTTTTAAATATTGACAATCTGCAAGGCATAAGTGAGGAGTAAATCCTCTCATTATCCAGAGAGAGCATCCTTACAGAGTAGTCGGGTCTGCAAACCTCCATCACTATTACCGGTAATACTTCATAACCGTGATTTTTCAGAGAGTTGTGCAGATGATGTACGTGCATAATTTTCCAGTTTGCCTCTGTCAATGCACTCTCAATTTTAGACGCACTCTCTATAATATTGTATCTGCTTTCGCTCTTTATAAACATCTCCATAATTTCTTAAATTAATTGTTTTACAATGGGACCAAGCGGGTCTGAGAGCTCAATGTCATCACTCTCAATCTCCATCAACTTAGTCACTCCTGAGGGAGTTAGCTCAAAGTACATCTGCCTTTTATCTCTTTCACCCAGAACTCTTACGATAAAACCTCTCTCCTCAACAGATTTGAGCAGTTTTGATGTATTTGAGCATGTCAGATTTACCTCTTCTGCAATTTCTCCTGATGAAAGCCTCTTATCTTTCAGACAGCACAAGACCATACCCTCATTCAGACATAGAGAGTGCTCCTTATGAAACCTGTTCTCATAGTCTGTCAGGGAGCGAAGTATATCTCTTACAGCGCAAAGTTTCTTCATCTCTTTAAAAGTGTCTTTTCTATAGCCTCTTTTATTACATTTTTAGGGAGTGCTCCCTGAGCAACCTGAGGATCCTCTCCGACAGGAATAAAAATCATAGTAGGGATGCTGCGTATTCCGAAAGCTGCCGCCAATTCCCTCTCAGCCTCTGTATCCACTTTGTATATATAAATCTCTCCATCATACTCCTCAGCGAGCTGATTGAGTATTGGAGCCAATGTTTTACATGGTCCGCACCAGTCTGCATAAAAGTCAACAATTGCAGGTTTGTCTCCCAAATATTTCCACTCATTAGGATTTGTTTCGTAATTTACAACTTTCTTTAGAAATTCGGCTTTGGTAAGCTTTATTGTTTTTACTTTTGAGTTTGCCGGGGTCTCCATTAAAGTTGCTTCGGCCTTATTTTCGCTACCTTTGCCTGACCCGCAAGCCGGAAGAGTCATAGCGAGCAAAAGAGCAAGTATTGAAAGATTTCTGAATTTCATATAATTATTCGTATTAAAATTATTTGTCACACAAAAATAAATAATATTTCCATTAAAACAAATTTCCAATGGAAAATATTTTTTTGCAGAATCTGTTAAATTTGTATTAATTTGTAAGATTATTTGTAATAGCAATGAACTATGGAAGAGATATGCAAGATTAAAGACCTGTACAGGACTCTATATATATTTGAGAGAGAGTTTCAGGCTAAAAACGAAATAACAATAAATGAGGCTATGCTGCTCTGCTCTCTTAAGGAGGGATCGCCAAGAAGTGCTCATGAAATCTGCGAATTTATTGGGCTTTCAAGCTCCAGAGGATCCAGAATTATTAACACAACAGAGGTCAAGGGATTCATTAGAAGAGAGATGGGTAAGGAGGACAAGAGACAGATGATCTTCTATCTCACCGAGAACGGAAAGAGAAAAATTGAGGAGATGAACGGAAAAAGCCTTGAGATTGGGGCTGATCTTAAGAATATGCTAAAATAGAGAGATGAGATATTTAATAGTCGGAGGGGTTGCAGGTGGTGCTACTGTAGCGGCAAGGCTGAGAAGACTTGATGAAAAGGCAGAAATAACAATTTTTGAGAAAGGGGAATATGTCTCCTATGCAAACTGCGGTTTGCCTTACTATATAGGGAATGTAATACCGGAAAGGGATCAGCTCTTTGTACAGACAGTTGAGGGTATTACCAGCAGGTATGATATTGATATAAGGATCAAAACCGAGGTTCTTTCAATTAACAGAGAGGAAAAAAGCATACTTGTTAAGAATCTGTCAAACGGAGAGGTCGTAAAAGAGCATTACGACAAACTTATACTCTCTCCCGGGGCTGAGCCTCTTAAACCGCCGGTTCCCGGTATTGAGAGTAATAAAATATTTACCCTCAGAAATGTGCCCGACACAGACAAAATCAAAAACTATATTAAGAATAACAGCATCAGAAGTGCAATAGTTGTAGGAGGAGGTTTTATCGGTCTGGAGATGGCTGAAAATCTAAGACATCTTGGGATAAAAACTGACCTTGTTGAGATGGCTCCGCAGGTAATGGCTCAACTGGACTACTCAATGGCCTCCATTGTTCATCTTGAACTTGAGGCTAAAGGTGTTAAACTACACCTTGGAGAGAGCGTTGAGGAGTTTCGTGAGAGTGGTTCCTATATTGAGGCGGTGCTAAAGGGGGGAAAAGGGATATTTGCCGATATGGTAATCTGGAGCATCGGAGTTAAGCCCGATACTGTGCTGGCCAGAGAATCCGGACTAGAGCTTGGAAGAACAGGCGGGATCAAGGTCAATGAGTACCTTCAGACTTCCGACAAAGATATATATGCACTTGGAGACGCTGTTGAGGTCCTGAATCTTGTTAGCGGAAATGCATCGCTTATTCCGTTGGCCGGACCTGCCAACAAAATGGGCAGAATAGCGGCAGATAATATAGTGCTGGGCAACACTTCAAAGTACACCGGTTCAATAGGGACTGGAATTGCTAAGGTTTTTGACCTTACTGTGGCATCTGCGGGTTTGAGCGGTAAAGCTCTTGAGAGAGATGGAATTCCCCATATTGACTCTTTTACCCACTCTGCTTCACATGCCGGTTATTACCCAAATGCTCTTCCTCTCTCAATCAAAATAGCCTTTTCTCCGGGAGACGGAAGACTTTTAGGAGCTCAGGTAGTAGGTTTTGAAGGTGTTGACAAAAGAATTGAGATGTTTGCCTCGGTAATAAAAAGCGGAGGCACTATATATGATTTGATGGAGCTTGAGCACGCATACGCCCCTCCATTCTCATCAGCAAAAGATCCGGTAAATATGTCGGGCTTTGTTGCAGATAATATTCTAAAAGGGCGTGTGAAAATTGCCTCCTGGAGAGAGATTGAGAGGTTAAATAGCGAAACAGATATACTGATTGATGTAAGAACTGCTGAAGAGAATAAGGTTGCTACAATACCCGGATCTGTCAATATTCCACTTGATGAGCTAAGATTCAGACTTGATGAAATCCCTGACAATAAGAGAATTATTGTTTACTGTGCGGTTGGAATGCGTGGATATCTTGCATCAAGAATATTAATGCAAAATGGGTTTGAAAATGTATTCAATCTATCCGGTGGATATAAAACATACTCCGTTGCAACTGGACAACCTGCAGCCATCCAGTATTTTGCAGTTAAAATTACATCCGGAGATCAGATTGAGTAGTTTGTAAAGAATATTTTGAATACTGATATGCAGAAATTTTTAAAACTTTTATTGAAAATAATGGGGTGGAGAGTCATGGAACCACCAGTACCTGAACCTAAATGCATAATTCTGGGGGTACCACATACATCTGCCTGGGATTTTATTATATCTCTTTTGTATTATAACTCAGAGGGGCACAAAGCTTACGTAATGGTTAAGGACAGCTTTTTCAGATGGCCATTTGGCAGACCGTTAAGAGCATTAGGAGGAATACCTGTCAAACAGGGTAAGGGTGCCAATCTTGTACTTCAGGTTATAAAGGAGTTTCAAAGCAGAGAGATTCTCCATCTTGCAATTGCTCCCGAGGGAACCAGAAAGGCTACAGAAAGGTGGAAAACAGGATTTCATACAATTGCCAGAGCTGCAAATGTACCTGTTTATCTGGGATACTTTGATTGGAAAAGAAAAGAGATTGGAAGAGGCGAAAAATTTGAATTAACAGACGATGTTCAGGGAGATCTTAAACGGATCCGACAATATTATAAAGATAAGGGAGTTGTTGGTAAACATCCGGAAAAATTCACACCCGGAAGTGATTTGGAATGATTATTGCTGTATTACACCCGTACATTTTAAACACAGATGGAGAAGACAAGGAAATTTAATACGCTAAAAGACTTATTTGATTTTAGTACAGACAGATACAAAGACAATAAAGCATTCTCATATATTGATGGTCTTAATTACACTTACAAAGAATTAGGAGTTCAAACATACAAAGCACAAAGCCTTTTACTAGAGTCTGGAGTAGGTGACAGGGCAAAGGTAGCCATACTTGGACAGAATATGCCCAACTGGCCTGTAGCATATTTCTCGGCTGTTGCATTCAACAGAATAGCAGTTCCTATGCTGCCCGATTTTTCAGAAAATGAAATTGAAAATGTCATGGAGCATTCAGAAAGCGAGGCTCTTATTGTTTCTGAAAGGTTGATGCATAAAGTGTCGCAGGATAGGATTTCCAAATTAAAGGTGGTAATTAATATGGACACACTGGAGATAGTGCACTCTGCCGGAGCGAAACCCGCAGAAGCGGTTCAATCTCCTGACAGTGAAGATCTGGCCTCTATCATATATACTTCAGGAACAACAGGTAACTCAAAGGGAGTTATGCTTAGCCACAGGAATCTATGCTCCCACCTTTACGCAGCAGCCATATTGAGGCCAAGCTTTGAGTGGGATGTATGGTTATCTGTGCTTCCACTCTCTCACACAATGGAGAATAGTCTCAGTATGATGCTCCCTATGATGAGCGGATCTTCCGTTTATTATATGGAAAAGGCCCCTACTCCATCACTGTTGGTTCAGGCTCTGGCAAAAACAAGACCTACAACAATGTTGAGCGTTCCACTGATTATTGAGAAGATATACAAAAATAGTGTCTTGCCTAAATTCACTGCCTCACCTATTGTCAAGGCAATATACTCCACAACTCCGGGAAGAAAGATTCTTCACAGAGTTGCCGGCAAAAAACTTATGAAGACCTTTGGTGGAAGAATAAGATTTTTCGGAGTAGGGGGTGCCAAGCTGGATGGCGTAGTAGAGAGATTTTTACTAGAGGCTAAATTCCCTTATGCAATTGGGTATGGACTTACAGAGACATCTCCTTTATTAGCAGGTGCTGTAGGTAAATGGGTTAAATGGCAGTCAACCGGACCTGCAATTCACGGAGTTACGCTCAGAATAGACAACCCAAATCCTGAAAACGGAGAGGGAGAAATAGTGGCAAAAGGTCCCAATGTTATGATGGGATACTACAAAAACCCAGAGGCTACAGAGCAGGCATTTACCAGTGATGGCTACTTCAGGACCAAAGATCTTGGCATAATTGATAAGACAGGACGTCTGTTCATTAAGGGCAGACTTTCAAATATGATATTGGGGCCTAGCGGAGAGAATATATATCCGGAGGAGATTGAATCAGTAATTAATGCACACCCTATGGTAGCAGAGTCAATTGTAACCTCATATAAAGGGAAACTAGTGGCACTGGTACACTTTAATCCCGACAAGATAAAAGCTCTGCAGGATATGAAGGAGGAGGCGATTTCCATGTACTACGAGAAGAAGGATATCCTGATGCACACCTACGAGGAGACCAGGGATGAGGCGACTAAAATATTCCATGAGAAGATGGAGCAGCTTAAAAGAGAGGTTTATGAGTATGTCAACTCAAGAGTGAATAAATTCTCAAAGATTGCTCTGATTAAAGATTTTCCTCAACAATTTGAAAAGACAGCCACTCAAAAAATTAAGAGATATCTCTACAATAAGTAGGGATATCTCCTGTTTTTAATAATATTAGTTAAGGACTACTTCTTTAGTGAAATGTCCAGTCTGCCTACATAAACACCAGCAGCACCCATTTGATTAATTATAACCCCTTTACCGTCTTTATTTTCTACTATCTCCGGCTCCTCCATAAAAGTATGGGAGTGGCCTCCAATAATAATATCAACATTTGACGTTAGTGCAGCAAGCTCCTTATCAGCTGGCTTCTGAGGTGTACCTCCGTCATATCCCAGATGGCTTAACACAATAACAAGGTCGCATCCACGTCTGTTTTTCAGCATATCAGCAAGATCATTAACAATAGGAACAGGATTTTTGTACACAACACCCTCTCTTGATTTTTCTGCTACATACCCTTTCAAATCCAGAGTTACACCAATTATTCCAATCCTCTTCCCCCCTTTTTTAATTATTACATAGGGTTTAACCACCTTCTCAAGCGGAGTTCCTGAAAAATCATAATTAGCACAAAGTGTTGGGTATTTTGCCCGTTTCAGCCTGTTGGCAAGGTGGTCAACTCCGTTGTCAAATTCGTGATTGCCCAAACAAACGGCATCATATCCCATTGCATTCTTTAGCTCTATCTCTACCTCACCTTCAAAAAGGGTAAAATATGGCGTTCCCTGATTGTAATCACCCGCGTCTAATAGCAGAACATTTTTGCTCTCGTTTCTAACTGAAGCAATATAGTTTGCCCTTCTCTGAACACCTCCGAATCCGGCATTTCTGCCTGAGGTCAGAGTCTCAATATTGCTGTGAGTATCATTGGTATGCAGAATAACCAGATCCTGAGCCTTCAGGCCACAAGAGACTGCTAACAGCAGTGATGTGGCTGCCATGAAAAATAATCTTTTAGTCCTCATATTTCACTCTCCCTGTGATGGCCGAAGAGATCTTCTCTCCTGCAGCCGTCTGCATTTTAATTTTTTCAATAATTGCATCTCTTATAAGAGCTCCCGTCTCCTCTACCTTTACTGCATCTTTAAGGGCAACAACATTATCACCTCCGCTCAGCAGGAAATCTATTGTAGCCACTCTGTAAATTTTTGAATCGGACACCTTCTCTCCATTAATAAGAAGCTCTTCAATCTCTCCGTCCTCTTCATCAATTATAAGTCTGACGCTATTTGAAAAGGCCTCTACCCTGTTTCTTGCAAAAGATTCAAACAATTTTCTTACGCTCCTCCCCTCCAGATCAAGTATTACTACATAATTCTCAAAAGGAAAAATTGAAAATATATCATATAGCCTTACATCACCTGCCGGTAGGGAGGCTCTTATGCCACCAAAATTTGTAAGTGCAAAGTCAACACCTCCCTCACTTCTCTTTTGGGCAAACTCATGCAGTGCATCTACTGCAAAATTTGAGAGTAGTGACTCTGGCCTTCCAGACCTCATCTCTTTATCTGAAGCGCCTATGACCTGTTGCATCTTAGAGTCCATAAGGGGTTTGTAACGCCCTATAATCTCTTTAACCTTAAGCTCTTCCGGTTTATTTAGGGTGCTATCCATCAATATCCGGCTGCCCTTCCACTCAAACCTAAGCTCCTGTGCACTGGCCGGGCTGTAAAAAATGAACAGCACTGCATAAAGAATCAGAAAAGCTCTTATTTTCAATTTCATCGTATTAAAAAATTAATTTTTCGCAATCAGTACTTTAACCATTTAACAATCTCTTTCCAATTTGGTTTCTTTCCATACATAAGAATTCCTACTCTGTAAATTTTTCCTGAGACAAATGTCATAAACAGGAAGGTGCCAAGCAGAAGTGCCAGAGAGAGTCCCAGCTCCCACAGAGGAACATCTCCAAATGGGATTCTTGCCATCATTACCATAGGTGAAGTGAAAGGTATCATAGAACCCCAGAATGAGAGAGAACTCCCCGGATGTTGGAATGTATGCATCATCAGAAAAAGACCAATAATAAGAGGTATTGTGACAGGAAGAACCAATTGCTGAGTATCTGCCTCGTTATCAACTGCAGATCCAACTGCTGCAAAAAGAGCTGCATAGAGCAGGTAGCCCAGAATAAAGTATGCGAGAAATGCGATTATTATCTCGGTAAAGTTTACTGCTCCAAGAGCACTCATAATCTCCTGAAAAGGAGTCGCATCCTCTGTTAGAGCTTGTGTTACTGCTGCTATATCCTCACCCTGAGTAGTGGCAATACTCTTTGTCATCTCTGTTGATTTGGCTAAGGTATCTCCGCCCATAATTGACTGAGCTCCCATTACAATTCCAACTGAGAGCAATATCCAGATTGTAAACTGAAGAAGAGCAACAGAGCCTACACCCAGTATTTTACCAAGCATTAGCTCAAACGGTTTTACTGAAGAGACTATAACCTCAACTATCCTTGTTGTCTTCTCCTCAATTACCCCTCTCATCACCATAGAGCCAAACATAAAGATAAACATATAAATCAGCAGGCTACACACATATGCAATGCCCATATATATCTCAACCATTGATCTCTTCTCTCCGCCCTCCTGGTCAAGAGTAAAGGTTTTAAGCGAGATAGATGTATTAAGATCTTTGACTATATCGTTAAGGTTCTCAATATTATACTTGTCCAGCTTCAATTTCTGAACGGCTCTCTTAATATTTCCCTCAATTTTGCCCTTTGCATCTACATTTAGCTGCTTTTTTGAGTAGGCTGAAACTGATACATTAAGAAGTGTGTCCGGAGCCGATATATCAATCAGCGCCAGGAAACCATTGTCTGAGAAACTTTTTTTCAGCTCCTCTACTGGGGTATCGTTATCATAAGTCCAGATAAATTCTTCGTTATCTTCAAAGAAACCAGCGGTTATTCCGGATGGATCTGCCAGCAAAATTTTCTGCCCCTTCTCACCTTCCGACATCATCATTATTGCTGTAGGCAGAATCATCAGTGCTGCAAAAAAGACGGGAGTAAGAATGGTAAGAAAGATAAAGGATTTCTTCTTTACTCTTATTAAAAATTCTCGTGATATTATGAGAAACAATTTACTTTTATTCATATTCTTCACCTAGCTTACAAGTTTGATAAAAATGTCGTTCATCCTCGGGATAAGCTCTCTGTACGAGACAATGTCTGCCTCTCTTATAAGCTCCCCAAGTACAGCAGATGAGGCAACCCCTTTATTTACATCTAGAACGGCTCTCCTCCCACCTTTATGCTCTTCGTCAGATACAACTCTGTACAGAGAGTCCAAAGTAGCTAAAGAGCTTCCTGATCCTCTGTAGATTATCTCCACCTCGCTTTTGCCGTGATCTCTCCTGATCTGATCAAGTCCTCCGGAGAGAATCAGCTTAGATTTATTTATAAGGGCAATGTTATCGCAGAGCTCCTCAACTGACTCCATATTGTGGGTTGAGAGAATTATAGTGGCTCCGTTAGCCTTCATATCCAAAATTTCGTTTCTTATAAGCTGCACATTGACAGGGTCAAATCCGCTGAATGGTTCATCAAGAATTAGAAGAGATGGTTTATGAAGAACTGTTGTAATGAATTGCACCTTTTGAGCCATACCCTTTGACAGCTCCTCAACTTTTTTATTCCACCAAGCCTGTATGCCAAACTTGACAAACCATTTTTTCAACTCAGATGATGCCTCAGAGTGGCTCATGCCTTTTAATCTGGCTAGATACATTGCCTGATCTCCAACCTTCATCTTTTTGTAGAGTCCCCTCTCTTCAGGAAGATATCCTATATAGGCAATATCTGAGGGTTGAATAGGCCTTCCTTTAAATTGAACCTCGCCTGTATCCGGCATGGTTATCTGATTGATTATCCTGATCAGTGTTGTTTTACCGGCTCCATTTGGTCCCAGAAGTCCAAAAATGGATGCCTCCGGCACATCAATAGAGACACTGTCAAGCGCTGTGAACTGGTTAAATCTCTTAACCACATTGTTACATCTGACAATACTCATTTAATAAGAATATTATTTGGTTAGTTGAACGCAAAGATATTAAATCCTCAATCACTCAAGATAATATTTGAGAATTTTCTCCAGTTCAGCCTTTATAATCCTGTTAGCAACCAGAGAGGCAAGGTTAAAACCCGAGCTACCCTCAACCTCTCTGTACTTTACAATAGCCCTTGCAGTATATGCCCCAATATACGGATTTGCAGAGAGCTCATCCTGACTTGCTTCAGAAAACCTCAGCCTCTTAATTTTTGTTGTGTCTGCCCAAACTCTGTCTTTGAATAATGCAAATCGTTCGTTATCTACTCCATATATCTCCATAAGCTGCTCTTTAAATGCAAATCCTCCAAGCCTCCTCCTGTAATCAAGAATTTTTGCAGCATAAAAGGGACCTATCCCCGGCAGTGATACAAGCTCTGCCGAATCTGCAGAATTAAGTTCAATCCTGATATCGCTTCTGATGGCTTTAATGTCAACCGGGACATATGTTTCACGAATAACCCCCTCTTCTTTTGCATTATTATCATCCTTTGCGGCGTGAAAATTATCTGGCTTAATACTTGCCTTTGATTTTTTGTCAGGCTTCTGATTTATAGCTTTCCCCCCTCTTTCTGACCGATTCTCTTCTACCGCCTCTGTTTGGCTAACAGGGACCGGGTCCCTTGTTGTGCTAATCTGTGTCTGCTCATAACTCTTAATTGTAAAAATTGCAGTCTGTACCGCCAGAATAAAAAAAATCAAGATCGTCATGCCTCTTGCATAAGATCTTGACATCTCCCCTCTCCTCTTCATCACTCTCCTCCTTTTTTAATAAAATTAAATTACTACTCTCTTCTCCCCTCCACAACCAATACTATCTCCCCTTTTGGCTCTCTCTCAGTGTACCATCGGGCCAACTCACTCAGAGTGCCTCTTCTGTTCTCTTCATGAATTTTTGAAATCTCTCTTGAAACAGAGGCCATCCTTTCACTTCCAAAATACTCTCCAAGTTGGGTTAACGTTTTCACCAATCTGTAGGGTGACTCATAAAACACCATGGTTCGGCTCTCAAGTGAAAGCTCCTTCATTCTTGTCTGCCTCCCTTTCTTTAATGGAAGAAATCCCTCAAAGCAGAATCGGTCCATTGGCAAGGCCGAATTAACTATTGCAGGCACAAACGCTGTGGGTCCGGGCAGTGTCTCCACCTCAATTCCCCTCTCTTTGCACACCCTTGCCAGAAGAAATCCCGGATCAGATATCCCCGGCGTACCTGCATCTGAAATAAGAGCAATGGTCTCTCCCGACTCAATTCTGTCCGCAATTGATGTGACATTTCTGTGCTCATTGAATTTGTGGTGGGACTCCATTTTTGTGCCTATGCTGTATCTTTTTAATAATACTGAGCTTGTTCTTGTATCCTCAGCCAGAATGACAGTCGCCTCCTGAAGAACCCTGATGGCCCTGTAGGTCATATCCTCAAGATTGCCGATTGGCGTCGGTACTATAATCAACTTAGACATCAAATCTTCTTCTTAAAATCATAAGAAATCTGTACACTCCGGGTGAGTCCTCATCCCATTCAGGAAATGCCCCCCTAATATAATCAACAGCCTCATTCAGATTTCGCATTTCATTTAGTTTGTCAATACTTAATCTGTACTGCTCCTCGTCGTCATTGAAGAGCTCTTTTATATAGTAGAGTTTATCGTTCAGCGTGATTGCCTGTTTAATGTCTTCAACTCTTGTACCCGGGAGATCTGTCCTCCAGGAGTGTCTTGAGTGTCTGGCAGAATCCAGAATATTAGATACCACCTCTTCGTCGCTGAATAATTCAATCTCATCTCCCTCCTCCTCAAAAAGAATGGGCTTTTGCTCCGCCTTTGGTTCACGTGGCATCTCAAGCTCCTCAATCCTCTTCTCTTCTGTCTTTGGTTGTGCATTTGGGGCCGGAATTACTGATTTTGAGACATTCAGCTGCAGATCTGCAAAGGCCCTTTTCAGTTCAGCAAATGATTGCATTACCCTTCTGACTTCATCATTTGAAGAGATACTCTCAACCATATCTCTCAGTTCCCGGCTTCTCATTGATATTAGCTTCTCCCTTATGATATCAGCCTGAATCATCATCTCCTCCCACTTTGTTTCGGGTAGCGACTTACCATTTTCGGCAGATTCAAGGTTCTTTAAAAGGGCCGAAATGACAGCCTTTATTTCCGATACTTTTTCAAAATTGTACATCCTTCTTATTATCTTTGCAACTATACAAAAGTAAACAAAATGTTTTTAGAAAGTGCAAAAAAGGATGGGTGGATAGAGGTGGTCTGCGGATCAATGTTTAGTGGAAAAACAGAGGAGCTGATCAGACGTCTGAAGAGGGCAAAATTTGCAAACCAGAAGGTTGAAATTTTCAAGCCAAAAATTGACATTAGATATTCAGATTCTGAAGTGGTTTCTCACGACTCAAATTCTATTCGCTCAACACCTGTTGATTCACCCGGAAGCATTCTTCTTTACGCATCTGATGTTAAGGTAGTGGGCATAGATGAGGCGCAATTTTTTGATAACTCACTTATTGAGGTTTGTCAGCAACTGGCTTCAAATGGAGTCAGAGTAATTGTAGCCGGACTGGACATGGATTATCTCGGAAATCCGTTTGGACCTATGCCATCTCTTATGGCTGTTGCAGAATATGTAACCAAAGTTCACGCAATCTGCGTAAAGTGTGGCAATCTTGCTCACCACTCCCATAGAATAACAAAAAGCGACAAACTGGTTGTACTTGGTGAAAAAGACACCTACGAACCAATTTGTCGCCACTGCTTCAATGCAATAGCCAAAGGCTAATGATTACTGAGCCGGAGCAGCCTCTACGTTCTCAGTTTTTGCTTTGCGAACAACAAGAGCTTTACCTTCGTGGGTAATTCCAGCTTCTGTGTTAACGCCTGTGTAGTTGATAACAAGAGTGTCAGCACCCTGAAGTACGATATTACCTGATACCTCAAGAGTTTGAGCGCAATTCATAGTTCCTGTAAAGTTAACAAGAGCGTCAGCTACAGTTGCTACTGCACCAAGTGTTACATTAGTGCTGTCATTTACCATAACGATAGCAGTGAAAGTGCTGTCTGCAAGGTATTCAAACTCTACAGGAGCCTCCATTGTCTGAGTTACAGGAGCACCAGTTGAGTCAAGAACTGTAACAGTAATTGCATCCATACCGGTCCACTGACCTACTAGTTGTTCTGATACAGGAACCTCTTTGGTTCCGCAAGATACAAGTGCTACGCTAAGAGCAGCAAGAGCGAAAAATGATTTTACTTTCATTTTAATAATTGTTTTAGGATTGTTTGTTAATTCGGGCGCAAATGTAGAAAGTTTTTTGATATGATAAACTTTTTTTTAAACATTTTATAACTTTGTGGTTGAAAATATTTCTCAATGCATCATTCAACCCTCAAAATCAGCAGGCGAAATCTGCTCCACAACTACAATTATTATCACTCAAAACTCTCAGAATCAACTAAAATACTTGTCCTTGTCAAGGCAAACGGATATGGACACGGAGACATTGAAATATCCCGTCTAGTTGAAGAATTTGGAGCAGATTATCTGGGCGTCGCCTTCCCCTGCGAGGGCATTAAGTTAAAAAAAGCTGGTATCAAGTTACCAATTATAATCCTTACCCCCGGAACCGGAGGTTTTGAAGAGCTGATTGAGTATGGTCTGGAGCCCAGTATAGCCTCATTTGAAACGGCTTTAGAGTTCATCAGAGCAGCCGAAAAGACCGGAAAAAAGGGTTATCCAATTCATCTCAAGCTAGATACGGGCATGAGTCGGGTTGGATTCAGAAGAGAACAGCTCCCGGAGCTAACAGATTTTATCAGAGAGAATACCTATATATATGTTAAATCTGTATTCTCACACCTATCATCAGCGGAGTACATTATTCACGATAATTTTACCCACAATCAAATAGAGGAGTTCTCTTCTATGTACGGCATTATTGCACAAAGCTTGGGCTATAACCCTATTAAACACATACTTAACTCATCAGGAATACTGAGGTATCCTGAGAGTCAGTTTGATATGGTGAGACTTGGCATCGGACTTTATGGCTCCTCATATGTTGATGGAAGCAGTTATCTTATGCCTGCTGCTGAGCTTCAGGCTCCGGTAATTAATGTAAGTAAAATAAGAGAGAGAAGCGTCGGTTACGGAAGATACGGAAGGATAGGTCATGAGGAGAGAGAGATTGCAACAATTCCTCTAGGGTATGCAGATGGAATTAACCGGCATCTTGGACGCGGAAATGTATCATTCAGTATAAACGGTCACATGGCTCCAACAATAGGCAACATCTGCATGGATATGTTTATGATGGACGTAACTGGTTGCAATGTAAAGGTTGGGGATATAGTTACGATCTTTGGAGAGAACCCCTCTGCAATATATCTGGCAAACCTTCTGGACACAATCACATACGAAATATTCACTTCCGTCTCAGCAAGAGTTAAGAGGATTATTTGTGACTAATCTCTTTTTATCAATTAAGCAACCTTGATATCATCTCCTGAAGAAGCTCGCCATCTGAGGCCTCTCCTCCTTCATTGCTCTTACCCATCTGGTCATACTTGCGTATTACCGCTATAGCAGACATGCAACGTTTTAAAGGGTAGTTTCTGGCAGCTGTCTCAATCTCTCTTTGATTAAACCTGAATACACCTATACTCATTGCAGCGGCATCGCTAACTCTGCCATTTCCGGCTATAAGAAGCGAGTGATATTTGAGCAATTTTGAAAAATGGCTGAAAAGTCCGGCCAGTATCATTATTAAAGGAAACTGTTTCTCATTGAGAGCAAAATGCTTAACTATCCGGAATGCCTTCTCGGCATTTCTAAATGAGAGTGCGTTTGCGAGCTCAAATACATTATAGTCTCTGCTTATCCCTACATTTTTCTCTACATCTTCAGCTGTTATCTTTTTTGCCCCACTCTCCATGTTAAGGAGTATCTTGTCTATCTGCACTGCGACTCTCCTTAATTCAGTTCCGCTAAACTCAGCAAGCATTGCAGCTGCCCTCTCCTCAATTGAGAGTCCTCTCTCAGCAACATAAGAGCTTATCCATCCCGCCATTTCATAATCCTTCAGTTGCACAGACTCCAGGAAGTATCCGGCTTTGGGGTCAGTAGCAGCTTTATAAAATCTCGTCCTTTTGTCAAGCTGTTTTCCCGTAAATGAAAGTACAAGTATAGAGGATGGCTGTGGTTGCCTCAGGTAAGTCTCCAGCGGGTCAAGATTTTTTATAAGCTGAGCCTCACGAACAACTACAAGCTGCCTTTGAGCCATCATTGGGAATCTTCTGGCGGCCTCTGCAATCTGACGAGAGTCAGTATCGCCTCCGTAAAGAACAAGTTGATTGAAACCTCTCTCTTCCGGAGTCAAAGCCTTATCCATAATCTCTTTTGAAATAATGTCAGAATAATAGGGCTCCTCCCCTGAGAGAACATAGAACATTCTGAATTTGCCCTCTCTTATCTCTGCCGTTATCTTCCTGAAACTCTCAGACGTAGATTGTGAAGTCGCTTTTGCCATATATAATTTAAGAATGTCTAAAAATAGACAAAAAGGGTATAACGGGCAAATTTTATATCTTTGCCACTTCAAGCAGGTAGCTGATAATGAGAGCCACAATTTTTGATCCGGTAAGAAGAAAAAGAGTTGCTCTTACACCTGAAGAGGATGTAAGGCAGCAACTGATAAAGATGCTTTCGCAAGAGAGGGGATACCCTTTGGCACTTATGACCTGCGAGTTTTCAATTATCCTGAATGGCAGAAGTTTCAGGGGGGATCTTGTCATTCACAGCAGGGAGGGGATGCCTGTTATGATTGCTGAGTGCAAAGCCCCTTATATAAAGTTAACCAGAGAGACTTTTGATCAAATACTAACTTATAATGCCTCTTTAGGTGTTAAGCACATACTGCTGACAAACGGGCGGGATACATATTTTGCATCACTTAATGTTGAGAGCGGCAAATTTGAATACAAATCAGAGATTCCAGACTACAATGAACTTTCTCAGAAATAAAATATTCGGAATAATTAGCGAAGAGGCAGATAGCCTGGGAGCACGAGCATTCGTAATTGGAGGCTATGTCAGAGACTCGCTTCTGGGTAGAGAGAGCAAAGATATTGATATTGTGGTTGAGGGCAGCGGAATAGAACTCGCCGAGCGAGTTGCTGCAAAACTACAAGTCAATCTTACTGTTTTTAAGAGCTTTGGCACAGCTATGCTAAAGAGTGGCAAGATGGAGGTTGAGTTCGTTGGTGCAAGAAGGGAATCATACAGAGCAGAATCCAGGAAGCCGATAGTTGAGGACGGTTCACTTGAGGATGATCAGAAGAGAAGGGATTTTACAATTAATGCCCTAGCATTCAGCCTTCAGAAAGATGATTTCGGAAAACTGGTGGACCCTTTTACCGGAGTCTCAGATCTTCAGGCAGGACTTATAAGGACTCCGCTGGATCCCGACACCACATACACAGATGACCCGCTTCGCATGATAAGGGCAATAAGGTTTGCCACACAACTCTCATTCACTATTGTAGATGAATCTCTTGAGTCAATAAGACGAAACAGGGAGAGAATAAAGATATTATCAAAAGAGAGGATAACAGACGAACTAAACAAAATAATGCTCTCTCCCAAACCTTCTGTTGGATTCTACCTGCTGGACCAGACTGGATTGCTTGAACTAATATTGCCACAACTTGTGAAGCTTAAGGGAGTAGAGTCTGTTGAAGGCAGAGGGCATAAAGAGAATTTTTCTCACACTCTTCAAGTGCTTGACAATCTTGCGGTAAAAAGTGACAACCTATGGCTAAGATGGGGTGCTCTGCTGCATGACATTGCAAAGCCGGCAACAAAAAGCTATGAACCGGGAGTAGGATGGACTTTCCATGGACATGACTATCTTGGAGGCAAAATGGTTGCAGGAATATTCAGACAGCTTAAACTACCTTTAAATGAAAAGATGAAGTATGTACAGAAGATGGTACAGCTTCATTTAAGACCTATAGCACTAGTTCAGGAAGAGGTGACAGACTCTGCGGTAAGGCGGCTTCTCTTTGATGCCGGAGATGATATTGAGGACTTAATGATGCTATGTGAAGCAGACATTACTTCAAAAAATGATAAGATTGTAAAACGTCACAAAAACAATTTTGAACTTGTAAGACAAAAACTAATTGAAGTAGAGGAGAAAGATGCTGTTAGAAATTTCCAAAATCCCATTACAGGAGAGATTATAATGGAGAGATATGGCCTCTCCCCCTGCAAAGAGATAGGAATTATAAAAGAGTATATAAAAAATGCCATCCTTGACGGCAGGATTGGCAATAATATTGAAGAGGCCTCAGCTCTTATGGAGGAGAGAGCTAGAGAGCTGGGCCTGATCAAGGAATAGTATCTGTTAATAAACTGTATTCTGGGGGTTGAAATTAGCCCAGCCGGACGTCCAGTTGTCTGAAGATGAGTCGCCTCTGAATGCACCAATAAAATCAACCTTATCAAAAAACTGGTCGGTTAGCAGAGTCTCATCAAACAGACCGCTTTTTCCTTTAAGAGGAGAGGTTGATGTTGGCCCCCAGTTAGCTCCGGTCAAAAGTGAGTTTGGTTGCTTTAGTGCAATATCGCTTAAGTCAGAAAAAATATGATTTTTATTTGAAGCCTGTTTGAAAAAACCTGATGCAAAAGACTCTGCCGCTGTTTTGTCAAATGTTGATGCATTAGTAGAGAGAGAATCCTTAAAGGACGCATCTTTATCGCTACCCAATATACCACTGTTTACCAAATATATATTTTTAATCCCTATCCTCCCGTCTGAAGCCGCACTTTGCGTTTGTGATCCTTTGTCGTTACATATCATTAATCCCACCGGGAAACCAGCTATAACAGAATTATAGAGATGCAGATTTGAGCCCCTTCTTATTTGAACTCCTGCCTGATGCTGACCCAGTTTTGAACCATTATTTGGGTTGTATGCACCTCCGTCAATATATGAGGTATTATTAACAAACTGTGGGTCCTGCCCAACGGGGCCAATAATTGTAATGTTAGAAAATATAGGTCTTGTTATTGGAAGTTGATTTGGAGCATCGCTGTTGTTATCTGACTCAAAGCCGTTTGAGATAGACTTATCTGCAATTTTTGGGTGCTTAACAATCAGACCAAACTGAATCTTACCTCTGAATCCTGAGTCCGTATCAAAATCATCATCCCATCCATGGTAAGAGATAAGGTATTTGGCATTCACGGTGCCTCCAAACCATTCAAAAGAGTCATCATTTGAATATGAGACCTGAATGTGGTCAATTTTCGTACCATTACCAACAGAGCCCAGAGTAAGGCCGTTTATCTCCTGGTCTGCCTTGAATGGATACCCTGCAAACTCTATCCTTACATATGAAAGTACTCCTGAGTTGTCTGCATCATTATCTCCACCATGCTTAGACCTTGGTCCTCCCTCTATAATCATCTCGTTTTTGTTATTAGATGCATTACCACAAATGATCACACCGCCCCAGTCACCCGGCTTTCGTGAACCTGCCGGCTGAGCCGAAGTGAATACAATGGGGAGATCTTTTGTACCCTGCGCAATAATTTTTCCGCCCCTTTCAACAATAAGAGCTGCTTTGGTATCCTTATCTCCTTTTATAACAGTACCAGGCTCAATTGTAAGCGTTGCACCCGATGTTACATACACCCAACCCTTGAGGAGGTAAGTTCCTTTTTTAAGTGTGTGGTTCTCTTTGATTTCAAACTCCTGAACACCACTTCCTATCTGATTCCCATTATAGAGAATCTGCTCACCCTCCTCCACCGGAGGTTTTACAGGCTCAACTTTGTCGCAGGATGCAGCAATTGTTAAAATTGCAATTGCAGATAAAATTAACTTCTTCATTTCCCTTTAAATTATTTGTGTTATAAATTAAAATTTGCACATTATTCCCAGATAGACTCCTGCTCCGGGATTAAAGCTTTTTGCCACCTGCCGCCTGTTCTGAATTACTCCATTCCCATCAATGTAGCGCGGGTACTGTTCAAAAACTACAGGCTGGTTAAGTATATCCCTTAAGCTTAACCTAAGCTCAACCTTTTTACTTATGCTCTTTGTTGCTACAAAATCAATAATGTCTCTGGGCAGCTCATATGTATCGGGAACATCGTTATTTATACTTGCTCCCGAACCTGTATCCACTCTTCCTATGCCTACAATCCTCCTTCCGATTCTGTTATAAAGAAGTCCCAGACTAATTCCAAGCTGAGAATTATCATAGTATAATGTTGAGTTTACTATGTATGGAGATTGTCCCTGCATTGCTCTGTCCTTCTCAAGAGAGCTCTCCTGATCAAAGTCAACCACACTTGAGATCAGAGCTGCATTGAGACCAAAAGTAAATCCTTTTAAACCCAGGAAATCCAGCCTCTTTTTTATATCAAGTTCTACTCCGTAATTCTGAGCAGAGAGAGCATTCTCAAATGTGTAAGTATATGAACCTCCGGCATCAAGATATGTCCACTCTATAGGATTTTTAAAATATTTGTAGAATAGAGCTAGAGTAATATATTCGTCATCTGAAGGATAGTGCTCAAACCTTATATCGGCGTTGTGAATCTTAGCCTGTTTTAGTTCCGGATTTCCCTTTACATCTGAGAAGAGGTTAAAATCAAAATAGACTGAAGGAGATACCTCCCTGAACTCCTGCCTGTTTACTGAAGATCCATATGCAAGCCTGAACAGGTTTTTTCTGTCTATATTGAAAGAGAGATTAAGAGATGGGAAGAGGTTTGAATGGCTGTATTTATTATCATATGTTGAGAATTCATAGATTTTGTCATATAGAGTGAGTTTCATAAGACCGGCTTCATACCTGAGTCCGGCAAGCATATTGAACCGACCAACCGGAAGTTTAAACGAGACGTATGCAGCTCCGATACTGTTCTCTCCCTGATAACTGTTTCTGTTATCAGTATCTTCGTATATATAAAGCTTATTATGCCCAAAGTTATCCTCTGTCAGAATCTGGTTTACAACATCTCTGTAAACAAAATCCCTTGGCAATCCATAACTGTTGAATCTGTAGAAAAACTGCCTGTTGGTGTAATCTCGCCTCTTATACTCTCCATATATACCTGCTTTAAACTCAGCCGGAGAGGGCAATCTGTTCAGTACAGGCAGGGTATAGTTTGCAGCTAAAGCAAATATATGCTCATCAAGTTCAGAGAAGTCTCTTGATATCTCATTCTGGTCAATAGCCATATGCCCAAAAAACTCATCTCCATATATATTGTTCTCTTCGCGGTTGATGATTCTTCTGTCCGGCTGATCCATACCGGCGTATGAATAGCTTGCGTTCCAGTCATAGTCCCCTCTGCCTGCCTTTCCTGAACCTAGAAACTGGCCTGTATAGGTTGTTCTGGAGGCCGAGAGGTACTCCTGTTTCTCTTGAATGTACATAGCACTAATATTCTGCCACCCCTCTCTTGTTGTAAACCTCTCTTTATTCAGTCTGTTAAAAATATTTCTAAATTCAATCTTCCCTCCTATGTTTAACAGGGTCAGGTTAAGCATGACGCCAAGCTTGTCATCTATACTATATTGATTATCAAGATAGTTGTAAATATATTCCGATTTGTCGCTTACAGTATTATATACTCCAAACCTTGCATTGAGCATGTCCTCATAAGTCTGGTAGCCGTGAGAGTAGTTTACTGCAGCAACAAGCCCTAAGGATGACTCGTTACTGAGTCTCCAGTTTCTGTTCATCATCAGATTAAGCCTCTGATCAGGAAATGGCTGGTGGCTCTTTACTTTCCAGTTGTTATTGAATCCGTTTTTAGTAATATCCGTTACCCTCTCCGTGTCATAGTTATCCATTCTTCGCTCAAAAGAGAGTCTCTTAGTAGGTGATGAACTGTTAAACAGATGATCATTAAACTGAGTTTCTGTATTGAAGTTCATACCATATGAGATAGTAAAATCATTGTTCTCGGGCATACTCTTGGTTAATATTTTTACAAACCCGCCGGAAAAATCTGAAGGGATTTCTGCTGAGGGAGATTTGACAATCATTATGCTCTCTAGTTGAGAACTTGGCAGAAGGTCAAATGAGAATGAACGTGTGTCAGCATCTGTACTGGGAACAGCAGAGTTGTTGATCCAGACATTGTTGTACCTGCCGGAAAGTCCCCTTACAATTATATACCTGTCGTTCAAGACAGAGACTCCCGGGATTCTTTTCACGACCTCTGCCGCACTTCTATCCTGAGATTTTGATATCTGTCTCCCTGATATCCCGCTCATTACAACGCCCGCACTTCTTGTAGCCTGTACTATAGCAATGTCCGAGTTCATCCGTTTAGCCGATGTCACGACAGCCTCCTGAAGAAGAGTTGCATTCTCCTCAAGCATGATGTCAAAGTTATTACCGCCTGCTGTGAGTTTAAGATCCTCAATTATGATACTCATATATGAAATACAGTCAACACGTACTGTATAGGTTCCGGGAGGCAGACCGCTGATTGAGTACTTCCCGGAAAGATCTGTAGAAGATCCTCTCTTAAGAGATTCAATATAAACTGTTGCCCCTATTACGGGTTCCCCGGTTTTTTTATCCAGAACCTCCCCCGAAAGCGTTGTGTTACTTTGTGCGAATGAGCACACTCCCATTAGAAATACAAATACTAAAAGAGCTAAGCTTTTGATGATGTTTTGTCTCACTTTTTAAATGTTTTTTACGTCGGCAAAGCTAGACTTCACATGTTAAGCAGGAGCGACAAAAAAATTAAGATATTATTACAAATAGTGCCCTTTCTTAATAAAATTGAAACAATCATTATACATTTGCATATGGAAAAAAAGAGAATCCTTATTGTTGACGATGAAGAGGATCTTTGCGAAATCCTTCGTTACAATTTATCTGCTGCCGGCTATCAGGCAGATATAGCCTACTCTGCAGAGGAGGCCTTCTCTATGTTGAAAAACAATTACGATCTTCTGCTTCTTGACATTATGATGGGGGGCATATCCGGAATCAAACTTGCCGAACTTATCAGAAAGGAGTATTTGAATGATGTCCCAATTATCTTTGTTACAGCCAGAAATTCCGTTGAAGACAAACTCCGTGGATTTGGAGCCGGAGGAGACGACTATATCCTTAAGCCTTTTTCTGTGAAAGAGGTGCTTGCACGAGTGCATGCAGTCCTTCTTAGAAGTGAATCGGGCAACAGGTTAAAACAAAAGACCGAGGCCATAATAGAGGACGAAGATGCCTTTACCAGAGGCGACCTAAGAATAGATATGCAGACCAAGATCGTAGAGATTGGAGGCGAGGTAGTTAAGCTGACAAAGAAGGAGTTTGAAATTCTTTCAAAACTTGCACAGAACCCCGGCAAGATTTGGTCCAGGGGGGAGATACTGGATGCTGTGTGGATGAATGAGTCATTTGTTCTTGAGCGCACAGTTGATGTTCACATTGCCAGGCTTAGAAAGAAGCTGGGGGTTATGGGTTCTGCTATTGTCAACAGATCAGGATACGGATATTGTTTTGAACTGTAACAGATGAAAAACTCATACAGATACAGGGTTGTCTCCTATTTTTCATTGTTACTTCTCTCTGTAACACTTCTATTTGCTCTTATATATGTTCACAGAGAGAGGGTGGTTAAAATTGAGATGCTTCGTGGAGAGATGGCTCCCTACCAGAATTTTATTTACCATCACATTAGCAAAAGGTTAGAAGAGGGGGCTGAACTAAAAAGTGCGATGAGGGAGATTGAGCCTCTTATCCCCGGAAAGATAAGAGTCACTATTCTGTCTGAGGATGTTTGGGTGATTTATGACAACTTCTCAGAGAAAGATAAAATTGAGGAGAGTCATCTTAACAGGCCTGAACTTGTAGATGCAAAGAGAGTGGGTAGTGGAACATCTATCAGGTATTCAAACACACTTAAGGCAGAGTATCTTTACCTTGCCTCCAGATACCCCAATCTATATATAAGAACAGCCCTGGAGTATAAAACTGCTGTTCTGCCTGAACTTGCAAAAGAGAACAGATATATGGCCCTTATTATTTTGGGTCTGTTGGCAGCCGTTACTGCCATTGTATTTATGGCAAGAAGAATAAACAAGCCTGTTGCGGCTTTGAAAGAGTTTATTGATGCTTATCATAAGGGTGAACTGGAGAAAAGGGAGATTAAATTTCCTAAAGACGAGCTGGGCGATGTCGGGGAGAAGATTATGAAGGCCTTTGCCCATATGGAGGAGTCAAAAAGGTACAAACAGGAGCTTACCCACAATGTGGCTCACGAACTAAAGACTCCCGTTGCCGGGATAAGGGGCTACCTTGAGACTATGATAGATCAGGAGAGCATGGATCCGGAGCAGAGACTCTTCTTCTTAGAAAGGGCATATGCTCAAACACTAAGACTTGCTACAATTATTGAGGACATTTCTATATTAAACAAAATGGAGGAGTCTCCTAAAAATTTCCACACAGAGGTAGTTAATATAAAGAGGTGCGTTAACGAGATAAGGGAAGATCTCTCCTTTAAACTTGAAGAGAGAGGTATTGATATGGAAATTATTATTGATGAAAACTTGAAAATAAAGGGAAGTTATATGCTTATTTATTCTCTCTTTAAGAACCTTCTGGACAATTCTTTAGACCACGGAGGAGAGAATATCGCAATTAGGGTAGAGCACACAGGCACATCAGATGGGAAGGCCTATTTCAAATATTGCGACAATGGGAAGGGGGTACCACATGGTCAGTTAGATAGAATCTTTGAGAGGTTTTACAGAGTTGAAAAGGGAAGAAGCAGAAGAAGCGGTGGCTCCGGTCTTGGACTCTCTATTGTAAAAAATGCTGTAATTATGCACAACGGAGAGATAAAAGCAGAAAACCTCCCGGGGGGAGGTCTTCTATTCAGCTTCTCGCTCTCTAGTGTAATTTAACACCAATAAGGTGCATAAACTCCTCTCTTGTCCTTATGTCCTTTAAGAAGGCACCAGTAAAGGCAGAGGTAGTGGTCACAGAGTTTAGCTTTTGAACTCCCCTTATCTGCATACACATGTGTGACGCCTCAATCACAACAGCCACTCCAAGTGGATTCAGTGTCTGCTGTATGCAGTCTCTAATCTGGACAGTAAGTCTCTCCTGCACTTGGAGTCTTCTGGCAAAGGCCTCTACTACTCTGGCAAGTTTACTTAGACCGGTAATATATCCGTTAGGGATATAGGCAACATGGGCTTTACCGTAAAATGGAAGCATATGGTGTTCACACAGCGAATAGAGTTCAATATCTTTAACTATCACCATCTGCTGATACTCCTCTTTAAATTTTGCAGAGTTCAGTATAGCGGCAGGATCCGTTTCATAACCCTGAGTCAGGAATTGTATAGATCTGGCAACCCTTACAGGGGTCTTTATCAACCCCTCTCTTTCGGGATCCTCTCCAATCTTTTCAAGTATTGACCTGTAGTTTTGAGCCAACTCCTGGGTCACATCCTCGTCATAATGGTCTCTCTTTGTATATGCCATAATAATTGTCTAATTTCGTGCAATATTACAAAAAAATCGCCAACCATTTATGAGAATACTCATCACTGCGGCTGAGGAGGAGGAGCTGATAACAGCCAGACAGGCTTTCAATGCGCTAACAAAAAGCGAGCATAATTCATTGGAAATTACCTATATGCTAACCGGCATAGGCACGACATCAACTAGCTACCGGCTGACAAAAATACTAAACAGTGGTACACCTCCCTTTTCACTTGCATTGAACATTGGAATTGCCGGATCATTTTCTGAAAGGTTTCCTATTGGTAGTGTTGCAAGGGTTGATAAAGAGTATTTCGGAGACCTTGGATTTGAGACATATTCAGGATTTCAGACACTTTTTGACTACAAAATTCTTGACGCAGATACCCACCCATTCAGAAATGGAGCACTTGACGCTCCGGAGCTAAATAGAGAGGTTGAGACCGCGTTGAAAAAGTATGGCAGAGCAACAGCTGTCACCGTTCAGACTGTTAGTGGCCTTCCTGAGAAGAGATCTCAGTTGCAGCTTGACTTTAAGCCACAGATAGAGAGCATGGAGGGAGCTGCCTTTTTCTATGTGTGTATCCTGGAGAGAGTCCCGTTTGCAGAGCTCAGGTCTGTATCAAACGAAGTTGGAGAGAGAGACAGAACAAAATGGGATATCCCTCTGGCTCTGTCATCCTTGAGAGAGGCTGTAAAAGTTCTTCTGGAGGCGCTTGCAAAATGAATTTAACTCTTGCATATTCGCCCTGTCCCAACGACACCTTCGTTTTTCATGCAATGATAAACAATCTGGTTGATTGTGAAGGCTTAAAATTCAATGTCTGGCTTAATGATGTAGAGGAGCTGAACAGAGGAGCTGCAGAGGAGAGGTTTGATATATGCAAAATGAGCTACCATGCATTTTTCCACATTTCTGACAGATACACTATGCTTAGAAGCGGAAGTGCCCTTGGTTACCATAACGGCCCCATACTTGTTGCTCCTGCCGGGAGCAGGTTAGCCTCACTTCAAGATGACGAATTGACTGAGGAGCTCTCAAGAAGCAAAATAGCTATACCAGGAAAGATGACTACAGGAGCGTTGCTCTTTAAAGTTGCCTTTCCTGAAGCGGGGAACCTCTACCCTGTTCTCTTCTCCGAGATTGGACCAGGGGTTATGTCAGGAAGCTATGACGCAGGTGTCCTTATACATGAAGGGAGGTTTACTTATCGGGAGAGGGGTCTTGAGCTGCTGATGGATCTGGGAGAGAACTGGCATTCGCTTACATCAATGCCGGTTCCGCTGGGAGGTATAGCAGTATCAAGAAGACTGGAGAGAGAAACAGCATCAAGGGTTGCACGAGTTCTAAGGAGAAGTATCCGGTTTGCAATGGAAAATCCGAATATCTCTACCGAATATGTCTCCTGCTATGCACAGGAGATGGAGAGAGAAATTCAGAAAAAGCACATAGAGCTCTTTGTCAACAATTATACACTTGACATTGGAGATGAGGGCGAAGCTGCCGTTCAAGAGTTACTCAGAAGAGCCTCTATAGCTGATCCTCAAATTATTTTGAGAGATGAACTCTTTATTTTTTAATTTTGTTCCCAATAAACATTTGTGCAATGAACAACGAAGTCATAAGCATTAAGGATATCAGGAAGATTTACAAAGTGGGCAACCAGGAGGTGCGTGCCCTTGATGGTGTAGATTTGACAATAAACAGAAACGAGTATGTTGCAATAATGGGCCCTTCAGGATCCGGAAAATCAACAATGATGAATATACTGGGCTGCCTTGACAGCCCTTCATCAGGAAAATATATATTAAACGGGACTGACGTCTCTTCAATGCAGGATACTGAGCTGGCAGAGGTGAGAAACAAAGAGATAGGTTTTATATTCCAATCATTTAACCTTCTACCCAGATACTCAGCACTGGAGAATGTAGCTCTTCCGTTGATATACTCAGGAGAGGCAAGAGCAGAGAGAGAGAGAAGGGCCGAAGGTGCTCTTGAGAGTGTTGACCTGACAGACAGAATGCATCACAAACCAAATGAGCTCTCAGGAGGACAGAGGCAGAGGGTTGCTGTTGCCAGAGCACTCGTAAACAATCCATCTATGATACTGGCAGATGAGCCAACCGGAAATCTTGACTCAAAAACATCAATTGATATAATGAAACTTTTTGAGAAAATTCACAACAAAGGAAATACAATAATTGTTGTAACACACGAAGAGGATATTGCAA
The DNA here is from genome assembly GCA_001897515.1 of Bacteroidetes bacterium 41-46. GTDB lineage: Bacteria > Bacteroidota > Bacteroidia > Bacteroidales > UBA932 > Bact-08. Next base: position 75,219 of record MKTA01000018.1, on the reverse strand, counting down.
GACACGCCCATAGAATTATCAGACTTAGAGATGGAAAGATTGAGTCTGATGAATTAAACAGTAACCCGGTTAGACACTCATAATGAAAGATATGAATATATACACCAAGACTGGCGACAAGGGATCAACCTCGCTCGTTGGTGGTGCAAGAGTCAGGAAAGACGATCCCAAAGTCAATGCATACGGAAATGTTGATGAACTGATATCAAATATAGCATTAATAAGAGCCGAGGAAGAAGGTGTTCCTCTTGCAGAAAACTTAAGAAGAATTCAGGCAAATCTCATGCTTGTTGCTGCTCATCTTGCTGCTGATGACCATGGTGCAAAGAGACTTAAGTCTTTTGACCAGAGTGAAACAGAATTCCTTGAAAAGCAGATAGACTTTATGACCGGTCAGATGCCGGAGCAGATTGCGTTTATACTTCCGGCCGGTCCAAGAGCTGCAGCACTCTCGCATATTGCAAGGACAGTCTGTAGAAGAGCAGAGAGATCATGCGTTCCACTTATGGAAGAGCCCAGAATAGAATCCGTAGTTAAATATCTTAACAGACTATCTGACTATCTGTTTGTTTTTGGAAGGTACACCGCTCACAAAGCCGGTGTGAAAGATGATTTTTGGCAACAATAGTGTTAAAAATAAAATATAATGATTATCTTCGCAGACAATTTTCGTAAGATAATCTTAAGTACTTAATATTTAATATCTTAACACTATGTATTGGACACTTGAACTTGCATCCAAGCTCGAAGATGCTCCATGGCCGGCAACTAAGGAGGAGTTGATCGATTACGCCACCAGATCCGGAGCACCATTAGAGGTTATAGAGAATCTTGAAGATCTGGAAGATGACGGAGAGGTTTACGACAGCATTGAGGACATCTGGCCGGACTATCCCAGCAAAGAGGACTTCTTCTTCAACGAAGAGGAGTATTAAAATAGTTTAAAATGAAAATTATCATCGCCGGTGCCGGTGATGTTGGTACTCATCTGGCAAAAATGCTCGGCAACGAGGATCACGAGCTCACTGTCATTGACAGCGACGAGACTCGCCTTAATCATGTAGCTGATATTGCCGACATAATCTCTATACTGGGTTCACCCACATCTATTGCGACATTGGAGAGGGCCGCCGTAAGGAGGGCAGATCTCTTTATTGCCGTAAGTCCTGCTCAGGAGCAGGATGTCAATATAATCAGCGCAATGCTGGCAAAGAAGATGGGTGCCGGCAAGGTTACTGCCCGAATAAATAATGATGAGTATCTGAAAAACGAAAACAAGCTTTTATTTACCGAGATGGGAATTGACCTTCTTTTCTATCCGGAAAAAATTGCTTCTCATGAAATTATAGACCTTTTAAAACAGACAGGCACATCCGAGTTTATGGACTTTTCCGGTGGAAAGCTTCAGATGATAGTTTTCAGACTGGACGATGGGGCTCCTCTTATCAATAAAACCCTTTCTGATTACTCCACACCGGGAGTTGAGCCTATTTACAGAGCTGTTGCGATAGCAAGAGACGGACAGACCATAATACCAAGGGCATCAACAAAATTCAAGGAGAGAGACCTGGTGTTTGTTATCTCAAAAAGGGCAGGAGTTCAGGAGGTAATGAACCATTCGGGAAAGAATAATATTGATGTAAAAAGGCTGATGATTGTAGGAGGAGGAAGAATTGGCGAGATGGTTGCAAAAAGGCTGGAGCCAACCGTTGACTACATCAAACTTATTGAAAAAAGGAAAGAGAGATGCGATGCTCTTAATGAAAAGCTTAACAAAACTCTAGTAATAAACGGTGATGCTCGCAACACAGACCTTCTAATTGAAGAGGATGTTAATAATTTTGATGCCTTTGTTGCTGTTACAAGCAGCTCAGAGACAAACATTCTCTCATGTGTAATGGCAAAGAAAATGGGGGTAGCCAAGACAATAGCAGAGGTAGAGAATATTGAGTATATAAAGCTTGCAGAGGGAATGGGAGTTGACGCAGTAATTAACAAAAAGCTTATCACTGCAAGCCGTATATTTAGATTTACACTCTCAAACAAAGTCCAGTCTATCAAGTGTCTTAACGGTTCAGATGCTGAGATACTGGAGTTTATAGTTAATCCAAACAGTAAAATTACACAGGATAAGCTTCGCAATCTGGGATTCCCTAAAGATGCAATTATCGGAGGTGTAATCAGAGGGACAAACAGCTTTATAGCATTGGGCGATACAGAGATAAAGCCTTACGACAGGGTGGTTGTATTCGCTCTTCCTACAGCACTTGCAAAAGTAAACAAGTTTTTCGCATAGGAGCCCATTTTAATTACAGATTTTTAGCTTTTATGGTATAATAAATTATAATTTATTACCTTTGCGCACATTTTAAAACATTTAAATCTTAGGTGCGATTATGGCTAAAAACAACATCAAATCGGGCGCAAAGACCAGACTGGAGCATGACCTTCTGGGTGACAAACAGGTACCGGCAGAGGCATTATACGGAGTTCAGACACTCAGATGTATTGAGAATTTTGATATCAGCAGACAGACACTATCTCAGTTTCCGCATTTCATAAAGGCATTGGGTATTGTAAAGATGGGTGCGGTTCTCGCGAACCACGAACTGGGACTTATCAAGGACGACGTTAAGGAGGCGATTGTTCAGGCCTGCCAGGAGCTTATGGATGGAAAACATCTTGAGCACTTCCCAATTGATATGGTACAAGGTGGCGCCGGCACATCAGTTAATATGAATGCCAATGAAGTAATTGCCAACCGCGCGCTAGAAATAATGGGAAAAGAGCGTGGGGAGTACCAGTTTTGCAGTCCAAATGACCATGTAAACATGGCTCAAAGTACAAACGATGCATATCCAAGTGCAATGCACATTGGGATGTATATCACTCACTTTGAAGTAAGAGAGGCTCTTGATAAACTGATCGAATCTTTTGAGGCAAAGGAGAGGGAGTTTGCAAGCATAATCAAAATGGGAAGAACACAGCTCCAGGATGCAGTTCCTATGACACTTGGCCAGAGTTTCGGAGCCTTCGCCTCTGCAATGAAGCATGAGAGAAGGAGACTGGACAAGGCATCACGAGAGCTTCTTTATATAAATATGGGTGCAACTGCAATAGGAACAGGAATTACTGCCGAACCAGGCTATGCAGAGGCCTGTATATACCATATAAGAAAAATCACAGGATTTGATTTGAAGTTATCATACAACCTGGTTGAAGCAACTCACGACACATCATGTTTTGTAGCGTATTCGTCTGCATTAAAATCCCTTGCAATAAGAATATCAAAAATTTGTAACGACCTCCGTTTTCTCTCTTCAGGTCCGCGCACAGGTATTGCAGAGATTAAACTTCCTCCTAAGCAACCGGGATCTTCAATAATGCCAGGAAAGGTGAACCCGGTAATTCCGGAGGTGATGAATCAGGTTTGCTTTAAAGTCATTGGTAATGATCTTACCATCACTATGGCATCAGAGGCTGCACAACTTGAGCTAAATGTTATGGAACCGGTCCTTGTTCAGAGCCTGATTGAGTCTTCAGACTGGATGAGAAGAGGGATGGACACCTTAAGAGTTGAGTGTGTGGACGGAATAGAGGCAAATCCTGAACATTGCCGTCAGATGGTTGAGCATTCAATTGGTATTGTTACAGCTCTTAAACCATTCATCGGCTATTCAAAATGTACTGAGATAGCCCAAGAGGCTCTTGAAACCGGAGGAAGTGTTTACAAACTTGTTCTGGAAAAGGGAATCCTGACCCAGGAGCAGCTTGACAAGATTCTTGATCCAAAACATATGATCAGACCTGTTAAGATTACAATCTAACCAAACGTTTTAACAAAAGAATATTTAATGAGAGGGTGAGTAAAAAGAGATTTTTATTTGCCCTCATCTATTTTCTATGTTATCAGTTGTCTGTATCAGCAAAGGAGAACGTTGGCCCCCGATGATAGCATAAAGAGAGAGTAGTTCGTATATTTGCAGAATGGCTAGCATACTACAGGCAGAGGGACTGTCAAAATCATACGGGGTAAGAACCCTGTTCAACAATCTCAACATCAACATAAACGAGGGTGACAAAATGGCCCTCATTGCCCCAAACGGAAGCGGGAAAAGCACTCTATTGAGAATTCTCGCAGGGAAGGACTCGTCTGACGGGGAGGGATCGGTCAAGTTAATGCAGGGAGCAAAGGTGGCCTGGCTGGAGCAGGAGCCTGAACTTGATCCTGAAAAAACCATTTTTCAAGAGGTATTCAGAGCATCTGAGGCCCTGTCAGCAGTAATATCGGAGTATGAACTAGCATTGTTATCTCATGATCATAAAAGGGTTGAGAGTGCTGTCCACGAAATGGATATTCATAACGGGTGGCAGCATGAACAGCGGGTTAAACAGGTACTGTCCAGACTTAAATTGCATGATTCGGAAAGATGTATATCAACACTATCCGGCGGTGAGAGGAAGAGGGTAGCCCTTGCTTCCATAATGATAAATGAGGCCGACCTTATTGTTCTTGACGAACCCACAAACCACCTTGATCTTGAGATTGTGGAGCAGCTTGAGGAGTATCTTGGAAGAACAACTTCATCTGTTTTAATGGTTACTCACGACAGATATTTTCTGGACAGAGTCTGCAACCACATTCTAGAGCTTGATAACGGAACACTGTACACATATAAGGGAAATTACTCCTATTTTCTTGAGAAGAGAGATGAAAGAGTAGAGATTTCAAATACAGAGACAGAGAGGGCTAAAAATCTTTTGAGAACCGAGCTGGATTGGATGAGAAGAATGCCACAGGCCAGAGCAACAAAGGCAAAATACAGAATAAATGCCTTTTATGAATTAAAGGAGAGGGCCGAGAAAAGAGTTGACCGTAAGCAGATGAAGATAGACGTGGGGGCGTCAAGGCTCGGCACAAAAATAATTAACTGCAAAGAGCTCACACACTTTTGGGGAGATTATTGCACCGTGGATGGATTCACTTACAACTTTACCAGAGGGGAGAAAGTGGGAATTGTTGGTCCAAACGGAGCTGGAAAAAGCACTTTTTTAAAGCTTTTGACTGGCGAAATTGAGGAGCACAGAGGAGTAATTGACAGAGGTGAGACATTGGTAGTAGGCCATTATCGCCAGGATGGGCTGAGCTTTGACCCTGAGGAAACTGTGATTGAGGCTGTCCGGAAAATAGCTGAGGTTGTTACACTTGCAGACGGGTCAACAATCTCAGTAACACAATTTCTCACCAGATTTCTATTCCCTCACTCTTCCCACAACACTAAAATTGATAAGCTTAGCGGAGGTGAGAGAAGAAGACTTTATCTGGTAACCGTATTAATGAAAAGCCCAAATTTCCTGATTCTTGATGAGCCTACAAACGACCTTGATATTGTCAGTCTTAATATACTTGAGGAGTACCTCCTCTCATTCCCCGGCTCATTAATTATTGTCTCACACGACCGATACTTCCTTGACAAGCTTGCAGACCATCTCTTTGTGTTTGAAGGCAATGGAGTTATAAAAGACTATGTAGGCAAATACAGTGAATATCGGGAAATGGTCAGGTCGCTTGAATCCGAAAAAGATAAAGAGAGGGCTAAAGAGAGAGAAAAAGCAAAAGAGAACACTTCAAAAAATCCGGCGGAAGAGAAGAAGCAGGGAGCGAAACTTACCTGGAAAGAGCAACGAGAACTTGAGGATATTGAGAAAAAAATTGAAGCACTTGAAAAAGAGAAGAGCAGCCTTGAGGCTGCCCTTTCGTCCGGGATCCTCTCCCCGGATGAGTTAACTAAAAACTCACTTAAAATTGGAGAGGTTATATCTGAAATTGACCGGCTGAGTGACCGGTGGCTGGAACTTACTCCATAAGTTTTTTATACTTGAATCTTTTAGGTGTAACATCACCAAGTCTCCTTTTTTTGTTCTCCTCATACTCTGAGTAACTCCCTTCAAAGAAAACAACCTTTGAATCACCCTCAAATGCCAGAATATGAGTTGCTATTCTGTCAAGAAACCATCTGTCGTGCGAAATAATTACTGCACAACCGGCAAAATTCTCAAGACCCTCCTCCAGAGCCCTGATAGTATTAACATCCACATCGTTAGTTGGCTCATCCAGCAATAGCACGTTCGCCTCCTCCTTAAGAGTAAGGGCAAGGTGAAGTCTGTTACGTTCACCACCTGAAAGAATTCCGCATTTTTTCTCCTGATCCGCGCCTGAGAAATTGAATCTGGAGACATATGCCCTTGCATTTACCTCTTTGTTTCCAAGCTTCACAAATTCAGAATTTTGAGCAATTGTTTCATATACAGTTTTATCCGCATCAATGTGTCTGTGTTGCTGATCAACATAAGCAACTTTTACAGTTTCACCAACTGTGAAGGTACCGGCATCAGGAGTATCAAGACCCATAATTAGCCTGAACAGGGTTGTCTTTCCCGCTCCGTTTGGCCCAATGATTCCAACAATGCCCGCAGGCGGAAGACTGAACTCAAGCCCCTCATAAAGCAATTTATTTCCAAAAGCCTTAGTTACCCCCTTAGCATCTATAACCCTATCACCAAGACGAGGACCATTTGGAATGAATATCTCTAGTTTCTCCTCCTTTGCCCGTCCATCCTCATTCAGCATTTTTTCATATGCAGACAAACGAGCCTTCGACTTTGCCTGACGCGCCTTTGGCGACATCCTTACCCACTCAAGCTCCCTCTCAAGAGTTTTGCGTCTCTTGCTCTCCTGTTTCTCTTCAGTTGCAAGTCTGGTTGATTTCTGATCAAGCCATGACGAGTAATTTCCCTTCCACGGAATTCCCTCTCCTCTGTCAAGTTCAAGTATCCATCCGGCAACATTGTCCAGGAAGTATCTGTCGTGAGTTACTGCTATAACAGTACCCTTATATTGCTGAAGGTGTGCCTCAAGCCATTGAATGGACTCTGTATCCAGGTGGTTGGTAGGCTCGTCAAGAAGAAGCACATCCGGCTCGCGGAGAAGAAGTCTGCAAAGGGCCACCCTTCTGCGCTCTCCACCGGAAAGATGTTTAACGGGCTCATCAGGATCTGGACACTGAAGAGCATCCATAGCTCTCTCCAATTTTGAGTCAATATCCCATCCATTTACATGCTCAATCTTCTCTGTCAATTCTCCCTGAAGGTCAATAAGCTTAGCCATTTCATCATCATCCATCGGCTCAAGGAACTTGTTATTAACCTCCTCATACTGCTTAAGAAGTGACATTACCTCATGCACACCCTCCTGAACCACCTCAAGTACAGTTTTATTTTCGTCAAGATGTGGCTCTTGCTCAAGGTATCCGACAGAGTATCCGGGAGCCCATACCACATCGCCCTCAAATGATTTCTCCACACCGGCAATAATCTTAAGAAGAGTTGACTTACCGGATCCGTTCAGACCGATTATACCAATCTTCGCCCCGTAAAAAAAGGAGAGATAGATGTTTTTGAGAATCGCCTTGTTATTTGTGGGAAGAATTTTTCCCACTCCATTCATTGAAAATATTATCTTTTCGTCTGCCATAAATTATTATAATTTGCGGCAAAGATAACACTAAACCTTAGATTTCCCTGCTCCTAATTTTATTACCAATGAATCAAGATATTGAACAGATCTTACAGAATCTGCAATCTCTCTGGAACGCAAAATCTGTGCAGAAAATGCCTCTTTGTTCTCTCTCTTTATAGGTTCAGCCGGTGGTGCGTCCATCGCCAGCGGGTTTATCGGTTTCCCATTCTTCCATATTCTAAAATCTAGGTGCGGCCCTGTAGACAAACCAGTACTACCCACATAACCAATAACTTCACCTTGCCTTACCCTTTTACCAACTTTAAGGCCTGCTGCATATTTTGAGAGATGTAAATACGCAGAAGTATATGTAGAATTATGACGTATCCTCACTGTGTTACCTCCTCCTCCTGCATAAGCCCTCTGAATAACAACTCCATCACCAATACTCATAACCGGTGTTCCTGTCGGGGCCGCATAGTCTATGCCCGTATGAGGCCTTACAACTCTTGTAACGGGATGCCTTCTTGCGTATGAAAAGCCCGATGAAATTCTGGAAAATTTAAGTGGTGCCTTCAGGAACGCCTTTCTGAGATTCTCTCCCTTCTCATTCCAGTAGTTAGGGGACTCATCCTGGATGAATCTGTGAGCCTCGTACATAACTCCGTTATGTTTAAAATAGGCAGCATGTATTGTTCCTATGTCAAGAACCTCATCTCCTACCAAAATCTCATCATAAACCACCATAAACGAATCTCCCTTTTGCAGGCCGAAAAAGTCAATTGACCAGGCATATATTTCAGACAACCTGTTTGCGATCAGAGGACTCATCCCGGATTTTATGCAGTCATTCCATAATGACGTATTTATTACTGCCTCCCCTACTCTTGTCTGTAACGTCACATCCAGCTCGTGAACCTTTACAAAAATTGAGTCATGTATCCCAAATGTTACAAAAGATGTTTTGGTGTCCTGATAGACCATATAGGCCAGTTTTGGAGACTCATCCATTGTATAGTAAGCCTTATAATTATTACCCAGTCTTATCTTTCTTAGATCAAAGACACTTCTGGATGCCTGCGTAAGTGAATATACATCAGCATTGCCAGCACCAAGCTCTGTCATAAGGTTTGTAAAAAACTGCCCCCTTTTTATTACCCCCTCTCTCACCTCAAACTCACCAACAGGAATACCAAACTCGGTAATTACCTCAACAGTATCTCTCCCATCTATAGAAGAGAGGCTTTCACCCTGTCTGTTTTTACATGCAACTATCAGAAAAAGAAATAATAAAAGCTTGAGATATCTCATGTCATACAGTTTTTCACCACTAAGATATAGAATTCACCGGAGAGTGTTGATAATTTTGTGGAAAAAAATGGAAATTAATGTAACAAAGTGGAAAACATTTTATATTTTTGCATAGGTAGAACAGAGGCTGGAAAAATATTGTAAAATGGTCAAATTCATAGGTGAATACAATGCAAAGGTGGACGACAAGGGAAGACTGATTCTCCCCTCTTCGTTCAAGAGTGCTATTGCACCTGGAGGAGACCTGAGACTGGTCATAAAAAAGGACCTGTTCTCAAACTGCCTTGAGATGTACACATATGAAGAGTGGACAGCGGAGAGCGAGCAGGTAAAATCTAGGCTGAATTTCTTTAACAGGGAGCATGCAAAATTCTGGCGTGAGTATATGAGGGAGAGGGCTATTGTGGAGCCCGATGAGAAACTTGGCAGAATATCAATTCCAAAAAGACTTCTGGAGCAGATTGGGGTAGATAGAGAGGTTACATTTGCCGGAAACGGGCACAAAATAGAGATCTGGGCCAGAGAGGCTTTTGAATCCGACAAACTCACAGACAGCGACTACCTGGCACTTGCCGAAAAAATATTAGGATAAGGGGGGCTGCAATATGAGTGAGTATCATACACCGGTTCTGCTTGAAGAGAGTGTATCTGCACTGGCTGTTCGTGATGGCGGTATATATGCAGATGCCACTTTTGGAGGCGGAGGGCACAGCAGAGAGATTCTTGCAAGAATGGGTAAAGGATCAAGACTGATTGTTTTTGACCGGGACCCTGAATCAATGGCAAATCTTCCTGAAGATTCACGGATTAAGTTTGTAAACAACAACTTCAGATTCATTCATAACCACCTGAGATATTTGGGTATTGAGAAGGTTGACGGGATACTGGCAGATCTTGGAGTCTCTTCTCACCAGTTTGACACAGAAGAGAGGGGCTTCTCCTTCAGATTTCACTCAAGGCTGGATATGAGGATGAATCCTCTGACAAAAGAGAGTGCGGAAAATATAATCGCTAACTGCTCAGAAGGAGACCTGGAGAGAATACTTAGAATGTACGGTGAGGTGGAGAACAGCAGAAGAGCTGCTAAAATCATATGTGCAGAAAGGGAAAGAGAGGCAATTGAGACAACAACTAGGCTAAATCAGGTTCTTGAACCCGTAACTCCAAAACTTGGAGGACATAAATACTTAGCTAAGATTTATCAGGCACTGAGAATTGAAGTTAACGGAGAGATGAAGTCGCTTGAAGGTTTTTTATCAGGCTCTCTCAACGCTCTTAAGCCCGGCGGAAGACTGGTGGTAATAACATACCATTCGCTTGAGGATAGAATGGTTAAAAATTTTATGAGGTCCGGTAATATTTTCGGTAAGGTGGAAAAGGATTTCTACGGCAACATCACATCGCCTTTTACTTTGATTAATAAAAGGCCGATTGTGCCGGGAGAGGAGGAGATAGCTGCAAACACACGAGCCAGGAGTGCAAAACTCCGGGTTGCGGAGAAAATTTAGGAGAGTTAAATGGCAAAGAGAAAATGGGTATCGGAGATAATGGGTGGTCAAATACTTGTCCACAGCGGAATCCTTCAGCAGATGGGTTTCGTCATTTATCTGTTTGCCCTTGTAATAATCTACATATCACTCAACTTCGCAATTGAGAGCAAACTTATAACTGAGAGACACAATCAGAGAGAGCTAAAAAATCTCAAGGCAGATTACACAGGTAAGAGAGCAAGACTACTTTACCAGAGCAAAAGAACAGAAATTGAAAAGAAACTTATAGAGTACGGATCTGAATTAAAAGCCCCGGCAAACCCTCCATCTTATATCAAATTTGACTGAATATGAAAGACATAATCTCAAAAGTTGGTATAATATATTTCTTTATGGTACTATCTGCCCTATTGGTTATCGGACGGATAGTACACCTGCAGTTTTTTGCAGAGCTACCTGTAAGTTCAGAGGAGATCTCCTTCAGGACTGAAGAGATAGAGGCTGTAAGAGGGAGCATCCTGGCCCGGGACGGAAGATCGCTGGCAAGTTCGGTTCCCTATTATCAAATAAGGATGGACTGCGTATTCCCTGAGGATACTCTTTTCAGCAACAATATTGATGCTCTCTCGGCTGCCCTTGCAGACTTCTTCAGGGATAAAAGCTCTGTTCAATATAAAAGTGAACTTATTTCAGCCAGAAAAAAGGGTAACAGATACAAAGCTATAGGGAACAGGCTTGTGGACTATTCGGAACTAATGGCAGTAAAAAGGTTTCCGATGTTCAGAGAGAGAGGTAACAGAGGCGGATTCATCAGCGAGCAACGTAACAGGCGTAACAATCCATACGGCAGATTGGCATACAGAACAATTGGCTTTATAAACACAAACGGTGTGGGAGTAGGGATTGAGGGAAGTTATGACTACTATCTTAAAGGAGTTCCAGGCAAGCAGACTGTTCAACGGTTGCTTGGGGGCGAGTGGATGCCTGTTAATGAACAGCAGTCAGTAATGCCCCAGGATGGGATGGATGTTAGAACAACTATTGATATTGACATACAAGAGGCAACAGAGAATGCATTAAGAAATCAACTTTCGCTATCTGATGTATTTGAGGGCGCAACAGCCATTGTGATGGAGGTTGAAACGGGTGCGGTTAGAGCAATTGCTAATATGAAGAAAATGAGCAACGGAGAGTTTGACGAATCATTCAACTATGCAATTGGTCAGGCTACCGAACCCGGATCTACATTCAAACTGGCAACACTTGTGGCCCTTATTGAAGATGGGTATGTAAATCTCGGAACCCCTGTTGATGCCGGAAATGGCAGATGGAAATACAGCACAAAGGAGTTTACTGATGTTACAAGGGGAGGATATGGATTGATTGATGTAAAAAAGGCGTTTGAAAAATCTTCAAATGTAGCCTTTGCAAAGCTTGCTGTAGAATACTATGCAAATAATGAAAAGAAGTATGTTGACAGACTTCATAATATGAAGATTGGGGAGAAGTTCAACCTTGACATACTTGGCGAGGGGCGTTCAGTAATTCATACACCGGGAGATGCAATGTGGAGCAAACTGACTCTTCCAATGATGGCTATGGGCTACGCATCTCTTCTGACTCCTCTTCACACTCTTGCATTCTATAACGCAATAGCCAACGGCGGAAAGATGATGAAGCCATATTTCGTTGAAAGCCTTGAGAGAAGAGGAGTTGCTGAAAAAATATTTGAACCTCAGGAGATGAGCGGATCTATTTGCTCAAAATCAACAATTAAACTGGTCCATGAAGCTCTGCGCGGAGTAGTTGAACATGGCACTGCAAAAGCACTGGACGACCCGAGATACAAGATATCCGGGAAGACCGGAACTGCTCAGATAGCATTTGACGGCAGATATATAGATTCCCAGGGCTACAGAAAACATCAGGCATCCTTTGCCGGATTCTTCCCCAGTGACAATCCCAAGTATTCTGCAATAGTAATTCTTTATACAAATAAAACCAGAGCAAACTTCTACGGGGGCTCATGGGCTGCCCCGGTTTTTAAACAGATATCTGACAGAATATATACAATCAATCCTCAGTGGAACAGTCCTGTTGAGGGAAAGGGGAAATTAACGGCATCAAGGCCTCTGATACTCTCCGGCAAAAGAGCCGAAACAGAAAAAATCATCACCTCCCTTCCTAGTGTAAAGCCGGAAATGCAGGCAAAGGGAGAGTGGATATCTGTTGAACGAGACACTCTAAACAGGGTTGTTATCAAAGATAGTCCTGCTATAACCGACAGTGTACCAAGTGTTCTCAACATGGGGCTCAGAGATGCCCTCTATATTCTGGAAAACTGTGGATACAGGGTTAGATTTAATGGAAAAGGGAGAGTGGTGGCTCAAAATCCTAGTGTTGGAAGTGCTATTGAAAAGAATGGAATAATTGAAATTGAACTATCTGAAAAGTATGAGACTCAATAATATTACGGAGGGTTTAGATATACTGGAGATAATCGGCAGAGAGGCAGAATCTGTTGAGATAGGCGGAATCTGTTTTGACTCAAGATGCTGTGGCAAGGGAGATTTGTTCGTCGCCCAGAGAGGGGTTTCATCTGACGGGCACAACTATATTTCGGCTGCTATCAGGGGTGGTGCCTCTGCCGTATTGTGCGAGGAGATTCCGGAGGGATTACCGGATGGGGTTATCATAAAAGTGGCAGACACACACTCAGCATTGGGAATTGCCTCTTCAATTTTCTATGGGAAACCCTCGGAGAAGATGAAGGTTGTTGGTATAACCGGAACAAACGGGAAGACAACAACTGCAACACTACTATACAGGTTATTCAGTGCACTGGGATACAAATGCGGCCTCATATCTACAATAGCTAACTACATCTCAAATAAGGAGATAGCTGCGACTCACACGACTCCTGATCCGGTTCAGCTCAACAAACTAATGGCTGAGATGGCAGATAGCGGGTGTGAATACTGTTTTATGGAGGTTAGCTCTCACTCCCTTGATCAGAAAAGGATTGCAGGTATAAAATTCGCAGGTGGCATCTTTTCAAACATAACCCATGATCATCTTGATTACCATAAAACATTTGCAGAGTATATAAGGGTTAAGAAGAGCTTCTTTGACAATCTTCAAAAGGACTCCTTTGCTCTGACAAACATTGATGACAAAAACGGAATGGTGATGCTGCAGAATACACCGGCTGCAAAATACAGGTACTCCTGTCAATCTCCAGCTGACTTCAATTGCAAGGTTATGGAGAAGAGTCTGGATGGAATGTTACTGAACATAGGAGGCAAAGAGGTGTGGACAAGATTCATCGGAGCCCATAATGCATACAACCTTCTGTCTGTTTACTCAGCGGCTGTTTTATTAAATGCAGACGAAGAGGAGGTTCTTGTGGAGCTAAGCAAACTGTCAACGGTAGCGGGCAGGCTTGAGTATGTAAAGGGGGGGGATGATATAACTGCTGTAGTTGATTATGCCCACACTCCCGATGCTCTGGAAAATGTTCTTAAGACACTTAAAGACAGTGCAGATGGAAGGGATATTGTTACTGTATTCGGGTGCGGAGGAAACAGAGATAAGACAAAAAGGCCCGAGATGGCAGAGGTCTCGGTAAAATATTCTGACAGGATTGTGGTTACATCTGACAATCCGAGGTTTGAGGAGCCTGAGTCTATAATTGAGGATATAAAAAGAGGTTTTAAACCATCTGATATGAAGAGGACCATTTTTATAACCGACAGAAGGGAGGCCATAAAGGCCGCAATTATGATGGCCTCTGCAGGTAGTATTGTGCTGGTTGCCGGAAAGGGCCACGAAAATTATCAGGATGTTAAAGGGGTGAAACACCATTTTGACGACAAGGAGGAGATATTGAAAATATTCAGTTTAAACCGCTAAGTTATGTTATATAATTTGTTTGATTATTTGCAAGGATCTGTTGACTTCCCGGGACTGGGGCTCTTCAGGTATATTTCATTCAGAGCAATATCTGCGGTGATTTTGTCTATGCTGATAGCTCTGTTTGTAGGCAAAAGAATTATTAACAAACTTGCAGTCAAACAGATTGGTGAAAGCATACGCGATCTGGGGCTGGAGGGACAAATGCAGAAAAAGGGGACCCCGACAATGGGTGGACTGATAATTCTGATATCCCTTCTGATACCTGCAATTCTTCTGGGTGATCTTACAAACATATATGTTCAGCTTATGATTCTTGCAGCTGTATGGCTGGGATTCATTGGTTTTATGGATGACTATATCAAGGTCTTTAAGAAGAACAAAGAGGGCTTGCACGGAAGGTTCAAAATATTTGGACAGGTTGGTTTGGGACTGATTGTTGGCGTAAGCCTGTATCTGAGTGACCAGGCTGTAGTAAGGGTACCCTCTAGCAATAATGTAAAAGAGGCACATGCCGAGGTGATATCTCAGGAGGGATTTACAGATAAGGTTGAGTACTTTAAAGATGAAAAGAGCACAAAAACAACTATCCCTTTTGTTAAAGACAATGAGTTTGACTATGCCTGGCTATCTCCCGTCAAAGGCGAAGCGGGACAAAAAATCGGCTGGATAATATATGTTCTTATAGTGATTTTCATAGTAACAGCTGTTTCAAACGGCACAAACCTTACTGACGGAATGGATGGACTTGCTACAGGAGTATCCGCGATAGTTGGGGTTACCCTTGCTGTTCTTGCATATCTTTCCGGCAATATAATTTATGCCAATTATCTTAACATCATGTATATACCACACACAGGTGAGCTTGTAGTGGTACTTGCTGCATTCATTGGGGCACTTGTGGGATTTCTTTGGTATAACTCCTACCCTGCCCAGGTATTTATGGGGGATACTGGTTCACTGGCAATTGGAGGAATAATAGCAGTTGCAGCAATTATGATCAGGAAAGAGCTTCTGATACCTATTCTTTGCGGGATATTTTTTGTGGAGAGCCTCTCTGTTATAATTCAGAGACTCTATTTTAAATACACCAGAAAGAGATATGGAGAGGGGGTCAGGATTTTTAAAATGGCACCTCTTCACCATCACTTTCAAAAGGAGGGGATTCCGTCAATTATTCAGAGACCTAAGAGAGCACTTCCTGAGGCAAAGATTGTCGCCAGATTCTGGATAATAGCAATAATTCTTGCAGTAATTTCAATAGTAACCTTGAAAATTAGATAGATATGTCAAAAGTAGTGGTTTTAGGAGGAGGTGAGAGCGGAGTGGGAGCAGCAGTTCTTGCAATGGTAAAAGGGCATGAGACCTTTTTATCTGATTGTAATATGCTTCAGGACGATGCAAAAGCTATGCTTGAAAGGTTTAACATCCCTTATGAGGAGGGGGGGCATACGAAAGAGAGAGTTTTAGAGGCTGACGAAGTTATTAAGAGCCCGGGGATACCCGACACGGTTCCAATAATGGACGAGATCTTCTCAAAGGGAATACCGGTAATTTCAGAAATTGAGTTTGCAGGGAGGTACGACAATTCTAAAAAGATATGCATAACCGGCAGCAATGGTAAAACGACAACTACATCCATCATCTATTTTCTGATGAAAAATGCTGGTCTCAATGTGGGTTTGGCCGGAAATATTGGACAGAGTTATGCTTTCCAGGTAGCTACAAAGAATTTTGACTACTATGTTCTTGAACTTAGCAGCTTTCAGCTGGAGGGAATGTATGACTTTAAGGCAGATATTGCCGTTTTGCTCAACATTACACCAGACCACCTTGACAGGTATGACAACAACATGGAGAACTATATCAAGGCAAAATTCAGAATAACACGAAATATGTCCGCTGAGGATTGCTTCATATTCTGCGCAGACGATGAGATAAGTATCTCCCATCTGAACAAAATTGTTCTACAGGTAAAGCAGTTGCCATTTAGTCAAAAACATGAGGTAGAGGAGGGGGCATTCCTGAGGGATGAGCAGATGCATGTGGTTTACAACAGCGACGATTACAACATGTTCGTTAACGAGCTCTCCCTGCAGGGCAAGCACAACATATATAACTCAATGGCAGCTGCCATTACGGGCAAAGTGTTAAAAATAAGCAACAATGTGCTAAGAGAGAGCCTTTCAAGCTTCAAAGGGGTTGAACACAGGCTGGAAAATGTCCTTAAAGTTAAAAATGTCCTTTACATAAATGATTCTAAGGCAACCAACGTAAATTCAACATGGTATGCTCTTGAGAGCATGAAGACCTCAGTTGTCTGGATTGCTGGCGGAAAAGACAAAGGGAATGACTATTCACCACTCTACGACCTAGTAAAGGAAAAAGTGAGGGTTCTTATCTGCCTTGGAGTAAATAACTCCAGATTGCACGAAGAATTTGAAGGCAAGGTTGATGAAATTTATGATGCAAAATCTGCAAAAGAGGCGGTTGAAACGGCATACAAAGTGGCAAAACAGGGAGAGACTGTACTGCTGTCACCAGCTTGCGCAAGTTTTGATCTTTTCAGAAATTATGAAGACAGAGGGAAACAATTCAAAGAGGCTGTAGCCTCACTATAACTGATATGGGAGAGACATTCATAAACAGATTAAAAGGAGATAAAGTGATTTGGGTCATTGTAATTGCCCTGTCGCTCATCTCTATTGCTGCAGTCTATTCATCCAGCAGCTCACTTGCATTCAGAGAGGAGAAGAGCACATTCTTCTACCTTATGAAACAATTGAGGTTTGTGGTATTGGGTTTGACTGCTCTCTACATCTGTTCGCGAATACCTCTGGGATGGTACAGACTTATCTCCTATTTCGGGCTGATTGTCAGTATAGGTTTGCTCGCTGCGACTATGATTATGGGTAGCAAAATAAATGACGCAGAGAGGTGGATTACAATTTTGGGAATATCATTCCAGCCCAGCGAAATTGCCAAAATCACAACAATGCTGTATCTGGCAAAAGTCCTGGAAGATCACAAATTTGAGACATTCAAGGAGTTTGCAATCTGGGTTGTTGCACCATTAGGCATTGTATTGCTCCTTATATTAAACGGAAGCGCATCTACAGCACTAGTATTGGGTGGTCTGGCTTTCCTTGTTCTGCTTGTAGCCGGAATTAAGGCATCACATCTTTTGAAGAGTGTTGGAATTGCCGGAGGGCTAATTGTAATTGTGCTGATTGCTCATTTCACATTTGGAGCCTTTCCAAGAATTGCCACAATGGTCTCACGTATTAAAAACTTCACAAATGAGAAACAGATAGAGGAGCACCTTACTCCTCAGGAAAAGCAGAGAATTCTGGATAAAACATTCCAGGCTGATATGGCAAAAATTGCCATAGCTTCATCTGACGGCATTGGCAAAGGACCCGGAAAAAGTACTCAGCGCTATGTACTCCCCCACCCCTACTCAGACTTCATCTACTCAATAATTGTAGAAGAGTGGGGACTGGCAGGAGGAGTAGCAATACTTATGTTGTACCTCTGGTTTCTATACCGGTGCATTGCCATTGCAAGGGGGTGCACAAAAATATTTTCGGCCATTACTGTTATTGGACTGGGACTCTTAATTACATCACAGGCAATGCTTCACATACTCGTAAATGTCAGCATACTCCCTGTCACGGGACACACCCTGCCTCTTATAAGCCTTGGGGGAACCTCACTTATTATTATGAGTTCAGCCTTTGGAATCATATTGGCTGTAAGCAGAAGTGTAGAGAACAGTAAATGTGCAGTTCAGCCTCAAAAAACAGAAGAGTTGACAGAGGGAGAGGAGGCCATAGAGTTATGAACAGAGTTAAAAAGATTATAATAAGCGGAGGCGGTACAGGAGGACACATCTTCCCGGCAATATCCATTGCAAATGAGATCAGAAGGCGTGAACCCGATTCAGAGATTCTCTTTGTGGGAGCATTAGGAAAAATGGAGATGGAGAGGGTGCCTCAGGCAGGTTACCCCATAGAGGGGCTTCCTGTAGCCGGACTTAAAAGGAGGTTTTCGCTTTCAAATCTGCTGCTCCCCTTCAAAACTTTAAAGAGTCTGAAAATGGCCGGAAAGATTTTGGAGAGGTTTAAGCCGGATGCTGTGGTTGGAGTAGGTGGCTATGCAAGTGCTCCTCTGCTATATATGGCGGGAAGACGCAATATCCCGTACCTGATTCAGGAGCAGAATTCATATGCCGGGCTTGCAAACAGAATCCTTTCAAAAAAAGCCTCTGTTATATGCACAGCATACGAGGGTATGGGCCGATTCTTCCCGGAGGATAAGATTCTGGTAACGGGAAATCCAGTTAGAGAGCAAATAAAACTGACAACTCCTGAGTTAAAGAGGGAGGGGCGCGAATTTTTCAGAATATCAAATGAGAGGAGAGTACTATTGGTAACCGGAGGCAGCCTTGGTGCAAGAACTCTTAATAATGCAGTCAAAGAGTGGATATTAACGAATCCTGACAGCGACTTCAAGATAATCTGGCAAACAGGAAAATACTATAAAGAGGAGATTGATCTATTTATGTCTCAAAACCAAAGAGACTATATCACTCACCTTGCATTTATTGACAGGATGGACCTGGCTATTGCCGCTGCTGATGTTATAATAACCAGGGCCGGCGCAGGCACCATATCTGAACTTAGTATTGCAGGAAAAGCTTGCATTTTTGTACCCTCACCAATGGTGGCTGAGGACCATCAGACTCACAACGCAATGACTCTGGTAAAAAGAGGTGCGGCAATGATGATAAAAGATGAGGAGGCACCTGTTTATCTTATGAGTACAGCTACTGAGCTGCTGGCTGACAAAGGGAGAATAGAGGATTTAGAGGAGAAGATTAAACAGCTGGCTTATACCGACGCAGCCTCTGTTATTGTAAACGAGCTATTTAAACTTATACGAAAAGCGAGATGAGAAACGTATATCTGATAGGTATTGGGGGTATAGGGATGAGTGCTCTTGCGAGATATTACAATCACGCAGGCTCATTCGTAGCTGGTTATGACAAAACTCTAAGTAAAATCACTGCGGAGCTGGAGAGAGAGGGTATTACCATACACTATGAAGACTCTATAGATCTGGTACCTGAATGTATAAAGGAAGATATTGAGAACTCACTGATAATATACACACCCGCAGTACCATCCGGGATGAGTGAATTGAAATGGTTCACAGAGCAAGGTTACAGACTTGTAAAGAGATCTCTTGCTCTTGGCGAAATAGCTGCCTCAAAGGTTGCCCTTGCCGTTGCTGGAACTCATGGTAAAACCTCTACCTCTACCATGCTGGCCCATATCATAACCTCCTCCGGAAATGGCTGCACAGCTTTTCTTGGGGGGATATCAAAAAACTACCATACAAACCTGCTTCTTTCAAAAAGTGAGTGGCTGGTAGCTGAGGCTGATGAGTTTGACAGGTCTTTCTTACAGCTATGGCCAAAAAGTGCAATAATCACCTCTACAGATGCAGACCATCTGGATATATACGGAGATCACTCCAGCATTAAGGAGGCATTTGCAGCATTCGCATCTCAGATAAAACCGGGAGGAGATTTAATCATCAAACACAACATTGGGCTAAATGCGCAACTCTCAGAGGGCGTTAAGAGTTACACATACTCTTTTGACGAAGGTGGTGATTTTCATGCAGATAATATAAAAGCACTGGATGGTGGATACTTTAGCTTTACTCTTGTTCATCCCAGAGGAAGAATTGATGATTGCAGGGTGGGCATACCAGGCTGGGTAAACGTAGAGAACGGAATAGCCGCCTCTGCCGCAGCACTTTTAAACGGAGTGAACGAGGAGCAGGTTCGCAGAGCACTCTCTACATTTGCAGGCGTTGAGAGACGATTTGACATACATATCAACACCCCAAAGATTGCATATATTGACGATTATGCTCATCACCCCAGAGAGATATCAGCAGCTATTACCTCAATAAGGAACATTTTCCCAAACAGAAAGCTGACAGGAGTGTTTCAGCCTCATCTGTATACCAGAACAAGAGACTTTGCAGAGGAGTTTGCTGCAAGTCTTGATATGCTGGACGAGCTGCTGCTGATGGATATTTATCCCGCCAGAGAGTTGCCTATTGAAGGGGTCTCCTCGGAGATAATATTTAACAAGATGTTGCTTAGTAAAAAGAGGATGGTGAATAAAGAAGATTTAATGTCCTGCGTGGATAATATTGATCCAGACATACTTATTACATTTGGAGCAGGAGATATTGACAGATTTATTGAGCCATTGAGAGAGGCATTGAAAAAGAGATATAATGTTTAAAAGGATAGCCATATATACCGGATACTTTATGCTCGTTGCGGCATTGGTTGCCTATTTTGTGCTCTCCGGAACACTGGAAAAAAGGGAGAGTGCGAAGGTAATCTGTAAAAGAATTGAGATCTCAATTCTTGATAGTGCCGTTAACAGATTTGTGAGCATTGAGGAGATAAGCGAACTTATCCGTGAACAGGGCATTACTGCAGGTGAAAGTAAAATCAGACACATTAATCTGTTTGAACTTGAGCAGCTGCTCAATAACAGGACAGCGGTAAGGGTCTCACAGGTAAACTATAACGGCGCAGGAACAATGTATGTAAAGGTTCAGCAAAGACGTCCCGTATTAAGACTTGAGACAGCAAACGGAGGATTCTACATGGATGAAACCGGATACATATTCCCGTTGGTAAAGACATTTACATCATACGTACCGGTTGTAACAGGACATATCCCCCTCTCAATTGTACCCGGATACAGAGGCCGGATTAAGGAAAACAGAGATTGGAGCAACAAGATGCTATACCTGGGCAATTTTATTGATAATAACGACCTTATTGACGCTCAGGTAGAGCAGATAGATATTGACGAAAAGGGAGATCTGCATATTATACCAAGAGTTGGACAGCATATTATAGTTTTTGGCAAACCTGATAATGTTGAAGAGAAATTTAAGAGGCTTGCGGCATTTTATGAGCATATTATTCCAAATGCCGGATGGGATAAATACAGTAGTATCAGTCTGCAATATGAAGACCAGATAGTTTGCACAAAAAGAAAAGATTATAAAGATAACAAGACAAATATTGAAAAAAACCTGAATATATGAAGACTTACACAGCAGCAATAGACCTCGGGACAACAAAGGTTGTCAGCCTGGTAGGAGAGAAAAGCGAATCCGGATACAAAATTATTGCTTTTCGCGAAACCCCTTCAAAAGGGATAATGAGAGGAGAGGTAGTGAACATACAGAATGTACTGGACTCTCTTATGCCAACACTTGATGGCATCAAACAGGATTGTAATGTTGACATAAAAGAGGTCTACGTGGGTATTGCCGGACAGCACATAAGGTGCTCTGACGAGGGTTGCAAAAGGAATCGTCAGAGGCCGGATAATCTCATCACTCAGGAGGAGATAGACGACATGACCGAGGAGATGTACAAGACTCGTGTAAATGCAGGTGAAAAGATTCTTCATGTAATTCCTCAAAGCTACAATGTTGACGACCATATTGGCCAAACAGAGGTTGTGGGTATGGTTGGAAGTCAGGTTGAGGGCAACTATAAGCTATTTATAGGAAGAACTAACTCTGCTGAACATAGTAAATCTGTTATTACAAGAGCCGGTTTAAAACTTAAAGAGCTCGTTCTGGAACCTGTAGCCTCTGCACTTGCTGTGTTGTCAGAGGAGGAGATGGAGACAGGTGTTGCTATGATAGATATCGGCGGTGGAACAACCGATCTTCTTATCATAGAAAATAATATCATCAGACACACTGCCGTTATTCCGTTCGGGGGAAATTCAATTACTGAGGATCTGAAACAGGGATGCGGTGTTTCAACCAGAAATGCTGAGCAGATGAAGATTCAGTATGGATCATGCATTACTGAGTATGCTCCGGATAATAAAACAGTAATTATCCCTGGAGTAAACGGGACAAACTCAAGAGAGGTCTCATTTAAAGTTATAGCAAGCATTATTGAGGCAAGGGTTGCCGAGATTGTTGAGGCAATAATGTACGAGATTGAGAGGTCGGGATATCAGGACAAACTGCATGGTGGAATAGTTCTTACAGGCGGGGGCTCTAATCTTGCACACATCTGTAATTATGTGACTTACAAAACAGGATACAATACAAGGATTGCCTCTCCACAGAATAATATTACATTTGACTCTCCGGAAGCTGTTAATAAACCCAGCTCGTCAACAGCTGTAGGGCTCCTGATTTACGGCTGCGAAAAGGCAATTGAGAGGATTAATGAAATGGAGAGTGGCAATGTAATGGTTGACCCGATGCTATTCCCTCAGGAGGAGCTGGAGACTGTACAGGTCAGGTCGGCTGAGCCGGAAAATAAAAGGAAAAAAGTAATTACTAAAGAGAAGAGGAAGAGCTTCCTGGAGATTATGAGCACCTTCTTTGACTCTGAGAATAACGAAGCATAGTGGAAATGAAAGATTACATACCGGTTAACTGGGAGTCCAGCGGCTCAATCATAAAGGTGATTGGTGTCGGCGGAGGCGGCGGAAACGCAGTCAACCAGATGTTCCAGCAGGGCATCAAGGATGTGGATTTTATGATCTGCAACACAGACACGATGGCGTTGAAAAACAGCCCTGTGCCTGAAAAAATACAGCTTGGCCACGATCTTGCAAAGGGTCTTGGGGCCGGTTGTGACCCTGAGAGGGGCAGAAGCGCTGCGCTGGAATCCATTGATACAATCAGAGCCTCCCTTTCAGGTCAGACAGAGATGGTCTTTATTACAGCCGGAATGGGTGGAGGTACAGGGACAGGTGCCGCTCCGGTAATAGCAAAACTGGCTAAAGAGCTCAATCTCTTGACTGTCGGTGTGGTTACTCTGCCTTTCAGAGATGAAGGGATGGAGTTTCTCAAAAGAGCAATTGTAGGTATTAAGGAGTTGGAAAAATATGTGGACTCCCTGCTTATAATTGACAATCAAAAGATATATAAAATTTTTGGAGAGCTCAATATATTTGAAGCATTCCCTAAATCCAACTCCGTTCTTAACTCTGCCGTAAAAGGTATAGCAGAGATAATAACAAGGCCCGGGTTTATCAATGTGGATTTTGCAGATGTCAAGATGATAATGCAAAACAGCGGAATGGCACTGCTTGGAACTGGAACAGCTGAAGGAGAAAACAGAGCTATACGAGCAGTTGAGGAGGCTTTCTCATCTCCCCTGTTAAATGACTATGACCTGAAGACGGCTAAAGGGGTGCTTGTAAATATAACCTCAAGCAGCAATAACGGACTTACAATGGCAGAACTCTCCCAGATAATGGATTACATTAAAGAGTACACAGGAGAGAATGTCCAGAGATTCAAAAGAGGTGTTGTTAACGACCCTGAAATTGGGGAGGCTATAAGTGTTACAGTTGTTGCAACAGGTTTTGACACTCACTCTCTTCCTCAAATCTCATCAGAGGGGGGCACACTGGTTGAGAGCGTAACTCTTGGGGACGAGACTCCTGCTCAGACTCAACCGGAGCGAGTAATTATTGATATAAAAACTTCGCCAAGGGTTCAGACCGAGCCAATGAAAAACAAAGAGAGTGTCAGACCAGCAGCCCAGATATCAACTGCGGCAAGCAGTATCAAGAGCAAACCGGCACTTATTTTAACACCAGAGGACAACATTGTTGATCTTGAGAACCAACCGGCATATATTAGAAGAAAGATAATGATTAATAAGGAGGAGCGTTCGTCTGCCAGTTCCCCAAGAGAGGAGCAGAGAGGAGCGTCATCAATGAGGATAGAGGAGAACGACGGAAAGCAGCATCTCCTTTCAGATAACTCATACCTCCACCAAACACAGGATTAAAATGGCGGAAAAGACAAGAGTGCGTTTTGCCCCAAGCCCAACAGGACCTCTCCATATGGGAGGTGTGAGGACTGCACTTTATAACTATCTCTATGCAAAACAGAGAGGCGGAGATTTTATATTAAGAATTGAGGACACAGATTCTCAAAGATTTGTTCCGGGGGCAGAAGAGTACATTATTGAAGCCCTTGCATGGTGCGGGATCTCCCCTGACGAGGGTGTTGAGGGGGGCAAAATAGCAGAAGAGGCCTCTGCTAAACATCCGCATGCTCCTTACAGGCAATCTCAGAGAAGACATCTTTACAGAGAGTATGCCGAGAAGCTTGTAAAAGATGGCAATGCATATTACGCATTTGACACCTCTGAAGAGCTGGATGCATTACGCAAAGAGTACGAATCAAGAGGCGAGACATTCACTTATAACTTTAAAGTCAGGCACTCACTTGCTACCTCTCTATATTTATCCGGGGAGGAGACAGAGAGAAGGCTGAGAGAGAATAACCACTGGGTTATCAGATTTAAAGTTCCGGAAGATAGAGTGGTAAAAATGTCCGACATGATAAGAGGAGAGATTGAGGTCAACACAAATACTCTTGACGACAAGGTCCTGTGGAAGGCGGCTGACGAACTCCCGACATACCACCTGGCAAATATTGTAGATGACCACTTGATGGAGATTACAGATGTAATACGGGGAGAGGAGTGGTTACCATCACTGCCGCTGCACTATCTGCTGTATGAGGCTTTAGGCTGGGATAAAGAACAGCCAAGGTTTGCCCATCTCTCTCTGCTTCTAAAGCCAGACGGAAAGGGTAAACTGAGTAAAAGGGATGGTGACAGGCTTGGATTTCCTGTATTTCCACTGGAGTGGAAAAATTCAGAGGGAGAGGTTTCAAGGGGATACAGGGAGGATGGATATTTTCCTGAAGCTTTTGTCAATCTGCTCGCATTTCTCGGGTGGAACCCCGGCACAGAACAAGAGATCTTTTCTCTTGAGGAATTGGTTAATGCATTCTCACTGGACAGAGTTGTGAAGTCCGGAGCAAAATTCAATCCAGACAAGGCTAAATGGTATAATCAGGAGTATCTGCGAATGCATGACGACAAACTCCTGGCCGTCGGATTTGAGAGGTATCTTGCCAAAATGGGTATATCTTCCGATATCGGCTATACAGAAAAAATTGTCTCGCTTCTTAAGGAGAGAGCTGCTTTTATCAGCGACTTCTGGGATCTGGGGGGATATTTCTTTATTGCTCCATCTGAGTATGATATGGCAGTAAAATCCAAGTTCTGGAAAGAGGAGACACCTGCAATACTCGGCGAACTCTCTTCAATTTTGAGTTCAACAGAGGATTTCAGCCGTGATGAGATAGAGCGTATATTACCTGCAGTCATCAAAGAGAGGGGGTGGCAGATGGGATCTGTAATGAATACACTCAGGCTGGCTCTTGTCGGGGCATCAAAGGGTCCTGGAGTAGCTGACATCATTGCCCTGCTGGGCAAAGATGAAACATGCGCCCGGATTGAAAGAATAATCAGATCTTTTGCCTGATTTTTCTCTCCCATTCCCATGCACTTTTAAAAACAATCTCAAGCGGAGTGTCGGCCACCCAGCCGAGCACTTCGTTTGCTTTTGATGGATCTGCCCATACCTGCTCAATATCTCCAGCCCTTCTTTCTGCAATCTTGTATGGCACATTGATACCTGTTGCCTCCATGAATCCGTTAACAACTTCAAGAACCGAGAGTCCTCTCCCTGTTCCAAGATTGAAATACTCAAGACTCTCCCCCACTCCATTAAGCTTCAGCACTCTTTCAACAGCCCTGACATGGGCCTTTGCAAGGTCGCATACATATATATAATCTCTTATACATGTACCGTCCGGTGTATTGTAGTCATTCCCAAAAATACTTAGCTCACGCCTTATTCCTATTGCTGTCTGTGTTACGAAAGGCAGCAGATTCTGAGGAACGCCTCTGGGAAGCTCTCCTATTAATGCCGAGGGGTGAGCACCTATTGGATTGAAGTATCTTAATGCTATTGACTTTAATCTTCCATTTGCAGCATTGACCGTATCAGATAAAATATCTTCGCAAATCTGTTTGGTCCTTCCGTAGGGAGACATTGCCGGCTGGAGAGGGGCTGACTCGCTTACCGGGAGGTGACTCTTTGAGGGCTGCCCATATACCGTACAGGAGGAGGAGAAGACAACTCCACCTGCCCTGCTGTTCCGTGTAAGCTCTTCAAGAAGGAAGAGCAGAGAGTCAATATTATTTCTGTAATAGTCAAGAGGCTTTTCTACACTCTCCCCGACAGCCTTAAATGCAGCAAAATGAATAGCGGCATCAATATCTGGGTGTGTTTCAAACAGCCTCCTCATCTCTTCCCTTACAGAGCAATCTACCTCCATAAAGCTGTGCCTCTTTCCAGTAATGCGCTCAATGCCATCAAGAACATCAGGGGTAGAGTTTGAAAAATTATCAGCTATTACAACATCGTATCCGGCAGCGTCCAGCTCCACTACTGTGTGTGCTCCAATATATCCAGCGCCTCCGGTGACTAAAATTTTCCCTTTACTCATATTTGCTATCTGTAGAATTTTCTAATGTTATTTGCAATAAATCCCTGCTGATCTGCAGTAAGTTCTGTATGCATCGGAAGAGAAAGAACCTCCTCGCAAAGCCTCTCTGCAACAGAGAGATCACCTCTGATCACAGCTATATCACTAAAGGCCCTCTGCCGGTGTATTGGAATAGGGTAATATACCATTGACGGGACTCCTTTATTATGAAGAAACTCTTTAAGCTCATCTCTTCTTTGGCACCTGATTGTGAACTGGTGGTAAACGTGTGTACTCCTCTGAGACTCAGCCGGCAGCACAACCTCTTCAATATCTGAGAGAAGCTCTCTGTATAGTCTGGAGGCCTCTCTTCTTGCAGCTATGTAGGAATCCAGATATGAAAGCTTAATCCTGAGAATGGCAGCCTGTATCGTATCCAGTCTTGAGTTGCAACCAACAATGTCATGTTTGTATTTTAACCTCTGTCCATGGTTTGCAATCATTCTTAACCTCTCCGCCAACTCATCATCTTCAGTAAACAAAGCCCCTCCATCTCCAAAACAGCCAAGATTCTTGGAGGGGAAAAAGGATGTACATCCAATATCCCCAATTGTCCCGCATCTTTTTGAGTTACCGTTGGAAAAGGTGTAATCTGCGCCAATTGACTGAGCATTATCCTCAATCACTTTAAGCCCATACCGCCTTGCCAGATCCTGGACGCTCTCCATCTCTGCGGATTGGCCGTAAAGGTGAACAGGCATTATAACCTTTGTTCTCTCTGAGATAAGCTGTGGCAAATTAGTGGTCTCAATATTAAAGCTATCAGGCGAGACATCTGCCAGTACCGGGACCAGTCCAAGTAGCGCAACCACCTCAGCTGTTGCAGCATATGTAAATGCAGGCAGAATAACCTCATCTCCCCTCTCCAGATTCAGTGCCATTAATGCTATCTGCAAGGCGTCTGTTCCATTTGCGCATGTTATAACGTTTCCTGCAGTCATATACCTGGCTAGTTCAGATGAAAACTCCTTCACCTGTGCCCCTCCAATAAACTGCGCATCATCCAGTACCTGCCGGATCTCAATGTTTATCTCCTCTTTTATCTTTATGTACTGACCTTTAAGGTCAACCATCTCTATTTTCATAATGGTGCAAATGTAATAATTTAAAATGCTAACTTTGCCTTATCAAAATGATATTTATGAAAATAGGAATTGCATCTGACCATGCGGGCTTTGAGCTGAAAGAGAGGCTTAAGAGTGAACTTTTTGCGTTGGGACACCAATACGAGGATTTTGGCACAAACTCCCCTGACAGCATGGATTATCCGGATGTTGCACATCCCCTGGCAAGTGCAGTAGAGAGCGGAGAGGTTGAGTTGGGTGTTGCTATATGCGGATCAGGAAACGGAATTAGTATTACCGTAAATAAACATCAGGGAATCAGGGCTGCTCTTTGCTGGAATGAGGAGTTGGCCAAACTGGCCAGAAATCATAACAATGCAAACATACTCTCTCTTCCAGCCAGATTTATCTCTCAGACTGAGGGTGTCAATATTCTGAAATCATTCCTTGACGCCTCATTTGAGGGGGGAAGACATGAGGTCAGGGTGAATAAAATACCTTGCAAATGATTCAAAAAGAGACATTTCAATTAATCAATAAAAAAAACTTGTCAGATACTATTTCCCGGAACATTGAGGATTATCCCGCGGGGCTGGTATTGGTTCTTGACAAGCCATTAAAATGGACCTCTGCAGATGCTGTCAGGAAAATGAAATTCAGGTTGCAGAGACACTTCAGGCAGAAGAACATTAAGGTGGGCCATGCAGGAACGTTAGATCCCCTTGCAACCGGAATTCTTCTTATATGTATTGGAAGAGCAACAAGAAAAGCAGAGTCTCTTCAGGCAGAAAACAAAGAGTACATTGCAGGTATCCGTTTCGGGGCAACAACACCCTCATACGATTTGGAGAAGGAGATTGATGAAACCTATCCTTATGACCATATTGACAAAGAGCTCATTATATCTCTACTTGACAACCTCAAAGGGGAGATTGACCAGATTCCTCCGATTTTCTCAGCAAAACTTATCAATGGACAGAGAGCTTACGACATTGCAAGGGCCGGAAAAGAGGCAGAGATGAAACCCTCCAGGGTAAATATATATGATCTTGATGTTATCTCATTTACCAGGCCTGACCTGAAAATTGCCATAAGCTGCAGCAAGGGAACATACATAAGATCCTTTGCAAGGGATATAGGTATTGCTGCAAACAGCGGCGCTCATCTTACATCGTTAATCAGGACAGCATCCGGAGGCTACAGGATTGAGGAGGCTCTGACTATGGAGGAGGCGGAGTCTCTTTTTGAAATTTCTTGATTTTTTCAGTAATTGTGAAACATTATTTAAATTAATCCGTATAAGAAAGAGTTGTCAACTTTTTTATACACAATTATGAAATTATCCCAATTCAATTACAACCTTCCATCAGAGGCAATCGCCAAATATCCCGCAAAATACAGAGACGAATCAAAATTACTGGTGCTCCACAAAGAGACCGGAGAGATTGAGCATGTAAACTTCAAGGATATCCTCAACTATGCTCAGGAGGATGATGTATTCGTCTTCAACAACACAAAGGTTTTTCCGGCCAGATTGTACGGAAACAAGGAGAAGACCGGTGCTGAGATTGAGGTATTTTTACTCCGGGAGCTAAACAGCGATCAGAAACTGTGGGATGTGCTTGTGGATCCGGCAAGGAAGATAAGAATAGGGAACAAACTCTATTTTGGAGAGAATGACAGCCTTGTAGCAGAGGTTATTGACAACACAACTTCAAGAGGAAGAACACTAAGGTTCCTTTTTGACGGAACCCACGAAGAGTTTAAATCAACACTCTTCAGAATGGGCGAAATGCCCATCCCTAAATGGATCAGGTCAAAAGCAGAGAGCATAGATTCTGAGAGATATCAGACAATTTACGCTACGAACGAAGGTGCTGTTGCAGCACCGGCAGCAGGGCTCCACTTTAGCCGTGAGTTGCTGAAAAGGATGGAGATCAAGGGGGTCAACACCTCAAACATAACACTTCATATGGGCTTAGGAAATTTCAGGACAGTAGATGTTGAAGATCTCAGCAAACATAAAATGGATTCTGAACAGATGGCCATTTCAGAAACAGCCGCTCTTGAAATTAACGGAGCCAGAGATAAAGGGAAAAAGATATTTGCGGTAGGTGTTACCGTTCTGAGAGCAGTAGAGACATCGGTAACCACCCAAAACAGAATCAAACCGTTTAACGGATGGACAAATAAATTCATATTCCCTCCATACAACTTTGCGATTCCTGACGCTCTCATATCTAACTTCCACCTCCCTCAGTCAACAATGCTAATGACCGTTGCTGCATTCGGAGGATATGAGAATGTAATGAAGGCGTACAATGTTGCGCTTAAAGAGGGATACAGGTTTGGAACTTACGGAGATGCAATGTTGATTATCTGATTTTTCCAATTCCGGTTGAAATTTTTCCGATTCCGTAAGGGATAAAAATAGCTCATCGGACATACAGACTAATTTTGAAAGAAAAAAGTATGTATTCCGATGAGCTTATTTTTGAGATGGCACTATGCTCCATCTTCAGGTACAGAGTAGAAATACCCTTAAAAATAGTGGAGAATCTAGGCTCTGCAAAAAAGCTTTTTGAACTGCAGAGGGGGGAGTTGGAGGAGATTTTTGGTAAGGGGAGTCGCTTCCCTGATGAAATTCTCTCCGCTAAAGAGCTGGATTCTGCCCGAAATGAAGCAGACTGGTGCCGTGAAAAGGGTATAAGAATCCACATGAGGGGCGATTCTGATTTTCCGGCAATGCTGGCAGGCTGCCCCGACTCACCTCTTGTATTCTACTCAGTGGGATGTTGCGAACTTAACTCGGAAAAAATAATTGCTGTTGTGGGAACTCGTCAGCCCACCGACAGAGGAAAGGAGGAGTGCCGGATGTTAATAAAGCAGCTGGCGGAGAGCGGGAGCTCACCTGTCGTAGCAAGCGGACTTGCCTACGGAATAGATATTACTGCTCACATAAGCGCACTTGAGTCTGGATTGAAAACAATTGCAGTCCTTGCAACTCCTCTTGACAGAATATATCCCAAAGCCCACACAGCTTATGCAAGAAGGATCGCAAGACAAGGAGCTCTGATTACAGAATTTCCAAGGGGAAGTATCAGTCACAAACTCAATTTTATTCAGAGAAACAGATTGATTGCCGGCCTCTCTAAAGCGACAATTGTAGTTGAGTCAAGAAAAAAGGGAGGAGCACTTACAACGGCCGAGCTGGCAGAGTCGTACTCAAGAGAGGTGTATGCTCTGCCCGGGAGAGTCTCTGACATACGCTCTGAGGGCTGCAATAATCTGATTGCCAAAAATGAAGCGACAATATTTACAAACACTGAAGAGATGCTGGCCACACTTGGGTGGATTAAAAAAGGAGAAGAGGGTCAATGTGAGGAGAACAGTGAGCTATTCTTCAGGGGCGACCCTCTGAAAGAAAAAATATTAGTAGCTTTGAGGCTTAATCCGGGGCAGAGCATGGATCAGATACACCTTTACACATCCATTGCGATTAAGGACTTAGCCTCCTCACTGCTTGAGCTAGAAGTTGAGGGTTGGATTACCAGGACTGCCGGCAACAGATATATTGCAAAGTAATGTACCAAAGATGATTGAATTCATAGACACCCATTCCCATTTATATGACGAGGCCTTTGATTCGGACAGAGAGGAGGCTGTAAGAAGGTCTGTTGACTCAGGAGTCACCTCTTGCATTTTGCCTGCAATAGACAAAAGCTCTCACAACTCTCTGCTTAAATGCGAAGAGACCTTTAAGGGATACGCATTCGCAGCAGCAGGCCTCCACCCCACTTCAGTTAAAGATGACTGGGAGAGCGAGCTTGAGTTCGTTTTTGAAGAATGCTCAAGGAGGAGATATATAGCAATTGGAGAGATTGGTATGGACGGCTACTGGTCAAAAGAGTATATGGCTGAGCAGGCAACCGTATTCAGAGAGCAGCTTAAACTTGCTTCGTCACTAAACCTGCCGGTAATAATCCACTCAAGAGACTCTTACGAGGAGATCTTTTCTGTGCTTAAAAGTTGTAAATCAATAGAGATGAGAGGTGTATTTCATGCATTCTCCGGGAGTACGGAGATTTTTCAAAGATTGAGAGGATATGGAGATTTCAAAGTTGGAATTGGAGGTGTAGTTACATATAAAAAGGCTCACATAGCTGAATCCGTAAAAGAGATAGGACTGGATAATATTGTGCTCGAAACAGACTCCCCCTGGCTTACACCAGTACCCTTCAGAGGAAAAAAAAATGAACCTTCATATATTGTGCATATTGCCGGTAAGCTGTCCGAAATTTTTAATATTCCGGTTGAAGATATCGCAGCTGTCACAACATCAAATGGAAGAAAATTATTTAACTTGCAGTAGAAAAAGTCTTTAAATGAACTCATCCATACTACTAATCTATACGGGCGGGACTATCGGCATGAAACAGGACCCCGCAACAGGTGCTCTGAAACCCTTCAATTTCAACCAAATTCTGGAGGAGGTGCCTGAGTTGAAAAAATTCGGCTGTAAAATAGACACACACTCATTTGACCCCCCGATAGACTCCTCTGATGTAAAAGTTGAGTTTTGGATAGAGATCGCAAAACTGATTGATGATAACTACAAAAAATACGACGGGTTTGTAGTTCTTCATGGAACTGATACCATGTCTTATTCTGCGTCAGCACTTAGCTTTATGCTTGAAAATCTTGACAAGCCTGTCATTTTTACGGGCAGTCAGCTTCCAATAGGTATGCTTAGAACAGATGGTAAAGAGAATCTTATTTCATCTATTGAGATAGCTGCAGCAAAAAACGAAAAAGGGGAGGCTAGAGTTCCTGAGGTTTGCATTTACTTTGAAAGCCAGCTGTACAGAGGGAACAGGACTACAAAATACAATGCGGAGAACTTCAGGGCATTCAGATCAGCAAACTTCCCGGTTCTTGCAGATATCGGGATACATATAAGGTATAATGATTCGCTGGTGATAAGAGGAGAGGGTGGCAAAGGATTCAAAATTAGGACAGAGCTGGACACCTCTGTATCAATATTGAAAATATTTCCCGGAATAAGCCGTGACTTCGTTCTCTCTTTTCTGTCAATTAATAATGTAAAAGCTATAATACTTGAGACCTACGGATCAGGAAATGCACCGACATCTGACTGGTTTATTGATGCTCTTAAAGGTGCTATAGAGAGAGGCATAATCATACTGAATGTTACTCAGTGTCATGCCGGAAAGGTTGATATGGAGGCTTATGCAACCGGGATCAGGCTTAAAGAGATAGGTATAATAAGCGGCTTTGACAGTACGACAGAGGCCGCTTTAACCAAATTATTTTTTTTACTTGGACAGGAAAAAGATATTCAGGTTGTTAAAAAGAGATTGGCAGAAAATTTGCGGGGAGAAATAACAATCAATTAGTGCGAATTAAAAAATTCTTTTTAAATTGCACGATATTTGACTATAATAGAAAACAAATAACTATTTAAAATACATTGTTTAATACTTTAATCATTCAAAAATTTATGAAAAAACTTTTCATGTTTTTGGCAGTAGTTGGCTTTATGACCATTTCTGCACAGTATCTTGCTGCTCAAACTCCAGAGGAGACAGCCGCTCCGGCCGCAACTGAGACTGTTGACCAGTCTGGAACAGTTCAGCAGGAGATTCCTATTCACCAGCAACTTAAGGCTAAGTTCATTGAGGGGGGCGCAGGATTCATGGCTTCCATTCTTATCGTTCTGATCCTTGGTCTTGCAATTGCCATTGAAAGAATCATTTACCTTAATATGGCAACTACCAATACAGAGAAACTATTGAAGAACATTGAAGAGGCTTTCGCTACAGGCGGAGTTGAGGCAGCTAAAGAGGTTTGCCGCAACACTAAGGGCCCTGTTGCTTCTATTTTCTACCAAGGTATCTCTCGTATGGACGAGGGTGTTGAGGTTGTTGAAAAATCAGTTGTTTCTTATGGTGGCGTTCAGATGAGCCAAATGGAGAGCGGTCTTACCTGGATCTCTCTGTTCATTGCTACAGCTCCAATGCTTGGATTCCTTGGAACAGTTATCGGTCTTATCAGCGCATTTGACTCAATTGAGGCAGCTGGTGATATCTCTCCAAACGTTGTGGCAGGTGGTATGAAAATCGCCCTTATTACAACAGTGGGTGGTCTTGTTGTAGGTATCATTCTTCAGGTATTGTACAACTACATTGTATCAAAAATTGACTCTATCGTTATCTCTATGGAAGATGCATCTATCTCCCTTATCGATATCCTGGTAAAAGCAAAAAAATAATCAACCATTATGTCAAAAATTACTAAATATCTACTATACATACTGTTCGCAGTATCGTTGGTATTTATCATAGGCTTCTTTGTCAACCAGGATGCAATGCTGGATTCATTCCTGTATTACACTTATGCTCTGGTAGGCATAGCCATTGTGGCAGCCGTGGTATTGCCAATGATTAAAATGTTCAGCAATCCCAAGGGACTTAAGAAGATGCTTATGTTCCTGATTCTTGCGGTTGTATTGGTAGGGCTATCATATGTTCTTGCATCTGGTGACCCTCTGCTTGTTAAAGTGAATGTTCCTACTACTGAGAATGTGCTTAAACTAACAGATACAGGCCTGATACTAACATACATCCTTTCGGTTGTTGCTTTTATAGCAATTTTATCCGGCGGACTGATAAGACTTGTAAGAAACCGTTAATAATTAACTTGATTAAAAACTAATAAAGATATGGCTAGACCAGCACAGTCACTCCCATCTTCATCCCTGGCTGACATTGCGTTCATGGTGCTCATATTCTTCCTGTTGGTTTCAACAATGGACCAGGAGATAGGTCTGCAGCGTCGTCTGCCCCCTATGCCTGATCCTAACCAGAAGAGTGACGACGTTCAGATTAAGCGTCGAAACATTATGGTGGTAAGAATAAATGACAACGACCGTCTGCTTGCAGGTGGCGTTGGAATGGACGTTAGCATGCTTAAGGATAAAGCAAAGGAGTTCCTCTTAAATCCGACTAATGACGAAAATCTTCCGGAGAAAGAGGAGAAGATG
This sequence comes from Bacteroidetes bacterium 41-46, assembly GCA_001897515.1. Lineage (GTDB taxonomy): Bacteria > Bacteroidota > Bacteroidia > Bacteroidales > UBA932 > Bact-08. Next base: position 40,356 of record MKTA01000018.1, on the reverse strand, counting down.
ATAGAAGGTTTTGGCTCTTATCCGGTTTCTAAAGGTGTTATCTCTCTTCAAAATACTCGTGGTACAAGTTACAATGCATATTTGAAAGTTCAGAACGAACTTGTTAAGGCGGTGAACGAGATCCGCGATGAGTTCGCTCTTCAAAACTTTGGAAAAATATTCATCAACCTTGACGAAGACAAAGCGAGAATCGTTAGAGATGCAATCCCTCAGAATATATCGGAGGCAGATCCAAAAGATACAGGAAGTAAAAAATAAAAAGTAACAAGAGAAATGGCAAAATTTTCAAGAAAAGGTAAGGGAGGAACTCCCGAACTCAGTACCTCGTCGCTTGCGGATATTGTGTTCATGATTCTGTTGTTTTTTATGGTTACTACCAGTATGAGACAAACAGAGAGAATGGTTGCTATCAAGATGCCTGCTGCATCAGAGGTGGCTAAACTTGAAAGAAAAGACCTTGCAGCTTATATTTATGTAGGTTCACCTATGCCTCACCTGCAGGCACAGTTTGGAACAGACTCAAGAATTCAGCTGAACGACTCTTTCAAAACCGTTGATGATATACGCGACTTTATTGCAGCTGAGCGTGAAACCCTCAGTGAAGGAGATCGTCAGTGGATGACAGTCTCTATAAAAGCAGACGAGAATGTTCGTATGGGTATTATTACAGACATCAAACAGGAGCTGAGAAGAACATCTGCTCTTAAAATAATGTATGCAGCCAGAAAGGCTTCTGTTGCAGGGTATTAATACTTATTAATATGATTGATGGAGAGGGTGTCTTTAAACAAAAGGGCACCCTCTCTTGTCTTAGATTTAAATATTATTGAGATGAAAAGATCACTTTTGAAACTATCAACACTTATTCTGGCGCTGTTCATTGTCGCCGGAGCCACACAGGCACAAAAAAGAGATGGTGCCAAAACCCCAAAATATGTATTTTTGTTTATAGGTGACGGAATGAGTCAGGCTCACGTCTCCCTTACTGAGGCTTATCTTGCAAGCCAGAAAGGCGTTATAGGTAATGAACCCTTCTCGTTTACTAAATTTCCTTTTACCGGAATGGTTGCTACATTCTCAGCAAACTCATACATCACCTGCTCGTCAGCTGCAGGAACAGCAATAGCTACCGGTACCAAAACCAACAATGGTATGCTGGGCATTGATCCGCAAGGCAATAAGCTTAAGAGCTTTGCCTACAAACTTAAAGACAAGGGGTATAAAATTGGAATTATGTCTAGTGTCTCTATTGACCACGCAACTCCGGGGGCATTCTTTGCATCATCAAATTCCAGATCCAGCTACTATGACATAGCTATTCAGCTGCCTAATAGTGGCTTTGACTTCTTTGGCGGAGGAGGTTTTGTAAATCCCGACGGTGAAGATAAAAAGCAAACAAATATCTTCACCCTTATAGAAAAGGGAGGATACAGGGTGGCAAAAGGGATAGATGAGATGAAGAGCATGAAAGCTAAAGATAAGGTGGTTCTTGTTCAGAAAGACGGAAAGGGCTCAGATCTGCCATTTGCTATTGACAGAGAGCAGGGAGATTTAACTCTTAAGGAGATTGTCTCTGCTGCAATTAAGCATCTTAAAAATGATAAAGGCTTCTTTATTATGGCAGAGGGTGGCAAAATAGACTGGTCTGCACACTCAAATGACGGTAAAACAACTATCCTGGAGGTTCTTGATTTTGCAGAGGCCATAGACGAGGCTTATAAATTCTATCTGGAGCATCCTGAAGAGACGCTTATTCTTGTTACTGCTGACCATGACACAGGTGGATTGACTCTTGGTGCTGAAAAGGGGTATGTACTCAATTTATCAGCCCTTAACGATCAGAAGAGATCAATGGCTGTTGATAAAGAGAGTAAAGATAAATTTGAAGAGATGAACGAGAAAGCTTTTGTAGGCTGGACCACAACATCACACACAGGTATAGCTGTTCCTATCTATGCAATAGGAGCCGGCAGCAAAAACTTCAGCGGAAGAATGGATAACACTGATATTTCAAGAAGAATATTCCAAACCCTCAAACTAGAATTCTAAAATGAAACATATATTAATGTATCTAGTGGCTCTGAGCATTTCAATTAATGTTCAGAGCCAGTCTCTGCCAAAGAGGGAGTTCAGAGGAGCCTGGATACACACTGTAGGAAATCAGCAGTTCAAAAACATGACTGCAGATTCAATCAAACGGATGCTTTCTACAACTCTTGACAACTTCAGCAGAGCGGGTATTAATGCCGTTATTTTTCAGGTCAGACCTCAGGCAGATGCATTCTACATTTCTGAAATAGAGCCATGGAGCAGATTCCTGAGTGGAGAGCAGGGTGTGGCACCTGAAGAGATTTGGGACCCTCTTGCATTTATGATTGAGGAGTCGCATAAAAGAGGTATGGAGCTACACGCCTGGTGCAATCCCTACAGAGTAACATCAAACGACAGGGAGCAGCTTCACCCTAACCACTTGTATTTCAAGAGACCCGAACTATTCAGAAAATATGGAAAGCAGCTCTATTTTGACCCTGGCGAGCCTGAGTCAATAGAACATACTGTCAAGGTTATAGCCGACATAGTCTCAAGATATGATGTTGACGCTATTCACTTTGATGACTACTTCTACCCCTACCCCATCCCCTTTGAGGAGTTTCACGATGATGCTTCATTTGTCAAATATGCATCCGGACAAGGATTTGAATACTGGCAAAAGGGAGATTGGAGGAGAAATAATGTTGCCACTCTTATAAGAGAACTTAACGATACAATCAAAGCAATTAAACCGTGGGTGAGATTTGGAATAAGCCCTTTTGGAATTCACAGGAATTTAAAGGACACACCTGACGGGAGCGGAAGTCAGACAAACGGCCTTTCAAACTATGAGCAGCTTTTTGCAGATATACCTCACTGGCTTAAAATGGGCTGGATAGATTACAATGTTCCGCAGTTATACTGGAAGATAGGCCACCCTGCAGCAGATTACAAGACCCTTATTGAGTGGTGGAACAGTGGTAACTTTGGAAGACACCTGTATATAGGTCAAAATATTTCAACCTTCAAAGAGCCTGATATAGAGAATCCTGGCAGAAGTCAGTTCAAGACAAAGATGGAGCTTACAAGATCTCTGACAAATGTACACGGGAACGTCTGGTGGCCGGGCTGGAGTCTCAATACTAACCTTGATGGTTTCACAGACTCGCTTGAAGTTGATTATCAGAGACATCCTGCACTTATTCCTGCATACACATTTATTGATTCAATTGCTCCGGATCCTGTAAGTTTCACCCGTTTAAGAAACGGACTCCTGGAATGGAGCCATACTCAAAGGATAAAAACAACTGACAGTATGCAGTTTCCACAATTTTTCGCCATCTACAGATTCCCGGAAGGTGTAAATAGTGATATCACCAACAGTGAGTATCTCTTTAAGATAGTGCAGGGTCAAAACCTAAAACTGGAAAAGCAGACAGGAAAGAGGATAAAGTACAGATATATAGTTACCGCAATTGACAGATGCCGGAATGAGAGTCTCCCGGGTAAAGTTATAACTTCATCTTACTAGGATGAAAATATTGTCTATTGACAACGTTTGAGTAACTTTGCACGAATTTTTAAATAACTAAATAATATCTAATGAAAAAAATCCTCTCTTTTTCCTTGTTTCTGATGATTGGACTGGTTCTCTCTCAGGTGTTGCCAGGACTTCTCGGGAGCAACTATGAAAGTCTGGAAGTTGTTACGGGTGCTTTGCTTTACGTTGCTCTATCCTTTATAATGATTAATGTAGGACGAGAGTTTGATGTTGATAAAAGCAATTGGAGATCCTATATTAAGGATTACTTTATCGCCATGGCCACGGCAGCGCTGCCCTGGCTCTTTGTTGCCTTTTATTTTATTTTCGTCATCCTGCCTGTTGAGTACAATACAAGCTGGGAAGCGTGGAAAGAGAGTCTTCTCTTAAGCCGATTCGCCGCCCCCACATCCGCAGGTATTCTTTTTGCCATGCTGGCTGCCATTGGACTGAAATCCAGCTGGATTTACAAAAAGATTCAGGTTCTTGCAATTTTTGACGACTTGGACACAATCTTGCTTATGATTCCTCTTCAGATAATAATGATTGGAATGAAATGGCAGATGGGAGTTATACTCCTGGTGGTTATCGTTCTCATATGGCTTGGATGGAAGCAAATGGGCAAATACAATGTCAAACAAGATTGGAAAAGTATATTACTGTATTCTATTATAGTTGTGGGTATAACTCTCTCAATTGACCACTTTACAAAGATGATGTTCGGAGCAGAGGGTGCAATACACATTGAAGTACTCCTCCCGGCATTTATACTGGGGATGGTTATGAAGCATGTACATATTGACAATAAAATTGAGAGAGGGGTATCTACCTTTATCTCTCTTATATTTATGCTTCTTGTGGGTATGAGTATGCCACATTTTATCGGAAATTCCATTATGACTGAAGCCTCGCTTGAGTCAGGCTCAATTATGGGTGAACAACCTATGCTTTCTGCCGGCAGCATTGCCATTCATGTTTTGTTGGTGACTCTGCTTTCTAATATAGGAAAGATGGTACCGCTCTTCTTCTACAGAGAGAGGCTGATTGAGGAGAGATTAGCACTCTCTATAGGTATGTTTACAAGAGGAGAGGTTGGAGCAGGAATTATTTTCATTGCTCTTGGCTACAATATTGGTGGTCCTGCTTTAGTTATTTCTGTTTTGACGATGGTTCTCAACCTTGTCCTAACAGGAATATTTGTGGTATGGGTTAAGAGACTATCCTTAAGAGCCCGTAGGAAACTAGAAGCTGCTAATGCTGCATAATTGATTTTTATTAAATACAATGAAAACAGATACAAGAGTTAAGGTATCCAAACTCCTTAAGAGTGAACCCGGAGTTGAGATGCTGGTTAAAGGCTGGGTAAGAACAAAAAGGGGAAATAAAAATGTCGTTTTTGTAGCCCTTAATGATGGATCTACTGTAAATAACATTCAGATTGTGTTTGATATGACACAATTTTCAGAGGAGGCTCTAAAGCCGGTTACAACCGGATCTTGCATAGCTGTGGAGGGAACCTTGGTCGCCTCTCCAGGCGGAGGTCAGTCAGTTGAGATATCGGCAAAGAGTATTCACCTTTACGGAACAGCCGACCCCGAGACATACCCTCTTCAGAAAAAGGGTCACAGCATGGAATTTCTAAGGGAGATCGGTCATCTGAGACCTAGAACAAATACCTTTGGTTGCATTTTCAGAATAAGGCATGCTATGGCATTTGCCATACATAAATTCTTCAACGACAAGGGATTTTTCTATCTCCACACACCTGTTATCACGGCTTCGGATGCAGAGGGAGCCGGAGCAATGTTCCAGGTTACAACTCTTGATTTGAATAATATTCCAAGAGATGAAGATAACAGGATTGATTTCACACAGGATTTCTTTGGAAGGGCGTCAAATCTTACTGTTAGCGGTCAGCTGGAGGGAGAGCTGGGAGCTATGGCTCTTGGTGAAATATATACATTTGGACCTACCTTCAGGGCTGAAAACTCAAATACTCCAAGGCACCTAGCTGAGTTCTGGATGATTGAGCCGGAGATGGCATTCTATGAGATAAAAGAGAACATGGATCTTGCTGAGGAGTTCATTAAGTATCTGGTTAAGTATGCTTTGGAAAATTGTGCTGAAGATCTGAAGTTCCTTAATGATATGTTTGACAAGGAACTTCTTGCCAGACTGAACAGCGTAGTGGAGACAGAGTTTGTAAGGCTATCCTATACTGAAGGCGTAGATATTCTTATGAAATCCGGCGAAAAATTTGAGTTTCCTGTTTATTGGGGGGCAGACCTTCAGAGTGAGCACGAGAGATACCTTGTTGAGAAACATTTTAAGAGACCTGTTATTCTTACAGACTACCCTAAAGAGATTAAGGCTTTTTATATGAAGCAGAATGAAGATGGGAAAACCGTAAGAGCGATGGATGTCCTTTTCCCAAAAATTGGAGAGATAATAGGTGGATCCCAGAGAGAGGAGTCATTGGAAAAACTTGAGGCAAGGATAAAGGAGATGGGAATGGAGAGCGAAGGGCTCTGGTGGTACCTTGATACAAGAAGATTTGGCACAGCTCCACACTCCGGTTTTGGTCTGGGATTTGAAAGGCTGCTTCTTTTTGTAACCGGGATGTCTAATATCAGAGATGTTATACCTTTTCCAAGGACTCCAAAAAATGCTGAATTTTAAAATCTCATTATGCTTATAATTGGTATAGCCGGAGGAACCGGATCTGGAAAAACTACTGTAGTTAAGGAGATTACTAAGCTTCTCTCCGACAGTGAAATTGTTGTTATCCCTCAGGACTCTTACTATAAAGACAACAGCCATCTACCCCTGGAAGAGAGACTTGAACTCAACTTTGACCATCCGGAATCAATTGACTTCAAACTACTGGTTAAGCAAATAAAGGAGCTAAAATCGGGCAAAGCTATTGAGCAGCCAATCTACTCTTATCTTACATGTTCAAGGTCTTCAACTGAGACGGTACATGTTGAACCTGCACATATAATTATTGTTGAGGGTATTCTGATATTCACATGCGCTGAACTGAGAAATGTCCTTGATATTAAGGTGTTTGTAGATGCCGATGCGGACGACCGTCTTGGAAGGGTTATAACAAGGGACAACATCGAGAGAGGCAGAACAATTGACAAGGTTCTTGAACGTTACGAAAAGACAGTAAAGCCAATGCACCTGCAATTCATAGAACCAAGCAAAAGATATGCAGATATAATTATTCCGCAGGGGGGGCACAACAAGGTGGCAATTGACATCCTGCTTGCGACAATTGAGAAGGCTCTAAAAAAGAGATAGATGTTTAAGAAGGACAATAATGCCGGATTGTATATGACTATAGCGGTACATCTAGTGTTATTGATTGTACTGCTCTCCTCCCGTATCGGATTTATGATTCAGGAGGAGAGCTCATTTATTCTGGATTTTACCAGGGAGGAGGAGATTGAGAGGGCAAGAAAAGAGGAGGCTCTTAAAGAGGTTGTCAGTAAAGAGATTGATAATATACTTGCGGGAAGGAGCAATGTAAGGAATGTCGTTGTTGATGCAAACAGCAGAGGCAGCAATCTGAGAGATGACAGATTCAAAAATCCAAATCAGGTTTACGATGAGGCACGAGAGCTTCAGAAGAGGCTTGATGCCGCCAGAAGAGAAGCGACTAAACAGCAGGGGTCGGATGATGAAGCCCCGGCTACAGATAATTCAAAAAAAGAGGAAAGCCGTGAGTCATACAAAGGTCCCTCTGTTGTATCATATACTCTTGAAGGGCGCAAATCCATTTCAATGCCTATTCCTGTTTATAAATGCGTAGCCGGAGGAGATGTTGCTGTTGCAATAGTGGTAAACAGAAATGGCTATGTGGTTAACGCTTCAGTAATTGACAACTCTTCTGCAAAAGATCCATGCATAAGAGAGTATGCCGTTAGAGCAGCCACATCCTCCAGATTTACCCGTTCGTCATCATCTCCGGAGAGACAAACAGGAGAAATTGTCTATAGATTTATTGCACAGTAAGGCCCCTGCCGGAGGCAACCTGAATTACATTATCAATGTCAGAAATAATAGGATAATAGGCGTTGTCGTCCAGCGGGGAGTATCTCCCAAGTAGAGCTTTAAGTTGTGTAACAATTATTTTTCCAGAAAGGGCCCACTCCTCTTTTGTCGGCACCAGATTCCTTGAAGCAGCATATTCAAGAAATTTCCTTTCAATATCTATAGAATTTAAAAATTTCTTAAGATCCTGTAGATTATTAATATTTCTCAACTGTGACCTGTAAATGTCTGCAAGCTCAGATGATAATCTGAATACCAGACCTCTCTCATTACTTTTTATCAGGAAGTTAGTTATTCCGGCGGTATCCAAAGGTACAAATAGATCCGGCGTAATACCGCCTCCACCGTAAACAATCTTTCCCTTAGGGGTTTTGTATTTAAGTGTGTCGTTCTGTTTTATGCTATCTGCAGATGTCAGCTCACCGTGACGGTACCTTTCCATAATATCATTCCTGTAATCCTTACTGTATGGCTTCTGTATAGACCTTCCGGAAGGAGTATAGAACCTTGCCACTGTAAGCCTTAAACCTGACTTGTCTGAGAAGTAAATTGGCTCTTGAACCAGCCCTTTTCCAAAAGACCTGCGGCCGATAATCTCTCCTCTGTCATTGTCCTGTATAGCTCCTGCCAGTATCTCACTTGATGATGCAGAGCCCTCGTCTATAAGAATTTTAAGACAGATATCCCTGTATCTGCCTCTCCCGTCTGCAAAATAATCCTCTCTCTTACGGTGGAGCCCCTCCATATAGACAATAAGACTCCCTCTGTCAAGAAACTCATTTGAGAGCATGAGAGCCTGATCAAGATATCCACCTGTATTGCCTCTAAGGTCAATAATAAGGCACTTCATTCCATCTGATTTAAGCTTTTCAAGTGACTCCGATACCTCTTTATGGCTTGTTCTTGTAAACTTTGACAACTTCAGATAGGCCAGAGTGTCATCAACCATATAACTTACATCTACACTTTTTACGGGGATTTTATCCCTCTTAATGTCAATCTTAAGAAGATTATTTGAAGAGCCCCTTTTAAACCCTACATTAACCGTTGATCCTGAGCGACCTCTTAACATACTCACCAGGGAGTCCTGATCCAATTTCACACCGGCTACCCTCCTTCCGTCAACCTCAACTATTCTGTCCCCCGAGAGTACTCCCGCTCTCTCGGATGGTCCTCCGGGAATAACCTGAATAACAATAGCTGTATCGTTTGGCACATTAAACTGAATTCCAATTCCGTCAAAATTGCCTTGTAACTCCTCTTCTGCACTCTTTAGTTCTTGTGGAGGAAGATAGAGTGAGTGCGGGTCCAATCTCTCCAGCAAGAGTGGAATTGCCTCCTCAGTAATACCGGCATAGTCAACGGAGTCAACATAGTTTCTGTCAATCTCTCCAAGTATCAGCATTAGCTTATCCCACTTGCCCGCCTTAATCTGCAACTCTCTTCTTGACAATGTGCTGTCACAATATCTGGTGAGGATCAGCATTACAAAAAGTATTGCTGCAACTGCCGGCCACAGGCCCCTCCTTGTTCCCTCTGTAAAATTCATCTATTCAGCAAGATTAATAACCTCTATTCCCACCTTTTTCAAGAGGTCTATACCATCAGTAATTCTATAATTGTCCCTATACACCAGCCTCTTTATACCGGCTTGAATAATCAGTTTGGAGCACTCCAAACATGGGGCGGTGGTTACATACATTGTTGCCCCCTCACTGCTGTTCCCGGATTTTGCAACTTTTGTAATTGCGTTGGCCTCTGCATGCAAAACATATGGTTTAGTATGTCCTGTCTCATCTTCGCAGACATTCTCAAAACCTGAAGGAGTACCATTGTAGCCATCAGAAATAATCATTCTATCCTTCACAATCAAAGCGCCAACCTGACGCCTTTTGCAATAGGAATTTTTTGCCCATATCTGGGCCATGTCCAGGTAGCTTCTGTCAAACTGAAGTTGTTTTTCGTTCATTTTACAAATCTGTTCTTTGATAAAGATATCTTTTAATACTTCTCTTTGGTGTCTTTTCAAACTCCTCCGGAAATATTTTAAAATCTGCAATCTTGCAATAGTTTGGTAACTCTTCGTTTACAAGGGAGATATTCTCCTGCATCTTCTCTTCCAGATTTGAAGAGATTCCATCTGTCTCAGCCTGTTCAAAGTCCGGATAGATCAGAGCCGTTAAAGATGCCCCTTCGTCAATCACAAGCGACTCAACAACATATGGCATATTATTTATTATGCTCTCTATCTCTTCAGGATATATATTCTGTCCTGAAGGCCCAAGTATCATGCTTTTTGACCTTCCTCTTATAAATAAATATCCCTCGGAGTCCATTACACCCATGTCTCCTGTTTTCATCCAGCCATCCTTTGTAAAAGAGGAGTCTGTAGCCTCCTGATTTTTAAAGTAACCTAACATAACATTATCCCCCTTGCATTGTATCTCGCCGGGGATTTTTTCAGGATCAGGAGAGTCAATCCTTATCTCCATCCTTGGGGCAGCCTTGCCACAGGAGTATAAACGGGTGTTATCCCAGGGGGCGTAAGTAATTATGGGTCCGCACTCTGTCATACCATAGCCCACTGTAAAAGGAAAAGATATTTTTCTGAAGAAGGCCTCGGCCTCCTTGTTAAATGCAGCTCCCCCAATAATGACCTCCTTAAACTTGCCACCGAATGTCTTTAACAGTTCACTAAGTATTCTCTTCTGAATTTTTTGGTCAAGTACAGGTAGCTTAAGGAAGATTCTGATTGCTGTTTTATTTATAATTGGCTGAAGTCTCTTTTTGTAAATCTTTTCAATAATCAGCGGAACTGCAATAATAATATCGGGCTTAATCTCTGAAAATGCATCCATTATGATTTTTGGGCTTGGCACCCTGGTAAGAAAGTGTACATGGGCACCAACGCACATCTCAAAAAGGAATTCAAACATCATCCCGTACATATGTGCGGTAGGAAGCATGGAGACCACATTTGATGTGTTGTTGAGCTGTGGATGCACCTCTCTGGCAAACATAACATTTGACCATAAAGATCTGTATGGTAGCATTACACCTTTGGAGAATCCTGTTGTACCAGATGTATAGTTAATTATAGCCAACTCATCGGGTGTGTCTTCATGAAAATCTATGTGGTTCTCTCTGAAATTTTTTGGGTATCGCTTGCCGAAATGCTCATTCAGTCTCTCCCTTGTGCTTTCTATCAGGGGGTTTCGTGAGTGGAGAATTGAGAAATCAGACATCTGGATAACCGCATGAATACCGGGCATTTCTGTCTCATTAAGCTGCTCCCAGACTGCATCGCCGGCAAATAGAATTTTTGACTCGGAGTGGTTAACTATGTGGTGGATATTTCCAGGTTTAAACTCATGAAGTATGGGCACGGCAACTGCTCCATATGTAATTGTGGCTAAAAAAACCACTCCCCAGTTAGCCTGATTTTTTGAGCAGAGTGACACCTTGTCTCCCTTCTGCAGGCCGCATTGCTCAAATACTATATGCAGCTTTGCTATTCGTCTTGCCACATCTCTGTAATAAAGGGTAATACCTTTATAGTCTGAAAGAGCCGGATTATTCCAATTATCTCTAAAACTTTGCTCCAGCTGCTTATTCAATGATTTTTCCATTTAGTGCCCAGAAAATTATTCAAATGTTTGCAATTTGCACAAGTGCGAATATAACCCTTTTTGTTTTATGAGGGTATTGTGATCTCCCGTTTCTGCAATCTCCCCATCCTTAAGGACAATTATTTCGTCTGCGTGCTGTATTGTTGAGAGTCTGTGAGCTATAACGATTGAAGTCCGGTTTTTCATAAGGTTTGTCAGAGCCTCCTGAACAAGTCTTTCACTCTCGGTGTCTAAAGCAGAGGTTGCCTCATCAAGAATAAGAATCGGCGGATTTTTTAAAACAGCCCTGGCTATTGCAATTCTCTGCCGCTGACCTCCTGAGAGCTTTCCTCCCCTGTCTCCAATATTTGTTTCATACCCATTCTCCATCTGCATTATGAAATCGTGAGCATTTGCAATCTTTGCAGCGGCAAATACATCCTCTCTTTTTACACTCTCCTGTCCAAATGTGATATTATTAAATACAGTGTCGTTAAAAAGAATAGCCTCTTGAGTAACAATCCCCATAAGGCCTATCAGATCTCTTGGGGCATACTCCCTGATATCCTTCCCGTCTAATTCTATTGAGCCAGATGTTACATCGTAATATCTTGGTATCAAGTCAACTAACGTTGTTTTCCCAGCACCTGAAGGTCCAACTAAAGCAACCATCTTTCCCTTTTCAATTGTGAAGGAAATTCCCTTTAGAACAGGCTCATTTCCATATTTAAAAGATACCTCTTTAAACTCTATTGACTTTTCAAATGAATGAATTCTTAAAGGATTTTCTGCCTTCACTATTGCTACAGGTTCGTCAAGAATGGCAAATATCCTCTCCCCGGACACCAGGCCTCTCTGGATCATTGCATAGGTGTTGGATATAGATTTTGCAGGCTCAAGCACCTTCCAGTAAAATGCTATGTAGATCATTAGAGAGGGGAGATCCATACCCAGTTGCCCGGATATGTGCATGAATCCTGCAAAGAACAATATTGCCACAGCAATGGAGATTCCCATAAATTCAGAGAATGGACTGGCCATCTCCTGTCTGTAGAACATCTTTTTGCTTGAACTCTTATGAGCCTCGTTTGTCTCAGAAAATGATCTGCGGACATATTTCTGAGCATTGAAAGCTTTAATTATTCTTGAACCCGAAATAGCCTCCTCAAACTGACTCAGAATACGGCCGATATACATTTGAGTGTCAATCGCCCCTTTTCTGAGGGATCTGGTTATTCTTGTAATAATGAATGCAGAGACTGGCAGGGTAATTAATGTAATTACCGTCAATTTTGGCGACATATAAATTAATGCTGCTAAAAAACCTAAAACCTGAAGAGGGTCTCTGAAAATTACATGAAAACTGTTAGCAACGCTATTTTGCACCTCAGTCACATCGTTTGAGATGCTTGAGAGTATGTCACCTTTCCTTTTATCTGTAAAGTATCCGATATGGAGTGATGAGATTTTTCTGAAGAGATCCTCTCTTATTCTCTGCATAATTGTAACTCTTACCCTCACAATAACTCTCTGAGAGAGGTATTTTATTACTCCTGCCAGGAAGGTGAAGATAACCAGCATGATACAGACAAAGAGTAAACCTCTTAGCACTCCGTATGAGCTCATTACAGTACTTAAGTAATATTGGAAAATATCGTTGAAATAGTCCAGCGACATCTGAAACTCAGGCCTGCTCTCAACCACCCTGAGCGTATCAGGGTCAAAGACAACCACTAGAAGAGGCTTAAAGAGTGCAAAGTTAACAAGGCTAAAGGCCAGGCCTAATATACTTAAAAGCAAATATACCGGCCAGTAATTTCTGTGCGGCTTGGCATACGCAAGCAGACGTTTAAATGTACTCATCATTTTTTACTCTCCTCAAAATCAACATACTCACCGACATCACTGTCAACAATCTTATCCCTTTTTACATCGTCGCTCACAATCGTCTCTCCCTCTTCTCTAACCTTATTGCTGCGAGTACCAAAATCTTCTCCATATGGATTCCTGCCTCCCGACATTTTTGATAGTCTTCTTCTTACCCACCAGGCCAACAGGTATGGTAATACTCTTGAGAGTATAAATATTGCCAAAGCAGATATAAATATAAATGTAATAAACCCTTCCATCTATCTTCTTTTTTTCAATTTTTTCAAATCGCCGGTCTCAAGATTGAGTCTTATCTCTGCTCCGTCAGATCTTCTGACTTCTACCTCTGCATCGCTAACCCTCTTAACAGGTGTTGAAGGTAAAAGGGAGTGGTTTCCGAGAGAGGAGGTTATCTCTAGGCCGTTGACTGAATATATTCTTGTCTTTAACTGTGTCCTAAGAATCCAGTAAAGATTTCCTCCCATCTCAAGAAGCTCAGGGAACTCCTTTATTGTCTCCTCCACCTCAATATCCCTCCAGGCCTCCAATGGTCTGCACTCTCTGTCATACAAACTCAGAGAGTTATCAGTATGAAGCAACATTATCAAATATGTATCCTTCATCCTGTAAACTTTAGGGCCAAGCTCTACAAGTCTCTCTAACCTTCTTGGATATGGGTTAACATATCTTCCTGTTCTGTCAAGGAGATATACCATATTCCCGCTTGCAAAAAGCATCTGCAGCTTTCCATTATTATAAAAATCAACCTGCTCCACATAGCCTCTGAGAGGGGTTTGGAAAGGAATTGCCCAAATACCTTTTAGGTCTTTATCTGCCAGTTGTAGCCTGTAGTTTTTAAGTTGCACCAGATACTCTCTCTCTCCAGTATCAAAATTTCGTAACTCATATGGCCCCTCAGGAATCTTAACAATGCTGTCCAACTGCCAGCCGGCAGGGCCGGTCTTACTCTCTTCAACCGGAGGTGTTGGAAGCTTCTCCAGATTTTTTGCATAAAACAGCAGTCTGAACATTGAGAGCTCTTTGTGAGGTGTTACGCTGTATTGCATAAATCCTAAATTTCTCTTTTTCAAAGTAGCACCAACTCTTTCGGAGACCCCCTTTTTAAAAAAAGAGGCTACACTATCCTGCAAACCGGAAATGTTAACAGTAACTGAGAATGGTGTGCCTTGCAAAGTTGCCTCACCAGCAAATGGTGTTTCTGAAATGTAGTCAGCCATAGAGAATTTTGAAGCCCTGCCTGAACGAAACTCCTCTAATATGTTTTTTGAGCCAGAAATCATCCAGTCACCTCTATTTAGTATATACTCCTCACTGCAGGAGGCAAAAATTGAGCCAGCCAACTCACTTAAATAACCCGGGTTATCATTTTTTACAATAGTGTCTCTAAGCATCTCTCCCCTTTTAAAAATACTTGAAGCCACTCTTTTGAAGAGATTCTCCCTTGATCTTCTGGCCATAGTAACCCACTCAAAATTACCTCCATAGGGTATTGACGCCAGGGCAACCTCTTCAATATCATAGAGTTCAAGCCACTCACTACCTTTTCTCCAGACTTCGGGATTCAGTCTCTTCCCCAGCTCTCTGTACTCTCTTACCTTACTAAAGTTGAAGTCTCCTCTCTCTGGTGAAAAAGAGAGCAAAGAGTATGTGTTATAAGGAAGAATATAGAGTGCCTCCGGTTCTCCCCCTCTACTCCACTCCATTGCCGTAGCGAAATTCCCGGCTCCTTTTAAATTGAACGCCCTCCCTTCAAATCTCACAAAATCTTTGTCAAAACTGGCACTCATTACACTCCAGGATGAGTATTTTGAAATGAAGTCAGCATATTTGAGATATTTGTTTGCTGCTACACCTGAAAAGAGCTTACCTATCTGAATATGGTTAACAAAAACCAGATTCTCTTCTGCAGGTGTTTTTTTTGCTGCTTCTGAAAAATCTGAATTATCAAGTATTGACGCACCTGTATTTATGTGTCTTACAGAGGACTCAACTAACAGTGGGGAGGTTGATGCTAAAAGATAGTCTCTGAATATTGCCAAAATTACCCCGGAGGAGTAATAGAGAGTAGCACCATTAAAATTTCTGTATGTTCCCACATTGCCCTCAGCAAGCCTCTCAATCAGTCTGCTTCTTGAATCTTGGTTCATGCTCTCCAAAGAGATGCTGAGAAGTATTGAAACCTCGTTTTTGCCTGAATAGTGCAATGAGGCAATCAGTTTTGAATCTGACAAATCCTGAAACTCGCCTTCGCTCTTTTGCAGATATATTATTCTGTTTGATATTTTATACAGTCCATTCTCCTGATTGAAAAGAGAGACATATGGGTGATTTTGCGAAAAGAGACCCTCCGCCAAAGCTATTGGTGATTTAAAAAGCCAAAGGCCCACTGCATCAACAGGCACAGCCTTCAGGACTCCGTATGATGTATTGACAAACTCGGAGACCCTGTTTTCGCTCCTCTTCCTGATATACAGGATAAGCAGGAGAGATACAACAACTGTTATTGTGGCAATTGCAACAATAATATAGGCTTTTCTCACTTTAAACATAGCCCACAAAGTTATTAAAAAACTGTGTTATCCTTTTACTATATTTGTTCATTCTTATACAATCAAGTAACACATTTTATGAATTCTTCAATAAAACACAACATCAATCCTCTGGTAAGGCATCTCAATAAATTCCCGGCAGATTTTACAAAAAGAGACATTCTTCAGTACATCGCAGATAAAGAGATAAGACTAATCAATTTCAGATATGTTGCCGCAGACGGAAGGCTCAAGACTCTGAACTTCCCTGTAACAAGTCTTGAGTATGCCGACTCAATACTATCATATGGCGAGAGAGTTGACGGCTCAAGTCTCTTTCCATATATTGAAGCAGGATCAAGCGACCTATATGTTATCCCTAAATTCTCAACTGCTTTTGAAGATCCATTCTCCGAGATACCGGCTATAGGACTCCTTTGTGCCTACTTTACAAAAGATGGTGTGCCTTTAGAGAGCTCTCCTGAATACACTCTGCACAAAGCCGCTCTCTCATTTACTAAGACAACCGGTTTTACATTTGAGGCAATGGGTGAGCTTGAGTTCTACATAAGCGACCAGGCAGACACACTTTTCCCCACTCCAAATCAGCGAGGATACCATGAATCAGAGCCATTTACTAAGTTTGAACACTTCAGGACAGAGGCTATGAATCTCATAGCCAGGGCAGGAGGGCATATTAAATACGGACACTCAGAA
Source organism: Bacteroidetes bacterium 41-46 (assembly GCA_001897515.1). Taxonomy (GTDB): domain Bacteria; phylum Bacteroidota; class Bacteroidia; order Bacteroidales; family UBA932; genus Bact-08. Next base: position 23,983 of record MKTA01000018.1, on the reverse strand, counting down.
GTGGGTAACTTTACGCAGGATAACAGGATTTATGAGCAAAACGAAATTGAATTTCTCGTCTCTCCAGTTGAATCAGCAGCAAATCAACTTGTTATCGCCAAATGGATAATTCGTACTCTTGCCTATAAATATGGACTGGACGTTACTTTTGCACCAAAAATAACAGTCGGAAAGGCTGGTAGCGGACTTCACTTCCATACCAGAATGGTAAAAGAGGGTAGCTCTGTTATGATTGAAAACGGCAAACTCTCTGCAAATGCAAAAAAGGCTATTGCCGGATATATGAAATGTGCATCATCCCTTACAGCATTTGGAAACACTAATCCAACATCCTATTTTAGACTAGTCCCTCACCAGGAGGCACCTACAAGCATTTGCTGGGGAGACAGAAACAGATCTGTACTAGTAAGAGTTCCATTAGGCTGGACGGGTGGACATGATATGCTCTCTATTGCGAATCCGCTTGAAAAAGAGAGGGGTCAAATAACTGTTGACAAGCAAACAGTAGAGATGAGATCACCTGACGGTTCAGCTGACATTTATATGATGCTGGCCGGCCTGGTGGTTGCCGCAAGAACAGGATTTGAACTAAATGATGCGCTGGAGATTGCTGAAAGGTGTTATGTAGATGTCAACATCCATGATAAAAAACATGAGGAGAGATTGAACGCCCTTGAGCAGCTTCCTGCATCGTGCTGGGAATCCGCCGAGCAACTTGAGAAAAACCGTAACATTTATGAGAAGGATGGTGTCTTTTCACCTGCCCTTATTGATGGTGTAATTTCTAAACTTAGGTCATATAAGGACAAAGAGATAAGAGAAGAGACTGTGAAGAATCCATCAATGATGAAGGAGCTGGTTGAACAACATTATCATTGTGGTTAAATATCCTCTTCAATTACCAAGCTCTGAGAGGAACTTAATTCTGACAAGCCTGATCTCCTCTTCCGTATAACCTCTGCCAAGTTCGTCAGAGGCCTCCTTAAGAGAGTCAGTCACAGCCTCTGTTCTGAAGTATTCATAAATATCGTCTATTTTATCATCGTCAATTGTCTGACGGATATAATAGTCTATATTTATTTTTGTTCCGGAGTTGACAATAGCCTCTATCTCATCAAGAATCTCATTCATCTCCAGCCCTTTTGAATCTGCAATGTCGTCAAGAGGCAGTTTTCTGTCTATACCCTGTATAATTGAGACCTTATTGGCTGATTTATTGACAACAGATTTAACTACAAAGTCAACAGGCCTTTCAATTTCGTTCTCCTCAACATATCTGGAGATTAGATCAATAAACTCCTTGCCGAACTTCTTCGCTTTCCCCTCTCCTACCCCCTGGCAATTCTTAAGTTCCTCCAGTGTGATGGGATAGTGAATTGACATATCTTCAAGAGATGGATCTGAAAAGACTACAAAAGGTGGCAGTTTCAACCTTTTCGCTACCGACTGCCTAAGATCCCTGATCATAGCCAGAAGCGCCTCATCCCCTGCGGAGGAACCTCTTGAGGATCCTCCCGCCAAAGGTTCATCATCAGATTCATCATCGGTATATTCTCTGTCCTCTGCAATCATTATCTCCACCGGATTTTCATTAAATTTCCTGCCGTAATCAGTACAGAAAATCAAACCATATTTCTCAATATCCTTCTCAAGAAGATGGTGTACCAGAGCCTGCCTGATTACTGCCATCCAGAACTTAACCCCCTTTGATTTACCGGCACCGAAAAGCTCAAGTTTGTGATGATTATAAGACTTAATTATTGAATTGGAGACCCCCGCCAGAATATTTGCCAGATGTTCTGCTTTGAATTGCTCTTTCATCGACAAAACAAGCTCTATAAGAAGAGCTATCTCCTCCCTTCCGTCAAACATCTTTTTAGGCGATATACAGTTATCGCATGAGCCGCAATTCTCCTGAATGTACTCCTCTCCAAAATAGTTTAAAAGAACCTTGCGTCTGCACAGGCTTGACTCTGCATATGCAGCTGTCTCCATCAGCAGTTGCTTGCCGATTTCCTGCTCTGAGACAGGCTTCCCCTGCATAAATTTCTCTAATTTTTGAATATCCTTATATGAGTAAAACGCAATACACTTACCCTCACCTCCGTCTCGCCCTGATCTGCCAGTCTCCTGATAGTAACTCTCCAGACTCTTTGGAATATCATAGTGTATGACGAATCTGACATCAGGCTTGTCAATGCCCATACCAAAAGCAATTGTTGCAACTATAACATCGGCCTCCTCCATCAGGAATTTATCCTGATTTGAAGCCCTCCTGGAGGCTTCAAGTCCTGCGTGGTAAGGGAGTGCCTTAATTCCATTAACACAAAGAAGCTGAGCTACATCCTCAACTTTTTTTCTGCTAAGGCAATATATTATGCCGGATTTACCCGGATTTGATTTGATAAATTTTATTATTTCTCTCTCTGTGTTGGATTTTGATCTTATTTCGTAATAGAGGTTTTTGCGATTGAATGAGGTTTTGAACACCTTTGCGTCAACCATTCCCAGATTTCGCTGAATATCGTTCTGAACCTTGGGTGTCGCAGTAGCTGTAAGAGCAATAACAGGAGCTTTACCAATCTCCTGGACTATGGGATTTATACGTCTGTACTCCGGACGAAAATCATGCCCCCATTCAGAAATACAATGTGCCTCATCAACAGCATAAAAAGATATCTTTAGCTGTTTTAAAAGATTAATATTATCCTCCTTAGTAAGGGACTCGGGAGCAACATAGAGCAGTTTTGTCTGACCGGACAGAAGATCCTCCTTAACCTCCTGTATCTGCGCTTTGTTTAGAGAAGAGTTTAGGAAATGGGCTATCCCCTCCTTCTCTACTACAAACCCTCTGATCGCATCCACCTGATTCTTCATGAGGGCAATCAGGGGTGATATAATAATAGCCACGCCCGGCAGTAACAGAGCCGGCAATTGATAGCACAGAGACTTTCCGCCTCCGGTTGGCATTAAAACAAAAGCATCGTTACCACTCATAAGATGCCTTATTACCTCCTCCTGCTCTCCCTTGAAGTTGTCAAAGCCGAAAAACTGCTTTAATTGAGCGTGCAAAAACTCGGAACTAGTCTGCATATTTTGTTAAAAAAGGTTACCTTTGTTCCCCTAAGTTATCTAATAGTTTGATTATCGCAAAATTTTTTCAGAAAGTGATTGCGACTATCATGAGGAGAGTAAAAACCATTTAATTGAAATAGAGCACAACAATGACAATTTTCAACCCCAATGACCCGGGGATGGCAAACGGCAATTACTTTGCCCTCCCATACAGCCTTGAGGAGTCTGAAATTGCCCTAATATCTGTCCCGTGGGATGTAACTACCTCATACAGGGCAGGAACACACAAAGGACCGGAAGCAATAATTGATGCGTCAGTTCAGGTGGATCTTTATGATCTGAATATACATGACGCATGGAAAACTAAGATTGGGACCCTGCCGGTTGATAAGGCTATTTTAAAGGAGAACAAGAAGTATAGGAAGATTGCTGAATCTGTAATAGAGGGACTTGAACAAGGAATTGAGATCTCCTTGATGGAGGAGAGTGTTTCAAAAATAAATGAAGCAAGCATAAAGTTGAATGATAAGGTTTATGAATCATGCAAAAGCCTTATAAGACAGGGAAAAATAACCGGTATTGTGGGAGGTGACCATAGCGTTCCTCTTGGCAACATTAGAGCCGCCGGAGAGACCTGCGAGGAGTTCGGGATACTCCACATTGATGCACATGCAGATTTAAGAAGAGCATATGAGGGATTTACCTATTCACACGCATCAATTATGTACAACGCACTAAATGAAGTCAACCAAATTTCACAGCTGACTCAGGTTGGTATAAGGGACTTCTGTGAAGATGAAGCAGAAATCATAAATACAGACCCGCGCATCAGGTGTTTTACAGACATAGAACTTAGAGGTAATATATTTGAAGGGAAGAGCTGGAAAAGACAATGCGAAGAGATTCTGGCTACACTTCCTCAAAATGTTTACATAAGTTTTGATATTGATGGCCTCTCTCCTGAGCTATGCCCCAATACAGGAACACCTGTACCTGGAGGGTTAAGTTTCAGAGAGGTTGACTATCTTCTTCATATGCTGGCACTATCCAATAAAAAAATTATTGGATTTGATCTCTGTGAAGTGGCACCTGGAACAAAAGATGAATGGGATGCAAATGTGGGAGCACGACTGCTTTACAAACTGGCTCTTTACACAAATCTTAATAACAATAAACCAGGCACCGCCTTATGAGGTCATTAAAGCATCTGCTGAAGCTTAACAAAAGAATAGAGCTCAAGAATCTCTTCAGCACATTTTTCAACAACTCCTCAACAGGTGGTATTCTGTTGCTTATTTGCGTGATTATTGCACTTGTGGTTGCAAACAATCCTGCGTGGGCTCCGGCAATGGATATTCTGAATGTAGAGTTTGGATTCTCTTTTGGACGATTTCAATTTGAAATGACCCTCTTACACTGGATTAACGACGGTCTTATGACCATCTTTTTTCTGGTTGTTGGATTGGAGATAAAGAGAGAGATGCTGGTCGGAGAGCTCTCCTCCTTTAAACAGGCGGCTCTTCCCATTTTTGCCGCCATCGGGGGAATGGTAGTTCCGGCTGCACTATACCTTATTTTCAACAATGATACTCCAAGTGAGAATGGGTGGGGCACACCAATGGCAACTGATATTGCTTTTGCATTGGGAATATTATCCCTTCTGGGAAAGAGGGTGCCATTGGCACTGAAGGTGTTTCTTACAGCTTTAGCAATAGTTGACGATCTAGGAGCCATTATTGTTCTGGCAGTCTTTTACCCGACTCATGCAATAAATACCGAACTCCTTCTCTACTCCGGAATACTATTTACAACTCTTCTGGTCTTCAACAGAATAAATATTAAGAAGCCTGCAATGTATATTGTCCCGGGGGTGATATTGTGGTTTCTTATTCTGGGCTCAGGGATACATGCTACAATTGCCGGCGTGCTCCTGGCAATTACTATTCCGGGAAGGAGCAAAATTAATGAAGTACGTTTTATTGTAGGAAGCAGATATTTGCTGAACAAGTTTGCCTCCGCCAGTGACAACAAATTGAGCGTATTGTCAAATCATGAGCAGCAGCAGGCTATTCATAGTCTTCACAAAAAATTGGATCAGGTGCACCCTCTCATGATAAAGGTTGAACATATACTTCACCCATGGGTCACATATTTTATAATGCCTGTGTTTGCCCTTGCAAATGCAGGAGTAATTCTTGACCCTGGTCTTTTTAAACACTCACTTGCACCAATTGTACCGGGAATATTTTTCGGCCTTTTACTGGGCAAGCCACTGGGAATATTAATTGCCAGCTGGATTGCTGTTAAACTTAAGATAGCCGTACTACCCGGAGATATGACATGGAGCCACGTCTTTTCTGTAGGTATAATTGCAGGAATTGGATTTACAATGTCTATCTTTATCGATAATCTTGCATTTACTGATCAGAAGATTATCAATATGGGCAAGATGACAATTATCGGCACATCTTTTATTGCTGCAATAATTGGTTTGTCTGCCATATTACTTACAACAAGAAACAAAGAACAAACAACAAATAACAAAGAAGAAAGATGAAAACATTAAAAACAGTTGCAATTGTAGCAATTGCATCAATTATGGCCGTATCATGCGGCGAGAAAAAGAGTGCAGACACAGTACAGGTTTCCAAAGAGTTAAGAGATTCTGCCAGCTACGCTGTGGGAGTATCGTTTGGAATGATGCTTAAAAACGCAAACTTCAAAGACCTCAATCAGGCCGAGATAACTAAAGCGATGAAGGATGTTCTGTCTGAGAGCGAACTGAAGATTGACGATATGACTGCGAATGTTGTAATTCAGAGATATATGACAATCAGACAGGAACTCCTTGGCCAGGCAAACAAAGCAAAAGGAGAGGAATTTCTTGAGAAAAACAAGCTGAATGACAGTGTTCAGGTTTCTGGAAGTGGTCTTCAGTACAAAATTATTATCCCGGGCTCAGAGTTAAAGCCGTCTGCACAGGACACTGTTTCTGTTTATTACAGAGGCACTCTTATTGACGGTACTGAGTTTGACTCTTCAATGGGTAACGCTGAACCGGTGAAATTCCCTGTAAACGCTGTTATCCCAGGTTGGAGCGAAGGTATTCAGATGATAGGAGAGGGTGGAAAGATCAGACTTTATATCCCGTCTGAACTTGCTTACGGAGCTCAGCAAGCGGGACCGGTTATCCAGCCGAATTCAACACTTATATTTGATGTTGATCTGGTAAAAATTGACAAGGCTAAGGTTGAAGAGGCTCCAAAGAGTAAGTAAATATGGCACTTGAAATTATTGGAAAAATACACTCCAAACTAGGCATTCAGAATGGCGTCAGCGCCAGAGGAAACTGGAGCAAACAGGAGTTTATTGTGGAGACACAAGAGCAATATCCAAGAAAAGTTTGCATGAATGTTTGGGGAGCCGATAAAGTTGAAGAGCTTGGAAGATACAATGAGGGCGATGTTATAAAGGCATCTGTCAACATTGAATCCAGAGAGTTCAACAACCGTTGGTACACAGATGTAAGGGCTTGGAAGATTGAAAGAATGGAGTCGCAGCAATCTGCTGCTCAAGATGGTTACACTCCGGCACCTGCTATGCCGGATTTTCCCGCTGATTCCGGAGAGGATGACCTCCCATTCTAAATCAATATTCTATTGAAAAAAAAATAAAAGAGAGCCGGCTGTTGGACGCCGGCTCTCTTTTTTAATCGCCACTTTGTACTTCAATTAAGTCTGAATATCTGTTCCACCATGTAATCTGCCTCTTGGCATACCTCCTTGTATTCCTTTTAATCAAATCTACAGCCTGATCCAGTGGAATTTTACCCCCAAGAAAGTCAAAAAGTTCACTATATCCCACTGTTTTTAAAGCTGTCAAATCTCTGTATTTATAGAGTGACTTCGCCTCGTCCAGCAAACCGCTCTCCATCATTAAATCAACCCGTCTGTTAATTCTGTTGTAGAGCTCCTCTCTTGGTCTAACAATAATTCTTTTCTCAATCTCAAAAGTTCTCCCTCTTTGCCCCCCTGTCTTGAATGAAGAGAACCTTCTTCCAGTCTGTATTGTTACCTCAAGAGCCCTGAGTACCCGTCTTGAATTGCTTAACTCAATTGTTTCATAGCTCTCTCTGTCCAAAACTCTCAACTCAGCCCGGAGTGACTCTATCCCCTCTCTCTCTAAACGCTCTGTCAGCATCTGACGCAAATCAGGATCGGCTGGCGGGAAATCATCCAGTCCATAGCAGAGAGCATGGACATAAAGACCTGATCCACCTGTAGCTACAATAGTGTCTCTCTCTTTGAACAATTCACTCAGAAGAGCCAGTGCCTCAACTTCGTATCGCCCTGCTGTATATGGGGAGTGTATTGAATGTGAGAAAATAAAATAGTGTTTAACTTTTAAGAGCTGTAGTTCAGATGGAGGAGCTGTCCCTATTCTAAGCTCCCTGAATATTTGCCTTGAATCACATGATACTATAGGAGAGCCAATCTGCTGAGCAAGATTTACAGAGTAGTCAGTCTTACCTGAGGCTGTAGGCCCCAAAACAAATATTAGCTTTTTTGCCATTTAATAGCTGTTTACTCCTGACCCTCGGGCAGCTCATCCTCTTCATACCCTTCATTTATCTCATGATGAGGCAGAATTGATTCAAAATCATCATATTCATCAGAAAATTGATCTGGATTTCTTCCCTTTTCAGCCACGAGTCTCGGATAAGATCTTCTTGACAAAGCATCCTCAGTACCAAGGAGTTCAAGTCTTATTCCTCTATCCTTAAAAGTGTTGTAAACATAAACAAGAGCATGGGCACCAGATTTGAATGCACTCTCAAGTGAAACCCTGTCCATTGTCCCGTCTCCCATATCAAACAGACCATATTCACTCATCACCTTGTCAGATTTTGAGAGACCTCTGAATATTACCATCTGGTCAGGCGCAAAGCCAAGGTCTCCCTGCAAAAAGAGGTGAAGGGAATACAGAGATGATGAACCTTTGACCTCATACTCTCTCATAAATATCTTATTGCCGTCAATTGTGGCCTTAAGTCTGTATATCATCCTCTGATTTTTTTGCAAAGATAACTAATTATTTTTTGCATTTCTAAGTATAAAACTCAGTGTATCTATACCATCAGCATATTCATCGGGAGAGGGCTTTTGAGACATCCCCGGATCAACACAACCCTCTCTGCCACTCCATTCAATTATTTGAATTCTCTCTTCAATGGATCTTAGATATTCAACAATCTGATTTTCATTTTTATAATACTGATATCCAACTACAGCCAGAGGAGGCGGAAAGTCACACTCTTCTGATAATATAAAAAAGCCCGCATCAATAAACCTCTCTCCTGTCATAGTCATGAGGGCTTTCTGGTATCTGTATGATGCATTAAAATCTCTGTTTTCTGATAGTGAAGTGTACCTCTTTGAAGAGTCAATCAACCTTTCAAACTTGTAATTTTCCGGCACAAGAATACGACTAATGCTCCTGCAACCCATTCCAAAATAGAGAAAAATATCATCACATAATGAATCTGTTTCTTTATCATCTTCATCTCCACTAAGCACTGCAACGGATGACTTTGTGCCTCTTAAAAGTGTCGGAATATTTTTAAACTCAGACCCGATAAGTTTCATTGTATAATCAGATCCGGCAGCAATCAGAGCACATGTAGAGCTGGAAATTCGCTCTTTAAAAACTACCCTGTCGCTCCAGAAAGTATTTATATCTGCCAATATTGAGAATATCCCCGGAATAAGATGGCTGTCTCTTCTTGATAGCTTAACTTCACATTTGTATCCCGATGCAAGGACTGATAATATGTCGTGAAAACAAACCGCCGGAATATTCCCTGCTGCAATTACGCCTATATATGAACTCTTTAGAGTTACGGATAAAGAGTATCTGCTTAACCATCCTTTTAGAGCATTCTCATTCAGCATATATTGGGATATTGCGAGCAGAGCTTCTCTTTGCATCTTAAATGTGAAAAAATTGTTCTCACTTTCTGACATCTCCATTGACTCCCTCAACACGTATGAGTCAGAGGAGTTATTAAGCATATCTGAGACTCTTTTGCCTAACTCTGCGAAGTCACGTATAAAAACATCACTGTACATTTTGCAAAATTAGCAAAAAGGGTCTATTTTTACGAAACGGTTCCTAATGATAAATGGACGAAATAAACTCCTCAGATTCATATAAATCAATATCACAGCCATCCACGGGCATCTACAAAGAGCTTGGAAGCAAATTTCTTTCGTTCGCCTACCCTGTAGCAAACGAAGAGGAGGTAAAGGAGATAATTGCCACTTTAAGAAAAGAGTATCATGATGCAAGACACCACTGCTTTGCGTACAGGATTGGTTCTGAAGGGGAGCATTGGAGAGCTAATGATGATGGAGAGCCATCCTCATCTGCAGGTAAACCGATTCTCGGTCAATTGCTTTCGTTTGGTGTTAGCGATGTTCTGATTGTGGTTGTCAGATATTTTGGAGGGACAAAGCTGGGCGTTCCCGGACTTATTCGGGCATACCGAAGCGCAGCTGCAGATGCCTTGAGTAACGCAGACGTCGTTGAAAAGATTGCCGGCAGAGAGATAGGTTTCACTTTTGAGTACCTTAAAATGAATGATGTCATGAAGCTTTTAAGGGATTTCTCTGCAGAGATTCTGGAGCAGGATTTTGACAATTTTTGCAAAATCAGAATCAGGGTAAGGAGAGGGAATTATGAGCGATTCATCGCAGAGATCAGTGAACTGGCAGTAAAGAATGAACAAGAGTAATACAATTGCAATAGATATGTCAAAACATTTAATCTCCATTCACGACTTCTCCAAGGAGGAGATACTGAATGTATTGTCAATGGCTTCACGATTTGAAGAGAACAAGAATAGCGCAATTTTCAGTGACAAAGTTGTGGCAAGCCTGTTTTTTGAGCCATCCACAAGAACCAGACTTAGCTTTGAGACTGCAGCCAACAGGTTGGGTGCGAGAGTTATAGGATTCTCAGATGTCGGCAACACATCTGTGACTAAGGGAGAGACACTTAAGGATACAATTAAAATGGTCTCAAATTATGCCGATCTTATTGTGATTAGACACCCTCTTGAGGGCAGTGCGAGATATGCTTCAGAGGTATCTTCCGTACCTGTAATAAACGCAGGCGACGGAGCGAACCAGCATCCCACCCAGACTCTGCTTGATCTCTATTCAATTCTCAAGACGCAGGGCAAACTTGAAAATCTTAAAATTAATCTTGTTGGGGACCTTAAATATGGGAGAACTGTTCACTCTCTGCTCCAGGCGATGAGTCATTTCTCTCCTAAATTCAGGTTTACTGCTCCTAAAGAGTTAAGGATGCCGGAAGAGTATAAAGAGCAGTTGAGAGTAAAGGGAATAGAATTTGAAGAGAGCGAAAATCTGGAGGATGGTATAGAGGATATGGATATCGTATATATGACCAGGGTACAGAGGGAGAGATTTACTGATGCAATTGAATACGAAAGGGTCAAGAATGTATATAGCCTCAGAAGGTACATGATTGAAAACGCCAGACCAAATATGAAGATTCTCCATCCGCTACCCAGGATAAATGAGATTCATCAAGATGTTGACTGCAGCGACCACGCATACTATTTTGATCAGGCAGGCAATGGAGTCTATACACGAATGGCAATTGTCACTCTTCTTCTTGGCATCAAAGAATTTTAAAAGAAACTACACATGGCACCTATGGAAAAACACCTAAAGGTAAGCGCCATTAAAGATGGCACTGTATTGGACCACATTCCTGCAAATCAGCTTTTCAAGGTAATCGATATCCTGGGTCTAAGCAAAATCCCAAATCAAATCACCTTTGGGACCAATCTTGACAGCAAATTACTTGGCAAAAAAGCGATTGTAAAAATTACCGATAAATATTTTGAAGATTCTGATATTAACAGAATTGCACTCATTGCCCCACAGGCTAAAATTAATATAATCCACAACTTTGAGGTTGTTGAGAAGAGGATACTCTCAACTCCGTCAAAAATTGAGGGAATTGCAAAATGCATGAATCCTGCCTGTATTACTAACCATCAGGATGTTATAACCTCTTTTATCACAATTGCTACTTCTCCTGAGCTAAAATTACTTTGCAGATACTGCGAAAAGGTAACTGATGAAAAAAACTTAAAGATTATTAGCAATCAGTAACCTCATCCTAACAATTAATCCATTTTAACCCTATAATTATTTGGGATTCGTATTTTTTGAGTTACCTTTGAAGTACGAATACCATAATTATTTAAAAATATCACTATTATGAAAATTGCTCATAATTTCAATGCAGGGCCTTGCGTTTTGCCAAGACCTGCTGTTCAGGCAGCTATTGACGCCTTAAACGATTTCAAAGGTACCGGCATGTCCGTGATAGAGGTTTCTCACAGATCTAAGGAGTGGGAGGCTGTCATGGAGGAGTGCCGCTCATTATGGAAAGAGTTGCTTAATATTCCTGAAGGTTATCAAGTCCTCTTCCTTGGAGGAGGAGCAAGTATGCAGTTTCTCTATGTTGCGATGAATCTTCTGGAGAAAAAGGCTGGTTATCTTGAAACAGGCGTTTGGGCAAAAAAAGCTCTTGCAGAGGCTAAAGCTTTGGGAGATGCATATGCAGTTGCATCATCAAAAGATAAGAATTTCAGCTATATCCCAAAAGGTTATGAGATTCCGGCAGATCTTGACTACTTTCATATTACAACAAACAACACAATTTACGGCACAGAGATTAAGACAGATATGAATTGTCCCGTAAATCTTGTTGCTGACATGTCATCCGACATAATGAGCAGACCGGTAGATGTAAGCAAATATGCACTTATCTACGGAGGTGCACAGAAGAATGTCGGCCCTGCGGGTGTTACATTCGTTATAGTAAGAGAGGATATTCTTGGCAAAGTTAGCCGTTACCTCCCTACAATGCTTGACTACAGAACTCACATTAAAGAGGCTTCTATGTTCAATACCCCGCCGGTATTTTCAATATTTGTAATGAATGAGACCCTGAAATGGGTTAAGGCAAACGGAGGTCTTGAGGCGATGCAAAAACACAATGAAGATAAGGCTGCCCTTCTATACAATGAAATTGACAGAAACAGAATGTTTGTTGGTACTGCTGCTAAGGAGGACCGCTCTCTTATGAATATCTGCTTTGTTATGGCCGATGAGTATAAAGACAAAGAGGATGCATTTATGGCTTTTGCAAAAGAGAGAGGAATGGTGGGGATTAAGGGACACCGTTCTGTTGGTGGTTTCCGTGCCTCTACATACAATGCCTGCCCTGTTGAAAGCATTAAGGCACTTGTAGAGTGCATGCAGGAGTTTGAGAAACTTAATGCATAATTTACTTAAAACACTTTATGATGAAAGTACTGGTTGCTACCGATAAACCGTTTGCAAAAGCAGCGGTTGACGGAATTAGAAATATTGTAGAGGGTGCCGGTCATACACTTGCCCTTCTTGAAAAGTACGCTGCCCAGCAGGATCTTATAGATGCTGTTGCTGATGCAGATGCGCTAATTGTCCGCTCTGATAAAGTAACATCAGAGGTTATATCAGCTGCCAAGAACCTGAAAATTGTAGTGAGAGCCGGAGCCGGATATGATAATCTTGACCTTGAAGCCTGCACATCAAAGGGGGTGGTTGCTATGAACACACCGGGACAAAACTCTAATGCTGTTGCTGAACTCGCAATAGGCATGATGATATATGTATCAAGAAATTGTTTTAATCCCGGCACTGGTGGCGAGCTTAAAGGGAAAACCATAGGCATACATGCCTACGGAAATGTAGGGAGACTTGTGGCCGGCCTGGCAAAAGGTTTTGGGATGAACATTATTGCTTTTGATCCTTTTGTTGATCCTGAGAAGGTAAAGGCTGACGGCGTAACTCCTGTCTCTTCTATTGAGGAGCTTTATGAGAGATCTAATTTTCTCTCGCTTCATATACCGGCTACGGCCGAGACTAAAAAGTCAGTTGGGGTTTCACTTATGTCAAGAATGCCAAAGGGAGCATGTCTTGTAAATACAGCCCGTAAAGAGGTTATAAATGAAGAGGAGCTAGCTGCAATACTTGAGCAGAGAAGTGACCTCAAGTATGTTACAGACATTGCAGCTGATAATCAGGCACTGCTAAACGAAAAATTTGCCGGAAGAGTATTTGCAACTCCTAAAAAGATGGGAGCTGAGACAGCTGAGGCTAATATTAATGCAGGTCTTGCCGCAGCAAATCAAATTGTAAAATTCCTTGCAACAGGAGACAGAACATTCCAAGTAAATAAGTAATAATTAAATTAATTCATAGATGGTAAAAGTAAAACCTTTTGCAGCGTTAAGACCTCCAAAAGAGTTTGCCACAGAGGTGGCAGCACGTCCTTATGATGTGTTAAACTCGGCAGAGGCTAAAGCTGAAGCAGGAGAGAAATCGTTGCTTCATATTACAAAACCTGAGATAGATTTTGATCCAATCATTGACGAACATACCCAGGAGGCTTATGATAAAGCTGTAGAAAACTTCAAACTATGGCAAGATAGAGGATGGCTTATCCAGGATAGTAAAGAGATGTACTATGTGTATGCTCAGACGATGGAAGGCAGGACTCAGTATGGCCTTGTAGTGGGAGCCAATGTTGAAGATTATCTTACTGGTAAAATAAAGAAGCACGAACTCACCAGGAAGGATAAAGAGGAGGACAGGATGATCCATGTACGCATACAGGATGCCAACATTGAACCTGTTTTCTTTGCCTACCCTGACAATTCAGAGATCAACACAATTGTTGATGGGATTGTTAGAAGTAAGCCTGCTGAGTATGATTTTGTTGCAGAGGATGGCTTCGGTCACCACTTCTGGCCTGTTGAGGATGATACCCTTAACAGGAGAATTACAGAAATCTTTGCAACAATTCCGGCATTTTATGTTGCAGACGGTCACCACAGAACTGCTGCCGCTGCCCTTGTGGGAGAGGAGAAAAGAAGAAATAATCCGTCTCACACAGGAGAAGAGGAGTACAACTACTTTATGGCAGTAGTATTTCCTGAGAGCCATTTGAAGATTATTGACTACAATAGAGTTGTTAAGGATCTTAACGGCATGTCTGAAAATGAGTTTATTGCAAAATTGGGAGAGGATTTTATTGTGAGTGATATGGGAGAGAACATCTACGCTCCCTCAGGACTTCACAACTTTTCAATGTATATTGGAAAGAGATGGTACTCCCTGACTGCAAAAGAGGGAAGATACAATGATAGCGACCCTATTGGGGTTCTGGATGTCACAGTGCTCTCAAACTTAGTTTTTGACAAGCTCCTTGATATTAAGGATCTCAGGACTTCAAAAAGGATTGATTTCGTAGGCGGAATCAGAGGTCTTGCAGAATTGAGCAAAAGGGTTGATTCAGGGGAGATGGCTGCAGCATTTGCGCTCTATCCTGTATCAATGAAACAGCTTATTGATATTGCCGATACTGGAAATATAATGCCTCCAAAAACAACTTGGTTTGAGCCAAAATTAAGAAGCGGTCTGGCAATACATAAACTTACATAGTCTAGATTCCAGGAAAATTAAACTATTGTATTTAGAGATCCCAAAAGCTGTAAAGCCTTTGGGGTCTTCTAATTTATGACAGATGGTACCTTTGACTATTAATTTCAGAGGCAATAAACATTGAATACATTCTTTGGTCAAGCGGGTAATCCCAACAGCCCATTGCATGGTACAAAGAGCCTCCGAATCCCGTTTTGAACCTGTAAAGTCCATACATTGGGTGGGTTTTATCCCCTCCCGGAGCAACACCAAACATATCATATTGAGTGCAGCCCCTCTCCTTTGCAAGGGTCATTGCCCTCCACTGAAGTGCATAAGGGGCCATAAACTGTCGGTAATCAGAAGATGAGGCTCCGTAAAGATAGGTTGCTCTCTTGTCGGTGATAACCAAAAACATTGCAGCCAATGGTGTATTATTGTACTCAGCTATTAGCAGAGTTACCTCTGCCGGAGATTGCGTGTCTGAAGCTCTCTCAGTCAGTGCAATTCTGAAATACTCTTCAGAGTGCAGAAAAAAATTGTTCCTTCTTGCTGTCTCTCTGTAGAGATTATACCAGACAGGTATGCTCTCAAGTCCTGCAACCCTTACGTTTACTCCCCTTCTTAATGAAAGATGAATATTATACCTGGTTTTGGGTTTCATCCTTTCAAGTATATTGCTCTCCTGTGTGTTTAGATCAACAATTACGGTGTTAGAAGGTAAAATATTTGACGGAGATTTTCTGAAGTTTCCATCTTTAGTTGAGTAGTTGAACCGCACCTCTTGAGCTCCGTGAGATGGTGGGCCCAGCCACACTCCGTCGTCACTTCTGAAGCTAACATCATCTGCCCAAAGAGATTCCCAAAGAAGATCATACCTAATCATTATACAACCCTTTGGCAAATAGTATTTCAGCTTTTCTGAGAGACTCTCCAGCAGAGCCCCTTGCTCTTCTTTTTCAGGCTCACTCTCAGGGCCATAGGGTACATACGCAATTGAGTGATCTTTATCAACCATCTTCACAAAAAGGACAAGATCTCTTATAGATGAGTCCTCTCCATTTGCAATTTTAAAGTTGAAGGCAATAGCCTCCATACCAAAATGGCTCTTAACCTTTGACCAATATGCCGTTTGCTGGATAATCGGAGTTCTGAACAACTCTTCAATCTCTTTGCTTTTTACATCTTTAATCATGATGGGTGCAAAGGTAGCCCTTAAAATTAATCAAATCAACCCATAAAAAGTTGTAAATATAAAAATTAGGATTACCTTTGTCGCCGATGGAGCCTTTAGTTCTTTTGACAGATATTCAAAACATCTCACTTTAATCGTAGGAAATTTCGTTAAGTAGACTTTTGTGTAATGTAATATACAGGTGACTCCATCAATTAATTTTTTTATTTTATTTTTAGTTTATTTAATGAACATTTTCATTTCAAATCTGAGCTGGGCTATCAAAGATGCTGACCTCAGAGACCTGTTTGCCGATTATGGCGAAATTTCATCTGCAAAAGTAATTATGGACAGAGAGACCGGAAAATCAAGAGGTTTCGGTTTCGTAGAGATGCCTAACGAAGAGGAGGGCAAAAAAGCTATCGAAGAGCTTGACAAAGCAGAATACGATGGTAAAGTTATTACCGTGAATGTTGCAAAACCTCGTGAAGACAGAGGTGGCAGCAGAGGCGGATTCGGTGGCGGAAACCGTGGTGGCGGATTCGGCGGCGGAAACCGTGGTGGCGGATTCGGTGGAAATCGCGGCGGTGGCGGCGGATTCGACAGAGGCAACAGAAGAAGCTTCTAGTTTGTAGTTCTTCAGCAGTTTACGGTGTGTCTGGTTTGACACACCGTTTTTTTTTATAACTTGTATCACAAATGAACAAATTATGAATAGATATTACTGGATGCTTACTATCTTCTTTGCCGTACTTATCTGGTCCGGAATCAATCCATACAACTATCCAACCTGGGCAGCTGAGGTTGTTCCCGGAATTATTGCACTACTATTATTCGGACTTACATATAAAAAATTACGATTTACCGACTTTGCATACTACGTCATATTTGTTCACTGTCTGATTCTGTTTATTGGAGGACACTATACATACGCAAAGGTGCCACTCTTTGACGCTCTTGGAGAGTGGATGGGAAGTGGAAGAAACAGTTATGACAAAGTAGGGCATCTTTTCCAGGGGTTCACTCCTGTTCTTGTTGCCAGGGAGTTTCTTATTAGAAAAGGTATTTTAAGAGATGGGGTCTGGAACTCACTGTTCGCAATATCTTTTGCTATGGCATTCAGCGCAATATATGAGTTAATTGAGTGGTTTGCCGCTATTATTACAAAAACAGGGGCTGAAGACTTCCTGGGCACTCAAGGCTATGAATGGGATACGCAGGCAGACATGCTTTGGGCATTGATCGGAGGTATGTTAATGCTGTCTGTTTTCAGGAGAATTCACAACAGAGCTATTAGTAAAATGTATTAAGCAATTTCACAAACAAAGGAACAAGAAGCGAGGTGAAGAGTCCCATTAAAGCAATTGCTAACCCCCCTGCTACCCCCTCCAGAGCACCCATCTCAAGTGCCTTTGCCGTCCCTATCCCATGTGAAGCTGAACCAAGAGCTATCCCTTTTGCCAATGGAGATTTTATTCCGGTAATTTGAAGAAACCAGGGTCCGGTAAGAGCTCCAAATATTCCCGCTACAATAACCATTACAGAAGTAAGGTATATATCTCCCCCCTGCTCAGCAGAGATCACAATTGCAATAGGGTTTGTAACAGATTTAGGCATTAAGGTAATAATAGAACTCATGTCGGAACCGGCAATCATTGCCGGAAATACAACAGAGACAAGAGCTGCAAGGCTGCCCAATAGAGTGGCAGTAAAAATAGCAGCACCGCGTTGCTTAATGTATTCATAATGCTTATGGAGAAGATAACCAAAAGCAACAACTGATATGTTTAAAAGATACTTAAGGACTTTTGTATTCTCCTCATATAGTTCCATTCCTGCTCCACATATTGTGCAAATTAATATCACAAGAGCTGTAGCAACAATAACAGTGTGGAACAGCATCCATTTTGTTCTTTTGTAAACTGCCCTTCCTGCAATGTAAGATAATGCAGTTATAACTATAAAGAGAGATTCCAACAGTAACGCTTTCATACCCTCCTGTCAATTTTCTGTGCAACTCTTCCTGCAACCCAAAGCACAATCCATGTGCTTATTGTAGCTGCAAAAATTATTGAGAAGAGGTCGCCTCCCAGATTTGAAAATGGAATCAGTGCAACACCTGCTGTAACAGGTATAAAAAAAAGCATAAGATTATCCAGAAACAGAGTAGCGGGCTCTTTGATCCACTCCTCTTTAACTATTTTTAACCTCAAAAGAGCAAACAATATAATCATTCCTGCTACAGGAGGGGAGAGATAGCCCAACGCTAATTTACTCAAAACCACCCCCAAATAATAGGAGATAGCCATTGATACACATCCCGCTGAAAAGAGAATAAAACGTTTTTTTCCCTGCATTGTTAAAACTCCTTCATCCACTCAAAGGTTGCGTAGTGTTCGCCTGTCATTCCGACTGCCTCATAAACCCGCTGGGCCTTTACATTTCTCTTATCTACATAGAGCCTGATTCCCATCACCTCCTTTCTGGCAATAACCTCACTCTTCACATATGAGTAGAGTGAAGCAAAAACACCCTCGCCTCTCATCTCCTGAGAAACATAGACAGACTGAATCCACCAAACCCAACCGTTTCTCCAGTCGCTCCACTCAGTTGTAATCATTAGCATACCAACCGGCACCTCCTCTTTTCTTGCAATGAAGTAGAGTGCCTTTGTAGAATCTCTTAGTGCCGATTGAATTCCAGCCTCTAAAACGGCTCTGTCCAAATCAAGACCCTCAGTCTCAAAAGCCATTCTTAACTGAAACTCTGTCATTATTGAGAGATCGGCCTCTTTTGCAGGTGTAATCTGAATATTCCCCATATCTTATTTCATCTTTGGTTTATGTCCGTTCGCCTTCAATAACTCCTCCAGCACATCGTATGCAAGGGCTACATCCTCTGCAATCCCACTCCAATCCCAGTCTGGATTATAATTATCTGCCGGTCTGTGGTACACATTAGCAATAAAATCATCCCAGCTACTCTTCGCCCACTCCTCTCCAAACTCTCTGCTGTCATAGCATCCGTATGCCCATATTGAGGGTACCCCTCTCTTATGGAACGGGAAGTGGTCACTTCTGAAGAAAAGTCCTGTGTGGGAGTTAGGATCAGGAAGAAGATATCTCCCCTGCCTCTCTGCTACCTTCTCATAAAGAGAATCCAATGTTGAATAACCGTATCCAATCATTGTAACATCCTTCATCTTTCCCCTTGGCACCATCATGTCATTATTAAGACAGGCTATTGTTCTCTCCATTGGAATTGGAGGATATTGAGCATAATAGTCGCTCCCTACCAGTCCCTGCTCTTCAGCTGTTGGAAAGAGTAGAATCAGTGATCTTTCCGGAGTCTTGCCGACCCTCTTAAGCATTCTGCCTATTTCAAGAGCCCACGCCATTGTCGTTCCGTTATCCACCGCTCCGTTATATATTGAATCCCCATCCTGGGGCTCCCCGATTCCAAAGTGATCCCAGTGAGCTGTAACAACTACTGCCTCATCCGGAATAACAGAACCTCTGATGATCCCAGCCACATTGAGCGAGCTGTCTCTGGATATTTTATTTGAAATTGTGGCTGAGAATTCTGCATCAAGCTCAAAAGGCTTAAAACCTCTCTTTGCCGCAAGAGATCTTAACATGTCAATATTATATCCCATTTCAGAAAAGAGCCTCTCTGCACTACCGGCACTAATCCATCCATTAATCATACACCTCTTTGTCAAGCCTTTATCATCTATAAAAAACCTTGGTGTTATTGAGCTGCTTCTGGGGACATTGAAATCATATCCGGCCCCCTCAGTTTCATGGATAATCAATACAGCCTCAGCTCCCTTTTTCGCTGCCTCTTCGTATTTGTATGTCCACCTTCCATAATAGGTCATCTCTCTGCCTCTGAAAAGAGATGTGTCTCCTGTATATAGTCCGGGGTCATTTATCATTACAACAAGGGTCTTTCCCTTAAGGTCTATACCCTCGTAGTCATTCCAGTCCCACTCTGCAGCATCAATCCCGAATCCTCCAAACACAAGACCCGATGACTCTACTGCCACCCTCTCTAAGGGCTGAGGAGAGTTTATAGCTACCTGATCAGGAGCATCAAATGAAATAATTTTGCCATTTACGGAAAATTTTACCATCCCCTCAACTTTAGAAGTAATCATTAACATAGGAACACTCTGAAAATAGCTCTCCCCAAAAGCTGGTTCAAATCCGATACTTTTTAGCTCATCCGCAAGAAATGATACGGAGAGTCGCTCTCCTTCAGTAAAAGGCATTCTGCCCATATATTGGTCAGAAGAGAGCTCCTTAACCACTCTCTTCATATCTTCAACGCTTACCAAATCCAATGATTTAAAGGAAGAGTGACAGCCGCTGGCTACTGCCAGCGAGGTCAAAATTGCAAAAAGTTTTTTCATACACTAAGTCTAAAAGATAATCAACAACTCAACCGTAATCTTATCAGAATCCATCTCATCGTAAAGATTAAGTTCCGGGAGGAGTCTGTTTACAATATATTTTTCATAGTCTATCCTCAGAAGAGAAGCAAAGGGTTTGGTAGCAAATCCAAAACAGAGACCGGCAGTGATTCTGCTTGCATCCATTATGTACTCATTGCCTGCTTCACCAATTATATCCCATCTTACTGCCGGCATGATATTTTTAACAATTCCCGGATTTGAAAGCGGAAAAGATATCGCTCCCTGTATAGCTGCCGCATTTAGTGTCTGGTTGTCAATATAGTTTTTCCTGCTTAGAAATTCCGTCTCCACTTTATAGTTATCTCTTCCATATCTTATATCTCCTCCCCAGACAAAGAGATCCCTCTCGGCTCCTGGGTATCTGTAAGTTTTCGCTGAAACTCTGAATCCATCCATTGCTCCGGCTACAATACTTGCCCCCCATGAGAGCTTCTCTGTCCAAATGGGATCATTAATCTTGGAGGCATTAAAGATCCCCGCCTCCAGCTCCAGCGGAATAGACCCTGCGTTCATATTGTAATGGGCAACCAAACCAATATCTCTTGAGCCAGGGACAAAATACTTAACATGGAATGCTCTGTTGGCAAAAAGCATCTGAGATGGAGTTGTTTGATACGAATTATAGAGCGGAATTGAAGTTTGTCCGAGAGTAAAAGTCAGATTCTTAATAGGTTCTATTGTAGCAGACATGTCAAGTACCTCAAATTTGCCCTGATTGCTCAACTCAACCTGAACTCTGTAACTTATTCTTTCAAAAGGATTCCCGGATATTCCCATCCTTGAGTTTCTTACAGAGAAGCGTGACCTTGCAGTCTCAGTGGCATACTCAAATTTTGTCTTGAG
Source organism: Bacteroidetes bacterium 41-46 (assembly GCA_001897515.1). Lineage (GTDB taxonomy): Bacteria > Bacteroidota > Bacteroidia > Bacteroidales > UBA932 > Bact-08. The sequence goes on along the minus strand of MKTA01000018.1, from coordinate 2,844 downwards.
GCTACCATCAAATCTAATCCATCTTAGTGAATCTCCGCTCTGGGCAAAAGTAATTGCAGAGCCGATAAACAGCAGTATTGTAATTGTAATATGCTTAAGTCTCATATAACACCTTTAAAAAAGCAAAAATACCATTTTTAATTTGTCATTTTGCTAACTTTGGGTTTTAAAACCATTATTGATGAACACCAGGAATAAAAACTATGCATTGCCTATAGCAATGATGTTCGCTCTCTTCTTTATGATCGCCTTCGTTACAGGCCTTCAGAACCCTATGGGCGTTATTGTAAAAAACCAGTTTGGCGCATCCAACTTTCTCTCGCAACTTGGGAACTTTGCAATTTTCATAGCCTATGCTTTTATGGGAATCCCGGCGGGGATGATGCTTCAAAAGATTGGATACAAAAAAACTGCGCTAACAGCTATAGCTGTTGGTTTTACAGGAGTAGGGATTACATTTCTATCCGGTCAGGTTGCCAGTTTTGGGGTATATATTCTGGGTGCTTTCATCTCCGGATTTGCAATGACAATGTTCAATGTTGTGGTAAATCCTCTGCTCAATGGGCTTGGAAAAACTGAAAGACACGGGAATCAGCTACTACAGTTCGGTGGATCTATAAACTCTATCGGCGCAACGATAGTACCTGTTCTGGTGGGATACCTGATGGGAACAGACGAAAGTATGAGAACAATAGCAAAGGCAAACCCGGCACTTTTTCTTGCAATGGGCATCTTTGTCCTTGCATTCGTAGTACTCTTTTTTGTAAATATTCCGGAACCATTTATCTCAAAAGAGAAGAGAGAGAAAGTGAAAGAGGAGCACAGTGCTCTCTCATTCCGCCACTTTGTCCTTGGAATGGTTGCAATCTTCATATATGTAGGAGTTGAGGTCGGAATTCCAAATATTGCAAATCTATATCTGACATCCGGATCTGAGGCAGGTGGGCTGGGGCTGGATCCTTCAATAGCTGGAACAGTGGTGGGAACATACTGGTTTTTAATGCTATTGGGCAGGCTGACCGGAGGATTGCTTGGAACCAGGTTCTCAAGTAAAAGTATGTTGACAGGAGTCGCCTCTATGGCAATGCTCTTTGTTCTGCTGGGAATATTTATGCCGGAAAGTGTAATAGTAAGTATGCCTGTATTTAAGTCCGACATCTCTTTTGGATTCACTCAGGTTCCAATTGGTGTTATGTTCCTGATACTAGTGGGGCTCTGTACATCTGTAATGTGGGGCAGCATATTTAATCTTGCAACATCGGGGTTGGGAAAATATACAGCTGCGGCATCGGGACTGTTTATGACAATGGTATGCGGTGGAGGAATCCTCCCGGCTGTTCAGGGCTGGATTGCAGATATGGCCGGATTCATGAACAGCTACCTGCTTGTACTGGCAGGAGTAGCATATATTCTCTTTTATGCATTAGCAGGTCATAAGAATGTTAACAAGGATATAAAAACAGCTTAATAAATTAAATATGGACAAACCTTATGTAGCCGGTATTGATATTGGCGGACAGACAAGCAAGTTAGGGATAGTGGACGCAAGAGGCACAGTGCTTGCCCAAACATCAATAAGAACTGATACCCATAAAGATGTTAATCTATTTATCAGCGATCTGTGTGAAGCACTTGAGAAGTTAGCCGAAAAAACAGGCGGACTCTCTAAAGTCAGGGGTATAGGCATTGGTGCTCCAAACGGAAACTATTATACAGGAACAATAGAAAATGCTGTTAACCTTGTTTGGGGAGGAGGTTTTGCGATACCCTTTGCCAAGCTTATGAGAGACAAACTTAACATACCCGTTGCACTTACAAATGACGCAAACGCTGCTGCTGTCGGAGAGATGACATATGGCGCCGCAAGAGGCATGAAGAATTTCATTATGATCACTCTGGGCACAGGCGTTGGGAGCGGGATCGTGATAAATGGTGATGTAGTTTACGGGCACGATGGGTTTGCGGGAGAGCTGGGCCATACTACAGCTGTAAGATACAACGGAAGACTGTGCAATTGCGGAAGAACAGGTTGTCTTGAGACCTATGCCTCTGCAATAGGTGTTGCAAGAACAGCTAAAGAGTGGCTTGAATCCTCTGATGAACCCAGTATTCTAAGAGGAATCTCAGACAGTATAACAAGTAAGGACGTCTATGAAGCAGCTGCTCAGGGAGATAAAATGGCCATTAGAATTTTTGAATTCACAGGTAAAAAACTTGGAGAATCATTTGCAGAATTTGTTTCCTTCTCCGCCCCACAGGCAATTATTCTCTTTGGAGGCCTTTCCAGGGCAGGCGATTTAATCCTTAAACCTATAGTTGAGCACATGAATGCGAACCTTCTGCACTTATGGAAGAACAAAATAGATGTCTTTTTCTCTCAACTTAAAGAGTCTGATGCTGCCATATTGGGAGCAAGTGCACTTGGATGGGAGATAAAGTAAAATAATCACTCGTTTATTAAAATATTTTCCTCTATCCATTCCAAGAACTAATGCTCCATATGAGCTAGGGGAGATGGAATTATGAAGATATGAACCCGGCAGCATTTCTCAATGCGAATATCTCAACTAACAATGTTATAATATACAGCCCCTTGCAATAATAATTAAATTACAGATAATGAAAAAAATATTCATTACAATAGTTCTAATAGTATCCCATGGTAGCTGTTTATTAGCCCAGAGACCAAACCTAACCCTTGATATAAACGGACTTGTGATTTCGCCGGGAAAAATGATTTTATAACATTGAATGAAGAGTACACTCTAAAAGTTATATCAGTTAATAAATTACAGCAAAAAAAAAGAGTCTGGTGATTTTTGATCATCAGACTCTTTAGTTAAA
>MKTA01000017.1 GCA_001897515.1 Bacteroidetes bacterium 41-46 | reverse complement strand
ACTAAAGAGTCTGATGATCAAAAATCACCAGACTCTTTTTTTTTGCTGTAATTTATTAACTGATATAACTACGATAACATAGATAGGCAGAAACGGAAAATATTTTTTACATTTGTGTTACTTAACCAATAATACATATGAAAAGTCTCTTAATGGGATTATTATTTCTAATAATCTCACCTCTGCTTTTGATTTCCCAAACGCCCGACTATTACAAACTATATATGGATAGTACAGGGTTAAACTCTGTAATATTCAGAGGTAATGCTCCTGTAAACTACCATTTTAAACACGAAGGGACATTTTATCTCTTTGATCCGGAGTTTCAGAAAGCGGAGGTTGTATTTAACGGAAAACGTTATTCAAATCTTGAAATTAATCTGAATAGCCACCGGGATGAATTAATTCTTAAAATTCCCGGAACTATTTCAACTGTAGTTGCAAACAGAGACTTTGTAGAGAGTTTCATCTTTTTTAACAGAAAATTTATAAGTTTTAAAAGCACAACGCCCGGCGCTCCTGCAGACGGATACTATCAGCTACTGTACAGCAACAGGGATACCCTTATGAAGCGGGTACGAAAGATATATTATGAAGAGGTACCTCAGCATACATCGGCAGGCTCTGTTAAAAGAGGATTCAGGCAGGAGGAGAGCTACCATATTTGTATAAACGGAAAATGGGCAAACGCAAAAAAAAGGAGGGATCTGCTAAAGTTATATCCTGCATCTAGAAGAGAGATAAACAGATTTATAAAAGAGTCGGGTATTAATTTCACTAACAATATTGATAATGCCTTCAAAGAGGTTGTGAAGTTTGCCGAACAAAATACACTTTCCGGCAATGATTAAAAAATCCTTCCTACTGACAGCTTTTGCTGTTTTGCTCTCCTGTGGAATAGGAGCTCAGCAGAAAACCATAAATTTAAATCAGGCAAGTCCAGAGATGGTAACGGAGAGGCTCAGAAGCGAACTGGGTCTGAAAATATTTTTTCCTCCATCTGCCTATTCGGACTCACTAAAAGTTACACTTAACACTACGGATCGCGATTTTTTGAAGGCTCTCAATGCTCAGCTCCAGAAGTCGGGATATTATGCAGACAGAAGGGACGAGTTTATATTCGTTCTTAATATAGACAAAGGTCAATTCGCAGAGCTGCCATCAGACTATTTCAGCGATAACTCAGACCCGTCAGTTTCTCAGGCTGCCACTCTTCTTGAGGAGGGAGAAAAGTTGGCTGTGTCTCAAAATAAGATATATAAAATTGGCGATGCTAACAGAATTTCCAGAGGGGGAAGAGCAGTATTAACAGGTTATGTGAAGGACATGGAGACAGGAGAGCCTCTTATAGGCGTATCTGTTGCAGCCGACAGACAAACTGCCTTTTCTGTCACGGACTCATATGGCTTTTACAGGATTCCGCTTCTGCCGGGATCACATGTTCTCAAATTCAAAGGGTACGGGTTTGAGGATACTGATCTAATGGTTGAAATAATGGGAGACGGATCACTTGATGTTCTTCTTAAGGAGAAGGTCTATTCGCTAAGAAGTGTAATACTCTCTGCCGAGAACACCCAAAACCTGAGGAGTACACAGATGGGGCTGGAGAGGGTTAGAATTGACAGAATAAAGCATGTCCCGGCAGCATTTGGTGAGGCAGATGTATTAAAGATTGTGCTGACTCTTCCTGGAGTGAAATCCGTAGGTGAGGCATCCGGAGGCTTTAATGTAAGGGGAGGAGCGACAGATCAGAACCTTATTCTGTTTAACGACGGAACAATATATAATCCTACTCACCTTTTTGGGCTGTTCTCGGCCTTTAACCCTGATATCGTTAATGATATTGAATTGTATAAAAGCACTATTCCGGCCAGATTTGGCGGCAGAATATCATCGGTTCTGGAGATAAACAGCAGGGAGGGCAACGGTAAAAAGATTACCGGATCTGCAGGAATTGGGCTCCTTACAGGGAAATTCCATTTAGAGGGGCCGATATTAAAAGATAAGATAAATTTCATTGTAGGTGCCAGAACTACATATTCAGACTGGATACTTGGACTCCTTCCGGAGAACAGTGGCTACAAGAACGGCTCTGCAAGCTTTCAGGATATTACTGCCGGAGCAAGCTATAAAATAGACAGCAAAAACACTCTTTACCTAAATGGTTACTACTCAAGAGATGGTTTCAGATTCAGCAGGGATACAAGCTTTGCATATCAGAACTTGAATGCCTCCCTTAAATGGAGAAGCACAATGAGTGAAAGCCACAATATGGTAATAACAGCAGGATATGATCACTACAACTATCAAACTGAAGATGTAGGAAATCCTGTGAACTCATATGCCATGAATTTCTATATCAAGCAGGGTTTTGTCAGGGCAAATTTTAACTGGCTGGTTAATGACAAACATACAATAAACTACGGACTTAATTCAGTTTTCTACCACTTAAGTCCGGGCACACTTATGCCGGCGGGCGATGAGTCACTTGTAATGCCAAAAAAACTCCCGGTTGAGAGGGGAACAGAGACAGCACTATATGTTGGAGACACCTGGAGTATTAACGAAAAGTTCTCTGTTGAGATGGGACTAAGGTACTCTCTATACTCAGCACTGGGCTCTACAACATACAATACTTATTTTCCGGGTGTTCCAAAATCTGAGCTGACAGTCATGGATACTATTACAGTGCCGGAAGGGAAATTTGTTAAGCCATATCATGGACCTGAATTTAGAATCTCTGCGCGGTACGCCTTTAACAATGACTTCTCCGTAAAGGCCGGGTTCAACAGTATGAGGCAGAATATCCATATGCTGTCAAATACCACAGCAATCTCACCAACAGATATCTGGAAACTGAGTGATGCAAATATTGCACCTCAGAGCGGTTGGCAGGCGGCTGCAGGCCTCTACACAAATATATTTGGAAGAAGAGTTGAGCTATCACTTGAAGGTTACTACAAAGAGATGAACAACTACCTTGACTATAAAAGCGGGGCAATAATTAACATGAATGAGCATATTGAAAGGGATGTGGTTGAGACGACGGGCAAGGCCTTTGGAGCAGAGATAATGTTCAAGAAACCCCTTGGAAAACTTAATGGCTGGATGGCATACACATATTCAAGAACAATGCTGAAGCAGGTGGGGGATCTCTCTGAGGGGCTTGTAAACAGAGGGGAGTGGTACTCTGCCTCATATGATAAACCGCATGATTTTAAAATTGTTGCAAATTACAAATTTACCCAAAGATTCAGTGTATCATTGAATGTGGATTACGCTACAGGAAGACCTGTTACTATTCCTCTAAGTAAATATTATTACGGAAACGGCTACAGACTTTATTATTCCGATAGAAATGCCTACAGAATTCCCGACTATTTCAGGATGGATTTCTCTATTAACATTGAGCCGAGCCATAATTTAACACTATTAACCCACAGTACAATAACACTAGGTGTTTACAATATTACCGGCAGAAAAAATGCATACTCCATATACTATGACACCCACAGCGGCAGCAAAATTCAAGGGTATAAGCTCTCAATTTTCGGAGCGCCAATTCCATACATTACCTATAATATTAAATTCTAAGCAGCTATGAAATTTCCAAAAAGTTTACAGATATTGCTATCAATTTCACTGCTGCTGACAGGATGCGTTACACCTTTTGAACCTGAGGGGCATGAAACCACAGATAATTTAATAGTTATTGAGGGGGATATAAATGCAACCGGCACTACTGAGGTCTATGTAAGCAGATCTCAGAAATTATCTGATCTCAGCAAACGGACTCTTATAGCAGGAGCATCTGTTTGGATACAGAGTGAGTCAGGGACTAGATTCTATGCTAATCAACAAGTTTCCGGAAATGATGTTTTCTACAGGACAAACAATCTAAATCTTAACAGAAACCTTAAATACAAGCTCTGTGTCTCACTACCGGGTGGCAGACAATATGAATCGGACCTGGTACCCATTCTGGTAGCTCCGCCAATAAAAGAGATTGGTTTTACAAGAGATACAATAAAAGAGAGTATAACTTTTCATGTAAGTGCAGAGGATCCCACTAACAATACCAGATATTACAAATGGTCATTTACTGAGGATTGGGAGTTCTCTTCACACATTTTTACCTCTTATATATACAATCCCATAACACAGACTATAGATGAACTCCCCTATGACAAGAACATCTATTTCTGCTGGAATAAAGGGGTCTCAACTTCAATTTTGGTGGCAAGTACAACTCACCTGACAGAGGATAAGGTGGAGAGGATGCCCCTGGTGTCTATGGGTAAGAGGGATGAGAGAATTTCCATCGTTTACTCTATGGAGTTGACACAAAGAGCAATTACTGCTGAAGCATACAGATATTGGGACAATCTCCGCAAAAATTCTGATAAGGTTGGGGGGATTTTCTCTCCACAGCCAAGTGAGATGCAGGGTAATATAAAATGTATAAGCGACCCCGGTGAAATTGTTCTTGGATATATAAGCGCAGGGGTGACCTCTTCCAAAAGATTTTTTGCTACAGATTCTGAGATGAAGATGTACAGAAACATTCATGATTGTGCTCTTGTTGAGCCACTTATGCATGCTGCAACAGCATGGCATTCACTATATCAGAGTGGATACATGATTGCTGATTATGATCTGGGTTTAGTTAAAACCTATTGGACTTTAGCAAATTGTGTGGACTGCAGAACAAGAGGAACAAAAAACAAACCAGCCTTCTGGCCAAATGACCACAAATAGTTTGAGTATGAAAAGAGTTATAATAACAATATTATTAATTGCCATTGCCTCCTCATTATCAGCAGAAGTTGTAAGAGAGAGAGTCTATATCAGCACTGACAAACAGAGCTATGTGGCTGGGGAAAGAGTATGGATGTCCGGTTTCAGCTTCAAATTAACAGATGAAATGAGAGCATCTTCTGACATCAGCTCACTTGTTTATATTGAACTTTATGCCGGGAGTAAATCAGTTGCCTCAGTTAAAATGGCAATGAGAAACGGAAGAGGTTCCGCATTTGCGGAGCTGCCTCTTTCGCTTGCCACAGGCGTATATAAGATTATTGCATATACAAGCTATATGCAGAACGAGAAGCCTTTACCCTACTTTGAAAGAGATATCGCAGTATTCAATACATTAACATCTGAAAGATTACCTGGAGTTAAAACCGGCAGGCACGATGGGATCTTATCAGCCTCAGCTCTCAACGACCAGTCTGACGGACCATATCCAATAGAGGTTATAATGCCGAATAACGGAAATCTGGCAAAAGAGAGCAGCTATAAATGGGAAATAAATAACAGATTAAAACAGAGTATCTCTGCCAGTATCTCAATATTCAGACTTGATTCACTCCCTTCTGTAGATAACAGAAATATTGAATTACAAATCAAGGACAATTTATTCCCAAGGAGTAGCAGCTTTGAGGGGGGATTCATTCCTGAGTATGAAGGAGAGATTATAAGGGGTAAGGTAGTGTGTGCAAATGGGCACAAAGAGAGCTCTCTCTCTGATATCCCTGTATTTATGTCGGTTCCGGGTGGTGATGGTGAGATCTATACAGCTGTTTCAGGTAAAGATGGAGAGTTGTCCTTTTATACAGACAATATATATGGTAAGCGAGAATGCATAATGGAGGTACTCCCCAGAGATACAACTCTGAAATATACCGTAGAACTGTTTGACTCTTTCCTCCACCCTCAAATAGAGCCTGCTGAACAATTTGTACTGGACCCATCCTTTTCATCATCCTTAAGAAGCAGAGGATTTGGCATGCAGGTTATGAAGAGATTTGGATCCGACTCTCTTTATGAAGTCTCAGTTCCAAAACACAATCCATTTCTTGGAGGTAGGCATAAACTATATTTACTGGATGATTATACAAGATTCCCGGTAATGGAGGAGGTAATTACTGAATATGTATCAGAACTGAGGTATCGGAAAAACGACAACAATGTTCAGCTGATGGTAAGATGGGACGACTCTTTCAGTACTGTTGCCTACTCCAGAGATAACTCACTTGCTCTGATAGACGGCATACCTGTCTTTGATCATAAGAAGATCCTGGAGTTTGATCCCCTTAAGGTCAGGAGCCTTGCTCTATATAGCGACAGATACTATCTGGGAAATATAAGCTTTACAGGTATCGCATCATTTAAAACATATACAGGAAAATATCAGGGTTTGACATTTGATAAAAATGTGAGGATAGTGGACTTTGAAGGGGCAAAACCTATTACCAGACTTACCGGTAAAGAGTTTGAAAAGGGGCTGAATCCGGATTTCAGACATACGATATTCTGGGATCCTATTGCTGAGATTCCCTCAAAAGGAACTAGCAGTTATTATCTGAGAACACCATCTGAATCAGGCCGATATAAACTGGTGATTGAGGGCTTGAGTGAAAATGGGGATCCGCTATTTATCTCTGAAATTTTCTATGTAAAGTAGAATAATTGTCAAAAGTTGGCAATATTTAGCCATTTCTTTGCTCTTGAATTAAAAGAGCATTGAGACTATGAAAGCTGACCTATACCATTCAAAAAAGAGAGATACCGAATATTCAGACAGCAAAATTGTTAAGGATATACTTGAGGCTTGCAGAAACGGGAATATTGCCGTTCTTGCAAGCCTTTCTGACAGATGCTCTATTCTGAACGAAATTGAACAGATAGGTATATCCCCTTTGGTGGTAGCCTCACAGTATGGTCATACAGCCATTGTAAGGTATATATTGCAACACAAATATTATATAATTGATCCAGAGATACTTTCATGTGCAGCAACAGTCGCAAAAACACACGGACAAGAGAGGGTAAGAACTCTTTTAACCCTGTACTATATTAGATATTGCAGATATACAGCGTGATAGATATTTTTCCAATACTTTTTGCAAAATTTTTTCAGGAAAATTTGTTTCTTCAAAAATCTTGCCTACCTTTGCACTCCCCAAACGGAACAGGGACGCTTAGGTCCCGTTTTTTATCTGGGTTTGTTCATTGAAATATTGGAAGACAAGTACAATTTTAAAGTAGTACGATAAATAGAGTAGAGCGTTAATTCTTTTATAGAATAATAAGATAAATCAACAGTAGCAGGGACAGCTTAAAC
>MKTA01000016.1 GCA_001897515.1 Bacteroidetes bacterium 41-46 | reverse complement strand
ATATTCAAGGTGGCTGTAGCGTTGGGGATCCACCTCTTCCCATTCCGAACAGAGAAGTTAAGCCCAATGGCGCCGATGGTACTGCACATCAAGTGGGAGAGCAGGTAGCCGCCGCCCTTTATAAAGCCTCCGGGAGAAATCCCGGGGGCTTTTTTCGTTTTATACTCCCTGAATCCTATTGAAAATAAATACGTAAATAACTTTTAGGGTTGATCCGCGATGAATTAGTGGCTAAGAAATTTGAATAGGATTACTAGGTTTTATATTTTTGCTGAAATAACTTGCAACTCTAATCATTTTTTGATTATATTTGCATGAAAATTAGCAATCAATGAAAAATCTTAGTTTGAGCGAATGGATTAGGCATTTAGAGGTACACGGAACCAACACTTTCTCTTTTGAAAGGGTGCGTGAAACCTTTCCGAATGCTTCGGAACAAAACCTCTTTAATTCCCTTTACCGCCTGACCTTAAAAAAGAGGATTGTATCTGTCTATAAAGGTTTTTACGTAATTATTCCACCACACTATGCGGCAAAGGGAATTGTTGCTCCCATGTATTATATTGACCAATTAATGACGTATATAGCTAAACCTTATTATATTAGTTTGCTCAATGCCGCAGAATTATTCGGGGCAGCGCACCAACGTTCGCAGCGATTTTCGGTAATGACCGTTTACCCGTCTGCCAATATATCAAGAGCCAAAAACAATATTCTTGATTGGGTTTACAGAAAAGATATTCCCGAAAAATTCTTGCAGATAAAGAATTCGGAAACCGGGACTGTCCGTTTCTCAAATCCTGAATTGACCGCAATAGATTTGGTACAGTATGAAAAACATATAGGCGGTCTGTCCAGAACTGCAACTGTTTTGGAAGAACTGACGGAACAAACCGATTTTTCAAAGGTACCAAACGAGTTACTTGATTATACATCTGTGTCTGCAATACAACGGCTTGGCTTTATACTGGAAAGCATTTTGGGACAAAACGATCAGGCAGATGTTTTATACGAACGGCTACGCATCTACGGAAAAAGGTTGAACTATGTTCCCCTAAGCACTCGCTCCAAAAATAAAAATGCCGAAAAAGACCACCGTTGGAAAATATATATTAATACTGAAATAGAAACTGACGATTTATGATAAACAGAGCATCCATAGCCCAATGGAGAACGCAAGCTCCTTGGAATACCAGTGAGCAGGTGGAACAGGACTTGATAATATGTCGTGCATTAATAGCAATTTTCAGTGATGAATTTCTGGCAAGCCAATTAGCCTTCAGAGGGGGTACTGCATTGCATAAGCTATATTTAGCCCCGCAAAGAAGGTATTCTTATCAAAAGTAAAAGATTATCCAAAGTCACAAAAAAACAGTGTTGATAATCAATCATTTTCTCTCATCACTTTTCAGTATG
>MKTA01000015.1 GCA_001897515.1 Bacteroidetes bacterium 41-46 | reverse complement strand
TGCACCGACTTGTCAAAGAGCTAAATATTTTAATCTGCTTGTTTTAAACTGCACCTATCAGTCTTGAAGGTTCTCTTTTTTCGCCTTGTTGCTAACTAGAATATATAATCATATTTGATGAATATATCACTCCAAAAAAGTAGACTATGTACATGTTTGTTAAGTAATATATTTTTCATAATTTGTTATAGTCTATTTTTACAAATCAAAGTCATCTGCTAGGTTTTTAATTTTTTGTAACCCGTTCATGCAGGACGCCCTCTCTCTGTTGGACTCTTTTTAAAGAAGGATAGAACCCCTTTTAACAAATTTAGTAAATCTATTTTAATCATTACTAATCATTTGAGAATTATTTTTCAACTTCAAAATCAAATCAAGATCCCTCAGAAATGGTTCGGAAAATTGTCCTCTTAGGGGTACGAAAAAAGCAGGTAGAGATGCCTGCTTTTTTCGTACCGTCGCTTGCCGGATGCGGGCAAGCTCCTTTTGTTTGTCCCACCCCCCGGCCCCCTCCGGGGAGGGGGAGCGTCGCTTCGCTCCGAAAAAATTAACTCAATTTTTTATCCGTAAGTTATTTTTCATCAACGAACTTGCACCAGAAACATTATTTATAGGAAATTTGAACTTAAAATGTTCCTGAATTTTTACTTTGGGACGTCCAACTTTAGTTTGAAAACAAAGATTTTATCGAATGAAACTATGTCCGATTTTCAGGGGGTCCGACAAAACGGGGATTTCGACATCTTGATGAAACACCACAAGGATTCCTGGTGAAATACAGCAAATATTCCTGTCAAAACACCACAATTATTCATACTTTTTTTTGCAATCTCCTTATTATTAGTAATTTTGTATGACTGATAAATAAGCCAATTGTATGATTTATTTTGAACGTATAACCGACAAGCACCTGAAAGACAGGTTGAATGCGATGGGGGCCGTGTTGATTGAAGGCCCAAAGTGGTGTGGAAAGACAACAACTGCCGAACAGCAGGCAGGAAGTGTACTGCGCATGCAAGATCCAGATAACCGAGATGATTTTCTGGCAACGGCGGCCGTAAAGCCCTCAAACCTTTTGGTAGGCGAAACTCCCAGATTGCTCGACGAGTGGCAGGATGCTCCTGAACTATGGGATGCCGTTCGCACGATGTGCGACAAACGTGGTAATCCTGGTCAGTTTATTCTTACGGGGTCGAATGCCGTGAATGAGAAGAAAATTCATCATAGTGGAACTGGACGCATCTCGCGTATGCAGATGTCTACTATGTCGCTGTGGGAATCAAAGGAGTCAAACGGAAGCGTTTCACTCAAGGAACTGTTTGACCATCCGGAACAGGAAGTTGAAGCTTTTTCTGATATGAGTGTGAACGATATCATCTTCTCTGCTTGCCGTGGCGGTTGGCCGGCATCTTTGAATGTAACCGACCCGGACTCAAAACTGATGATAGCCAAAGATTATGTACAGTCAGTATGCAAGACGGATATTTCCCGCGTGGATGGTGTCCAACGTAACGAGAAACTGGCATGGCAAATACTTCGCTCATACGCAAGGAATATATCTACTGTAGCAAAGACTACATCAATGCTGGCCGACGTTATTGCAAGCGATAAGATGGAATGCTCACGCTCAACGTTTGATGACTATGTATCTGCATTAGAAAAGCTGTTCGTTATACAGGATATCGATGCATGGTGCCCGGCGATACGCAGTAAGACTGCCATCCAGAGCAGTCCTAAACGTGGCTTCTGCGACCCGTCAGTGGCGGTTGCTGTGATGGGCCTGACACCAGAATCACTTAAAACTCAGCTGAAAACGTTCGGGTTTATTTTTGAACAGATGTGCATTCGCGATCTGAAGGCATATTCATACGGCTTCTTCTCCAGTGTTGGCTACTATCGTGATCGCTATGGTCTGGAGGCGGATGTTGTGTTGCATCTTGGTGATGGACGCTATGCCCTGATTGAATGTAAGCTTGGTAGCAAAGAAATTGAGGATGGCGCAACTCACTTGGTCCGGCTCCATAAACTTATAGTCGAGCATAACAAGACCGAGAAGCAAATGCCTATTCGAGAACCTGACCTGAAGATTGTTTTGACTGGCGGACAATATGGATATACAAGGGACGATGGTGTTCACGTTATTCCGTTGGCTTGTTTGAGAGAGTGAATCCGGTCCAAATCCCTTAAGAATGGTTCGGATACTTTTCGTGCCGTCGCTTGCCGTTTTCCGGCACAACCTTATTTCTTCCTCTTTATTTTATAACGAGTAAATTCTTCCCTATCTGATACATGTGTTCCTTTTTCACTCCTGCCTCTGACGCATATCTATTCCAGCTGGAAATGACATCAGCAATTTGATTAACAATTGATAGCGCATTTTTAATGCCCATATTACGGGCTACGGCCAGTAAATCTTCCCGTGTAAATTTGTCACGTTTGTTGTTGGCAGACATCTGGTGCTGGTTTGTCCACCTACCGGATGAAGAATATGAATAGCAGAGGTCATAGGCCGGAGCCAGACGCCACTCTCTGCCCTTGTGCAGAATAAAAGAGTGATTCTTCGTATGATCGTCATGATTCCTCGCTATGATATTGAATACCATTCTGCGGTAAAGTTGCTCCATGTCGGGATAAGGAAGGTTCATTCGCCTCATAACCTGGAACGCCTGCTCATATGAGTGCCTGTCGTCGCGGTCAAAATGGGCGATTGCGCACAGCGTTTGGGTGTGCAGCTTGCCTCCGTCATCTGTCCTGTCAAACCTCTTTGTCATAAAGTGGGCATGTTGACCCTCCTCATACAATCGGCATTCAGTCATTTCAATACCGCAATCAAGTGCCATTTTATGGTAGGCATACTCGATACGGCCTATTCCGGGTGGGTTGTCAGAAACTTTACCTGCCTCGACCCCGTCGAATTTAAGCAACCAGTAAGTAAATCCATCCGACGCTTTTACCTGGCCCGAACGAACCTCTGACATATCGCTGTTGACGGCGATGATTGCTTTGGGCTTTGCGCCACCCGCAGATGTCCCTACCCTGATGATATCAAGTAGCGATTCATCTCCTTTGGACAACTTAACCTGAAAGTCCTCCCGCTTACCCAGAACCTCTTTGGCCAGATTTGTCAGGTGAGCAATCTCAATAACTGAAGACTCTTCAAGCTGGGGATTATTCTGTGCAGGTTCAAATTCCAGAGCACCCATACCGCGCTTGCCTACATAGCATAACCTGTCAACCGGACTGAACGTCATACCACTTAACCCTTTGCTTGCAAACCATTCGTCAATTATCTGGTTTCCGTAATCGTCCGGCAGGGAGTCGGCAATCAAGCCTGGTAACCCTTTGAAGGTTTTATTTCTGTTTGAGGGGTAATAATAGGTTCTGTCGCCTCTGCTAATATCTTCCAGAGGCATCATAAGCGGAGCAACATCAAGCCCTTTGGCAGAAAATTCAGGTAAAAACTCAAAGATGGCATATTCATTCTCCTTATCCCACACCACGGCGGCCACATCCTGCCCCCATAAAGAGACTTTCATTACTATATCTGTCATTTCTTACGTTTTTTATTGTTTAAGGCCAACAACTCTACTGGGCTGATTACCTGTTGCGGTATAAGGTTGTCAAAATTTTCCAGCAGTTTCAACACCCGCATAACTGCGACCAGCGAGGAGAGCGAGGTGTTTTTGCCGTTCTCCATCTGGCTGACAGTAAACGCACTAATTCCTGTCCGCCGGGCAACTTCCATCTGTGAGAGTTTCTTCTTAAGCCGTGTTGCCTTAATTCTTTTACCCAATTCGGACACAATTGCAGCATCCGTCATTCCATACCAATCCATGTCATTAGATTTATCTAATGCAAAGATATAATTTTCTTCACAATTCTATTAGATTTATCTAATAGAATTACCTGTTTTTGACACTTTCATTAGATATATCTAATCAAGACCTCCTGTCAATCCAAACTTCTGAATCAACTCCAAATCCCTCAGGAATGGTTCGGATATTTTTCATCAACGAACTTGCACCAATTTGCGCCATAATTCATATTTCACACTTCTTTTTCGTTTATATTAATGTGTGATTATACATGTTTTCATTTGTTTTTATGTGATTTATTTCATATTTTCGTTGCGTAATTTGTTTTTACATTTCTTAAACATCAATTACATGAAAAGATTAGCATACGAAGGATTACTTAAATGGAAAAGTAAACAGAATCGGAAACCCCTTTTAATAAAGGGAGCAAGGCAAGTCGGAAAAACCTGGTTGATGAAAGAATTTGGCAAAAATGAATATGAATCTGTAGCATATATCAATTTTGAGAAAGCCACTCAACTTGCTAATTTATTCGTAGTTGATTTTGATATCCCTCGTATTTTAAGATCGGTCCAACTCATAACAGGTATCATTCCTAAACCAGGTGAAACACTTATCATTTTTGACGAGATCCAATCTGTTAAACGAGGATTGTTATCATTGAAATATTTTTATGAAGATGCTCCGGAATATCACATTATTGCAGCGGGCTCACTACTGGGGCTATCCATCCATAAGGACGACTCTTTCCCTGTAGGAAAGGTGGATTTTCTGGAGTTATATCCTCTTTCATATGAGGAATTTATTGTGGCATTGGGCAAGAATTCTCTGCTGGACGCTTTGCACAGGAGGGACTGGGAGTTGACTAAAGCATTTAAAAGCAATTACATTGAACTTTTAAAGCAGTATTATTATATTGGAGGAATGCCTGAGGTAGTCAAGTCATTTATTCAAAATAACGATTACAATGAGGTGCGTGAAATTCAGAATTCAATACTTGAATCATATAATAATGATTTCTCCAAACATTCGCCAATTGAAATTGTACCAAGGATAAAGATGATTTGGAATTCTATTCCGTCTCAGCTTGCAAAGGAGAACCGCAAGTTTATTTATGGTGCAGTAAAGAGTGGAGGAAGAGCTAAGGAATTTGAAGTTGCAATTATGTGGCTTGAGGATGCCGGATTGATTCACAAAATCAGCAGAGTTTCCAATGCTTCCCTGCCATTAGACGGCTTTGTAGATATCGGAGCATTCAAGTTGTTTATGGTAGATATTGGACTACTTGGTGCAAAATCGGGACTAGATGCTAAAACTATAATTGAGGGAAACACAATTTTTGGCCAGTATAAGGGTGCGCTTACTGAACAATATGTTCTTCAGCAATTAAAGTGTTCCACTGGAATTGAAACTTACTATTGGAGCGCTGAACAGGGAATTGCCGAAATTGATTTTCTTATTCAGACAGGAGGAAAAGTTATACCAATAGAGGTAAAGGCCGAAGAAAATCTTAAAGCAAAATCGCTTAAGAGTTTCAGAGATAAGTTCCATCCCGAATTGTCTATAAGGACATCAATGTCTGACTTCAGAAAAGAAGAGACGTTAACTAACTTACCACTATACGGGATATCATTAATCAATAGTTTAACAGCTCCGCAAGGTCAATTTTAGCTTGATTCGTCCGGATACAAGATACTAACGAACCTGGCAAAAAGGTCTTCGGGGTGAATCTCAAGCTGGCAGTTAAAATAAATAATTACAGTACAGTTCTTTTCTATGCTATGGTACATGGCAGATGTAAACCCGGGTATGGCACCACCATGACCATAAAACGAGCCTCTGCAAATTTTTGCAACTCCCTTGGAGTGGAGTAGGCCGATCCCGCTGCCCACGCCGAGGAGATATCAAAGAATTCGGTATAATCCCCATCTTCCTCATACTCGCCCGCATAGTAGCCTCTTCCATGTGTACCGGGTAAATTCATTCCTGATGTCAAAAATCCCGTCTTGTTTAATTTCAATGGTTTCACAATACGGTTCTCAACTTCTGACTCCAGAGTATTCCCGGTAAGCTTTTCAATTATCATACCCAGAATAATTGTATTTGTATTAGAGTACTGCCAGCCGGAACCCGGATTGAAAGAGAACTCTTCAGCAAAAGCCAGGTCGACAATCTCTGCCGGGGTCCATACTTTAGAGGGATTGATGGAGGCTATGTTCTGCCAGACCGGGTTACCGGTATAATCGTTTATCCCACTTGACATATTGCAGAGCATAGCTATTGTTATGCTCTCTGCGTTTGGAAAATCCGGATAAAATTTTGAAAGTTTATCAGTCAGAGAGAGTTTCCCTTCATCCACAAGCTGGAGTAATACAGTCCCGGTAAAGGTCTTGGTATTGCTTGCTATTCTGAATATATTGCTCCCATCCATTGGCAGCTTGCTAGGAATATCGCTGTAGCCGGCAGCGTAAAGCCAATCAATATCTCTCTTATGATCAACAACAAGTGCAACTATCCCGGGAACGTGAGTATTCTGAATTATTGAGTCTGTCACTGCCTTCATCTTGTCAATGAAGAGTTGATTTTGATCAATTTTTG
Source organism: Bacteroidetes bacterium 41-46 (assembly GCA_001897515.1). Taxonomy (GTDB): domain Bacteria; phylum Bacteroidota; class Bacteroidia; order Bacteroidales; family UBA932; genus Bact-08. The sequence continues at coordinate 474,509 of MKTA01000015.1, read as the reverse complement.
GCTCCTTATCACAAGAGGCCAAAGAGGATGCTGCTAAAATCAGAACGGTTAATCTTATGAATATATTTTTCTTCATGTTTGAAAATAGTATCATTTATTGGAAATTTCCTGAAATTGTCATAAATTTAATCAATCTATTTTCATCATCCTCAAATATATGAATCATATTTTCAATTCCTCAATCAACTCCGGATATCATAAGAATGGTTCGGATATCTTTACACTCATGGGTCTCTTTTTGATTTTTGCAGTATCTGCTCTGGCAAGCTGCACACCTGCGCCTAATCCGCTGGGTGACAGAAATATCGAGGTGGTTATTAATGATATCCCCTTTAATACTGACGTGTATAAAAGAATCCCATATACATTAAGAACCTGGGAGTGGGAAAAAGAGGGGCTTAAACTGCAGCAGATAGAGATTTTGGATTATAATACTAAAGTCACATTACAAACTATAGAGAAAGAGAGTTTTCCCGTGATTCATAAAGATCCTTTAACACCAAACGGTTTAATAGAGCTTGATAAATTGTCACACTATTACATCTCTATTCAGTTACCGGTTGAGTTAAGCAAAACTGCACCTTCAAAAATTTTTCACAAATTTAAATTCATAGATACTGTTAAAAATAAAGAGTTGAGGGTGGAGTATTCATGCCCCGCCTGACCGAAGTGCCTCTTGCAATATCATCTCCGGTTAAAGGAGATAACTGGTTGTTCATAAATCAATCCACAAATGAATATCACTTTTTCACTATGTTTTTTACAGGTATGAAACTATGGAGAGGTGAGAGATTTGCATTTGATAATATAAAGTTAAATGACGAGATGGATGAAATGCTTGATGGAGACCCTAAAATCAATGAGTCCTATTTTAATTACAAGGATACCCTTTATGCTGTCGCAAACGGGACTGTATTACATATGGTTGACGGCAGGCCTGAAAACAGGGGAGATGCCCGTGATATAACATTTGCAAACCTGGATGAGTATGCAGGAAACTATCTGGTGCTGGATATCGGAAACAGCAGGTATGCATTTTACGCCCATTGTGTGCCAAACGAGTTTATGGTTACTAAAGGAGAAACAGTTAAAGAGGGAGACCCCATCGCCCTTTTGGGGAATTCAGGAAACTCCACCGGTCCTCACTTACACTTTCAGATAACGGACGGCCCTCATATCTTTTTCTCAAACGGACTGCCATTTGTAATTAAAAAATATACAAAAATCGGCAAATCTGAAACCGGACCAAGTTCACCTGTTGTATATACCAATGCAATGATGGAGGAACAGACTGTGATCTCTTTTTAGTTCTGTTCAATCAGCTCCAAAAGAAGCTACTGCACTGGTTTGAATAACAGCAGTTCGGAGATTTTTGTAACTGTTCTTTTATCTACTTTGTATGAAAAGGGCTTGTCAATTTCAACAGGTAATTTTGTGAAAAACGAGGCTATCTCATTTTTCGCATCCTGCATAAAGACAAATGAGCCCTCTCCAAAACCAAAAAAGTTTCCATAACTTGAAATTGTCTTTACAAAGCGTCCGTCATTCTCATATAACCTGAGCGCAATGAGGAATCGTTTGCCTGTGGAATAAAGATCATCTTCAAGTGCAGAATAATTTCGTTTATCTTCAAATTCCGGATCAAACTGAAGGTAGCGGTCTCCATTTGGTCCCCAGTCAACAGGACATCTGTTTGTAATATCACTTGCAATAAACATATTCCAAAAACTCCATCTCTGGTTTGGTTTGGGAAAGTCTCTTTTACCTGCATCATAAACACCATTCTGATAATATTTCATTTGTAAAAAAGGAGATTCCCGCTTCATTTTTTCCAGTATTGCAGTTTTCTCTGCATCGTAAACCGGCTTGGGTGGAAAGGTACAAGACAATTGCAGAGGGATTTGATCTTCCCTCTCTACTTTTTTATTTCTTATTGCAGTTACCAATTCATATTCTTCAACTAAGTCAGATAGGCGGGTCTTAGCATCATTAAAAACTTTGTAAGTTAATGTTCCCCCTTTTTCCACAGCAACACCTGACAGAAAAGTGGGATAAACCCCTTGCTGAACATAAACGACACCATGATACCCAGATCCGAGCAGGTAGCCCCATTTGGATATTGTTTTAACAAATGTGCCATCAAATTCATATAATTCCAGGGTAAATGTCATATTGTTTTCTGAACCTGTCAGATCGTCTCTCACATGATAAGGTCGCTTATTATGGTCAGGAACAATATTCACAACCACATATCTGTCTCCATTTACACCCCAGTCAATTGGTTTTTTGGTAGACACATCCATTGCAGGCTGAAAATCCGAGAGTGTCCATGTCTCATATTTTGCCGGAATTGGTTTGCTTTGCTTTACCGACCATGCTTTTACCTTGTAGTATTTTGTATAAAGAGATGGCAGGTTACCACTTCTCTTAGCCAGTGTGAGCATTATCTGAGCCGTTTCATTAACTGGCTGTCCAAACATAGAGAGCGAGAATATACTTATTACCAACAAACTAAAAACTTTTTTCATAGCAAATTGACTTATTTACCGCAATGTACAAAAATTCTTAGTAGGTCAATCAGTGTTTTACCCATTCATACCGGGTAAAGTTGTCTGCAGATGCAGCGTCTCCGGTCATCCATTTTGGCCACCTGCCGCTTAGATAGATATTTGTTATGGTTTATTTAACAATCTTGACATATTTCCCGGAGAGCTTAGTGTCATTAAGGAACCACTCTTCGCTGATTTCAGGATCTCCGTTAAATTTCCAGCGAAACTTCCTGTTGAATTTAATTTTATCTGAGGTGCCGTCACCCCATTGTATGGTAAGCTCCTCATTTGTATAGCTTTTTGCCCCGTCCAGCTCTCCAAACTGAAGAATATAAGCGTTACTTTGCCTGTTTTTACTTAATCGCAAACCGTAAAAATGCGGTAAGTAAGCTTTTGTCATAGCTATATAAGGATCTTTGTCGCATTTGTACTCCTCTCCTTTGTATAAAGCCTTTATTTTGCTTGTGTCTATTGAATTCTGATTATCCTGATTAAGCAAATCGGCACCCTGGAGATTTGTAACCTCAACAGTGAATACAACCGGATTTATATCCCATATCTTCCCATCAGGGAGTAAATCACATGATGACAATCCTATTGTCAATACTGCAAGAAGCAAAAACATTTTTTTCATACCTGTAATTTTAAACCAATATAACCATATGGTTATAAGATGCTTTTAAAAGCAATTTCGTTGCATCACGGAAGAGTTTATTTAAAATCTTCTATTTTTTCGCAAATGAGTCCGCAGATATACATTGACAATCTCTTGTGCTTTTGAGATAGAGAGGAGTAACACACTATTGGCAGCATCCACTCCAGAAGGGCAATATAATAGAGAGAGATATCTGGTTCTCTGTGTACGCTCTCAAATGCATAATATCTCATCCTTAAGCATAATAGAGCCTGTTTTTCAACCTGCTCTCTGTGTGCTCCTCTGTATATATAAGTCGGAATCTCATTAAGACTGTCGGATGTATAAAAACTTCTTACAAACTCCAGATATGTTTCCATGTCTTCCTCAGACTCTAATGGAGCATTGTCCCCGATAAAGATGGCCTCAAGTCTTGCGAAGTCTGAGACTGCTGATCTTGGCTTGGTTTCGGAAAAATCAATAAGATAAACATTCAGACTCTCGTCAAGCAGAATGTTTTGCATATTCAAATCTCCGTGGCAAATAGATTCATAATATAAGACACCATGCTCTCTTCTATTGGAAAATTCATTTTTAAGAAACCAGTATGGATTTATTGTTTTATCACTGCTATTTGGGAAATGAATATATTTATTATCTGTACTTAATGAGAAGAGGTCGCTTGCAACCTGAAAAATTTGCGGGAAGAAGGTAAGCGTAGGATCGTGATCTCTGAATGGGAAAATGGTAGCCTTCACAGCCTGGCCATACCATGGTTTGAGAATTTTAAGGAATATTTTATCAAAAAGCGGGATAAGGGCTTCTACGCTCTCTCTCTGATAAAGGTGAGTCAGCCATATTAACCGGGAGCTCTCGCCTCCAATCCCGACAAAATTATAGACTAATGCCCCACGGTCACCGTGAAATTTTGTACCCAAAACTGCTGCGCTATTATTGAAAATATAGGGTAAAGCATATTGCTGACATCTTTGGGACTCCCTGTCAATCATGGACCTGTTTGCAGTTTTCAAGACAGTAGGACGCATTTTTCTTCCATCCCTGTCGTAAGAGGTAACCTGATATGTTTGAGCCGAATACCCCCCGTGCAGAGGTTCAATTATTACATTTGCAGCATCTGAATAGAGTTTGCGAATCAGGAAATACTGATATGGTTCAAGAGCGGGAGCTCCCTTAATCTCAATATTAAGTCGTCCAGTATTCAAATCCTCAATCCTGTCCGGTAAAAAGAGCCATGCAAAAGGGTCATCAAGCTGCTCGCTTTCCGAAACTGAATCCACACTTATGATGTTACCTATTGTAAGGTTGTTTGAAAGAAACTTGGAGATTGAAGATATGTTGTCTGCTTTTCTCAGTCTCTCAATCTTAAATGTCAGTCCCGGAACAATGCTTATTGACGGGCTGTCAGAGTTCCTGTTAACCAATACCATTAATTTATCTTTAGCATTAGGGATTAGCAACATGGCCTCCCCTAAGGCTGAAATGAAATCCCTCATTGTCATACGCTCTCCAATGACGCTCAATACTCCGGATGGCAACTGACCAAATGAGATGGCGTTTCTGGTCATTATAGCTATATTTGAGGGATCTGGCGAGACTCTGAAATCTGGTGGAACATTTTTATTATCCGGTATAAAACCTGCACAACTACTAGTTGTTGCGAAGAGCCCAAACTGAAGATCATCTGTGTTTTCAGACTCTGCAGAAGCACCATACCCCACAGAAAATCCCAGCTCGTTACACCCAACCATTTCAAGGGTCTTCCATCTTTTTAGTGGCCCGACTCTATTGCAAATCTGCTGATATCTGAACTCATGGTTGCCAATTTTAAAACTAATTAATTGATTGCATGTCATAAGTTCAAGTTCCTCTAATGCCACCTCCGGCGTATGTGCAAGATTCAGAATTTTATGAAGTCCGGCCATCTCCAAAACCTGATAAACCTCTGGCAAAAGGTTAGTAATTATTACCTTTCCCTGGATTGCAACTAACTTTTTGTGGGTCTTTAATAGAATTCGTATTCCTGTGCTTGAGAGATAATTACACTCTTCCAAATCAATAATTATGTACTTATTGTTCTCAAACCAGGGCTCTAACTCTGCCTCAAAATTCTGACTGCTGAGAGCATCCAGCCTGCCTGCAAATTTTATTATCGGAAACTTATTCATAATCCAAAATCCCATTTTATAGATAACTGAACTCTAAACACATCGTTTAATGTTGCAGTAGTTATATAGGAGTCTTTTATAAGCTCATTATTTACGGCTCTTAATGTATATGTCGGCTTAACACCGCCATTTGTACTGACAGTGCCACTGAGCAGTAACGGCTGATTTGTTATGAGCGTTTTGCCGACACCCCAGTCTCTGTTAAGAAGGTTTGTGAAATTTAATATATCTGCTCTTAAAGAAAACCGGTTCTCCTTACCAAACACTTTTAACCGTACTTGTTGAGAGAGACTAATGTCAATCCTGGAAATCATAGGGAGGGTAACGCCATTTCGCCTGGCATATTCACCTCTGTGCCTCCTGAGATATCTGTCCTGCATTATATATCTCTCCCAGGCAATCTCCTGCTCCTCAACCGTAAATCTCCTGCCTGCTGTTGTGTATTCAGTAAAATTCATCTCTGAGACATCATTTGGTATATAAATCAAATCATTGCTATTTGCCCCATCCCCATTTAAATCTCCAGCCACAATGTAACTTGCCCTGCCTGAATTGTACGCATCAAAAAACATTGAGAGCGTAGTCTTTCCAAATTTAAACAGACCAAAATCAATTGATGAGGCTGCAAATAGACGATGGCCCGGTGAGTACATTGAAAGTGCAAGCTCCGGATTATTTGGATCCCTGTAGTGCGGATTGTAACTCCATGTACTATAGGCAACTGTTCCAATATCCATAAGATTCCATGTCTCTCCGTATGAGTAACCTATCTTACCAAAGAATCTGTCTGTTACCCTCTTTTCCAAAGTTGCCGCGAAATTCCAAGAGTATCCCCTATTCTCATTTTTAAGCACTATCGCATTTGATATTTTTTGATTGAGCCTGCTGCCGAGTGTCCAGCGAGTTCTGTTGTCTGCTCCGGTATAGTGGTCGTTTGGAGCCGGCAGATTCACATTAATATTGGTCATCCCGTTAAGCTCTTTATCAAATATGAATTCAGCATAACTTACAATATCCCAGGGCAGAATAAATTGTGATGCAATATTGCTTCTGAGAATCTGAGGAAATCTGAAGTCCGGATCTACCAGAGCCAAATTATATCTCAAGGCTGGCGCTCCTGTGATATTTGCGGGTTTGTATTTGTCTGTTTGCGGGTTGAATGGTCTGTTATAAAGCGGATATGAGAGTGAGCCGTCAAGCCATTCAAAACCTGTCAGCAGACCATTGTTCCCTATTTGGTTAGATATTAAGACATACGGGGGCTGACCAGTATAAACTCCGCTGCCCCCTTTAATCAATACCTTTCCGTTGCCAAGAAGATCCCACTCTGCCACAAACCTTGGGGATATAAGTGGTGTTGAGTCCGGGAGTTTATCAGTTGCGTATTTAACCTCTGCTCCTTTTTCATCTCGGAAAGAGAGCTGCTCAGCATCTGTGTTTCTGAATCCGGTCTTTCCAAAGATGGGAAGGTCTATCCTTAACCCAAATATCATTTTAAAATTTGGAGTGACACTCCACCTGTCCTGAAGATAGAGACCTGCGTATTGAACATTTAGTTTCTGAACTGGTTTTTCAAGGCCAGGTATATTTGAATACTGGTACTGAAACCTCTTTAAATTTACTGAAGATGTGCTCCTGTCTGGGTTGGACAGGTAACCGTTTGCGTCTTCATAAAAATCTTCTAATGAGTTATAAACATAGATACTCTGTGCCCCCGGGAAAAAACTATCACTTGAATTAAAGAGTTCAACGTTAAAACCGGCCAGTAATGAATGGTTGGGAAGAAAGAGGCTGTAATTATTCTGTATTTGAAAAGTACCGTAAGTCAAACCGTTATATGGAGAGAAGGGCTCTGTTCCAAAAGTTGTATATGTTATTCCATCTTTTAGAATGTCAACCATTGGGAAAAGTTCCGCAGGGTTCTTTCTGCTCTCATTATGATGTCTGTAACCAATAAAGAAGTTATTTACTGATCTGTCACTGAGTGTACTGTTCCACTCCAGAATTACAGATCTTATATTCTCAACCAAAGAGTAGTTTGAGTTTTGATAATTAAGAGAGTTTATACTTCCCCTTCTATAACCATATCCCAAAGCATCTGAGTTGGCAATAAACTGATCAGAGCTGGAATTTAAATGGTTGTATCTAAGGCTGAGTTTGTTTTTGTCATTAAGGTTGTAGTCCAGTTTAGCAATTATTCTCAATGCGGATGTAGAGAAATCGTAACCCTGATACTCTCCGGTTTCATATCCGAAATTCTCCTTTAGATAACTGCGCAAATTGTCAAGATCTTGCTTAAGAACCCGGGTAATGTTCCCTTCAGAAGTTTGATTCCCGTCATTTGCAATAAAAAGAGTTGCCGGACGGACATAATTCTCTATCTCTAATCCGGCATAAAAGAAGAGCTTATCCTTTATTATTGGCCCGGATACATTAACCCCTCCCAGGTTAAATCGGAAAGTTCCCGGATTAAAGTTTGATTTCGCTGCCTTTGTGCCTACCAGAGCCTGATTTCTCATACTGTAGTAAACAGATGACTTAAAATCATTTGTACCGCTTTTTGTCACCATACTTATTGAAGCACCCGTAAAGTTAGACTGCCTCACGTCATTAGTTGCAATTGAAACACCCAGCTGCTCTATAGCCTCCATTGATATTGGGGCAACTCCTGTTCTCTCCCCCGGCATGCCGGCAATTCCAAAAGAGTTGTTGAACATTGACCCGTCAATTGTCAGTGCATTTAACCTGTTGTCCTGGCCGGTAAAAAAGGAGCCTCTGGACTGCGGTATCAATCTTGTATAGTCAGAAATTAATCTTGAAATTGAGGGGAGGGAGCCAATATCCTTATCATTTATTACAGTGGCCCCACCCGGTCTGCTTCCCCACACAATCTGTGGTGTCAGTAGTATGGGCTGCTCGCTTATAACAAAATCCTTTTTAGTAACATTTCCCAGGGATATAAATACATTATCGGAGATAACCTCTTCATAACCAATAAAGCTGACAGAGACGCTGTATGGTCCGCCGACTCTCATTCCGGGAAAAGAGAATGCTCCATCCGCTCTTGAAACTGTTCCATATCTGGTCCCTGAGGGTAAGTGAAGGGCTAAAACAGATGCCCCCGCAACAGGCCGGGAAGCCTCATCCAATACTTTACCCTCTAAAGTACCGGATGTGACCCCCTGGCTGAATGAAGTGTTGCAGAAGAGCAGGAATACAATTACTCCGCAAATACTCCTGATCATTTGTTAACTATAAAGCATCCTCCTCTGTAAACGAAATAAGGCTGAGTAGCTATCCAGCCATCATTTTTCAATTCGTCAAAATAGTTTGTGTTAGTACTCTGAAAATGGCAGAAGATTATATCTATTTTCTTGCTTGCCAGGGCTGTAAACCTGGCCTGTGTTTCAAGTGAAACAAATTTAAAATTGATATTTAGAATTTTTCCTATCTCACTCAGCAGTGCAACATTGAAACCTGCAGGAAAACCATCAGAGGCAACATAGTCAAGAGGAGGCAGGTCACCGGATACGCCAACGTAGTAGTTAGCTGCGCCTTCAATAACTGGAATTTCATTAAACGCAGGTTCATTTTCTGCGGGAAGATTTGTAATCCACTCCAGCTCAAGGGCTGAGATGGTCCCGTTATCTCTGAGAATTATAATTGCACTGTCAAGCATAGATTTTAACTTCACATCCTCAGAGCGGACTGCCATAATTGCATGTCCCTCAATAGGCACATCAACAACCGGAATAGCCACTATCTGAGTATCTCTTTTCAACAGATAATCCGCTGCAAATTGATGGGATGCAAAACCGTCTATTTTGCCACTTTTCAGAGCTGCAAGGACATCAATTGCTCTGTTATAACTTACAATTCCTGCCGGTTCTCCGCCAATTAACGCAGAGATCATTGCAATAGCATTCTCTTCAGAGGCACCTGAGGAGAGGTTTCCAATTACTTTACCCTGTAGATCTGATAAAGATTCAATTTTAGCAGCTTTTTGTCCACAGGAGGCTAGTCCTATTACCAACAAGGCAATCAATAAAAGTGAAATTTTGTTTTTCATAACCTGACTTAAGTTTAAATGTTAATATTTATTGTGTTGAAGCCATCTACATATTTATAGTTTGTGCTTTTTGAGATTCCGGTTACAAGTATAACTCCAAGATGCTCCTCATCATCATTTATCACAAAAGGATTAAATTCTTTACCTCTGTATGTGAATGTGATCTCAATTTCATCTCTCTCTTCAGAAAACTCTATTGAGAAATCAATTTGAGGCTGTTCATCTTTCTGCAGACTGCCAATTACCTCAATAATGAGCTCCTCCAGCACCAATTGTATATAGTTGATCTTTTTAAATTCAACATTATATTTCTGGCAGAACATCTCAATCTGAACATTCATTGAGACCATGTCAAACCCTCTTGATATTATAGAGTAACTAAAGACTTTAAGTTTTCTAATAAACATCCTTGTCCTCTCTCTTTTAGGATTATTAAAAATCTGATCTGCTGTGCCCTCTTCATAGACACCACCCTCGTCCATGAAGAAAACCCTGTCGGCTACATCCTGAGCAAATCTCATCTCATGAGTAGAGATCATCATTGTAAGACCACTCTTTGCAAGTTTTCTTATAATTGCCAGCACCTCACCGGTCATTGACGGATCAAGTGCAGATGTAGGTTCGTCAAATAATATAATATCCGGGTCCATAGCAAGGGAGCGGGCTATAGCAACCCTTTGTTGCTGACCACCTGAGAGTTGATGAGGGAAAGAGGAGTGCTTATCACTGAGACCTACCAATGACAGAAGCTCCTTTGCTCTGTTTTTAGCCTCCGTTTTACCCAACTTCTTTACCTTTAAGGGTGCAAGGGTTATATTCTCCAATACATTAAGATGGGAGAAAAGGTGGAATCCCTGATATACCATTCCAAACCTCTCCCTAACCTTATTGATGTTTACATCCTTTAGAGTTATATCTCTCCCATTGACAAGCACATTCCCGTAATCAGGTTTTTCTAGCATTGCCAATGTCCTGAATAAAACGCTTTTTCCTGTCCCGGATGGTCCAATAACTGCTACGCATTCACCCTTCTGAACGTGAATGTTTACATCTTTGAATACGGTTAACTCACCGAATCTTTTGCATAAATTAACTGTGCGTATCATGTAGTCAGTTTTCTCTTGCCCTGAAAAGAGAACAGGAAGTTCACCAAATATGATATTGCCAGATAAATAAGTATCCCAAAAAATAGTGCAAAGAACGGGTCACCTGTTCTGGCTCCTATATTGTTTACTGTCCTTGTTAAGTCTGTGATTGTTACATAACCAACTACCGATGTCCACTGTATCAGATTGATAGTTGCACTCTGGTAAACCGGTTTTGCAATCCTGGCTGCCTGAGGTAAAGTTATTGCCATAAAGGCTCCAATTTTTGAGAATCCAAGCATCCTTGCTGCCTCCAACTGTTTTTTATCAACTGCTGACAGTGCAGAACGCATTATCTCCGCAATATGGGCACCACTATTTAGTGAAAAAGCAATTACCGCAATATAAATGGCATCTATCCTGCTATTCGCAAACACAACATAGTAGAAGATCATCAATAACAACAGTACCGGGCTACCCCTGAGAAAAGCAATAACAATTTTGGCGGTAATATTTAATATCCTGATTCTTGAATTGTGCATGGAACAAAAGAGAGCACCAATTATTGTCCCCAACAAAAGAGCTGTAAATGAAATCACTAAAGTAACCTCCAGCCCTTTTAAGATTACAAGCCAGCCGTTGTTTTCTATAAGATTCTTACCAAATGAGAAACCCCCTCCTCTAAGTATGTACAAATACATAATTTGGTTTTTTTAAATAGCTTTAGGGGAGCATAGCAAATATAATTATTTTTTATCACTTTAACTCATTGAAATCAAAATGCCTCCCATTTAAATGAGAGGCATCTTTCAATCTATATGTAATAAATCGTTACTTTTCAATAAAAGGCTTTCCCATTGGCAGAACTGTTTTGCCGGCGAGGTCGTTGATAATAATGCCTGCCATCATATACCAGGCAGCCAATGCACAGAATATCAATTCGTAGCCTGCAATAACGTTAAATACCGGATATCCGAAATGTCCTATTACAAGAAGGATAAATCCAATAAGCAGCAAAAAGAAGGTAATTGCCATCGCTTTGTGAACTCTTAGGGAGGCAATAAACATAATCACAGTATAAAGGGTCCAGGCTAGCATGAAATACCCAATATCAGTTGTGGTTGATTTGTAAACATCCAGGATGTTAAGAATCCAGATTATACCCAAACCGATCCAGAAACTTCCATAGGCGACAAATGCAGAGTAACCAAAGTTATTCCCCATTTTCTGCTCCTGAAAGCCGGCTATCATTTGAGCCAGACCACCAAAGATGATTCCCATAGCAAGGATAGGCCCCAAACCAAGGAAGCCGATGTTATGAAACTGCAACAAAAGCGTTGTTAATCCAAATCCCGCCAGACCAACAACTGCAGGATTACCATTTTTCTGATTCATTAAATATGTTTTTTATTAATAAAGTCGGCAAAAATAGAGTTATTTTTGGAATTATGAACTATCTGGCACATATATATCTCTCAGAGGGGAAGAGGCAACTGCAGGTTGGCAATTTTATAGGGGATTTTGTAAAGGGAAGAAAGCATGAAGAGTACCCAAAAGAGATTCAGATGGGGATTCTTTTACATCGTGAAATTGACAAGTTTACAGACTGTCATCCCATTTTTCTGGAAACAACGGAGCTGCTAAGACCCACATTTGGAAGATACTCCGGAATAATTGCAGATATGTATTTTGATTATTTACTCGCTTCTGATTTTAAGAGGTACAACAAATCAAGATCTCTCACCCTTTTTGCCGCTAACTTTTACCTCTCCGCAATTATTTACTACAAGTGGCTTCCGGATCGGGTAAAGGGATTTATCTTCCACTTCATTTGGACAAACCGGCTGAAACAATACTCCACATACGAGGGGCTTGAATATTCGCTTAGAATAATGTCTCATTATAAATCAAGCGCAATAAACCCGGAACTAAGTATCTCCTTTCTAAAAGATAATGAAGAGGTACTCAGATCCAGGTTTAATTTATTTATGCCACAGGCAATTGATTATGTCAGATCCTTGGCTTTTGAATAATTCTCATTATTAATGAAACAATATATATTAGCCCTCCATACTGAATTGATATCAAGGTAATTCTTAAACCTCCGGCTATTACACCCATTGAGATATCTCCGGCCTGAGAGATAACATCATTAATCTGATATAAGCCATGAAGTGTCCACATTAACCCTGTCATCAGAGCAATTATACCTATCTCCTTTACCCAGGCGGGTGCTTTCCATGCAGCAAGAATAAGAAGAATAAATTCAACGGTAAGGAGTGTCATTCCAAATACTCCTCCCTCAATAAAGAGTGATCTGATCATAATACTTTTGTTTTAATGGTTTGAAACAAAGTTAAGGGCAATGAGTGAAGCCCGGCAAAAGTTTGCCTGTTGAATCCCCCCGGGCAATAGTCAAATCCCCACATTCTCCCTTTATTAGAATTTTTCAGTTAATTCTAGTGGATATTAATGAGATAATTGAGTTATTTTTGAGATGTGAAGAGGTATTTCAACATAATTTACTGGTTTTTTGTAGTGTTGCTCCTGAGCGGGCTCTTTATGAGCACATCGGCAAACTATATGTCGGCACTACTCCTGGCACTTGCTACCATGCCAGGAGTGATGTTTGCAAAATTCTACCTTAATGACATCTCCTTTAAGAAAAGGTGGCTTGGGATATACCAGCTGATATGTCTTGCAATGATAGTACTGCTTGTGGAGTATTTATCAATTATTTTAACGGATCTCTATCTGATTAGCACTACTATTGACAAAAATGCCGAATTTATATTTAATCCATTTTTTATATGGTTGATGACCATTGCTTTCATATCCCTGGAAATACTTCTTGAGAATAAAATTAATATGGAATCAGAGGAAGAGATTCCCAGATTTATTGAATTCACGTCTGAAAGGAAAAAGATATCTCTGGAGATTGACACAATAACATTTATAGAGTCGTGCGATGACGAGGTTTGGGTACGAACCTCATCCGAGATATCATACAGAACAAAAATGAACATATCAAACTGGGAGCTCACCCTTGACTCCAGATTCATCCGTATTCACCGCTCCTATCTCGTAAATAGATCTCACATCACCAAAATCACCCCCACCAAAATCTGGGTTGGCAACAAATCGCTGGAGGTCTCAAGGAAGTACGGAGACAAAGTGGCTTAGTGAATCTGTTATAGTCTCTGATCTTTTTCAACAGCAGATAAGCAATTTCGGATAATCTTTCTACATTTGCGCAACTTAAACCCCCGCGTAAAGACTATGTTGAAAAGACTCCTTCCTGCAATATCTGTTGCAGTTATCATGCTGGCCCTACCCCTAAGTTGCGAAAAAGAGCCCATTCCTACTCCTGAAGAGAAACCTTATATTCCCGCTGAAAGAGTTGAGGGACGGGTTGCCCTTGCCTATGTTACATATTGGGGAACACAAATACCTGATGTAAGGCTAATTACTCACATCAACTATGCATTTGCTGAGCTCTACATGAGGGATGGCGAATACACAGGATTCAAACTGCAAGGTACCGAGAGCAGGTTCAAACAAATTGCCGACCTTAAAAAGGAGAATCCTCACCTTAAAATTTCAATCTCTTTCACCCATGTTGTGGATAATTATGACAATATTCAGGGGGGCAGCTTCTCCGCCTTGGCAAAATCCGACGAGTACAGAAAAGCTTTTGCTCAGGACTGCCTTGAGTTTCTGGAAAAATGGGGAATTGACGGAATTGACATTGACTGGGAGTATCCGGGCCTCTCATGGAGCGGAGCTGCATCAGACCCGGCAGTAGATGTCCAGAACCACATACTTCTTATGAAACAACTCAGAGAGACTCTTGGAGATAAATATCTCCTAACATATGCAGGTTATGTTATGGATAAAAAGGCAGTTACGGGAGGGTACCGGTATATAGATATAAAGGCTGTTGACAAATATGTGGATTTTGTAAACATAATGACCTATGACCTTGATGCGGCGCCAAAACACCACTCGGCCCTTAACGATTCCAGGGCTTACTGGGATTGTGCAAGGGCAATAAACGCATACAGAAATGCCGGCGTTGAGTATAATAAGATGGTTCTTGGAATACCTTTTTACGGACGCCACTCATTTTCAGAAAAACCCCAGTCTCTTAACTACAGCGCAATATTGGCTCTGGATAAAACCATATACAAGATTGACAACTGGGATGCTATATCCAACACACCTTATGTGACTAAATACGGAGCCTTCTTCTGTGGATATGACAATGCAAGGAGTATTGAGAACAAGGGTATTTGGGCCTTAGGTCTTGGTCTGAAGGGTATGATGTACTGGCAGTATGATGCAGATGACACCAAAGGGACACTAAGAAAGGCCGTCTGGGAGTCTGTTATGAAGAGGTGAGGGCTGCGTTAGATCCAGTTTAATCTTATATTTTCTATCCCTTTATCCAAAATCAGCTTTTTAAGAAGAGCGACTTTCTCTGTATGGCCGGGAATTTTTGTTTCATGAGTCTCAACTAATATCAGCTTAGCCTTTTTATATGTACCATCCTCAATCATTTTATTAAGAAGAACTATCTCCTCTCCCTCAATATCCATTTTAAGCACATCAATTATTCTTCCCAGATTTTCAATATACCTGCACAAATTAACTGTCTCAACCTCTACCCCGTGCATCTGATCAACATTTAACTTCTCACCTAAAAGAGATGAGCTCACAGTAAACTCAATACCCTCTCTGTTTAGTCTCTCTTTGTGATAATAGAACATTGCATGACCATCCTCAATAGCAACAGCCTTGTTGATTATCTCAATTCCATCTGCCCCGGCAAATCTTTTCTGAAGATACTTATATGCCAGCAGATCCGGCTCAAAAGCCTTAACAGTTGCCCCTCTTTTCAAAAAAAGTTCGCTTATATCTCCCACATTAGCTCCGCAATCTACAAAGAGAAAGGAGTTATCCACCCTCTTTAGAATTTTTTGCAACTTTAACAGACTGGTGTAATAGGCAAGCCGGTTTAGAACCCTCCTCTTCAAAGACTCAAACATAGAATCTGAATATTAAATTATTAGCCAAGTTATAAAGATTTTAGCATTTATTACTATCTTTAATCAAACTAAAAAAAGATTGAAATGAGAATCACAGCAAAAATTTTTGCAGCATTTGTTATGGCTGTAATGTTCGCAATGCCGGCATCAATTTACTCTCAAAAGATGCCAAAAAAGTATAAAAACTCCCCTGATGAAACGATTGTTATTGTTACAAACTCTCCAAGAGAGGCATTTGACGAGAGCGAGTACCCTCATCTGAAATTCTACTACACACCGGAGGAGATGCCTGATTTTCTGAAGAGGCTGAACATGGTTCAACCCATACCGGTTAATGACGGGATAACAGGAATGGTTGTGGATAAAAATGGAGTTATTGCTTACATAAGAGGTTTTAGCAACGCATTGGCAAAAAACAATGACAGAGATGACGAGATGAGCTGGACAATACTATCAGTAGCCGCAAGAAAAGGAACAATTGGAGCCAAAGGTCCTCTTGATGATTATCTTGCTGACTTTGTAGCAAAGGGAAAGGCCGCCAAACAGGATGATAAAAAAAGCTATACTGAGGGGAGTGAACCATCATTTAAGGGATGGGATAAAGGAGATGTTGAGGGTATGAAGCTGCCTGATTTCAAGCTTGTAAAAAAAGACGGATCGGAGATTTCAGTCTCTGAAGTGCTTAACGGCAAACCTGCTTTTATTGTCTTCGCTAAAATCCCTCCGGCAGGAACAGGTGTAACCCCAATGTTCTGGCATATTGAGAATATTATGTACAACTATTATCCACCAAGAAAGAGGTAGATTTAATTCAAACCTTCAAACAAATTATGAAAACAAGCGTTAAGTACCTTATAATAGCAACTGCACTGATATTTACTGCATCATGCGGTTCAAACAAGAGAGAGATTTTGAAACAATCAGATTTTACACAACCTCCGGTTGCCCAAATAATTCCACATACATTTAACGAATTCGGGAACGAGCGTGTTGATAATTATTATTGGCTCAGGGATAAGACAAACCCGGCTGTGATTGAATATCTTAATCAGGAGAACAGCTACACAGACAGTGTAATGGCATCCACAAAGGCATTGCAGGAGGCGATCTATAATGAAATAATAGGCAGAATAAAGGATGCCGACGAAAGCTATCCTGTATTTACAAACGGTTACAACTACTATAGCAGGACCGAAGAGGGAAAACAATACAGAGTCTATCTTAGAAAAGCTGATTATGAGGATGCTAAAGAGGAGCTCCTGTTTGATGTCAATCAAATGGCCGAGGGGAAAAAAGCCATGAGGTTTGCAGGCTATAACATTAGTCCTGACAATAAACTTGCTGCCTACTCATTTAATGAAACCGGCTCCTTTGCAGACTATACAATAAGGGTTAAATCTCTGGAGAGCGGTGCCGATTTGGGAGTCAGTATTCCTATGTCAACATCGCACCAGTGGGCAAACGACAATAAAACACTCTTCTATGTATTGGTTGACAATGCTCTGCGTCCATACAAGGTTATGAAACATAAACTTGGGCAAACCGGCAAAGATGAGGTTGTATATGAGGAGAGTGATGCACGTTTTAATGTTTACCTCTCAAAGACAAAGACAGAGAAAGAGATATTTATAATCTCTTCTAGTACTTACACTTCTGAATACAGATCCATTGACGCAGACAATCCATCGGCAAAACCTGCTATATTCCTGCCTCGCGAACAGGGTGTGGATTATACTGTACTTGCCCACAGCGACAAATATTTCCTTTGGTACAAGGATGGAGAGAAACTTAACGGCATGATATACGAGCTTCCTCTCAAAGGTTACCGGGACAGGTCAACATGGAAGATATTTGTTGACCACGATCCGCTTATTAGGCTTGAAGGGGTGGATGTGCTCAAAAATTATGTTGTAATAGACATTAGAAAGAACGGGCTAAATCAGTTCCAGTACTTCTCGCTGACTGACGGAACCAAAGGTGAGATTACATTTCCTGAACCTGTTTATACAGCAAGTCTGAATGGAAATCCTGAATTTGATGCCATTACTGTAAGATACAGCTACACATCTCTGAACAGACCAAGCACACTATATGATTTCAATCTTGAAAAGGGTGAGAGCATAAAGTTAAAGGAGCAGGAGATCCCTTCCGGATTCAATGCAGACGACTATATTGTTGAGAGACTTTGGGCAAAAGCACATGATGGTGTTGAGGTTCCAATGGCTATAGTATATAAGAAGGGACTCAGGAAAAACGGTAAAAACCCTGCGCTTCTTTATTCATACGGAAGCTACGGGTCTAGCTCAGATGTATATTTCAGCCCTGCGTACTACAGTCTTATTGACCGGGGTTTCGTTGTTGCAATAGCGCAAATCAGAGGAGGAAGCGACTTGGGTGAACAGTGGTACGAGGATGGAAAACTGCTTAAAAAGAAGAACACATTCACAGACTTCATAGCATGCGCAGAGAAACTTATCTCCGACAAATATACATCTGCTGAGAAGCTTGCCGGTATGGGTGGAAGTGCAGGCGGACTGTTGGTAGGAGCTGTTGCCAATATGAGACCGGATCTGTTCAATACCATAGTGGCTCATGTACCTTTTGTGGACGTTATAAATACTATGCTGGACACAAGTCTGCCATTAACTACCCAGGAGTATGAGGAGTGGGGTAATCCCAATGAGGAGGAGTATTACAGATATATGCTCTCCTACTCCCCTTATGACAATGTTACTGCTCAGAAATATCCCAATATCCTTGCAACAGGAGGCCTTAACGACTCTCAGGTAGGTTTTCATGAACCTGCAAAATGGGTGGCAAAACTAAGATCTCTTAAGCAAGACGACAACATCATAATTCTCCATACAAATATGGAGTCTGGTCATGGAGGAGCTACGGGCAGATATGACCGAATTAAAGAGACTGCTTTTGAATGGGCATTTATTTTAGACAGAGTAGGAATTAAAAACTAAAAAAAGAACCAGGCTTGGAGATTTATTTAAATCCACTTCCGGGTAAAGAGGCACATATCCGTCTTGCTCCGATACAGAGGAGGACGGATATGTTTCTTGACATATACCCGCCTAAAAATGCAAAAAGATCTGCTGTCCTTGTCTTACTTCTGCCGGGTGGAAGCTCCTGGCAAAACAGTAAAATTGATATTGAGGAGATTTTGAAGTGGAGGGTTCTGATAATCCAGAGGAATAGTTATAATGGAATACACTCCGCTCAGGCTGCCTTTCCGGGTGGTAAGCGGGAAGAGTCTGACTCATCATTTGCTGATACTGCAATCAGAGAGGCAGAGGAGGAGACAGGTATAAAGAGGGAGGATTTTATACCGGTCTCGTATCTCTCTCAATTATATGT
The DNA here is from genome assembly GCA_001897515.1 of Bacteroidetes bacterium 41-46. Classification (GTDB taxonomy): domain Bacteria; phylum Bacteroidota; class Bacteroidia; order Bacteroidales; family UBA932; genus Bact-08. Next base: position 455,572 of record MKTA01000015.1, on the reverse strand, counting down.
TCCTCCTAGCAACTTTCTTATCCAGCCACTGCTGGCAATTGCAAAAGACACTCCACAGATAGTGCCGGATGCAAGAGAGGTCTCAAGGTATTTAGAGATACCTATATCCGTTTTTAAACCGGGAAACGAAGTATATAAATCATTCTCAAGCCCTTCCGGAGAACTTCTTGATGCTCCGGGTTATGAGTATGACGGACTCTTTATCTGGGGTGCAACTGCTATGATACTCAGTGAGCTCTACCAGGTTGTTGAGGAGGCTGTTTTAAGTAGATTATTGAGTAAAACATACATCTCGTCGTCAAATCCACTTAAATAAGATCTTGAGTTACAAAGGACAACACAGTTGATTCCATCTGCCCCCATAACCCACATAGATGCTGTTCCAGCCAGATTTCCCGAGTGGTACCATGAGCCTGTAAAGAGAGATGTGTGATTACACCTCCAGCCAAGAGCATATCTGTTGTACGCCGCAGAGGGTGTCAGCATAGTTGCCCTTGTTGATGGGAGTATGATATCTTTAACCTTATCCCTGCCGTCAATGTGAAACATCAGCTTCATCATCTCCTCAGGAGAGGAGATTACCCCTCCTGCAGCTGCAATTACATCCATAGGATTCAGGTATCCGTTTGCCCCGTCCTGTGAGTAATAGACAACCTCATTAGGTCTCCTCTGAGATCTGTCACCTCCTACATGCACGTCCAAAACGCCAGCCTCCGCCATTACCTCTTTTAGAAAAACCTCATAGCTCTTCCCGGAAATCTTTTCAATAACCCTTCCGAGAATACCATATCCCATATTGAAATAGTTGTATACAGTACCCGGTTCTACCTGTGGAGAGCCTAGCACATATTGAATTCTCTGAGATAGTGACTGACCTGAGAATGAAGATGTGAACATAGGGTCAGGATCGCTTTTCCAGCCACTTGTATGCTCCAGAAGATGTCTGACAGTAACTTTCGCAGCCCTCTCAGTCACACCGGTGTAATCTGAAGCCAATATTGATCCCGCTCCAAATACCCTTTGATCAAGCGTTAGCTTACCCTGTTCCATTAGCCTCATAATGCAAAGAGAGGTAAACTGCTTTGAAACGCTGGCAAGTCTGTAGAGATGTCCAGAGGTGGCCCTTACACTGCTCTCAGATATTGCAAAACCAAGTCCGGCCTTATAAACTATCTCTTCATCCTTAGTAATAGCATAAGATATACCCGGGATAGAGAACTTCTGCATAAACTGGTATAGAGGATTGTCAAAATTCCCCCTTCCGTTTTGCACCAGTATTTTATACTCTGATTCACGTCCTGACTGGGATGTTGATTTTAAAGTAATAGTGCCGGTAAAATTTAATGCTGCCTTACCACTCTCAATCTTTACTCCGTTATAACTGAGATTAGCCCCCGGAGGAAGTGAAAATCTCGGCTTTAAAGTTGTAAGATCAACCCCTTCCGGTACTGATGCGTATATTATTCTTCCTGCAATAGTGCTGAACACTTCAACTGTTAGAGATGGATTCTCTGATGAGGAGAAAGAGAAGGAGGAGATAGAGTTTAGATCCGAGAGGGGCTCCGGCCTCTCCTCTTTGGAACATGATGTTGCTATGATAATGATTACAAAAACCATCTGTGCAATTTTGCGCAGATGGTTAAAGATGTTGATGGTTTTCATATAATCTTAAAACTAGCGGGCCATCTCAGCCTCTACGGCATCAGGAGTGTTAGGCAAACGTTTTTTACCTAGAAGTCTTGACCCTGTTTCTGTAACAAGAATATCGTCCTCTAGCCTGATTCCTCCAAATGTGTAGTAGTCCTCAAGTTTTGAGAAGTTGATAAACTCCTTGTTAATACCCTCGCTTTTCCACTTTTCAATTAGCGCAGGTATGAAATAACAACCCGGCTCATTTGTGATCACATGCCCTGGTCTGAGAGTCTTTCCCATCCTAAGTGAACGAAGTCCAAACTGAGTTGCCCTTTTATGAACCTCGTCATATCCGACAAAGTTTTCTCCAAGATCCTCCATATCATGAACATCAAGCCCCATCTGATGACCCAGCCCGTGAGGCATAAACAGTGCATGTGCTCCTGCTGCAACAGCCTCATCAACGTCACCCCTCATCAGACCAAGATTAATAAGCCCCTGAGCCAGAACCCTTGCAGCAGCCAGATGTACGGATGTATATGTTATCCCTGGTTTTACCATTGACATTGCCAGGTCGTTTGCTGCAGACACAACATTATAAACATCCCTCTGTTTTTGGGTAAATTTGCCTCCCGATGGTATTGTCCTGGTAAAATCCGATGCATAGTGCATATTGGTTTCAGCTCCGGCATCAATAACCAGTAGTCTTCCGTCAGTTAGCGTCTGGTGGTGTGTATGGTTATGAAGAGTCTCTCCGTTTTGAGAGAGTATTATGGGGAAAGAGGGCATATGTCCGTGAGATATTGCAATACCCTCCATAAGGCCCACAAGCTCCTGCTCAACCATACCTGTCTTTGCCATTCTCATTGCAGTATAATGCATAGCGTATCCTATGTCGGCTGCTTTGTCCATCTCTGCAATCTCATATGAGTCCTTAATCTCCCTGAGAGAGACAACACCTTTAATGAAATCTTCTGAGGCCATTTGACGCTGTTTGCCAAAATCCACTCCAAGGAGGTTGTATAACCATATCTGGTTATGATACCTGTAAGGAGGCAAAAAGTGAATATCTCTCCCCGACTCTCTGGCCTTTTCTATGTACGATTCCAATTCTGAAGCAGGCTTAACTCTCTCAACACCTATTAACGAGGCCTTGTCTCTCATGAGGGGCTGCGGACCCATCCAGATTATATCATCTATAGTAACATCATTGCCAAAAAGGACCTCCTCTCCGCTCTCAATATCAATAACAGCTGCCAGATCCGGTTCATCCAGCCCGAAAAAATAGAGGAATGAGGAGTCCTGCCTGAACCTGTAAGTGTTGCTTATGTAGTTTATCCCCGCCTCTGAGTTACCCAGAAAAAGGAGTATTCCGGATTTTACCTTAGAGGCAAGATCCCTTCTTCTCTTTACATATACATCTTTAGAAAACATAGCGTCAAATTTTTGTCATTTTAACAAAGATACAATTTTCCCCGCTTAAGAGTTAACAGATAATGATAAAAAAGAGACCGACTATTATAATTAGCCGGTCTCAAAAATAAATCTATAAACAGATTATGGTTTGTCCCACCATACAGGGTCGCTCCATATTGCATCCTTCATAGCAAGTGGATTAGAGGCCAACAGCTGCTCATTATTGTAGTTGCTTTCGTGAGTACTGTGTGTGAACCTTCTGAACCAGTATGTAGGATCTGTCGGGCTTGTACCCGGCATTTTGCTGGTTGCAGTGAATTCATAAGGTCTCTTGTAGTCTATGTAAACAACGCCAAAGTTTCCGATATTGCCGGCGCTGTAGTTGAATCTCCTCATATCATTCCAGATTTGGAAGTCAAAGCCCATAGCAATGATTTTCTCCTTCATGATATCAGACATCTTCAGATTAGCTGCATTCTGAACGACAGCTGCACTAGCCATGTAAGCGTCTATATCTGCTTGTTCCATAGGCATTTGATCCGGATTTTTAACACCTGCAGCCTTCCAGTCTGTCAGTTTGCTCTGCATTCTTGCGAATGAGGCTCTGATTCCCTCAAGGTAAGCAGTGTGAGCAGGACCGGCCTGTCCCATTCTCAGATAAACCTCAGCTTTAATGAAGCACATTTCGGCATAGGTCACTACATCAAAGTCTGAATCAGGTCTTGCGTGGAATGAACCGGTACCTGCAACAGCATTTGAAGTTGAAACCGGATAGTAGTAAGTATCATTCACAGCCCTTCCTAGTGTTGAAAGAGAGTTTGATCTCATGTTTACATATACAGTATCACCTGCACGCTTGTAGTTTGTGCTGTTGATATAGAATGAGCCTTTTTTGTACGTAACCTCAACCTTATCGCCTGTTACGGTATATGGCTGCTGCAGGTTTGCAACAAAAGTATTTCTTGCTGTCTCATCTGCAATTGTATATGTGATTTTCTGGTCTGCTGTAGCATAAGAGGCAAGCAGTGGTCCTCCGTTCTGACGGATATCTGAGTACATCATATCTACTCCGATATCTCTTGCCCACTCGTAGCTAACAATTTCATTAGCACTGTTAAGTTTGACATTTTTCATCATAGCAGGTACCAGTTTGGTCATACGTGGGTCAACAACTCCTGAACCACCTGTATAGCTGTTGGTCAAAAGGTTGATATACCATCTTGTAAGTCTTTGTCCGGTTCCGTAAGCAGCAGAGTTCCATGTAAAGTTAGTCTGGTATGGGTCAGCAACGGTAAAGTTTGTTGCGTCTCCCTGAACATTGTAACGTTTAACAGATGTATTTTCTGCATTTGACTTAGGGGCTTTGTCAAGAGCAGCAAGAATAGCCTGAGGATCATATGTGCTCTTCTTTGAAATGATATTTAAATATCTTGCTTTCAAACCGTAGCAAAGTTTAATCCATTTGCTGGCATCGCCACCGTTCCATGTATCGCCCTCTGTAAATTTGTATGCGCCCGGCTCCTGAGTTTTACCAAACAGTTCAATCGCTTTATCTAAGTCAGCCATACAACCGGCATAGATAACATCACCCTGATCATATGAAGGGTTGTATTTAGAACCCATAGCCTCAGTGTAAGGCATCTCGCCGTGAAGGTCAAGCATCATAAGGAAGCCCATTGCCTTCATAGCATATCCGGCTGCCATATAGTGGTATGAACCATTCTTCTCAGCCATCTCAATCATTGGACCGATATTAACGCCTGCGCCCAAAAACCAGTTTTGGTAAATTGTGGTTGCGCTTGACTGAGCAGGATTCCATGCTGCAAGAAGACCATTTGCCGCTGTTGCAGAGCTCTGTGTCAAGATACCGGCAATTGTACTGGTACGCATGTTTGCTGTTCCGTGTGCATAACCATAATAGTGCTGTATCCACGGCAATCTGTTAACCGGGGTAGCACTCTTGTCTGTAGGATTGTCAGGGTCAACGTTGACATCCAGCCACTTGTTGCAAGAGGTGAAACTCACAACAATCATCAGACTTAATATAATTTGTAATATTTTTTTCATGATAAGATATTGTTAATCAATTAAAATGTGAAATTAAGACCGAATGTTACGTTCCTTGTTGCAGGGATTCCATTGTAGTCAATACCCATTGAGCCTGATCCACCTGTACCCGATCCTGAAACACTTACCTCTGGATCCATTCCTTTGTAATTGGTCCAAACAAATAGGTTGTTTGCAGCGAATGTAGCAGACAATCCTTTAACAATATTCTTGTTCTTGAACAAATCGGTAAAGTCGTAAGAGAGTGACAGTGACCTTAGCCTTAACCAGTTTGTTTTGGTTATGAAATTGTGGGCGTTTTCACCATAGTTATTCCAATACTGCTGAATCATATAGTTGCCAGATTTCTGAGCACCGTTCACAGTGTACATTTTACCTGCTTCATAAGTGTAGCTCAGTGGCTCGCCAGTAACACTTGAAACACCCTCTATGGTTACAGATTGTCTGTCAAGTGTGCGCATACTCAAACCTCTTACTGTGCTATTGTACTCAGTACCATTGTAGATATCACCACCTATGCGGATATCAAACAGGAATGAGAGGTTTAGATTCTTATATCTGAAGCTGTTGTTCAAACCACCAATCATAAACGGCTCACGGTTTCCGACAACGTTTGTTGTTACCTTAGATGTCTTGTAAAGACCTGTTGTAGGGTCAACCTGATATCTTCCGTTTGCTATCTCATTGCCGTCAGCATCTTTCTCTCTAAGCCAGTAGTCACCTGTTAGTCCCAGGAAGTATCCGCCGTTAGGAACTGAAGCAGCCTTTACACCACCAATTTGTACATCTGTAACATAGAACAGACCTACACCCGGAAGGAAGTTACCAAGTGTACCACGGTTACCTGAGAGGTTAAGGGTTACATCCCATGTGAAATCCTTTTTGTCAATAGGAATAGCATTGATTGACAACTCCATACCTTTATTATTAACAGAGCCGCTGTTCAGAGTAAGGAAGATATATCCTGTTGACTGAGCAAGACGAGGGCTTGCAAGCTGGTTCTTAGTCGTACTGTTATAGTATGTAAAGTCAAGACCAAGTCTTCCTCCAAAGAATTTAAGTTCTGTACCTAACTCGTAAGATTGCTGAATTTCAGGAACAAGGAACGGGCTACCGCCTGTCCAGCTGTTACCTGTACCAATCATACCATTATGCACAACCTGAGGAGGCCACAGATAGTTATTAGTAGCGTAAGCATCAGCATCTTTACCAACCTGTGCCCATGATGCTCTCACCTTACCAAATGAAAGGATGTCATTTTTAGGCATCAGCTCAGTAAACACCAAGCTTCCTGAAACTGAAGGATAGAAATATGACCTGTTCTCAATAGGAAGTGTTGATGACCAGTCATTTCTGCCTGTTACTGTCAGATAAGCAATATTCTTGTAGCTTCCTCTGAATTCACCGTAAACACCAATCATTCTCTTGCGTGTAGTATTCTCAGAGAAGAATTTGTTTTCATTTACGATGTTCTCAAAGCTGATCGTTCCCTGAGTAAGGAAATTGTATCCCCAGTGGTTAAGAGTTGTTCTCTCAGTCTGCTCAGTAGTGTGTCCCAAAAGGAGGCTAAGGTCAAAATCTCCAACCTTTTTCTGGAAGTTCAGCATCAGGTTTGATGTAAGGTACTCATACTGAGATTTACCTTTGCTGAGACGGCCTTTTTGATACTTATCAAGTACAGCACCACCCGGAGCTATATATGTATAGTTTCCGCTGTTGTATGTGTCGTATCCCAGTCTGTACAGAACATTGAACCAGTCAGCAAACTCATAAGATGCATTGATACCGCCTGTGAAACGGTTGATGTTATCAGAAAGTTTATTCTTGTTGATAATCCAGTATGGATTTTCAACGTCAGCAGATAGCTCCTGAAGACCTTCAAACATTCTGTATTTTGTTCCATCCTCATTCAGATATCTGGTAACATCGTCACTTCTTGACCAGCCGTAAAGAGCAGTCATGGCACCTGTACCGCCACCATTATAAAGACCGGCAGCAGTAAGAGTCTTGTCAGTATTTGAAAGAGTATAGGCAGCATTTGCTCCTACTGTAAGTTTGCCATACTTCTGTTCACCGTTAAAACGAACTGTAGTCTTGTTATAACCTGTTGTAGGAACAACTCCTGACTGTGTAAAGTTTGAGGCAGAGAGGTAGAAAGAGCCATTCTTTGAACCACCGCTGATGCTTAAGCTGTTGTCATAGATGCTTCCGCCCTGGAAGAATGATCCAACATTGTCATAAACAGTTCCGGTAATCTGATTACCCCATGAAGATGTGGTATAATCACTGAAGGATCCGGCCTCGTTATAGTAACCTCTTCCATATACTCCCTGTATTTCTGGCATTTTCCCAACCCATGAGTAAGAGTATTTTGTATTGAAGTTCACTTTAACTGTTCCTGCGTCTCCCTTTTTAGTTGTGATAACAACAACACCGTCTGCAGCTCTTGATCCGTAAAGTGCTGCGGCAGCAGCGCCTTTAAGAATAGACATATTCTCAATATCCTCTGGGTTGATGTCCATTACACGGTTGCTGAAAGAGGTAGCATTTGATGTAACACCATCAGTACCTGAACTACCGGTATTCACTGTAGAGTTGTCGTAGATAACTCCGTCAACAACAAAAAGAGGCTGGTTATCGCGAGATTCGCTGGCTGAGTTTCCGCCACGGATAATGATAGTTGCTCCGGCACCAGCTGCACCGCTTGATTGTGTAATGTTTACGCCTGATACCTTCCCGGCAAGAGAGTTAACGATGTTTGTCTGTTTGTTCTTAAGTAGCTCTTCGCTCTTAAGATCCTGAACAGCATATCCCAACGCCTTTCTCTCCTTTTTGATACCGAGAGCTGTTACAACTACGTCTTCAAGAAATATTGAAGACTCGTTCATAGTTACGTTAATAACTGAGCGGTTGTTAACCTGCTCTCTCAGATCCTCCATACCAATAGCGGTAAATAAAAGAACCGCATTGGCAGGCGCATTTATCGAGTATGTCCCGTCCAACTCGGTAGCAACTCCTGTCCTTGTTCCTTGAATAACAACAGTTACACCAATTAGGGGCTCCCCCGACTTGTCGACCACCTTGCCCCTGATATTAATGTTCTGAGCAAACATGTTTCCAGACACAAGGAAAATGGCCATTAGCGACAGAATGATCATTCTCATCATTCCGGCCTTTTTTTGTGAGTAATGCATGAATTTAGTTTTTTGGTTAATAATGTTAATTAAACTTTGAATTTCTCTTATATTAATCTTTGAAATCCCTTGCAAATAGTACATTTTATTAGTGTGTAAAACTATAAAATAAAATCTAATATTTGAAGAAATTTTAAAATATTTTACTTTTGATTGCAATTTGAAAGCTACCGTAAGCTTTTTACACCGTTTATAAACTTTATCCTATCATAAAGTATCATTTTTAAACTCCGTGTTTTTATGTTTTAAACTACTAAAACTTTTTTGTTTTTCTACTTGTAAATCTATTGTAACAGCCTACAACTTAGGCTAAATGGGTATATCTGTGTAATTTATATAACAAAAAAAAGCGACCTCCGGGAGGTCGCTTAATTGCTTTAAAAATCTTCTTGCGATTTATTGCCAGCCGGCAGTCTGAGTAAGTGTATAACCCTTGTCAAGATACTCGGTTATCTGGTTCCTGCCTATAGGAGCCATGTAAACTCTATCGGTAAATGCATCTCTGTCTGATATATTTTCAGGGATGTAGTAACCAACCAAGTCTGCACCGTTTGTACCATTATATGTAACAATAGTTCCATCTGCCTTCTGAACCTGAAGCTTGCCAACCTTTGCGGCAACCAGCCACTCAGGAACCTCAACAGCTATGTTTACCCAAGGTCCGCGTAGAATGTCAGGATTCTGAGCTCCGCTCATGTAGTTGATCTTCTTCCACCTCTTGATATCAAGAAGGCGAGTGTGCTCATAGAAGAACTCCATTCTTCTCTCACGGCGAATCTCCCACAATAGAGCAGGAACATCTGCATCACGGTTAGGATCTGCAGGAAGAGAGGCCAGTGAAAGAGGAGCTGTCTTTTTAACACCTTTAGCGATAGCTGTTGCATCAAGAGGACGACTTCTGATAGCGTTGATTGACTTATCAATATCATCTTGTGTTACAGCAGCTCCACCCATAGTTGCAAGTTCAGCTTTTGCTTCAACCCAGTTGAGAACAACTTCTGCAAGACGAATTACAGGGTAGTCATTTGTATTTGTGTTTGAACCATACTCCGGAGGATAAGACTTGCCTCTGTATGTAGGGCCCACACGGTCAATAAACTTGTTTGCATAAAGTAGCGTTGAAGCCTCCTTAAGAGCTTTGTCTGAGAAAGTAGCCTCAAATCTTGGGTCTCTTGTAAGTACAAGATTTGCAATATCAAGTTTGTCTGCGTTGGCAACAGCTGAATTCTGATAAGCTTTGCCATCGTAGCAGATAAATGATTTTATCAGGGCTAGATTTGCTGATGGTGACTGGCTCTCGGTTGTGTTTGAGTATGAAGCAACGTGGTGTGTAATGCTCAGCGCTGCATCATAGTGTCTGTACATAACAACCTCTGCGTTGTTAGCCAGGTCAAAAGATCCAAACAGTGACCTGAAATCTGAGGTAAACTTGAATGCACTGTTGTCCATCACAACCTTACCGGCTCTTACAGCAAGCTCCAGATACTTCTTGGCCTTCTCAGTATTATTCAGATGATATTTCTGCCATGTTCCCTCAAAAAGCATAAATCTTGAGATAAATCCGGCTGCAACATATCTGTTCAGATACTGTTTGCTTCCGCCGTCAGAGAGGCGCATATTGTCAAGTACATATACGAAGTCATCGTAAACCTTGTCCATAACAAATGTTCTGCTGTCTCTGTCTTTGTAGAGAAGATCTTTATCCTGATCTGTAAGAACTTTATCATAATAAGGAACATTACCGAATACGCTTACAAGTCTGCTGTATTCATAACCGCGGAAAAATCTTGCAACGGAGCTCCAGTGGTTGTAAGCCTCAGGTGTAAGGAGGCTCTTGCCATTCATCATATCAATCCTCTCAATGAACAGGTTTGACTTTCTAACCCATGCAAAATTCCAGTTAGGTCCGTTGTATTGAGTTAACCAGGCAGCTGTTTCTGAGACAGCACTCCTGGATGAAGGTGCTTGTGTCTCAAAAATTGACTGTTTTCCGGTAGATGTCAAATCATCATTGAAGGTATATCCTCTAACCGGAGTATAGTCAACACCCCAGGCTGAGTTGTAACCAACAAAATAGTTAGCATAGAAGCCGTTTGCAAACAAACGAACGTTGTTTTCATTTGTCCAGTAGTTGCCGTCATTCATCTGAGTTAATGAAGGTCTGTCAAGGAACTCCTTGCATCCGGTGAAAGCCAGGGCAACAACTGCAATTAGTGTTAGTGTATATTTTTTCATCATGTAAAGCTTTTAGAAGTTAACCTGTATACCAACCGAAGCACTCTTGAATGTAGGAACGCCCACACCGGTACGGCCCAAGTTGTAATTAGTTGTGTTCCACATAGAGTATCCACTAACCTCCTCAGGATCTATAGGAAGATCGCCTAAGTGGTCAAATGTAAAGAAGTTCTCCAAGGCAGCATATACTCTTAGTTTCTTAATTTTTACTTTGCTCATTAGCCTTTCAGGAAGAGTATAACCCAGTGTAATATTCTTGATTCTCAAATATGCCATATTCAACAGATATCTGTCTGAAACCTGCATATTATAGCCAGTGTTTGAACCAGCAAGGTTATATGGTCTTGGGTAGAATGCATCTACTCTGTCCTCTCTCCAGAAGTTACCAGCAATTGCCTGTGGCATTGCTCCGTCGGCTGAGTTAAAACCAGGTATCGCAAGGAATCCGTTACCCCAGATGTCTCTCTTTCCAACACCCTGCATAAATACTGAGAAGTCAACTCCTTTGAAATCAAGTCCTGCACGGAAGCTGTACTCATATCTAGGGGTTGAGTTACCTATAATTGTAAGGTCACCGTGGTCAGGGTTGCCGTTCAGGTCTCTTATAAGACTGTTACCCGGGCTGATTACACCGTCTCCGTTAAGGTCTTTGAATTTAACGTCACCAGGGCCGAATCTGAAGTTTCCGCCCTGAAGTCTTCCCTGATAAACAGGGTTAGCACCTGCAAGTTTATGTACGTTAGCATATCCGTCAGGAGATGTTATAAGTATAAAGTTGCCGTTTGCATCATATTCAAAATCCTCTTTTTGATATAGTCTGTCAACTTTATAACCCCAGATTTCACCATAGGTCTTTCCAACATACCAGTCGTTAATGCTGTTAGTTGTTCCGTATTTTGTAATCTTGGTTATAGCATCGGCGAATGTAGCAACCAAATTAATACCAAGACCGTTGCTGAATCTATGGTTATAGTCAAGTTGAATCTCGTAACCGTTTGTCCTCAACGAACCAAAGTTGCCTCTAGGAGCAGTTGTTCCGTAAGTTGCAGGAAGACCCTCCTGAGGAACAATCATATTCTCGGTGTCTCTTCTGAACCAGTCAAATGTGATTCCAAAATCACTATTGAACAGTCTTGCGTCAAAACCCAGGTCAAGGGTAGTAATATCCTGCCATGTGATGTTTGCTGCAACAGCCGCTGGTGTGCTAAACTGGTATAGTCTAGAAGTTCCGATAATAAATGAACTCATAGAACCGCTCATGGTTGGAATATACATGTTGTTAGGTACGGTTTGGTCACCGATTGTTCCCCAAGAACCTCTAAACTTAAACGAAGATAGATATGGCTTAGAGAATTCCATCCATGGCTCTTCAGTTAGTCTCCATCCTGCTGAGAATGATGGGAACCATCTCCACTTCAGGTGGTCAGGGAATTTAGAAGTACCGTCATATCTAAGGTTAGCCTCAAAGAGGTATTTGTCTCTGAAGTTGTAGTTAACCCTTCCGAATACTCCAAACTGAGACTCCCATGATGCACCACCACTTGTAGTTTGAGTTCCTGTTGCAAGGTCAAACTGCGGATTGTTTATATCAATCAGCTGTGTTGTCTGAGACCAGTTGTATGCACTGTTCACACCAACGCTGTTTATACCTAGCATAAACTTGAATCTGTTATCTTCGTTAAGATTCCAGTCATAAGTTGTGTTAAGTGTAACAGTATTCCATTTAGTATTGCCTGAGTAACGATAGATATGGTCAGGATTTGAACCGGTTGCTGTATAGGTAAGCATATCAAGCTTATAAGCAGGCATAGCACCAACAGAAGATGAGTTTACAACCTCACCCGAATCGTTCACATATATTCTCTCACCATTCTCATTTAGTTTTGGAAGTGGAGCTCCCCAGGTATTCCTTGCGGTAAATCTCGTTCCGGGTCTAAGGTTTATATACTCCTGATTTGCGTGGGTATAGTCAAAATTGATTTTCCAGTTCTTGAGAGGGGTAATTGTCACACCTCCGTTCAGGCTGGTGTAGTTTGTCTCCTGTGAAGCTGTATTTGCAGCCTCAAGTTCAAAGGCCGGCCCCCTAAGCGGGTCGCCATCCTCTGTGGTCATAGGATAGGTTGGTCCCCAACGGTACAGGTAGAGCCAAGGGTCTGCTGTTGTGGAGCTTGTTGCATAGCCATATCTCTTCAGACGTTTTGAGTACATTGCTCCTCCGTAAACTCTAAGCCATTTGTTAACATCAGTCCCAACTCTTACAGCTCCGTTGTATCTCTGGAAATCGTCAACCTTTGATGGCTTAATCATACCTGATTGATCCAGGTAACCAAAGCTCAGATTATAATCTGTTGTACCGCTCTTACCATTAAGAGAGAGATTGTGTGTCTGAGTAGGGGTCCACTCCTTAATCATATAGTCGTATGCATCGTAGGTTCTCAATCCAACTTTTAAACCGTCGGCATTTACATACCAGTCACGTCCGTAAAGCATTGGATCATTAGGACCAACAATATTACCCCATTTATTTTGCCACTCAACGGCCTTCTCCCAGCCCTCTCTCGTAACCATCCAGAATGCTCCGGCTCTTGTAGCTCCAACTCTCTCAAATGCGTGCATTGTGTACTCCATTGCGTCAACCCCTCCCATTTCAATCTTCTTGGAGATGTTCTGGAAGGAGATATTACCTGAGTAAGTAACATTTACACTTTCAGTTTTTGCTCCCTTTTTGGTTGAGATTAGAATTACGCCGAATGCGGCTTTCGCTCCGTAAATAGAGGCAGAGGCTGCGTCCTTAAGGATTGAGATAGACTCAATGTCGTCAGGATTAATAAGCTGAATTGATGGAATTTCAACGTTATCCATAAGGATTAGAGGTGAAGAGCCTCCCTGAAGCGATCCAAGCTGACCGCGAATCTTAAGGATAGGATCCGAACCAACCTCACCACTTGGGATAACAACATTCAGACCCGGAGTTGAACCCTGAAGTCCGCGTCCAACGTCTGCTATAGGCCTTGCTTCAAGAACCTTAGTGTCAACAGTTGCAACTGAACCTGTAAGGTTCTCTTTGCGTTGCGTACCGTAACCCACTACTACAAGGTCTTCAAGAAGAAGAGCATCGTCTTCCATAGTTACGTTAATTTGGGTTCTGTTGTTAACCGGAACCTCAATGGTTTTCATGCCCAATGAAGTGAAAACAAGCACTGCTCTGGGCTGTGCATTGATTTCATAAGTTCCGTCCAAAGAGGTTGAGATACCGGTGCGTGTGCCTTTAATCAGCACTCCTACGCCTACCAGCGGCTCTCCCTTTGTGTCGGTAACTTTACCGGTAACCTTGATGTTCTGAGCCCACATAGAACCTGCAAAAAGCAGAAGGGCAAAAACCGAGATCACTTTTAAAGCAATACGGTTTCCATTCTTTGAAACATGCATGAGTTTAAGAATTTTAGGTTAATAATTTTTAGTGGTTTATATCATTTGCAATATTTGCAAAAGCGCACTGGCAAAAGTATGAATTTTTTCTTTAACAAGCACTGATTCTGTATTAAAAAACCAATTTATATTATGATTGGTAATAAAAAATTATTATATTTTAAGCGCAGGTTATAGATTATAATCTGTTACCTCTCTCTGTTCAGGGGGAGTGTCTCTACCGGCAGATAGAAGAGTCTTGCCTTTACCTCCTGAGACAGGGTGGTTAGATGGAAGAGCCTTTGAGCATCCTTTTCAGTCGTTATAATTAGTGATTTTTTCTCCTTTGACGCCCATCTTGCAATTTTTCCGGCATCTCTTTCGCTGAAGTTGTGATGGTCTCTGAATTCAAGAACTGAGTTGATTTTATAGTAGCTAAGCAGATGATATCTGAGATGATTTGGATTTGCAATCCCTGTAAGAAGAATTGCATATTTTGAGTAAATGTACCTTTTATCGGCCTCCGGAAATACAGGGAGGGCCTCTGCGTACTTTAAAGTTGTAAAACTTATTTTTATACCGTAGGGAAGGTTTAATCTCTGCTCCCAAAGAAACATATCTGCAGCATCCATCTCAGGAGGACACTTGGTAATAACTACCTCATCTGCTCTTTTAATTTGCTCTGGCAAGTCCCTCAGCCTGCCAAGAGGTATAAGGTGGTCTTCATCCATAGGTCTGCTTGAGTCAATCAAAACTATATTTCTGGATGGTTTAACTCTTCTGTGCTGAAATGCATCATCAAGTATAATCAGAGTAGGCCTGCGCTCCTCAGACAAGGTGAGCAGATGCTCTATTCCTCTCCGTCTGTTCCCGTCAACACATACAATGACATCGGGATACTTCCTCTTTATCTGTAAAGGCTCATCTCCGGACTGGAAGGGGGTGTCGGTGACAGAGACCTCTCGCCATCCTCTGGTTTTGCGTCCGTAACCTCTTGAAAGCACTGCAACTCTCTCTTTCTGAGAATAAATTTTTACAAGATACTCAACATAAGGGGTCTTACCGGTGCCTCCTGCTGAGATGTTGCCAACGCATATTATTGGTATAGGGTACTCTTTTGATTTTAAAATGGAGTTATCGTATAGAAAATGTCTTATTTTCAGTGCCAGATAGTATGGAAATAGAAGAATTTTATCTGTTGTCCCTGTTTTCATCTGATGTGTATCTTGCTTTAATGTAATCCAGTATGGTTAGCAGTTCTAAATAGTTATCCTCCGTAACAAGCTTCATTCTGATTGCCTTGAAATCCGGAAGGGACTTAAAATAGGCCGAGAGGTGTCTTCTCATCTCCAAAACCCCTGTTCTCTCTCCCTTCACCTCAACTGATTTCAGCAGGTGTCTCTTTGCGAGATCAACCTTTTCGTCAATGGTAAGCGGTTCCATGTGCTCTCCCGTCTCCAGATAGTGGCGCACCTCTCTGAATATCCAGGGTCTGCCGTAAGTAGCTCTTCCAATCATCACTCCGTCCACGCCATATCTGTCAAACGCCTCCTTTGCCTGAACATCTGAAGTAATATCTCCATTGCCTATTATCGGAATTGTCATCCTGGGATTTCTCTTTATCTCTCCAATAAGTGTCCAGTCTGCCTCCCCTTTGTAGAGTTGAGCCCTTGTTCTCCCGTGAACTGTCAATGCCTTAATCCCTGTATCCTGAAGCTTCTCGGCAAGTTCAACAATAATTTTGGAATTGTCGTCCCATCCAAGTCTTGTCTTTACAGTAACAGGTAGTTTAACGGCATCCACAACTCTTTTAGTGATATCAAGCATCTTCTCAGGGTATCTCATCATTCCGGAACCGGCACCTCTGTTGGCAATTTTATTGACGGGGCAACCGAAATTTATGTCTATAAAAGATGGTGAAGCCTCCTCTGCCATTTGTGCTGCCGCAACCATCGCCTCTGGTATATGTCCGTATATCTGGATTCCAATTGGTCTCTCGTATGGAAATGTTTTCAGCTTCTCCAGCGATTTTCTGGCATCTCTGATGAGTCCGTCGGAAGAGACGAACTCGGTGTACATAACGTCTGCCCCAAATTCTTTACAGATGTATCTGAAGGAGGCGTCTGTCACGTCCTCCATTGGGGCGAGGAAGAGAGGCCTCTCTCCCAGCTCAATGTCTCCAATATTCATAGCGCAAAAATATAGGTATTTTGTCACTTTAAAAAATAGTTATAACTTTGCACCCCCCTATATATGGGGGAATCGCAACATAAATTAATATATTAACCTAAAAATCAACAAAGTGGACACATTGAGCTACAAGACCGTGTCGGCAAATCAAGCTACAGTTACAAAGAACTGGGTAGTGATTGATGCAACCGACCTGGTATTAGGAAGACTTGCTTCAAGGGTTGCCTTAATCCTTCGCGGCAAGAACAAAGCCAACTACACGCCACATGTGGACTGCGGTGACAATGTTATCATTGTAAACGCTTCTAAGGTCCGCCTGACTGGCAAAAAGTTGACTGACAAGGTGTACGTTCGTCACACCGGGTATCCCGGCGGACAGAGATTTGCCACTCCAAAGGAGTTGCTGGATCGTAAGCCGCTGGCAGTAGTTGAGCACGCCGTGAAAGGCATGCTGCCAAAAAATCGTCTGGGAGCGCAACTTTTCCGCAACCTTTTCGTTTACGAAGGTCCGGAACATCCTCACCAGGCTCAGCAACCAAAACAAATCAAATTAAACGAAATTTAAACGAGCATGGAATTAATTAACGCCCTTGGAAGACGAAAATCAGCAGTTGCTCGCGTTTATGTTAATCCTGGTAAAGGCAACATCACAATCAACGAGAGACCTCTTGAGCAATATTTTGTTGACGAGTCTCTTCAGTACATTGTTATGCAGCCGCTTGTCCTGACTAACACCCAGTCTCAGTTTGACATTAAAGTCAATCTTGATGGTGGTGGAGTTAAGGGTCAGGCCGAGGCCCTCCGTCTTGCAATAGCCCGCGCGCTTTGCAAAATTGATGAGGAGGCTTATCGCCCTGCCCTTAAAGAGAATGGTTTCCTTACCCGTGACCCTAGAGAGGTTGAGAGAAAGAAACCCGGACAGCCTGGAGCACGCAGACGCTTCCAATTCAGCAAACGATAGTATTTTATCATTTATTGAAAAGCTGATTTTTTGCACGGAGAGGATTAAAAATTTCAGGATCTTATTCTATTAAGCTACCGAAATTTGTCCATCCGCGGAAAATCCGGGAGATCTTCAAAAAAGCTACTCCCGATTGAAGAAAAGAGAAAAAACAAACATTTATTACAAGAAAAAATGCCTAGAACAAATTTCCAAGAACTACTTGATGCAGGTGTACACTTCGGTCACCTTAAGAGAAAATGGAATCCTAAGATGGCCCCCTATATCTTCATGGAGAAGAATGGGATACACATCATTGATCTGCACAAGACCGTTATCAAGATAGATGAGGCCGCCAATGTAATGAAGCAACTGGCTCGTGCCGGACGCAAGATTTTATTTGTGGCTACAAAAAAGCAGGCTAAGGACATAGTTGCCGAGTATGCAAAAGGCGTTAACATGCCTTATGTGACAGAGCGCTGGCCAGGTGGAATGCTAACAAACTTCCCGACTATCCGCAAGGCAGTCAAGAAGATGAACACAATTGACAAAATGATGACTGACGGTACTTTTGAAACTCTTGCAAAGCGCGAGAAACTTCAGGTAACACGTCAGAGAGCAAAACTTGAGAAGAACCTGGGTTCTATAGCAGATCTGAACAGACTTCCGTCTGCGCTGTTTGTTGTAGATATTCAGAAAGAGATGAACGCCGTGAAGGAGGCAAATCGTCTGAACATACCGGTTATCGCTATGGTTGATACATGTTGCGATCCAGGTCCAATTGATTATGTGATCCCGGCAAATGACGATGCTGCAAAGTCAATCTCCCTGATTATGGAGAGACTTTCACAGGCTGTTGCAGAGGGCCTTTCTGAGAGAAAGATGGAGAAAGAGAAAGAGGTTCAAACTGAATCAAAGGATGCTCCTGAAGTTAAGAGAACACGCGCACGCAAAAGTGTAACTCCTTCATCTCCTGCTACTGAAGTTGTAGCAGCTCCTGAGGCTGAAGCTGAGACTACCCCTGTAGCAGAAACGAAAGTTGAAACTGAACCAGAAAATTAGTAATAACTCCCTTATTTAATATAAAAATGGAAATCAAAGCAACAGATGTTGCCAAGCTTCGCCAAATGACCGGAGCTGGAATGATGGACTGCAAGAGTGCTCTTGTAGAGGCAAACGGTGATTTTGACAAAGCTAAAGACATCATTCGTGAAAAAGGCAAACTAGTAGCGGCAAAAAGAGCAGACCGCGAAACCACTGAGGGATCGGTTATAGCTCTTGCAAACGCAGACAAAACCAAAGCAATTCTTACCTGCCTTGGTTGTGAAACAGACTTCGTTGCAAAGAACGCTGAGTTCCAGCAGCTCGCAAACCAGATAGCAGCAACGGCTCTTGAGGCTATGCCTGCAGATTTGGCTGAGCTTATGAAGGTGAAATTCGGAGGTCAAACTATTGAGGAGGCAATTACACAACAGACAGGAAAGAGTGGCGAGAAGCATGCAATTCCTTTCTATGGAAAGCTTGAGGCTCCATATATTGCCACCTATATCCACACAAACGGCAAAGTTGCAACTGTAGTTGGATTCTCAAAGCCTGTAAGTGAAAACGTAGGTGATGAAATAGCAATGCAGATTACCGCTATGAACCCTGTTTCTGTTAACAGAGATTCATGCCCTAAAGAGGTAATTGAAAAAGAGCTAGAGATCTACAGAATACAAATTCGTGAAGAGGGCAAACCGGAGAACATGGTTGAACAAATTGCTCAGGGCAAACTCAACAAGTTCTTCAAAGAGAGCACACTGGAAGATCAGACATTCGTACAGGATGGAAAGATATCAGTAGCTCAGTACCTTAAAACCGTAGATCCTGAAGTCAAAGTAACCGGCTTCTACAGATTCTCACTGAACGACTAATACTTCTACAATTAATCCACGAATCCACGGACAATAGTCCCGGAATAATTTACAAAAAAAAGGGTGCCCAGAAACGGTCGCCCTTTTTTCATTCTTTGTTACGGCGGGGTAGTGATTTTCAGATACGGGTTTTTGCTGTTTTTGGTTTTTCCATTATCTTTGCGCCCGAAATAAACTTCAGGGCAGGGTGTAATCCCCGACCGGCGGTATAGTCCGCGAGCCTGTAACAGGGCAGAACCGTTGCAACTACGGTACCGACAGTTAGAGTCTGGATGAAAGAAGTAATTATGAGAAAGAGAATTAAACCCACTATGGGGGTCATTGCCGGTGGCATTGCCCTCATGCTCCTGGCAGGAGCCGTAGCTTCAGCTGCTACCCAAAGTACAACAAATTTTTCTGCAAATTCCGCTGTTCAGGACACTACCCTATCGGCTAATCTGGGGGAGGTAATCCTTACTGCCTCATTCCTGAATGAGAGGCGCTCCCCGCTCAGGCTGGCAACTGTTGACAGATCCAGAATTGAAAAGAGGCCTGTCGGCTCCACCTATCCTGAACTACTCAGAGATATTCCCGGGGTATTTGCTACAAGTGAATCCGGGAGTTATGGCGATGCCAGAATAAATATCAGGGGATTCAAACAGGAGAATATTTCTGTTATGCTGAATGGTATCCCAATATCGGGACTGGTAACCGGAAACATGTTCTGGAACAACTGGCTGGGGCTTGCTGAGGCCACCCACGCCATACAGGTACAAAAGGGGATAGGTGGCTCTATGTTATCAGACAACTCTGTCGGGGGAACTATCAATATAGTCACCTCCTCTCCCAGTCCGCTACCATCACTTACAACATCTCTGTTTTTCACCAGTTACGGTCAAGGGAAGAGCACTATCAGTTATAACACAGGAACTCTTAAAGGGGGATGGAATATCTCTTTGCTTGGATCTTATGCCTTTGGAAAGGGCTATGTTGACCAGACTGATGTCAGCTCTTGGGCATATATGTTAAATATAAGCAAGATCATTAACAGCAAAAACTCTCTTCTCTTTACTGCGCTTGGCTCTCCTGAGAGACACGAGCAGCGTTCAGCCAGGCTGACGGCAAATGAAGTTGAGAAATATGGGCTGAGGTACAATAAGAACTGGGGCTATCGTAGAGATCTCACATCTTCAGAAAAAGGAGAGCCGTTTAATCTCAGCAAAAACTTCTACCACAAGCCATATGCTACACTACATCACTTTTACAGACCCTCAAAAGTTACAGAGCTTGCCACCTCTGCCTATGTATCTGTCGGAAACGGAGGGGGTCGCTGGTCTGAATCAAAGGGTAGGAGGATTATTGATTACATAAAAGATGGGCAAATTGACTGGGATAGCGTCATTGCAGAGAACAGAAACCCAGATGGCTCTTCCAGAAGCATTTTTGCAGATTACCTGGCCGGACACACTCAGGCAGGTCTTAAGAGCAACTTAAAAATTGATAAGGATAACGGCCTTTCATACAATGCCGGATTACATTATCAATTTTACTCAACCTGGGAGAAGGAGCGGATTACAGATTTGCTTGGTGGTGATTTTTGGTATGAGGACTACGAGAATAAATCCCTTGCCAAACTAGCCGGCAGAAATCCTGTAAAAAAAGAGGGTGACCTCATCAGGACAAATAATGGAAAAACCATTAACCATTTGACAATATACGGTATGGTGACATACAGCAAGGAGAAATGGGAGCTTAGAGGCGGAGCCTCCTTTATGGGAAGTTCAAACAGCAGATGGGACAGATATAACTATATTGAGGATATTCAAAGTAAAGTAGCTCTGGGCAGTGGATACAGCATAAAAGGAGGAGCACTTTACAAAGCCTCAAACAGTATCTCTTTATATCTAAACGGAGCGGCGTACAGCAGGGTCCCCTACTCTGATGTTTTTTTCTCCTCCGGAAACAATAAAATTACCGAAAATGTAAAAAATGAGAGGAATATACTATCAGAGGCCGGAATAAGGATTCTTTTTGACCGGGGCTCATTTGAAACAACAATTTACAGAGCCCTGTGGAGAAACAAAAGCATCCTCTCAAATCCTTATAAGCAGCAGATGGACGATACCCCTCACAGGTATATGGTACAGGGGCTGGATGCTCTTCACTACGGGGTGGAGTCAGAAGTTTTATACCGACCCTCCGGATGGGCCGAGCTTAGAGGATTCCTGTCGGTAGGTAACTGGAAGTGGAAAAATGATGTTTCAGCAATAATTTATGACCCATATTCAGGTTTGGAGGCAGGAAGGGTTGATGTGTACAGCGACGGCCTTGCTGTAGGAGACTCTCCGCAGACCCAAATAGGGGCATCACTCCTAATCAGAGCCGGGTCAAAACTGGAACTATCTGCAGACTGGAATTTCAGCTCAAGAATTTACGCAGACTTTGACCCTGTTACAAGAAAAACCTCAGGCGACAGAGCATATTCATACAGGCTTCCTGATTACCATCTATTGAATGCAACAGCCTCATATAGAGAAAGGTTTGGGAAAAGCAGTGCAACTCTATTCGTCTCAATTAACAACATATTGAATAGCAAGCATATAGAGAGGGGTCGTGATGGAGCAGACCACACATTAAATACCTTTACAGGTTTTTGGGGCTTTGGAATAAATGGAAGTGCAGGGGTGAGAATCACCATTTTTTAGGTATTTTTGCAACAGCAAAAACAGACAGATGAAAAAGAACCTAGAGCTTCTGGGAGGATACTTCCTTCTGATGAAGAGAGTTTTTTCAAAACCCGACAAGAGATCAATATTCGTTAAACAGTTCTTCACCGATGTGGAGAAACTGGTTATTGACTCTATTCCGATAGTTGCGGTAATCTCTCTCTTCATAGGTGCCGTTATTGTGATTCAGACAGCATCAAATATAGAGAGCCCATTCATACCAAAGATGTATGTCGGCTACATGGCAAGAGAGAGCCTAGTGCTTGAGTTCTGCTCTACTATGATTGCATTGATCCTCGCAGGAAAGGTGGGGTCCAACATCTCGTCAGAGATAGGTAGCATGAGAATCAGCGAGCAGATTGACGCAATGGAGATGATGGGGGTTAACTCAGCTAACTATTTGATTCTTCCCAAAATTGCCGCATCAACCATATTCAACCCTCTTCTTATGCTATTCAGTTTCATGCTGGGCCTTGTAGGGGGTGCTCTCATAATAGTTTTTACAGGAATAGTGACAATGAGTCAATATGTTGACGGTCTTCACTATGCGTTCAGAGCATACTATATTTTTTACAGTATGATTAAGATGTCCGTTTTCAGTTTTATAATAACAAGCATCTCATCATATTACGGCTACTACGCCTCAGGAGGTTCGCTGGGGGTTGGAAAGTCCAGCACCAAGGCCATTGTTGTCAGCTCTGTTATGATATTGGTTGCAAATCTGGTTATAACACAATTAATGCTTGGATAGATGATCAAAGTAGAGAGACTTGATAAATATTTTGGAGAGAAGCAGGTTCTGGAGAAAATCTCAATCGAGTATCATCCCGGCAAGTGCTCACTTATAATTGGAGCGAGTGGATCTGGCAAGACGGTACTTTTAAAATCCCTTGTAGGACTTCACAGACCGGAGTCCGGCAATGTATGGTATGGCGATGTTAACTTCACCCAACTTGATGAGGCAGGAAGGAAGGAGATCCGAAAAGAGATGGGTATGCTTTTCCAGGGGAGTGCATTGTTTGATTTTGCGACAGTAGAGGAGAATGTAAGATTCCCTATGGATTTCTTTACTAACTGGAGTAAAGAGGAGAAGCTGGACAGGGTCAACTTTTGTCTGAAAAGGGTTAATCTTGAGAATGTAAACAGACTATATCCTAATGAGCTAAGCGGAGGTATGCAGAAGAGGGTGGGAATTGCAAGAGCTATCGCACTCAATCCAAAGTACCTCTTTTGCGACGAGCCCAATTCAGGTCTTGACCCTCATACCTCAATTCTCATAGATCAGCTTATACAGGAGATAACACAGGAGTACAAT
Organism: Bacteroidetes bacterium 41-46; assembly: GCA_001897515.1. GTDB lineage: Bacteria > Bacteroidota > Bacteroidia > Bacteroidales > UBA932 > Bact-08. Next base: position 432,557 of record MKTA01000015.1, on the reverse strand, counting down.
ATCACTACTGTTGTCAACACTCATGATATGAATTCTGTAATGGAGATTGGAGACCAGGTTTCATTTATTCATAAAGGGAGAAAAGTCTGGGAGGGCAGCAAGAATAATATTCTTTCAGCTGACAACCCAGACCTTAACGAGTTTGTATTTGCCAACAATATGGCGAAGACAATGAAGAATCTTATGAGTGGCTCTTTATAGAGTAGCTCCTTACCCTATTTTACGGGTTTTACAGAGAGAATTTTAACATCGCTTATCGGCCTGTCTCTTGGTCCTGTAGGCTCTGCAGCAATTCTGTCAATTATTTCAATTCCTGAAACAGTCTCTCCAAATACTGTATATTGGCCGTCCAGCTGAGCACAAGTAGATGGATCCTCTACAAAATAAAACTGAGATCCTGAAGACTCTCTCTGTGGATTTACGGAGTCGGCCCTTCTGGCGGCGGCAATAGCCCCTTTCTTATGTTTGAACTGAGGAAGTATCTCTGCAGGAACCGTATATCCCGGTCCACCTGTGCCAAATCTGTCAGAGGCAGACGGATCCTTCGTAAGCGGATCCCCAACCTGAATCATAAATCCTTTAATTATTCTGTGAAACAAAATCCCATCATAGAATCTTTCTGATGCAAGCTTAACAAAATTGTCTCTGTGAAGAGGTGTCTCTTTGTAAAGCTTGATGCGAATGGTACCGGCAGTTGTCTCAATATCAAACTGAGGCTCCTCAGGGAGCTCCGCCGGGTTAAATGCCAATGTGGTTGTCATAGTAGTTGTATCCTCCTGTTTAATTTGTTCCTTACTCTCGCCCTGTTTACCCCCTTTACAGGATGTAGCCAACAAAGCTGTGATTATCACTAGGTTTAAAATAACTCTCTTCATAGTATCTGTTTATATATTTTATACAAATTTTAATACCTTTGCATGGAGGGCAAAATTACCTCAAATACCCCTATTATGCAAGTAAAAAAGATATACAGCTCCCTGCTTGCCCTGCTCATATCTATCCCTCTGTTCTCCCAAAGCATCGGTCTTGTTCTGAGTGGAGGCGGAGCTAAGGGCCTTTCTCACATTGGGGTTATTAAGGCACTGGAAGAGAACAATATCCCAATAGATTTCGTTGCAGGGACCTCAATGGGGGCAATTATTTCAGGACTATATTCAATAGGCCTTTCTCCTGAAGAGATGATTATCCTGTTCAGGTCTGAAGAGTTCAACTCATGGCAACAGGGTCTCTCAGAGAGAAGATTTGCCACTTATATTTATCGGAGAGAGCCAACCCCTGAACTCTTTGGAGCAACATTCAACTTTAGCAGCAAAGAGAAGAAGATAAGTTACATATTTCCAACAAATCTTATCTCACCCTACCCAATGGACATTGCGTTCATTCAGCTGTTCGCCTCCTCATCTGCTGCTGCTGATTACGACTTTAACAAGCTTATGGTCCCATTCAGGTGCGTCTCTGCAGATATTGTTAACAAAAGACCGTATGTGCTAAGAAGAGGAGCGTTGGGAGATGCTATCCGCGCCTCAATGACCTTTCCACTTGCTTTCAAACCAATAATGATTGATTCAACACTTATGTTTGATGGCGGTTTCTACAATAATTTCCCATGGGATGTTATGGAGAAAGATTTTAATCCTGACTACATTATAGGAGCAAAGTGCTCTACAAACCCTTCAGAGCCTGATACCGACGACCTGCTTGCTCAGATTGAGAATATGATGATGGTTGAGACGGATTACAACATCCCTCCTGAAAAGGGCATACTGATTGACGGAGACTACACAGATATCGGCTTGCTGGACTTCACCAAGCTGGATGAGATGGTAAGGAGAGGCTATGAGCTGGCTATGAGGAGTATGCCTCAAATAAAGGAGAGGGTAAGAGAGCGAAGAAGCGCCAAAGAGCTGGCCGATATGCGTCTTGCATTCAGGATGAAGTGCCCTCAGCTTATATTTGACAACATAATTTTCAATCCCGACACTCTTAAAGAGGGAAAGAAGAACTTCATAATAAACACTCTTACAAATCATAAAAGAGAACCTGTAAACTTTGAGGTGATTAAAAGAGGTTACAACAGAGTAGTGGCATCTGGAAATGTTAATACATTCTATCCATCTGCAAAGATGAACAGCGACTCTCTATTTGATCTCACCCTCAGGGTAACAGAGCGCCCCCCCCTGAGAATAGCAATTGGAGGAAACATATCATCCTCCTCACTGAACCAGGGCTACGTAGGCCTTGAGTACAGACACTTTGATCAATATCCGTGGAAAGCTACGCTTGACGTTGATCTGGGGAAATTCTACACCGGCGGTTCTCTCTCCTTTAGACAGGACTTCTCATTCAGACCACTTCTATTTTATGAGGCAAACTTTGTCGCACATAGATTTGACTACTTCAGGGGTACACAGACAGAGTCATATTTTGACAGGCTCCCGACAAGTATTGAAGAGAGCGAGGTGTTTGCCAATGTGAAAGTGGGCTCTCCAATAGACCTTAACAGAAGTATAATGGGGAAATTCAGTATCACTGCCGGCAGGAATACATACTCCTATTATCTTACTGACAACTTCACATCTTATGATATCCCTGATAAGACAGGAATAACCCATCTCTCCCCGGCAGTTACACTTGAAAGAAATACTACCAATTACAAGATCTACCCAACTTCAGGCATAAAACAGCGGCTCTCGGCAAGCTATACTCTCATATCCTCAGACTACGCTCCCGGGAGCACCTCGGAAGACATGGTCCCTTATACAAATAAGCGACACAACAGATTTAAATTAAGTTTTTACTCGGAGGTTTACCATCCCGTCAATAAGTGGCTCACGGTTGGTTCGCTCGTTGACATAACACTCTCCTCTAAAATTGAGCTTGGAGACTACATATCGTCCCTTATTATTGCACCTGCATTTCAGCCCACCCCTCACAGCAAAACACTACTGCTTAAAGGATACCGGGCTAACTCCTATATTGCTGTGGGTGTCAACCCCATTATACACATCTCAAATACTGTGTTTATAAGCACTCTCCTTTCATACTTCCAGCCATACAAAATAGTGACAAAGGGTACAGGAGGAAGAGCTGATATTTCTGATGTTCTGCCAAAAGGGGATTTTATGGGACATATGGCTGCAGTGTGGCAATCTCCCGTTGGACCGATAAGCCTCTCGGCATCATACTATCCAGGAGCGGATGTAAAATGGTATCCACAGTTTAATATAGGCTTCCTCATATTCAGGAACAAATCACTCAACCATTGAAAATGAGAGGATCCATTCTACGCAAACTGGCAGGAGAGTCTGCCATCTACGGGCTCAGCACAATTCTGGCCAGGTTTATCAACTTTCTGTTTGTCCCCATATACACAACAATGCTCTCTACCGGGAGCTACGGAATTGCTACGGAATTCCTGGCCTATATTGCCATTCTGCAAGTTGTTCTTACTTTAGGACTTGAAACGGGATGTTTCAATTTTGCAAACAAAAAAGAGAACTCCAATTCCGTCTTTTCAAATGCACTTGCAACAGTAGGCTCTATCGCTCTGCTATTCTTTGCAGCTGTCTCCATCTTTTCAGGCGACATATCCTCATGGATGGGGTATGATGGGTTCGGATATGTAATAATTTACATAGGAAGCATACTTGCTGTTGACTCTTTTACATCAATACTCTTTGCAAGATTAAGATTCCAGAACAAAGCATATAAATTTGCACTGTTCAAAACCATTAAAATCCTGTCAGAGACAGCATTCAATTTTATTCTCTTTTTTGGAGTTCCGGCCTATTTTAAATCCCATCCGGGCTCTCTGCTTGCAAATTTCATATCGCTAACGCCTGATTTCACATACATAATTTTTGCAATATTTCTTAGCGGAATTGTCTCATTGTTATTATTCATTCCTGATTTAACAGCCCTACGCTTTAAGCTTGACAAAAAACTCTGGAGAGAGATGATGGCATACTCAATCCCTCTTATGATTGCAGGCCTTCCCGGCATAATCAACGACACAGTTGACAGGCCTCTGTTCAGATTTTTCACACCTGAGGGGCTGGAGTGGAACTCAGAGCTCGGAATCTTTCAGGCGGGTGTTAAGATAGCAGTACTTATGTCTCTCTTTACCCAGATGTTCAGATATGCAGCTGAGCCCTATTTCTTTGCAAGAGAAGGAAAAGAGAGGTCCAGAGAGGAGTACGCAATGGTGATGGAGCACTTCACAGCATTCAGCATGTTCATATTTCTTGGCATTACTCTTTTTATTGACATTATTTCACTCATAATTGGGAAAGATTTCAGGGCCGGGATGGACATAGTACCTGTTATGCTCCTCTCTTATGTTATTCTGGGTATGAATTTTAATGTATCAATGTGGTACAAGCTTTCCGGAAAGACAAAATATGCCATATACATCACTGCAGCCGGACTTCCGATTACACTGGCAGTCAATATGATATTTATGCCCCTATTCTCCTACCACGCCGCTGCCTGGGGACATCTGGCCAGCTATGCAGTTATGTTTATTTTAAGTACAGTTATGGGCAAAAGGCACTACCCTGTACCCTATAACTGGAGGAGAATATCAATATTCATTATTACCGGAATTGCACTTTACCTTGCCTCAATTCCATTCTCAGGGGGTGCCCCTTTGGTAAAATATGCCGTAAACCTGTTACTGCTTCTGACATTTATAACAATATACATTAAAGTAGAAAAGATATCCATATGGAGGTTAAAATTGTAAACAACTCAAAAAATGAGATTCCCAAATACGCTACACTGCACTCTGCCGGCATGGATCTCAGAGCAGATATTCAAGAGAGTATCTTACTTGCACCACTAAAAAGGGTACTCGTACCTACAGGACTGTATATTGAACTTCCGGAAGGATATGAGGCGCAGATAAGGCCCAGAAGCGGTCTGGCAGCCAAGCACGGTATCGGGATAGTTAACAGTCCCGGAACCATTGATGCAGATTATAGGGGCGAGATCAAAATTATTTTGGTAAACCTCTCTGATGAGCCCTTCACACTTAACCCGGGAGAGAGAATTGCACAAATGGTAATAGCAAAATATGAACGGGTTGAACTTAAGGAGGTTAGTTCATTGGGTGAGACTGAACGTGGAGAGGGTGGTTTTGGTTCAACAGGAAAAAAATAGAGATATGGAGATAAGGGAACTGCATTCACTATTCCTTGAGTCGTCGGGAGTGACGACAGATACAAGGGAGATAAAGAGGGGAGATATCTTTTTTGCCCTAAAGGGAGAGAATTTTGACGGAAATGATTTTACCGAAAAAGCCCTTGAACTGGGGGCATCATGGTCTGTTTGCGACAGAAAAGGGGTTAAAGGGAGCAGAGTAATCAATGTTGAAGACTCTCTTAAGACACTTCAGGAACTGGCTGCATACCACCGCAGATATTATGGTATTCCTCTCTTTGCATTAACCGGCACAAATGGTAAGACAACTACAAAGGAGCTAATCTCATCTGTCTTTTCAAAAAAATACAGGGTTCTCTCAACCTCCGGGAATCTTAACAACCATATAGGAGTTCCCCTTACTCTTCTCAGAATGTCAGCAGAGACAGAGATTGCTGTAATAGAGATGGGGGCAAGTGCACCCGGAGAGATTGCTCTGTTGTGTAAAATAGCATCTCCTGATGCCGGGTTGATAACCAACGTTGGCAAAGCCCATTTATTGGGATTTGGCTCATTTGAAGGGGTGAAAAAGACAAAGGGTGAGATGTACGATTACCTGCTCAACAGCTCAGGAAGGGTAATTTATAATATTGATAACCCTCACTTAAGAGAGATGATTTCACAAAGAGAGGGGATTAAGGTTACTCCATACGGAAGGTCTATTTACAATGCAGACATACTGCCTGTTAACCCTGACAACCCCTTCCTTAGATTGAGGCTTGGAGATGGCACATCAATCAATACCCAGATGATTGGCTACTATAATGCAGATAATGTTTTTGCAGCCATTGCCGCAGGCTCACTTTTTGATGTTCCGGTAGAACTGGCAGTAAAAGCTATTGAGGAGTATTATCCTTCAAACAATCGCTCACAGCTCTCAAAAGGAGAGAGAAACACTCTTATAATTGACGCCTATAATGCTAATCCAACAAGCATGAGGGCTGCACTGGAGAATTTCAGAGAGATGGAATCCGGAAGAAAAGCCCTTGTACTTGGCGACATGCTGGAGCTGGGAGAGTACTCGGAAGAGGAGCACAAAGAGATATTGAAACTGGCACTAGAGTTAAATGCAGAGAAGATATTCCTGGTTGGGGAAGAGTTCTCAAAAGCAGCCCTAACCATTGCACAGGGAGAGCCTGCCGTTGAGCTTTTTGAGAATTCTGACGCACTAAGGGAGAGACTCCAAAAGAGCCCTGAAACAGGTATGGTTGTGTTAGTTAAAGGGTCCAGGGGCACCAGACTGGAGCGTTCAATTCCCGCACTGCTATGACATCTTTCTTCCCCGGATTAGTGGAGCAATATCAATAAACCTAGGTTTTCCCCCTCTTAATATAAATGAGAGAATAATCAACCCTCTCATAACTCCGGTTGGTTTTAAACTAAGACTCTTTGTGGATTTTTTAAGCTTGTGTTTGTTTGCACGAAACTCTTTATGAGCATCTAAAACAGCCCTATAAAATCCTCTTTTACCCTGTACAAGAAAAACCAGTGCGGAGAGTCCGTCAAGCAGCATTCTTGTAAGGATTATAATTTGCCTTCTTGGAGCCGGAAGATTTTTATAGAGCATAAAGAGGTTATTTCTATAATTCAGCATCAGCTTTCTTGGAGAGTTATTTGGAAGAGTTCCTCCGCCAACATGGTAAACAACAGATGACGGAAATGCCCAAATCTCATAACCTGCCAGTTGCGCCCTCCAGCACAGATCAATCTCCTCCATATGGGCAAAGAAATTTTCATCCAGTCCCCCCAGCTCTCTGTAAACGGAGCTCTTTATCATCATTGCAGCCCCACTGGCCCAGAAAATTGTAGAGTCCCTGTTATACTGAGCCCTGTCCACCTCTATACAGGAGAGTATCCTTCCTCTGCAGAATGGGTATCCAAGAATATCAATAAACCCTCCTGAAGCCCCGGCATATTCAAATTTGTCTCTCTCAAAGGCAGAGAGAATTTTTGGCATTGCAATCCCTGCCTTTGGGTGCAATTCAAATCCCTCTCTCATCCTGTCAAGCCAGCCTGGAGTTACCTCAACATCTGAGTTCAGCAAAATAAAAAAATCTGCCTCAATCTTTTCAAGAGCTCTGTTGTAGCCCTCTGTAAAACCAAGGTTTCGGTCAAATTTAATTACTCTTAATGCAGGGTAGTGGTGGGATATCCAATCTGTTGAGCCATCTGTTGAGCCATTGTCGGCAACAACCACGAAACTCTCCTGAGTGGAGGAGTATTTAACCACACCGGGAAGGAAGCGCTCAAGATAGTGCTTGCCGTTCCAGTTCAATATGACAACAGCTATAGTCTGCAACGCCTCTAATTTATGTTCTGCAAAATTAGGATTAAAAGCGATATCTCAAACCTATTTCCAGTTTAAACTGCAAAGGCTGTGCGCTTCTTATACTTTTTGGCTGATTGCAGTCAAAATAGTACATAACCATAGGGTCAGCGTAGAGTCCCACTCTTCTGCCAAGGACATACTCTGCCCCTATAGTCGCACCGGCAGACCATTGCAAACCATCAACTCTGTTTGTATAATCCTGAGGTACCGGTCCGCTCCTTTTTATCCTCTCTGCAATACCCTTTTCAACCATGGCTCCGGCACCGCCATAAAGGAAGAATCTCTCTGTTGAGTATATGTTTGCGTAGAGATAAAGCGGAAGGCCAATATAGTGCAAAGTCTGTTCGTTTCTGATTTTATCGCTGAATCTCTGCTCGTCGGTAATTGAGTATAATGCTGAATAGCTTAATCCTGTGGCTACTGAAAAGGTTTTGCTCAAAGGAATCATAACCTGAAGGCCAACAGATACTGAAGGGAGGTACCTGGTATCATAAACTGTCTCTGGCTGGTTTTGTTCTCTGTCAAGAGATGATGAGAGCTCTTTAAAGTCAGACTGAGCAAATGTATGCAAAACTCTTTCGTTAGTCCCGACAGAAGGGGCAAGTGTGGTGGAAAATGCCAGTGAAGGTCTCCCTCTTCTCTTTTTAATCTGCAATTCTATTGGAAAATCACCCGAAAAATCCTTGGTAAACTCTCTGTTTAATTGTCTCGTTTCAGGTTGCCTTGTTGCAGTTTGTTTTGTTTCCGGTTGTCCGGTTTCAGGTTCTGTCTTTTTATCAGTTAAAGTCTCATCTGTCTTAATTTGAGGCTCTCTCTCAACGCTGGCAACAGCCACTGTGGGGGCAGGTAAAATTTTCGGAACCTCTCCCCTCTCCGGAATCTGCCGGTCAACATTAATCTCTGTCGGGCTCTCCTCTATTTTTAATACCTCCACCAGCGGGGATTCTCTCTCCTGAATAAAAAATTCTCTTCCTGCTATATAAAATAATAAGACCGCCGCGGCAACTGCAGCAACCACCCTAAACCCTTTAACAAAAACAACCCTGCCCCCTTTAGCGGGCACAACAATCTTGCTCTCTATTGAGAGCCAGATGGATGGATCCGGTGTCTCCCCGTAACTCTCCATCCTCTGTTTTAAACGGTTGTCAAAATCTCTCTCCTTCATTCTGTCTCCTTATTCTTTCCTGAAGCCAGGCTCTTGCTCTGCTTAGCTGAGAGCGGGAGCTTCCTTCACTTATATTCAACTCTTTTGCAATCTCCTGATGGCTATACCCCTCAATTGCATACATATTAAACACCAATCTGAAGCCATCCGGCATCGAGGCTATAAGTTCCATCAGCTCCTTTGAACTTATGCTCTCAACAGCATCAGGGGCATCGCTCATCTCACCTGAGGCATAATCAATCTGCTCACTGTTTCTCAACACGTCGGCCTTTCTAAGTGACATAAGTGCCGTGTTTACAAAAATCCTTCTCATCCACCCCTCAAAAGAGCCAAAACCTCCATAACTCTCAATTTTATTAAAGAGCGTAATGAATCCGTCGTGCAATACATCTTTGGCCCTCTCTCTGTCTCCCGAATAACGGGTTGCCAGGGTGAGCATCCTGGGAGCGTATATTTCGTAGAGTTTCCGCTGAGCAGTTGGTTCCCGCTTTATGCAGCCCTCTATGATCTCCTGCTGTGTGGAATATTCTCTTTTTCGGATTCCCATTGCTGTTATTAATAGATGCAATTTATAGGCTTTTTGTTGCATTTGCAATGAGAATTGAATATTGGATTGATATTTGTAAAGAAATTATTTGATTAATTTTGTGAGTCTAACCATACTAAAGACATTTTATCTTGAAAAGCATTGTTTTAAAATATACTGTTGCAGGTTTGCTTTTTCTGGCATCGCTGCTATCCTTTGGGACTATAGAGGCAAAAAGAGACAACAGAGAAAGGAACTTCATGTTTATTGAGGGTTTGAGGATGCTCAATCTTGGAAATGTAAAGGGGGCAGAGAGGGTGTTTACAGAGCTTTCATCAAAGTTTCCGGATATGGATGCTGCCTTCTATTATCTTGCAGATATTAACCTGAAGTCCGGCAATCTTGAGAGGGCCCTGCAGTTTACCCAAAAGGCTGCAGACGCTGATACATCAAACTACTGGTACAGCATCCAGCTTGCTCGTATTCACTCCGCTATGGGAAATATGGAGAGAGCCAAAGAGAGCTATGAAAAAATATTGGCAAGACACCCTGCAAAAATATCTCTGTTTATTGAACTTATTGAGCTCTATTCAAGGAGCGGAGATTATGACAAAGCACTGGCTGCTCTGCAGGATATTGAGAAGAGGAGCGGGGTAAATGAGGCCACAGTTCTTACCAAATACAACATAATGGCTACACAGGGGAAAACCGAGAGTGCCATAGCTATGCTGGAGGAGTTCAGCAACTCCACTCCCACACCAAGAACCGCTACACTTTTAGGTGATTACTATGCATCTGTAAAGAGGGATTCGCTTGCTCTAAATAATTATGCAACAGCTCTGGCTCTTGATCCAAGCTATATTCCTGCAACATTTGGGCTGGCAGAGAGCTACAGAATAAGAGGACAATTTGATATGTACTTCAAACATATGTTCCCATTTATGTCCAATACAGATGTTAATCCCAGGATGAAATCTGAATACATGAATGAGATTGTCTCAAACCAGAAGTTTGTTCAGACCTTTTTCCCTCAGGTTGACACTCTCATGACCAACCTCTACGATGCTCACCCTGCTGACAGCGCAGTTTCCTATAACTTTGCAGTATTTCTTGTCCAGACCGGCAGGGCAGAAAAAGGGCTTGAGGTTCTTAAAAACAATGTTGACCTGTATCCCTCTGAGAGGGCTCCTGTTCATCAATATCTTTCGCTTCTATATTATATGGAGAGGTGGGAAGATCTTATAACAGTCAGTGAATCTGCCCTGTTGAGTTATCCGAAAGACATTGATTTCATGCAACTGAAGGGGATTGGAGAGCTTCAGCTAAACAGAGTGGAACCGGCAATTAAAACCTTCCTGAGCATACTGCCGGTTGCGAAAGGGGATAGCGCTTCTACCGTAAGGATTTTATCAATCCTCGGGGATACCTACTACATGGCCGGAAATAAAAAAGAGTCTTACAAATACTATAAAAAGACAATAAAGCTTGAACCAAACCATGCCCCTGCACTAAACAACTATGCCTACTACCTTAGTGAAGAGGGCAAACAGCTTAAAAGAGCTCTTCAGATGAGCAAAAGAACAATTGAGCTGGAGCCTGAGAATTCAACATATCTTGATACATATGCGTGGATACTTCATAAACTTGGGAGAAATGCAGAGGCAAAAACAGTTCTGAAGCAGGCAATGGTATTTGGAGGGAATGAGAATGCCGATATTATTGACCACTACGCAGAGGTATTGTATTCCCTTGGCGAGAGAGATCTTGCTTTTATGTACTGGATTCAGGCGGATAAACTGGACCCCTCCCTAGGTATAGCCTCTAAGGTTGAGGAGATAAAATCCGGCAGAAGATGAAAGTAGTAGTAAGAGTCATACTGTTGTTACTGTTTGTCCTCTCTCCCGTGGCACTATTCTCACAGAATGTTGAAGAACAGGAGAGGAGAAAGAGAGAGATTGAGGAGGAAATTGCTTTTTTGGACAGTCAGCTTGCGTCCACCAAAAAGAGACAGGCTGACAACACTAAAGAGCTGAACTTCATTCGCAGAAAGATTACCAACAGAAAGAGGCTGCTTGCGCAGATTGAAAGCGAGATAAAGGAGATAAACAGTGAGATGACAAAAAACGAGAGTGAGATAAACCGTCTCAACCGTGATCTTTCAACTCTTAAGAGCGAGTACTCTCACCTAGTTTACGAAGCATACAAAAAAAGGAATCAGGCATCCTGGCTAATGTACGTTCTTGCCAGTGATAACATAGACCAGGGCTACAGAAGATGGGTCTATTTTAAGGATTTTAATAAATCCATGCAGAACAGGGCTGCCAGGATCAAATCCACATCAGATGAGATTTCAAAGAGGGTTGAGACACTGGAGAAGATGAAGGAGAGATCTGTAAAGAGTCAGCAACAGAGGAATGATGAGTATAAAAAACTGCAGACAGACGAAAGGGGTGCGAGACAAACTATTAATCAGCTATCCCGACAGGAGAAACAGTTCCGAACCCAGCTGGAGGCCAAGCGGAAAGAGGTAGAGAGGCTGAACAGAGAGATTGAGAGAATTCTGGCTGAGGCAATGAAAGCAAAGGAGAGACCGGATTTTAAGGAGAGTGCAGCCGACAGAAAACTTTCAGATAATTTTGAACTTAATCGGGGGAAACTTCCTTGGCCTGTAAGAAGAGGTGCAGTTGTAGAGGAGTTTGGACAGCATAATCACCCGGTATTTAAAAATGTTAAACTTCCATTCAACAACGGAGTCAATATTGCAACTGATAAAAGTGCAGAGGTATTCTGTGTGTTTGACGGAGTAGTAAAGCAGATTCTTGTCATGCCAGGTTATAATCAGTGTGTTCTGGTTCAGCATGGCAGCTTCTATACATTCTACTGCAAACTGGATAAGGTAAGTGTCAAATCCGGAGACAAAGTAAAGACAGGCCAAAGCCTTGGCATTTTAGCCGCTGCTGATGAGAACGGCTCAGTAATCCACTTCCAGTTATGGAAGGGTACTGAGAAACAGAACCCGGAGCACTGGATAAGCAAATAGCCCTAATAGAGAAAGCTGCTGCCCCCAATAAATTCTTTCATTACAGAAGTTGGAGGGATGTTTGCAATTTCAGAGGGCTGAAGCTCAACAATGTAAGAGAGGAATTTTAAAAGTCTTATGCTCTCCGTTGATGCCGGTGAATTTGCAGGGATTCTTCTTAGAAGGGGTTCAGCGTAATATTTGAGTAGTGGCAGTTCATATATTAGCGCAGAGTTAAACATTATATCGGCATTCTCCTGGAAGGGGAATATGTTGTTAACCTCGCCTCTCCTTACACTTGGCCATCTTAATATCGTATCCTCTGGTTTAGTGCCTCTGAACTGATTGTCCCTTACCATCCTTCTGATGAGGCGACTGTCTGAGGTAGAGATGCTGTTATTTTCATCTAACGAGAGCGATGTCAGGGCACTTGCATAGATTCTGAATATTCTCTCATTAGGTATATGGCTTGTGAGGGCCGGATTTAGCCCGTGAATTCCCTCCATAATGAGGATATCTTTCTCTCCCAGCGTGAGCCTCTCTCCGGGAAAGAACCTCTTCCCCTCAGCAAAGTCAAATTTTGGAAGGTCAATAGTCTTACCGTCAAAAAGATCAATAAGCTGTTCATTAAGAAATTCTGTATCCATTGCTCCCAAAGATTCAAAATCAAAATTTCCTTCGCTGTCTCTGGGAGTCTTATCCCTGTCAACAAAATAATTATCCATCTCAATTATTACAGGATTCATACCCAGCACCTTAGCTTGAAGCGCTACTCTTTTGGATGTAGTAGTCTTACCGCTGCTTGACGGACCTGCAATAAGGACGAGTTTTACCTTCTCTCTTTTTTTGAATATCTCATCTGCAATAGCTGCATACTTTCTCTCGTGGAGTCCCTCTGAGATTTGAATAAGCTCTCTTGCCTTCCCTGCCTTTACTGCATTATTCAGAGTTCCAACCCCACTTACACCAAGGATACTGCACCAGTCCGAATACTCTTTGAATACATCAAACAGTTTATACTGATATGGGGATTTAATAATTTTGGATGGATTGCTGGTGGGCGGGGTTCTTATCAGGAAGCCTCTGCTGAAAAACTCAAGATCCCAGGCCTCTATTGCTCCGGTGGATTGAACCAGCGGGCCGTAATAGTGATCTGGATATCCATCAAGAAAATAGACTGTTGTGAAAAACTTACCTCTTAATTCATGGAGAAGTGCCTTCTCCGGCCTGTTTGTCTTCCTGAACATCTTAACAGCCTCCTCAGTCTTGATTTTATGTCGGGTAAAAGGGAGGTCCGTATCAATTATATCCTGAACTTTTGCCTTAAGCTCCTCTATCTCCTTTTCGCTTAGTGGTATCTCCTTTGGAGTGCCATCTTCATCTCTCTGAAGGTCCCGGATCTCCGCATACATTCCATTCTGCAGATTATAGTCTATAGCAAGCGAATACTGAGGATAAAGATCTGCTACAGCCTTCTGCACAATAAAGTTAAGCGAGCGGCTGTATGTGCGCTGTCCATCCGGATGGGTGTAGTCAATAAACTGAATGTTATGCTCTACATATATCTGGAAGCTTAACTCCTTAAGCTGATTATCAACAATTGCCGCAAGAACCGGGTGCTCCGGCACATAACCTGTGGCAGAAAGGAGTTGACTCAGGCTTGTACCCGGTTCGCAATCAAAAATTGATTGAAGATTTTCACAATAGACTTTAACTGTTGGCATAATTTCTCTTTTTTTGGTCTAAAGGTAGCGACCGGTTACTGACTCACTGTTATTTTTCAGCTGCTCAGGGGTTCCACATGCAACAATGCGGCCACCTGCTGCACCTCCCTCAGGGCCCATATCAAATATATAGTCAACGGATCTTAGCACATCCAGGTTGTGCTCAATCACAATTACAGTGTTTCCCTGGTCTGCCAGTTTCTGCAGCACACCAAGTAAAACTCTTATATCTTCAAAATGAAGACCAGTCGTAGGTTCATCAAGTATGTAGAGGGTGTTGCCTGTTGCCTTTTTGGCAAGCTCTGCAGCCAGTTTTACCCTCTGGCTCTCCCCTCCTGACAGAGTTGTTGCAGACTGTCCCAATGTTACATATCCAAGTCCGACATCATCCATCGCTTTAATTCTCTGCACAATTGACGGCATATGTTCAAAAAACTCCACTGCCTGACTCACTGTCATTCCCAGAATGTCACTAATTGATTTCCCTCTGTATTTTACTGCAAGAGTGTCTTGAGTATATCTTTTTCCGTTGCAACTCTTACAGTGAACATATACCGCGGGAAGAAAGTTCATCTCAATGGTCTGGAGCCCCGCCCCCTTGCACTCCTCACATCTTCCCCCTTTAACATTAAATGAAAATCTGCCCGGTTTAAAACCCCGGATTTTTGCATCAGGTGTCTCAGCAAATAGTTTTCTTATGTCAGAGAAGACATTTGTATAAGTAGCCGGATTGCTTCTTGGCGATCTGCCTATTGGGGCCTGGTCTATCTCTACCATTTTGTCTATGTTGTCAATCCCCTCAATTGAGCTGTATGGAAGGGGTGTATAAAGAGACCTGTAAAAATGGTTACTTAATATTGGCATAAGGGTCTCGTTTATAAGCGATGATTTTCCGCTTCCGCTTACACCACTTATCCCGATAAAACACCCCAGGGGTATCTTGATGTCAACGCTCTTTAAATTATTGCCTGTTGCCCCTTTAAGCTCAAGAGAGAGACCATTGCCCACTCTTCTGAACTGAGGAGGCCTTATGGTCCTTATCCTTTTCAGGTATTCAATGCTAAAACTGTTTTTTAAGATCGCCTCTGAAACATCCATCTTCATTATCTCATCAGGCGTTCCTGCAAAAAGCATCCGCCCCCCCTTCTCACCGGCTCCGGGTCCAAGGTCAATTATCCAGTCAGAGCTTGTCATCATCTCCTCATCATGCTCAACAACTATAATTGAGTTGCCCTCATCCCTGAGCCTTCTCAAAGAGTTTATCAGTTTCACATTATCTCTCTGATGGAGACCGATACTCGGCTCGTCAAGTATATAGAGCACATTTACAAGCTTTGAGCCTATCTGTGTTGCAAGTCTGATTCTCTGGCTCTCTCCTCCGCTAAGACTTCTGGTGGACCTAGAAAGCGAAAGATAGTTAAGCCCGACATCAAGCAGAAACTGAGACCGTTCAGAGAGCTCCTTCAAAATGTCTCTTGCGATTATCTTCTGTCTTCCTGTCAGCTTCTCACTAAGTTTCTCCAGCCATTTATTTAGTTGCTCAATATCCATATCGGATACTTCGCTGATATTCAACCCGTCAATTTTGAATGAGAGAGACTCTTCTTTTAATCTTGTCCCATTACAAAGAGGGCAGCGTACCTCTTCAATGAATCTCTCCTTTCTAATAGTCAGCTCATCGCTGTCGTTCTCCTCCTGCTCAATTTTTGATATGATTCCTCCAAAACTCATCATCTGAGAGAGGGCAGGAGTCTGACCAACCCTGAAGAGCTCATCTGATCCGTAAATAATAATATTGAGGGCATCCTCCGGAATATCGCTCACCGGATCGTGCAGAGAGAAGCTGTATTTTTTTGCGATGGCCTCTATCTGCGCAAAAACCATATTGTTTTTAAAAGAGCCTATTGGAGTTATTGCACCTTCAGATATTGACTTTGAATAGTCAGGAATTATTTTGGATATATCTGCCTTGGATATCATACCAAGACCTTTGCAGTGGGGGCAGGCACCCTGTGGTGAGTTGAAAGAGAATGTGTGTGGTGCGGGCTCAGGAAATGAGAGTCCGCTCTGAGGACACATAAGGTGTTTGCTGAAATGTCTCACCTCTCCGCTCTCAGAATCTAATACCGCCAGAGATCCTTTTCCAATATGAAGAGCCGATACAACAGAGTCCTTCACTCTTTTATGAGAGTCGTCGGATGGGATAAGTTTATCCACAACCAATTCAATAAAATGTGATTTATACCTGTCAAGAGGCTTTACTGTCAGCAGATCTTTAATCTCACCGTCAACTCTTATCTGAATAAACCCCCTTTTTATGTATTGTTCAAAGAGCTCTCTGTAATGGCCCTTTCTCCCTTTTACAAGAGGAGATAGAAGTATAGCTCTTCTTCCTCTGTAATCCTCCATTATTCTTGAGACAATCTGGTCATCTGAATATTTTATCATCTCAAGTCCTGTAACAGGTGAGTAGGCATTTGCCGCTCTGGCATAAAGCAGCCTGAGAAAGTCGTAAATTTCAGTGATTGTGCCGACAGTGGAGCGGGGATTTCTCCCGGTAGTCTTCTGTTCTATTGCGATAATAGGGCTTAAGCCATCTATTGAATCAACATCCGGCCTCTCAAGTGTCCCTATAAACTGTCTGGCGTATGCAGAGAGGGTTTCCATATATCTCCTCTGTCCCTCCGCATATATGGTATCAAAGGCAAGGGAGGATTTTCCGCTGCCGCTCAGACCGGTAATCACGACAAGCCTGTTTCTGGGGATGGTAACATCAATATTCCTCAGATTATGTACCCTTGCGCCTCTTACCTCAATGTTGCTCATATCGCTTACGGCTGCTATAGCTCCCTAGCCCCCTCAGCGGGAACTTTAACTATGTATGTTTTATTCTGCTTATTCTCCAGTTTATTTGAACGGATCCACTGGTTGTACATCTTAAGCATCTTAAAGTTAGTATTGTGAGAAGCGGCAAAATCGCTCCAGTTTTCAATCCGTCCTTTTACTGTAACCTCTTTATACTTTAGTGGCTTAAACAGATCATCCTTTCCTATGTAAAATCCAAAGTTTCTTGGCTCCTCAAGTAAAATCTTAAAGGCCAGAGCCCTGAAAAGGTATCTTCCCGTCTCCTCAGGGAACTGAGTGTCGTAGTAGCTCTTTTGGGACTGAATTCTCATTCTGTACCTTACATTACTCATTCCAATATTGAATGAGGCAGCGGCCATTGTCCATGTTCCAAACTCGGCATGGGCCTTCTTAAAATAGGCAGCGGCAGCCCTTGTGGATTTCTCTACATTGTACCTCTCATCAACCTCAGCATCTACAACAAGTCCATACTCCTTTGCCGTTCCTGCCAGAAATTGCCAGTACCCCCCGGCATTAGCAGGAGAGACAACCGGCTGAAGACCGCTCTCTGCAATACACAAATAATAGAAATCCTCATGCAGGCCCTCCTCCTTAAGAATCCTAACTATCTCATCACGGTATCTGTTGTTAAGTTGTATTATGTAAGTTATACTTGCATGCCAGTATGAGATAATCATCAACTCTCTCTGCAGAGACTCCTTAACATCAAAATAGTTCAGTGGCACATCCTCTCCGGCAAAGGAGAGCTTTTTAGGAATGGCCGGAACCTTTACAATCTGCTCTACCTGTTCAACCTCGCCAGATGCTGCATTAGCCGTTCCATTACCCGCTCCGGTGCAGAATACGAAAAGAGGCAGAATCAGCAATAATTTTAATCTCATAAGCATATTTTTTATCCTATTCATATCTCAGAAAAGGGTTTGTTGCAATTTCATTTCCAATAGTTGTTGCCGGACCGTGTCCGGGATATACAGTATAATCATCCCCGAGTTTAAGTACTTTTTCAAGCAGGCTCTCCATAAGCTGTTCATAATCACCTCCCGGCAAATCTGTCCTCCCTATACTCCCGGCAAAAAGAGAGTCTCCGGTTATTACGAATTTATCTTTGTCAGCAGCCAGGCATACACCACCTCTTGAGTGACCCGGAGTATGAATAACCCTTAAAGAGCTATTTCCAAAGGATATCACATCCCCATCTTCAAGATCATGAGTATCCACAGGTGGTTGTTCAATTTTGTATCCAAACATCTCAGTATACTGCTTCGCTCTTGCAAGCTGATGTTTATCCTCCTTGTGTATGAATGAGGGAACACCCCATTTTGCCACAACGTAGGCGTTTCCCATAATATGATCAAAATGGCCGTGAGTATTTATAAGTTTTACCGGCTTAAGTCCATTCTGTTCAATAAACTTTGCAAGCCTCTCCTGTTCGCTGGATGTGTAACACCCCGGGTCAATTATCAAACACTCTCCCGTTTCATCCCAAACAAGATAGCTGCACTCTCTCAGATCGTTAAAGTAAAATGATTTAATCTGTATCATATTTTGTAATAATAACTTTTATTGCTCTGTTCCCTCAAGCATAGGAACAAATTTATAGGCTCCGTGTTCACTTTTAAAATACTCCTTCTCGCTGCTCCTCTCTATAACAGTCATAGTCTGTGTTCCGTTCCCAATGGGAATAACCATCTTCCCCCCTATTGCCAACTGCTCAAGTAAGGCAGATGGCACCTCCGGAGCTCCGCATGTCACAAGAATACCCTTAAATGGTGCAAACTTGGGGAGTCCTGCAAAGCCATCTCCATAAAATTGTGTTGGAGAGTGGTAATCAAGCCTGTTTAAGTTTTTCTGCGCCAGCTGATATAGTGCCCTCTGTCTCTCAATTGTAAAGACTCTGTATCCAAGCTCTGCAAGAACAGCAGTTTGATAGCCACATCCGGTACCTATTTCAAGCACTTTGTCCCATTTTGACAAACCCAGAAGCTCAGTCTGCATGGCAACGGTAAATGGCTGAGATATAGTTTGGCCTGCTCCGATAGGCAGGGGTTTATCCTGATATGCCAGAAGATCCAGTCCGTATTCCAGGAACATATGCCTTGGAACACGACCCATAGCATCAAGAATCTCCTTTTTAAACTGATATTTTTTAGAGAGCTGCTCAATAAGCTGTTTCCGCCTCCCTCTGTGTAGCAAAGTGTCTAACATTCCGCAAAATTACTAAAATCTTTTCTTAATTTTGCAGTTGAAGAGAGTACTAACCTACACTTAAAAAGATCAAAATGCACATAGCTATTGCAGGCAATATCGGAAGCGGGAAAACTACATTGACAAGGTTGCTTTCAAAACATTACGGATGGGAACCAAAATACGAAGAGGTAGACAACAACCCCTACCTTGCTGATTTCTATCATGATATGCAAAGATGGTCATTCAATCTTCAAATCTACTTCTTAAAAGAGCGGTTCAAGGGTCTCGTTGAAATTGAAAGAGGCGGGATGAATGTGGTACAGGACAGAACAATATATGAAGATGCCCGCATATTCGCCCCAAACCTTCACAGTATGGGTCTCATGACAACAAGAGACTTTGAAAACTACAACTCTCTCTTTGACCTTATGCTCTCGCTTGTAAAGCCGCCTGAACTTCTTATATACCTTCGCTCTTCCATACCTAATCTGGTTTCTCAGATACACAAAAGGGGCCGCGACTATGAGAGCGGAATCAGGATTGACTACCTGTCAGGATTAAATGAGAGGTATGAAAAGTGGATCTCTGAGTACAAAGACGGCAGGGTCCTTATAATTGATGTTGACGAGAATAAATTTGAGGACAAGCCGGAGGATCTTAGCGTTGTCATTGATAAAATTGACGCCAGACTAAACGGACTCTTCTAAGCCCGTTATTATTACTGAAGAAGCCCTGTGTGCTCCCTTATCTGTTGCTTTGCGTGCTTCCAGCGAGGTATATCTATTTTGGGGCCTATAACTTCAACCACCTTGGCTGCTACTATTGAGCCAACATCGCCACACTCTTTCAGAGAGAGTCCGTGTGCATGAGCAAATAAGAATCCGGCAGCATAAATATCGCCGGCTCCTGTCGCATCCCTGGTGTCTGCAGGCCAAGCCTCTATATAATGATACTCATCTCCGCTCTTCACCATGGAGCCGTCTTTTCCAATCTTTACAACAGCAATTTTGCAAATTTTCGCAATTTCATCCAGAGCCTCTCTGGGTGGCATTTTTGTAAAGACCTCTGCTTCTGTCTCATTAGCAAAAACAATATCAACATAGTGCTCTATAATATCGTGCAGAAAAGCATCATTGCTCTCAACAACATTATAACTTGCCATATCTATTGATATTATCATCCCCTCCTCTTTTGCAAGCTCAACAGCTCTTCTTACAAGCTCCTGATTCTGTACCAGGTATCCCTCAATATGAAAATAGTCATATCCTTTGAACATCTCAGGCGTCAGATCCTCCGGACCCATCTCTATTGCTGCACCCAGATAGACAGCAAATGTTCTCTCAGCATTTGGCGCAGTAATAAATACCATCGCCCTTCCCGATGCGGCCTTTCCTTTAAGAAGAGTTGAATTTATTCCGTTTCTGGCCTGATCTGACTTAAAGAGAGAGCCAAGTTCATCCGCCCCCACCTTTCCTATAAATGATGATGGCATTCCCAGAACAGCTGTACCTGCAATAGTGTTAGCGGCAGAGCCACCTGCAACCAGCTGCACACCCATTGTTCGGAGCCTTTGCCAAATCTTGTCTCCTGTTTCACGATCTACATGCTGCATACTACCTTTAGGCAGATGGTAGAGATCCAGCAGAGAGTCATCCTCAAGCACAGCGAGGATGTCTGTTAATGCGTTACCTATTCCCAATATTGATTTCATCCCCGCAAAGTTCATATTTTTTTGTAGGTTTGCAAAAAAATTGCTCAGTTACATTATGTTACTTAATACTGAGAAACTAATCTCAATTCTGAAATACATTGTTCTTCTGTCTCTTGCCGGAATTCTCCTTTGGCTCTCATTCAGAGAGGTGGAGATTGAAAGTTTTGTTGCAGGCATAAAGGATGCAAACTGGAGATGGATAGGGATCTCTATGGCAATAAGTGTCTTTGCATTTTTCATAAGGGCACTAAGATGGAGACTTATAATGATGCCTCTGGGTAAACCCGTTTCCAGAAGAGACTCCTGGCACGGTATCAATGTAGGATACATAACAAACTTTGCACTCCCCAGAGCAGGTGAACTGGCTCGTTGCGGAGTCATCTCTAGAAAAACAGGTCTCCCTTTTGAAACAGTTGCAGGTACAGTTGTTTTGGAGAGAAGCATAGATATGTTGTCACTGCTGATTGTCTCTGCCGGAGTAATGTTCTTTTTCTGGGACAGATTCGGCGGATTTATTGACAACCAGATTATCTCTTCTCTTGAGAACAGGTTATCAACAGATCTTATGATCACCGGAGCTGTTGTAATAATTGCATTTGCAATATTCCTGTACATGATTTGGAGGTACAGAAAAAGTCATCCCCTGCTGGCTAAGATTGTGACTATTGTAAAGGGTATATTAGCCGGACTCCTCTCCGGATTTAAAATGCCTCAAAAGTGGACATTTTTGCTATATACAATTTTACTTTGGGTATGCTATTGGCTAATGAGTTACTCAACAATTCTGGCCTTTGACAACCTTCAGACGGGACTTGGAGTAGATGATGCTTTGTTCCTCATGGTTGTAGGGAGCTTTGGCTGGGTAATACCTGTTCAGGGAGGAATCGGAGCTTACCACCTGATTATATCTCTCGCCCTTCTCTCTGTTTATGGTGTCTCACAAACTACCGGAGTAATTTTTGCCACCATATCTCACGGATCCCAATCAATAACAATGCTTCTGTTTGGAGCTATTTCACTATTGAAAATCACCCTGAAAAAATGAAGAAACTACTAGTTCTAACTCTTTTATTGCTTATCTCCGCCTTTGATTGCGGCAAACTTCTTGCCTCAAACTCAGAGCCCTCTGGAGGAAAGAGCGGGATTCATCTTATAATAGCCTCATACAATCCGGACACTAAAAGGATGAGCAACTTCATCAACTCATTCCAGAACACCCTGCTTGCTAAAAATCCATCAAACAAAATTATGCTGCAGGATATGGGTTTCAAAAATTTCCAGACTGAGGCTCATCTTTGGTGTGACGAGCTTAAAAGTGTTATTGAGGAGTACGATAAAGGAGAGCTCATGTCTATCGTGTTTCTTGGACAAGAGGCCTGGGCATCATTCCTGTCTCTTTCAGAGAGAGACTCCCTCTTCAGAGCAAAGTACAGGGAGCTCCCCATATTTGCGGTTTTTGCCAGCCATAACGGAATTGCCATTCCTAAAGACTCAATATCAAGATTCTGGGACCCTGTGCCGGTTAATGTAGAAAAGAGAGGTATAACTGGAGCAACTACAGGCGGTTATCTTAACAAATATGATTTCAGCAGGAATGTAGGTTTGATTAAGACCTTCTTCCCTAACACCGGAACAGTAGCGGTTCTTACTGATAACACATATGGAGGAGCATCTCTTAAAGCTCTTGCAAAAAGCGAATCAAAGCTATTTCCGGAAATAGACTTCCAGTTTCTAGACGGAAGATTATTCTCTGAGGAGGAGATATCAAGACAGATAAGCTCTCTGCCGGAGAATAGTGTGCTTCTTCTTGGCACATGGCGTGTTAACATAAAAGGGCAGTACTTTCTTGGCAATTCACTCCAGACAATTGTTGAAAGCAGAAAGGATCTTCCAACCTTCTCAATGACTGGTCTTGGCATTGGCAGCACAGCACTTGGCGGATTCGTTCCATCTTACCATGTTGATGCCAGAGAGATTGCCAGACAGATTGAGGAGTTCAATAACGGGAATACAAAAGAGGTAAAGTATATTGTAAACAACGGATATTACAGTTTTGACAAACGGAAGTTAACGGAGATGGGTGTAGAGAGCTATATGCTTCCGTCCAACAGTGTCATTAACGACAGCGAAGACCCGCAGGTGAGACAGTATAAGCAGTTTCTTCTGCTGGCTGTACTGATAGTTATTCTGCTTGTCTCTCTGGTTATATTCCTCGCTGTTGTTTACATGAAGAACAAGACACTCAGAAAAGCCCTGGAGAGGAACGAAAAGGAGATACTTGAAGCTAAGACAAGAGCAGAAGAGGGAGATAAATTAAAATCTGCATTTCTTGCAAATATGAGTCATGAAATTAGAACGCCTCTTAACGCAATCGTTGGGTTTTCCCAGCTCATGTCTGAAGAGAAGTGTTCTCACGAAGAGAGAATAGGATACAGCGAGGTAATAAGTCAGAATTCTGATATGCTCCTAACTCTTATCTCAGACATCCTTGATATATCAAAAATGGATACGGGAAAATTTGAGATGGATATGAAGGAGATAAACCTAAAGGAGTTATGCGATAAAATCTTCCAGACTACTGCCCACCTGAGGAAGGAGGGCGTTGAGTATGTTTGCAGGCCACATCCCGGAGATGTAATGCTAAAAACAGACATTCACAGAATTTCTCAGGTTATGATAAACCTCATCTCTAACGCCAATAAGTTTACAGAGAGTGGCACAATTACTCTTGAATATGAGCTCAGGGGAGAGGAGAAGGATGTACTTTTCTCAATATCCGATACCGGCAGAGGCATCCCACCTGAGAAACAGCACAGGCTTTTTGAGAGATTTGAAAAGCTGGACGACTATACACAGGGAGCAGGACTGGGGCTTGCCATATCAAAACAGATTATCTCCAGACTTGGCGGGAAAATTTGGCTGGATAAAGATTATAAGGGAGGTGCAAGATTCTGCTTTACACACCCTTTATGATATTTTTTTACTAAGTTTGTACTGTTATGTCATTCTTAAGAGTTCTATTGTGTATCCTTTTTCCGCCACTGGCCGTTATTGATTACGGTTGTGGCTCCGTTCTCATTGTTTTTCTGCTGACACTCGCCGGCTGGGTACCCGGTGTCATAGCTGCATTAATTATCGTGAACAGGGCAAGATAATGACGTGCATATTAACATATAATTGTTTGCAAAGATGAAAAGATCTCTATTGTTGTTTACCGCACTGGTTTTTTGGAGTTGTTTATTTGCCCAACAGCAGAAGGAGTTCGTTATGTCTGCTGAACTTGGCTTTGTAAAAGGGGTTGGAGACGCTAGACACAATTATGGGATAGCTGCATTCAACTATGATTATATAATATCTGATTTTTCAACTATTGGAGTTGGAGGTGGTATCGGCTTAACAGACGGCACATACGACAGGCTGATTTTCCCTCTTTATGCAAGGCTGAAATTCTACTTTCTTAAGGCAAAGGTATCTCCGTACTTTCTAATGAATATTGGATACACATTCAGCTCCGGACACAAGCCCGGGGAGGCATTCGGAGTCTCATTCGGTACTTATATCGGAGCAGACTTTCCGCTTTTTGGCAAAAATAATTTCTTTGCCGTATTGGGGAGTAGCTACCAGGGTCACGAACTTTTTAAAAATCTCAACATTAACTCAAAATTCATTAATAAGTTCTTATGGGGTCCGGATATAAGGATTGGCTACAGGTTCTGATTTGCGATTAAGGGATTTTTATCATATATTGCTTACAACTTCCAAAAACTTTGAACCAATTTATGAAAAATTACATCTTCTTTACTTGTGACGGTACCACAATGGACCCTGATGGAAACGAAACCCCTAACTGCCAAATACTGGGATGGGCACAAGGCAATGATGAGGCTGACGCTTTCCTCCACTTCAAAAACGAGAATAAATTTGTCAATAATTACGACAAAATCCAGTGCCAGGAGCTTGTCAGCGACAAAATTTACAGAATCATCTAAATAACATGGAAACCTTTCTTGTAAACTTTTTCTGGGGTAATGAAGCAGTTGCCTCATTGGCTTTGTTATGGATAAAAATTCTTTTATCTGTTGTTGCACTCTGTTTTATTGTCTCAGAGATCTCCAGGAACTACAGCCAGGTGGATAAACTTTGGAGTCTGATGCCCGGGGTCTATGCTATTGTCACTCTCGCTCACTATCCGGACTCTGCGAGGGTGTGGATTATGGCATTAATGACAATAGCCTGGGGTGCAAGGCTAACCTGGAATTTTGCGAGGAAGGGAGGCTACAGTATCATACCCTGGAGAGGAGAGGAGGATTACAGGTGGAGCGTCCTCAGAGAGAAACCTGTTTTGAAAGGCAGAATTAAATTTGGCATCTTTAATCTTGTCTTTATCTCTTTTTATCAGCAATTTCTGATAATGCTATTTTCTACCCCTCTCCTGGTAGCAGCAACACATCCGGAGAGCCCTCTCAGCTGGCTTGACATAGTAGCAGCAATTCTGATTGTCGGATTTCTTACTCTTGAAACAGTGGCTGACAATCAGCTTTTCAGTTTCCAAAAGCAGAAGAAGGGGCTTGCTGAGAAAGCGAAGAGATTTGAAAACTCTCACAAATGCGGATTTATGTGCGACGGACTCTTTTCGGTATCCAGACATCCTAACTGGTTAGGTGAACAATCCATATGGGTTTCATTTTATCTCTTTAGCGTTTCGGCTTCCGGAGTGCTGATAAACTGGAGCATCGCTGGTGCGGCTCTTCTTCTTATGCTTTTTCAGGGTAGTGCCTGGATTACAGAGGGCATAAGCAAGGGCAAGTACCCTGAATATACAAACTACATTAAACGGGTGCCAAAATTTATCCCAAAAATTTTCTGATTCCATTTATGCGGGGAGGACTGACCAAAACTTGCTTTCTGTCTATTATCCTTTTGCTAACTATACAACTGTTTGCAACAGGTGATGGTGACAGCATTTACGGAAGGAATACCGGGGCGGAGAGTTCATATGAACTCTCCATCTTTGTCATACCCTCATACAGACCTATAGATTGGAGCTCCCCCTCACTGCTCATAAAATCTACCGTTAACAGCTATATGGAGGCCTCCTTCAACAAAAAATTATACCCAATTGGCCACCTGTTTATTGAGTTAATTAACCCGGAGGGAGATCTTCTCATTAGAACCTCTATCGCAAGTAGCAGACCTGCAGAGCAGAGAAAGATGGTATTGGCGGACAAAATAGGCCTTGCTATGTTAGGTGCCCCTGTAGCGGGCAAAATGGAGAGCCAGGACGAGTTGGCGCGACAGATTGACAAATTTGCAAGAAGAGGAAAGATATCGTTTATTTCATACAAAATTAAGCCGGAGGCTGCTGAAAGGGTGATTGAGTATGTAAAAATCTTCTCTTCCCGCGACTCCCTGGGAAGAAGTCCATCGGACAGATACGGTGGCTCCTTCTGGCCGAGATTCAAAGGGGAGGGCTCCGGATGCAGTGCTTTTGGGATGGCAGCACTACAGCTTACCGGTGTAAACATTGACAACCCGGAATGGTATATTGAAGTTGATGTTCCATTTGATCTTGTTGGCGGAGTATATAATAACGGCGTTAAAGTAAGACCTATGTCTGTTCTTAAGTGTAAAGAGTGGCATAATGGCGAGGGAGAGGAGTGGAAAACACATTTTACCCACTTTATTTATGACCCTAGTTATATTTACGAATGGATAAAAAGGCGGCTCTCCGGAAAGGATCCGCTGGAGGGCTTTTCAAAGAGTTACAAACGATCGGTCAGCGGGAGAATTTTTGAAGGGTTAGAAATAGACGCAACCGGCTTGGATACTCCCAAAGACCCAATATTCAAATCAAGAGAGAGGCCATCTCTGTTTGTTGATTAATAAAACATAGGAGCTATGAAAAGAGGATTTCTTAAAATAGTATCGCTAGTTCTCCTGTTAACAGGAACCCTTCATGCTAAGGGTTATGAGGTAATCTCCTTTCAGGACAGCTCCAGAGTTAACGAACTCTTGCTCTATTCTGTTCCATCTTATATCCCCCTTAACTGGAGCTCTCCCTCTACTCTGATGGAGACCTCAATTGACAGCTTCATATTATCAAGATTCGCCAAAAACACCTACTCCATAGGCCATATGCTTATTGTTCTTAACACTCCGCTTGCAGACTCAACCGTGAGGATGGCTATGAGATCTACCTCAAACAGCGAAAAGATCAGGCTTTTTATAAAGGATGGCGTAGGTTTGGGAATACTTGGGGCCCCCATGAAGGGGAGACTGGAGAGTAACTCTGAAATAGAGGAGTTTATAGACTACTACCAGAGCAACAAAAGAAAGAAAATATCATTCTTAAGATACCTCCTGAACGATAAGGCTGCTGAAAGGGTCCTTAAGTTCTTCTCCATTTTCTCTGGAGATGATGATCCCGACTACAGACCTTACCAGTATTACGGAGGAGATTTCTGGCCAAGATTTGAAAACGAGGGGGCTGGGTGTTCTGCCTTTGCAATAGCCGCTCTTGATGCAGCCGGGATACCTATTGATAATCCTGATTGGTTTGTTAGTGTGAATATCCCTGAGAATATCGTAGGGGGGCCATACAACAATGGTAAAAAGGTCAAAGGTGTAGATATTGAATATGCTAGGCGGTGGCATAGCGGAGAGGGAACTGTAAATGTGGATTTTTTCCCTTATACCGTTTATGACCCTTCAAAATTATACAACTGGATCCAAAAGATTTACGAAGAACCAGAAGATGGATATAAACCATGGAATATTGGCAGGATCAGGGGTCTCTCTTACGATGCCAGACATATAGTCCCGGATCTGAATGAACCAATAATAAAAACGAGGAAAAAGCACTCTGTTTTTGTATCTGTTTTTCTGGAAAATCGTTAAAAGTTGCTTATTAGCATTTTTATAGTACCTTTGCGCCCCTAATGACATTTGAAAATCTTGAAATTATTGAGCCTCTGATGAGAGCTCTTAATCACGAGGGGTACTCTACCCCTACACCCATTCAACAACAGGCAATTCCGGTAATATTAAATAACCACGACATTCTGGGTTGCGCACAGACAGGCACCGGTAAAACGGCTGCATTCTCCATTCCTATTCTGCAGAATATTTACAAATCTGAGAAAAACGGAAAAAAGAGAGTTCTTAAAGCTCTCATTCTAGCACCAACAAGGGAGCTGGCACTGCAAATTTCTGAAAGTTTTGCAGCATATGGAAGATACACAGATCTTAAACATACTGTAATTTTTGGCGGAGTGGGCCAGAGACCTCAGACAGACGCACTCAGAAAAGGGGTTGAGATTCTTGTCGCAACACCCGGAAGGCTGCTGGATCTGATGGGACAGGGCTATATTGACCTTAGAAACATTGAGTTCTTTGTTCTTGACGAGGCAGACAGAATGCTGGACATGGGTTTTATTCATGATATACAGAGGATTGTTTCAAAGCTGCCACAAAAGAGACAAACTCTACTCTTCTCGGCAACTATGCCGGATGAGATAGCACATCTTGCTCAGAGCATCTTAAGAGATCCTGTGAGGGTTGATGTGACCCCGCCATCATCTACTGTTGACACAATTGAGCAATATCTGTATTATGCAGACCGCGAGCACAAAATGCCGCTTCTTGTGGACCTTCTGAGGGACGAGAGTAAAGAGTCTGTTTTAATCTTCTCCAGGACCAAACATGGTGCAGATAAGATTGCAAAAAACCTGCTTAGAGAGGGTATAAGAAGTGATGCAATTCACGGCAATAAATCTCAGACCGCAAGGCAAATAGCTCTTAAGAAGTTTAAAAGCAAGAAGATACGGGTACTGATAGCTACAGATATTGCCTCCCGTGGAATTGATATCAACAGCCTTTCTCATGTAATCAACTATGACCTTCCGGAGGATCCCGAAAGCTATGTTCACAGAATTGGAAGAACAGGCAGGGCTGGTATGTCTGGAATTGCATTATCATTTTGCGACACAAAAGAGAGAACTCTCCTAAAGAGCATTCAGAAGCTTATTGGCAAAAAACTTGACATTCTTGAGCACGAACTAGCGATTTCAGAACCTGTTCAACAAAAAGATCGCAGAAGAAGAAGACGATAAAAACCATATATTTGCGAATTAATTTTCAAATATATGGCTAGACACGGATGGGTTATCTGGATATCGCTGCTCGCATCAATTTCAGTTTTCCTTGCAATACCATCAACAAGAGAGGTATTTGAGACTGCAACCGCAGCACACCCCTATATACTGGGCTTTATCAAATTTGCAATTCTATCAATGATGGGAGAGTTCCTTGCCGTAAGGCTGGTAAAGGGCTCCTGGCAACCAGTGAAGGGTATGCCGGCAAAGATGTTGGTGTGGGGGATACTTGGAATTATGATTGTAGCAATGTTTTCATTATACACATCCGGAGTAAGCGGAGCTATTGACAAAGGGCTATTGTGGACAGGCGGTTCAAAATTTCTTTTTGCACTTTATGTCTCAGCAATAATGAACTTTACCTTTGGGGCTGTCTTCATGGCTCTTCACAGAGTAACAGATTCAATGATAGAGGGCAGAGAGGATCTATCTTCTGCCGTATCAAAGATTGACTGGAGCGGGTTTATAAAATTCGTAGTGGGCAAGACAATCCCTCTGTTCTGGGTGCCTGCCCACACGATAACCTTCCTCCTTCCGGATCAGTACAGAGTACTCTTTGCAGCCTCTCTGTCAATTGTTCTGGGACTTATTTTGTCTTACGCGAAGCTCCGTAAATAGAGGCTTCTTTTACCAAATGTTTAAATATCCCTATAAACGTATCATAGCCGTTTGAAGTGAATACCTCCGGATGGAACTGAACTCCAAATACCTTAGAGGAGCCAGTTTTCTCCATTGCCTCAATTACGCCATCCTTTGACCATGCTGTCGCCTTAAATCCAGGAGCAACGTCCTTTACAGCCTGATGGTGGAATGTATTTACTGCAACGCTGTCCAACCCTATCTGCTTGTTCAGAAGAGAACCCTTTTCAATCTTTATTGAGTGGGTTCCGTACCAGCCTGGCGAACTCTGTCTGTGTTTAACCGAGTAACCCTTTAACTGTGAAGGGAGGTCCTGATATAAATTGCCCCCAAATGCAACATTAAGCAATTGGTGTCCTCTGCAGATACCAAGCAGGGGAATGCCTCTCTCAACAGCAAGCCTGATAAGAGCGATATCAAAGTCATCTCTCTTGGGAGCAATCTCTCCCATTGCAGGTATAGGCTCTTCTCCAAACCATTTTAGAGGATCAATATCCTCTCCGCCAGTCATAATTACTCCATCAACTCTGTCAAGCATAGCTCCGAGAAGTTCTGAATCATCTGTCAGAGGGAG
Organism: Bacteroidetes bacterium 41-46; assembly: GCA_001897515.1. Classification (GTDB taxonomy): domain Bacteria; phylum Bacteroidota; class Bacteroidia; order Bacteroidales; family UBA932; genus Bact-08. Next base: position 402,466 of record MKTA01000015.1, on the reverse strand, counting down.
CACCAATGGGACTCCTCCGGCCAAAATCACCGAGTTGACATAGGTAACCGGAACCTGAGTAGTTGTACCCCCTCCCCAGGTAGAGGAGATACCAATAACCGGTCTCTTTTGAGTCTGCCCGGAAAGGGTGAATGCAAAGAGAGCAAAAACAATAATCGCGAATAACCTTTTCATTGTATTGATTTTGAAATTTATGGCATGTGTATAGGTCCGTCAAAACCTACAGGTATTCCCAATGTAAACCATATGGTAATAAGAATGGCCCACACAATCAAGAATATTACAGTATATGGAATCATCAGCGAAATGATAGTCCCTATCCCATTCTTCTCATCATACTTCTGTGCATAGGTAACAATCAGGGCAAAATAGCTCATCATTGGGGTGATTACATTTGTAACCGAATCGCCAATCCTGAATGCGGCTTGTGTCAAACCGGGATGATAACCCAAAAGCATAAACATCGGTATAAAGACAGGTGCCATAATAGCCCATTTAGCAGATGCGCTACCCATAAACATATTTAGAAATGCAGCAAGCAGTACAAATGTCAGGATCAGAGGAATTCCTGTAAAACCTACGCTTTTAAGGAATTCTGCTCCGTCAATTGCAACTACAAGACCCAGATTTGAGTAGTTAAACCAATATATAAACTGAGCTGCAAAGAATACGAGTACAATGTATCCTCCAAGCCCCTTCATGGAGTGTGTCATATGTTTAATGACGTCCTTATCACTCTTTATTGATCCTACAATTATCCCGTATATCATACCGGGCACAAAAAAGAGAAGCAGAAGCCCGACCACTATCCCGGAAAAGAAGGGAGAGCGAAGAATACCTCCTGTTTCAGGGTCCCTGAGCAATCCATTTTCAGGTATGATGGTCATTGCCATCACAGCCATAAAGAGCAGAGTGCCCCATCCGGCCCACTTGAGCCCCTTTTTCTCTAGAGGAGTTATCTGCTCTATTTCCAGAGGTTTCTCTGTTCCATGATATGTCCCAAGCCTTGGTTCAACAATTTTCTCTGTTATCCATGTACCCACAAATACCACCATAAGGGCACTAACTACCATAAAGAAGTAGTTTACCATTGGGTTGATATTCATTTCAGGGTCAATAATGTTTGCTGCTGACGTTGATAGACCGGCCAAAATCGGATCAACTGAGCCTATCAGGAAGTTGGAGCCGAATCCGGCGCTAACTCCTGCAAAAGCAGCTGCAAAGCCGGCCATAGGATGTCGTCCGAGTGCATGGAAAATCATTGCACCCAAAGGAATCAGTATTACATATCCAACCTCCGAAGCAAGATGTGAGAATATGCCCGCAACAATAATTGAGGCTGTAATCAGTTTTTTCGGTGCCCCGAGAACAAGCTGGCGCACAAGTACAGTAAAGAGTCCCGACCCCTCAGCTACCCCTATGCCTATCATTATAACCAGAACAAGTCCAAGTGGAGGGAATTTGACAAAATTGTGTTCTACATTTGTGTAGATCCACCTTATTCCATCTGCGTCAAGAAGGTTTCTAACCTTAATTATCTCACCTGTAGCCGGGTGGGTGGCCTGAAGTCCGGAGGCGGCCGCCCACCATGATAAAAGGGCGACAAGCACTGCCATCATAAAAAATAGTGTAGCAGGGTGCGGCAATCTGTTCCCTACCACTTCAATAGTGTCTAATACTCTTGCAAAACGGCTTTTTTTAGTCATTTTGTAGTTGTGTTGTTAAATTGTTATTATTTTGGTTTTTAGTTGCTTACTTTTATCCATGGGCCAAAATTCTCTCCGCCTCCAAAGTCAATATCAAGAGATGGCTTATCTCCGGTATCAAACTTAACTCTAAAGCCGTGGCCATCGCTTCTGAATGTAAATTCATTGCCGTTCCTGTGAACAAGTTTGTGTCTCCAGCCCTTTGGACCTACCTTTATATACGCATCTCCCCCCTCAATCTCTATAACTGCCTTTCCAAAAAGCTCACCCTTGTCATACACACCGGTAATTGACTCAAGCGAAGGGGCTGGGACTCGCTCAATTTTGCCCTCATTTGCCTTTGTCTTCTCTCTGCTTTCTGCAGAGCTTTTTATCCACTCCTTAAGATATTCTGTACTATAATCCCTGAGATTAGTCTCGCCTCTGTACATATCAATAAGCCTTCTCATCAGCGAGTATCTCAAATTTGCAGGGGCATCCGAGTTTACAAGAAACACCATACCAAGATCAAGCTCAGGCACAAATGCAACAAGAGTAGTAAATCCCCATGTCGTTCCTGTATGGAACCATAGTCTGTATTTGTTATTCTGCTCAACAAACCAGCAGTGGGCATATAGTGTTGTTCTTGAAGAGTCCTGAGATGTAATGGTCAATCCCCTGTGCAGATAATCCATCCCCTTTTTGGAAATAATTTCGCTCTCTCCTGCCTTACCTTTGTCCAGATGAAACTGTACATATTTGAGCATATCCGGAACTGTAGAGTTTACAGAACCGGCTGGTCCGATAACTGTCAGCCAGTGCAGAGCCTGCTCCTCCCCAAAAATTGGAGAGTAATAAATTGAGTCTCTCCAGCCGTAATCATATGGTACTGCTGAGTATGGCGATGCGGCAAAGGGTTCTCCGTTTGCAGATGTTCCATACATCCCCAGAGGATTCAGAATTACCTCCTGAAGATTCTGCTCCCAGCTTTTACCGGAAAGCTTTTCAATTATCTTCTGGGCAATAATGAATGTAATGTTATTATATTCGTATGAACCTCTGAAGCTGTAACCAGGTTTTAGCAAATGCATCATTTTATACACATCATCTCTTGAGTAGCCGAGATTTGGAATATAAGTACCCTGCTGTCCCTTAATTCCCATTCTGTGGGTCATAATGTCTTTTACCTGAAGATTCTCCTCAATCCAGTCATCATAAAGATCAAGGTCCGGTAAAATGCTCTTTACTGTATCGTCCCATTTTACCCTCCCTTCATCCACAAGTCTGGCCATCAATACGGCTGTGAAGGATTTGGATACAGAACCTATCTGAAAAAGTGTCGTCTCATTTACGGGAGTTCCATCCGGACGTGCCTCTCCGAAACCCTCCAAAAAAACCACTTTACTATCCTTAATTACCCCTGCGGCAATGCCCGGAATATTCCATTCCTGCTTTACCTTGAGTATATATTTTCTGAAATCATCAATGTTAATTTCTTTAGCGTTTTGCGCATATATGTCTGTATGACAGAGAAAAAGAAGCAGCAATAGAGCTACTTTAAAGGTATTTGCAGGTTTCATTTTAAGGTCATTTCAGACAAAGATAATTATATTTGTAAAGTAATAAATAATACTGGGATGGCTAAGGTGAAAAAGGCGTGGTTCTGCACATCCTGCGGAAATGAAAGTGCAAAATGGCTCGGCAAATGCCCTGCCTGCGGAGAGTGGAATACAATGCAAGAGGAGATTGTATCAAGAGAGGCAAGTCAGGCCACACCTTTCAGCAGAGGAGGATCCAGACGGGCGGGACAATCGCCTAAACCCGAACCCCTGTCAGGGATAACAACCTCAGAGGAGCAGCGGATACAACTGGAGATGTCTGAGATGGACAGGTTACTGGGGGGGGGGCTGGTAAAGGGATCTATGGTACTAATCGGAGGCGAGCCGGGAATTGGTAAATCAACCCTGTCACTCCAGATTCCTCTTCATTGCCCTCATATCAAAACTCTTTATGTGTCTGGCGAGGAGAGCTCGAGGCAGATTAAATTAAGGGCTCAGAGGCTAGGTGGTGATGACTCTAATTGCCTTATTCTAAGCGAGACACTTATTGAAAATGTTCTTTTACAGGCGACAGAGACTAATCCTCAGCTTATTGTTATTGATTCAATACAGACAATGTACTCAGAGGCACTAGAGAGCTCACCGGGGACTGTCTCTCAGGTAAGAGAGTGTGCCGCTTTGCTTCTCAGATATGCCAAAGAGAGTGGCGTTCCGGTTCTAATTATTGGCCATATTACCAAAGACGGGAGCATTGCCGGACCAAAGGTTCTAGAACACATTGTAGATGTGGTCCTCCAGTTTGAGGGGGATACAAGACACTCCTACAGGATACTAAGAAGTATAAAAAACAGATTCGGATCAACTGCAGAGCTCGCAATATTTGAGATGGCAGCTCAGGGGTTAAGAGAGGTTGCAAACCCCTCTGAGATGCTTATTCCAATGCATGGAGAGGATCTCTCGGGAATTGCCGTGGCGGCAATGCTGGACGGCACAAGGCCATTTCTAATTGAAACACAAGCTCTTGTAAGCACTGCCGCATATGGGACCCCACAAAGGTCTGCAACAGGATTTGATACAAGAAGGACAAATATGCTTCTTGCTGTTCTTGAGAAAAGGGCCGGTTTTAAGCTAGCCTCAAAAGATGTTTTTCTCAATATGGCAGGAGGGTTAAGGGTTACCGATCCTGCTTGCGACCTTGCAGTTGTTTGTGCAATTCTCTCATCAAATTTTGACCTCTGTATCCCCTCCGGATTCTGCTTTGCGGCAGAGGTCGGCCTTAGCGGAGAGATACGTCCTGTAAGCCAGGTTGAGAGAAGAATAGCAGAGGCGGAGAAGCTTGGATTTGAAAAAATATTTGTCTCTGCCTTCAGCAAACATCCAAAGATGGGAAAACAGAGAATTAAGGTTGTAGAGATAAAAGATATACCTGAACTTGTAAGAGAGCTGTTCAGGGGCTAACTAAATAGGAGGTCTAGAGAAAGAACAGGGATACACCCACAACACTCAGCACAGCTCCAAGCGTCTCAACCCATGTTACCTTTTTCTTATAGAGCAATACATAAGGAAGCAGAATAATAATAGGAGTTGTCGCCATAATTGTTGATGCTACTGCTGTATTAGCATTTTGAACTGCAAGCAGAGAGAGCGATACTCCAAGGAATGGGCCAAATATTGAGCCCATAAAGGTTGCGCCCATTGCTTTGCGGTCCTTAACACCTTCCCGCAGTATCTTTAGTCTTCCTGTCAGCACAATTATCAGGGCAAAGCCTATCGCTCCGCTTATAATTCTCATATGTGTAGCTGCGAAAGGTATATAAGAGGCAACCTCTGTCCCCTGTGCTGAGATTGAGTAGTGATTCATCCCCACTTTACTTAGCACTATTCCGAAACCCTGGCCCAAAGCGGCACCTATTCCAAGTAAAACCCCCTTCATAGGAAGATGAAGTTCAACATCCGGCATCATCTTTTTCACAAAGCTTTTTTTCTCCTTTTCGCAACATGTTACCACTGCCATATGGCTGGTGCCGGCAATTGCCGTAGCATCTCCGTTTTTAGTACCTCCCCTCTTTAGTATGGATATCCCTATACCAAACATTGTCACTGCCATTCCCAGAAATCCCATAGGTGAAAGGCTCTCACCAAGCAAAATCCATCCAAAAAACGCAGCGAAGGGTGGTGCAAGGGTCATCAGAAGTTGTGAAAACCTGGCTGTGATAATTGTGTAGGAATAGAATAGACACAGATCCCCAAATACAAATCCGACAAGGCCTGAAAGAGTCATCCATAGCCATGTTTTGCCATCTGCCTCTGCAGGAAGAAAGGATCCGGTTGTAATAAAGAGCATCCCACCCAGGAGAAAAAAGGCAAACAGGAGTCTTAACAGATTTACAGAGAGAGATCCTATTCTCTTACCAGCAAACTCAAAGAACAGAGCGGTGAATGTCCATGAGACAGCCACCGCTATTGATATAATTTCGCCAAAGTACTGCATAACCATTTTTTAGTGGTGCAAATGTACAAATATGCTCATATTTTAGGCAAAAAATCCTCGTATGCTGCAAGGTCAAGAAGTCCGTGTCCAGACAAATTGAATAGTAACACCTCTGACTTTCCGGCCTCCTTTGCCTTTAAAGCCTCTCTCAAAACCACAGCAATTGCATGAGTACTCTCAGGTGCCGGGAGTATTCCTTCGCTTCTGGCAAATATGAGTCCAGCTGCAAAAGCCTCATCCTGATCAACAGCTGCACTGTCAATAAGGCCCTCCCGCTTCATGTGGCTTGGGAGTCTTCCCCCGCCATGATATCTTAGACCTGCAGCGTGTATCTGCTCAGGAGAGAAGTCGTGGCCCAGAGTAAACATAGGTATAAGCGGGGTAAGACCCGCTGTATCCCCATAGTCATATCTGAATTCACCCCTGGTTAGCTTTGGGCAGGCAGCTGGTTCTGCCGCAATTGCCTTAATATTGTGTCTGATAAATGGGAAGGCTATTCCGGCAAAGTTAGACCCTCCTCCAAAACAGGCTATTACCTTATCCGGCATCACTCCCGCCATCTCCATCTGCATCTCTGCTTCAAGCCCGATTATTGACTGGTGTATTAGTACATGGTCAAGCACACTCCCTAGTGTATATCTTGCTGAATCATGGCTAACAGCTGCCTCTACTGCCTCTGAGATAGCTATACCTAAACTTCCCCTTTCTTCTGGTTTTGAGTTAAGAAGGCTCCTCCCAAATTCGGTTTTTTCTGAGGGGGAGGCATGCACAGATGCTCCATATGAGTTCATCAGGACTCTCCTGTATGGTTTTGCGTCGTAGCTTTGCCTCACCATAAATACATCCAGCTCCAGACCAAAATGGCGACATGCTATGCTCATTGCTGAGCCCCACTGTCCGGCACCAGTCTCGGTTGTCAGTCTCTTTATTCCCTCCACTTTATTATAGTAGGCCTGTGGTATAGCTGTGTTCAGTTTGTGAGAACCCACCGGGCTGACACTCTCATTCTTGAAGTATATCCTTGCCGGAGTATCAAGAGCTCTCTCAAGACCGTAAGCCCTGACAAGTGGTGTAGGCCTGTAGATTTTATACATCTCAAGGACCTCTTCAGGTATATCTATCCACCTCTCATTAGAAAATTCCTGATTAACCAGCTCTTTTGCAAAAAGCCCCTCCATCTCCACCGGCTTTAACGGCTCCTTTGTTGACGGATTAAGTAACGGATCCGGGCTCTTTGCAAGATCCGCCTTAATGTTGTACCACCTTTTTGGCAGTTCACTCTCCTCAAGAATGAATTTCTTTCTCATATTGATTTACATTTTAAATTATAAAAAAAGGCCCGGAGCGTGAGCTCCGGACCTTGCGTTTCCTTTGATATACAATATCTCTTATTACAGATGCAACGGCATAGCAGACAGCTCACAAATCATATTTGATTTGTGCCACCACCATGACTGAATATTTGACAACTTTATTCCCATCTCTTCTATTGTTGCAAAAGTATCAATTTTCTCTGTAAATGCAACGCAGCATTCTCACTTTTCCATTTAAATCGTTTCTTAACTCTACATCACAGAACTCCCTCTCCATAAAAAGCTCGGCAGTCTCCAGCCCCTTAGCCTCATTAAGCTCCATATAGAGAGCCCCACCATCCTTAAGCAGATCCTTTGCCCAACTTGCCAAAGCCTTATAATACAGAAGCGGGTCTGAATCAGGGACAAAGAGAGCTTCGTGAGGTTCATAATCCAGCACATTACTCCTCATTAAACTCTTCTCAGACTCTAAAACATATGGCGGGTTGCTTACAATAATATCTAATGTTCCTCCGCTAAAAATGGTCTGACTCAAGGCTCCCGTCAAAAGATCTGCCCTGAATATTACCGGATTTTTGACATTTGCCCTTTTCAATCTCTCCTCTGAGCAAATTCTCTCCGAATTTTCCTTTGATATTTTCAGGGCCTTTGAGGAGATATCTGTCATATAAACCTCTGCCCCTGGAAGCTCACATGCCAATGAAACACCAATACAGCCGGAACCGGTTGCGGCATCTAAAATTTTAAGAGTTGATCCTGACCGGTACTCATCCTTAATCCATAATACAAGCTCCTCTGTCTCTGGTCTTGGTATCAAAACCCCCTCTGAGACTTTAAAATCCCTCCCCATAAATTGCTGAACTCCTGTGACATACTGTAGTGGCCTTCCTCGGAGCAACTCCTTAACCATTTTATCAAGAGACTCTGAGCTCACCTGGTCAATTACCCTCTCCGGTTCAACAATATGCTCCCACACAGAGGCTCCGCAAACACTCTCCAGCAACCTAATTCCTATTGCCTTTGCCTCCTCTATGCCGTAAAGAGGCGATAGAAGAAGCTTAACGTCTGCTATAAAGGTGCCATAAGTTCTCATATCAAAGTCTGAGAGCCCACAGATTCCCCGCAAAATCTGCTATGTAGATAACTTCATTGTCAATTACGGGAGATGATAAAAGTGGTGTTCCAAGGTTTAACCTCCAGTTCAAATATCCCCTCTCAGCATCTACACAATACAGATATCCATCGTTTGCCCCGAAATATATATTTCCGGAGTATAACACAGGGCTACTCTCAACAGTAAGCTGATGGTCCATTGTGTAGGGAGCTGTGTAGAAAATTCCGGGATTGGGTCTGAAGTTCCATATCTCTTTGTAACCCTCTGCCCTGTTGAAGGCCGCGACACCTTTGTCCGTTGTCCCTACTACATATAATCTGTCTGTAACAAGTGGCTTTGAGTAGCTGTTGACTGTGTATGGAATTTTGATTTTAACCCTCTCCTCGCCTGTTAGTGGCTGGACCTCTGTTATATAATTTGGAGATGTATAGAACAGAGAGCCTCCGAATGCTACCGGAGAGTTGTCTGAATACCTTGTAATATTGTCTTTCTTCTCCCAAAGGAGCTCACCTGTCTCTGCTTTATGGGCGTATCTGCCACTCCAGTATCCGGCAGTAAGCAAAACCCCTGAACCAGGCTCTATAACGGGAGAGGCAATTGTTGAAACGCCTCCGTTCCAAGATTGGTTAACCCAAAGAACTTTACCGTCATTTGCCCTCATTGCCGTCAGGAAATTTCCCTGACCTGCGTAAACTACTCCATCATATACTGTCACACCCTGTGTGTATATAGGGTGAATTGAACCGCTCCTCAGCTCTCTTGTCCATCTTAAAGTACCTCTGGAGATATCTATAGCATATACTCTCCCCTCCACATCTGATGCATAAAGCATCCCGCTCCATAACTCCATCCTGTTTTTTATAGAATTTACAGCCTTAACCCTCCACACCTCTTTGCCTGTTGATTTATCCAGAGCAACTACAGCTGAACCTTTTGCGTTCTCGTCATCAGTAGTGGCTGAAATTACAAGCTTGTCCGTTATTACCGGATTAGCAAAGAACACTGGTCCCCCGATATTTGTACTCCAGACAACCCTTGGTGTCGCCGGAAAATCCACTGGTTTGACTATCACATTCCCATCCTGGTAATCTGCTTTTACCCTTATTGCATCCACTGCAAAGGGATCTCTTATCAAATTGGCAGGTAGGGAGACGCTCCAGTTAAATTCTGATATTTTGGTCATCTTAAACTCCCTTTTACCCACAATTGCCGATACAGATGCGGCAGCTGAGGGTGTGTCGTAAACGGTTGCAACTACCTTTATGTTTCTTCTCTCTCTTCCGAGCAGAGTCCTGCCTCTACCCTCCTCATCATCAAAAGCTGTTGCCCTGACAAGCTTATCAACCGGAGAGTAAATTAATTTTGTTTTCACATCCCCCTCTGGTGTGAAATATACAGTTCTGAATGATGATGGGGCGTGATCTTTGCCACCTTTGTTGGGAGACATAGTTGATATAGTGGCGACTCCCCCTTTTAGGGTTCTGTGAAATATGTTTGTATGGTAGTGGGCATATAAATATGCCTTTAAATTATAGGCTTTTAGATCCAGTTCAAGGTTTTTTGTTTTAAGCACAAAATCTGTTTCAAACCCCCAGAGATGGTGGTTGAATATTATTACCGGAGTTCCCGTCTTTACTGATTCAAGATCATTTTTAAGCCAGGAGTAGAGATCATCAGCAGTATAACCCGGCTTTCTGTCTCCCTGCAAAACCGGAAGCACAACAAAATGCACTCCGTTTATATTAAAAGAGTACCATGCAGGACCAAAAAGCTCTTCAAAAAGCTCCTCACCAAACTTCCCGTCAACAAGATCATGGTTGCCAAGAGTAAAGACTGTCCGTACCCCCAGCTTTGACTCATTCAGTTCAGAAGCGTGAAACCTCATTCCCCTTTCATAGCAAATATCACCGTTGAAGACTACAAAAGCTGGTTTGACATTATTCACATAGCTTTTGAAAAGAGTTACCCAATCCTTATATACTCCGCTTTCAGTATCCCCTGTGTGTATGAAAAAACCCGGATAGCTCTCCCTCTTTACAAGCTTGAAGGTATAGCTACCTGAGTTTCTGTCAAGTCGCTGGAAGAAGGGACCTTCGTGGTCATATCCGTTGGGAGTGGATACATATACAAATTTTGCTCCCGGTCGTGTGTCAAAGAAGAATGCCCCGGAAGAGTCACTTTTAACAACAGTGTGACCGTCTGACACGATTATATCTTTCAAGCCCACCCCTTTAGAATCAATAACCTTACCGGATATCCACTGCTGTCCCGTCAGGTTTAGAGGGAACATTGCACTTACAACTGCCAGTACTACAATTAGTCTTTTCATAACGCAGAGTTTATCAGTTTCGTAATGAATTCCTTTACGGTCATACCTGCAGCTCTGATTTGCTGAGGAACCAGGCTCATTTCAGTCATTCCGGGCACTGTATTTATCTCCAAAAAGTAGATATCATCACCCTTTACGATATAGTCAACCCTTACAACCCCTTTGCATCCCAGATACCTGTAAATACTGTGAGTTGTATTCTGAATTCTCAGTGAGAGCTCATCTGTAATCCCGGCAGGGCATATCTCTTTTGAAGCACCAAGGTATTTTGCCTCATAGTCAAAAAATTCGTTATCTGGAATAATCTCCGTAACCGGAAGTCTTACCAGCTCACCGTCTGACTCAAAGACTCCATTTGTCATCTCTCTCCCCTCAATAAACTCCTCTGCAAGAATCGACTCAGCCTCGGCAAAAGCAGACTCAAGTGCCCCCCTCAGATCCTCTCTCCTCTTCACCTTTGTAACTCCAAAGCTGCTTCCCCCTACATTCGGCTTGACAAAGAGAGGCAGGCCAAGTTTATTTATAATTTCATCCTCGTTTATGATATCCCTTTTATGAAGAAAGACCTCTTTGGCAAGAGCTATTCCGGTATCCCTCAGATAACACTTGCAGGCATATTTGTCAAAAGTTATGGCAGACAGCGTTGACGGGCATGTTGTATATTTAATTCCAATCATCTCAAAATAGGCCTGAAGGAGCCCATTCTCACCCGGCGTTCCGTGTATCATGATTAGTGCAACATCAAATTTCACTCTTTTGCCGTCAAGCACAAATGAAAAATCCGCCTTGTCTATTTTACATATATTAGACGGGTCACCGACAACATTCCACTCAGTGCCTTTAACCAGCACTTCATGAAATTCAAATAATATGTTGTCTATGTGTTTTGCAACATGTTTGCCACTCTTTACAGAGACCTCTGCCTCTGAGGAATCTCCCCCGTAAACGAGGGCTACAACTTTTCTGTTCATTTAAATGTAGATATCAATGGAAAAATGGATCATTTGCAGCGGAAGAGCCCTCCAATTCATCATCTGCCCCACTGCAGTTTAAAACAGCAGAGAATCCCGCCGGAGGGATGAATGAGTCAAATTCAGTAATTCCCAGAGTCCCGTCAGCCAGAACCTTCTGCATAAATATACCCCAAATAGGTAATGCCATATTGGAACCGCCACCCAATGCCAGGCTCTCAAAGTGGACCTGTCTGTCTTCAGCTCCAACCCATACACCAGCTGTAAGTTTAGGGACATACCCAATAAACCATCCGTCAGACTGATCATTTGTAGTCCCTGTTTTACCGGCAATAGGACCTCTTGGTACATATTTGTATCTCAATCTGGCAGCTGTCCCCTCATTAACAACCCCCTGCATAAGGTTAACCATTAAATAAGCTGTTGATTCGCTTATTGCTTCCCGCTTTCTGCCGGTGAAGCTGCCAAGGACATTACCCGCCTTATCCTCAATTCTAAGAACAAATGCCGGCTCTACAAAAACCCCTCTGCTCGGATATGTATTGTATGCACTTACCATCTCATAAAGAGTAATATCTGCCGGTCCAAGGCATAGTGAAACAACCGGATCCAGACGAGTCTTTACTCCCAATCTTCTAGCCATATCAACCATTGCAAAAGGGCCAAACTGCTTCATAAGATATGCAGAGATATTATTTGAGCTCTTGGTGAGACCCCATTTAAGAGTAACATGTTTCCCTATCCACTCGGGTTTATCAGTGCTTTCAGGTGTCCAAGTGGTGTCTCCTACTATAAATGTCTGTGGAACATTTACAACCTTATCACAAGGCGTGAATCCCTCCTGCATAGCAAGTGTGTAGAGGAAGGGCTTGATTGTTGAACCAACCTGTCTTTTAGCCTGTCTGGCATTGTCATATTTAAAATATCTGTAGTCCGGTCCTCCTACATATGCTCTCACAAATCCTGTCTGAGGCTCCATTGCCATAAAGGATGCGCGTAAAAAAGATTTATAGTAGCGAATTGAATCGTTAGGGGTCATTGTGGTGTCAATATAACCCTTTCCCTTCCATGAAAAGACCCTCATCTTTGCAGGTACCTCAAATGTCTTTTCAATCTCCCGGTCCGACAAACCCTCCTGCTTCAATCCCCTCCATCTGTCACTCCATCGTCTGGCCTGCTTCATTATATTATCTGTAACAGCCTTTGGTTCATTGTTGGAGAATGGCCTGTTATTCTTCCATCTCAGCTCTCTGAAAAATGTCGGCTGTAAATCTTTTCCAAGATGCTCAGCAACAGCCTCCTCTGCATAGCGCTGCATTTTTGCATTGATAGTGGTATATATTTTCAAGCCATCCTTGTCAAGATTGTACCTTGTTCCGTCAGGTTTAAGATTCTTATTAAGCCATCCATAGAGCGGATCATTCCTCCACAGGGTAGAGTCTGCCGTATAATCTTCACTATAACGATAGTCAGACCTTGAGGGCTCCCTGGCATTCATAACTCTTCTAAGCATATCCCTGAAATAGGGAGCCAGGCCGGAGTTGTGATCCTGCTGAGTATAGGCAAGAGTAACCGGTATCTGTACAATAGAATCATATGCTGCTCTCTCAATATATCCATACTTTCTCATTTGATTTAGAACGTGGTTTCGCCTCTGCAGTGAAAGTTCCGGATTTATTACAGGATTGAATCTTGTCGGTTTATTAACCATACCTACCAACAGCGCCGCCTCCTCTACCGTTAGTTCGGAAGGATGCTTTGAGAAGAAGGTGTTTGATGCCGCCCTTATTCCGTATGCATTGCTTCCAAAGAAAACAGCATTCATATACATGCTGAGGATTTCGTTTTTTGTGTAGTTTCTCTCCAGTTTAACAGCCGTAATCCATTCCCTGAACTTATTGACACCCAAGACTAAGTGTCTGGCTCCGGGAATACTGCTTTTGACAGTATCTCTGGGAAAGAGGGTTTTGGCAAGCTGCTGTGTAATTGTGCTACCTCCTCCTCCAGATCTGGTCTGTCCAAGCAATATTGATTTTACCGCCACCCGCGCCAGGCTTCTGAAGTCTATTCCACTGTGGCTCATGAATCTGGCATCCTCAGTAGCAATAGCTGCCGCTACTAGATTTGGTGAAAGTTCATTGTAAGTCACATAAGATCTGTTCTCAATATGAAATGTTGTCAGAATCTCCCCCTCCTCAGATATGATCTCTGTGGCCAGATTACTCTTGGGATCTTCCAGTTCGGTAAATGAGGGTATGTCTGCAAAAATGCCCACAAGAAGCAGTACAAACAACAGAAGTGCAAATGGTCCGTAAACTATGATCCTAAACCATTTAAGAAATTTTTGCCTGTTTTTTATCTCCATCTTTTCTACAGAATCTATAGTGTCTTGAAGGGCAAAATTAGGAATAAAAATTTTGATTATACCTTATTTATTCCCTTACTTTGCAACCATCAAGGTATATTACAGAGTATATGGGAGAGAATTTAGTAATTGTCGAGTCTCCTGCTAAAGCGAAGACTATAGGCAAATTTCTGGGGGAAGGATTCACAGTAAAATCAAGTTTCGGTCACATACGGGATCTTGCATCAAACACATTGAGCGTAGATCTTGAAAAGGGCTACGAGCCCAATTATGTTGTTTCCGATGATAAGAAAAAGGTTGTTTCCGAACTTAAAGCATTGGCCAAGAAATCATCAACAGTATGGCTGGCATCCGATGAGGATCGCGAAGGAGAGGCGATAGCCTGGCACCTGAGCGAGGCTCTCAAGCTAGATCCGGAAAAGACAAAAAGAATTGTATTCCACGAGATTACAAAAGAGGCAATAGACAATGCTGTCAAAAGTCCAAGAGATATTGATATGGATCTTGTAATGGCTCAGCAGGCCAGAAGAGTTCTTGACAGAATTGTGGGCTTTCAGCTCTCTCCACTATTGTGGAAGAAGGTTAGGCCGAAACTCTCTGCCGGTAGGGTTCAGTCTGTAGCAGTCAGGCTTATAGTTGAAAGGGAGAGGGAAATACTTGCATTTATTGCTAAATCCCAATACAAGATTGAGGGACTTTTCCATCCGGAAGGAACAAAGCAGAGTATAAAGGTTAAGGCCGAGGTTGCTGAGCGGTTTGAGGGTGAGACCGAAGCTCTCTCCGTACTTGAATCCTGCAAAGATGCCGTGTTCAGAATTATCTCCGTTGAGGAGAAGGATGCAAAAAGGAGTCCATCTCCACCTTTCACAACATCTACCCTACAGCAGGAGGCATCCAGAAAACTTGGATTCTCTCTGAATCAGACAATGAGAGTTGCACAGTCTCTATACGAATCCGGATTCATTACATACATGCGTACAGACTCCGTTAACCTCTCCAAGCTCGCCCTGGTAACAGCTAAACAGGTTATTTCAGAACTGTACGGAAAAGAGTATTCAAAAACAAGGCAATACGCCACTAAAAGCAAGGGGGCTCAAGAGGCACATGAGGCTATAAGACCCACCTATATAAATAATATTGAGATTGACGGAACACCGCAAGAGAAGAGACTATATAACCTTATATGGAAGAGAACTGTTGCCTCCCAGATGGCAGATGCCTCAATACTCAGAACAGAGATTGAGATTGGAGCGGAGGGCGTTGCCGCCAGGTTTGCAGCAACAGCAGACAGGGTCAAGTTTGATGGCTTTCTGAAAGTTTACTCAGAGTCAACCGATGACGAACAAGAGGAGTCAGATGCTCCCTTCAGTCTTCCCGAGCTGAAGGCCGGACAAAAGATGGATGCTGTCAGCATTTCAGCTACAGAGAAATTCACCCAGAAACCCCCGCGTTATTCAGAGGCCAGTCTGGTAAAGAAGCTGGAGGAGCTTGGAATAGGAAGACCATCAACATACGCACCTACAATCTCCACAATAATGCAGCGCGGTTATGTAACAAAAGACAACAGACCCGGCACCGAGAGAGTGTGCAAAATTGCAACCCTTGAGAAGGGGGAGATTACAAAACGCACTATCGTAGAGAAGTGGGGAGCTGAAAAAGGGAGACTATTTCCGGAAGACATTGGAATACTGGTAAATGATTTCCTTGTAGAGAACTTTGACAGTGTCGTTAACTTCGGTTTTACAGCAAAGGTTGAGGAGCAGTTTGACATTGTTGCTCAGGGAAAGCTGAAATGGAATAAGCTCATTGACGAATTTTACAAACCATTCAGTAAAAGGGTAGAAGAGACACTGCAGGAGTCCAGGCCAAAAAATGCCGAGAGGGAGCTGGGAACAGACCCTGCAAGCGGAAAGAGAGTCATTGTAAGGCTTGGAAGATTTGGTCCTCTTGCCCAGATCGGGGAGAGTGACGATCCTGAAAAGAGGTTTGTTTCTCTTGCAAAGGGACAGCTGCTTGAAACAATCACACTGGAGGAGGCTCTGCAGTTGTTTGCCCTGCCAAGAAGGGTTGGAGAGATAAAAGATGAAGAGGTGATTGCCTCATCAGGAAGATTCGGTCCATACATTAAATATAAGGGCAAATTCATCTCTCTGCCTAAAGAGTTCAGCCCCTATACCGTAACTATAGAAGAGGCTGCTGCAATAATTGAGGAGAGTGACAAGAAGGAGCAGCAAAAACTAATAAAATCCTTTGAAAAAGAGGGAATTGAGATACTAAACGGCAGATTCGGCCCATATATCAAAAAGGGTAAGAAAAACTACAAAATACCTAAAGGCAAAGATCCTGCTTCAATGGATCTGGAGAGCATCCTTAAAATAATTGAAGAGACACCGGAAAAGCCTGCAAAAAAGCGATAATTCGTAATACTAAAATATGAAAGCGAATAATTCAAATTTTGAAGTGATCCCGGCAGCAGCCTTAAGCGAGATTACCGCAGGCAGTGCCTTGGCTGTCATAATCAATACTACCGGAGAGAGCCATCTCCTTAAGTCTCTCAATAGCCTTTTCTGCCACTCTGCTTATAAGATTTATTGTATAGAGCCCGGTATCAATCAGTTGAAGAAGACGCTTGATCTTTGTGAAGCAATGAATCTCAGGAGTGTACTCCTTGCTGGAGAGGAGCTACCATCAATTGAGAAATTTATTCCGGAGAAGCCCTACTCGGCAACTCTAATCTCTGCCGGGAGTGAATTTTCAGGGAACGACCTTCTCTCATTTATTCTGGCCGACAAAAATGCAGAGGCCTTTTCACATGTTGGTTATCAACTATACAGATACGATCCATCCAAACTCAAGATACTGAGAACCAGATTTTTTGAGGAGATGCGCCTTGGCACATTAAGGGGTGGTGTTAATAATGCCGAGCCTCTAATGCGAAATTCATCTCACTTTTTTGTGGACATGAAGAGCATAAGAGCTGCCGATTTCCCTGATAACTCGCAAAATCTGCCAAATGGGCTGTACGGAGAGGAGATGTGTCAACTGGCCAGATATATAGGAATGGGTCAGCGCTTCAAATCTCTCTCGCTTTATGGTTATGTTTCAAAAAGTAAGCACTCTGCACAAAGCACCCAACTAACCGCTGAAGTGCTTTGGCATCTGTTTGAAGCAATGGCAGCAAGCATTTCAGAAGATCCTGGAGTGACTGTCCATGAGGATATGTTTAACAAGAAAATTGTAAGTATGGGGCAGGAGGGACAGGAACTTGTTTTTATTTCAAGCACAACTACAGGCAGATGGTGGATGGTTGTACCTGACATAAAAAACAATATAAATCAATTTATTGCCTGCTCCTATTCAGATTATTTAACGGCATATTCAGGAGAGATTCCGTTAAGATGGCTGTTCTTTTATCAAAAAATTAATCCATCTTAATTATAATTTATTATTATATTTGTATGTTTAGATTACAAATTTAACTTATATGCCTAAATATCAGATTGATCAAATTGATCAAAAAATTCTCTCCTTCCTTGTAAAAAATGCAAGGATGCCGTTTCTAGAGATCGCCAGAGAGTGCGGCGTTTCTGGAGCAGCTATACATCAGAGGGTTAAGAAAATGGAGAACCTGGGAATTATTACAGGCTCCAGATTGCTTGTAAAACCGCAAACCCTGGGACTGAATGTTTGTGCATTTGTAGGCGTAAGCCTGGCGCAGGCTAACCACTATCCTCAAGTTATTGAGGCTCTAAAAAATATATCTGAAGTGGTAGAGTGCCACTTTGTAACAGGCAAACATGCCCTGATGCTTAAGATATATTGCCAGAACCACGATCACCTTATGGAGATTTTAATCAACACAATCCAGAACATACCTTCTGTTGAGCAGACTGAGACTTTCATTTCGCTTGACCAGGCCATTGAGAGGCAGGTATGGGTAAAGGATTTCCCTCAAAAAGGAAGCTCACTTAAGAAGAAGTAAGGTAAGCGGAGGCCAGAACCATATCCTCCGGTTTGGTTATTTTGATATTTGCCGTCAACCCCGCGGCAAATTTTATTTTCACACCTATGCTCTCAACTACTGACGCATCGTCGGTAAACTGCGGGGAAAATGCCTGCTCATATCCGTTAAGCAGATGCTCAGACCAGAATACCTGGGGTGTTTGAACTGCCACATACAACTCCCTGTCAACCGGTTTACTCTCCTCTCCCTCTACAATCCTTAAAGAGTCGGTAACCTTTATTACCGGTATTACTGCACCCGACTCCTCCGCCTCGTTATAAAGCCCTTCAATGAAATCACTATCCGCAAATGGCCTGACGGCATCGTGAATCGCAACAACACAACCCGGTTCAATATACTTCAGCGCATTCTTAACGGAGTGAAATCTAGTAATCCCTCCTGACACAAGTGTATGGCTGACAGCAAATTTATACTCTTTGCATATCGCTTTCCACTGCTCTCTCAAATTCTGAGGGACAACAATTATTAGCTCAGGCCTCCGCCTGAGACTGAAGAACTTCTCAATAGTGTGAATCAGTATAGGCCTCTCACCAAGCAACATAAACTGTTTAGGGAGAGATCCTCCCATTCTGGTGCCTGATCCCCCTGCTACAATAATGGCATATCTTTTTCTCTCCATTGGAACCTATAGTTTATTACCGCAAAATTAAACATTTATTGCCCTTTTTTTCCTATTTTTGTATCTATTTAAGAGGTATGGATCAAAGAACAATCAAAAGAGCGTTAATCTCTGTTTATCACAAAGATGGCATTGACAAAATAGCAACCAGGCTAGCGGAGCTTGGGGCGGAGCTTCTCTCCACCGGCGGAACATATGATTATATAAAATCTATCGGTCTTCCGGTAAAGAGTGTAGAGGAGGTTACCGGGTACCCCTCTATTCTGGGCGGTAGGGTTAAAACTCTGCATCCTAAAGTTTTTGGGGGGATACTTCACAGAAGAGAGATGGAATCTGATAACCGGCAGATTGAGGAGTACGAAATCCCTGCTATTGATCTGGTGATTGTGGATCTTTACCCATTTGAAAAATATGTTTCCTCTGACTCATCGCATGAGGAGATTATTGAGAAAATTGACATTGGAGGAATCTCTCTGATCAGAGCAGCGGCTAAAAATTACAAAGATGTGCTGATTGTTCCCTCAATGGAGCATTACGGCGAATTGATGGAGATTCTTGAAAGGGGGGCAGACTCCTCTTTGAAAGAGAGGAAAAAATTTGCAGCATATGCATTTGCACAGAGTTCAGGTTATGACAGTGCAATTTTTAACTATTTCAACAGAGAGGAGAAGATTGAAACGTTCAGAAAGAGCTTCTCAAACTCACAAAGGCTAAGATATGGGGAGAATCCTCATCAAAATGCCCGCTTTTACGGAGAGGAGAATTCTCTCCCTAAACAGCTTTGGGGGAAGGAGATATCATACAACAACCTGCTTGATATTGAAGCGGCAATTGAACTCATAGGTGACTTTGACAGACCGACGGTTGCAATACTAAAACACAACAATGCATGCGGTTGTGCAACAAGGAATTCTGTTAAAGAGGCCTGGGAGGCGGCACTTGCCTGCGACCCTGTCTCTGCATTCGGAGGAGTTATTATATCAAACTTGGAGATTGACAAAGGCTCGGCAGAGGGTATGAACACATTATTTTTTGAAGTTGTAATTGCACCGTCATATACTGAGGAGGCTCTAATTATACTAAAAGAGAAAAAGAACAGAATAATTCTTATAAACGACAAAGAGATACGTACAAATAATAAATTCAGATCTCTTCTTGGCGGGGCACTTGTTCAGGAGAGGGATGCTGAGGTAGAAGAGGCCTCTGAGCATAGAGTCGTAACAACTGCTTTACCCGGAGCGGAGCAGTTGAGAGACCTAACATTTGCCAATAAACTTGTTAAGCACTCTAAGTCAAATGCAATTGTTCTAGCGGCAAACGAGACTCTACTCGCCTCAGGTGTAGGGCAGACCTCCAGGGTAGATGCGCTTAAGCAGGCGATATTAAAGGCAGAAAGTTTTGGATTTAATCTGGAGGGGGCAGTTATGGCCTCTGATGCATTTTTCCCCTTCCCGGACTGCGTAGAGATTGCAGACAAAGCGGGAATTAAGGCAGTAATCCAGCCGGGCGGTTCTGTCAGAGACCAAGAGAGCATTGACTACTGTAACAGCAGGAGTATTCCCATGATTACAACGGGGATAAGACACTTTAAACATTAATAGGACATAATAGAAATACAAAATATACAAATATGGCATTCTCATTTTTAACTCAAGAGCTGGCTATAGACCTGGGGACAGCTAACACAATCATCCTTATGAACGATAAGGTTGTTGTGGACGAGCCCTCAATTGTGGCTATAGATCAGAACACCGGCAAACCTATTGCGTTTGGTCAGAAGGCAAGGATGATGCACGGGAAGACCCACGCAAACATAAAGACGGTAAGGCCGCTGAGAGACGGTGTCATCGCAGACTTCAATGCTGCAGAGGCAATGATCAGAGGCTTCATTAAGATGATTAACTACAGAAACAGCCTCTTCACTCCAAGTCTGAGAATGGTTGTTTGCATACCTTCCGGAAGTACTGAGGTTGAAATCCGTGCGGTAAGGGACTCATCCGAGCATGCGGGAGGAAGAGATGTTTATCTTATTTATGAGCCAATGGCGGCGGCTATTGGAATAGGCCTTGATGTTGAGGCTCCTTCAGGAAATATGGTGGTTGACATTGGAGGAGGTACTACAGAGATTGCCGTTATTTCCCTTGGTGGTATAGTATTCAACCAGAGCATAAGGGTTGCCGGCGATGTCTTCACAAACGAGATACAGCAATATATGCGTCAGCAACACAATATTAAAATTGGCGAGCTGACTGCTGAAGATATAAAACTCAGAGTGGGAGCCGCACTCAGCGAACTTGACGAATATCCTGAACCATATGTTGTAAGAGGTCCAAACCTTATGACAGCACACCCCGTTGAGGTTAGTGTAACAAGTCAGGAGATAGCTCACTGTATAGATAAATCTGTTGCAAAGATTGAGGCTGCGGTAATCTCTGTTCTTGAACAGACTCCGCCGGAACTATATGCTGATATCGTTCAAAAGGGCATATTCCTTACCGGTGGTGGAGCACTGCTAAGAGGTCTTGACAAGAGGTTGACCGAGAAGATAAACATTAAATTCCATGTCTCAGAGGATCCTCTACATGCCGTAGCCAGAGGCACGAGCATAGCATTAAAAAACTGCGATAAGCTGCCTTACCTTATCAGATAGAGCATAATTGATATGACAAAAAAGAGATCTCCCCGTTTTCAGTGGCTTGTATCTCTGCTGGTCTTTATTGTTCTTCAAACGATCTCCATTATAATGATTTCAGAGAGTTCGTTTTTTCAGCAATTGAAGATAAGTGGTGCATATATGAGCATCAGGGGGGCTCTCTCAAAATCTGGAGCTGAAATCAAATACTATTTCAGCTTAAGGGATGTTAACAGAGAGCTGGCAGCAGAGAATGAGGCACTTCTTGCAGAGCTTGAGAAGCTGAGAGAGACAGATTGCAGCAGGGATACATCAGAGGCAAAATACACCTATATTTCTGCTCAGATTGTAGCTAACAGCACAAACAACAAACAGAATTTCATTATTATAGACAAAGGGAGGAGAGATGGTGTTGAAGAGGATATGGGAGTAGTGTCACCAAACGGAATTGTAGGCGTTGTAAGCAAGGTGTCTGACAGGTACTCATATATAATATCGTTGCTCAACATAAATCAGAGTGTAAGCGCAAGAATTGGGAGAGAGGGGGCATTCGGGCCTCTCTTCTGGAGTGGCAGAGATGCTTCACGAGCAGTTCTCACTGATATTCCCCAGCATATAAGAGTTACAGTAGGAGACACAATCTTCACAAGCGGATACTCAACAATTTTTCCGCCGGACATTCCAATAGGAACAGCAGGAAGGTATAAAATCATACGAGGTACTCATAAAGAGATACAGGTTAGGTTTTTCCAAGACTTCAAAACACTTAAGTTTGTAAGAGTAGTGAAGAGCCGGGATAAACAGGAGTTGGACAATCTTATAAATTCAAATGAAGCAAGGGGTAGATAAAATGGTTGTTTTCCTGAGCTTCCTGATAGCTCAGGTTTTGGTCTCAAGCTATATAGACTTTGGGCCAATGGTGTTTATTGTGCTATATCCCCTCTTCATAATTGCCCTTCCCGCCGGAATGTCTTCTGTTTATGTAATGCTTTGGGCATTTGCGATAGGGGCGGGAACAGATCTGTTGTACAATGGAATGGCAGGAATTAACTCAGCAGCAGCAGTGATGATGGCCTTTCTCAGACAGCCGGTACAGACTCTGATTGTAAGAAAGGGTGAATTGGACAGCCAGATAAGACCCGGAATGTACGAGATGGGATTCAGCCGTTTTCTTGCATATGCAGTAATCCTTCTTTCAATACATCATATAACATATATACTGGCAGAGAGTTTCTCCTTTGCCTACCTGTCAGGCAACCTGCCAAGATTCCTTATAAGCCTTGCCATCAACACAACTCTTCTTCTGCTTATTGAATTTGGACTCTTTTACAAAAACTGGAAATAGGGGGTGCAGAGATGGGAGTTGATCTGAAAAATA
The DNA here is from genome assembly GCA_001897515.1 of Bacteroidetes bacterium 41-46. GTDB lineage: Bacteria > Bacteroidota > Bacteroidia > Bacteroidales > UBA932 > Bact-08. Next base: position 379,986 of record MKTA01000015.1, on the reverse strand, counting down.
AAAAAAACATACTGATCTTAGGGTTGTTCATAGTTACAGTTGTAATGCTGCTACAACTTTTCAACCTTCAGATTCTTGACGAGCAGTACAAAATAACGGCCAGTAACAACGCATTCAGATATGATGTAAGATACCCTGCAAGGGGAATCATTTATGACAGAAACGGAAAGATTCTGGTGGGCAACAAGACGGCATATGACATAATGATAACACCCTATGAGGTGAAAGATCTGGACACAGCCGACCTTTGCGAAATCTTCAGCCTCAATATTGAAGATGTAAGAAAAAGTCTTGCTGACTACAGGAAGAACAGAAGAAGAATAGGATATCAGACATTGCCTTTCGTAAAGCAGATATCTCCTGAACAGTACTCTATCTTTCTTGAAAAGGCTTACAAATTCCAGGGCTTCTCTGCAATACCAAGAACTATCCGTGAATACCCATACAACGCCTGTGGTAACCTGCTCGGATACATATCAGAGGCAGACACAGCATTTCTGAGGAAAAACCCAAGTTACAGAAGAGGAGATTATATAGGAAGAACGGGCATAGAACTAGCTTACGAAAGCTTACTTAAGGGAGAGAAGGGATATAATATCTTTTTAAGAGATGTCCACAATAAAGTCAAGTCAAGCTATGACGATGGGAAGTATGACAAAGCTGCCGTCCCCGGAAAAAATATTGTATCCTCAATTGATGCCGAACTCCAGCAATACGTTGAACTCCTTATGCAGAATAAGGTGGGGAGCGTTGTGGCAATAGAACCATCCACAGGGGAAATTCTAACTCTTGTCTCAAGCCCGGGGCTTGAGGTTGCAAAGCTGGCCTCTATAAGCAAACACTACAATGAGATTGTCAATGACCCTATGAAGCCCATGTTCAACAGGGCTGTTATGTCTCCTTACCCTCCCGGCTCGGTTTTCAAACTTGTCAATGGGCTTATAGCTCTTCAGGAGGGGGTAATTGATACAACCACAACCTATCCATGTAATCTGGGTTACAAAGTGGGACGAGGCATAGCCTGCCACCCTCACCCCTCTCCCACAAACCTGACAACATCAATTATGATGTCCTGTAATGCCTACTATGCAAATGCGTTCAGGCTTACTATAGATAACCCGGCCTACCCTAACGTGACATCGGCCTTTATTAAATGGAGAGAATATGTAGAGAGTTTCGGTTTTGGAGTAAAGCTTGGCAGCGATCTCCCCGGTGAACTTGGTGGTGTGCTGCCCTCAACAGAGGGATACAACAGGATTCACGGAATCAACAGGTGGAAATCTCTCTCAATAATATCGTTGTCTATTGGACAGGGGGAGTTAGGGACAACTCCCCTCCATTTAGCGAACCTTGCGGCAACAATTGCCAACAGAGGTTACTACTACACTCCTCATATTATCAAGAGTGTACAAGACACAACTATTGATGCCGATTTTTCCCAGAGGCACTATACAATGGTTGACACCTCAAACTTCAAGAAAATTATTCACGGTATGTACCTGGCAGTAAATGCACCTCCGGGCTCAGGTGCAACTGCATCAAGAGTTGCAGTCAAGGGGCTGGACATCTGCGGAAAAACCGGAACTGCCCAAAATCCACACGGAAAAGACCACTCAGTTTTTATCTGTTTTGCACCCAGGGATAATCCTAAAATTGCAGTAGTGGCGTATCTGGAAAATGCCGGCTTTGGGGCGACATGGGCTGCACCTATTGCCACCCTGCTTATTGAAAAATACCTAAAAGGTGTGGTTGAGAGAAAAGAGCTGGAGAATCACATAATAAACTCAAATCTGTTACAGAGCATAAGAAGATGAAAACACCTTTGAATTTGTACAGAAAACTGGACTGGCCATTAATTATCACTTATCTGATACTTGTATTCATAGGATGGATATCTGTATTTGCATCAGTATATGATGAAGAGCACGGACACATACTTGATATGTCACAAAGATACGGGATGCAATTCATCTGGATTGTAACCTCACTGGTCATTGCAGCACTTATTCTTTTTGCTGTAAATCCAAAACTATATAATGTAACTGCATGGGCTCTCTATCTCTTCAGCCTTTTGCTGCTGATTGCCGTAATTTTTGTAGGGGTAGAGGTGAATGGCTCAAAATCCTGGTTTATGATTGGACCTTTCAGATTCCAGCCTGCTGAGCTTGCAAAAATCTCAACATCTCTTGCCCTTGCCTCAATGATGAGTTCATACAACTTTAAACTTAAGCAGTTATCCTCTCTGCTAAAAACAGGTCTCACAGTTCTTCTCCCTATGGCTCTTATCATCCTGGAGAAGGAGACCGGCTCTGCGTTGGTTTTTGCAAGTTTTATCTTTGTCTTCTACAGGGAGGGCATAAGCGGGTGGGTGCTTATATTTGGTTTACTGGCAATAACACTCTTTGTGCTGACACTTTCATTCACTCCATTCGTGTCTCTGATAGTTCTATTTGTAATTTCTGTGATTGCAGTTGCTCTTTTCTCAAAAAGATATATCACCGGTGTAGCTTTGCTGGCAATTTCACTACCCATTCTTATATACTCTCCCATGCTGGGTAGACTTTCAATCTTCTCTTTCGCCTCATCCCTAAGCAATGTTGAATGGCTCTCAGTAGCAATTGCCCCTTTCTTTATCTATCTTGTTTACAAAACCATAAAGGAGCGGACATCCTACCTTAAATTTATCTTAATATCTTTTACAGCCTCAGTAATCCTTATATTCTCCGTACAATTCTTCTTTGAAGAGGTTCTTCAGGACCACCAACGTGCAAGAATTGAAAACCTTCTGGGGGTTACTGAAGATCTCCAGGGGGCAGGATACAATGTCCATCAGTCTAAAATTGCAATAGGCTCAGGAGGATTTGCCGGGAAAGGATTTCTGAAGGGAACTCAGACCAAGTTCAATTTCGTTCCGGAACAGAGTACAGACTTTATATTCTGCACAATTGGAGAGGAGTGGGGGCTTTTGGGTTCAGCTGCTTTGATTGGATTATTTGTCTTTCTTATAATCAGGATTTTAACCCTTTCAGAGAGGCAAAAGGACAGTTTTACCAGAATATTCGGTTACTCTCTTGCATCGGTTCTCTTCCTCCATTTTCTAATAAACATAGGGATGACAATAGGAATAATGCCCGTAATAGGGATTCCGTTGCCGTTTATAAGCTACGGAGGCTCCTCATTATGGGCATTTACTATATTCCTGTTTATCTTTATCCGACTGGATCTGGAACGATGGCGCTGATATCGTCATCTATATCCTCATAGACAAACTCTACATCGGACTTAAGGTAGATCATCAGGACTCCTTTGGCAATCTTCTCACCCGGTTGCACATGTATCTTTTCAATGGTACCGTCAAAGGGAGCCCTTATTATATTCTGCATCTTCATAGCCTCATAGACCATGATCTCATCCCCTTTTGCAACATGAGCCCCCTCAGCTACAGTTAGTGATGTAACAACACCCGGTATCACGGAGAGTATCTCCTGCGGATCGGGCCTTTTCCACACCTTTCTGTTTTTATATTTTGAGGTTAAGTTTGTCTTGTATTTTCTTGCATTGGGGAAAATCTGCAGTGTTTCGGCAGGTCCCATATCTTCCGTTTTTTTAGCTGATCTCTTCATATTAAAATGGTGGAATTCCGTGCTTCTTAGACGGTCTTTTTACAACTTTGTTCTGAGATACGTTTAGTGCGTGTTTGAGATAGTTTCTGGTCTCGGCAGGGTTAATTACAGAGTCAATATATCCCTTTGCAGCTGCTACATAAGGATTGGCAAATTTCTGTTTATACTCCTCAACCTTCTGTTTTCTCATCGCTTCAGGATCCTCGGCCTCCATTATCTCCTTACGGAAAATAATATTTGCCGCACCCTCAGGACCCATCACAGCAATCTCGGCAAGCGGCCATGCAAAAACAAAGTCTGCACGCAGGTGTCTTGAATTCATAGCAATATAGCCCCCGCCGTATGCCTTTCTGAGGATAACGGTTATTTTGGGTACTGTTGCTTCGCTGTATGCATAGAGCAGCTTCGCCCCGTGTCGGATTACCCCGGCGTGCTCCTGGTCAACACCGGGCAGATATCCCGGCATATCTTCCAGAGTAACGATAGGAATTTCAAAGGCATCACAGAATCTTATAAATCTTGCTGCTTTGTCAGATGAATCACAATCAAGAACTCCTGCCAGTACAAGCGGCTGATTAGCAACAAAACCGACAGTCCTTCCGTCAATTCTTCCAAAGCCGACTACAATATTTCCTGCCCAAAGCTCCTGAACCTCAAAAAATTCCGAAGAGTCTGTCAAGGCTTTGATAACATCTCTTACATCATACGGTTTTGTTGGCTCTACAGGAACTATCTTCTCAATTTTAAATTTCTTTAAAGGCTCAATGCTCTTTTTTGGAGAGGCTTTGCACTCATTACATGATGGGATGTAATCCAAAAGAGTTTTAATCTGAGAAAAGCACTCCTGTTCGCTGTTTGCAAAAAAGTGTGCATTACCGGTAATTTCACTGTGAACCCTGGCTCCCCCGAGCGACTCCATGTCTATCTCTTCGCCTAATACAGATTTTATTACCTCCGGTCCTGTTATGAACATCTTTGATATTTTGTCCACTACAAAAACAAAATCGGTAAGTGCCGGAGAGTAAACAGCTCCTCCTGCACATGGTCCCAGAATTACGGATAGCTGTGGAATAACCCCACTGGCTAGTGTATTCCTGAAGAAGATCTCTCCGTATCCGGCCAGAGAGTTCACACCCTCCTGAATACGGGCGCCACCTGAGTCGTTGATTCCAATGAGAGGAATCTTCATTCTCAAAGCGTAGTCCATGATCTTTGTGATTTTTCTGGCGTGCATTGATCCAAGAGAACCGCCCGCGACAGTGAAGTCCTGTGCGTATATAGCAACCGGTTTACCATTTATGGTACCGGTACCTATAACAACTCCGTCACCGGCCAGATTTTTGCCCTCCATACCAAACTCCCGTGCCTCGTGCTCTATGAACAGGTCGTATTCAAAAAAAGAGCCGGCGTCTAAGAGCTGGTTAATTCTCTCGCGTGCCGGCAGCTTTCCCATGGCTATTTGCTTAGCAATGGCAGATTCGCCACCACCTTGCACTGCCTTATCTCGCCTGTCCTGCAGCTCAGAGATTTTTCTACTTAATAAACTCATAGATTTTTGTTTTAGTTCACACAAAAATATGAAAATATTTTAATTCGCAATGTTCAGAAAATATTGTATAAATTTGCAGGATAACCCTTGTAATAACAATCTAATAAATAGAATAATATGTCACTTTCATTCGTCGACAGACACAATGGACCAAGACCAAAAGATGAGGCAGAAATGCTCTCCGTTTTGGGAGTTTCCAGCTTGGAGGAACTTGTAAAACAAACAGTTCCGTCAGATATTTTGCTGGACAAGCCACTTGCTCTTGACAAGGCTCTTACTGAGCACGAATATTTATCAAAGATTAAGGCAATGGCATCCAAAAATAAGAATTTCCGTTCAATGATAGGGCAGGGATTTTACGGCACAGCCTCACTTCCGGTAATCATCAGAAACATTTTTGAAAACCCGAGCTGGTATACATCCTATACTCCTTATCAGGCAGAAATTTCACAAGGTCGTCTTGAGGGGTTGCTTAATTTCCAGACAATGGTTGCAGATTTGACCGGATTCAAAATGGCAAACAGCTCAATGCTGGATGATGCAACTGCTGCAGGTGAAGCGGTAAGAATGATGTATGAACTTCGCTCCCGTGACGCTGTAAAGGCCGGTAAAAACAAGGTTTTCATTGATGAGAACATCTTCCCTCATGTACTTGCTGTTATAGAAACACGTGCAGAGGTTCTTGGAATAGAGGTTGTATTAGGCAAATTCAACACTGTTAAATTTGATGATATGTTCTTTGGAGCAGTGCTCCAGTACCCTGCCGGTAACGGAGAGGTTTGCGACTATACAGAATTTTGCACAAACGCTCATGCAAAGGGTATTCTTGTTACAGCTGTAACTGACCTCCTTGCACTTACAATTCTTAAAGAACCAGCAGCGTGGGGTGCTGATATAGCTGTGGGAACAGCACAGAGATTCGGACTACCTATGGGATTCGGAGGACCTACTGCCGGTTTTATGGCAACCAGGGATGAGTACAAACGTAATATGCCGGGAAGAATCATTGGTATATCTGTTGACAGACTGGGAAATCAGGCTCTCCGTATGGCTCTGCAGACAAGGGAGCAGCATATCAAACGTGAAAAGGCTACCTCAAATATTTGTACTGCAACTGCTCTTATGGCAACAATGACCGGTATGTACGCAGCTTACCACGGACCGGAGGGGCTGAAGTCAATTGCAATGAATGCATATTGCTACGCCCATGCGGTTGCATCGGAACTGAAAAAGGTTGGATTTAAACTTGCAGCGGAGAATTTCTTTGACACAATTCATATCACAGGCGTAAAGGCCTCTGATATAAAATACAAAGCAGAACAAAAGGGAATTAACTTCTACTACCCTTCTGAGGATTCGGTAATTATCAGCTTTGACGAACTATCAAATTGCACTGAGGCTACAACAATTCTGGAAATTTTTGGACGAAATCTTTATGAATGCCCCGGACTCCCTGAAGGAAAAATATTCATGGCACGTGAGAGCAGTTATCTGACTGCCGAGGTGTTCAGCAAATACCATTCAGAGACCGAGATGATGAGGTACATCAAGAAGCTGGAGAGAAGAGACATCTCTCTAACCCACTCAATGATTCCTCTGGGCTCTTGTACCATGAAGCTTAATGCGGCTGTTGAGATGTTCCCCATGAGCTGGTCTGAACTAGGCAATGTACACCCTTTCGCTCCTGCCGACCAGGTACAGGGATATATGGAGCTTATAAAAGAGGTTGAGCATGACCTTGCAGTAATTACCGGTTTTCATGCAACTTCACTTCAGCCGAATGCCGGCTCTGCAGGTGAGTTTGCAGGTCTTATGACAATTCGTGCTTACCATATTGCTCACGGCCAGACTCAGAGAAACGTAGTTCTAATTCCTACATCTGCTCACGGGACAAACCCTGCATCGGCAGCGATGGCCGGAATGGAGATAGTTCTTGTATCATGCGATGAGATGGGAAATATCAATGTTGATGAGTTCCGCCAGAAGGCAGAACAGTACAAAGAGAGACTCTCCTGCACAATGATAACCTACCCGTCTACCCACGGTGTATTTGAGGTTAAGATAAAGGAGATGATGGATATTATTCATCAGAACGGCGGGCTTGTATATATGGACGGAGCAAATATGAATGCTCAGGTGGGACTTACAAATCCTGGCTTCATAGGAGCTGATGTTTGCCACCTGAACTTGCACAAAACATTTGCAATTCCTCACGGCGGCGGCGGTCCGGGAATCGGCCCTATCTGCTGTACAAAAGAGCTTGCACCATACCTTCCTTGCCATCCGTTCCTAACCGATTGCGACCACAACGGTGTGAAGGCAGTCAGCTCTGCCCCTTACGGATACCCAATGGCCCTTCCTGTAACCCATGCATATATCAAGCTTCTTGGTGCTGACGGGCTTAAGAAAGCTACTGAGGTGGCAATCCTAAATGCTAACTATATGTCGGCAAAACTGGCCGAGGCAGGCTATGCTACTCTCTACACTGGAAAACCTGTAGGAAAGGGCAAGAACGCTCACGGAAGAGTTGCACACGAGTGCATTATTGATGTACGCCATTACAAAGCAACATACGGCGTTGATGCTTCGGACATAGCCAAGCGACTGATGGACTTTGGATTCCACGCCCCTACACTCTCCTTCCCTGTTCACGAAACCTTAATGATTGAGCCTACCGAGAGCGAATCAAAAGCTGAGATGGACAGATTCATTGATTCAATGATTGTAATCAAGAATGAGTGCGAAGCCATTAAGGCCGGTGAAATGGACAAAACCGACAATCCGCTTAAGAACGCGCCTCACACAGCAGCAGAAGTCTCTGCTGACACCTGGAGCCACCCATACGGACGCGAACAGGCCGCCTATCCACTTGCCTGGATCCGTGACAACAAATTCTGGCCTCACGTTACCCGCGTTGACAACGGCTACGGAGACAGAAATCTGATGTGCAGCTGCGAAGACTGGAAAAACTAGTCAGAAGCAGCCATCACTTTATCACAGGACTGAAACCTCTGTTCAGTCATATTTTTAGAGCCTCCTCCTCTCTTAATTCGTTTAAAGTGGAGGAGGTTTTGCTACACCTCCTCGTACAACTATAAGTTATACAATTTATCAGCTTATTCATAGTCACAAAAACATAATCAACTATCAATCTGCTGGTTGTGCGAGGAGGTGTGGCAAAACTATTATTTATTAAATTTACCGCTACAAACTTACACTAGCTTATGAAAAATAAATATCCAATATTTGAAAAAAGGGAGGCCCGGAGAATTATCATTATCTCTTCCCTTGTTGTCCTAAGCTTGCTCTACCTTTCCATTTTTTTGGAGTGGCGGTTTAGCATTTTCTTTGGAATGCTAGCACCTATTTACACATTGGTACACAAGATAAGAACTAGCTATATTATTGATGAAGAGAAGATGACCTTCTCAATAATGTTCGGCAAAAAAGAGTGGCGAAAAGTTAATCTGAATGAGATCTCCAAGATGGAAATCCATCGCAAGAAAAATGGAAAAATCAAGAAGATCAACCTTCGCAATTCATCCAATATCTTTTTTACTGCTGAACCTACAAGAGGTGATGAATTTGCCTCTGAGATAAAAAAGTTGCTTCCTGGAATCAACACAGAGGAGCGCAAAGCTAAATGGTATAGTTGACATCAATGTCAATAAGCAGTATTGAAAAAATTGCCTATATTCGTTTAAAAATTGTCTGAAATGACCTCATATAAGTTCACATATGTGCTTAATCTATACCACAAACCCGGTAGAGGTCTCTTCTCTTGTCTTATGAACTGAGTGGTGGTTTTACCATCTTGGCACCAGAACGACACACCCGCCCGACCCCAGGGGTAAAGTGTCAAACATCACAAAATCATAATATTACAAAAAAAGCCCTGTAATGGTATACGTCTCATTTTCAAGGATCTGACACTTTACCCCTGGGGTAAAATTTCACACCACACACCACACACCATACACCACATCACAATGACAGAGAGAATTTCAAAACTTAGAAAAATATCGGTGGAGATCGAACCGACGCTCTCAATAGAGAGGGCGCTCATTGAAACTCAATTTTATAAAGAGAATCTGGATAAATATCCTGTACCCATACTAAGAGCACTCAACTTCCTGGAAATATGCAAGAAAAAGACAATTTACATAGGTGAGGATGAGCTTATAGTAGGTGAGCGGGGTCCAAAGCCAAAGGCTGTACCCACCTTCCCGGAGCTCACCTGTCATTCGGCAGAGGACCTGAACATCCTCAACAAGAGAGAGTTGCAGAGATATACAATAAGTCAGGAGGATATAAAAAGATATGAAGAGGAGGTAATCCCGTTCTGGAGTGGCCGTACGCAAAGGGAGAGGATATTCTCTCATGTGCCACAGGAGTGGAGAGATGCCTATGAATCAGGCCTTTTCACAGAGTTTATGGAGCAGAGGGCACCCGGACACACCGCCCTTGATGGTAAGATATACAAATTCGGGATGCTGGATTTTAAACGGCAAATAAGGGAGCATCTTGACTCGCTAGACTTCCTTAACGATCCTGAGGCCACCGACAAGCAGGAGCAGCTCCGGGCGATGGACATCTCCTGCGATGCGGTAATCCTTTTTGCTGAGAGGCACGCTCTCCTAGCGGAGAAAATGGCTGCCGATTTACAGAAAGAATTGGAGAGTAAGTATGATGCAACTGGAAATAGTAAGGCCGATGAGTCCATAAGAAGAGCTAGTGACAGACGCATTCAGGAGCTTCGCAAAATTGCGGAGGTGTGTCGGTGGATTCCGGCAAATGCGCCACGGAATCTGCATGAGGCGTTACAGATGTACTGGTTTGTTCACCTCGGCACCATAACTGAGCTAAATGGTTGGGATGCAATGAACCCGGGCCATCTTGACCAGCATCTGGCTCCTTTTTATGAAAAGGAGATTGCAGAGGGCACCCTGACCCGTGATGAGGCAAAGGAGCTTATCTCCTGCTTCTGGATTAAGGTAAACAACCACCCTGCCCCTCCAAAGGTGGGAATTACTGCAAGAGAGAGCGGCACATACAATGACTTCACAAACATAAACATAGGGGGTGTAAAACCAGACGGCACAGATGGGAGTAGCGAGATTTCATACATAATCCTGGAGGTCATAGATGAGCTTCATATCCTCCAGCCGGGCAGCTCCATCCACATCAGCAGCAGAACTCCCGACAGGTTCCTCCTGGCAGGGTGCGAAGTAATCCGGAAAGGGTACGGATATCCGTCGGTTTTTAATGCCGACGCCTATATTCAGGAGATGGTGAGGCAGGGTAAAAGTCTGCAGGATGCACGCGAAGGTGGCTGCAGTGGCTGCATAGAGGTGGGCGCATTCGGAAAGGAGGCCTATCTTCTTACCGGTTACCTGAATGTTCCTAAAATTCTGGAAGTTACCTTAAACAACGGCGTTGATCCTGTGGGCGGAAAACAGGTGGGTCTCAAAACCGGAGAGGCTGCAGATTTTAAAAACTTTGATGAGCTTTATGATGCTTTTATTAAGCAGCTCAACTATATAACTGATTTAAAGATACGGGTAAGCAACTATATTGACAGAATGTTTGCAAAATATGCCCCGGCCACTTTTCTCTCAGTTGTTATTGAAGATTGCATCAAAAAAGGTAAGGATTACTACAACGGAGGCCCAAGGTACAACACAAATTATATTCAGTGTACAGGACTGGGTACCGTTACCGACTCCCTGGCCGCTATTAAATGGCACGTTTTTGAGAAGCAGACTGTAACAATGGATAAACTGATGAAGGCTGTGGCAAACAACTTTAGCGGAGAGGAGATTCTGAGGCAGAGGATCATCAACAAAACCCCTTTCTTTGGTAACGATAATGACTATGCCGATTCAATAGCAGTAAGGGTTTATGAAGATCTCTACAGAGCCATTGAGGGCAAACCAAACACAAAGGGGGAGAGCTTCCATCTAAATATGCTCTCAACAACTTGTCACGTATATTTTGGCAAGGTTACAGGAGCAACTCCCAACGGCCGCCTTGCCGGTCTGTCAATATCAGACGGCACCTCCCCTTCACAGGGGGCAGACACCCACGGACCTACCGCAGTAATAAAATCTCTGGGAAAACTGGACCAGATAAAATCCGGCGGAACATTGCTAAACCTCCGGTTCCTGCCTTCGCTGGTAAAGAGCAACTCAGACCTTGTGAAACTCGCCTCCCTTATAAGAAGCTATTTCTCAATGAACGGCCACCACATTCAGTTTAATATAGTAGATACTGAAACACTTCGTGACGCCCAGAAAAATCCGGGAGAATACCGGGACCTGCTTGTACGAATGGCCGGATACAGCGACTACTTCAATGATATGAACAGAGACCTCCAGGAGGAGATAATATCAAGGACAGAGAACGGACAACTATAGGCCGGACCTCAAATAAACAATATATCAACAATCTAATAAACAACTTATTATGAGCCTGATATTTGACATTAAAAGGTACTCTATTAACGACGGCCCTGGAATCAGACTCACCATCTTCTTCAAGGGGTGTCCGCTTAATTGTATCTGGTGCCACAATCCGGAGGGAATCAGCACAAAGAGGGAGAAGTTATACAACAGACAGAAGTGCATCAACTGTAAAAGCTGCGTGGCAAAATGTCCCAATTCTGCACTGGCGATGGAGTATGATGATATCTCTACCGATGCAAATTTTTGCATAAACTGCGGTGAGTGCACCGAGGCCTGCCCTACAGGAGCACTGGGAATTTCCGGGGAGGAGCTCTCTGCAGAGCAGATAATGAAGGAGATTAAAAAGGAGACAATTGTCTTTGACCAGAGCGAGGGAGGGGTGACTTTTTGTGGCGGAGAGCCTTTAATTCACAGGAATATGCTCATGGAACTTCTTGACAGATGCGGTGAACTGAGGATTCACAGGGCAGTTGACACATGCCTCTTTGCAAGTGAAGAGGTTGTAAGAGAGGTCGCCGGCAACTGCGAACTTATACTTGCCGATTTAAAACATATGGACCCTCAAAAGCATAAAGAGTTCACCGGTCAAACAAACGAACTGATTCTGTCAAACATCAGGATGCTGGCAGGGGAGGGCTACAATTTTACCGTCCGGATACCGCTGATTGAGGGGGTTAATGCCGATGAGGAGAACATAAAGGCGACTGCAGAATTTCTGGCTTCGTTACCCGGAGCAGAGGAGAGGAAAGTAGAGCTACTGCCGTACCACAATGTGGGTATTGGAAAACACTCAAGATTGGGAACCAAATATAATCCGCTTAATATCCCTATGAATAAACCCTCTCCTGAAAAAATCTCCCGTTGCATATCCATATTCAAAGAGTTGGAGATTGAGGCCACTGCAAAGTAAGCTGAAGCCCCTCCGTCATTTTTAGTATATTTGCATTCGGACTTTATATATTTTAAAGTATTTATGCTTGAGAATGAAATAACAACAAGAGCTACGGCACTGTTTGGAGTAGTGGATGGAATCAATGCTATCCTTGTAGAGTGGGGTGTTTCACCTACTTTGGCCACCTGGCTTGATGAAATAATCAGCATGACTCTGCTTTTTCTTCTGGCCTATGGTATTGATTTAATATCAAGGTTCATTCTTCACCGGGTTGTGGGTCATCTGACAAAATTTACCAAAAACAAGTGGGACGATATATTTGTTGAAGAGGGTGTATTCAAACACATTGCCCACATTATCCCGGCTATCGTATTCTATTTAAGTACCCCCATAGCTCTAAAATCTCTTTTTTGGGTAAAGATGTTTGAAAAGGGTGCTCTCATATTTATTCTCTTTGTCATTATCCGGGCAGTTCATGCCTCAACAAAGGCTATGACAAAGGTTTACTCAAAATCCGAGGACTATTCCAACAAACCAATTCAGATAATTTTTCAGATAGTTGCTGTTTTAGCATACTTTATCGGGGGAATTTCGTTACTCAGTATTTTACTTGACACCTCCTTTGCAACTCTCTTTGCCGGACTTGGTGCCTCTATGGCCATAATCATCCTTGTCTTCAAAGATACAATTCTGGGTTTTGTTGCTGGGTGGCAGCTCTCCTCAAATGACATGCTAAGACAGGGTGACTGGATTACTGTTCCCAAATACGGAGCAGATGGAAATGTAGAGGAGGTAAGCCTCTACTCTGTTAAGGTCAGGAACTTTGACAACACAATTACAACTGTTCCTCCATATGCCCTGGTCAGCGACTCATTCCAAAACTGGAGAGGAATGCAGGAGTCCGGTGGCAGAAGAATCAAGAGATCAATAATTATTGATATGACCAGCATAAGGTTCTGTACACCGGAGATGCTTGAGAGATTCAGAAAAATCCAGTATTTAACTGATTACATAGACACAACCGAGGAGATAATCAGAAAGTACAATGAAGATAACAGCACCGACAACTCAATGCTTGTTAACGGGCGCAGACAGACAAACATAGGTGTCTTCAGGGCATACATTCAAAAATATCTGGAAAATCACCCAGAGGTAAACCACGAAATGACAACAATGGTTCGCCAGCTCCAACCCACAGAAAAGGGTATTCCAATGGAACTGTACTTCTTTACTAAAATTAAGGATTGGATTTACTACGAAAATGTTCAGTCAGACATTTTTGACCATATCATGGCAGTAGTCACAGCCTTTGAGTTAAGAGTATTCCAGTACCCATCAAACAGCGGATCTTCCTACCACCTGTATAGTGAGTAAATAACCACTTAACTGATTGTTATTTAACTGATTTTTATACTCTAATCCTTCAAATATTTTACCAGATTTTCTGAAAACCTTTGGAATCCAAGATCGGTTAGGTGAACTCCGTCAACTGTCGCCTCACTGTCCTCTCCTATCAGACCATTGCCCTTCACATATATTATATTCCTGAATCCCTCACGGCGAAGCCTCTCAAACAAAGCCCTCCACTCACCATTCTCTTCCACAATCTCGGCAGATGCCTTCTTATCCGGTAACAGATTTGGAAATTCAGGATTTTCAACCATTACAATCCTCTTCCCGGGATTATGTTTAAGCACAGTTCTGATAAAGATCTCCGCACTGTCTCTTACCATCTGTGCAGTCATGTTTGGAAGACAGTCAAGCACAAGAGTATGATAATCCACCATATTAACAGATTTGGCAATTGCCATATCCATTCTTGCATTACCTGAAAAGCCCAGATTTATACTCTCCCTGTTCAGCATCCTGCCAAGGATAGCAGGATATGCCATCCCCGGTCTTGAGGCACATCCCCCCTGTGTTATGCTGGTTCCGTAAAATATAACAGGTTTTCTATCTGGTCCGGAGATCAATGCCCTGTTTACCGGCATATCAATAGTTGAAACAGAGTCAACTCCTATCTCCAGAGACTCCACTCCGTCATAAAGTGGGAGATACGTTATGTACTCTCGCATAACCCTGTCTCCGTTACGAATAAAGGCCGACAGATTATCCTTTGATGCCCCCGGCTTTGCTGTACCGATATACTTCCATTTTCCGTTGTCAAGAACATATAGATCCAGCCCTCTTATACCGGTATCAGGCATATGATTCATTGAAAAATTATTTCTTACTCTCCATTTGGCTGCAATTACGGGACTGTCAGAACGAAACCTGACTGCCACCCCTGCTGAGTTCATTCCTAATGAAATAAGCGAACTCCTGAGCTCTCCCCTAAGCTCCTCAGGAAGACGGGCAAAATCCCCCAGCGGGTTATTAAATGCCATCCCGGTAACCATAAGGGATTTAGCATCAACATATCTGAGGCTTTTCATATCCTGCGCTGAACCGGTCTTTACACAGAGAAGAGCAGCAAATGAGAGAGCGAAAATCATTGAGAGTTTCTTCATTTTTCTAAATATTTAAATCTTAATCCATTCAATTTTCACCCCTCTTCTCTCCATCCCCCGGAACCAGGTCATCTGCCTTTTTGCAAACTGATGAATGGCGGTTGCCAGTTGATTTCGCATCTCCGGATAGGATAATCTACCCAAAATATAGAGGGTTACAAACTTATATTCAAGCCCGTAATAGATGAGGTCGTCGGGATGAATTCCACTATCCAGAAGTCTTCTAACCTCCTCTACCAACCCCTCTTCAAGTCTCTCATCCAGCCTTTTGTCTATACGTCTTATCCTCTCCTCCCTGCTGACATCTATCCCAATGAACCTTGTCTTAATCTTAGGAAGCTCTCTGACATTTGATGGGTTTTCAGATTCATAAATAGCTATTTCCAATGCCCTTATTACTCTTTTTTTACTGTCAGTATCGGTTCTGTTGTGGAGGGTTTTGTACCCTTTAAGCATATCGGCAAGCTCCTCCAAAGGGAGTCTCTCCAGTCTTTCGCGAAGCTCAGGATTTGGAGGGACCTCGTACAGAGCGTAGCCCATTGTAGCAGCCTCGATATAGAGTCCGGATCCGCCACAAAGAAGAGGCTGCCTGCCCCTGGAGTGTATATACTGATAAGCTTTGAAAAAGTCTCTCTGATACTCAAAAATATTATACTTTGTTCCCGGCTCCACAATATCAATAAGATGATATGGCACCTTTACCCCCTCTTTCTCATATTCTGAGAGATCCTTACCTGTTCCAATATCCATTCCTCTGTAAACCTGCCGCGAATCGGCAGAGATAATCTCTCCGCCGGTCTGAAGAGCCATAGCTACGGCATATCTGGTTTTACCTGAGGCAGTAGGCCCCAATATGCATATCAAATCTTGGTTCATTCCACAAATTTACACTATTTTTGCACTCCCATGCCTAAAGCAAAAAGCAAAATAGAGATTAAGAACAAGAGAGCCTCGTTTGATTATGAGTTTCTGGAGACCTTTACAGCCGGTGTTGTACTGAGCGGAACAGAGATTAAGTCAATAAGAGCAGGGAAAGCCTCTCTTGCGGACTCCTATTGCTATTTTGCCAATGGAGAGCTATATGTCAAAAATATGCACATTGCCGACTACTGGTGGGGAAGCTTTAACGCTCATGACCCCAGACGGGACCGCAAACTGTTGCTTACTAAAAACGAATTAAGGAGGCTCTTCAGAGGTTCAAGGGAGAAGGGGCTGACAATCATAGCCACCAGACTCTTTATTTCAGAGAGAGGATACGCAAAACTCAATATTGCCCTGGCAAAAGGGAAGCGTGAGTATGACAAGAGGCACTCCATTAAGGAGAAGGATCTCAGGCGTGAAATGGACAGGGGTTAATCTCTATTTTTTACTGCTAATCATTGCAGGCTTACCTCTCATATAGCTGTAAACAAGCAAGGCCACACCACCCAAAATAAACGGAACACTTAACCATTGACCCATATTCAGCGACATAGTCTGTTCAAACTCCACCTGTGGCTCCTTAACAAACTCAATAAAGAATCGTGCCGCAAAGAGTCCTATGAGAAAGAGGGCAAAAAGCGTCCCTCTCTTAAGTTTAGGAAGGTATTTTTTATAGATGAGAATCAATACAAGGAATAGTGCAAGATATGCAAGTGCCTCATACAGCTGGGTAGGGTGCTTGGGAACAGTCTCTCCTCTAAGGGTAAATATAAAACCCCATGGTAAGTCAGTTGGATTGCCGTAAATCTCAGAATTCATTAAATTCCCGAGCCTTATCATCATTCCGGCCAAAGCTGTTGCAATTCCAAGTCTGTCCATTATCCAGAGAAAGTCAAACCCATATCTGGAGCCGTACTTTCTGACAAACCACCACATTGCAATGAGGATTCCAATTGCACCCCCATGACTTGCCAGCCCTCCCTCCCAGATTTTCAGTATCTCCAGAGGTCTTGCCAGATAGTACTCGGGTTCATAAAAAAAGCAGTGGCCCAGTCTTGAGCCCACCATAGTGGCTATAAGAAGGGTGTAGAGCAGATTCTCCAGAATTCTCTGAGGAACCCCCTCCCTTTTGAAAAACCATGAAAATATATAGTATCCTATAATAAACCCTGATACAAACAGCAGGCTGTAATATCTTAAAGTCAGAGGTCCTATAGAGAATATCTCTGGTGAAGGGGCCCAGTTAATTGCAAAAAAATTTATCATATCTCTTTTTTTTTCTGCTTTATTGCAAATTACCTGCTGAGTCTGACAAAGACACTCAACGGTAATGATTTTTCAAATTTATCCTTTAGCATCAGCTCTCCAAAGCTGAGATTATATCCTCTCCCTTTATCGGCCGGTTTTAAACCAAAAGAGGTATTCATAAGGGTCTCGGCAAGTACTGCAGAGTATCCGTTTGAGTAGAGGTTAAGAACAACAAAGCTCTCTTTTTTTGCAACTATTGTATTTACCTCTGCAAGAAACTCATATAAAAGTTCATCAAGCTTCCACTTCTCCCCGTCAGGTCCGTGACCATAGGCAGGCGGATCCATTATGACCCCCTGATAGAGGTTTCCTCTTTTTGCCTCCCGTTTAACAAATTTTAGCGCATCTTCAATAACCCACCTGATATTGTCAAGTCCGCTAAGCTCCATATTTCCCCTTGCCCAGGTAACAACCTGTCTAACTGAATCCAGGTGTGTGACATCAGCTCCGGCACTTCTGGCTGCAAGCGAAGCTGCACCGGTATAGGCAAATAGATTCAGCACCTTAGGAGCAGAGTTACTCTCCCCTTTTATTCTTTTTACTTCATTAAAAATGAAATCCCAGTTTGGTGCCTGCTCAGGAAACAGACCGACATGTTTGAATGAGGTCAGACCCATTCTGAGAGAAAATCTGAGTTTGCCCTTTTTGTACTCTACCGGCCACTGCTCATCCATCTTTTTAAGCTTATGCCATGTGCCGGAGTCCTCCTTGCCGGCCTTCCCAAATCCTGCTCCTGTTGTAAAGCGGGTATGGGCAAGTTTGTTCCACTCTGTTGTCGGCATAGACCTTTTCCACAAAGCCTTTGGTTCCGGCCTTATTAAAATGTAGTCTCCAAATCGCTCCAGTTTTTCAAACTCTCCCGAATCTAACAATTCGTAATCTTTCCAACCTGTTGGGGATTCAAGCAGTATCACCTATTCAAGAATTTAGTTATCAATAAGGGCACTAAGGTAACTATTTTTTGTAAGAATATTTCTAAATTTGCCCCCTGATAATAGACACAATTAACATTTATTAAGATGCAAAAGATTGATAGTTATGACTTTTCCGGAAAGAGAGCAATTGTAAGAGTGGATTTCAATGTGCCACTTAATGAGGAGTTCCGGATTACAGACGACACAAGGATCCGCGCAGCCATTCCCACACTTAGGAAAGTGCTTGAGAAGGGCGGTTCACTGATAATAATGTCACATCTGGGAAGACCCAAGGGTCCGACTGAGAAATACTCCCTTAAGCATATAATAGGAGCAATTGAGGAGAGGCTCGGCACAACTGTCAAATTTGCTGCTGATTGTATGGGCAAAGATGCAGAGGAGCTCTCAGCTACTTTGAAGCCGGGAGAGGTTCTTCTCCTTGAGAATCTGCGCTTCTATGCTGAAGAGGAGGGTAAGCCGAGAGGGCTGGCAGATGATGCCTCTGATGAGATCAAAAAGGCCGCCAAAGCTGAGATAAAGGAGAAGCAGAAAGAGTTTACAAAGAGACTTGCATCTTATGCAGACTGCTATATAAATGACGCATTTGGGACAGCTCACCGCGCTCACGCATCTACGGCACTTATTGCTAAATATTTCCCTGAGGACAAGATGTTCGGTTATGTTATGGAGGGGGAAATTACCGCAATAGATAAAGTTCTTAAGACGCCTCAGAAGCCCGTAACTGCAATAATCGGAGGAGCAAAGGTCTCTTCTAAGATTGCCATTATTGAGAAGCTGTTTGATGTTGCCGATAATATGATTATCTGCGGAGGAATGGCCTTTACTTTTGCAAAGGCTATGGGTGGAAAGATTGGACTCTCTCTCTGCGAAGATGATCAGATGGAGCTTGCGCTTTCAACATTAGAGAAGGCTAAGGCAAAGGGCCTGAAAATATATTTTGACGGAGCTGTTGTTGCTGCTGACAAGTTCAGCAATGAAGCCGGCAAGCAGGTATGCGATATTATGAATATACCTGACGGATGGATGGGAATGGATGTTGCTCCCGAGACATTAAAACAGTGGGAAGCAGTTCTTCACTCATCAAAGACAATACTTTGGAACGGTCCTGCCGGAGTGTTTGAGATGCCCGAATTTGCTAACGGAACGCTTAAAATTGCAGAGATTCTTGCGGATGTAACATCAAAAGGGGCATTTACACTGGTTGGAGGTGGCGACTCTGTTGCTGCTGTTACCCAAATGGGATACGCAGATAAAGTAAGCTATGTCTCAACAGGAGGCGGTGCTATGCTGGAATATCTTGAAGGAATTGAACTTCCGGGAATTAAAGCCATAAGAGAGTAAATTCAGCTTACGTTATAGTTGTGTTAAATTATGAAGAGAGCTGTAGAATTAATAAGGTATTTTATTATTGCCACGGCTCTTGTTTCAACTGCCGGGTGCGGGAGTGCTCTTAAAATTGACGGGCCGCAGGAGTCATATACTCCTGTGGCCTTTTATTCAACACCGTCTGTTTTGCCCATAGTTGCAGAGATAGACCTGAAAGGTCTTGAGAGATCTGTAAACAAAAGATTTGACGGACTTCTTTATGAAGACAAAGGTGCAGCAAACAAAGAGCTGGAGATAAAAGTGTGGAAAGCCGGTAATTTCTCTCTGATGGCAAATAATGACGAGATATCATACAGGATACCTCTCAGGATTTGGAGCCGTTTCACCTGGAGGGTTGAAAAGTTTGGACTATATCTGACCGACTGGTATGAGGCCACAGGAAGCCTGGCACTCGTTTACAGAACAAAGCTTGGTGCCGACAGCAACTGGAATCTGACCACCAGAACTACACCATCCGGATATAGCTGGATTGAGACGCCCCGACTCAATATAGCAGGTGTCTCTATTCCAGTTAAACCGATAGCTGATTATGCCCTCTCCAGGACAGAGAGGGCAATTGCCACCCAGATAGATATGGCAGTTGCAGAGTCCTTCAATATGAGAGAGTATGTAGAGGGCTTCTGGCAAGAGATACAGGAGCCGACAATTGCAGACAGCACATACAATGTATGGGTAAGGGTAATCCCAAGAGGTGCGACTCTCTCTCCCATCACCTCGTCGTCCGGAAAACTCAGAATTCCTGTCACCTTTACAGGCGATGTTGAAAGTGTTGCCGGAGATTCAATTCATAAAACCATGTTGGTACCTCTTCCTCCTCTGGGTAACAGCAATAATAAACCGGAGAAGTTTAATATCAACCTCAACGCAGATGTTACTTTTGACCAGATTACAAAAGCTGCGATGCAGCAGTTATCCGGAATGGAGTTCTCTGAAGGTGGTAAAAGAGTTGTTGTTAAGGGTCTTGAATTGTACAGCAGTTCAGGCCGCCCTGTAGTGGCAATAGATGTGGAGGGATCCATTAAAGGGAGATTATTCCTTACAGGAGAGCTGGGATATGACAGGGAGTCTCAGACTATATCTGTTCAAAATGCTGACTTTGATATAAAAACCCGAAATGCTCTTGTAAAATCTGCAAGCTGGCTACTCCACGGCTTTCTGCTAAAGAAAATCCAACCATTTCTCAGTTACAATATAGCCACAATGCTTGAAGAGTCCAGAGCAGAAGCTGACAATATGCTAAAAAAATACTCCCTCGCGGAGGGAGTATATCTTGACGGCACCCTTGAAGCCATCAGTGTATCAAATATTGTAATGATTCCCGGTGCTGTAAGGATTTCTGCAACCCTTACCGGAGATGTAAAGATTACTACTACCGAGTTTTAGACTGTTAGTATCTCCTTCTCTTTGATAGCAAGAATCTCATCTATCTTTTTGTTGAAACTGTCAGTCTCCTTCTGGATTGTTGCCTCTCCATCCTTTGCAACATCTTCAGGCAGTCCCTCTTTCTGATATTTTTTCAGAAGTTCAACTCCGTCTCTTCTGGCATTTCTGACGCTAATCTTTGCATTCTCTCCTTCAACCTTTACCCTTTTAACAAGATCCTTTCTCCTCTCCTCTGTGAGAGGCGGAACATTTATACGGACATGTTCTCCGTTATTTGAGGGGGTGAAGCCGATATTAGCTACCATAATAGCCTTCTCTATCATAGGGATCATCTTTTTGTCCCATGGCTGGATGAGCATTGTTTTAGCATCCGGAGTTGTTATACTGGCAACCTGTGGAACAGGTGTAGGGGAGCCGTAGTAGTCAACCATAACATTATTGAAGACTGCAGGATTTGCCTTTCCTGCCCTGTAGGTCTTCAACTCCTCTTCCAGGTGGAGCAGAGCCTTTTGCATCTTCTCCCTGGCTGCTTCTATTACCTCTTTTTGTTTGCTGATATCCATATTCTATTATTTGATTTGTTTCACTTTAAGCTACTTAGCAGAAACAATAGTTCCAATATTCTCTCCCTTAACAACCGCTGCAAGATTGCCCACTCTGTTCATATCAAATACAGCTATGGGCATATTGTTCTCTTTACAAAGAGCGAAGGCTGTCAAATCCATAACTTTAAGATTGTCTGCCAAAGCCTTGTCAAATGTCAGCCTCTCAAACCTAACGGCTTTGGGATTCTTTTCCGGGTCACTGTCATAAACGCCATCAACTCTGGTACCTTTAAGCAATACATCTGCCTTTAATTCAACAGCTCTTAAAGCAGAAGCAGAGTCGGTTGTAAAGAATGGATTTCCTGTACCGCCTGCAATTATGGCTACACCTCCGGACTCCATTAGAGAAAGCGCCTCGTCTCTCATATAGTACCTCGCATAGGGCTCCATAGGGGTTGACGTGAATACCTCTGCCTTCACACCTGCTCCGCGGATAGACATAGCCAAAGCAATACTGTTGATTACCGTTGCAAGCATACCCATCTGGTCTCCCTTTACCCTGTCAAATCCTCTGTTTACTCCAGAGAGACCTCTGAAGATGTTCCCCCCGCCAATAACGACAGCCACCTGTACGCCCATCTGAGTTATCTCTTTGATCTCAGAAGCGTATCTGGCGAACATATCCTCATCTATACCCTGGCCATCCGGCCCGCCTAAACTCTCTCCGCTCAATTTGAGCAGTACTCTTTTGTATTTCATTGCTGGGATTTATCAAACAAAAGTAGCCAAATATTATGAAAATACCAAGTTAGGGGCTATCTTTGCGCCGGCTTAGAAAGAGTAATCAAAAGATAAAAATATGGCAAACATTTTCACTTCATCTATCGGTAAAAAACTCATTATGAGTATTTCCGGTCTGTTTTTAATTGTGTTTCTTCTGGTTCACCTCCTGGCTAACTCTGCCTACCTTTTCGGTCCCGAGGCGTTTGACACGATAATCGTGATTATGAGTTCACCCGTTGTAGTGGCTATGGTCCCAGTTCTTGCGGCAGGCTTTGCGGTGCACATTATTTATGCACTCATTCTTAATAGAATGAATTACATTGCCAGAGGTAAAGAGAGATACGCCGTTACTCACAAAGGGGAGGCAGACTCATGGGCTTCTAAGAATATGTTGGTCCTTGGCATTATAGTACTGGGCTTCCTGGTATTTCACCTGTCACATTTCTGGGCTAAGATGCAATTGCCGGAATTTACCGGTGGCCATGCTGAGAATGTAAACGACCTTATGCATATTACATTCGGAAATATATACATCTATATAGCATATATAATTTGGTTCGTTGCCCTTTGGTTCCACCTTACTCACGGTTTCTGGAGTGCTCTTCACACGGTAGGAGCAAACAACCAGAAGTGGATTCCGAGACTTAAGGCAGTTTCATATGTATATGCAACATTTGTTTGCGGAGGATTTATAATAATCGCAACAGCTGCTTTTCTGAGAGCCAACGGCTACATAGGCTAGTATCAGGGTTAACAGAACAGATCCCTAATAATCCCGTCCGACAGGAATAATCTCCCGGGCGGGATTTTTATATTTTCTCCTGATAACTCCAGATCTCCTGAGAGGAGCATCCGGTCAACTCTTACCATAAACCGGCTGAACTCATTTTGATTTACCAGCCCCTCAATATGTCTCAGATTTAGCCCTGCTACCCTTCTTAGGGAGAGCATAAGCGTCTCGTTGAAAACATCTTTTGAAGATAATCGTTCAGACGAAATGTAGCGTTCCCTGTACCCCGGCTGAGATGCCTCTGCTTTCCCCTCTGCGGAGAATCTTTTAATGTATGCCGTAAGCGAAGATCTGTTGCCAAATCTTCTCTCTCCGTCAAAAGAGTGGGCAGCCGGACCTAGCCCTAGATATGGCGTCCTGTCCCAGTATCTGCTGTTATGCAATGCCTCTCTGCCTCTCAGGGCAAAGCTTGAAACCTCGTACTGAATATACCCGGCCTCTTCAAGAGTCTTTTGCAGCAAAGAGTATTGATTATATGATGTACTATCCTCCGGAGGAGTGTAACTCCCCTTCGCATATTCTTTACCCAGTTTTGTCCGTGGCTCAATACTCATTTGATATGATGAAATATGTTCTGGGTAGAGCTCAGTGGCTTTCAGAAGATTAAACCTCCACTCTTCCGTTGACATACCTTCAAACCCAAATATCAGATCAATGCTTATATTGTCAAAGCCAGCCTCTCTCGCATTATAAAAGGCCTTAACCGCAGCAGCGGCACTATGCCTCCTGTTCATCCACCTGAGATGGTTCTCATTGAAAGACTGAATCCCCATACTAAGCCTCCTGACTCCATTACTGTACAGACTCTTGAGATATGTGAGTGAGGCATCATCGGGATTAACCTCTACTGTGAATTCATCCAGGCTCTCAGGAGGATTAAATCCATGATGGATACATACTGTTCGTGCTATTTTACCAAGCTCTTGAGGATCAATAAGAGAGGGTGTCCCTCCTCCAAAATAGAGAGTCTGGGAGTGGCTCTCCGCCCCCTTAAAAAAACCTCTCTTACTCTCTGATTCTACTATTAAGGCACTTAGAAAATCCAAGCTCCTCCGCCCCTCTTTTACTGAGTAGAAATCACAGTATGTGCAAAACTGCGAACAGAATGGGACATGTATATAAATTCCGGCCAAAATTAAAATTATCTGAGGCTTAGCTCAGCAGAGCCAAGCTTTGCCTCCTCAGTATAAACATCAACTGAGTACAGCCCCTTAAGATATGGAGGATTGCCCTGGTAAAAAATGCATATCTCAATCTCCTCACCCTGATAGTCAACCTCTCTTGATGCAGAGTAGATCATCTGCTCCCCATTGAAAGTAAAAATCTGCTCATACCCGGAGGTAAGAAGTATGCCGTCAGGACCGGTTATCCTGATAAATACCCTTCTTGGTCCCTTGGCGGCGATTGTATTCTCAACAAGGCTCAGGCAGGTACGAAGTTTCGCTGTCCTGCTGCTTCTGTCCGTATCCTTGTTTGAAGAGTTTATTGCTGTAATTACAACTCCTCTCCCTTTAACAACTGAGCCTATCTGTACCTGTTTTGCATACTGGTCAGTTGTAGTTTGGAGCTCCTCAAACTTTGCCCTGCTCTCCTTAGCCTCGCTTCTTGCCTGAGTTGCCTCCTTTCTAAGAGAGATGTTCAGGGTGTTTAGGGAGTCTATCTGCACAATATAGCTTCTCATTATACTTCTCAATGTACCAAGCTCCTTCTCATACTCTCTCAGCTTAGCCCTGTTGGTTGCCTCAGTCCTCTTTACACGATCAATAAGCTGAGCAACCTTCTCTCTCTCAACTGTGAGCTGAACATTCAGAGAGTCATTATTGGAAGATAAACCCTCATAATCTGACTGCAACTGTATCATTTCACTTGTTAACCTCTCTTTTTCCACTGTGAGATCATCAATAACACCTGTTCTCTCTGACCACATCCAGGCCAGTACACCCACAAGAACCACAGCAATGGCAGCCAGGACAATTACAATGGTTTTTAGTCTCTTTTCATTTTCCATAATGTTGATATTTCGTGTTAATATTGACTCCAATTACAAAAATAGAAAATTTTAGTAGCTTTGCCTTAACATAAACAATAATATTATTACTCAAATGGCCGGTTTTGATTTTAAAAAGTATATCGTCAGGGTTTTCAAATATGCAATATATCTGGCGATTGTATTCGTACTGATTGTAACAGTATTCTCTCTTACATCCTCTAACGGATTTGATTACAAGAACCTCTTCCGCCCCGGAACCGGGTATCAGCTGATAATTTTCTTTGTAGCCGTATCGTTCATTTATCCGTTTTTTGGATTTGCAAAAAAGAGGGTATGGCTTAATAACGGCTTTGAGAATGACAGGGCAAAAATTCTTGAAATTTTCTCAAACAGTAAATACTCCGTTGAAGAGGAGACTAAAGAGCATATAGTCTTCAGGCACAACTCACCTATGCTAAGGCTTATGAGAATGTATGAAGATAGAATTATCGTTTATATAACAGATAATCCTATTGTTATTGAAGGTTTGAGAAAAGATGTTTACAGACTGGCAAGAACCATTGAGTGGCATGCCAGAGATGACAGAAAAGATGATTAGGCTCTTATTGCCGGTTATCTAAGATATCTATCGTGGTCCCATTCAGGGGCCACGATTTTTTTATTTCCGGGGAGTCTGAATGACATATATGTAATTGGGTGTCCCTGCTCTAAAAACTGCTCTTCATAATGTGTCTTTATTGAGAGCAATTCAGCGCGTTCTCCAGAAATCACTTCCTCCTCAATAGACTTATAAACATCTTTGACCAAATTCAGTATCTCCAGGTTATTTTTCTCTGCCATCGCGAGAGTGTATTCGTGAAGATAGGGGCTGTCAGTCTTAAGGTGCACTACCCCTCCATCCTTTAGAAACTTCTGATACCTCTCAAGGAACATTGGTGCAGTAAGCCTTTTATTATCTCTTCTTATCTGAGGATCGGCAAACGTAATCCATATCTCTGAGACCTCCTCCGGTCCAAAAAGCCACTCTATAAACTCTATTCTGGTTCTTAAAAAGGCTGCATTAGATATTCCCTCCTCAGTAACACTCTTAGCCCCTCTCCAGAGCCTCGCCCCCTTAACATCCACCCCGATAAAGTTCTTCTCTTTGTATCTCCTTGACAATCCAACTGTGTATTCACCTCTTCCACATCCCAGCTCTAGTACAACAGGGTTGTCATTTTTGAAGTGATCAGCATGCCATCTGCCCTTCATATGATAATCTTTTCTGAAAACCTCTTCAAACTCCGGCTGATAAAGACACTTAAAACTCCTGTTCTCCTCAAATCTCCTTAACTTATCCTTCCCCATAAATCACAATTAATTATCTACTTATAAAAATTAACCCCATCTCTGCCACACCTTTAATATCCGGAGTGCCAGGTTTAAGATCAAACCTGATATACCAGGTTCCTCTCTCAGGTAAAGCTACGCCTCTGCGATAGCTCCATCTGTAGTCTCTCCATATTCCTGATCTGGAGAAGTCACCTCTCTCATGACTTCTGCCCAACTTCAAAGCTATTGTATCAGAGTATTTAGATCCTCCGGGCGATATAATTCTAAATGTTCCGGGAATTGAATCTGTGTCTGAATTAGAGTGGATCCGCACATAGATATCAATATCGTAAAGTGCTGAAGAGTCTTTAGTGTTTATCCTGAACTCTGTGTGTCTCACTTCTGTTATCTCGTTGCCTATTGGCCTGGAGGAACAGACAACTCTATGCTCCCTCTTTCCGCAGGAGCCGACAATAATAAGCAGTAAAATCAGCGGCACAATGGCCGGAAGATTAATCCTGCTTGTTCTCTCTGTTTGGATTTTTCTTAAGCTGGCGAGGTCCATTGCCTCCGTTGTTTTTTGGACGTTTATTGTTTCTGCGCCTGCCGTTATTCTGGCCTCTGTCATCAAACCTTGTTATGCTGTCGTCACCTACAGCTGTAACAAACTCCGGTGATTTTTTCTGAACTTCAGGAAGAAGTGATTCACATTTTGTTCCTCTGGCATTCATCCTTAGTATCTCTTTAACTTTTTCCGCCTCAATAGGAAACATGTTTGTCATACTATTCTGTTCGTATGAGAACCACATAATTCCCTTTAGAGTATCGGTTTTAACAAGGAATGCCGGACCATCCACAGTCTCCAGCGGCTCTCTCACATATGGCATATTAGTCTGAGCATCAAGATAAGTTGCTGCCTCATAATTTATGCAGCACTTTAGCTTGCTGCACTGCCCTGCCAGTTTCTGGGGGTTCAGTGAGAGGTCCTGACTCCTTGCTGCCTGAGTTGTTATTGATTGGAAGTCAGACATATATCTGGAGCAACACAGCTCCTGTCCGCACACACCTATTCCTCCGATAAGGCCGGCCTCCTGTCGTGCACCAATCTGCTTCATCTCAATCCTGATCCTGAACTCCTCTGCAAACAGCCTTATCAACTGCCTGAAATCCACCCGCTCGTCTGCAATATAGTAGAATATAGCTTTGGTTCCATCTCCCTGAAACTCTACATCCCCTATCTTCATGTTCAAATCAAGCTGAGCGGCAAGTTGTCTGGCCCTGATCATTGTTTTGTGCTCTCTGGCTATCGCCTCCTGCCACCTCTCAATATCCAGAACTCTTGCTTTTCTGTAAACTTTCTTGAACTCATATGTGGCGGTGTCTATATTGTGCCTCTTCAACTGCCTTCCGATAACGGGGCCTTTTAGTGTAACCAATCCCACATCGTGGCCGTTGGTTGCCTCAACTACAACAATGTCGCCCACCGATAGTGGAGCTCCGGACTCATTTCTGAAATAGAGCTTTCTTGTATTTTTGAATCTTACCTCGTATATCTCATTTGGGTTTAAATCCGGTATAGTACACAGCCAGTCAAAAACATTGAGCTTGCAGCATCCTCCGTTGTAACAGCAGGCCAGCTCCCCCTCCTCAGAACGATGGGCTGTTGTCCCTCTGGTACAGTCATATTTAATTTTTACAGTATCCATAATTGCTACAAAGTTAGAAAAAAGCGGTTACCAAGGTCCGCAAAGATGTACTTAGAGTTTACATTCCTCTCAATATCCGCCATTGCTCCGTTTACTAAATCTGCCCCTCTCTGGAAGAATTGCGGATTAATTCGTCCGGCCCAGTTTGCATACATCTCCCTTCTCTTAGCTGGTATAAAGGCAATATTCTCAACATCCAGCGATAGCATATAAGTTCGTCTTATGCTCTCAAGAAGTGTTCTGCAGAAGCCCAACTGAACCTCTCGCCTGCATTGAGCAACCTCCTCCCAAACCTTGATAACTCCTGCCAGGTCTTTTGACAAGGCCGAGTTAATCATAGATTCAACCAGCTCATCGTTTCGGCTGTACTCCATAGACTCTGATATCAGCTCAACCGCTCTGCTTAAGCTACCTCCGGATATACCTGCCCATAGTGAGGCCTCATCTGAATTAAAACTGAATCTCTCTGCCAGGTATTCAGAGAGTGAGGATTTCTCTATGGGGGGAACTCTTACGAGCCTGCATCTTGATTGTATAGTCGGCAATACCCTCTCAGGAGACTGACTAATCAGGAGTATATATGTCCCAGGCGGTGGCTCCTCAAGCAGCTTTAAAAGTTTATTGGAGGTCTCTGGATTCATTCTCTCTGCCAGCCAAATAACCATATATTTGTTTCCACCCTCAAATGAGGTCATGGTCAACTTCTTAAATATTGAAGAGGCCTCTGCTACAGATATCCTGCCCAGTTTGTTTTCAACTCCACACGCCTCATTAAATTGCTGTTCAGTTATATATGGATTTTGAAAAACCTTTTCTCTCCAGACAGAGATGAAGTTGTCACTTACAGTTTTTGAGGCTCCGGAGGAGGAGGCTGTGACAGGGAAAGCAAAATGGAGGTCTGGGTGGACCATTTTAGAAATTTTACTGCATGATGGACATACCCCGCAGGAATCACCTTCGCTGCGTGCTTTGCAGGAGAGGTACTGAATAAATGAAAGGGTTAAAGGAAGAGCTCCCGAACCGGCATCCTCTGCAAAGAGAGTCGCATGAGGAGTTCTGCCATTGTCGGCAAGCCTTACCAACTCTGCCTTAAGCCTCTCCTGACCAATTACATCTGCAAACCTCATTCAATAAAAATTTATCCAAAGATAACCATTTCGCATTTACTACAGTCAAATGCCAGTCTGAAGCGTCTTCCACCATTAACCAAATACCACGGCTCGTCAGTTTTCCCCCTGTATCCCTCGGAGGGGCATTTACCAAGTTCATATTTAATGCAATACTTACACCTCATCAGCTCAGCCTCAGCCGGCGGATCTATCTCAAAGGCTCCGGCAACAGAGGCTGCGCCCAACTCTTTATAAAGAGCTTCAGAATGTCTGTTGGAGGAGTTTGCAAGAAAAGAGAGGCTCTCGCCATTTACCGGAGCCAAATTTTTAACTATTTTGTTGCCTCCTCCCTTTTCAATAGTTCCAGAGAGTTTGATCTCCCTCCACCTGACATCTCTTGCATTGTCAAGCCTCTCTGCAAGCTCTCTTCTTAATGCATTTAGCTGTGAAACCTGAATGAATGGAGTCTCATCCTCAGTGATGACAGTTGCCCTGAAGAGATAGATTCCTGAGTTTTTTGATAACTGGGATACAATTGTTGCATTTGCTCTCTCGGAATTTTTTGCCGCATCAAACTCTCCTTTCAGCTCAGCTTCAGCAACAACACCATCCTCTGACAAGGCTTTTATAATAATTGAAGAGCGGCTGGCAATAACATCAAGCTTTACATCAATAAGCCTTTTGGGCATGTTATTCTCAAGCTCCTTTTCAAACAATCTGTTGAAATTTCTGTAAATTTTTGTACCCTCTTCCAAATCCGGCGTGTCATTGACAACAATACTATCTGGTGTTGCGACATTAACACGAGTCCCCAATATCTCCCCTCTCTTGTCTGTATAACATATTCCGTCTCCATTCTCTATCCGCGCAAAAGAGTCAATCTCAATCCTTGATGAGCCACCTCTCTCCGGTACTACTCTTTTTACTGTTGCCACAAGTTCACCTGAGGCTTTTGCAATCTCCCCGCTTCTCCACTCTCCCCTTGAACCGTCAATAAAAAGGGATGTGTATCCTCTGTTGAATGTACTCTCCGGCCTGGGGGTAAAGCCTCCGTGGAGCTTGCCGAAGGATGGTTTACAAAACTCACTCTCCTCCCCTATATATTTGTCAAGGAGAGCTCTGTAATATCTTACAATATTTTTAATATATGATGCATTTTTAAGACGTCCCTCTATTTTAAATGAGGAGACCCCTGCGTGTGCCAGATGAGGAATATAATCTCCCAGATTAAGGTCCTTAAGGGAGAGGAGTGGAGTATCCTTCACTATTACCCTTCCCCTTGAGTCCTCTAGATTGTATCTTGATCTGCAGGCCTGTATGCAGGCCCCTCTGTTTGCACTCCTTCCGGCTATCCGTTCACTTATGTAACACTGTCCGCTGTATGAGACACAGAGTGCTCCGTGTATAAATGTCTCAAGCTCAACTTCTGTATTTGCCCTTATCTCTGCAATTTGCCCCAGAGAGAGCTCTCTTGCAAGAATTAGTCTTTTGAATCCCAAAGATTCAAGCATTTTTGCCTGCTCTACACTCCTGATATTTGTCTGAGTGGAGGCAAACAGGGGGAGAGGAGGCATATCGGCCTTAAGCAATCCCAGGTCTTGTATAATCAATGCCGAACACCCGGCATCATAGGCCTCTCTGGCAATTCTCTCCGCTTCCCTTATCTCGTTGTCGTACAGAATTGTATTAAGGACCATAAAGACTTTTGTGCCAAACTTTGAAGCGTAGGAGACAAGCCTCTCAACATCCTGCATTGAGTTTCCGGCTGCCTCCCGGGCACCGAATGACGGTCCGGCAATATAGAGAGAATCGGCACCGCAATCTGTTGCTGCAATGCCGATCTCAAGATTTCTGGCAGGAGCCAGCAGTTCAAGTTCTCTCCTTAGTTGCACTTAAGTTGAGTTTTAACTTTATACTCAGCAATCTGCTTGTATGTAGCATCAGTGAGTATCTGTTTATAGTAGCCGCAGGCCTTGGCGTTGTTTCCTTTGCCTTCGTATGCTGTTGCAAGGTTATAAAGTGTAGAAGACCTGTCTTTTGCGTTTGTATCCATTGCAAAGTATTTCTCCAAAGCCTCAATTGCATCGTCAAATTTTTTGAGCTGAACAGCAGATAATCCCAAAAGCTTCAGTGACTGGCCTGACTCATTATATTCGTTTGATTTTTGAGCATTCTCAAATGCTCCCGCCCAGTTTTTCGCTCCAAGAAAAGCCGCCGATTTCTTCAGATATATAACAGAAAGTTGCCTGGAGGCATTATCCTTCTCTCCCAGCTCCATTGCCTTCTCAAAAGCAGCAACAGCTTCTGCCTCTTTATTTAGTCTGCTCTGAGCCATGCCTATTCTAAGATAGGCTGTTCCATTCTCAGGATCTGCCTTAATTACTCTGTTGTACTCAATAATTGCCTCTGCAAATTTTCCTTCATTCAACAATGAGTTTGCATCCGCCATCAATACCTGAGGTAGGAGATCGGTAGCCTCTGTAACAACATCAGCAACCGAATAGCTCTTGCCTGTCTCTATAGCTTTTTTGAGCTGAACCACTGCATTGTCAATATCCTTTGAGGCAGCCAGTTCTTTCCCGTATCTAAGGTGTATCTGAGGAATTACCGACTTTGCTTCAGCAAGCATTGTCTCACCCTCTTCACCCAAACCCTCAAGCATTTTAAGCGCTTTGTTGAAGTTCTCCAGAGCAGTTACATAGTTGCCCTCGTTAAGAGCCGCAGCAGCTGTGTTATAGGTTTCGGTTGCCGTTGCAAGGTCCTGAGCCTTCAAAGTACCGGCAGACAAAAGTGCTACTGCACAGATTGCCAAAAATGTCTTGAATTGTTTCATTAGTTTGAATTTTATTTACGATTCATGCAAAAATAAAAAAATCTCAGAAACGGTGCAAAATATTGAATATATTTGTGATTGCTTATTTTAAAATTAATCAACTGCACATGAAAAGAATTTTAACATCGTTGGCGATGTTGCTTTTTGCTATATCAGCAATTGCACAGATGCCGCAAAAACTGCCACTTGACGCAAAAGTGCGTTCAGGTGTACTAGAGAACGGACTCACCTATTTCGTTATGCAAAACAGCGAACCCAAGGGACAGGCTGAGTTTTACATTGCCCAAAAGGTAGGATCAATACTTGAAGAGGAGAATCAGAGGGGCCTTGCCCACTTCCTGGAGCATATGGCTTTCAACGGTACTGAGAACTTTCCCGGGAATGGTGTTATCTCCTATTTGGAGACCATAGGCGTGAAATTTGGAGCAAATCTTAATGCCTATACCTCATTTGATCAGACCGTTTATAATATATCAAGCGTTCCTGTCAAGAGGCAGGGTATAATAGATTCTTGTCTTCTTATTCTTAGAGACTGGTCGTGCGCCATTTCGCTTACAGATAAAGACATTGATGAGGAGAGAGGAGTTATCAGAGAGGAGTTCCGCACAAGCAGCAACGCCTTCCTGAGAATGTACGAAAAGATATTCCCGGAAATTATGCCGGACAGCAGATATGCCCACAGGCTTCCTATCGGACTGATTGATGTAATTAACAACTTCACATACAATGAGCTGAGAGACTATTACCACAAATGGTACCGCCCGGACAATCAGGGTATTATTGTAGTTGGAGACATTGACCCGGTTGCAATAGAGAATCAGATTAAAACACTGTTTGGCGCAATTCCTAAACATGAGAATCCTGCTGAGAGAATTCAGCTGCCTGTTCCGGATACAAAAGAGACCTTGGTGGGTGTCGCTTCAGATCCTGAAGCAAGTACAACTCAGCTTATGCTTATGTATAAACACGACGTTCTTCCTGTTGAACTCAGGGGAAGCGCAGTGGGTTCAATTATGGATTATATGAACAGTGTAATAACAAACATGCTGAGCTCCAGACTAAGCGAAATTTCACAAAAGCCGGATGCTCCGTTTACTGCTGCATCAAGTGAATATGGCGGATTTATTGTTGCACAGACCAAGGATGCATTGAGTTTAAGTGCAGTTCCTAAAGAGGGGATGGCTAAAGAGGCTCTGAAAATTCTGACTCAGGAGGCCGAAAGAGTAAGAAGACATGGTTTTACAGCCTCAGAATATGAGCGTGCAAGAGCAACTTATATGAGCAGACTTGAACAATCGTACAACGAAAGAGACAAGCAAAGGAACAATTACTATGTAAGTCAGATCCTTAATCATTTCCTTACAGGAGAAGCATATCCGGGGATTGAGACCCTCTACACAATGATGCAGCAGGTTACTCCAAATATTCAGATTGACCAGATCAACCAGTATGCGAAGAGCCTTCCTAGAGACGAAAATGTTGCAATTGCCCTTATGATGCCTGATAAAGCCGGGCTGGAGAAGCCGACAAAAGAGCAAATCCTTGCAGCTTTTGCAGCAGCAAAGGCTGAAGAGGTTGCAGCATACCAGGAGAGTGTTTCAAACGAACCTTTGGTTCCGGTTAAACCTGAAGCGGGGAAAGTTCTGTCAGAACTAAAAGAGCCTATGAGTAACTCTATTGTATGGAACCTCTCTAACGGAGCTACCGTTGTTATCAAAAAGACCGATTTCAAACAGGATCAGATTCTTTTCTCAGCTTCGTCAAAAGGAGGATTCTCTTTAATAGGGACCGAAAATATTGCTCAGACAAAAGATCTTGTAGGAGTTGCAACCTCAGGAGGTTTTGGCAAATACAATGTTACCGATCTGCGCAAAGTTCTTGCAGGAAAAAATGTAAGCCTAAGACCAAACATCAGCATACAGAGCGAATCAATCAACGGTTCATCAACTCCTAAAGATATTGAGACCTTCATGCAACTCCTATACCTGAACTTTACAAATGTAAGGGTGGACGATGAGGCATTCAAGGCTCATATCGCAAGACAGAGAGCTCAGCTTGAGAACATGGAGGTGCAGCCTATGGTAGCATTCTCAGATACTTTGACTAAGGTTATGTACAACAACAACCCGTATGCCGGCAGAATGACTTTGGCAATGCTTGACAAGATTGATTACGCAAAATCTCTTGATCTTTATCGTCAGAGATTCTCAAATGCTGCAGACTTTGTTTTCACATTCGTTGGAAATGTTGATGAAAACTTGCTCAAACCACTTGTTGAGACCTATATAGCCTCACTCCCATCAAATAAGAGTCAGAAGGAGAATTGGAAAAATGTAGGTTTGGTTCCTGTGAAGGGTAAGGTTGTGAACCATTTTGAGAAGGAGATGCAAACTCCTAAAGCTACTGTTTACACTATTTTCTCTGGTAAATTGCCATATACTGTAGAGAATACAATCCTTGCAAATATTACAAAGCAGGTGTTTGACATGGTATTTACCCGCACTATCCGTGAAGAGGAGGGTGGAACTTATGGAGTAGGTGTAAATATGTCTGTTTCATACTATCCTGAAGACACATTCACATTCCTGTTTGGCTTTGACACAGATGTAGCTCTGAGAGAGAGACTTCTTAACAGAGCCCATAAAGAGATTGCCGGGGTAATTGAGAAGGGGGTAACAGCGGAAGACTTTGCTAAAATAATGGAGTACATGCAGAAGACATATACTCAGAACCTTCGTGAGAACAATTACTGGCTGGGAGTTATTACAAACCGTTTCATACTTGGCAAAGATATGCACTCAACTTATGAGAGCGTACTCAAGGGAATAACACCGGCAAAGGTAACTGCCTTCATCAAACAGACCCTGACACAAGGAAACCAGATAGAGGTTGTGATGAACGGAAAAGCAGCTGACGTAAAATAATAATAAGCACTATAAGCAACACTTTTTAGAATCATATGAGCCCTGTAATTGAAATTGGAAACTATCTGGTATCATCATCCATCCTAACTGAGAAGTTTGCCTGCGACTATCCTGTATGTCATGGTGCATGCTGCATTATTGGAGACAGCGGAGCTCCGCTGGAGAGGGAGGAGTGTGATACTCTAAAGGGCGAATATGAGAAAATAAAAAACCATCTTAGAGCAGAGGGGATCCTCTCCATTGAGGAGCAGGGCCCCTTTGTAAAAGATGTTGACGGTGACCTTGTAACCCCGCTGATAAACGGAGAGGAGTGTGCATACACCCGGTTTGACAGCGAAGGAAACTGTTTCTGCGGAATTGAAGTTGCCTGGAATAAAGGGGCAACAAAGTTTAGAAAGCCTTTATCCTGCTGGTTATACCCAATCAGGGTGTCAAGACTTTCAAATGGAATGTATGCCCTTAATCTACATGAGTGGCATATTTGTAAAGACGCATTCGTCAAAGGTAAAAAAGAGGGGATTCCCGTTTATGTATTTCTACGGGAACCCCTTATTTTTGCTTTTGGAGAGGATTTCTGGAATCAGCTTGAAATAGCTCACAAAGAGTTGTTCTGTTCTAAATAATTCCTAACTCTCCCTACTCCCCATATATTTTGTAAGTGTAGCCAAGTGCGCTCTGTATTTATTGTCCGGTAATACCTCCAGACACTTAAGAGCCATGTCGCACTGCTCCTCCAGTGCTCTCTGGGCAACATCTTTACCTCTGTATTTTTCTACAAGTCTCATTGCTTTTTGAGCCAACTCCCGGTCATCCGGTCCGGCCTCTCTAACTGCATTAAGCATCTCTCTCCTCTCATCCTCACCAGCCTGATTAAGAGCAGAAATTAAAGGGAGTGTCAACTTCTTCTCCATTATATCCCCGCCGGCAGGCTTTCCGGTATTCATCTGCGGAGCATAGTCAAAAATGTCATCCTTAATCTGGAATGCCAGCCCCAGATGGTAGGCATATTTACCCATACACTCCACTACCCTCTTATCGCTGCTCATAGTTGAGACAGCACTCTGTATTGCAGCAATAAACAGGCTTGATGTCTTCTGGGCAATTATTCTATAATAATCCTCCTCTGTTGTATCCAGGGTTGATGCTTTCTGCATCTGGAAAAGTTCTCCCTCTGCAAGCTCCTGAACAGCCTTGGTAAAATAGCTCATAACCACCATATCCCTCTCGTTCACAATAAGGGTTAGTGCGCGGGCCAGCCAGTAATCTCCCGTAAGGACAGAGGCGGCAGGATTGAATTTAGACTGAACTGTCTCCTTTCCCCTGCGGAATTTTGAATCGTCTGCGACATCATCATGCAACAGAGTTGCAGTATGTATCATTTCTGAGACAACAGCACAAGATATGGTGAGTCTTCCGGGTTCTCCCAGAGCTTTTGATGCAAGTATTGCAAGGAGGGGTCTTATCTGCTTACCATTGCTCTCCATCAAATATGAGTTGATAGAGTTCAACAGATCTGAGTTACTTAGAAGTGCCCCCTTAAGACTCTCTTCAAAGAGATTCCACTCCTTCTCAATATCTTTGCGTATTGATTTTATGTCCATTGTACAGGTTTTAGGTTTAGTGGCTCATAAGACTCTAGCAGGGAGCGTAGTGGACAGGCTCAAGTCTTTGAGGAGATGTGTTTTGAATGGCATGTGTCAACTCATCAACACTATTTACAATAATTAACGAATCAGACCAGTTTCTGTTCAACATCTTCTCATAAACCAGATGCTGGAACATTTTTAGCAGTGGGTCAAAAAATCCGTTCAGATTAAGAATAATCACAGCTCCATCATAGAGCCCAAGCCTTTTAAGAGTATAGGTTTCTATGAACTCCTCTATGGTTCCTATTCCTCCAGGAAGAGCAACAACAGCATCGGTATTCTCCCTCAGCAGCTCCTTTCTTCTTGCCATAGAGTCAACAAAGAGCATATTCTCCAAACGCTCATGCTCAAACTCCACCTCCTTCATAAATGCCGGCATCACCCCCATAACATCTCCCCCGCTCTCAAGCATTTTGTCTATAATAATACCCATTAGCCCCTTCCGGCTCCCTCCGCATACAATTGCCCAGTTATGCGAAGAAGCCGCCTCAGCAAAACTGTCAGCGGCCTCAAGATATTTTTTATCCAGTATATTGCTTGATGAGCAATAGACACAGATCCTCTTACCCATATTTCTAGAATAAAAATGCTACAGAAACCTGGAATCCCTGAAGTTTAGCATCTCCGTATTTTTGCGCCCATGTTGTTTCACCTGCAGTTACCAGTTTACCAAGGCCCCAATTGTATTTTGCCATAATCTGGAGCTTCCAGATATCAACTCCTATACCGGCACCTACTCCATAGTTGAAACGATTGATATTGTAATCCTGATCTTCTAAATCAACTCCATCCTGGAGAGCTAGAGTAATATAAGGACTAACTACAATAAAAGGACGGAAAACCAGCATATCTATTCCTAGTTGCAAGTTTATTGGAAGAGTCAGATAATCAATCTCAATTTCTGTAGGCAAAAGTACTGCTCCGGGAGATATCAAATTAGGATTTGTATTAGGACTAGCCATATTAACATTAGCAAACGAAGTTTTCACTTTTGAATACATAAGTTCAGGCTGAATGGCGAGTCCCAGAAGCGGAACCTTGATTTGCCATGCAACACCAAAATGATAGCCGGTTTGAGCTTTCCACGCGTTTTCAACAGTGCCGCTCTCTGTTACATCCTGAAGTGTGTTGAAGTTCAGACCCGCTTTTATACCGAATCTTGACTGCGCTCCGGCATAGGAGGTTAATAGTAGAAGGGCTACTGCCAGAGAAAGAAATTTTTTCATAATTGTTTAGATTAATGAGTTGATCTTTGCAACGATATTAGCTTTAGAAGTAGAACCCACAATTTTGTCAACAACCTCTCCGTTTTTGAAGAAGAGAAGAGTAGGGATATTGCGGATTCCATATTTTACAGGTACCTCCGAACTATTGTCAACGTCGCATTTTGTAATTACAGCCTTACCTTCATACTCAGCAGCAAGCTCCTCAACTATTGGCGCAATCACCCTGCATGGGCCACACCATGGAGCCCAGAAATCTACCAGTACGGGCTTATCAGATTTAATTACTATCTCGTTGAAATTCGAATCGTTAACCGCTATTGCCATAATTTGTAATTTATTAATATGTATTATTAAAACTGTTTAAATGATTGCTAAATTAATACCATTTTTTTAAAAAACCTATACCGGGCCCATTAAACCGGCCAGTCCCCCCTCCGCAGTCTCCTTGTATAACCTTGGAAGGTCGTGGCCTGTTCTCTTCATCGCCTCCACAACTGTATCAAAAGACACCAGGTGCTTGCCGTCAGAGAGAAGTGCGTACATATTCGCATCTACAGCTCTGGTAGCACCAAAGGCGTTCCTCTCTATACACGGCACCTGAACAAGCCCGCAAACAGGATCACAAGTCAGGCCGAGAAAGTGCTCTATTCCTATAGAGGCAGCGTACTCTATTTGAGCCGGAGTACCACCAAAGAGCTGAACCCCTGCTGCTGCCGCCATTGCGCATGCAGAGCCCACCTCTCCCTGGCAGCCAACCTCGGCTCCGGAGATTGAGGCGTTTGTCTTTATTATATTCCCGATAAGACCGGCAGTGGCAAGTGCCCTTATAACCCTCTTATCAGAAAAATCATAAAAGGATTTGTTCAGGTAAAGCAGGGCCGGAATAACTCCTGATGAACCACATGTTGGTGCTGTAACAACAGTTCCGCCTGATGCATTCTCCTCTGATACCGCAAGTGCAAATGCAAATGTCATACTTCTGCGCTGCATAGATCCCTGATACCCCTTCGCCTTAATGTAATATGAGGCAGCCTTGCGCTGGAGTTTCAACCCTCCGGGAAGTACACCCTCTGTTTCCAGACCCCTCTCAACAGCAGCCTGCATCGTACCCCATGCTTCTACAAGAAAATCCCAGAGATCGTCACCTTCATGCATCTTAACATACTCCCAAAAGGTGATTCCGTTTTGCTGACAGAAGTCAAGAATTTCAGCCATTCTGGAGTGCGGATAGATATCCTCTTTAGGAGTGCGCTTGCCATTATCGCTTAAATCTCCACCACCAATACTAAAGGTTATCCATTCCCCCATCTTTTTACCAAGAGGATCAAATGCCTCAAACTTCATCCCGTTAGGATGTTCCGGTAAAAATATCTCCGGGCGGAAATCAATCCTGGTTATCTCCCTCCCCAATACTTCAAGAATTGCCACATCTGTCATATGGCCCACACCTGTTGCAGCCAGTGAACCATACAGGGTCACAACAAAGGAAGAGGCAGCCTCCTGCCTCTCCCTGAACATTGCTGCGGCACGGGCAGGAGCCATTGTATGGCTGCTGGATGGGCCCCGGCCTGTTTTGAAAATTTCTTTTATGCTCTCCATCACTATATTGCCGACTCTGCCTCCCAGACAAAGGCCCTGAGCCCCTGCTTCTCGGCAGAATCATTGATTGCCTTTAATTCGGCAAGCAATATAGACAATTTTTCCGGTTCAACAACTGCAAGAGTTGCCATATTCATTGATGGCCAGGCATGAGTGCCATAGTGAGGTTCTCCTTTATGAGTTCCCCTCCCCTGTACCTCAGGCCACTTTGTAAAACCCCTTACAGTACACTTGTCAAGTGCCGCCTGTACAAGAGAGTTATGCGCCTGGTTGTATATAATCATTACTGCCTTCATCTTATGCTGTTTTAAGTGATTTTAACTGCTTTGCCCATCTCTTTCTTCCCTTTTTGATATCCCCTGCATGGAACGAGGTGTATATTGACGGGATAACAATAAGTGTAAGAATTGTTGAGAGTGTAAGACCTCCAATAATAGAGATACCCATAGGCTGCCATATTTCAGACCCCTCACCTATACCCAGAGCCATAGGCAACATGCCCAGGATAGTCGTTAGCGTTGTCATCAGTACCGGACGGAGTCTTGACTTACCCCCTGCAATCACAGACCTCTTAACAGAAGAGCCTCTCTCCTTATTAAGGTTAATGTAGTCTATTAATACTATACCATTCTTGACAACTATTCCCACAAGCATAACAGCACCTATCAGTGCAATAAGGCTAAGGGTAGTACCTGTCAGCCACAATGCCAGAAAGACACCACTGAATGCAAACGGAAGTGAAAACATGATAATGAAGGGATCTCTGAATGATTCAAACTGAGCCGCCATTACAATATATGTAAGCAGTACAACCAGAGCGAGAAGGGTAAACATATCTCCAAACGACTCCTGCTGCTCCTCAATTGATCCCGACAACTCTACAGCAATACCCTGAGGAATGTCAATATTGGCCACCTCCTTGTTTACATCGGCTGCAATATCCCCTAAAGATCTCTTGAATATAGAGCCGGTAACCTTAATAACCCTCTCTCTGTCAAGGTGTTCAATTGAAGGTGGAGCAAATCCCTCAACAACCCTTCCTACCTCGCTTAATCTTACAGCCTTTCCCTGCTGGTTGTAAAGCAGAATATTGTTAATGTCATCAACTGTTGTCCTGAATGCCATATCATTCCTTACTACAATATCATACTCCTCTCCATCCTCTCTGAAATATGAGGCTGTAACTCCATTGATTCTGTTCCTTACCACTGTTGCTGCTCCGGTCATTGTAAGGCCATTCAGTGCCAGTTTATTCCTGTCAAATACTACCTGGAACTGGGGCATATAGTCCTCCCTGCTTAGCTTTACATCTCTCAAACCCTCTGTCCTTTTCATTATCTCCGCAATCTGATTTGCTACCAGTTCAGAGTTCTCCAGATTATAACCAAGTACATTCATCTCAAGATTTGTACCTCCGGCCATACCCATTCCGCCTCCTCCACCTGGTGTAACTGTGAATCTGTACAGCTCAGGAATTTCACTCAGGTCTTTTCTCATCTCATCTCCAATCTCAAACATATCCCTCTTTCTATCCTGAGGATCACACAGCCTGGCGGTGATTGAGACGATATGCGTTCCTGAGTTCCTCATTGCCATAAAGACATTAGTACCGTCAGACTGGCCTAAAGATGCCTGCAGTATCTCAATCTCAGGGTATTTAACCCGCCACTTTTCGTAAAGATACTCGTTAAGCTTTCTCGCCTGCTCTACTCTGCTTCCCACAGGCAATTCTACAGTTACAGCTATCTGAGAGTTATCGGACTCAGGGAAAAAGTCGGTACCAACTTTTGATACCAGAACCAGACTCCCGATAAATACCCCGGCAGCCAGGAACATTACAATAAATCTGTTATTTACAGCCAGCCTCAGTAATTTTTCATACCCGTTATCCAGTGCATCAAGGCTCCTCTCAATTGGAGCGTAGAAAAACATAAATGCCTTAGATCTTTTTGGATCCTGTTTAAGCATCATTGATGACAGCATTGGAGTTAAGGTAAGAGCCGCTAAAGTAGATACTGTAATAATTATTGTAACTATCCAGCCAAGTTGCTTGAACATAATCCCTGCAAGTCCTGAAACCATTGTAAGTGGGAAAAATACCGATATGATTGTCAGAGTTGAGGCAATTACAGCAACAGCAACCTCATTGGTTGCATATATTGCCGCATCTTTTGGCTTGCTCCCCCTCTCAATATGAGTAGTAATATTCTCAAGCACCACTATCGCATCGTCAACAACCATACCTATCGCAATAGAGAGTGAACTTAGCGATATTATGTTCAGGGTATTTCCCGTAACCATCAGATATATGAAGGCTGCGATCAATGATACAGGTATTGTCAGAATTATTATAAATGTTGCTCTCCATCTTCCAAGGAAGAAGAGCACTACTATCATTACAAAGAGCCCTGCCAGCAGCACTGTTTCAGTAAGTGACCCTATACTGTCTTTAATAAATTCAGAGGTGTTGAGCACAATCTCCAGCTTTACATCGGGAGGAAGGGTGTTCTGAATTTTTGGAAGTTCTTTTAGAATTTTGTCCGCTATATCCACAATATTTGCCCCGGATTGTTTCTGAACAACAATTGTGACTCCCCTCTCTCCATTTTTATAAATCTCTGTGGACCGCTCCTTAAGTGTATCCTTTACGGTAGCAATATCCCTTATGTATATGCTCCTTCCGAGATAGCTGCCGACAATAAGATCCTTTATCTCATCGCTCTCTCTGAATTCACCATCAACCCTAAGAGAGTATGTATCAGTTCCAACGTCAATTGTTCCGCCCGGGATATTCCTGTTTTCCATTGCAATAAGGTTTGCAATCTGCTCAACAGTGATACCGTAGGCCTGCATTTTTCTTGGATCAGTTGATATCTGAATCTCCCTTTGTGGTGCTCCCGATATAGATGTTGAGGCCACACCGTCAATTCTGTTTATTGGGTTGGCAACCTTCTCCTCCAGTATCTTGTAAAGCCCCTTTGAACTTATATCTGAGCTGGCAGATATAAACATAATGGGCATCATATCTGAGCTGAATTTAAAGACTATAGGATCATCACAATCCTCAGGCATATAGTTCCTCTGCATATCCAGGATTGAGCGGACATCATTTACCGCCTCATCCATGTTGGTCCCATACTCAAACTCTATTGTT
Organism: Bacteroidetes bacterium 41-46; assembly: GCA_001897515.1. GTDB lineage: Bacteria > Bacteroidota > Bacteroidia > Bacteroidales > UBA932 > Bact-08. Next base: position 337,399 of record MKTA01000015.1, on the reverse strand, counting down.
ATCAGAGAGACATTATCCTTTGAAGTAGAGGAAATTCTCTTAAGATCAGTAACTGTACTTAATGATGTCTCCAGCCTCTTTGTTACATTCTGCTCAATATCCATTCCGCTTGCCCCGGAGTATGTGGTCATAACGGTTACGGCGTTGAGCTCTATCTCCGGATACAGGTCAACGGAGAGTCTGGAGAATGAGAAGAGACCCAATACCACAAGAGCCACAAATATCAGGGCCGTAGTTACGGGTTTCTTTACTGCACTTTCGTATATTTTCATTTTTATCTCTGTTAAATGTTATAGGGAGAGATCAAGCCCGCCCTCGGTTACCTTAACTCTTGAATTGTCTATAAGATTTGTAGCACCGGCCACAACTACTCGCTGTCCGGCCTCAAGTCCTGAGAGAATCTCATACTTTGCACCAACCCTTCTGCCAACTTCAACTTTAACATATTTTACAACATCACCATCAAGGACAAATACATATTTGTCATTTGTTCCCTGTTGCTTTATCACTGCTTTGTCAGGTACAACGACTCTCTTTTTTGAACCAAGCTCCACCTTTGCCCTGGCAAACATCCCCGGACGTATCTCCATACTCTGATTTGCTATACTAACCTGAACCTGAAATGTCCTTGTCATGGGATCTATTGTAGGATATACAAGGCTTACTTTTCCAGAATACTTTTTCCCCTCATACACATCAAGTGTAATCTCAACAGGTGTCCCTGCCTTTACTACAGGATAGAACTCCTCTGATACAGCAATCATAATCTTAACCGGCTGAAGCTGCATTACAACAAGTATCGGCTGTCCCATTGTAAGGTCTCCATTGTCAAAATTTCTTGCAGTAACCACTCCGTTTATAGGAGAGAGAAGCTTTGTATTTCTGTCTAAATTTGATATGTTCTCTTCAGCAACCTTAACCTGAGTTTTAAGTTGCTCGTATTGTTGCTGAGATATACCTCCCGCTTTGTAGAGAGCCTCCGTTCTTGCGAGATCTGTCTTAAGATTTTCTAGCTGAATCCTTGCGTTAGCATAATTAATGTTCTCCATCTGGACAAGAAGCTGGCCCTTCTTTACGTTGGTACCTACCTCCACAAATATCTTCTCAACCCTCTGAGCGGTTGAGCTTGAAATATTGTTCTTTACAAAGGGCTCAATGTTTCCCGTGTATTCAGCTATCTGGTTCACCATCTCCTCATTTGCCTCAACAACTTTCACCATGGGTGTTTCACTCTCCACAACGGCTGTCTGCTGGGAGTTGCAGGCACTGAGCAACGCAAGGCCAAGTGCAATCAATAATGTAGCTTTCTTCATACTATTTATGTCTAATCGTTTATTTTTCAATATTTTCTTTTCCAATTACCTTTTCGTACTCATTCTTAGCCTTTATAAAATCATAAAGAGTCTGGTTGTAATTTAGACGTGACCTTGTAAGAGCTACCTCTGAATCATTCATCTCCAGAACTGTTCCTGCTCCTGTGCTATATCTCACTTTTGATATCTCATACCCCTTGATAGCCTGATCTACAGCCTCTTTATCAGAACTCAGCTGAGCACCGGCTCTTCTCATTTCATTTACAGAGTTCTGCGCAGAGAGAGTAAGAGACTCTTTAAGGAGCTGCCTCTGAAACTCAAGTTGTCTTATCCCCACCTTAGTCTGCTTCTCTTTTAGTGAAATTGAGAGCTTATTGAATATCGGAATCTGCAATGACAACCCGACTGCAAAAGAGTTTGCCCAGGGTTTATTAAAATTAAACTCCTCGTTCTGCATCTGCATCTGGTAATTCGCAAAGCCTGCAAGCACAGGGAGGCGCTGAGAGCGAATCAGTTCATAACTTTTATTTAATCTCTCAAGTTGTATGTCCAGGGATTTTAAATTGCTGTTATCTTCAACATTCATCATCTCAATAGAGTATGTAAGCATCAACCCCGAGAAGCTGTCAAAATCTCCTTTAACATCAATCTCCTGAGAGAGTGGAAGCGAGAGGAGTATTTTAAGCTGAAGTTTTGCAAGCTCCAGGCCATTTCTTGCCTGAGTAAGGGTAGGAGATATATTTCTGGCAGCCACCTCTGAGCGAATTTTATCATATTCACTGGCAAGACCCTGTTCGTACATTTTCTTTATGTTTTCAGCACTCTCCATTGCATTTTTATAACTCTGCTCTAGAACATTCAGAGACTCCTGCATCATAACAACTCCATAAAATCCATTCTTAACCTGTTGAATAAGGTCAAGCTTTGTTGTCCTTGCAGACTCCAGAGCCGCCCTGATCTCAATCTCTGACAGCTGAATATTTTTGTACAGAGCCATTGAGAAGATTGGCACCTGTGCCGTTCCGGCAATAGAGTAACTATGCTTTGACCCCACCTCCATCTTCCCGCCGGGAAAGAAGTCCGAGAAGAAGACAGGCTTCAAAATGTTGTTTGAGTACTGCCCCGACGCACCAACAGATGGCAGCAGTGCATACCAGTTCTCCTGTTTCAGGTAATCAACCCGCTCCAGTTCTGCTCCCGCTATTTTAATATTCAGGTTCTCACTCAGGGCAATTTCTAGTGCCTCCTCAACCGTCAACCTGAGAGTGTCGGCAGGGACTGCGGCCTTCAGAGCCGTAGCCGAAAGTAACATAAATGTAATTACTAAAACTTTCATTCCTTTATATTTAAATATTTGTCAATCATCTTTATTCCCTCTTCTGTGGAGATTCCTCTGAAATACATGACCAGAGACTCCCTGAAGAGCTGTTTTCTTGAGTGGTTCTCCAGCGAGAAGATCTCTGAATTTTGAATAAGATTTGCAATCTCAAAAATCATCTTGCCTACAAGATCCATATCTATATTCTTTAGAAAGAGGCCCTCCTGCTGTCCCCTCTCAAGAAATTTCTTTGTTGTCACCTTGTGATAATCTAAGAACCTGCCGTACATTTTATCGTACAGTGCCGGATAAAATTTCTTTAACTCTTCAAAAAAGCGAATGCGCATATTTATCACAAGGTCTGTCTGAGTCTCATGCTCAAGGCAAACCATCTCTATAATGCTCTTAGATCCGTTAAAGGCCCTCTCTCCAAGCTCCCTCATCTTCTCCTCCATACTTACAAGGCACTCCTCAAGAAGATTTGTCTTATCCTTGAAATGCTCATAAAGCGTCCTCTTTGAGATACCGTTTGCTGAGGCTACTTCATCCATAGTAACGCTTTTGCAACCGTTGCTCATAAAGAGCTCTGTTGATGTATCTATTATTCTCTCTCTTAGCTCCATTTCTATTTTAAGATATTGTAGATTTAGGGCCGCAAATATATAGAGAAAACTCTTAAAACGAAAATAATTTTTATATTTTTTAAATAGAAAATATCAATTACTTGCTAATTTTGTATAATCAAGAGGCAATTAATTTAATAATCAGAAATATGTATAAAGATTTTCAGAGCTTCCTTTCAAATGAACTTGAAAGTATTGATACTGCCGGTCTGTTTAAAAGAGAGCGTGTAATAACCACTCCACAGCAGGCGGCAATCAAAGTCAGCACCGGTCAGGAGGTCTTAAACTTCTGCGCAAACAACTATCTTGGACTCTCCAACAGTCCGGAACTTATCAAAGCGGCAAAGAGTGCCCTGGATTCTCACGGATTTGGGATGTCCAGTGTGCGTTTTATTTGCGGAACCCAGGATTTGCACCTGGAACTTGAGAGAAAAATCTCAGAGTTCTTTGGAACAGAGGATGCTATTCTCTATGCAGCATGCTTTGATGCGAACGGAGGTGTATTTGAGCCCCTTCTGGGAGAAGAGGATGCAATAATATCTGACTCCCTTAATCACGCATCAATAATTGATGGTGTAAGGCTTTGCAAAGCGCAGCGATACAGATATGCAAACGCAGATATGGAGGAGCTGGAAAATTGCCTTAAACTTGCCCAGGCTCAGAGATTCAGATTAATCGTAACTGATGGTGTCTTCTCTATGGATGGAAATGTAGCCCCTCTGGATAAAATATACCAGCTTGCTGAGAGATATAACGCTATGGTTATGGTTGACGAGTCGCACTCTGCAGGGGTAGTGGGCGAAACGGGAAGAGGAACTACTGAATTATTCAACCTCAGAGGAAAGGTAGAGATAATCACAGGAACTCTGGGTAAAGCCTTTGGAGGTGCTATCGGTGGCTTCACTACCGGCAAAAGAGAGATAATCTCAATGCTTCGCCAGAGGTCAAGGCCATACCTTTTCTCAAACTCTATTCCTCCAATGGTGGCTGCCTCGGGAATAGCAATGTTTGACATGATGTCAAGGACCAATGAGCTTCAGGACAAACTTCACAACAACACAAAATACTTTGTTGAAAAGATGCTGGCGGCAGGGTTTGATATCAAACCTACTCAGTCTGCCATCTGTGCTTTAATGCTTTATGATGCAAAACTCTCACAGGACTTTGCAGCAAAAATGCTTCAAGAGGGAATCTACGTTATTGGTTTCTATTTCCCTGTCGTGCCAAAAGGACAGGCTCGCATACGGATTCAAATAAGTGCCGGACACGAGCCTGAACATCTTGACAGGGCCATCGCAGCCTTTACCAAGGTTGGCAAGGAGCTCGGTGTCCTAAAAATCTGATACCGTTATGAATCTCTATCTCTCCGTCAAATCCGAATCTGATTGGCTCTTTTAGCATCACTTTGACTTCGCGGGGGAGATATAGGGTCACCCTTTTATTTGTTCCGTCCCATTTCTGCGACTTGGAATATATGTCCGGACGAATTGTAATAAGGGAATCTGTCATCTCAAACTGAGGCAGATTCCTTTGTGCTTTTACCATTGCCTCACCTCCTGTCATTCCAAAGGATTGAGCTCTCAACCTCATATACCTGGCACTATCATCATCTCTTACAATTCTGACCTCTGGAAATGCAATAAATTTCCTGTCATTACCGCTTTTATCAGCCCAAAATACTATAAGTTCATCCTTGTCCCCGTCTATTATAAGATTCTTATCCGGCATAGGGGATGTGTGCTCAAGGCTTATGTACAGGGTGTCACTCAAAGAGGCAATCGGAATATCTGATGTCTCCCGGTAGTTCTCCCAGTAAGGTCTTGAAGCCTTTACGGCAAGTGTTGCAGAGGCAAATCCTGCAATAATCCACAGAATGAATATTATCAAACCCGGACGGAATCTTGGATTCCTGAATTCAAACAGAATCTGTATCCCTCCATAAAGCATTCCCAGAAGTGGCAAAAAGAGGAAGGCCAGCGTTGTTATCTTCAACCACAATGTATTTCCAAGTCCAGTCTGAACATAATCAATAATGTCAACAGGAATGAATCCGCTGAATATCTCAACACCGAGCAGAAGGAATGAGAATAAAAGAATTCCCCCAATTGAGATAAGGACAAGAATGGTTGCAAATATCTTAGAGAGTACTCTGAAAACATCATTGATTGCCGGTGCTGAATTTGCCCCCGCTCTTCTTATGTCTCTGCCTACCCTTCTGGCACCCTTCTCAATATTTCTTTGAATGTTGGAGAGATCCGGCTTCTCGCCTCTCATTGCGAATTTTTGCTGTACTGTTCTGGCCTCAGGAATTGCAATCCACATAATAATATACGCCAGGAATATAAACGAGCCTCCGGCTCCGTGAACTCCGGCAAAAGGAATTATTACAAAAGGTACCCATGAAAAGAACAACAGAACAAGAAATATTACCCTCACAATTGCTGTGTCTATATTAAAGTATGCCGCCAGTCCAGAGCAGACTCCCCCTATCATTTTATTATCGGGATCTCTGTATAGCCTTTTATCAGCCCTTGAATAAGAGGGGCCTCTGCGGGTTCTGTATGCTGTTTCGCTAATCTCTTCGTCTATAACGTCCGGTCTTCCCAAAAGAGTTATAACCTCATTTACCACTGCTGATGTTATAATACTTCCCTTTCCCCCCTTTTCAATAAAGAGGTCGGCAATTCTCTCCTCTATTCCCTCTACAATCTCATTACCGTTCTGCATTCCTCTGTAGTGCTCATTCAACTCTTCCAGATAGCCCTTTAGGATGAGATATCCATCCTCTTCAACAGTGAAGGCAATTGTGCCTATACTCACTTTGACAACTTTTTTCATATTTACTGAGATTTTTTGTTTCTGATAAGGTTAATTGTCTCCACAAGCTCTCTCCATGCTCCGTCCATCTCCTCAAGCAACTCTTTGCCCTTTTCAGTGATGGAGTAGTACTTTCTTGGCGGGCCCTGAGGCGACTCTTCCCATCTGTAACTCAGAAGCCCCTGATTTTTTTGTCTTGTAAGCAGCGGATATAGAGTCCCCTCTACCACTATCATCTTTGCACCCTTTAGCTCCTCTATCAGAGAAGATGCATATGCGTCATTGTTGTTAAGTATGCTTAGTATGCAATACTCAAGCACACCCTTACGCATCTGTGATTTTACATTATCTGTATTAATGTCTGTCATAACTATTCTATTTATATGATGAAAACTTCCTCAGATTCTCCGCAGTTACGGGAATTCCTCTCATCTCGCACTTTTGCGAAGCTGTCATTGCCTGTGGAGCAACAATCCAAAAGATGATGTATGCCCAGAATCCCAATCCTCCCATAAAGAGGCTTATTGCAAATATTACCCTGATTATTACCATGTCAATATTCAGGTAGTGTCCAAGACCACTGCAAACTCCCCCAATTACCCTGTTATCTGGATCCCTGTAAAGCCTTTTAGTGGCAGCAAAAGGAGGCGTATTAACAGTTGCGTTAGAATTGCCCTCGCTAAAATCTTCAGCAGGAGAGCCGTCCGGCATCCCAAGCTGATCAATAACTCGGTTTACCATTGAAATTGAAACAACCTCTCCCTTTCCCGAGAGCTCCTCATAGAAGAGTTCAGCTATTCTCTGCTCAAGATCCTCCATAATATCTGCCGCTTCGCTTCCCTCTCCTGTCTTCTGTCGGAACTTTGCAAGATAGCGCTCCAGTTTCTGATAGGCATCCTCATCAATTACGAATGATCTGCCTCCTATACCTACGGTTACTACTTTTTTCATTTTGCGAATACTTAATTTGTTTTAGAATTTGGTACTGCAAATATATATACTTTTTTTATTACCTTGTATCACATAGTAGTAAAAATTTGCACAAAAAAAGCTCGCTACAAATGTAACGAGCTGATAATCTGCCTGAAAAATTTTTAAAAATTTTCCTAATATTAATTTGTTGGAGGTGTTTGCTCTGCTCCGGATGGTGTTTGAGGCTGTGGAGCAGGAAACTCAGGCTGACCTTGCACAGGAGCCGACTGCTCAATTCTTTGCTGAATTGTATTTGATCTGCTTGTATTGCCTGTAGAGACAAAAGCTGTTGCAAGAACGCATAGAACAATTATTCCTATTGCCAGAGTCCAGGTTGCCTTCTCAAGAAAGTCAGCTGTTTGACGCACTCCAAATGTTTGGTTTCCCTGAGCAAAATTTGCAGCCAGTCCTCCCCCTTTGGAATTTTGCACCAATACTATAATTGTAAGCAGGATGCTTGCGATTACAATAATAATGGATATTGCTGTGTACATAATCTTATATGTTGTTTTTTGTCTTTAACTCTTTTACAAGGGACGCAAAGTAAGTACTTTTTTCCGGATATAGCAAAATTAGTTTAGCATAAACATCCAGAGCCCTTTTCACAAATCCCTGTTCTGCATATATTCTGGCAAGTGTCTCTGTATAGAAACCAGAGTCAACAAACTCATCCGTCTCCTCAACCTCTACCGGTTCTGAGCTGTATCCACTACCTCTGAGCAGAGAGGGCTTTTCAGCGATAAATTTATCAATCGGCTTATTTTCATCAAGCTCCAGCAACTCCATCTCCCGTCGTGTAAAGTAATCTCCTCCGGGCATTACAGTATTGGTTTCGGTAACTACTATCTCCCCCTCTTCCGGAATCAGCTCAAAGAAATCATCATCAGAAAAATTGAGAACCGATGCAGAACTTTTAAGAACTTGTTGTTCATCAACAATATCATTGTCTTCTGTTATCTCTTCCTCTTTAACAGCCACCTTCTCTTCAGCTATCTCTCTCTCTTCAGCTACTTCAACATCATCAACCATCACGTTGTCAATGGCAACCTCTTCATCTTCTTCAATGTTTGGAGAGGAGTCGTGTATCTGTGCGATATCAAAAAGCAACTCTCTTGAGTGGACAAAAGCAGCTGCCCTCTGAAGATATCTCTTGCGCTCCTCAGGTCCCCTCTCGCTCAAATTCTTATACAGCTCAAGATGCGCCAGCGTATACCACGGGTACTTCTCTACAAGCTGCTCAAGAGCAATGATTTCATTATCGTTCATAATGTTACCAATTTGCGACGGTTGCGTTAAAAATTGCCTCTGTCAGTTTCTCTACAATTGCATCAACTAGTCTGGCCTCTACTGCATCAAGAGAGGTTGAAGAGGGATAGTCTTCAAACTCTGCAAAAGAGCGGTCAAAGTCCTCTTTTGGATACTTCTTATTTGTAAACCTTATCTTAACAGATATTGTTAGTCTGTTCATAGAGGCGACCTCATTAGCAGTAACTGCGAGAGAAGATATCTCATAACTGTTAATCTCCCCTTCAACAATCAGGTCTGAATCCATATCCTCTATGGTGAGCTTCGTAAGCTTTCTGTATTTCTCCTTAAGAGCCTCTGTTAGCTGGTTGCTCAATGCAGGGTTAACCCTCATGGCTCTATTCTCAATTCTGACCACCGAAATAGAATTCACATCCGGAGCAATAGATGTTCCGGAAAATGAGTAAATGCCACATGAGTTCAAAACAATCAGGGCAAAAAAAAGTATATGCAGTGATCTCTTCATAAATTATTGTTAAAGGTCAAGGTTAAGCTCCTTGATCTTTCTGTAGAGTGTCCTCTCCGATATTCCAAGCTCTGCCGCAGCAAGCTTTCTCTTCCCGTTGTGCTTCTCAAGTGCCTTCTTTATCAGTTCAGCATTTACATTCTGTATTGATAGCACAACATCCTCCTCATAGTCCACAATTGCATCGCTGCCGGAAAAGTTTTTATTAATATCTAGCACAGGGGAAACCTGCTCAACGGGCTTCATATCCACCCTTTTCTTTAGCTCTTCAACCTCATGCCGGAGCTGATAAAGCACCTTAAAGATAATATCTCTGTCCGTCATATAATCAGAGGAGTGCCCATCTGTTGTCTTTACAGGAAGAAATTCAGGCCCATCAGCTGGTATATATTTAGACAGGTCCTCCGGACCGATGTCTCTGTTGTGCTCAATTACAGATATTTGCTCCGCTATGCTTTTAAGTTGTCTGATATTTCCGGGCCATCTGTATGACTCCAGCATAACCCTTGCGGGATCTGTCAGTTTTATCGCCGGCATTTTGTATCTCTCAGCAAAGTCAACGGCAAACTTTCTGAAGAGAAGGTATATATCACTCTTTCTGTCTCTCAGTGACGGAATTGAGATAGGTACTGTGTTTAATCTGTAATAGAGGTCCTCTCTGAATTTTCCGGACTCTATTGCCTTCATTAGGTTCTTGTTGGTAGCGGCCACTACCCTAACATCTGTCTTCTCAACCTTTGATGATCCAACCTTAATGAACTCTCCCGTTTGTAAAACCCTCAATAGTCTTACTTGTGTTGACAGTGGAAGCTCGGCCACCTCGTCAAGAAAAAGAGTCCCCTCATCAGCCACCTCAAAATAGCCCTTTCTTGTCTCAACAGCCCCGGTAAATGCCCCCTTTTCGTGACCGAAAAGCTCTGAATCTATAGTCCCCTCCGGAATAGCTCCGCAGTTTACTGCAATATATTTTTTATGCTTTCTTGGGCTGAAAGAGTGTATAATCTGGGGGACAACCTCCTTGCCGACACCACTTTCTCCGGTTATCAAAACAGAGAGGTCTGTTCCGGCTACCCGGACGGCTGTCTCCAGCGCCAAATCAAGTGCGGCACTGTTTCCAATTATGTCAAATCTCTGCTTTAAACTTCTTAAGTCCATAGGTGCAAAAATAGTTAAAATTGTTTATCTTTGCGGAATAGCATACGAAATTAACACCAAAACAACGCAATAATGAAGATGAAATTCCTTAAGCTTTTTTCTTTTGCACTGATTGGTTTTGCAGTTGTATCCTGCAGCAATCCGTCAAAAATGGCCAAAGATGCCGTACTCTTGGGAGTAGATGGCAATCCAAAAGTACTCGAAGTAGTCGCTGATGAAATTACAGCCTCCTACACCCTTACTTTTCCGGAGGGTTATTTCCATCCAAAAGCAGTTTTAGAGATCGTTCCCGTACTCGTATATGAAGGGGGCGAAGCTGTGGCACCTATCCATAAACTTCAGGGAGAAAAGGTAACTGACAACTTCAATGTCGTTCCTGCCTCCGGCGGCAAGGCTACCAACACTGTTAAATTCGCATATGTTCCAGGCATGGAGAAATCTCACCTTGAGCTTCGTATTGCAGTATGGAACAAACTGAAGAAAATTGATTTCCCTGCTCCGTTCAAAGTTGCAGACGGTGCAAATATCACATACAAGCTTGTACACTCATATGGTGATGTGGCTTATGCTGAAGATAACTATAAGAAGATAATCTCTGAGAAGAAAGAGACTCAGATTCTATACACAATCAACAGCCACGTTGTTCGTCCAAAAGAGCTTACTAAGCAAGAGATAAAAGAGTTTGAAAAATTCCTTGCAAGTATCAAAGAGGATAACCGCAGAGAGATAGTAGAGACAAATATTGTTGCCTACGCATCTCCGGACGGACCTGAGAAACTGAACAACAAACTTTCAGACAAGAGAAGTGAAACAGCAAAGGCTGCATTTGACAAGATAACAAAGAAGACTCCGGTAGACGGCCCTGTAAATGTGACTACTGTTGCTGAAGACTGGGAAGGATTCCAGGAGCTTGTTGCTGCCTCTAACATTCAGGATAAAGAGCTTATTCTCCGCGTTCTTTCAATGTACAGTGACCCTGCGGTTCGCGAAAGAGAGATCAAGAATATGTCATTTGTGTTCAAAACTCTTGCAGACAAGATACTTCCGGAGCTTCGCAGAGCAAGGTTCATTGCTAACATTGACTACACAAACTATAGTGACGAAGAGCTGGTTGAACTGACAAACTCAAATATAGAGATAATGGATGTTGAGGCTCTTCTTTATGCTGCCACTCTGGTAAACGACTACAGCACAAAGGTTAAGCTATATACAAAAGCTGGTGACAAGTTTAAATGTGACCGCGCTTACAACAACCTTACCGCTATCCATCTTGACAATGGCAAACTGGCCGAAGCTAAAGCTGCTCTCGCAAAAGTTTCAAACAAAACCAGCAAGTTCTACTACAACAATGCAGGTGTGATTGCACTTAGAGACAAAGATTACAAGAGAGCATCAGAGATGTTTGCAAAATCTGAACTTCCGATTGCAAAACAAAATACCGCAATTATTGACATTTTGGATGGCAGATACAGGGAGGCTTCTGCAAAGCTTGCCGGAACTGGAAACTCTAACGAGGGTCTTGCTTATATCCTTACAAACCAGCTTGACAAGGCACTACCTGTCCTTACGCATGACTGCCCTCACGCAGCTTATATGAGAGCAATTGTTTATGCACGCAAAGGCGAGATGATTGAGGTTGCTAAACAACTTAATAAAGTTTACGAAAACGAGAACTTTAAGAAGCGTTCTGAGAAGGATATTGAGTTTGCCAAATTCAGACAATAGTATTCTTAACTGAACAGTAAAAAAAGAGACTGGCTAAATTTAGTCAGTCTTTTTTTTCTTTCCGTTGTCTCTATCAGCAGCGGATTTTCCATATTGTCTTAATCAAGTTTAAGCACAGCCATAAATGCGCTTTGCGGAACCTCTACATTACCCACCTGGCGCATACGTTTCTTACCCTTCTTCTGTTTTTCAAGAAGTTTACGCTTTCTGCTGATATCACCGCCGTAACATTTGGCTGTAACATCTTTGCGAACCGCTTTTACAGTTTCACGGGCTATTATTTTTGCCCCGATGGCTGCCTGAATCGCAATGTCAAACTGCTGGCGAGGGATAAGCTCTTTTAACTTTTCGCACATTCTACGTCCAAAGTCGTATGCATGGTCTCTGTGGATAAGGCTTGAGAGGGCATCTACCTGCTCTCCGTTAAGCAGAATATCTAACTTAACGAGGTCTGCCTCTTTGTAGCCCACAACATGGTAGTCAAATGAAGCATACCCTCTTGACACAGACTTGAGCTTATCATAAAAATCAAACACAATCTCTGCCAAAGGCATCTCAAAATTGAGCTCTACGCGTTCACTTGTTAGGAAGTGCTGACTTAAAAGCACACCTCGTTTATCAAGGCAGAGCTTCATTATTACCCCAAAGTACTCTGATTTGGATATAATCTGAGCTCTTATATATGGCTCCTCAATATAGTCAACCAGGGTTACCGGCGGAAGACCAGAGGGGTTGTGAACATCAAGCATCTCTCCCTGTGTTGTATAAACCTTATAGGAGACGTTTGGAACTGTAGTGATGACATCCATATCAAACTCTCTGTAGAGTCTCTCCTGGACAATCTCAAGGTGCAATAATCCCAGGAAGCCACACCTGAAACCAAAGCCAAGAGCCAAAGAGGATTCCGGCTCAAATACAAGCGAAGCATCATTAAGCTGCAACTTTTCCAATGAGGCCCTGAGATCCTCGTATTCATCAGCCTCAACCGGATAAACTCCGGCAAACACCATCGGTTTAACCTCTTCAAAACCGGCTATAGAAGATGTACACGGCCTTGTGATATGCGTTATTGTGTCACCCACCTTTACCTCACTTGCAGCCTTAATTCCTGAAATTATATATCCGACGTCCCCTGTGCGTACCTCTCCTGTAGGGGTCATTCTAAGCCGGAGGATTCCCACCTCATCTGCCTCGTACTCCTTCCCGGTATTAAAAAATTTGACCTTATCTCCCTTTTTTATTGAGCCGTTTTCAACTTTAAAATAGGCAATTATTCCTCTGAATGAGTTAAACACAGAATCAAAAATCAGCGCCTGAAGTGGTGCATCCGGGTCACCTTTAGGTGCTGGGACTCTCTTTAAAATTGCATCCAGTATCTCCTCTACTCCAACACCGGTCTTGCCACTGGCTAGTATAATATCCTCATCATCACAACCAAGAAGGTCTATAATCTGATCCTTTACAGAATCAATCATAGCCGCATCCATATCTATCTTATTCAGCACCGGAATAATTTCAAGATCATGGTTAAGTGCAAGATACAAATTTGATATTGTTTGAGCCTGTATGCCCTGAGTAGCATCTACTACAAGCAGAGCCCCTTCGCAAGAGGCAATTGCCCTTGAAACCTCATATGAAAAATCCACGTGACCAGGTGTATCAATAAGGTTAAGAGTGTATTTTTCACCGTCTTTAAAGTAATCCATCTGTATTGCATGGCTCTTTATGGTGATTCCCTTCTCCTTCTCCAGATCCATTGAGTCCAAAACCTGAGCCTCCATATCCCTCTCGTTGACAGTTTTTGTAAACTCCAACAGCCTGTCTGCCAAGGTACTCTTCCCGTGGTCAATATGTGCGATTATACAAAAGTTCCTTATATTCTTCATGGCTGCAAAGATAAAAATATTTAACAAATGCAGATTAATGGTGTTATCTTTGTCATTCAGGCAGAAAAAAAGATATATCAAACAATAAAATACACAATTAATGACACAAAATTTTCCATTGAGCGAAATTGCTTCGCAGATAAGGAGGGATATTGTGCGGATGGTCAACATGGCCGGCTCCGGACACCCCGGCGGTTCGCTCAGCAGTACAGATATTCTGACTGCTCTCTTTTTCTCCGAGATGAATCATGATCCTGCCGGCTGGAGCAGAGATGGCAAAGGAAGAGATATGTTCTTCCTGTCGGCCGGACACCTTTCACCAGTTATGTACAGTGTCCTTGCAAGAAGCGGATATTTCCCTGTATCTGAGTTGGCTTCATTCAGGAAGTTGGGTTCAAGGCTGCAGGGTCACCCCTCTGTTGAGCGTGGTTTACCCGGCATTCATATGGCATCAGGCTCACTCGGACAGGGTCTCTCAGTTGCGTGTGGAGCCGCTCTGACAAAGAGGCTTGACGGAGAGGACAACTTTGTTTTTGTACTTACGGGAGACGGCGAGTGCCAGGAGGGACAGATATGGGAAGCTGCGATGTTTGCAGCCCACCATAAGCTTAGCAATTTAATTGCAATGACAGACTGGAACGGACAACAGATTGACGGACCAAACGATCAGGTTATGAGCCTTGGTGATCTAAAGGCCAAATGGATTGCTTTCGGGTGGGATGTTGTAGTTGCAGACGGTCACGATTTAGAGGCAATAAAAGCAGTTATCAGAAGTGCAAAAGAGGCAAGAGAGGACGGGAAGCCTAAGATGCTTTTGATGAAGACAGAGATGGGACGCTCCGTGGACTTCATGGAGGGGACACACCACTGGCATGGTAAAGCCCCTAACAAAGAACAGACTGAGAAGGCACTATCACAACTTAAGGAGACTATAGGAGATTTTTAACATGAAAGAGATATTTGAAAATACCGGAAATAAGGATACCAGATCTGGTTTTGGAGCCGGACTTCACGAACTGGGTAAAACAAACAGCGAGGTTGTTGCACTTTGTGCCGACCTAACCGGCTCACTTAAGATGGATGCATTTGCAGCCGAGTTCCCGGAGAGGTTTATTCAGTGCGGAATTGCTGAAGCAAATATGATTGGAACTGCAGCCGGACTTGCTGTTTCCGGGAAGATCCCATTTGCCGGCTCATTTGCAGAGTTTGTTACAGGAAGAGTCTATGACCAGGTAAGGCAAACAGTTGCATACTCAGAGACGAATGTAAAAATTTGCGCATCACATGCAGGTATAACTTTGGGAGAGGATGGTGCCACTCACCAGACAATGGAGGATTTGGGTCTGATGCGGATGTTGCCAAATCTTACTGTAATCAACCCTTGTGACTACAATCAAACAAAAGCAGCTACAATAGCAATAGCAGAGCACCACGGACCTGTCTATCTAAGATTCGGACGCCCCTCTGTACCAAACTTCACACCTGCAGACCAGAAGTTTGAAATAGGGAAGGCCATAAGAATGACTGAAGGAAATGATGTTACAATATTTGCAACAGGCCACCTGGTTTGGGAATCTATACAGGCGGCAAAGATTCTTGAGGAGGATGGGATTTCTGCCGAGGTCATAAATATCCATACAATTAAACCTTTGGATAAAACAGCAGTCATAGAATCAGCAACAAAGACCGGTGCGGTTGTAACTGCTGAAGAGCACCTGATAGCCGGAGGGATGGGAGAGCTTATCGCAGGCCTGCTGGCAAATGAGAGACCGACCCCGCTGGAGTTTGTTGCTGTTGACGACCTTTTTGGGCAGAGCGGAGAGCCATCGGAACTCATGAAGGAGTATGGACTGGATGCTTCAAGTATAGTGACAGCCGCAAAGAGGGTAATTTCTAGAAAAGCGTAAGTTTATAAAATGACAGATAAGGAGCTTCTGGATTTATACAGAGAGGAGGGCAAACAACATTATGCCTTCAACCTTATCGTTAAAACATACAGCGAGCGGCTTTACTGGCATGTGCGCAAAATGGTTGCATCGCATGATGATGCAAATGACATAGTGCAAAATTCATTTCTAAAGGCATGGGACGCACTTCCTGATTTCAGGGAGGAGTCCCGTCTTTATACATGGCTTTACAGAATAGCAACCAACGAATCTCTTACTTTCCTCAAGAGGAAAAAGACAAGAGCTCTCCTCTCACTTACTGACTACTCCAAACAGTTGGAAAACAAACTGGAGTCAGACCCCTATTTCAACGGAGACAAGACCCAGATGGCCCTGCATAAAGCGATACTCAAATTACCGGACAAACAGAGAGCTGTTTTTAATATGAGATATTTTGAAGAGATGAAATATGAGGAGATTTCAGAGGTTACAGGAACCTCTGTTGGTGCTTTGAAAGCATCTTACCACCATGCTTTTCAAAAAATTCAGCAAGCAATGGAGGAGCTGTTTTAATCCTTTTGCAATTTTAATAGTCAAAGAGGTATGAAAGAAAAATTTAATATGGAGAACAGGCATCTTAGGGACAACCCTTATTCGGTTCCCGATGGATACTTCAGCACTCTGCAAGATTCTATATCAGAGAGAGTCTCCTCTTCAAAAAGAGGAACTCGTTTATGGAATATTGCCAGACCTCAGCTTGCTCTTGTGGCATCATTCGCCGTAGTTTTCCTCATCGCATATGCAACCATCAATCTGTTCTCACCCGGGGATGGAAACGGAGATACGTTTACAACAGAAGAGGCACAAGTAGAGGCCCTTTACGTTAAAACAAGTTTCGTTGACTTTTATGACTCATCAGCTGATACGCTATACTCAGAGGAGGAGAGCATAGATCCGGAAGAGATAGTAGAGTACCTTAGCTCTAATACAGGTATAATATATTTAGCATCATTAGATTAAACAAAGATGAAAAAGACAGCATTAACAATACTCCTTGCTATTTTTGCCATTACTGCCATGGCACAGCCTCAGCCCGGCACCATGTCTCCGGCTGAACAGGAGAGACAGAACAGATATGAGCAGATTCAGAGTGCAAAAATTGCTTTTTTCACAACTGAACTTGAGTTAACACCAAAAGAGGCCGAGGAGTTTTGGCCTGTTTACAATAACTTTTGGAAAGAGAGAGAGAGGTCATACAGGAGAATTCAGGGAAATCTTAAAAACATAGAGAAGGCCGTATCGGGAGAGGAGAAGATTAACGAATCTGAAATTAGATCCCTGATGGATAAATATGTGGCCGAATTTGCAACAGAGGGAGATATATATAAAAATTACTACTCTCTGTTCTCAAAGATACTTCCACCTTCAAAGGTTGCGAAGATCTATGTTGCAGAAGAGAGATTCAGAGTCAAGATGATACACCAGCTGAGAAGAGGACCGGGGGGACCAGGGGCTGGTCAAAACTTAAGATAGAAGGCAGAGGTAAGTGCTTTATACCTATCCGTAAAAGAACCACTGGGGCTCTCCTGAACAGAGAGCCTCTCTTCATTTACGCCACCTCTATCCTCCTTAGCGAACTCCATCATAACCCTTCTTGGACTCTCACCCGTAATAGTGCTTACTCTGCAAATTCTTGACAGAGAAAGTCCCGCCTCAGTAGCAGCGGAGATAAAGTCTCTCTCCCCATCTGAAGGTAGTATTATTGACAAAGTCCCGTTTGGTGAGAGCAATCTCTCAGAGTAATTTGCCAATTCTGAAAATGAAAGGCTGTCATTGTGGCGGGCCTTGCTTCTTCTTGAACAGGGGGCCTTTAGTGAATTTGTAAAATATGGGGGGTTAGAGACTATAAGGTCCCTTTTTAACGGATTGGATGACATATAGTCGCTAAAAGATAGTGGTAGAGAGATAAGGCTTTCTCTCCAGGGCGACAGGTTGAAGTTTTCTCCGGCCTCCACTGCTGACGGATCATCGGGGTCAATCCCATCTATTGAGCATTCAACACCTATACCATATAGTCTTTGAGCAACCATAAGGGCTATAACCCCGGTTCCTGTTCCCACATCTGTGACAAACACCGGTTTTTTCTCAGTACCATTAGGCAAAGAGCACCAGGCACCAAGAAGGACACCATCTGTATTGACCTTCATTGCGCTCCGATCCTGCTTTACAGAAAACTCTTTAAAGAAGAAATGCCCCATCTTTCATTTCAAGTACCCTGTCGCTCATAGAGGCAAGCTCTCTGTCGTGGGTTACTATTATTATTGTCTGGCCATATCTCTCTCTTAACTCAAAAAAAAGCGAATGAATCTCTCTTTTGGTTGTTGTATCAAGATTGCCGGATGGTTCGTCAGCCAGAATTACAGAGGGATTGTTCATAAGAGCCCTTGCAATGGCTACCCTTTGCTGCTCTCCTCCGCTAAGTTCAGATGGCTTGTGGTCAAGCCTCTCTCCCAGCCCTAAAGAGACCAGCAACTCTTCTGCTCTTGCATTTGCCCTCGCCGTGCTCTCCTTTGCAATTAGAGCCGGAATAGCAACATTCTCCTTTGCCGTAAACTCGGGCAAAAGATGGTGAAACTGAAAAACAAATCCGATCTTTCTGTTTCTGAAGTCTGCCAGTGCATTTGACCCCAAAGAGAAAAGGTCTGTTCCGTCAATAATCACCCGCCCTGAATCCGGCCTTGAGAGGGTGCCAAGAATTTGGAGCAAGCTGGACTTTCCAGCCCCGCTTGCTCCAACAATGCTTATCACCTCCGCCTCCTTTGCCCTGAAATCAATTCCCTTTAGGACAAGAAGGCTTCCGTAAGATTTTCTTATATCGGTTGCCTCAATCATCAGGCAGATTACTCCTCCTTTTCGCTTGCTTCGTACTCCTTCAGAAGCTTATCCTGAACATCAGAAGGCACCTGCTGGTACTCTGCGAATGTCATTGTAAAGGTTGCCCTGCCGGATGTCAGCGAACTTAGAGTTGTTGAGTATTTGTTAAGCTCTGCAAGAGGAACTCTCGCCTTAAGAACCTCAAATCCCTTTTCACTGCTCATACCCTCAATCATTGCTCGGCGATTCTGGAGGTCGCTCATTACATCACCCATAGAGTCGCTCGGAACAAGGACTTCAACGTTGTAAACAGGCTCCATAATTTTAGGGCCGGCCTTTTTGAAAGCCTCCTTAAAGGCATTCCTTCCGGCAAGTTTAAATGATATCTCATTTGAATCAACCGGGTGCATCTTTCCGTCATAAACGAATACCCTGATATCGCGTGCATAAGAGCCAGTTAAAGGACCCTCTTCCATCTTCTCAAGAACACCCTTTAGAATTGCAGGCATAAATCTCGCATCAATTGAGCCTCCAACTATACAGTTGTAGTATTCAAGTTTTCCACCCCAATCCATAGTGTACTCCTCCTTGCCCTTAATATTGAGAACAAGCTCTTTTCCCTCAATCTTAAACTTGTTGTTAGGTGCTACACCCTCAACTACAGGCTCAATAAGAAGATGAACCTCACCAAACTGACCAGCTCCACCTGATTGTTTTTTGTGGCGGTAGTCTGCAATTGCAACTTTAGTAATGGTCTCTCTGTAAGGGATTTTTGGAGGGAACAGATCAACCTCAAGTTTATGAGTGTTAGTAAGATGCCATTTAAGGATATTTATATGGTGCTCTCCCTGACCACTAAGAATAGTCTGCTTGAGCTCCTTTGAATACTCAATTTTTATAGTAGGATCCTCTGCATGGGCACGATTCAGAATCTCTCCGAGCTTCTCTTCATCCTTCTCCACTTTAGCTTTGATAGCCGTACGAAACTTTGACGGAGGGAAGGTGATAGGTTCAAAGGCCCACTCTTTGTTACCTCCGTTAAGAGTCTGATTTGTTTTAACGCTCTTCAGTTTAACAGTACATCCTATATCTCCGGCAACCATCTCTGTTACCTTCTCTTTTTTCTTTCCTGCTACTGCATAAATCACAGATAGTCTCTCCTTAGCTCCATTTTCGGGATTTGTAAGGTCCATACCCTCTGTAATCTTGCCGGACATAACACGGAAGAAAGAGACATCGCCCAGGTGCTGTTCAACAGCTGTTTTATATATGAATACAGATGGCTGACCCGCAGAATCGCAAGGGACAGTATTCCCATCCTTTAATTTCTGAACCATTTTGTCAGGAGCAGGAGCAGCATTAATAACAAACTCCATTAGCCTCTTTACTCCAATATCCTTTCTTCCTGAAAGACAGAATAGAGGCATAATCTCAGCATTTGCAATACCAATTTTCAAGCCTGCACGAATCTCCTCCTCTGTAAGCTGTCCTTTATCAAAGAATAGCTCCATCAGAGCCTCATCATTCTCGGCGGCCATTTCCGCAACAATTTGATGGTACTCAGCAGCCTGATCTACTTGATCTGCGGGAATTTCAAGCTCCTCACGTGTTCCGTTATCGTCTTTGAAACGGTACATCTTCATCTTCAAAACATCAATGAAGCTATTGAACCCTGCTCCTGTCTCAACAGGATACTGAATTATCAACACCTTCTTACCAAATGTCTGTTTGATTGACTCAATAGCACCCTCCCAGTTTGCCTTTTCATGGTCTAGCTGGTTTACAGCAAGTATAAGGGGCTTCTTACATTTTTCCGCCTGCCTCGCAAAAATCTCTGTACCTACCTCAACACCCTGCTGGGCATTGACAACCATAACACCTGCATCAGCAACCCTAAAGGCAGAGATAACTCCTCCAATGAAGTCATCTGAACCGGGTGTGTCTATAATGTTAAGTTTATGGTCCATAAACTCAGTGTAGAGTAGTGTGGGATAGATTGAACGCTGGTAGATCTGCTCAATTTCCGTGTTGTCGCTCACAGTGGTCTTTGCCTCAACACTTCCTCTGCGATCGATAACTTTTCCTTCAAACATCATTGTCTCTGCCAGGGTTGTCTTTCCCGATTTCGTGCCTCCAAGCAGGACTATGTTGCGAATGTTCTGAGTAGGGTATACTTTCATACTATTAACTTGGTTATATGTTATTTGTAATTTTTCAAGGTGAAAAGTTCAAATTTAACAAATATTTTGACAGTTTAATTATCTTTATTGAAAAAATAGATTGCTTTTACCATATCATATTAAGGGGGTCCCGGAGGCCGGATGCGACGAGGCCGGAAGGGGTGCACTTGCAGGGCCGGTATTCGCTGCGGCCGTCATACTTCCTGCAGATTTTTTTCACCCGTTGCTAAATGATTCCAAACAACTTAAGGAATCTGAAAGAGATAAACTCAGGGCAATAATTGAGTGTGAAGCACTTGATTGGGCGGTTGCATTTGCGACCCCTTCTGAGATAGATCGGATAAATATTCTGAAAGCCTCAATACTATCCATGCACAGAGCTCTTGATAACCTAAAAATCAGACCAGGATCCATCATTGTTGACGGCAATAAATTCTCGCCATACAAAGATATCGGACATACCTGCTTTATAAAGGGAGACGGGAGATATGCATCTATAGCTGCCGCATCTGTACTGGCAAAGACTCACCGAGATGAACATATGAGAGCGATAGCAAAAGAGTTTCCCTGTTACGGGTGGGAAAAAAATATGGCCTACCCTACAGCGGAGCACAGGGAGGCCATTAAACGGGAGGGGATATGCAAATATCACAGAGTCTCTTACAAACTCCTGCCGGAACAAACTCTATTCAGTTTCACGGATAGCATATCTTCCCAGGGAGAAGAGTGCGCAACCTGTAAAGAAGACTGATATTACAATCTCAGGTGTGGCTGATTTAACATCGGCAAAGATTGAGCCCACCTGGGAGAGTCCGTCCAGCAATGCGGAGTATCCGCCAAAAGCAGCGAAGAGAATTGCGCCCACAATTCCAAATCCGGCTGTTATCATTCTGGACTTGTCATATCTGGGCTTTGGCTCCGGGAGAACATCTAGTGTAGCAAACAGGCGTCCTGTGAAGCCCTCATCCTCTATCTTTTGTTTGTGTTCACTGAAGAACATCTTTATTTTTTCATCATCTTTCATAACCAATACTCTTTAAGTGATTTGACAGGTTTCCCCTTGCTCTGGAGAGGTGGGATTTAACCGTGTTTTCCGGCATTCCGGTTATCACCGATATCTCCTTTAGGCTTTTATCCTCCATATAGAAGAGAAGCACTGCGGATCTCTCCTTTTGGTTTAATTTTGACATTGCCATGTAAAGCTCCTGATTTTTATATCTTGAGTCTGCACTCTCATTATCAGATACTATGTTTTCATTCAGCTCAGAGGAGGCGTATTTTTTTGACGCCCTTTTATTGTCGCAGAAGCAGTTATAAGCTATCCTGAAGAGCCATGTTGAAAACTTAGATTTCCCGCTGAATGAGGAGAGGTTAAGGTAGGCCTTGATAAAGGCCTCCTGTGCTATGTCGTCTCCCAGTACGGCATCTCCGCCGCAAAGGTTGTAAAGGAACCGCCTGAGCGGCTCCTGATTCAACATTACCTCT
Source organism: Bacteroidetes bacterium 41-46 (assembly GCA_001897515.1). GTDB lineage: Bacteria > Bacteroidota > Bacteroidia > Bacteroidales > UBA932 > Bact-08. The sequence goes on along the minus strand of MKTA01000015.1, from coordinate 315,394 downwards.
TTTTCAAATTCAGCTCTGTTCACCTTATGCTTTAGCCGGCTTTGTTTGCGTTTTTCCTGTTAATGAGATAGCCTGCAAGCTGACCAAGTCCGACAAATAGAGGGATGAGTCCAAATGCTGCAAATTTTAGCTGATTGTCAAAGAAGAGGTAAAGTGCAATAAAAATTGCTATTCCCGCTCCAATTGTAACCAGTGAGCTGGTAAGGGGATCCTTTGGCAGCTTAGGTCTCTCATTTCCCTTAAAGAGGTCCGGAGATAGTTCTCTTCCGTGCTCTATGGCCTTCTCTATAAGTCTGTTCTTTGATCTGTCCCTCAAAATCTTTGATGTAAAAATTATTGCGAGGATAAGGACTGCAGTTAGAAAAGGCATTAAAATTCCAAGTGTTGCTTCCATTTTGATAAATGTTTTAATTGTTTGTTTGTTTCTTTTGCCTGTTAGACTGCAATTCCTGAAGAAAAGTTGCAGACTCCTCTGATATTTTCTCAAGTAGCTCCTTAGCCCTTGATATAGAATCGTTTAAATTTTTTGCTTTGTTTGATATTTCAAATACTCTGTTAAAACCAGTTTTGACCGTTTCATCTTCAGTGAGAGCGTTCTCTCCGCAATAGAGCCATATAGGTTTGCCATATCGTTTTGCAAGGATTGATACTCCCTCTGCCAGTTTTCCGGACAGAGTCTGAGAATCAAATCTCCCCTCACCTGTAATAACAAGATCTGCTTTTGAAATCTCCTCCTCAGCCCCGGTCAGCCCTGCAGCCACCTTCCACCCCGGAAGCAACTCAGCTCTTAGGAAGCCTCTCATCGCAAACCCTACCCCGCCTGCAGCCCCGGATCCGGGAAAATCAGAGAAATCAAACCCCACGAAAGAAGATGAGTCACAAAGGAAACTGCTTTTAAAACCCAAATGGCGTTCGGCAGCCTCTGCAAAATTCCTCATTCCGGCCTCCAGCCTTATAAGGGTAAGTTCATCCGCACCCTTTTGGGGTGCATACACATAAGTCGCACCGGATGATCCGAGCAAAGGGTTATCTACATCGCAGGCCACAGTAAACCTTACCCGTCTCACCTCTTTTTTAACAAGAGAGTCATCAATAGTGCAAATTTCACCCAGAGCTGAGCCGGACATATACTCCTCATCTCCTCCCCTTATTACATTTCCCTCCCTGTCTCTGAATGAGAAGCCCAGAGCCTGGAGTGCCCCTGTTCCGCCATCGTTTGTTGCACTTCCTCCTATACCCATAATAATATGAGACACCCCCTCATCAACAGCCGCAGATATTAGCTGGCCCAATCCAAAAGAGGTACTCTCCAGAGGATTGTACTCATCTCTCTCAAGCAGACCCAGTCCGCAGGCTTCCGCCATCTCAATAACAGCCAGAGACTCTGTCTCAGACACAAGAAAATGGCTTTTGACTCCTCTGCCTAGGGGGTCTTTAACATATATCTCCCTTCTTTTGAAAAATCCGCTTCTGCCTGCAACGCTCAGAAATCCTTCTCCTCCATCTGCCAATGGTATAGAGGATATTCTCAACTCTCTGTCAAACTCTGTTGCCGCTACACCCATCCTTAACCCCCTCGCAATAGCAGATGACGCCTCCATAGCGGATAAACTCCCCTTGAACTTATCAGTTGCTATAACTATATTAAAATGCGATTTCATTAACGAGTTGTCAGAATGGAGCAATAAATATACAAATAAAAAATTATCTTTGTGTAGAGAGTTAAACCATACATCTATATAAAACTTAAATGAAAAAATTAACGCTAATACTAATTGGCGCCATACTCTTTTCGCTGGCGCCCTTAAGGGCAGACGAAGGGATGTGGCTGCTCCCCCTTATTGAAAAGCTGAACAATAAGAAGCTTGCTGAGCTTGGCTTCAAAATTTCAGCAAAAGACATTTATGATATTAATAAATCCAGCCTAAAGGATGCAATTGTGCACTTTGGCGGTGGCTGTACAGGGGAGATAATCTCCGGGCAGGGGCTCCTGCTTACAAATCACCACTGCGGATACGGTGTAATTCAGAGACTAAGCACCGTTGAAAAGGACTATCTTCAAAACGGCTTTTGGGCTATGAGCCGTGAAGAGGAGCTCCCCTCTCCTGGCCTCACCGTTACATTCCTTGAATCCTTCACAGATGTGACTGCTGAGGTTGTGAAAGCAACAGCCGCTGTGGAGAACACTCCTGAATTTGCAAAGTCACTCCAGGATGTATCTGATGAAATTGTCAAGAGAGCTGTAGGTGACAACAAATATCTCCGCGGGAGGGTATCCTCTTTCTATGGAGGAAATGCATACTACCTGGTGGTTACAAAGACATACCCGGATGTAAGATTTGTTGGCGCACCCCCTTCATCAATCGGAAAGTTTGGGGCTGACACAGACAACTGGATGTGGCCGCGTCATACAGGTGACTTTGCCATGTTCCGAGTGTATGCAGACAAGGACAACAATCCCGCTGCCTACTCTCCTGAGAACAGACCATATGTGCCTAAAAAGCATCTGACAATATCTCTTAAAGGGGTTGAGCAGGGCGATCCGGCTATGATCATTGGATACCCCGGAAGAACAAACAGATTTATGACCTCTTCTGAGGTTAAGGAGACTGCTGAGATTACAAACTCAATAGTAATATACGTCAGAGGCATACGCCAGGATGTTCTGATGGCAGACATGGAGGCTGATCCAAAAATTCGCCTTCAATACTCTAGCAAGTATGCCGGCTCTTCAAACTATTGGAAGAAGGCTACCGGTATGAACGAAACATTCAAGAAACTTAATGTTGAAAAGCGTCGCGCCGAGGAGGAGATTAAATTCCAGGAGTGGGTAAATGCAAATCCCGAGCGCAAAGCAAAATATGGGACGGCTCTTGATGAGATTCGTGGAGCTGTTTCAAACAGGGCTGAAGCTTTGTACCTGTCTGCCTATCTAAGAGAGGCATTGGGAAGCATTGAGCTATTCTCTGTTGCCACCGGATTTGCCCAATATGCTGCAAGCATTGAGGGGGGCAAAAAGGAGGAGGCTGACAGAGCGCTTGAGTTCGCAAAAAGAAGGATGGCCTCTTTCTATAAAGACTACTCTGCACCTACGGACAGAAAGGTTGCAAAGGCGCTGGTAAAGGTGTTCATGGATAAAGTGAAAAAAGAGGACAGACCTGAGTTCTATAATGTAATTGATCAGAAATTCGCCGGAAACATTGATGCATTTATTGACAACATATACGACAACTCTGTATTTGTATGCGAAGATAAATATACAAAGGCAATAGAGAACCTGGAGTCAATTATTAAAGACCCTGCAATTGATGTTGTAAAGACAATCACTCCTGTTCAGGCAAAAGCTAATCAGATTCTTGCCAAAGAGAATCCTGTTCTTGCAAAAGGTCAGAAGAGCTATATCGCCGGACAGCTTGAGATGAAACAGGGACAGGCAATGTATCCGGACGCAAACTCAACAATGAGAATGACATACGGACAGGTTTTAAACTACTCACCTAAGGATGCGGTTATTTATGAACACATCTCAACTCTTAAGGGAGTTATGGAAAAAGAGGATCCAAACAACTGGGAATTTGTAGTTCCCGAAAAGCTTAAAGATCTATACAAAGCAAAAGATTTTGGCCAGTATGCCATGAAAGACGGACGTATGCCAGTAGGCTTCCTCAGCTCAAATGACATTACAGGCGGAAACTCAGGCAGCCCTGTTCTAAATGGAAAGGGAGAGCTTATTGGAACTGCATTTGACGGCAACTGGGAGGCAATGAGCGGAGATATAATTTTTGAACCTAATCTACAGCGTACCATTAGCGTTGACATCCGCTATACTTTGTTCATTATGGATAAATTCGGCGGTGCAGGCTATCTGCTGAATGAGATGACTATAGCAAAATAACTTTCATTTTAATGATGTTAATTCGGAGGCTGGCCATAAAGTAATTTGGTCAGCCTTTTTTTTAAAAAATCTTGCTGAGACGGCAATAGTAAGCAAGAAGAAGGGAAGCAGATTGCCTTTGCAGGTAAAATAAACTAAACAGTAGGTATCTTTGTTGTCTAGAAAAATAATAAGTTAACTATATAATGGAGAAGAGCAGAATTGAGGCGGCACTAGCCAGAGTTATACACCCGGTTAAGGAGAGGGATTTGATCTCGCTGGAGATGATTGAGGATATTAAAATTGAGGAGGGGAGGGTACGGTTTAAACTTGTTTTCCCTTCACCTGATGCTTTGGCATCTTCTATAAAGAAGAGCTGTGAGGAGGAGATAAGAAATGAGTATCCGGGAGAGGATTTTAAAATATCCATCATGGAGCTTGTAAGAGAGCGCAAGATCCAGAAAAGAATAAACCTTGAACTTGGGCAGGAGGCTATTGCAAACGTTGGGCACATTATTGCCATAGCATCAGGTAAGGGGGGCGTAGGTAAATCAACAGTTGCTGTAAATCTTGCGGTTGCACTGGCAAGAGAGGGTTACAGAGTCGGTCTGACTGATGCCGATGTATATGGTCCCTCTGTTCCCAAGATGACTGATTCCGAATATGAGAAGCCTCTTGTGGATGACTCCAGTGGAAAGGATATGATAATTCCTATTGAGAAGTATGGAGTTAAGTGGATGTCAATTGGTTACTTCTCCCCTCCGGCTCAGCCACTTATCTGGAGAGGACCAATGGCAAGCAACGCACTCAAACAGATGATCCTTCAGGTTCAGTGGGGAGAGCTGGACTTCCTGCTTATAGATCTTCCTCCGGGAACCGGAGATATCCATATCTCTCTTGTGCATGACATTCCCCTTTCGGGAGCGATTATTGTCAGCACACCTCAGGCAGTGGCTCTTGCAGATGTTGAAAAGGGCGTGAATATGTTCCGTCAAAAGGATATAAACAAGCCGATTCTTGGACTTGTGGAGAATATGGCATGGTTTACACCTGAGGAACTCCCTGAAAACAAGTACTATATTTTTGGCAAGGAGGGAGGCAAAAGAATGGCTCTAAAATTTGACATACCTCTTTTGGGGCAAATACCTCTTGTACAAAGCATACGAGAGAGCGGAGATGCGGGAGAACCCTTTGCACTTATTGATGAAAACCGACCAGATACCATAGCCTTCAGAAAACTGGCTCAAAACCTGCTAAAAGAGCTGGAGTAACATCCTTCAGAGCTGGAGTAACATCCTTCGGATCCGGATTGTGTTAAAGATGTTTGTACTTTTCAGTACGCTCACGCCACCTTTCGCGGGCGTACTGTTGCATATCGGCAGCTACATCTCTCTCGTCCATTATCTCAAGTCCAAGAAGAGTCTCAATAATGTCCTCAAGAGTCACTATTCCTTCAAAACCGCCATACTCATCCACGATGAGCGATATATGTGTCTTCTCAGCCAGCAGCCTCTCCCATAAAAGAGTGAGAGGTTGCATATTGGGAGCAACCATAATGGGCTTCTTAATCTCTCCAAGCGTTCTGTCAAACCTGTCGTTGGCCAGATTTTCAAAAACATCCTGTCTGTAAATAAATCCTGTAATATTCTCTTTATCTCCTGAATAGACTGGTATTCTTGAAAAGTGCAGATATTGCTTAATAAGAGGAAAGTCGCTCATCTTCATCTCCTCCGGAGCAGTGGCCACAACAACCCGTGGAGTCATAACATCCTCGGCTTTAATGCTTCTCAGCTTAATGAGGTTTTGAATGATTCTGTTTTCAGTTGTAGCAAAAGTGCCCTCCTCTGTTCCTATGTCAACCATTGCGCTTACCTCCTCACGGCTTACTGTCGCCTCCTCTTTGGATTTTGACGAGAGAAGCTTTGTCATATATTCAGATACTATCACAAACGGATATGTAATATAGATCATCCATTGAATTATGTGGCCCGAGGGCATTGATAGCTGTTTCCAGTAATATGCACCCAGCGTTTTAGGAAGTATCTCAGAAAAGACGAGAATCAAAAGGGTAAGCACAGCCGAAATTACGCCAAAATATGCCTCTCCGAAAATTGAAGTTGCCTGAGCACCCACGCCCGCTGCGCCAACCGTGTGAGCAATTGTGTTTAGAGTCAGAATTGCTGATATAGGCCTGTCAATATTCTGTTTTAGCCCCTTAAAGACACCGGCCGATTTCACACCCTGATTCTCCTTCATGTTTATAAATGAGACAGGTGTTGATAAAAGAACGGCCTCCATAACGGAACAAAGAAATGAGACACCAAGAGCCAGGAAAAGATAGGTAAGTAATAAACCCATATAATTATAAAAATTAAAACTAAAGCTTGACCCTCATTTTTGACAATCTCGGATCAATCATGTTCTGAGGGATTATACTTTTGATTGAGGAGACTATTGTGTTAAGAAGCTTCTCCTTAACAAAATCCATCCGGAATACCAGAGATATCTCCCTTCTGGGTTCATCCCCTGAAAATGGCCTTACGTTCTTCTGCTGTTCAGGTGAGAGCATAGGAAGATGTAGTTCCGGAAAAATTGTAAAACCTCCGTTCTCATCCACCACATTTATCAAGGTTTCAATACTTCCGGCTTCATACTGCTGATATGTATTGAGACTTCTGTGGCAAATATTCAGAATCTGGTCACGGAAACAGTGCCCCTCCTCAAGTATCCACATCCTTGAGTAGTCAAGTCTGGAGGCCTCCACATACTCGCTGGAATACAGCTCGTCAGATGGTGAAATATAGGCCAGAAAGCGCTCATAATAGAGAGGTACCTCCAGGATGTCCGGGTCAGAGAGCGGCGTTGCCACAATTGCAAGTTCAATCTCGGCACTCTTAAGCTTTTCCATTATTACAGATGTCTTCATCTCTGAGACCTTGCATCTGAGTGATGGCAATCTTCTTCTGAACTCACCAAAAAGTTTGGGAAGCAGATATGGGGCTACCGTTGGGATTATGGACATCTCCAGATCCCCCTGCAGGCTCTCCCTTGATGAGTCTGCAATCTCTCTGAGTTGCTTTATATTGTACAAAACAACGCGAGCCTGAGTTATTATCATCTCCCCAACTTTATTAACTCCAACAGGAGTGCGGGAGCGGTCAAAAATTTCCACACCCAGCTCATCTTCAAGTTTCTGGATCATCATTGAGAGAGTTGGCTGAGAGACTCCGCAGTGCTTGGCCGCCCTGGCAAAGTGGCGGTACTGATCAACTGCGACGATATACTCAAGCTGCTGTATGTTCATCTCTTAATTTTGTTTGTTCAACGTACTCTTGAGGAAAAGCTCCTCCATCTGAGACTGATCTATCAATCCCGGAGCATCAAGCATCATATCTCTTCCTGCATTATTCTTAGGGAAAGCAATATAGTCCCGAATAGTCTCCTGACCTCCAAAGAGAGCACAGAAGCGGTCAAAGCCAAATGCAATTCCACCATGAGGAGGAGCACCAAACTTAAATGCATTTATTATGAAACCAAATTTATACTCAGCCTCCTGTTCCGAAAAGCCCAGTACCTCAAACATTCTCTTTTGAACAGCTGAGTCATGGATACGGATAGATCCGCCACCTATTTCAGTACCATTAAGTACAAAGTCATATGCATTTGCCGCAACGGCTGCTATCTGCTCCCGGTCATTACTGTAGAACTTGTCCATATCCTCTGGCTTAGGCGATGTAAAAGGGTGGTGCATGGCATAAAAGCGCTGAGTCTCCTCATCCCACTCAAGAAGAGGAAAGTCATAAACCCATAGCGGAGCATACTCATCCGGGTTTCTTAGTCCAAGTCTGTTACCCATCTCAATCCTGAGAGTTCCCAAAGCCTCCTGTGTTTTTCTTTTAGCACCGGCAAGAATTAGTACAATATCTCCGGTCTTAGCACCGGCAGCATCGGCCATAGCCTTTAGCTCCTCCTGTGAGTAAAATTTATCAACTGAGGACTTAATGCCATCCTCGGCAATGCGAATATAAACAAGCCCCTTTGCACCTACCTGTGGTCTCTTAACCCAATCCGTTATCTCATCAATCTGCTTACGTGTGTATGAAGCTCCTCCCTCTACAGCTATCCCGCCTACATACTCGGCCTCATCAAAGACAACAAAATTTTTGCCTGATGTAAGATTTTTAAGTTCAGCAATCCTCATTCCAAAGCGTATATCCGGTTTGTCAGATCCGTAGAATTTCATTGCATCTGCATATGGCATTCTGGGAAATTCGCCCTCAATCTCACGCCCGAGAACATTTTTAAAGAGCGATTTAATCATCCCTTCAAATGTATTAAGGATGTCCTCTCTCTCTACAAATGCCATCTCACAGTCTATCTGAGTAAACTCCGGCTGACGGTCTGCACGAAGGTCTTCATCCCTGAAGCAGCGAACAATCTGGAAATATCTGTCGTATCCCGCCACCATCAGAAGTTGTTTGAATGTCTGGGGGCTCTGGGGCAGAGCATAAAATTCACCCGGATTCATTCTGGAGGGGACAACAAAGTCACGGGCCCCTTCAGGAGTTGATTTTATTAGTACAGGGGTCTCTATCTCCATAAATCCTATGCTATCCAGATATCTGCGAGTCTCCTGACCCATTTTATGTCTCAGCTCAAGAGCCCTCTTAAGTGGGTTTCTGCGCAGGTCAATATATCTGTATTTTGCACGAATCTCTTCGCCACCATCTGTGTCATCTTCTATTGTAAAAGGCGGGGTAACGGAGGCGTTAAGAAGCTTAATATCAGAAATCTTTATCTCAACATCCCCGGTTGGCAACTTTGCATTTTTACTGCTTCTCTCTGCAACAATACCCTTTGCCTGAATTACAAATTCGCGGCCCAGCTTCTCTGCTGTTTGATTAAGGTCATGACTGACACTGTCATCCACTACAAGCTGAGTTATACCATATCTGTCACGAAGGTCAATAAAACTCATTCCTCCCATTTTACGAATTCTCTGAACCCATCCGGCCAGTATAACCTCCTGTCCTGCGTCTCCAATGCGCAGCTCCCCGCAAGTGTGTGTCCTGTACATATAAATAAACGTTAACTATATTTTAATTGACACGCAAATATAGTCAAATTCATAAATATTATCTATTACAATTTTATTCTAATATATACCAGGTGGCATAGAATGAAACCCACAAATATTTTATTTGGAACAAAGATTAAGTTTAGTAATTTTGTGCCCGAATGGTAGTATTTGCTTGCCTTGTACAGGCAAAACTTTAAAATGGGAATCAGGTTAAAATCCTGAGCTATACCCGTAGCCGTAAGTTCCTTCTATGTTTTTCGAAATCTCTGACCACTGGAGAAAGCAGTCTGATACGTATTGCGAATATCTGGGAAGGTCTCGAAAAACGGAACAAGCCGGAAGACCTGCCATAAACAACATTAATTGTAAAACTTCGGGAATAGAGTTTTTACGGGCAATCAATTTTATTGCAGCCTTATTCCTGTTTAAAACCAATGTAAACTCTTATGAGAGCATTTGTCTCGTGGAGTGGCGGCAAGGATTGTACTCTTGCACTTCACCATTTTCTAAGCGATCCTCAAAATGAGGTGTCCTTTTTATTGAATATGTCACATGAAACTGACAGCATTTCAAAATTCCACAATTTCGGGAGCGATGTACTATTTGAGCAATCCCACTCCCTAGGTATTCCATTATTTATTGAGAGGGTGACATCAAAAGGGTATGAATATCATCTTAAAAAAATCATGAAAAAATTTAAAGAAGATGGTATTGGATATGGTGTCTTTGGAGACATATTTCTGGAGGAGCACAGGGATTGGACTACAGAAGTATGCAGAGAGGTGGGGATTACCCCCATTTTTCCTCTGTGGGGAAGAGAGACTCTTTCCGTAATTAAAGAGTTCTGCGAGCTAGGGTATAAAGCAAAAGTAACAGGTGTAAAGGAGGGTGGCGATTATGACCATTTACTTAATAAAGAGATTAATATAAATTTTATCAAGGAGATTTGTGCAATAAAAGGGGCAGACCCTTGTGGAGAAAACGGAGAGTATCACACATTAGTACTTGATGGCCCGATATTTAGAAAAAAACGTAATAAAAATTTCTCTCAATCTTTACTATTAATTTGTCTTATCCTTACCATTTTCTTTCCCAAAACATTGTCTTGCGAAACGAAATTCAAGAAAATTATTTCACTAACTCCTTCTATTACTCAAAGCATCTATTATCTGGATGCTCAAGACAGACTTATCGGTTGCACTAATTACTGTCATTCAGCAATAAGTGATGATATTGAGATAGTCTCTTCTGCAATCAAACCAAACCTGGAGAAGATCGCAAAACTTAAGCCAGATATTGTTCTGGCATCTGGAATGATTTCAGAGAGAGATGTTAATACATTAAGAAGGCTTGGTATTAAGGTAGAGATATTCCCAACACCAAGATCCTTTATAGAGATATGTAATCAATTTACACTGCTAGGTGATTTGATTGACAAGCAGAAAAGAGCTGAAGAGATTGTAAAAGAGTCTGCTGAGAGAGTTAACAGAATAAGAGATGAGATGAAAAAGAGAGGCAATTCACCCAGATTCTTTATACAAATTGGGGCTTTACCAATATTCACTGTGATTCCGGGAACATTTATGAATGATTACATTATCTACTCAAATGGAAAAAATATTGCCTCAGCTTTAAGTAGTGGAACAATAGGAAGAGAATTCGTAGTTGCCAGAGATCCCGATTACATATTCATTGTCACAATGGGTATAACCGGCGAACATGAAGAGAGAAGGTGGAGAGAATTTATCAATATGAAAGCCGTTAATAATAACAGAATTTTCATATTGGAGTCTGAAAAAGCTTGTCAGCCAACTCCCGTAACGTTTGCTGAGACACTGGAAATTATTTATAATAAACTTTAAAAAATGAGCAGAACTGGACTTGTACACGTATACACAGGAGATGGCAAGGGGAAGACAACCTCTGCAATTGGACTTGCAGTCAGAGCACTAGGTTGTGGCATGAAAGTATGCTATGTCTCCTTTCACAAACACCCTGAGCTTTATGGCTATACTGAAATGGAAAGCCTTAAACAGCTTGGTGCAGATGTGTTAAACTTTGCAAAAGGTCATCCACATCTTGATAAATCCCTTGATAGCAATTCTATTAAAGCAGAGGCAAAACAAGGCATACATAAAGTAAGGGAGCTTATACATAAGACCAAATACGACCTTTTGATACTTGATGAAGTAATAATATCTGTAAGGGATGGTTATATTGAAGAGCAGGAACTTCTGCTTTTTATCAACGAGAAACCGGAGACACTTGAACTGATATTGACTGGCAGGGCAGCTACAGATGCTATTATTGAAGTAGCCGACTATGTAAGTTTCGTTAAGAAAATTAAACACCCTTTTGATAATGGAGTTTCAAGCCGTAAAGGCATTGAGTATTGAAGCAGGAAAGATTTTTTTCTTAATCGTTATTTTGATAATAATTTCTGCAATTTCTGTGGGAACTGGTGAGCTATCCATAGCCCCGCATAAGGTACTCTACTATCTGAAAGATAGTGGGAGCATGGAGTACCAGGTTCTCCATAATATCAGAATTCCGCGAACAATCCTGGCTATAGCGACGGGTGGAAGTTTAGGCCTTTCCGGCATTATTTTACAGGGCATTTTCAGAAATCCGCTTGTAGAGCCTTATACTCTGGGTATATCAGGAGGTTCATCACTGGGGATCACTGTTGTTATAGTAACAGGCTTACAAAGCACAGGTGCTGTAAGCCTTCCGCTTGCAGGATTTTCTGGGGCTCTGGTTACTGTTTTCCTGGTATATTTTTTAAGTTACAAAAGAGAGGGCATGAGTTTAAACAAAATGCTTCTAACCGGCGTAATGATTAGTTTTATCTCGTCATCTGCAGTAATGTTTCTTTTGTCGGTAACTGCTATTGAAAATATTCATGGCATTCTCTTCTGGACCATGGGATCTCTCAACGAGTCTAATCCTGTTATGGTTTATGGAATGCTTATTATGTCACTTACAGGACTTTTGACTTCGTACCTTTTTACAGCTCCATTGAATACACTAAGACTCGGAGAGACGACAGCCAGGAGCCTTGGTATAAATACAAAATTTACAATTTGTGCTCTTTTTTTTGTAACATCCATGCTTACAGGATGTTCAATTGCCGTTGCGGGTGTAATTGGATTTGTGGGGCTGGTAATACCTCATTTTTCCAGATTTGTTGCAGGTAGTGATTATCGTTCGTTACTGATAATATCATTTCTCTCCGGAAGTGTTTTTATGCTCCTGTGTGATATGCTGGCAAGAACTCTAGTATTTCCAAATGAGCTCCCAATTGGGGTAATAACAGGAATTTTTGGAGGAATCACTTTCATTATTTTGATATGGATAAAGAAAAATACCTGATAGCAGATAACCTTATTTGCGGTTATAGAAACGGCTTTGTCTTAGAACCTGTAAATATGTCCCTTACAAAAGGATCGTTTACCGGAATAATTGGAGGAAACGGATCCGGCAAAAGTACTCTTTTCAAAGGGCTAACAGGGGAACTTAAACCAATAGCCGGAAAGGTAACAGTTGGCGGAGATAATTTCACTTCTCTGTCATTAAGAGAAAGAGCCAAAAGAGTTGCTCAAGTTCCACAATTTATAGAAAAGAGTCCAATAATGGTGAAAGAGTATGTATTAATGGGAAGAATGCCACACAGAGCTGCATTTCAATTTAATGATACAAAAGAGGAGATGGCAATTGTTGATCAATCATTGAATCTTGCAGGTATTTATCATTTGAAAAACAAGCGAGTAACTGAAATAAGCGGAGGTGAACTTCAGATGACAGCTATAGCATGTGCACTCGCTCAGAGGCCATCTCTGCTTCTGCTTGATGAGCCAACGTCACATCTGGATATAACTTATCAGTCAAAAATTATGAATCTTCTTCAGAAGTTAAATTCGGAGGAGGAACTAACCGTATTGATGATTATTCATGATCTGAATCTTGCAGGAGAGTACTGCGACCATCTTTTACTAATGAAAGAGGGAGCTGTCATTATTCAGGGAAAACCGGAGATGGTGTTAAAATACAATAATGTAGAAATGGCATATAATACAATTGTAGTTGAGAGCAGAAACCCAGTCTCTGGAAAACCAGCTATATTTCAAGTATCCAGCAGATTTTCAAAAAGATAGAGTTATGAAGCTGATTCTGGTAAGGCACGGGATAACACTTGATAATCTGACTGGTATATGTCAGGGACAGAGGGAGGTTCAGTTAAGCAAAGAGGGAGTTCAAGAGGCAAATCTTACAAGCATATTATTAGAAAGGTTCCATATAGATATCTGTTTCTCAAGTGATCTGCAGAGAGCGCTACAAACGGCACATATTATTTCTGATAAAAGAGGTCTTAATATTGTAAAAGAAGCTGCACTAAGAGAGAGGTATCTAGGTCTGTTGCAGGGCAAACATTTTCCAAAAAATTGGAGATCTTCTGATAATTATAAAGGAGCTGAAACAATAACTGATTTATACAAGAGAGTTTCTCTTTTCATCAAATCACTAAAAGCCTATCCTAAAGATAGCGTTGTACTGATAGTAAGTCACGGCATAACTTTAAAATTAATTATCTGCTACCTGCTTAATGCCGATTTGAACTCAATAAATAATTTTCCCAATCTCCAAAACTGCTCTATAACAGTTATTGAAGAGGAAAAATACGGCTCATACAAAATAATTGACTACAACAATACTAACCACTTAAAACTAATGCCTATGAAATAAAATTGACGTTTCACCCACTATTCAAAAGCCAGCAAAATGGAATCCGGTAATTTGATTTAATCAGAAAAGCCGGAGCTGTACCCGCAGCCGTATGTCCAAAAAATGAGTTCTGAGATGAAAGCCACTGTCAAATGCATGATGGGAAGGCCTCAGAAGAGAGACGAGCCGGAAGACCTGCTGGCAGCAGAACCATCGCTTTCGGGGATAAAAGCACTCGAAAGTTTGTGGTTAAGCAAATTGTTTAACTAACAACTTTTTATTTAATGAAATTAAAATTCTTACCAGGAGTACTATTTATGCTCCTCTCTTTCAGTGCATCAGCACTGGAAAGACAAACCGACACAACAAAAAACTATGAAATCCAGGAAGCCGTTATAGTTTCCTCCAGAATGCACTTACCACTTAAAAGTATCCCGCAAAAGGTAGAGTTACTTGACAAGTCTGTTATAAGCACAACACCTCAAGACAATTTAGGTGACATTCTCAAAAGAAGGACTAACCTTGATGTGATTCAGTATCCGGGAGCAATGACAACTATTGGCCTAAGGGGATTCCCCGCAACTGCACACTCAAGAAACTACACACTAATTCTAATTGACGGACTGCCGGCCGGCACAAATAACCTAGCAACCATTCCATCTGATTTTATTGAGAGAGTAGAGATTGTCAAGGGTCCCTATTCTGTCCTGTATGGTTCAGATGCCATGGGCGGAGTAATCAACATTATCTCTAAAAAAGCGTCCGGTTTAAATAGTGGGGGAGCCTCTGTAGGAGCAGGTAATTTTGGCCAAACCTTTATAAATGGCTATGCAAGTGGCAGTGTTACAGACAAACTCCTTACATCCATTTCATACAGTAGAACAGAGCAAACAGCAGACTACATTATTGGCTCCCGTAATGCTTTAGGAATTAGTGAGACAGAAAAGCTGATTCTGGATAAAAAATCTTATGGAGATGTAATGGAGAACACGAAATTCAGAATAAACCAGTTTAATGGAAAGATTGAATATAAAGTTGGAGAAAAAGTGACAGCAAATCTCTACTCCACTTTAATGCTGTCTAATGATATTGAAACACCAGGTAACTACTGGCACAGCTATGGAAAATCAAAAAAGGAGATTACACGTTTTGCCAATTATGGTGAGATTACCTATATAGAGAAGAATAATATATTGACTTTATCACCCTATATAACTACTCAGAGTGAAGCAAATTATAGCGATAATTCAGAAAGTGCTTTTATTAACTCCCGTGAGAGGATTAGTCAGTCCGGTATAAAAGTCGGCAATACACATATATGGGGTAATTTCAGATGGCTTGCAGGCATAGATTACGATATATACGATGTTAGCTCTGAGCGATTTTCATCAAAACTTACACCTATGAATCCTTACCGACCGGATCACACAAGGGCCTCATTCTCTGCTTTTACACAAGTTGCGTATAGCAGAAACAGATTGTATTTAAACGCCGGCGGGAGATTTAATCTTATACATTACCAAATGAAAGCTAATGAAATGATGGGTTGTGAAGGGATGAGCTCAAATTACACAAATTTTAATCCATCTCTAGGTGTTAAATACATCGTCCGGCCCTGGTTCTCGCTGCAGGGAAGTGCAGGAAGTGGCTTTTATGTCCCTGATGCATATAAAAGTGCCGGAGTATATATGATTGGCAAAAAGCAATATGTAGGTAATCCTAATCTTAAACCGGAAGGTACGACATCATTTGATTTTGGAGTCAAACTGGGAAGCGGCAAGTATATAAATGTTGACATAACCTATTTCCAAAACTATTATCGGAATAAAATAGTAAATGATAATAGTCAGAAGGATATAGTAACATACAAAAATGCTTCAGATGGTGAGATGAGTGGTCTGGAATTTTTAACAACATCAAACATAGCCAGATTATGGACTAGTAAATATAAACTTGAGTTATATGGTGCATTAACATGGCTCATTAATAACACCTTCAACGACGGAGTCACAAAAAAGAGTTTGTACGCCAGAGATGTTACCGGAAATTTCGGCCTTGGCTTTGATAATTACAAAGGTTTTATATTTGGGATAAACTGCAGATATGCGGGTCACAGATTAGAGAATGACTGGATGGCTTGGGAGAATCTCAGACCAGAAATTAAGTCTTCAGATTATTACATAAAAGGTGGATATACTGAGAGTGACCAGATTCTAAAACATCCCAGTTATTTAGTAATTGATTCTCATATATACTATGATCTGTCCGGAAGGTTCAGAGTAGGTATTACAGCATCAAATCTTTTTGATGAAAATTATACTGAAAAGGATGGATACAATATGCCTGGCAGATCTGTTATGGGGCACTTCAGTTTTAGGTTTTAATCCAGATGCGGGAGATAATCTTAATTACCGGTGGCCAAAGATCCGGTAAGAGCAGTTATGCTCAGGGTATGGCGGAGAGCTTCTCCGCCTGCCCTTATTATCTCGCTACAGCAAGAAAATGGGATAGCGATTTCATTGATAGAATCAATAAACATAAACTTGCCAGAGGAGATAAATGGAAAACATTAGAAGTTGATAAAAGAATAGGAGAGGTGAAACTTGATGGAGAAACTATTCTCCTTGATTGTATAACCTTATGGCTTACCAATATTTACCATGACAACGACTTTAAAATTAATCAATCACTTGAAGAGGCTAAAAGAGAATGGATTAAGTTCTCGTCTCAAAACTCAAGAATTATTGTTGTAAGCAATGAGATAGGTATGTCGCTTCACGCTCCAGACGAAAGCTCTAGACATTTTACAGATCTTCAAGGCTGGATGAACCAGTTCATTGCAAAGAGTGCGGATAAGGTAATATTTATGGTTTCAGGGATTCCATTAGTTATTAAATAACAGTTGTTATGCAAAATCAGATTTTAGACAAAATAAATAGTAGAACAAAACCAATTGGTTCATTAGGAAAACTTGAACGAATTGCATTAAAGGTAGCATCAATACAAGGTACATTGAATCCAGACTTTAGAAACCCTGCAATTCTTGTATTTGCTTCAGATCATGGAATTGCAGAAGAGGGCGTTAGCCCATACCCTAAAGAGTTT
This sequence comes from Bacteroidetes bacterium 41-46, assembly GCA_001897515.1. Lineage (GTDB taxonomy): Bacteria > Bacteroidota > Bacteroidia > Bacteroidales > UBA932 > Bact-08. Next base: position 298,613 of record MKTA01000015.1, on the reverse strand, counting down.
ACATATAAGATGGTTATAAATTTCAATCGTGGCGGAGCAGGAATTAATGTTTTTTGCAGACAACATGGAATAAAGCTAAGAGTAATTGATTGCGGTGTTGATTATGACTTTCCTGATGAGTATGAGATTGTCAATTCAAAACTAGGCAGAGGTACAAAAAATATGCTTAAAGAGCCCTCTATGAGTTTAGGGTTATGCAAAGAAGCAATTAAGAGAGGTGGCAATTTTGTGCTAAAAGAGTACGAGTCAGGATGCAATGTAATTGGTTTTGGAGAAATGGGAATTGCAAACACATCTGCGGCCTCTTTGTTACTCCATAAGTATGGCGGCTATTCAATAGAGGAGTGCGTAGGCAGGGGTGCAGGGCATGATGATAATGGAGTAAAGCACAAATTGGAGGTCCTAAAAATTGTATCAGATTTATATAATCCGACAAGTCCATTAGAGATTCTTGCAACATTCGGAGGTTTTGAAATTGCAATGATGTGTGGGGCTATATTAAAGGCCAGAGAACTAAATATGACTATACTGGGAGATGGTTTCATAGCAACATCTGCATTTATTGCCGCCCATGCAATAGATAGTTCAGTTCTTGAGAACACTATTTTTTGCCATGCCTCAGAAGAGAAGGGACATAACCTAATGCTGAAACACCTAAATGCTGAGCCTGTTCTAAATCTTGGTCTTAGACTTGGCGAAGGGACAGGGGTTGCAATAGCCTATCCAATTATAAAATCAGCACTTCTCTTCCTTAATGAGATGGCCGGATTTGATGAGTTATGAAAAGGGAGTTAAATATATTTTTACATGCACTGCAGTATTATACTCGCTTTCCAGTACCGTTTAAAGTCAACTTCTCTGAGAGGAATCTCTCAAAGTCGCTCAGATACTTTCCTTTGATTGGAGCTTTGATTGGCGGGATCGGGTCACTTGTTTTCTATTTAAGCGGATTAATACTTCCTCATATAATTGGTTTGTTATTCGCTATTTCTGCAATATTACTAATTACAGGAGCAATGCATGAGGATGGCCTTTCAGATTTTCTTGATGGTTTTGGGGGTGGTAACTCCAAGGAGGACATACTTAGAATCATGAAAGAGAGCTCTATTGGCGTATTTGGAACTATAGGGCTAATTATTACTATATTGACAAAGATCTCCTGCCTATACCTAATTCCCGAGGATAATTTAATATCAGCATTAATAAGTGCAAATGTATCAAGCAGATTATGGCCTATAATACTCGTCAACACTTCAACATACGCAAGAGAGGGATTAAGTAAAGCAAGCTATACTAGAAAAAAAACAGACAGAACTACCATATTAATTGCTACAATTACTGCATTAGCTCCTCTTCTTTATTTTAAATGGCATTTCTCACTGCTATACCTTGTACTATCCATTATATTTTTTTTCGCATACAGAGGTTATTTAAATAGGAGATTATCTGGTTTCACTGGAGACACTCTAGGAGCTCTTCAGCTAATTAACGAATTGCTCTTCTATATTACATTTCTTGCAACATTTAAGTCATGTGGGGTATTATATATTTAATTAGACATACACGTTTAAAGATTAAGGAAGGTATATGCTACGGTTCTACTGACATAGACCTGGCTGATAGCTTTTTGGAGGAGGCTGAATTAATAAGGGAAAAATTTAAAGATATACCAATTGGCAGAGTGTATTGCAGTCCGCTTAATAGATGCAAAAAACTTGCTGAGTGTTTTAAAAGAAGAATAATATTTGATAATAGGCTCATAGAGATGGATTTTGGTGATTGGGAGGGTGTTTCCTGGAATGAAGTATTTCAGGAAGAAGAGGGAAAAAGATGGTTTGCAAATTATATTGATGAGAAATGCCCAAATGGAGAATCTTACAGAGACTTACATAAGAGGGTAGAATTATTCTTAAAAGAGATACCTCTTGATGCAAAAGCCACTCTCATTATAACACATTCAGGCGTAATTAGAGCTTTTTTGTCTGTTCTAAACATTACCACCCCAGAGGAGTCATTCTCAATTGAGATATCATATGGTCAAATTATTAAAATTAAAGATGGAGATTATAAATTATTATGAGTAAAAAAAGGTTAAAATCAATAATGTTTGTTGGGATTGGATCAGATGTTGGGAAATCAATTATTAATACCGCTTTTTGCAGAATTCTTCTGCAAGATGGATACTCTCCGGCACCTTTTAAAGCTCAAAATATGTCGCTTAACAGTTTTGCCACAAAAGACAACAAAGAGATCAGCCGAGCTCAGGCTGTGCAGGCAGAGGCATGTGGAATTGAATGCACTTCCGAGATGAATCCAATACTGTTAAAGCCTATAAATAACTGTATTGCCCAGTTAATAGTGGATGGCAAGCCCGTTGGAAACAGAAGTGCATCCGAATATTTCAAAGATGAAGGACGGGAGGATCTATTTAGATGTGTGAAAAAATCATATAATCACTTAGATTCCTTATATAACCCAATAGTTCTGGAGGGAGCCGGAAGTATTGCTGAGTTGAATTTAAAAAGCCGGGATATCGTTAATATGAGAATGGCACTGTATAGCAACGCTTCAACTTATCTGATAGCAGATATAGATAAAGGAGGTGTGTTTGCAAGTCTTTATGGTTCAGTTTTATTACTCTCTCCTGAAGAGAGGGCTGCAATTAAAGGAATTATTATTAACAAATTCAGAGGAGATGTTAATCTCTTTGAGGAAGGAAAGAAAATAATCGAAGAGCTTACCGGAATTCCAGTCGTAGCATTATTGCCATGGTTTGATCACATTTTCATTGATCAGGAGGATTCTGTTATTCTAGAAAAAGTATTTAACAGAAAGAAGAGTGGAGGTAAAAAAGTCGCTGTTGTACACCTGAAACACATGTCAAATTTTACAGACTTCAACACACTGGAGCAACTACCTGGGGTGTCTCTATTCTACACAAGAGACTCAAAAGAGATAGAAACTTCTGATATTGTCATAATTCCCGGGTCAAAAAGCGTTATCTCAGACCTCAACTTTTTAAGAGAATCCTCATTGTCCGGAGCCCTCCTAAGACGCCATTCCATGGGCAAACCTATTTATGGAATTTGCGGCGGATTCCAGATTATGGGCAAGTACATATATGACCCTTTTCATATTGAAGGCGAAATTGAGTCAGCTCCAGGTTTGGGAATATTACCTGTAGAAACAACGCTAAAAACTGGAAAAATTACCCGCAGATGCTCTTTTAACCTAGCAAACGGTAGTGGATGCGGTGAGGGGTATGAAATCCACTCTGGCATAACAACCGGGGAAAAGCCATTTGCAATTCTGGATAACGGAGAAGAGGACGGGTACTTTTTGAATGAGAATACATGGGGAAGTTACATACATGGCCTATTTGATAACCCATCAATAATTAGTCTTATGCTATCTGATAATATAGAAGATTTTAATCCGGCTGTTGAGGTAAACTCTCTTAGAGAGGAGAATTATAATAAACTGGCAAAATGGTTCCGGGAGAATTCTGATATGAATTACATTTATAATACACTGTTTTATGATTAAAGGTCACGGCAATGATATTTACAACAGCAGGTATAGTGTTCAGCTGGATTTTAGCTCTAATATTGCATTCAACTGCAAGAATGAAGAGATATTTGAGCATCTTAAAGAGAACATTAACAACATTAGTAATTATCCGGACCCTGAAGCTTCTGAGTTAAGAAAGATTATTGCATCTCACCACAATACTTCTGTAAAGTCCATACTTATTACAAACGGATCCGCTGAGGCCTTCTATATAGTCGCCCATTATACAGCTAATGCTCATAGTGCAATACAGACACCCTCTTTCGCAGAGTACCGTGATGCATGCATCCTGCATAATCACAAGATTACCCATATTTCTACACATCAAATAACTAAAGCTAATCTGTCAAACTTCAGAACGATATGGATAGGTAACCCCAACAACCCAGACGGCAGTATTATACCAACGGACATAATTATAACACTATGCAAAGAGAACCCAAAATCTTTAATTGTCATGGATGAGGCGTATATCCATCTTTGTAAAACGGAACAAGTTGCTAAATCGCCAAATGTAATCCCCAAAAATCTTATAATTATAAGATCCCTTACAAAGGCATTTGCTATACCAGGGCTAAGACTCGGATACATTGTAGCCTCACCTGACATAATTAGTAAGATCCGTCAAATGAGACCACCTTGGAGTGTTAATTCTATTGCCCTTATTGCTGGGAAATACATTATGGATCGATATGAAAAACTTCTTCCTGACATTAATCAACTTTGTTCAGAGTCGCAGGCTCTACAAGAAGCTATTAGTAAAATATCAGGTTTTGAAGTTACAACCTCTGACTGTAATTTCTTCCTAATTAAATCAACGCGAATTGATGCCCGGCTATTAAAATCAATATTATTAAAAAAATATGGGATCCTAATAAGAAATGCATCAAACTTTAAAGGCCTTACTAAGTACCATTTCAGGGTTGCAACTCAAAGCAGGGAAGAGAATAATAGGCTTATCAAGGCGTTGCAGGACTTATCAACAAATTTTTGAATATGCTTGATAAACAATATATATTTATTAGTGCTCTAATTTTTGGGGCTTTTTTAGATTCTCTTTTTGGCGACCCAAGAAATCTTCCTCATCCAATCAGGCTTTTTGGTGCAACTATAACCATTCTGGAGAAAAAGTTCAATAGAGATTCGGCCAAAACGATTAAAGGGCTGTTTATGTGCACACTGCTTACTGTTGGGACGTGGTTCATTTTCTTTGGCATACAGAAGATTGCATCTTATAATAACCTCTTTATGTTTGTTTACTCATCAATTTTCATTTTTTTTGGATTAAGCAATAAATCTCTTATAACAGAGGCCCTTAAAGTTGAAAAACTACTAAATCAGGGAGCCATTAATAAGGCAAGAGAGAGTTTAAGGGAGATTGTCGGTAGAGATACATCAGAACTCTCCTCACATAAAATAAGGATGGCTCTGCTTGAGACTATGTCGGAAAATCTAAGTGACGGAGTTATTGCCCCCTTATTCTATTATGCTATCGGAGGCATCCCTCTTATGATGACATACAAAATGGTAAACACACTTGATTCTATGGTAGGTTATAAAAATGAGAGATTTCTAAAATTTGGGAGAGCTTCGGCCAAGCTAGATGATTTTGCAAATTATATACCGGCAAGGATTACAGCATTTCTGATTTTTATAACAACCGCCAAGATCAGATCATTTAGATTTATCATAAAGTATGGCCGATGTCACTCTAGTCCAAATTCTGGTTATCCTGAAGCCGCTTTGGCAGGAGCTTTAGACTGTACTTTAGGCGGTCCTAGCCTATATCACGGGGAAGTTGTATTAAAACCTTACATTGGAGACAATCCAAGAGGAATTAGTCATTCTGATATCTTATTTGCAACAAAAACAAACATAGGAGTATTTGTAATTGGATTGACTTTTGTTATTCTAACATTAGTTTAATTTAAGATCTCGCCCCAGAAATACATCATAAGTGAAATTATAAGTGCTCCGGCAAGATTTATTAATAGTCCCGTTCTGGCCATAGTGCTCACAGAGATACGTCCTGTCCCAAAAATTATAGCATTGGGAGGAGTTGCCACCGGAAGCATAAAGGCCATTGAGGCCGACATAGTTGCCGGAATCATCAGCATTATGGGATTAATACCAGTTGAAATCGCTAAACCGGCAAGAACAGGAAGGATCATCTCTGTAGTAGCAGTGTTTGAAGTAAGCTCTGTCAGAAAAGTTATAACAAGACAAATTGTTAGAATAATCAGAAATGGGTGAAGAGCTGCAACACCGGAGAGGTGCTCTCCAAACCACAATGATAGGCCGCTCTCCTTAAATCCTGTTGCAAGTGCAAACCCTCCTCCAAAAAGCAACAGAATATTCCATGGTACTTTTGATGCCGTTGCCCAGTCCATAAGTCTCTCCCCTCTCTCAGAAGAGGAAGGAATCACAAAAAGAGTTAAAGCTATAAAGATTGCAACTGTTCCGTCATTTATGTATTTAGAATCCGGAAAGAGATTGCTCCACCCCGGGATTTTTAATATACCCAGGTCAATATCAACTCTCCCTATCCAGAGTAGCGCAAGCAAAGTAAAGAGGGCAAAAACTGTCTTCTGCTCACTGCTGGTCCTGCCCATCTCCTTTAACATAGAGAGAAAAGTATTTTTGTCAACATCACGCCACTCCTCTTTTGCCGGGCGAAACATGATATATAAAAAAGACCATATAATTGCTAACATTATTAGTGATACAGGCAATGCAAATAGCATCCATTTATAAAAGGAGATCTCTGTAGCATCCGGGAAGTATATGTGAAAGATTCTGGCAAAAGAGAGATTGGGAGGAGTTCCGACTAGCGTTGCCATCCCACCGGTGGAGGCACTGTATGCGATACCCAGCAATATTGCAAGCGAGAACTTTGCAGAGCTTCTGTTTCCCATCAGATTGTCAAGTTGTACAATTATTGCCATAGCTATCGGAAGCATCATCATCACTGTTGCAGTATTTGAAATCCACATAGAGAGGAAAAATGATGCAAGCATAAATCCCAGAAGTATTCTCGCAGGACTGGTACCTGTAAAACAAAGGATGTTGTATGCTATCCTTCTGTGCAGGTTCCACCTCTCCATTGCAAGAGCCACAAAAAAACCTCCCATAAAGAGAAATATTACATCGTTAAAATATGTGGCTGAGACCGCTCTACCATCCATTATACCAAACAACGGAAAAAGTGCAACAGGGATTAATGAGGTAACTGCAAGAGGGACAACCTCCGTTATCCACCAGACAGCCATTAAAAGAGCAACACAAAATGTGTAGCCTATCCTTGGATTATCAGGAACAAATTCAACAAAAAGAAGGAGATAAAGAATAACAAGTGGTGTTACAAAAAAACTAACCAGCCTCTTGACACCCAATTGCCGGATGAATTTCATAGTTATGGTCAATTACCCACGTAAATATAACGATTATATTCCCTTTAATATTATTATTCTGGCACTCTCTATTCCATACCAAACAGGGTTTATGAATCTGCTTGCAGCAGCCCATTCCGGCATACTGTCATGATGGCTGAACATTGTGCTTAACATTATAAGTAACACCAGAATAACCGTTAAAACATACACAGCCCTTAATTGAGTCTGTGATTTTGAGCCTATGAAAGCCCCTAATCCAAGTACTGGTAATGAGTATAGAAGTGTTGCAAGAAGTAACAGGAGCAAAGAGCCCTCGCTTCTGAGATCGTATACGATAAAGCAGAAAAGATATGAGTAAATGGAGACAAACAGAGAGAGTAATATATGGAAAGTGAATTTTCCGGAAAAATATATCTTTCTGTTAATAATTGTTGCCCGGAACTGCTCCTCAAGCCCTGACTCCTTCTCATTAACAATATTTAATGTAATCAGTGCTGCACTGATTATAGTTACAATTAATACAACCAGAGATACCAGATAATAGTTTCTGTAAGACCTGCCAGCATTATAGAGGGTATGGAAGTTCACACCGGTTGTCTCAATCCCGAAAACCTCAGTTGCAACTGCATATATTGAACCGGAGACTCTCCTTGGGAAGGTTCCGTCAAGTACAAGGTTTGCCTCTTTGTCTTTAATAACCAAAAACATATCAAGCTCCCCTTTTTTCATATCTGACTCTGCCTCTTCAATACTTGAGTAATACACAAGTTCCTCAAAAAACGGACTTGCAGCTATTCTTTTTTCAACATCACGAATTGTTTCATTATACGAGATCTTACAAACCCCGGCCCTGATTCTCACATCACCGTCAAATGCCAGCGGGATAATTGTGAGCAACAATACGGGAGCTCCGGTTATTAGAAAAAGCAATGTTCTGTTTCTTACTAACTGAAGGAACTCCTTGTATATAGTTGCCAGAAAAAGTCTCATTTCCTGAAGAAATTTCTATTAAATAAAATAATGGATACAAAGTAGAATGTTATTGTCTGAATAACAAGCAGAGTAAATGACGTGATGTTTATAAAAAGAGGTGCCTCTTTGAAAACAATTGCTCTGTAGGAATCAATGAATAATGTACCCGGCATAACTGAGGCTAACGGTTGTATGACTACAGACATAGATTGCAGAGGGAAAATAAAACCTGAAAAGAAAACATTTGGAATGAAGAGGAAGAACCAGCAGCCTATTAAAAGTTCAAGCTCTGTTTTAACAAGAGATGCGATAAAAACCCCAATTACCATAGAGTTAAGAGAGAAGAGACCGGTAAGCAACAGAAAACTGAAAATGCCTCTGCCAAACTCCATACCAAACATAATGATTGTAAGAGAATATACCGAGATGCCGTGTATCAGTGAAACTGCAAGATACGCTAGCCCCTTCCCGGAAATAATCTCATTTATCCCGGCCGGTGTAAGCATCAGCATCCTCGCTGTTCCTCTCTCTCTCTCCCTGTTGATACTCAATCCCAACATTATTGAAGAGACAATTATCAATGCAATCATAACCAAACCGGGCAATGTCTCCATCTCACTTTTGAGCTCTTCATTATACATGAGAGATATTTCAAAAGGGTATCCTCCACCCGCAAACCTGGCAGAAAGGTTCTGAGTAATTGCTTCAGACATAATTAAATCAGAGCCATCAAGAAAAATCTGCACCACCCCGCCCCGCACCAAATCCTCAGGAACATATATTACAAACTTCACATCTTTATAAACAAAAGCGTTGTGAGTCTCCTCTTCTGAAAGAATATTTCCTGCGAATGAGAACTCTTCTGATGCATCAAGGTCAGAAATTATTTGAATCATCTGACCGGTACCGCTTCTGTCAAATACAGCAAATCCCACCTCCTGAAGGCGGAATCTGAGAACATTTCCTAAAATTCCCGTTATGATAAGCGGAAGAAGAATGAGAATAATCATACTCATCCTGTCTCTTAATATTAAAAGAACCTCTTTTTTTGCTATATAAAGAATCCTCCTCATAGTTGTACAGGCCTCTCCATATGTAGATTTCTGCCACACAATCTTACCTCTGTCTGGTAATGTGAGGTAACAACAACCGCACAGCCTGACTCAGCCATTTTCATTATACACTCCCAAATTTTTTGACGGGTAAGTGTATCTACTCCGGCTGTCGGCTCATCAAGAAGCAGGACCCTGGGCTCCCCCATTATTGCCACCGAGAAGGAGAGTAATTGTCTCCATCCTGCAGTTAGCTCCTCAACTCTCTTATTTTTAAACCTATCCAGCCCGAACTGTTCAGCAACCTCTTTAAACCGACGCTCTCTCTCTCCTCTTTTTATTGAATTGACCACACCATAGAAATCATAATTCTCCTTTGTAGTCAGCCGTGGTATCAGGGCAGAGCTCTGACTCATGTTTCCAACAGGCTTTTCTATAAATATTTCACCAGAAGAGGGGGTGAGAATTCCGCACAACATTTTCATCAGAGTTGTTTTTCCGGAGCCGTTAGATCCTGTAACAGATATTGTCTCTCCCTCTCTTAACTCCATATTAAGGTCGCTTACAGCCCTCAGATGACCGTAGTTTTTAGAGAGTCCGACACATCTTATAACCGTTTGAGACATTCCCCAAGATATTTATTATAAAACTCATCCGTAGCCCTCTCTCCATTCAGTATCTCCTCTATTGGAGAGTAGAGAAGCTCTCTGCCCTCATTTAAAAAGAGTAAAAAGTCAAAATAGTTAAACTCCTCATAATAATGTGTACTGACTACAATTGTAACACCTCTCTCTTTAAGTTTAAGTAGTTCTGACCAAATAGCACTCCTTGAGTCAGGGTCTAAACCGGTTGTCGGCTCATCAAGTAGAAGAAGCTCCGGTGAATGGATCATTGCACAGATAATTGCCAGCTTCTGCTTCATCCCGCCGGAAAGGTCAGCACTTCTCATGTTGGAAAAGTCCCTGAGCGAATCCCAGAAGTGGGGAATTTGAAGTCTGTCTGCAGGGTAGCCAAACATACCGGCAAAGAATTTTATATTTTCAATAACTGTAAGCTCCGGGTAAAGAGACCAAGTTCCGGGCACGTAACCAACAAACTTTCTTATTTTTAAGTTCTCTTTTTTTAGAGACAAACCCTTTACAGTTACTGACCCCTGCCATCTTCTGTCCAAAGTCGCCAGTATGTCAAACAGTGTGGACTTACCGGCCCCGTTTGCCCCGGTTATACCCAGGACTGACCCGGGTGGCAGATGAAAAGAGAGCTGCCGAAGAGCCTCCTGCTTACCATACATTTTAGTCAAACCTTGTACCTGAATCATAATACTAATTTAGTGGAATAAGCTCACCAGGCATTCCCCCTTTAAGTGATCCGTCATTCACCAGCTCTACTCTGATTCTGTAGTGCTGTTTAACTCTGTTTGACCTTGTCTGAACCATTGATGGTATAAACTGTGGCCTCTCAGATATATTTAATACGACCCCTTTATGGCTCGCTAATCTTCCCCCTTCCAGGTCACTCAGAACTTCTACCGGATCTCCTGAAGAGATTGAGTGGAGACTCTCGCCAGGGACATATGCAGTAAAATAGATTCTGTTTAAGTCCGACAGTACCATCAGAGGAGCTCCCTCAAGCAGATACTCCCCCTCCCTTGGATTTATCCTGTGGATCTTTGCTCTGCGGGGCGATTTTACATAACATAACTTAATCCTCTCCTCAACTATTCTGAGCTCATACACCAGTGGCTCCATCTGGGAAAACATACCTATCTCCTGTAAAGCCTTAATACTGCTCTTCAACTTTGCTCTCTCCAGCGACAGAATTGTTGTGTCTGCCACTGCAAGGAGCTGGTCTTTACTGCAGGTATCACCCTCATTTACAAGAAGGGAGATAAGTCTGCCGTTTGCATAAGAGGAGAGGATGAACTCATCGGCCTCAAAATTTCCATAAAACCCGGATCCGTTTTTCCCTTCGCATCCCAAAATAAGAAGCAGCGACAAGCCGAATGAAAGTATAATATTGTTTTTCACACTAATAACATTTAGAAAAATAACAGTTATCTAAATTTAACCAATAATTCGCTCCTCCATAAACAATAGATCACCAAAAGGTAAAAACCCCTCCGTTTTTACGAATTGTATATAACTTGATAAGGAATAACCCTTATAAAGCAATAACTTAGTAGTGTTCTAAAAAGCCTTATATGGAGACCCATTTCCACGACTTAAGGATTTTGTGTGAAAACAGGAGGAGTTGCAGAGAGTACAAACAAGATCCCATTCCGCAAGACGCCGTTAAAAAAATAATATCAATAGCCTCTCTATCTCCTTATGCAGGGGGCAGAAAAAACTGGGGCATTATTGAACTCTCAGACAAAGGGCAAATTAAAGCACTGGCCTCTGCTATAGAGGAGGAGGTAATGGAAGTGGCAAGCTCAATGGAGAAAGCTACTGCTGAGATGTTTAAAAAATATGCGTTAAGTTTCAACTTCTTTTCAGAGGCTCCGTTGCTGTTAATTCCCTATTTCCGTGTTACACCCGTTATGAAAATTCTGCTTGGAGATTCAGTGAAAGAGAGTCAGCTGAAGTGGGAGAGAGACAATTCTGTTAAATCAATCTCTTGTGTTTCAATGTTAATCCTCCTGGCAGCAGAGAGTCTGGGACTTGGAGCATGTTATATGACAGGTCCTTTGATTGCAGAAAAAAGGGTATCAGAGATAGTTCAAATACCTCCAGGACGGGAGGCTGGTGCTATAATTCCAATAGGCTACCCTTTAAAAACTTTAAAATAACTACATTTTCAATGGATACATTAAACAGACTTAGGGAACTTCTTATGCCGGTATTGGGCATTACCTCAATTGACGAGATCAAACCTGATAGTGCTCTTGTAAAAGACCTGGGGGCAGAGAGTATTGATTTTGTTGAGATACTTTATCTGATAGAGACAGAGATGGGGGTAAAGATAAAGATACAGGAGATTGCAATGACAGAGTACTCCTCAGACGGGAGCAATCTCCAGAATGGAAAGATTACCGGAGAAATTGCAGAAAAGCTAAACAGAGACTTTAACACATCCAGATTTTGTGAAGGTATGACGGTTAAGGAGTTGTTTGAATCTTTTACAGTAATGGATTTTGCAACCATTATTGACAAAAAAAGAAATTCACACTAAAATAAGAGAAATGAGATTCATTTTGTTGGACAGAATTGATGAACTGGCAATTTCACGATATGCCAGCGGGGTAAAGTGCGTATCCATGACAGATGATATATTCAATCACCATTTTCCGGGCTATCCCATTATGCCTGGCTCTCTGATTATGGAGGGCTTAGCCCAGCTATCCGGAGTTTTGTTTGAATACTCCCTTTTAAAAAAGGGGCACACCCATAAAAGAGCAGTTCTTACACTTGTTAACAGAATGAAATTCAGAAGAGTTGTTGTTCCGGGAGATAAGCTTGAGTACAAAAGCGAGGTAAAGGTGTTTTATCCGGATGAGTACGCAGTTGCAACAGTAACAGCAATGTGCGATGGGGAGTTGTGCGCAGAGGGAGAGTTAATGTATGGCTTCCTGGATATTCTTGACAGCAGGCTAAAACAGACCTCTTTGGAATTAATTGAGGAGGCTCTTAAAAACACTAAAATTACAACCATTGAATGAGGGTCATATACAGAATATACGAGTCTTCAGAGCAGATACCGGTCTATGACTATATCTCCAGAAGAAAGTTGGTTAAATACTTCACAAGGGAGACGATGGCTGCAATGGTATGTGCCGGAGAGTTGTTAAAAGAGAGAAAACCTTTGCCGGAAACACCTTTTTTCTACTCATCATCAGAGCTTGAGATGATGGAAATATACAATGAGGCTTGTTCAGCGTTTGACTCTGATTCTCACAATTTCACCTCTTCGGGATTTATGGAGAGAGCTCTGCCTGTTATCTCGCCTCTCTCCCATTTTAAATCCATGAGAAATATGACACACTGCTTTATTTCAATTGAGCATGGATTCAAGGGAGACAACGCCTCTCTCATAGGCTCTGCATCGGGACTCCTTTTGTGCGCCATGCTCTCAACGACAGCAAGAAATATTATAATAGGTGCAGGCAAACTGCATGCAGACGGAACAGCAGAGGCTGGATTTGCTGAGGTCACCTCTTCTGAGCTGGCAGGCAACAAATTTTTAGAGAGTAACGAGGATGCCATCAGCTTCTTCAGAGTTTATCACAATATTTAAAAAGGTGTTATGGCTATTGTTATAACAGGAGTTGGTGTAAAATCCCCTTTAGGGTGCAGCTTTGAGGAGTGTATGAAAACACTGGAGGCGGGTACAAGGTGCGTCTCTGAAATTGAGAATTTTGACACAACCGGTTTTACTCAAAAGGCGGCAGGAGAGGTTCGGTTAAATGGAAGAGTCATAAAAACGCCCAAAGAGATTGACAGGAAGGCATATTTTCTCAACAAATGTGTTCAGGATCTCAAAGAGAGGACAAGGGCGACTGAGAGATTCAGCCCCGCTGAAATTGTTTTTAACACAGGAGGAGGTGTAGATTATGTTGACATTGACACCTATTACAGAACGCGTCAGTTTACGCTTCCTGCCGGATCAAAACTCTCTTCTCATTACAAAAGCAAAGCTCTTACAGAGGAGATTGCCTTAAAAAATGGTTTTCTGGGAGGAGTCAATATTTTTATGGCCTCTTGTGCTGCATCATCTCAGGCAATAGGGACATCGTTCAGGATGGTCAGGAGCGGATTCAGAAAAGCAGCGGTAACGGGTGGCTCTGACTCTATGATTAACTATATTAATTATATAGGGTTTCAGCAGTTAGGTGCTATGAGTTCATGCACCAATGCTCCCTATGCCTGCAAACCTTTTGACAGAAGAAGGGATGGCACAGTGCTGGGTGAGGGTTCAATTGTTTACCTTATTGAAGACAGCAATACAGCAATCAGGGAGGAGATACTGGCTGAGATTGTTGGTTACGCATCTACAATGGATGCATATGCAGTGACCGATCCGGATCCAGAGGGAAGATCACTTGCAGAGGCAATTAGTATGGCGATAAATGATGCTGGCATTAATCCGGATATCGTTGATTGTGTGCATCTTCACGGAACGGGAACACCAAAAAATGCTCCTGCTGAGTACAGTGCACTTAAGCTGGTTTTTGGAGAGAGAGCCGGCACTATACCCGTCTATTCAATGAAGGGGCAGATTGGACATCTGATTGGATCATGCGGAGCAATGGAGATTCTGGGTGCAATTTACTCTTTACAGAAACAGGTTGTACTCCCCACCATTAATTTCGAGGAGCAGGATCCATCTGCACCTCTGAATGTAATCAGAAACTATCCACTCAACATGAAAATAGAGTATCTCCTTAAAACAAACTCATCGTTTGGCGGAGAGAATACAGCAATAATTCTTAAAAGATATAATTTGGGAAATGGGTAAGATTGTAATAACCGGGGCAAGTTCAGAGATAGGTTCTGCTATTTCGGAGAAGATGGCAGAATTTAATAAACCCCTTTTGCTTCAATGTTTCAGTAATAGTGATGCCCTCTCAGACTGGGCTAACAGAGCAGAGGTAATTGCTGCTGATTTTACTAAGGAAAATGAGCTCAATGATTTTATTAAGCGGCTGAATGATGTGGAGGTTCTTATTTATGCCGCAGCTGTTACTGAAGCCGGGCTTATACCTCAAATAGACGAAGACTCTCTTGAAAGGACAATAAAGGTTAATATCTCAGCATACACAAAAATCTGTCAGGCAATTATACCTCATATGTGCAGTATGAGGAGGGGAATAATTATCGGCGTGTCATCAATATCGGCTAAGAGGGTATTCAAAGGACAGGGGATCTATGCCGGAAGCAAGGCATATATGGAGGCATTTACAAAAGCTATCGCATATGAGTATGGGAAAAAGGGTATAAGGGCCAACTGCATAGCTCCCGGCAGTATTGAAGCCGGCGCATTAAAGAGACTAAACTCCTTTGGCATGGAGGAGATTAAGCAGATAAACGCTTTAAACAAAATGGGCTCTCCTATGGATGTGGCTGAGGTAGTTCACTTTCTCTGTTCACCTGCATCCTCATTTATTAACGGCACTGTAATAGATATTACCGGCGGGCACTTGCTGGGAGTCTAAGCTCCCCAACTGTACAAGGGATACCGTGACCGCTGTAAACCATAGTTGAGAATGGCAGTGTAAGAATCTTATCCTTAATTACTTTAATAAGAGGAGCAAATCCATCATTGGAATATCCTATAGTGCCATTGTAGATTGTATCTCCGGCAAACAAAAGGTCCCCGTCCGGCACATAGAGACAAACAGAACCCTTTGAGTGAGAAGGGGTCTCAATTACGTGGATATCAATTGAGCCAAACCTTAGTACCGGTTCGCCCTCAAAGTAATTATCGGACTCTGTAAACGAATTCTCCATTACCACATCATACACAGATGCAACCTGAGAGGCTAGCCTCAATTCACCACTGTCAGCATAGTGCATCCATGTTTTAACTCCATACCTCTGCGACACCCAGGCCACCCCCGTGATATGGTCAAAATGTCCGTGAGTCAGCACAATTGCAAGTGGATTAAGTGACTTTGAATCTACATACTCCTCCAGTTGTCTCCTTTCAGATTCGTTGTTACAACCCGGATCAATAACTACGGCATCCCCATTAGAGTGGGATAATACATAAGTATTCTCCGCCATTTTATTAAAAACAAACCTTTTAACTTCAAACATAATTTCTATTTTGAAAGCTTCTGCCTAATACTATGCCTGTTAAAAACCGCAGCCCTTGTCCCATTCATTATCAGCCCAACATTTTCACCAAAATGTGATATAGTTTCTGATGTGGCAATCTCTTTTCCGTTTAACATAAAACAAACCCTTCCATTTACTCTTTTAATTGACACGACATTACCCTCCATAAATCTTATAACTGAGTCTGATTTATTTATTCTGAACAGGTCACGGTCTTTACCTCCTGATACACTCCCTGCTAATAACTCCGTCAGGGTAAAACTCCCTGACCAATCCATTTAACAGACCATTATTAAAATTTGAAATCTTTCTAATCTGACCACTCTCATAATACTCTCTCATCTCACCTTCAGACTTCCCTCCACTCTTATTTACCTCAACTGCCTTATTACCACTCTCGTACCAGACAGTCTGAATCCCATCCTCCAGACCATTTATATAACTTGTTCTCATTTTAATATTCCCATTTTTGAAATACCATACGAATGGTCCGTCGGGTATGTCTTTACGTGGATCATCAGCATCAACATAGGAGAAGCTCCCCTCCATAAGAAGTTCTCCGGTAATATAGTAGTCCTTTACAAGAGATTTCCCTTTTGGAGAGATTGTTATCACTCGCTGGTAATCTGAATTGTTAAGATCAAAGGTCTTCCAGACAGACTCGGCAAAGGACTCCTGCTGAGCAAAGGCCAAAAGTGATGTAAGTAGTCCAACAATTACCAAACCAAGTCTCACTCTCATTTTTTACTTCTATTATATTAACACAGTGGCTAGTAAATATATGAAAAAAATGATAAATTAATTTTTACCTTTACTTCGTAAAACTACTTATACTATGAAACTGGAAAGTGAAAAGTACTGCCACGAGTGTGGCAGGAGTATCAATGCTAAAGCTGAGATCTGCCCTCTTTGCGGAGTAAGGCAACCTATTGTATCATCTTACGAAAGTGGTTACGGACACGGAGCCAGTAATCAGTGGCTCATAACCTTCCTTCTTTGCTGGTTCCTGGGCGTATTTGGAGTACACAGATTCTATACCGGTCATACAGGTACCGGAATTTTAATGTTGATTACATTTGGCGGATGCGGAATCTGGTGGTTAATAGACTTTATAATGATCATCGTTGGAAACTTTAAGGATAGCGATGGGAATGTTATCAGGTTACGTTAGGTCTAATAAACTTGTCTCTTTAGTAGCTCTCTATTTTATTGTATCTGTTGTGTTGCAGATGGCTTTTTCCGTCAACATAATGTTTCCGTGTCTGTGGAAAACCATTTTTCACCATGAGTGTCCGGGTTGCGGACTAACTACGGCACTTATAGATCTTATCCGTTTTGACATAGAGGGTGCATACAGGGCAAACCCTCTGATATTTGTTGTTCTGCCCTCAGTAATATTTTATATAATTAAAGACTACAGGAGATATACACAGAAGAGACCTTGTGTATAGATTTTTGCGTTTTTTATACAAAAGAGATTATATTTGTATACATTTCTTAAATTTCCATACATATGAAATCCTGGACTGTCTTAGAGTTACCATACAATGTTGATCTGGAAACAAAGAGAGTGCTTAAAGCACTCCCATCTGCACATGCAGCATTAGCTGAATTAAAAGGGATAGTCTCAACCATTCCCAATCAGAACATTCTTATAAACACGCTTGGCCTCCAGGAGGCTAAAGATAGTTCAGCAATAGAAAATATTATTACTACACACGATGACCTTTACAAATCAGAATTAAATCTTAATGCATTCAAGCCTCAACAGGCAAAAGAGGTCCAAAATTATATTTCTGCACTGAGGAAAGGATTTGAACTTATATCTGAATCAGATCTTTTAACAATTAACACTATACTAAAGATTCAGGAGGTACTTGAGGAGAACAGCGCCGGATTCAGAAAATTGCCCGGAACAGAGTTAAAAAGCACTTCAACCGGTAAAACTGTCTATTTACCACCACAAAACAATCAGGATATAATAAGACTAATGTCAAATCTGGAAAAATATATAAACGATCCTGATTTGCAGGACTGCGACTCTCTGATTAAAATGGCTGTTATCCATTTCCAGTTTGAAAGCATTCATCCATTTTATGATGGAAATGGAAGGACCGGCAGGATAATAAACATTCTTTACCTGATTAAAGAGAGGCTACAGTCTTTACCTGTTTTGTACTTAAGCAACTATATAATAAAACATAAGACTGACTACTACAGGCTACTCCAGCAAGTCAGAGATGAGGAGAGTTGGGAAGAGTGGATACTGTTTATGATCAAAGGAGTAGAGCAGACATCCCGGGAAACTATTGATTTGATTATTAAAATCAAAGAGCTTATGCAGGTGTTCAAAAATAGATTGCGAACCAATTACAAGTTTTACAGCCAGGATTTGCTAAATAATTTATTTAAGCACCCATACACAAAGATTGAATTCCTAGTTAACGATTTAGGAATTTCAAGATTAACTGCAGCAAATTATCTGAACAAACTGGCAGAAGATAATTTGTTAACCAAGGTCAAACTTGGAACCGGGAACTACTATATTAACCAAGAACTTTTTGATTTGCTATCTGAAAGATAGTCATTCCTGCTATGCTGGTTCCTTGGTGTATTTGGAGTTCACAGGTTCTACACCGGTCATACAGGTACAGGAATTTTAATGCTGATTACCTTTGGCGGATACGGAATCTGGTGGTTAATAGACTTTATAATGATCATCGTTGGAAACTTTAAGGATAGCGATGGGAATGTTATCAGGTTACGTTAGGTCTAATAAACTTGTCTCTTTAGTAGCTCTCTATTTTATTGTATCTGTTGTGTTGCAGATGGCTTTTTCTGTCAACATAATGTTTCCGTGTCTGTGGAAAACCATTTTTCACCATGAGTGTCCGGGTTGCGGACTAACAACCGCATTAATATCTCTCATTCGCTTTGATATAGCTGGTGCATACAGTGCAAACCCTCTGATATTTGTTGTTCTGCCCTCAGTAATTTTCTATATAATCCTGCGGATTATCCGGCACAAGACATACTTTTAGTGCTTATGGGCAGCGCTGCCACCCTCGGGTGCAATGATATCATGAATTGCCTCAATTGTGTGAGTATAATCCACATAAGCAGCAACAAAAGCTCTGCCCTGTTCCGGAGATTCATCTTTCACCTTGTCAAGCATCTCAACCTTTGCATATTTTTCTCTTATAACCTTGCCTAAGTGATTGCTGAACTTTGTAATGAATGAATCAATATTCCTATCAGCAATAGCCTGGTCGCTCATATTAATAATTGGCTTTGTTGTTCCTGCCGCCTTAAGACCTGTGAAAGGAGCTCCTTCACTCTCTCTGTGAAGCCTTACCAGTGTCTCAAGAAAATGTTTTTCAACAATTGCATAAATCTCCTTATCTCCGGACCTGAGTGAATATGTTTTATTGAACAGCTTAATAATTTCACCCTCTTGCTCAGGAGTTATCCATTTGAGGATTAGTTTAACATTTTTCGTTTCAAGAGCTGTTATTGCATCCTTGACAGTGGGGCCGTCATATGAATCGCAGTGTGCAGATGCCGGCAGGGTTCCTGCAATAAACAGTAAAACACTTACAAAAAGGGAGATCAAAATTTTTGTTTTCATAATCACTTAAAATTAAATTAGTTTATAATAAAGTACAGGAGCAAAAGTATTATCTCAAACTGCACTCCGCGACCTACTTTATAACTTGGGACCTAATTTAATTCTCTGATTGCTCCCTGAACTCCTTTGGTGTTAATCCGGTTGTTTTTTTAAAGACCCTGTTAAATGTTGATTTTGTATTGAATCCGCTTTCAAAGGCAATACCCAGAATTGAGAGATAATTAAATTTTGGATCTGTAATTCTTAATTTAACCTCTTCTACCCTGTATCGGTTTACAAAATCAAAGAAGTTGACACCCAGCTGCTCATTAATTACCCTTGATAGAAAATGTGATGATACTCCAAGCCTTTTCGACAGCTCAGGAAGTGAAATCTCAGGGTCAAGGTAAGGTTTTTCTGCATCCATATACTGCCTTAAATTACTCACATAATGCTTCGTCTCCTCCTCATCTGCAGCAACTCCGGAGTATTTAGCCCTCTCTTCTGTCACAAACTCTGATCCGCTATCAGGAAAGTTGACAAAAATCTCTTTTTGCTTAAGGCCCAGGTAACCAATTATTATGATGAAAACCGACAGAGAGAGAGTAAGCCCGTGAGTACAAAAAATCCATGAAAACATGTTAAAAACATGGTGTATCATTGCAAAAATCATCAGGGCCGTCCAGATAAAGCCAAAAGTATAAATCAACTTTCTCAGCCAGCTGAGATTTACATTTTCAAGAGTGGAGAAATTGTTGAAAATGTTTACATCAAGCCTCTTCAGACTGAGGATAGAGAGGATAAAATAAAAAGGACCGGAAAGGACAACTGATATCAGAAAAAGATTGAAAACCCAGACAGGCTTATGCATACCATGAGTGTGATTCAACCTTATCCCCTCAGAAATCTCAGGATACTGCGAAGCAATAAGTAAAAACAGATTGAACAGAACAAACGGAGCAAAATGAATCAGTTTGGTTTGATTCATCTTAAAGTTGATATCTGCTAATGATGAGATGTAGAGGAAAAGAAACGGACCGTGCAGCAAAAGCAATGAAATAAAACTCGCAGAGAGAATATGGAAATTGTCAAACATAGTCTCTGAGAAGAGCGCATAAATACCAGTGTATATTCCCAGATAGATAAGCCATAAAATCAACACCTTATCATGCAGAGCCTTTTTCTTCTGAAAAATGAGCAGGGCAAAAAACAGGGCATTGAAAGCAGCTATCAGGAAAATATATTTCATCTTCCCAAAGTTACATAATTTACTAACAAACCCTTATCAAAAAGTGCCAACAACCACCACAGGCCTGTGATCTGAAGCAAGAGCCTCAGGGATAACAGAAGAGTCGATTACCTTGAACTTCTCTGCAAATCTGTTTGATATAAAGATGTAGTCAATGCATCTGTCCGGAAAGTTTGCCGGGAATGTAAAGGTTTTCCCATCTGAAAGCAGCGAAAAACCACTCTTTAGCACCTCCAGCTCAGCAGAGCCCGGCAGCGCATTGAAATCTCCGCCTACAATAAACGGCTTTCTAAGCCTGTCGGCCTCTTTTAAAAGAATTTTTACCGACTCCATCCGGTCCTCTTCTGTCAGAGAAAAATGGGTAGAGGCAGCAAAGAAGCGCCTAAACTCTACAATCAGCAATACCCTCGCCTCCTCACGGCCAGGCAGCGGTATCTTCCTTACTGAGAGCGGTTTCTCTGCCGACAGCATCGCCACTCCATATTTTCCGCTTCCAAGTTTTATTGCCGAAGCAAAAACTGCGTGCATCCCGGTGAGTCTGCCAAGCTCCTCAGCCTGATTAATACCCCCGGTTCTTGCCGTTGCACTATCAACCTCCTGCAACATCACAATATCCGGCCTCTCCCTGCTAATCACCGCTGCCGTCCTCACCAGACTCTGCGCCTGCTCCATCCCCTTACCCACGCGAATGTTGTAGGACATTATTCTCAGCTCGCCGGCCCCGGCCGGCCCAGCCTGGCCGGTGGCACCCCACGCAGACCCCGTACTACCCCAGGGGTAAAGTGTCAAAACACTAGTAACCACGAATATATAAAAACTGCTCTTTTTCATAATCTCTTTATATTTAGTGCTTTGACACTTTACCCCTGGGGTCAAATTTAGAAAAGAATTTTGTAATATTGTGCGGCGGTTAGTCGTCTTCAATTATTATATAACCAAATAAAATTTTAACATGAGGAAAATCATTGGAGCTCTTATTTTCTTAGCAATCGCGACCCCCTCCTTTTCACAGTCCGCATCAACCAACCCCAAAACAAAGATTATGACTTTGGGTGTTTTCCACTTCGCCTACCATAACCTGGACCGGGTAAAGACTGCCGAAAAGGATATGATTTCCGTACTGGATGAGCCATATCAGTCACAAATAGCATCAATAGCAAAATCAACAGAGAAGTTCAGACCAACAATTATTGCAATTGAGCTTGACCCGGCAAGACAAAACTCTGTGGACTCCCTCTATTCATTATATAAAATCGGCAAGCTACCCCCAGAGAAGAGTGAAATATATCAGCTGGCGTACAGAATCGGCAATAATCTGAACCTACCAAAAATTTATTGCGTTAACGACTGGGGCCGGCATTACGATAACATACAGATGCTTTTTAAAGATAAGGCAAGGGTTGACCGCTTTGGGAGATTCATTGACTCGCTTGATAAAGCCGATTGGATCGGGCCATATGAATCTCCTCAACCCACTAATAGACAGCTCAAAAGAGTTTGAACTCATCTCGCCCGTGGAGTTCCTTAAGGGAGCTTTATAACACTGGCTCCGCTACTTGTGTTTATTATTAACTCAGGGTTTCCCTTGTATCTAATAATGGATCCGTCAGTACCTTTAGCAAAGAGGGTTTCAGAGGCATTAATTTCTGCATATGAGCCAGAGGAGAGATCTGCCCTACCATTCAACACATTAATACCCAGCCCTCTGAATGAACTTCCACCCGAGGCTTCAATACTCAACTCATTTGCGGCACCAAAAAATTTTGCATAAGACCCGCTATTCAGCTTTAGGTTTAGTTCATTAAGTGCAAGACTACCTGTTCCAGAGGAACCCGAACTCATATCTATTTCCAATTCATTCGTTACCCAGCCGGATGTTATATTTAATTTACTCCCGCTTAATACTTCAATTTTGTCAAGATAAGCTGCATTTACAAAAACTTTTATTCGCGTATTTTTAAATAGAATATCAACATCCTTTGTTAAAAAAAGAGTATTGTTTGCCACTTTGACATTAATCTGATCAATAAGGCTTTCATAAGTTTCAACCCTGACAGATATAGCAGAGTCCTGTGTCAAAAGAAGCTCCATCCCGGCTGATACAGATATATTTTCAAATGATCTTACGTGATACTCCTTTGAGATATATTCCCCTCCTGGCTCAACAACATTTAATATGCATGAACTTAAAGCAAAGGCTGCAATAAAAAGTATAATAAATGGAAGAATTCTTTTTTTCATATTTTTATTATTATTAAAATTCAATTTTATATCCAATCAGAGGTACAACAACTGTAAATGCATCCTCCTCTATTCTGTTTGCTTGAATGTTGAAAATTTGACCCCTTCGGGTTTTTGTTCCAAGCACATTCTTTACTTGTGCATAAAATAGTGATGAAACCTTTCCCCTGTTTACTCTATAGCTGACAGAAATGTCGGCGAAAACATCAGCCGGATACCTAGCCTCAAATGCTCTGGAATTGTCAAAGACAGCCTCTTTTTTTTCTATTGATTGTTCTACATTAAGTGGAGCAATTCTCTCTCCGCCTGAATAGCTGGCCCTTATATTAACACTCAAAATATTTTTACTCATCATCATTGGAAAATCCTTCCCTGCCAGGATATTAATAATAGCTCCTTTATCAAATCTAGTATTTCTCCACACTCCATCTCCTCCTTGATATCTGGAACGAAACAAAGAGGTTGTTATCAGATAGTAAAAATTATCGTTAAGGAACCGTTCAAGAGTAAACTCAATACCTTTATTTCTACCCTTTGAGTTGTTAATGAGAGCATCCCGGAAAGCATACTCCTGCTTGTAATTAATCAATGAATATGAGCTATCCGCTATTCCCGGAGCATCAGAAAGATTTTGAAGATACAGCTCAGTTTTAACTCTTACATTTTCAGATATCAGCCAGTTATAAGACAATGTATAATGATCTGACTTAGTGAGGCTGAGGTCATTATTTTGCTCTACAAAATAGAGTTTTAATGGCTCAATCCTACTGTGCCTTCCATATCCAAAAGATAATGAGTGATCCTCTGATATATTCCACTTTATTCCCGCTCTTGGCTCTATTGAAAACTTGCGATTAAGATCAAAATAATTTGAATGGATTCCTGCATTAACCACTAAGTTGTTACCAAGTGTATATTGCAATCCTCCATGAAACTCTCCGTAATATGTTCTTTCCTTGGCATTAAGAACATTTGAATAAGTTGAGTGGTCATTAATTATACTATTTGATGATATATCACCATTATAATACAATGATGTCAGATTAAACCCGGTTTTAAGCTCAAGTCTTGAGCCAATTTTACTTGTGATTCTGTGCGAAAAGGTTAGTCTTCTATCAGACTCTTTTATGTTCAGATATGGCCTCTCAATAATTGCTTCATCAAGCCGTTCAAAATCAAATTTATCTGCACATTCTGTGATGGAGAGAGATGTAAACAGAGATGTCCTGTTTTTGTATATTCTATGATTCACACCAAATGACCCAACAGAGTTTATCCAATCAAAGCCTATTCTGTCATTCTGAGTTTTCCATGAGAGAGAATCTTTGTCAAACGGCTCTTTCAAATCACCCTTTCCCCATAAGCCCCAAATTGTAAAATTACCGGCTCCCTTGGCCGGAAGGGAAATTTTAAAGGACAGGTCCTGAAATACAGGTATTTGCTCCTCCTTAACAATTTTTGTTTTTGTGAGCAATCCCATCGTAGAGTATCTGTAGTTGAAAAGGTAAGATGCATCACTACTCCTTAAAAAAGGCCCCTCCGATGCGATATCAATACCTATTGAACTTAAATTTACAGTATGCTCCCATTTCCGGTTATTTCCTGTTCTCATTCTGATGTCAAAAACTCCTCCAAGGGCATTGCCATATTCTGCAGGAAATGCTCCTGTAAAGAAATCAGAATCTCCCACTAATTGACTGCTCAAAATTGTAACAAATCCACCACCGGCAACCTTACCACCAGAGAAATGATTAGGAGCATGAACATTTACACCTTCAATCCTCCAGGTAAGGCTTGAAGGAGAGTTACCCCTTATTGTAAGAGCATTATCCTGCATATCTCCCCCTGAGACACCCGCAAAAGCTGTAACCATTCTTGCCGGGTCGTTTAACCCACCAGCATATCGGCTTGTCTCCTCAACAGAAAAGGATCTGGCACTGACAAATGCCGACTTATTAATAGGAAGCTCTTTGCTTATCTTGTTGCTGACTACTGCAGCCTCCAATAAACCAAAAGAGGGCGTAAGCAAAAATTCAAGCACCACCTCTTTCCCAGAGGTCACAAGAAGATCCTGTATAATTTCCTCCTTATAACCTAAATGAGCAACCGTGATTTTATACCTTCCAACAGGTATTTTTTCCATAGTAAACTCCCCAAATGAATCTGTGATAGCACTTAATGGGGTATTCAGAGTCAAGATAGTCACTACAGCTCCTTGTAACCCAGTATTTGTCTCTATATCTGCTATCCTACCCCTTATAGTTTGATCAGGGTTCTGCCCAAATAAAGTTAAAGGGACAACTAATAAAATTGATAAAAACAGATGCAATCGTCTCATAGTGCAAACTGGTATAATTAAAAGTCGCGAATATCAACCTACTACCGATTTGTAAAAAATTAAGATTGCCGAGAGTGCCGATTTTATGATTGAGAGTGAAACCTCGGAATGAATGAATCAAAGAATTATTCTTTACAATTATAGAATCCCGTTCCAAAATTGTAAACTCAAGCCATGATACAGGAGAGGCAAATCAAACAAGTACTATTTTTGGAGAGACAACGTGGGAAGCCAAGTTAATTAACTTTGTAAACAGGCTAATCTTCTAACAGATCGCATCCCGAAACTCCAGCAAAAGCCGTATTGTCATATCTTTTTGTTTAAGTGCTAGTTGCAATTTTATCCTAAGTGTCATTTCTGGGGCTAAAATTGGTGTCTCTTCAGATATGAACAGATAAATTACAATGGCGAAAAACTAATTTGCTATTACATACAAAAAATTAAACGCACTAAAACTACTTTATTATGTTGTTTATTTAGTTAATTGGCGGCAATAGGAAGTGGTTCTTACTTCGTTTAAACAGGATCTCCAGCAATAGTCTCTTGTTCATTCTGTAAAAAAAAGAACTAAAATTCATATCTTTGAACCATGAAGAAAAAGTATACAATAGCAAGTCTGTTCTCAGGTTGCGGTGGACTGGATTTAGGTTTCATCCAAGCAGGATTTGAAGTAATTTGGGCTAATGATTTTTTTAAAGAAGCCGTTGAAACATATAAATATAACATTGGTAATCACATCGTATATGGAGATATAACTAAAATTCCAAGTTCTGAAATTCCAAATAAGTTCGACATACTTCTAGGAGGATTTCCATGTCAAGGTTTTTCTGTAGCAAATACAAAAAGAAGCATGGAAGATAAGCGAAACTTCCTTTACAAAGAATTGTTAAGGTTAATCGAAGATAAGCAGCCCAAGTTCTTCGTTGGCGAGAATGTTAAAGGCTTGCTTTCTATGCAAAAAGGGAAGGTAATAAATATGATAGTTGACGACTTTAGATCGCTAGGCTACAATGTTGAATATAGGCTTATAAAAGCCTCGGACTATGGTGTTCCTCAACACCGTGAAAGAGTATTCATTATTGGAAACAGATTAGGAATTAAGAATCCTTTTCCTAAAATAAGTCATGGTCTTGTCAATGACTTATACAATAACTCTCTGACACCTTATTTGTCAGTAAAAGATGTTGTCGGGCATCTTTCAAATATTAGAACACGCGATTTACCTTTTGAGCTTAACGGGAAAACTGTTTATAACCATGTTGCTCGAACAAATGTGTCTGACAACTTCTGGGGTAGAAAACATCAAGTTAATCAACATGAAATCTGCGACTACTTAAAATATTGGAGAAACAAAAGTGGGTGGTCTACAAAGAAAATAGATGAACATTTTGGATATGCTCATACTGCCGGTCATTGGTTTAGAAAAGATAACAATTCTGGTAGTATACCAAAACCAAATGATTGGTGGGAATTAAAGAAAATCCTTGGATTTGATGATAAATTTGATAAAATTGTAACAGAATTTGAACTAAAAGAGATTAAATTTGAACAGTCACTAAGAATAAATAATTGGGAGTTACCAAGTGATACAATTACTGCAACTGGCCCCGAAATCCATCCAAACAGAGAGCGTCGAATGTCTGTCAGAGAGTGTGCCATTATTCAAACATTTCCCGATGATTTTGTTTTCTTTGGTAGTCTTGGTAATATGTATAAACAAATTGGTAATGCTGTTCCTGTTCTTTTAGGGAAAAAAATTGCAGAATCAATTAAGAATGCTTTAGATGAATATGAAAAAAATAAATCTAAAAGAAATCGAAGTAATTGAATATCATTATCTTAAAAAGTACTTCCATTTCCTTAAGTTTGCTGAAGATGAATTGCTCCTCGGGTTTAAAACAAAAGAAAAAATTAAAGACGATTGGATTGGGCTCTATAAATCTGGCATTTCAGATTTTGCTGTAGGTGCTGAAAGAATAGTTTATTCATTATTAAATGGTAAAGGCATAGGGCTTCCTAATTCAGCACCAGTAGGCGCAGACTTATTTTTTGAAGTAGAAAACGCTTTTATTCATCTCGATCTAAAAACAGTTGGAGCAACTCTTCACCCAAGATATCATAATCATCCAGATGGAACTTGGTCCAATAACATAGGAGATTATACTAATAATATTTTTGTCGGAACTAACCAGAATAGCTATAAGTCAGAGATCAAGAAATCTGATGGGAGCTCGTTTAATCCTCCTCGGTATTACGAACCCTCATTACCAGCGTTTTACAATAAGAATAAAGCAAATCAAAAAATTTGTATTTCTTACTTTATAACAATTTTATACGATAAGGACACCCTAGACATCCTAGTCCTATCAATTCTATGTATGCCCAACGGTGAGTTAGAAAGACATTATAAATCTAGAGTCTTGCAGGCAGGAAAAAATATTGATAAAACAAGATTTCGTTTCACTGAAGTTCCTACTTTTGAACTATTAAATGATACTCCAAACAGAATAATGGTCGTATATTTTGATAAAAGTATGGACGAAAGTTACAGGAGTAAACTCGAATTCTTTGAGAAACTATACGATAATCAGTAGTTTCTTAATAATCTTCACATATTTAATAACTGTTATAAAGAATTAATTTTTTCTGTTTTCAATTAATGCTTTGTAAATATTATATATTAAAGAAGGGCGTCCACTTGTAGTTAAAGCATTAAACATGAATTTAACCTCCAAAAGTAATACGCACCCTCACCCATATTTTTTTGCCTCTCACCTACATCTTCTGCTACATTTACAAAATATTAATTATACCCTGTTATGAAAGAGAAATACCTGAAGTTTTTGGCGGTGACGTTTTTTACAAGTGGGGTGTGGGATACGGTTGCGGGGTGTTTGTATATTTTTTGTATCGGGACGGGAAGGAGTATTGACAATCCTCCTATGGATCCGTTTTATGCTATTTTCCTGGGGTCGTTTTTTCTGTGTTTTGCCTGGCTGCAGTTCTTCTCTGCGTTTAACATAAGGAGATATGCGTTTAATGTAGGGTGTCTGATTTTTGGGAGGGTGTTCTATGTGGCTCAGTTGTATGCATTCATGATTTTTGTGCCGGATTTCCCCTCTACTTTCTGGTTTACGGGGGTAATTGATTCGGTTTTTACTATTCTTTATATCTTTTTTGCTTTTAAGGGCGGCCTCAGGATGAGAGAGTTATTCTTACCAAAAATCTGACTACAAGAAATGACGGCGTTTTACTACAAAAAATGGCGACTGTGTTTACATAAAAAACGGCCGGATTTCTTCCGGCCGTTTTGTTGTTTAATACTTATATCTCGTTTACTCTACTCTGTTTACGCTGGCGCCGCTGCTGGTTTTAACCTCTAGCTGATTTGTTCCTTTGTATTTTACGGTGGCTCCGCTTGATGCCTTGGCACTCAGGAAACCGGTGGCAAACACCTCGGCATATGAACCGGATGAGAGGTCGGTCTCAACATTAACGGCCTCAAGATCAAATCCCTTAAAATTACTTCCGCTTGATGATTCAATTGAGAACTCATCGGCCTTGCCGGAGAGTCTTGCGTCGCTTCCGCTGGACATTGTGAGTGATAGCTCTCTGACTTCCAGTCTTCCCTCTGCCGATGCTCCGGAGCTCACTTCTATTTCCAGTTCGTCTGCTTTCCAGCCTGAACTAAGGTTTAAATCGCTTCCGCTGCTTGCCTTAATCTCCTCAAGGTAAGCAACATTCACATAAATTTTGATTTCCGGATTTCTGAAGCTTACTTCAAGGTCTTTTGTGAATTTGAGAGTACTGTCAACCACCTCTACATTAATATACTCATGTATATTTTCATATGTGGCAACCTTTACTGAGATTGTGGAGTCTTGTGTTAGAATCAGTTCCATTCCGCTTGATACAGAGACGTTTTTAAACGGATCTACATTGTATACCTTTGATGTGTATTCACCTTCCGGTGTTACGGCGTTGAATACGCATGAGCTGAGGGCAAGTGTCGCCACGGCAATTGCCACAAAAGAGAAGAGGAGTTTTTTCATAGTTGTGTTGGTTATTTCTGTTCAATGTCTGTTTGACGTAAAACGGGGCGGAAAAGTTGCAAGGAGTGAAAAAAATTACAATTTAAAATCAGAAAGTCTGTTTCTCTTTGTTTGGTAATGCATCTTATACTGTCTTTTTATCTTTTCAGATAAAAAAGAGTTATCTGTTAACTCTTCTATCAGAGGATGTCTGGTCGTAAAAAATGCTAGTTCTTTGGAGACAATTTTTTCAGGAAGTCCCAAAGAAAGTCCAAATTGAAAGAAGGTTGCTCCGTTTGCTCTTCTTCCTTTGAAAAATTCTTTTTTATCTATTTTGAACAGGCCTCTGTCTAGTGCAAAATCACTGTCATCTACGTGAATATTCGTGTTAAGCAAATCGTAAGCGGGCGATAAACGGTAGTCGTTTTTTCCGGCATCGATTACTGAGAAATTTTTAAGATGTGCATCTCCGTTTGAAAAGAGAAAATTAAAAAGTATCATTCTGTAAAACTTCAAAAGCTCTACCCGCCAGGCCGGCAAGTATTTTTTAATTAATTCTCCTACCTCCTCATAGCTGTAATCATATTTGAAATTGGGGCCGGCATTTTCTGAAGTTACCCCTGCCAGTGATGCAAAATCTTCAACCCTGAGTTTATTGCCGGCAGTATTTATGTCAAATCTTTTAGTAACATATGCCGTATCTCCGTTTTTAAAAAAGCACAAGGCATTGGGTGCGGTATCAATCTTAAAAACCTGTGAAGCAATCTGCATTGTAAGATTTTCATTTGCAGGACATTCTGCTGCATTTCTTACATCTGTTGGTCTGGGCTTTAAGATATATGTTCCGCGTTCACCCGGAGAAGTGAGGCTTAACAAGCCATCTCTTATTATCATTGAGTATTTCCCCTGAACTCCTGATATTGAAATTCTCGTTTTATTTTCAGTAAAGAGAATTAAATCCTCCTCTCTCTTTTCTATTGAATCATATGGGAGAATAAGAGATACCTTTTGTTTGTCAAAAACTCTCCTTAAGGCTACAGGGCTATATGTTTGAAAGCCCTTTGCAAGTGTCGAAGGGCAAACTGATATATCAACCATTATTCAACTTTTTTAACTGTAATTGCACCTCCTGTGTCATATTCTGCAGTTGCGAGCAAGATGCCAAAATGGTCGTTCTCATCAATTTTCAAAAGTCTTGACTGAGTTTTTCTATTGCTCCCTTCTGAAAGCATATTGAAAAAGAACGGGAATAGAGAACGGGACCTGTACAATTGGTTTGTTTTAGGAAATGTGAGGCTAATTGCCGGTAATGAACTATTGAGCAGGTACTCATCATTGTATCTGAATGTATATTCATTCGCAGATAACTCTGTGAGAACTCCTGTTAATATTCCATTGAAATATATTTCAGCTATGCGCATCTTTTATTTTTATTTCTACTTCAAGCCCCAGGGTATTAAATATTTTATCTATAACAGCTAAAGATGGGTTCGCCTCTCCCCTTTCAATTTTAGTAAGGGTGTTTATTCCGATTCCTGCTAATGCGGCAAGCTCTCTCTGTGTAATTGACAGTGACAGCCTTCTCTCTTTTATAACCTTTCCAAATTCATTCATAATCCCAATATAGGGTGATTTCTAAACAAAATTAAGAAATATTTTCGTTAATTTATAAGAAAATCCCTGTTTATTGTGATTTTCTCATCCTCCCGGCTATCAAAATTGAGAACACCACCCACGGCACAAGAGAGAGCAGAGAGAAGATAAGGCCGATTGTTCCAGCTGTAGAGGGGATAATCATAAGGGCGGCGGAGGCGAGCCCCCACAGGGCTGTGGTGCGGGTGAAGGTGCGCTCCCTGTCTTTGAGCATCACCCATGAAAAGATAAAGAGTGTTATTGCATTTAAAATATAGTAAACATCAAAGGCTGTCCCTTTGTAGGTTGCGAACATCCCCTCTCCCGCAGCAAGAAGTTGCTGTTTCAAAAGAGGATTGGCACTCCCGTTAAAGGATTTTGCCAGACTCATCATCTCAAAAGCCACAGATGAGGCGTAGTATGTTGCAAGACCCACAAGCCCCACTGCCAGAGCCGTTATTATTGCCGATGGGTTTGCCTTGTATAGACATGCAGCCAGCCCAAGATAAACCGATATCATCAGAGCGTTGTTCAGCAGATAGAGCAGATCCAGACTAAGCAGTCCAAGAAGTGGACTCTGCTCAAAAAGTTCAAAAAAACCTCTCACATCTGCCGGAGGCGGCCAGAGTGCAAATATTGCTATCTGCACCGGAATAATAAGAACCACCGCAATTGCTGCAGTGGCTCCCCATTTTTTTAACTCTTTCATTTACTCCATCATATGCTTTACCAAAGCTGTAATTTCCTCGGCCTTGTTGAAGCTGACTTTGTTCTCTTTCATATACCTGTCATATTTCGCTTTGTCTTTGCTGAAGTATTTGGCTAGCTGTCTTGTGTTAATGACCTTGGTCATTTTATCTCCTTCTCTGAACCAGTAATACTTAAATGGGACTACTCTGAATCCCTCCGGAAGCTTAAGTGCATAAAACATCCCGTTAGCAGTTAGATTTGTGTAACTTTTTGAGTTAGCTGTCTCTGTAGTGGTTCCAAAGGCCGATGGTTTAGGTGGCTCTATGACCCTGCATTTATGCTCAACCTGGAGCTCTGTACCATCTTTTTTATAGGCAATCTCCAGAAATTTACCCTGGTATGGATAGAATAACTTTCCACCCACTACAACTGTATCAACAAGGTCAACTTCACTCTTTCCAATTGCGAGAATTCTGCCTTTATCCTTAAAAAGCATCTCCTCAGTAACAGAGTTGTAGTTTAGTGCTCCTCTGCTTATAACTCCGTCTTTCATATAGATGAGGCCGATAGTGAAATCCTCAAGAATATAGTGTGAAATAGGCTGCTCAATTACATTCACCTGGGCCTGGGCCGATAGTGAAGCAAAAGCAATTAAAATGGCACAAAAAAACTTTTTCATTTGTACGGACTGGTAATTAAATTGTTGTAAAACTCTATTTATCCAAGAACTCAGCCAGTTGGGTCATCTGTAATATGTTCTCAAACTTAACTTTATTCTCTTTTGTGTATTTGTCAAAAGCCTCTCGTTTATCTGAGTAATGTCTTCTTAACTGATTAAGACTGTTTGCTCTGGAAAAGCTTTCCCCCTTTTTTACAAAATAGCTGACCGACGGCTTCAGTTTATATCCGTCAGGAAGATACATTTTATAGTACATTGATCCGGTTGAGGATACTCCGGAATATTGGTCAACAGAAGAGACATGAGATGTGCCTCCATAAGGGGCAGGATTGCCGGGAGGAATTACTATGTTCTTATGCTCTGCGTAAAGACTTCTCTCTCCCTCATAAAGAAGCTCATAAAACTTACCTGCAACCAATACAAATGTTCTGTCATCAATTCTAACATACTCAACCTCCTGCAGCTCCTCCTTACCTATTGCGAGAAGAGTCTCTCCCCTTTTAAAAACCATCTCTTCAGTTACGGTGTTATAGTTTAGCAACATCTGCTGAGTTCTTCCACCTTTCATCATAACATAACCCTCAGCAAACTTGGGAAGCACATAGTTTGACTGTGTGTTCTCCTGTTGCGCATTTAACTGAATACAGAACATAAACAATAATGTTAATCCCGAAAATAATTTTTTTACCATATGCCTTCTCCTTTTAATTAATATGAAGTAGAGCCGATGTGATGAAGAGCATGTAAATCGCTTTCATATCACGTGTTTTTCAAATTATCCAAATGTAATAAAAATGTATTAACAACAGAGCCCTTTTTACTATATTTGGCTCACAAAAGAGTAATTTTAATGAAAGTATATCTCTCTCTACTTGAGCATATAATGAAAAACGGCACCCTGAAGTCTGACAGGACCGGCACAGGTACTAAAAGTGTCTTTGGTTATCAGATGCGTTTTGACCTTCAGGAGGGCTTTCCTTTGCTGACAACAAAAAAGGTTCATCTTAAATCTATTATACACGAACTTCTTTGGTTTATTGCTGGTGATACTAACATAAAATATCTGAATGACAACGGTGTCACCATCTGGGATGAGTGGGCGGATGAAAATGGAGAGCTGGGGCCTGTCTATGGCCGCCAGTGGCGATCATGGGAGACGGCTGATGGCCGGAAGGTAGATCAGCTATCGGCCTTGATAGAGGGAATTAAGAGAAATCCTGATTCTCGCAGACATATTATCTCTGCCTGGAATCCGGGAGAGGTGGATAAGATGGCACTGCCCCCTTGTCACGCGATGTTTCAGTTTTATGTGGCAGAGGAAAAACTTAGCTGCCAGCTTTATCAGCGTAGCGCAGATGTCTTCCTTGGAGTTCCTTTCAATATTGCCTCTTACGCACTTCTTACAATGATGGTGGCTCAGGTTTGCGGCCTTAAGCCGGGTGAATTTATTCACACATTTGGAGATGCACATATTTACACCAACCATTTTGAGCAGGTGGCCCTGCAGCTCTCACGAGAGCCAAGACCACTGCCCGTAATGAAAATAAACCCCAATGTGTCCGACATATACGGATTCAGGTACGAAGATTTTCAACTGGAGGGTTATACCCCGCACCCCTCAATCAAAGCTCCGATAGCGGTTTAAACAACGCCGTTGTTTCTGGTGATTGCTTAGTTATCAATTTTTTACAAAAAATGTTTTTATGATTTCAATAATTGTTGCAGTTGCGGACAATCTAGCCATAGGGAAGGACAATAATCTGCTGTGGCACATATCGGAAGACCTGAAATATTTCAAACGGATTACCGCCGGACATACTGTGATAATGGGGCGCAAAACCTGGGAGTCCATAGGAAGGCCTCTTCCAAACCGCCGCAATATTGTTATCAGTCGCTCTCTTAGGGCCGATTCTCTTGCGGGAGCAGAGGTATTTCCTTCGCTGGAGGAGGCTCTCTCTGCCTCGGGCGGTGCGGGAGAGAGCAGTGAAGAGGTATTCATAATAGGGGGAGGAGAGATTTACAGGCAGGCTCTACCTCTTGCAGATAAAATATACTTGACCAGGGTTCATATAAATATTTCTGATGCCGACACATTTTTCCCTGCTTTTGATGAGGAGGTCTGGAAGGAGACCGGACGGGAGAGCTTTGACAGGGGCGAGAAGTTTGAGCGTCCGTTTGAGTTTATTGTTCTGGAGCGTATAAGATATATTAACCCGTTACATTAATAGACAAAACCTATAACTACATAGAGAGAGCCTAAGAAACCTTAGGCTCTTTTTTGTGTTTATAGAGTATAACAATTAACGAAAAGCTAGAAAGCATGAAAAAGTTAATGATAATCCTGGCAATTATGGTTATGCCGTTTGCCGGATATTCACAAAAGAATAATAATAAAAAAAATATAGCTATGACAACCATAAACAAACTTGAATTTCACAATCTGCCTTACGCTTACGATGCTCTTGAGCCATTCATAGATAAAATGACGATGGAGATACACCACAGCAGACACCACAAGGCATATTATGACAATATGATGAATGCTGTAAAGGGTACCGATATGGAGAACAAGACCCTTGAGGAGGTATTCGCAAATATGAGCAAATATCCTGCAGCAGTGAGAAATAATGGAGGAGGATATTACAATCACAACCTCTACTGGGAGGTTATGAAGGTGAATGGCGGCAAACCGTCTGCTAAACTTGAGGCTGCTATTGTGAAGACTTTTGGTTCAATGGAGGAACTTAAGAAGCAGTTCACAGATGCCGGTAAAACTCGTTTTGGAAGCGGTTGGGCATGGCTTAGCGTTGACAAGGATGGGAATCTGTTTGTCTCTTCTACTCCAAATCAGGACAACCCTCTTATGGATGTGGCAGACAAAAAAGGCACACCAATCCTTGGAATGGATGTTTGGGAGCATGCGTACTATCTGAAGTTTCAGAATAAGCGCCCTGACTATACCGAGGCTTTCTGGAGCGTTATAAACTGGGAAGCTGTCTCTAAAAAGTACGATTCTTTAGTTAAGTAATTAGTTTAGTTTGAATTAGGGTAGAGAGGTCTGTCGTGAGACAGGCCTCTCGTTTTATGTATGCACATCTAAGAAATTAACTCGCTTATTATCTCTGCGGCACTCTCCTCTTTTCTCACCAGTGTGGCAATCTGTCCTATCTCCAACTCTCCCTCATTAAGGTCGCCAAGGAAAATTCCTGCCTTTGCTCTACCCTTGCCTAGAAGCTCATCCATCTCCTCGGCATTTGCTCCGCGATTTTCGGCCTCAATGACTGCGGCAGAAAACATATTGTCTGCAAGGCGGGTGGGGGCCAGTTTTTTCAGAAGAAGTTTTGTCTCTCCCTCTTTGAGTCCCCGACAGCGCATTTTAAAATTCTCGTGGGCAGAGCTCTCTTTGCAGAGTGCAAATCTGGTCCCTAACTGAACACCCTCTGCCCCCAGAGCAAGGGCTGCATTGTATTGAGCCTTAGTAGCTACTCCGCCTGCTGCAATAAGAGGAATTGTGATGGCCTCCCTTACTGCAGGAATCAGACAAAATGTTGTTGTCTCCTCTCTTCCGTTGTGTCCGCCGGCCTCAAACCCCTCGGCAACAACAGCATCAACCCCTGCCTCCTGGCACTTCAGAGCAAATGCACTGCTTGAAACCACATGTGCCACTTTAATGCCATGATCTTTAAGGAGTGAAGTCCATTTTTTGGGGCTTCCTGCCGATGTAAAGACTATCGGCACCCTCTCCTCAATTATTATTTTCATTATCTCATCTATCTGAGGATAGAGAAGCGGCACATTGACTCCAAATGGCAATGTGACATCATTCTCTGTAAGTGCTTCACGGCAGCTAATTATATGATGACGAAGATTATCGGGATGCATTGAGCCGGCCCCTAAAAGGCCGAGACCTCCCGCCCTGCTTACTGAAGAGGCTAGTCTCCATCCACTGCACCAAACCATTCCACCCTGAATAATTGGATAATCTATTCCAAACAGTTCGCAAATACGATTTTTCATAACAAAGAAAAAAGAATATTGATAAAGGCTTTGAGCAAAAGTACAAATTTTTATCTTTGCTAACGACAACCTAAACTTGAAGAACTATGTCTGAATTGAATCGGGACGGCTTTGGCAGTCGTTTTGGCGTACTTGTGGCAGTGGCGGGGTCTGCTGTTGGTCTCGGAAACCTTTGGAGATTTCCCTATATGGTAGGGAACAATGGCGGAGCTGCTTTTATTATCATCTACCTTCTGTTCGTGATACTACTCTGCCTCCCAATAATGTTCTCCGAATTCATAATTGGCCGCAGGACACAGGCTAACGCATTTGGAGCAATAAAAAAGCTGGCACCAAAATCGCCTTTTCTTACAATTGGAGTTATAAGCGTTGTCGCCTCCATCTGTATAATGTCTTTTTACAGCGTTGTAGGTGGATGGACATTAGAGTACATCTTCAAATCCTTCTCCTCTGATTTTCTATCTGCAAGCGGTTCAAATCTAGAGTCTCAGTTTAAGGAGGCCTCCTCGTCAACCATTGTTCCAATTGCAAGCCATCTCGCTTTTCTTGGTCTCTCGGCACTGATTGTGGTAGCAGGTATTAAAAACGGTATTGAAAAGTACTCTAAAATTCTTATGCCTGCACTCTTTTTTCTTGTTATGCTTCTAGCTGTCCGCTCAATAACTCTTGACGGCTCAGCTGCAGGTGTAAAATTCCTATTCTACCCGGACTTCTCCAAAATAACCGGTGCTACTCTAATTGCGGCCCTTGGACAGGCCTTCTTCTCTCTCAGTCTGGGAATGGGATGCATTATCACTTATGGATCATATGTGAAAAAGAGTGAGAACCTGTTTAAAATCTCTCTTATGACTGTAGCAGCAGATACAGGCTTCGCAATACTGGCAGGATTAGCCGTTATGCCGGCAGTATTTGCATTTGGTATATCGCCGGGCCAGGGACCAAGCCTTGTCTTCATCACCCTTCCGCAGATATTTGCTCAGTTACCGCTTGGTAACGTAATCTCCATAGCTTTTTTCTTTATCCTCTTTATAGCTGCAATAACATCCTCAATATCTCTGCTTGAAGTTATTGTTGCCTACTTTACAGAGGAGCTTAAACTCACAAGGAAGACCAGCGTCCTTATTGCATTTGCAATTATAGGTGTGTTTGGAACGCTTAGCTCCCTTTCAAACGGAGTGCTTGCAGATGTAAAGGTTTTTGGCAAAACATTTTTTGACCTCTTTGACTACACATCCTCAAATGTTCTTCTCCCTGTTGGCGGACTGCTGGTAGTCCTGTTTGTAGGATGGAGAATGAAAAAGGCCGATGTGCTGGACGAACTCACAAACGGAGGCACTATCTCTGTAAGGGGAGTCATTCTGAAATGGATTTTATTCACCATCCGCTTCCTCTCCCCTGTCGCAATAGCGTTTGTGCTTCTGAGCAGTATCGGCCTTATAAAGATGTTCTAAGTATTCTTTTATGCCTTCTCAGACCTCTCAATAAATCTGGAGAACTGTACTGCAGGCGGTCCTGAGAGGGTGTTTACTTTTGTAACCGGCTCATAACGGTGTGGAACAAAGTGAAATATCTGCCATGCTACAAAGTTTCTCTCCTTGTTAAACAGAGTATCAATGCGAACTGACCCGGATTGAAGAAACTGAAGGGGTGCGACAGAGTCATTAAGCTCCCCCTCTAATATCTTTCTGATGCTATCTGTCTTCTCAGAGGCAACAAAATATGACTTTCTGTAAATCTGACACCCTGTTGGCTCATAGACCTCAGTTTTAGGCTTGATTACATAAATCAGAGCTCCGGCTATAATAAGAATCACCCCAGCCGCTCCCGACCATAAAACTACGGATAGGATTCCGGCTAAAATAGAAATTGATGTAAGTATTATTGATGTTATGTTTGTCCTTTTGACAACATCCGGATGTGAGATCTCCCTCACATCGTTAAGTGTGTTATTATCTGTATTCATTTATTCTGTCTTTTTTAAATAGTAATGGAACTAATATATAAATTGAGACAGACTGCTAAATGATAATCTCCCTTAGTGTATAAACGAAGTATCTTTTTAAGGGCTCCAGCGACGCTGTTTTTGCTTTTTGAGTTGTAAGAGCAGATATTTTGAAAGAGCGTTCCATCTGTCTCTCCCTTAAGATAGATGTTGCCGACAATTTAAAAAGAATGACAGATCCACCCCCCCTTGCAGCGGGCGCCGCCTGAGGTGTCTGTGATATAGTTGGGATTGCTGCTGAAGATGATATCATCATTTCGCCCGAGAAGATTTTTGAGGCCTGAACTATCTCAACAGCATCAGTTGTCTTGTTTGAATAATCAACAACACTCACTGAACCGCTAAATGATACTGCAAATATCAAAATTACGGCCACACAAAAATATTTAATCCCACCCTTTAACATACTTAATTACAAAGATAGCCACTCTTTTTGTAATTTTGGATGGCAAACCTAAATCATAATTATGACAAACAGCTTTAACCCCTGGCACTGTGTCTCCCCCGGAGAGAGATTGCCGGATATTGTAAATGGTGTAATCGAGATCCCTAAAGGGAGCAGAGCAAAATATGAACTTGATAAGGAGAGCGGACTTCTGAGGCTTGACAGAGTTCTGTACACATCTGTATATTACCCTGCAAATTATGGATTTATACCACAAACTTACTGCGACGACAAAGACCCTCTTGATATACTTATACTCTCTCAGATAGAGGTAGTGCCTTTAACAATAGTGCCTGCAAAAGTAATAGGTGTAATGAGGATGCTGGATGGAGGAGAGGCAGATGATAAAATCATAGCTGTCGCCGCCGGAGACCCTAGCGTAAGCCATTTCAATGACATTTCAGAGTTGCCAAACCACTCAATATCTGAGATGTTCAGCTTCTTTGAGGATTATAAAAAACTTGAAAATAAATCTGTGGTCGTTGAGAAATTTCTAGACAGAAGAACTGCTATCAGGATTCTCAACGATGCATTTAATCTATACAACAAACTCTTTAAGGACGCCTGCCCCTGCCGCGTCTGAAAATATCTATCCCAACTCCGGCAGCTAGCAGGAAGAGGAGCAGAGCGGAAGCTATCCTTGAGTACATCGCCCCCTTGTAGAAAGAGTCTGGTCTGAACTCAAACTCAATAGTTTTACTTCCTGCGGGCACCTTCAGTGCTCTGAGTGTATAGTTTGCACGGAATATCTCAACGGGAACTCCGTCTATATTTGCTATCCATCCTGCTGGATACCATATCTCGCTGAACACAGCCACTCTGTCTGATGAAGTGGTACACTCGTATAAAAGTTTGTTTGGAGAGTAGCTTACCAGCCTTATCTGGTCCTCAAACGCAGGTGCGTCTGCAACTCTATTTGTCTCCGCAACTCCCCGGAACTCCTCTGAAACCACAGCTGTAACCGAAAGGTCGGTCTGAGAAAGAGCAGAAATTTCAGAAAGATTTGAACCAACCCATTCAACAGAGTCCACAAACCAGGCATTTCCCATTGCTCTGTTATTTATTAGAGGGGGGTTCTGTGCTCCTATTACAATATACTTTGAGTTAAGCATATTGATCACCGGAGTGGCTATACCATCCAGTGCTATCTGGGCCTCTTCTAGAGTCTTAACTGATGATAGTGCTCCCGCAAGTCTTTGCATTTCCGGCATAATGTGATAATCAATCAGATCCTGATATCTCTGAAGTTTAGCCGGGCTGTAACCGCCAATTGTTTTATGGTGATAACTTACATGTGAGTCATTAAATGTATTAATGCTCAGATCCAGAACCCTGTAGTTTGGATCATTATCCTCATGTATGATATTGTCAACAGGCCTTAAAGCATACTGTTGCTCAAACTCCCTGTTTTTTATAAAATGAGAGTCGTTAAGATATCTCTTTCCTGCCCCCCAAAGGTCCGTAAGCACAAGGAGACCCAAAATGGCATACAAATAGTAGCTTTTTCTCTCTCCTGATAAATTTAGTTTTTTGTCTGAAGAAATATTTCTGCCAAATGAAAACCATAAAAGAGTGGCTGCTGTAAGTATAAAAGCAATAGAACGAAGTGCGTCACCGGATAATAGTGATGCTCTGTCCTCTGCCAGAGTTGCTCTTATTTGCTCAGGAAGATTTGCATCTGCCCGCGAGGTAAATGAACCGGCAAGAGATGGGAAAATCATAACAATAAAAGCGAATCCCGCTGTAAGGGTGAGTGCCGCAATTAATGAGTTTCTAAACTTCTTACGGTCAACAGAGACTGTATTTATAAGTTTGTCAACAACAAGAATACCCATCAACGGAACCAGAACCTGAAGTATAACCAGAACCATGGAGACTGTTCTGAACTTGTTGTACATTGGCACATGTTTGAAGAAAAACTCTGTTAAGGGTAAGAAATTTGAACCCCAGGAGAGAAGTAACGCAAGTACTGTTATTGAAAGTGCCCACCATTTAACTGCTCCTCCCATCATAAAGAGAGCCAGAACAAAGAGAAATACCATTACGGCACCTAAATACATAGGCCCTGCCGTAAATGGCTGAGGCCCCCAGTAGAGAGGCATCTGTTTAATAATCTGGTCTGCGCCCTGATAACCACCCCCCTTCAGTGCTTTGTATGTAGCAGAGCTTCTGTCTAGCTCTCCGGCAGATGCCCCGCCGTTAAAGTTTGGAATAAAAAGATTGGGAGTCTCTTCAGGACTGTACGACCAGCTTGTCGCATAACCTATCTCAAGCCCCTCCTGCTGTTTGCCCTGCTCTTTAGCCAGTTCTGACCCGCCTCTCATAGTATATTTTGAGTACTCATATGTTGGCCACAGGTGGTTTATATTTGTTGCTATGCCTAATGCTCCTAAAACCAACAGTAGCGCAGAGACCTTAATAAACTTAATAAACCTTTTTTCAATAATATGGGTGTATAACTCTGCAAATCCATAACCCAAAACAATAATTGCCAGGTAATATGTTATTTGGGGGTGGTTTGCCTTTATCTGAAAACTCAAAGCAAAAGCAAAGAGAATTGCACCCAAAAGAGCTTTTCGCCTGTAAGCATATACAACAGCTGCCAGCACCCAGGGCATAAAAGCAATTGCTACCATTTTTGAATTGTGCCCTACCTGAATAATCTGCATATTGTAGCTGGCAAATGACACGGCTATTGCACCTACTATTGATAACCATGGATTTACACCAAAAGCAAGAAACAGGAGAAATGCACCAACAAGACTTATAAGAAGATAGCTTGGAGGCCTCTGACCGGTCAGCTTATGAATGGCTTTGTAAAAGATATCCGTATAATCTCCCTCGTAAATTACAGAGATTGTTGTAGCGGGCATCCCTGAGAACATTGAGTTTGTCCATAAAGCCGGGTCACTGTCGGGGTTTGATTCGTTATACTCAATTATCTCATTTGCCATCCCTCTCCAGGAGGCAATATCGCTCTGATTCACAACCTTGCCAGAAAAGACCTGAGGCGTAAACATGTAGGCCAGTACATAGAACAGTGCTATCGCGGCTACATAGGGCAACCAAATCTTAAGATTTTTCATATCATTATTTTTTTATCATCTCATCTAACAGGTGTGCAAGCCTCTTTGTAAGCTCTCTCCTGGAGTATATCTCAATATTTCCATCTGCCGGCGGAACCCCTCCGGCCCTGTATTCGGCATACCTATCCTCTATCCATCTGCGGCAACCCCTCTCATCGTCATAATCAAACATTGCTCCCCCCTCGCTCTCGCCAAGGGCAATATCCATATCTCCCCCCTTTGGTCCAAAACCGAGGATAGGCCTTCTGGCGGCAAGGTACTCAAAGAATTTACCTGTAAGAATACCTCTGCTCTCCGGCTCCATCCCTCCAGAGAGGAGAAGAAGCTGAGACCTACTCTGCACCTCTGTAACATCCTTATGAGGCATATAATCTATCCTCTCAAGGAAGCTGCCAAGTTCATTCTCCTCTACACTCTGCAGTATGGCTCCGTCTGTATGGCCAACCAACCGTATTTTTAAAACCGAAGCAAAATCAGGGTCCTGTTTAACCCACTTGGAGAGTGTTCGCCACAGAACTTCCGGATTCTGACTCTTTACAAAAAGGCCGGTATAGGTTAAAGAGAACTCCTTGTCCAGTTCAGAGGGTGCCTGAGAAAAGTCCGCAGGGTCATATCCGTTTGTGATTACCGGAACATTAGCTCCCTCTCCTATTAATTCGGCAAGCTCTTTTGCTATTGTGGATGTCACCGTCAGAACTCTGTCCGCAGACTTTACAACCCTCTTTTCAAGATAGGTGTGAATAACCTTTACCGGTGATGAGTACTTCATATATTTAAAGGTGAACATCTTTGTCCATGGATCTCTGAAATCTGCAAGCCAGGGTATCTCCATAGATTTTGCAACACCTTTTGCAATCAGGTGCATAGAATGGGGCGGACCTGTGCTTACTATTGCATCAACAGGATTATCTTTAAGCCATTTTTTCAGAAAACGTCTGGATGAGTGGATCCAAAAGCATTTGGGATCCGGAATAAAAAGATTACTTCTTATAAACAGAGAGAGCCCCCCTCCGCTATTTATAAAACCTGGTTTAATTTCCCCCTTTTTCTTGCCGGTAATTGCCCGGTATAAAGAGTAGGGCTCTACGATTCCTCTTTTCAACACTGTTATCCCTTCCGGAATTTCTCTCTCTAGTGTTTTATCTACAGCCATGAGTTCAGGATTAAGAGGGGTGTAGATAACTGGTTCCCAGCCAAATTCTCTGAGATATTTGGCAAACTTAAGCCACCTCTGAACACCTGAACCACCTGAAGGTGGCCAGTAATAGGTGATAATAAGAACCCTCTTTCTATCCATTTACTCCTTTATAAATATATTGTACAGGGCCCTGGCCACATCGGTCTGAATTGTAACAAACCCTCCTTCGTAAACAGGTTTGCAACCATTTGTCATTAGCACTATCCCAAATTTTTTCTCCGGCTCAAAAAACATCGCGCTATATAGTCCGTATGCCGAACCTGTATGTCCTATCATCCTCTCTCCCGGTATGAAATTATCAGTCTGTCTCAATGCAAGACCATAACTCTCTCCCTCCCCCGTCTCTACTACGGCACTCTGCATTAGACGTGATGTCTCCTCAGATATGATTCTCTCTCCGTTTGGAAGAGCTCCGTAGTTCATATGCATTACCATGTATTTGGCAAGGTCGGTTGCAGAAATTTTCATGCCACCGGTAGGGCTGAATAGCGGTGTGCTGTATCCCATTACATATCCGCTGTCAAGTTGTTTTGCCCTGCTCACATAGGCTGCCGGCTGGGCGATTGAATCATAAAGGGTTACATACTTCGTTCTGTCAAGTGAGTCTGGATTGAATGATGCATATAGTCCAAGAGGAGCAAGCAATTTATGACGTGTAAACTGGTCAAAACGCTCTCCAGCCAGCCTCTCGGCAATTGCTCCAAGTGTGTTGAATCCCAAATTGCAATACTGATATTTTGTGCCGGGTTCATATTCATTGTAGCATTTTGCATACTCCTTGTTCTTTTCTGGATTGAGGATATCAAGGTTAAAATAACCCTGAGTATCGTTAAGTGATGATGTGTGTGAAAGCAACATTTTAACCGTAATCACCACATCCGGAAAAGCAGGATTTCTTACCACAAAGCCGGTCAGTTCACTTACATCCTGATCCAGGCTTAAAAGTCCCCTCTCAAGCAGTGTTAAGAGCGCAGTTGTTGTAAATGATTTTGAAATAGAGGCTATTCTGAACAGATCCCCATCTGAGAGAAGAGTGCTATCCTCCAGGTTTTTATAACCAAATGAACCAGTGTATATTATCTCTCCCCCTTTTACCACGGCTACGGCAAGGCCAACCGCAGAATTTTTTTCCATAACTCTCTCCATCTCCTCTTTTGCAAGCCTCTCTTTGGAAGGGGCGCAGTAGGTTGTTGTCAGAACCAGCAGAAGCAATGCCGGCAGCAATGCGGTAAAACGTTTGATTTTCATAGCGGGTTTAATTGTTTGATAATATACAAAGATAGAGTTTTGAAGCAAAATATATCTATTTTTGTAGGAATGAAGGGCGATAAGAATATAGTGGAAACACCTCTGATGAAGCAGTATCTCTCCATAAAGGCGAAGTACCCGGATGCCCTTTTACTGTTCAGAGTGGGAGACTTCTATGAAACCTTTGGCGAGGATGCAATAACAGCCTCAGCTGTGCTGGGAATTGTACTTACAAAGAGGGGTAATGGATCTGCACAGTTTGTTGAACTGGCAGGGTTTCCGCATCACTCAATTGACAGCTATCTGCCCAGACTGGTAAGGGCAGGCTACAAGGTAGCCGTGTGTGACCAACTGGAGGATCCAAAGCTTACAAAGAAAATTGTAAAAAGGGGAATCACAGAGTTGGTAACTCCGGGAGTTGCTTATAATGAGCAGCTTCTTAATGTCAGGGAGAACAACTATCTTGCGGCTCTTCACTTTGACAGGGACAGGGCAGGAGTTGCATTCCTGGATATCTCTACAGGTTCATTCAGGGTGGCTCAGGGTTCAATAGAGTATGCCGAGCTTCTCCTGGCCAGCTTTGCACCAAAGGAGGTTCTTCTGCAGAAGGGTTACAGGCAGGGGTTTGAAGA
Organism: Bacteroidetes bacterium 41-46; assembly: GCA_001897515.1. Classification (GTDB taxonomy): domain Bacteria; phylum Bacteroidota; class Bacteroidia; order Bacteroidales; family UBA932; genus Bact-08. The sequence continues at coordinate 253,756 of MKTA01000015.1, read as the reverse complement.
GCGTTTTGGCAGAGACATTTATATAACAGCAATGGATGAGTGGGCATTTGTCTATGACTCAGCCAGAGAGAAGCTTCTTGATCAACTCCGGGTTAAGAGCCTTAAGGGGTATGGTATTGAAGAGATGCCCCTTGCCGTAACCGCAGCCGGAAGCATTCTTTTCTACCTTGACATTACAAGACACAGTTCACTGGGACATATCTGCTCAATCTCCAGGATAGACGAAGAGGAGCATGTATGGATAGACAAGTTTACCTTCAGGAACCTTGAAGTTTTCAATAGCCAGGCGGAGAGTGGTGCTTCGCTGGTTTCTGTTGTTGACAAAACCACCTCTCCAATGGGGGCGAGAATGCTGAGGAGCTCTCTGGCAATGCCCGTAAAAAGCATTAATGAACTTAACAGCAGGCATAATATTGTTGAGATTTTCTATACAGATAACCATAGACGGGAGTCCCTGCGAAAGCTGATATCTGAAATAGGTGACCTGGAGAGGCTTCTCTCCAGAGCAGCTGCCGGAAGGATTTCGCCCAGGGAGGCTATGCAGCTGAAAAGAGGGCTTGACCAGATAGGACCATTAAAAGCGATTTGTCTGGAGATTACTGAAAATAGTACCTTGCCCTTCTCTGAAGAGCTCACTCTCCTCTCAGAAGGGTTAGACAATTGTTCCGAATTAAAAGAGAGGCTTGAAAGAGAGCTCCATCCTGATCCGCCGGGCCAGTTTGGAAAGGGAGACGTCATTGCAGCAGGAGTTAGTAACGAACTGGATAGTCTGAGGCACATAGCAAGACATGGTAAAGAGTATCTAAACGAGCTTCAGGAGAGAGAGATGACCAGAACAGGAATCAGCTCCTTAAAGGTAAGCTATAATAATGTTTTTGGCTATTACCTGGAGGTTCGCAACACTCACAAAGAGAAGGTTCCACATGAGTGGATAAGAAAGCAGACCCTTGTCAATGCAGAGCGTTATATTACTCAAGAGTTAAAAGAGTACGAAGAGAAGATACTGGGAGCTGAGGAGAAAATTCTTGCAATTGAGCAGGCCCTTTTTGCTGAGTTATTGATATTTATACAAAAAAACATTTCTGTAATACAGAGAAATTCCATAATAATTTCAAGAATTGACTTACTCGCTGGTTTTGCGGAACTTGCAAGGGTTAATAAATATAACAGACCAGTTATAAGTGACAAAAACTCTATTGTAATAAAGGCAGGAAGACACCCTGTTATAGAAAAGTTACTTCCGACAGGAGAGGAGTATATAGCTAACGACTTGACCTTAGACGTTAATAATCAGCAGATTATCATTTTAACTGGGCCAAATATGGCTGGTAAAAGTGCTCTGTTGAGACAGACAGCTCTCATCGTGCTACTTGCTCAGGCGGGAAGTTTCGTTCCGGCAGAGAGTGCAGAGATAGGAATAGTAGATAAAATTTTTACTCGTGTAGGGGCCTCTGACAATATATCAAGGGGAGAGAGTACCTTTATGGTAGAGATGCTGGAGACCTCCACAATCCTTCATAACCTCTCTGAGAGATCTCTGGTTCTCCTTGACGAGATAGGACGCGGTACAAGCACATACGACGGTATGTCTATAGCCTGGTCTATTGTAGAGTATCTGCATGAACATCCTAAATTCCGGGCTAAAACACTCTTTGCAACACATTACCACGAGCTTAACGATCTTGAGCAGATATTTCCAAGAGTGAAAAACTACCATATCTCTGTAAAGGAGGTTGAGAAGAGAGTAATTTTCCTAAGGAAGCTTGTCCCGGGAGGAGTGGCTCACAGCTTTGGAATTCATGTGGCAAGGATGGCCGGAATGCCTTCAGATGTTGTTAAAAGAGCCGAAAGAGTGCTTAAGCAGCTTGAATCAAAAGAGAGTGGTAAAAACGGCAAGAGGAGGGTCTCTCAAAATGATGAACCTGTTCAGCTCTCTTTCTTCCAGCTGGATGACCCGGTACTAACCTCTATCAGAGACGAGCTTAAAGATCTAGATTTAAATACTATATCGCCTCTTGAGGCATTTGATAAGTTAAGAAGCATAAAGAGAAAGACAGGACTTTAATATGTTGAGAGTATGATAAAGAGATACAGGAGATTGGTTATGATCTCCAAACTTGTGATTGAGAGCATAAGCTTCGCGTTTGGTTCGCTTAAGGGTGACAAATTCAGGACATTCTTATCGCTTTTTGGAGTAAGCATAGGCATATTCTCAATTGTTACTGTATTCACAGCAATTGATGCACTTAAGAGTAATGTTGAGACAGGACTTAACAGCTTTGGAGGGAGTACTGTCTATGTTCAGCAATTTCCTTTCGCCCCGCCTGAAGGGGAGGAGTATAAATGGTGGGAGTACATGAACAGGCCCACGCCTAAATATGAGGAGTATCTTTTTCTTAAATCAAATGCAAGAACGCTGGATGCCACTGCATTCGTGATTTTTACAAACAGAACTCTAAAGCATAAGAGAGCCTCTTTCAGCAATGGTTTTATTGCAGCAGCAACTCCTGAGTGGGCTGAGATTGCTAATGTTGAGATTGAAAAGGGTCGTTATTTTTCAAATTTTGAAGCAAGCTCATCCATGCCAGTTGTTATTCTGGGATACGAGGTTGCAGCTGCACTATTTGCAGACGGCGAGGATCCAATTGATAAGACAATAAAAATTGGCAGTGCTACGGCAAGGGTTATAGGAGTTCAGAAAAAAGAGGGGGAGAGTATGATAAGTATCTTTGATACTGACAACTCCGTTCTAATTACATACAACTTTGCTGCTACCATAATGAATGTGAAGAGGGCCGAAAGTCTTATCTGCCTTAAACCAAACGAGAAATTTGACAGAGAGGAGTTTCTGCAGGAGGCGAGGCAACTTATTAGAGCGTCAAGACGCCTGAAGCCAAAACAAAATGACAATTTCGCCCTTAATGAGATGACATTCCTTCTTAACCAGACAAAGGCCATCTTTGGCGGTATAAATATGGCCGGATGGATTATCGGGGGATTCTCTATACTGATAGGTGGTTTCGGTATAGCTAATATAATGTTCGTTTCTGTAAAGGAGAGGACAAATTTGATTGGAATACAAAAGGCTTTGGGGGCAAAAAAATATATGATCCTCACCCAGTTTCTTGCTGAGGCGGCAGTTCTGGCTCTGGCAGGCGGAGCTATCGGGCTTGTCATGGTCTGGGGAGTTGTCCTTGCCACACAGGGCAATGAGTCATTCCCAATGGCTATGAGCCTATACAATATCTTCCGGGGATTGTTAATATCTTCTGTTATTGGTGTGGTTGCGGGTCTTCTGCCAGCCTGGACCGCAGCAAACCTGAATCCGGTAGATGCAATTAACTCAAAATAGTTCCGTATATTAAGAAGGCAAGATCGGTTAAATTACCGGACTAGCAGTATATCAGATTTGTAAGCTCAACAAACTCCTCAACGCTTAGTTGTTCAGGTCGCATACCAAAAAGATAGCTATCCGGTGGTGTTCTACCCTCAATTAGCTGTTTGACGGAGTTTCGTACTGCTTTTCTTCTTTGATTGAAGGACGCTTTAACAACTTTTTTGAACAGCACCTCATCACACCCAAGCGAATCCCTTGAGTTTCTCTTAAGTGATATTACAGCCGATTTAACCTTTGGAGGGGGTATAAAACTTCCGGGTTCTACAGTAAAAAGATAATCAATATTATACCACGCCTGAAGCAGTACAGATAAAATACCGTAGCTCTTGTTTCCCGGGGGTGATGCGAGTCTTTCAGCAACCTCTTTCTGCAACATACATACTATCTGAGGCACCTGGTCTTTGTGGTCAATAAGCTTGAAAAATATCTGAGACGAGATATTATACGGGAAATTGCCTATTACAGAGAAGTCAGATTTAAAGATCTTATTCATGTCCATTTTAAGAAAATCCCCCTCAAGCAGATTCTCTCCTATTTGAGGATAGTTTTTCTGCAGATACTCTATAGACTCGGTATCTATCTCTGCAGCTTTAAACTCAATACCTTCAATCTTTACAAGGTGCTGAGTAAGCACCCCTGTGCCCGGACCTATCTCAAGCACTGATCCCGTTAGTGAAGTGTCCAGTGATTCAACAATCCTCTCTGCAATCTTCAAATCCTTCAGAAAGTGCTGTCCCAGTGATTTTTTTGCCCTTACATACATGATGCAAATGTAGTGAAAAATCACCAGTGTAATGAAAAATCACCATCCCCGCTCAATTCTGAGTAGCAGAGGAAGATGGTCACTTATTCCGCCGTTGTACCTTGGACCTGTAAAACTTCTCCTGGGCTTCTTCCCAAGATATGCCTTATCTCTCTCTAATAGCAAAGGATGAGAGTAAATTGACAAAGAGCTATCTGTACAGAATATCGGCTCATCAGTATCCATAAGATTTGGTGAAACAAGTATATGGTCTATTGTCTCCCACCTGCCATTATACCTTACTGTTCCGGGAACATTACTTCTATGAGGTCTGAGCAGAATAAGCCGGGGGATAAACTGAGCAACCGCCTCTTCATTCATATCCCCCATTGCAATAATATTTGCGTAAGGATTTATTGAAAGCAGAGAGTCAATTATTCCATTCATAACCTTTGATGCTAAAATTCGTCCGGGGATTGAGGCCCTCTCTCCGCCCCATTTTGACGGCCAGTGAGCTACAATTAAGTGTAGCGTGTCCAGTTTGTCCAGCACCCCTTTTGCATAGATTGTCAGTCTGGTGGGGAGCACCTCCCCCTTTTCGTTTTTAATGGGATAAAAACGTTTGAAAACGAGGTTAAAGCGATCTTTTCTGTATAACAGAGCAACGTCAATTCCTCTCCTGTCGGGAGAGTCGGCGTGTACTATTCCATACCCTGCAGAGGCCAGAGCCGTAACGTTTGCTAGGCGCCAGACCGCCTGAAAATTGCCAATTTCTGCAAATCCAATCAAAAGAGGTAATTCTCCCTCTGTTGCAATATGAATCTGTTTTGATATGTCATTTATCTTCCTGTAGAAATATGGTGAATCAATAAAGAGGTTCTCCAGATTCCAGAATAACACGATGCTCCCCCCCTCCCCTTTTGCAACTTTGGATAGTACGGAACAGATTATAATAAGTAGTGCTGTAAGAGATTTAAAAATATCCTTTTTCATGTTGCAATCTAGTAATAACTCTTTTCCTGACGCTGCGTTATTTTTTAGAATTATCTGATTATGAACAAGATTTATCCCATTTTAGAAATAATGGTATTTTTTGTCTATTTTCGCAGCCTCAAATATTTAAAGAAGAATTTTTATGGCATTGAAATGCGGAATTGTGGGGCTGCCCAATGTGGGAAAATCAACCCTGTTCAATTGTATCAGCTCAGGAAAGGCTCAATCTGCCAATTTCCCGTTCTGTACAATAGAACCAAACATTGGCTCAACCATTGTTCCGGACGAAAGGCTACAGGTTCTGGAAAAACTTGTGAAGCCTAACAGAGTTGTTCCGGCAACTGTTGAGATTGTGGATATTGCCGGTCTGGTCAAAGGGGCGAGCAAGGGTGAGGGTCTGGGTAATCAGTTCCTGGCAAACATCCGCGAGACAGATGCAATTATCCACGTACTTAGATGTTTTGACGATCCGAATATCGTCCATGTGGATGGTAATATTAATCCAGTAAGAGATAAGGAGATTATTGACACAGAGCTTCAGATAAAAGACCTTGATACCGTTGAGAACAGAATTGGGAAGGTTCAGAAGCAGGCACAAACAGGCGGAGATAAAAGTGCTAAAAGGATGTACGATATACTTGTCAAGTTCCGCGATGCTTTAATGCAGGGCAAATCTGCAAGAACAGTTGTATTTGACAATGCAGAGGATGACAAGATGGCTAAAGAGCTTTTTCTCCTTACAAACAAGCCGGTTCTGTATGTATGCAATGTGGATGAGGCGGCTGCCAAAAGTGGAAACAGTTATGTTGATATGGTTAAGGAGGCTGTTAAGGACGAGGATGCCGAAATGCTGATTGTCGCTGCAAAAATTGAATCAGAAATAGCAGAACTGGAAAGCTTTGAAGAGAGAGAGATGTTTCTTAACGAGCTTGGTCTTGATTCATCAGGTGTGTCCAGACTTATCAGAAAGGCCTACGCATTGTTAAATCTGGAGACCTACTTTACTGCAGGCGTGCAGGAGGTAAGGGCCTGGACATTCCCCAAAGGGGCGAAAGCACCTCAGGCAGCGGGTATCATACACACAGACTTTGAAAAGGGCTTCATAAGGGCAGAGGTTATCAAATATGACGACTATGTCAGATATGGCTCAGAAAACGGCTGTAAAGAGGCCGGAAAGATGGGCATTGAGGGGAAGGAGTATATTGTGCAGGATGGTGATATAATGCACTTCAGATTCAACGTTTAGAATCACTGTTTAATCATAAAGGCTAGCCATATTATTATGTGGCTGGCTTTTTTTATAACTCAATACAGGTTGCCAATATCTGCAGGGAAAACCCTCCCACCCTTTCGGTGTGGGCCCTCCCTGTGCGGGCGCAACGTTTTCCGTTGCGGACATTGACATCCTGTATATAAAGATAAAGGTCTAGAAGAACTTCAGTCTGCTGTCTTTAACATCGGCTCTCTTCTCCAGAATGCTCTGAATCTGCTGCAACTTGAATGAGAAGATCTGTCCGTTTCTCATTTTTGCATCCTGCTCAGTAAAGAATTCTCCCTGATTTCTTGCATCAACATTGAAAAGATAAATGCCCAGGTTACCCTTTACCGGACCTGTAAGTTTATTCTCCTCAGCTCCTGCTACAGCTCCGATAAATACCGGGTCCATAGACTGCGATCCTATTGCTCCAAAAGAGACTCCGCTCTGTCTGCTTACTGTAGTACCGAGAATCTCTGCAGCACTCTCAATATTTGTGATTCCAGCAAGCCTCTCTTTAACCGTCTGGAAGAATTTCTCATTTGTCTTCTCCATCATAAGAACGCTCTTGATGTTCTCTTTCATTGCCTCAAGTGACTGAATTCCTGCCTCTCTTGTGCCGGTAACTGCAACAACAAAGAAATATTTGTTGTCCAGAGAGATAATCTGAGATACATCCCCTTTCTTTGCTTCATAAATCCACCTGCTGAGAGGTCTTGCATTATTGTAGGTAGCAACTGTTTTTGCCCCTTCTTGTATTCCGACAGCCGGTATAATTGCAAGATTCATCTCTTTAACAGCCTCTCTGAACTTCTCTATCTTACCGTCAGATTTAGATGCCAGCTCGTTTGCCTTTGAATAGTACTCCTGGAAGGTCATTTTGCTGGCAACGGCACTCTTTTCAAGTATTGCAAGCTGCACCTTCTTCAAAGGAGCTGTCTTTTTTGAAGTCTTAACTATATGTAGTCCGTAGTTTGTAGCAACTTTGATTGGTCTGTTTAACTGAGCATTAAAACATGTATCCAGACCCGGTAGCTTCATTATCTGGGTCATCCATCCTAGTTCGCCAGGTGCTACATTTGGATTTTGGTCAAGCGAGTTCTCTGCCGCAAGTACCTTAAAATCTAATCCTTTGTCAATAAGAGAAATTAACGAGTCTGCCTTTGCCTGAGCAGCAACAGGATCTGTATTGTCAAGCAGGATATGCTCTACAAATACCGAATCCGGCAGGCTCTTAATTGCATTAATTCTAGCTGCCCTGAATGTATTCCCCTCCTGGAAAACCGGAAGAACGGCTGTCACAGGTGCATTAAATGCAAAACTGTCAAGTACCGGAGACAACGCAGATAGCTCTCCCTCTTTGAACATATAGTCGCTAAGTTGTTTCTCAGAGTTTCTTGCAAGGAAAGTTCTTAGGTTAGTGGTTGTTGCAAACTCTTCGTAAACCTTTTCAATATCCTCTTTGGCAAGCCTTACATCCTCGGCTGATGGAATAACCTCAAAGACAACATAATCAATGTCTCTGCTGGCATTCATCTCAAACTTGCTCTTGTTTTTGCTGTAGTAATCCTTTATCTCCTGCTGAGATACGGTTACAGTAGTGTCCGGCATAAATCCAAACGGCTGAATAATAAACGAAACATCAGCAGTTATATTGTTTTCAGCAAGAACTCTTTTTGTCTCAACAGGTGTGTTGAATGTACTCTTATCCAAAAGCGAAATGTATTTTGTAAACATCTGATCATTCTTGATGCTCTTCTCCAGGTAGCTCCAGTACAGCTCCAGGCTGCCCGATTCATCTGAAGGGATAGCCTTGATGAACTCAACAAGTCTGCTTCTGTCAAATGTTCCGTTTTGGCCCATAAATGTCTGCTCTCTCATTAGAACAGGTGAAATGGCTGTGCCCTGAGTCAGGTCCACAAGCTCTTCTTCACCAACTGCCAGTCCGGCCTCTTCAATTGCAGGTATAAGGACATTTTCACTAAGAAGGTCCTGCCACGCGCTTTCATTAACCATCTCCTGACCTCTTTCGTCAAGTGATGTCTGGCCTGTAGCCATCTGCTGTATCTTTGTGAAATAGTCTATCTTTTTCTGGAACTCCTGGTAAGAAATTGCCTTTCCGTTCATCTCTCCCACATCGTATTTGGAGGTGAACATAGAGATAGCCGTTTGCAATGTTTGTGCGTCTACAATGAATGAGAGAAGTGCAACACCGATGATGACGGTGATGAAGACTCCCATACGGACGCGGATCTTCTCGAGAACTGCCATTTTGTTTATTGTTAGATTAAATAGTTATTTTCTTGTAAGGCGCGAAGATAGTAATTTTTTTGTTCATGACACCTATTAAGTGCCGAGTAGTTTTAGCCTTACAAGTTCAACCCTGTTGCGTGTTGTCTTGAGTATCCTAATTTGCAGGTTTTCATAGTCAAGGAGCTCTCCCTGCACCGGTATATCCTCTTTGAACCAGGTAATAAAACCACCCAGCGTTTCATATTCATCATTCTCAGGGATGTCAAGCTCATACTCTCTGTTCAGGTACTTAATCTCAAGTCTGGCAGAAAATATATACTCCCCCTCCCCCACCATCTTCTCCCTGAACTCCTCTGAATCCAGCTCATCAGAAATCTCTCCGAAAATCTCCTCAATCAGATCCTCAAGAGTTACAATCCCGGCAGTTCCACCATATTTGTCCATAACTACAGCTATAGAACTTCTGTTTTTTATCATCAGGGCGAGAAGGTCTCTTGCTCCCGTCTCTTCTGGATAGTATTCAATACTCCTTGAAAGCTCTTTAAGCGACTTTTGGCCTTCAAGCATATCTTTGGAGTGGACATATCCTGTTATTCTGTCAATGCTCCCCTCATAAACAGGAATCCTTGAATATTTGGATTCTCTGAACAACTCAAGCATCTCCTCCGATGTCGCCTCAGAAGAGATTGCCACAACCTCTGTTCTTGGAACCATGCACTCCTTAAGTAGCACATCTGAGAAGTTTATTGCATTGTGGATTATTTCTGCTTCGGCTGACTCTTCATCCTCTTGATCAATAATCATTGATGGATTATTTTCTCTCTTGACTGTCAATGGCTTAGTAATATATAATACAGCCGCAGCAAACCAGTACAGATTTCTGAGAACGGAATCCGGAAATCTGGTCGCAATCCATTTAGGGATAAGATTCCCGACAATAATCAAAACACCTGACAGAGATAGTATTATGATTGAAATAACAGCAGCATAACTCATCGTATGACCGCACGTACTACTATAGAACAATAAGACCCATCCGCCAGCAAAGGCAAAGATTGAAGCAAGCAGTGTTCTTATGAATTTGAATGACAGGAGAAGGTGTATTCTGTTATCAAGCAGCCTCTCTGCAGCCAAAGCGTACCTCTTCTCCTGTTTAATGTCAAGCTCTATTCTCAGACGATTGCATGAGGTTAACGCTGTCTCGGCAAGCGTAGCTGCGAAAAAAAGGAGAAGTGCAGTTGAAGCCAGAATTATTGCAACAGAAATCATCTAAGTTTAAGTATTGGTCCTACAAAGTTAACAGTATCTATATAAAGTACTTCCGCCGAATCCTTTATAATGCTATAACTGTCAAATGGCTTAAGAATGATAGCATTTCTGGCAAGCTCGTCAGACTCCATCCCAAATCCCTGCATATACATTGTCGGGGATTTTAACTGAACATAACAGTGTGTGAAAATTCTTTTTTCTGTTCTGTCCCAATATATTGTGTCGGTCTCAATTGTCTCACCCTTGATATAGTTTTTAATAACCACGTCACCATAGGCCTCCCATTTGTCAAAGGCCGGACCTTTGATATGCCTCGCCTCTTTTGCAGTTATCTCCGTTTCCAGCAGGCCCTCCGGAGTAAAGGCCTTTATATTCATGCCATTGGGGAAAATATCATATGGCGGGTCAAATTTTGAGTAGCTCTCCATCAAAGGAGCATATACTCTCATAGATAGCCGACCAGATTTTGTCTGTTCCAGAGTCATCTGCTCAACAATCTGAGTTGGAGCATCGGCTGTATTAACATCGTCTGCAACAGGCAATTCGCTCTTACATGAATAAAGAAGAGTAGCAACCACTATTGTGGCTGCTACCAATCTTTTTGGAAGAACAGGTATGTTGCCTGCGGCAAACATCTATTTGCGTGTTCTTACTGTAGTGCTCTCTCTCATTCCGCTGCAAGATGCGGTAAATGAGTTTCCGTCAACTATATCGTACATAAACGCCTCTTCCTGTAACGGGAAGTACTGACGGTATGTAGCGATTAATTTGTCTGCCTCTTCTGCCAATGATGAGTCTGCATTCTTTGCCTTTACAAAGTAATCTACAGCAACCCACCATTTTGCGCGTGATTCAATCTCATTTCCGGCACATCTTGAAGATGCCCAAACTGAACCCATAAGCATGTGAGCCTTTCCTGCAAGTGAGGCATCTTTTTCAGGAATCTGTTTTGCAGCCTGAGCGGCCATTGCAAGATTGTTAAGCTTAGCCAGATAATATGATCCTAACTCATATAACATCTGAGCGTCCTCGTTATCCGGAGATGCCGGGTCATTAATAGCCTCCTGAAGTGATCTTACAGCATTTTCATGATCCTCCTTAATAGAGTAGAGCTTGTAAAGGTAATATGCCGTATGGTAAGATGGATCTATTCTGTGAAGAGATTCAACAGATTTCAGGAACAGTTGCTCCTGGAAGCATCCACCGTCATTAAGAAGCTTTACAATGCCTGAAACCAGCTCTTTGTTGTTTGGATCTGCCTCGTACTTAGGTGTAAAGAGAGCAACAATATTTTCGCAGCTTGCAACTCCGCTGACAGCAAACAGGTTGTCAATATCTTTCTTGGCTTGAGCGGCCTCCGGATGGTTTGACTGAATCTGAGACTCAACTAATGGTGATAGCTGAGAGTAAAGGTTCATTACAGCAGATGCGTCTATTTGCTTATTGTTAAAGAGTGTGTTCGCTCTCTGCATTGCAAGCACCATAAGGTTTGGCTGAGCGCTATTGCCAAATGTTTTGATGTTTCCCATAAGGGCATCAAATACTAATTTATCGTCGCTGCCTCTGTAATTGATTATATCTAAAACTTTATTTGTTTGAGCTCCCAGGGCATTTCTTGGAAAATACTGAGTTCTAAGATCATACATCATCAGAAGCGAGTCAACTAATCTTTCTCTTAACTCTTTGTTCCCTTTATTTTTATCAATAAGAAAGGTGTAGATGCTCTGTCCGTCAACATATAGGGTTTGTCTCAACCCCGGAGGACAGTACTTCATAGCATCCCTCCATAAAGGAGCCGCCTCATTAAGGTTTCCCTGCTTCATATAGTCGGTATAGAAAGAGAGACTCCTTACGCACTCCACACTATCTTTGCCGAATCTTCCCTGTGCCGTTGCTTTATACGATAGGGAAAAAACCACAAGTAGTAATAATAGACTTAATTTCTTCATAACAAGTTACTTTACTTTATATTAAATTTAAGTTTAAGTTTAGTCGTATCTGTATTTTTGGAACCAAATGTCGTAGAGGCTAATGTTTAGGTTTAGCATTATATACCGCTCTCTCACAAGACCATTTTTGAGGGAGCCCCTCTGACCCATATCCAGTGAGATTCCAACAGAGTTGTACCATCTGTAAACCGGGAGGTTTGTTCCAATAGTTACACCAAATGAGTTCACCTGTTTGCCGTTCATGGATATGTAAGACCTGTCGTAATAGACTCCTGCCCTGTATGTCGCTCTTCTCATATAGTAGCGGACATCATATCTGTTTGGTATGTACTCTCCGCCAAGTTTAACAGCCCAGCTTGCAGCAGGGAGGAAATTTACTCCGGGGGTAGCCGGTAGTGATGTCTTACTCCAGTCCTGGTATGTAAAATCTAGTCCCAGCATCCACTTGTCTCTCTTTTTATAAGAGGCCCCAACTCCTATCTCGGCTGGTATCTCAAGTCCTGTAGCCCTTGAGAAGTTATAGAAGACAGTATCTGTCTCACCGGTTGGGGGCGTTGTAAATGCGTATTTGGCGCTCTCTCCCTTTAATTTGCTTCCCAGCATATATGTTGCTCCTATTGTCAGAGAGTTGTCTTTGTCCGGTTCATAGCTGTACTGGAGGCCCACTTTTCCGGTAAATGAGCTTATCATATAGTCAGTACCAGTTTTAATACTTCTGTAGGATTCAGAGTATCCAAAATTTACATTTGAATATCTGTCTATGGTACCAAAAAAATAGACCAGCTCTGCGCCTGCTGAGAAGTTTTTAAGGAATACCATTGATGTTCCGAGGAATACTTTGTTAATGCCTCCGGTACCGTATCTTGTATAGGCAACACTTCCGACTTCGTTGATTATCTCAGGATCTGTTTCAAATCTCTGAAATTTATAACCAACAGATGAGTAGGGAGTTATCCCTAATACCATTGCTGATTTTTTATATATCGGAAATGAGAAGACAAAGTTGTGCATGTTAAATCCATTGTTTGCAGACGATGCCTCTGCAGACTTAAAGTAGTTGTGATTGCTCTCAACCCCAAAATCCAGCATAAAGGCAAGCGTGTCTCTGAAAGAGATCGCTGCCGGATTCAGATAGTTTATAAATCTGTTGTCCTTAACACCAATTCCTATCCCTCCCATTCCTTTGTTGAATGTGGTTCCCTGTTTGCCAATATTTCCTATTCCAAATATTGAATATGGTGTGTAATAATTGTTTGCGTCGGTGGTCTGGGAAACCGCTGCCGCTCCGCTTAACATTGTTAGCGAAAAAAGAACTGCTTTAAATAGTGATCTAAACTTTTGCATAATTTTCGGCGATACGGGCTAATCCCATCAATACTAAATTGTAAACAACAAATATCGGTTTTTTCACTTTTTCTGCAAAATAAATCGCATCTCCACCTGTAAAAATGTGGATGTGATTTGGGTATTGCCTGATGTAACCCTCTATTTCAAAAATCAAGCCTAAAACAACTCCTGATTCTATTGCAGAGGTTGTTGTCTCTCCTAGGCTCTTAATCTCTTCCGGTGGTGTCAAAAGCGGAAGTTGTTGTGTGTATTGATTTAGAGAGCGAAGTCTTGATGTTAACCCCGGAGAAATATTTCCACCGATAAATTCTTTATTTGAGGATATAAAATCAACAGAAAGCGCTGTTCCGAAGTCAAAAATAGCAATATCCCTGCCAGGGAAAAGGTCCGATGCAGCGAGAGCCGAGCAGATCCTGTCAGGAGCAAGTATTTCCGGAGAGTTACTAAGATTCTTTATTGGCCTGCAACTTGAAGTGCCTGCCACAATTACTCTGTCGGCAAGAGTCTCCAGCTCGGTGAAAAAATCCGGCTCCATATTCCTGATTGTTGATAACGCAATAATCTCCGGCCTTTTGTGCGAAACGATATTTCTTATAAATGCCAATGGCTTCTCATCTCTGCAAATGATTGCGTCATCAATTTCAACACCGTTTGACCATGCTGCCTTTAGTGAGGTATTACCAATGTCAATCAATAGATTTTTCATTTCATCTCGCTTAAAATTTTATACGCACTCTCAATGCTATCCACCCTTTTAACAATCACATACAACTTCTCATTCTGCTCCTTAATCTCAAACCTTCTGTTTTGTCTTTGAATATAATTTAAAATTGATTCAAAGCGGAAAGATTTAAAATATCCGGACATCTGATTGCTTATAAAATAGGCTATCATTATATTGTTTTTTAGAACAATCCTTTCAAAACCAAGCTCCATAGAGAGCCAGCGTAATCTTACCGTGTCAGCTAGTTCTCTTGTCTGATGCGGGGCAGGACCGAATCTATCCTCCATTGATGCAATCAGAGCTGTTAACTCCTTCTCGTTCTCAACGGTGTCCATCTCTTTATAAAGCCTGATTTTTTCCGATGTAATTGAAACATATTCATCAGGAATAAGAATCTCCAAATCTGTATCAATTGTACAATCAGCAACAAACTCCTCTCTCCTCTTTTTACCTGACATCACAGGATAGTGCTCAAGTCCCCTCTCTGCCCGTATCTCATCAACAGCCTCTGCCAGTATCCTCTGGTATGTTTCAAATCCCATATCGGCAACAAAGCCACTCTGCTCTGCTCCCAAAAGGTTCCCGGCTCCTCTTATGTCCAGATCCTGCATCGCTATATTGAAACCGCTACCCAAATCAGAAAATGCCTCTATAGCTCTTAGTCTCCTCCTTGCCTCCTCTGTTATTGCAAGCGACGATGGAACAACAAGATAGCAAAATGCCTTTTTATTTGAACGCCCCACCCTTCCTCTTAGCTGGTGCAAATCACTTAATCCAAAATTTTGCGCCTGATTAATAATAATTGTATTGGCATTTGGTATATCAATTCCGTTTTCTACTATAGTTGTCGCTATCAGAACATCATAATCTCCCATCATAAAGTCAAGCACAACTCTCTCCAGCTCCTTAGGCTCCATCTGGCCATGGCCTATGCAAGTTTTCGCATCAGGACACAACCTTTTTACAATATCCTCAACAGCCCTTATATCCTCAACTCTATTGTGCACAAAAAAGAGCTGTCCCCCTCTCTCTATTTCAAAGTTTATTGCCTCTTTAATTACATCCTCATCAAAGTCAATTACCTCTGTCTGAACAGGAAGTCTGTTGGGAGGAGGAGTGTTTATGATTGAGAGGTCTCTTGCTCCCAATAATGAAAATTGAAGAGTTCTGGGTATAGGTGTTGCTGTAAGAGTAAGGGTGTCAATATTTGCCTTCAGCTGTCTTAGTCTCTCTTTGGCTGCGACCCCAAACTTCTGCTCCTCGTCAATAACCAGCAGACCAAGGTCTTTGAATTTTATCTCTTTATTCAGCAATCTGTGAGTACCTATCACAATGTCAATTTTACCACTCTCCAGCTCTGAGGCAATCTCCCTGATCTCTCCTGCACTTTTAAGCCTGCTCAAATACTGAATCCTGCACGGGAACTCTTTAAGCCTTGCTGAGAAGGTTTTAAAGTGTTGAAGAGCAAGGATGGTTGTAGGCACTAAAACTGCCACCTGTTTACTGTCTGCCACGGCTTTGAAGGCAGCCCTGATTGCCACCTCTGTCTTTCCGAACCCGACATCGCCACATATGAGTCTGTCCATTGGACAATCCCTCTCCATATCCTCCTTTACGGCTATTGTCGCCTTCAACTGATCCGGAGTGTCTTCATATATAAAAGAGGCCTCAAGCTCCTGCTGCATATATGAATCTCCGGAAAAGGCAAATCCCTTTGAGTCCCGTCTTTTTGCATAGAGATCTATAAGGTCTGCGGCAATATCCTTAACCTTTGATTTGGCCTGGTTTTTCAGTTTGCTCCAGGCTCCCGTTCCCAATTTGTAAACCTTTGGTGGTTGTGAATCTTTTGATTTATATCTGGATATCCGGTGAAGGGCATGAATCGAAAGAAAGATAACGTCTCCGTCCCTGTATATCAGCTTAACCGCCTCCTGTATCTTTCCATTGAGGTTTGTTTTCACAAGTCCTCCAAATACCCCCACTCCATGCTCAATATGAACAATGTAGTCTCCAATCTGAAATGCATTAAGCTCATTAATAGTTAACCTCTCACTCTTTTCAACAGATCTGTTTGTCTTAACCCTGTGATATCTGTCAAAGATCTGATGATCAGTAAATATGCATATTTTTGCATTATGGTCTGTAAATCCTTCGTGAATACCTGCATTCACAGGAGTGAACGAAACATCTCTTCCTTCTAGCGAAGAGAAAATACTTTTAAGCCTCTCCGTCTGATTTGGGTTCTCACTAAATATTGAAACTTTATAACCATCCGTATTTCTTCTTTCAATTTCTGCCGCCAAAAGATCAAAATTCTTGTTAAAGGAGGGCTGTGGAGATGTATGAAAGTTTATTGTTCTGGATATACTTTCTGGCTTATATGTTACAGACAGAGGTCCGAATAATGCTCTACGCATATCAGCAGTTATCTCTTCATAATCCTTTGGAGAGAGGGCTCTGCTTTTATCAGAAGACAACTCATAAATAGCCTCTATCTGCTTTTCAAAATATTCCGCATCGGAAATCCAAATGAGAGAATCTTTACCTGAAAATTCAAAAATATTTGTCTGATCTGCCTCTTTAAGGCTCTCTGCTATATCGGGAAAAATTTCTACAAAGTCTCTCTCCTCAACCGTTCTTTGAGAATCAATATCAAATACCCGTATATTTTCAATGCTATCTCCAAAGAAATCAATTCTGAACGGTCTGTTCTCCGCAAAAGAGAAAAGGTCTATCAAACCTCCTCTTAAAGCAAACTCTCCGGGTTGAGAGACGAAATCCGTTCTGCTAAATCCATATTCAATCAACGTCTCCTTAACAAACTCATGAGAAAGAGAGTCTCCTTTAGATATCCTAAGTACCGAGTTGTCAACTCTTTTAACCTCAGGTATAGTCTCTGAAATTGAGTGAGGATATGCTACAATTATTACTTTTTTAAATTTAAATTCCCTCTTTTTATATTGAATAATTGCCTGAATTGCTGCAGTCCTCTGCACCTGATATGAAAGATCCCTCTTATCCCCCTTTGCTGAATGGTTTAATGAAGAGGGGAAAAAGAAAACCTCTTCTTTATTAATAAGATAATTAAGATCCGTTGAACAGTAGGCAGCATCCTCCCTATTATTGAGCAGAATGATATGGATACCATCATTTACAGATGAGGCAATTGCAAACGCCTTGGCGGACGAATAGAGACCATTAATTGCAATAGTCTCTTTATTACATCCCCCTACCCACTCAATAAGCTCTTTTGTAGATACTTGAGAAGAAAACTCTTCAGATTTGTACACTCTTTCCATCTGTTAACAGAGTGCAAATATAGTTAATAAACCAGTTGATTTTATGTTGATAAATATTGATAATAATATTTTAGAAGTTGATCACTTTTTTTATATACAATTACCCCTCTGATTTACAAATTTTTTTATCACTTTTTTTGAAGAAAATATCTCCAATTTATCCACCTGTTTAAACTGTTCAGATCTTTTTGTCTGTTTTATTAACATTTGTTTAAAAGTAGATGAATTATATCATTATTAATTGATTTTATGTTCTTTTCAATAATGATTATTGTTAATATTTTGTTTATAAGCAATAATTATCTGTTAAAGAAAAATGATAAATAAACTTATCAACTTATAAACATGCATATATAAACATCAACCTTTATTAAATAAAGAATAGATATATTTGTATTATTGATTTTGAATTTTCTCAGATGGCACATTTTGACCCCCGTAATGACAGTAATCTCAAAGATAAAGATTTTGAAGGAGAGATACGTCCAAGAGATTTTGGTGAATTTTCCGGCCAGGATAAGATTATAGAGAACCTTAAGGTTTTTGTTAAAGCCGCCATTATGAGAGGAGAATCACTTGATCACCTTCTGCTTCATGGTCCTCCGGGACTTGGAAAAACAACTTTAGCCTATATAGTTGCAAATGAACTCGGTGTTGATATGAAGATTACATCTGGGCCTGTACTTGATAAGCCGGGAGATTTAGCAGGACTTCTTACGGGACTTGAAAAGGGTGATGTTCTTTTTATTGATGAAATTCACAGACTATCTCCTATAGTTGAGGAGTATCTGTATTCTGCCATGGAGGATTTTAGGATAGATATAATGATTGATAAAGGGCCGGGAGCAAGATCAGTTCAAATAACACTCAATCCCTTCACTCTTATAGGAGCTACGACAAGAAGCGGTCTCTTAACCTCTCCATTACGGGCAAGGTTTGGAATACAATCTCATTTGGAGTATTATGATACTCAGGTTCTTTTGAAAATTGTAGAGAGAAGCGCATCTATACTTAATATTGAGATAGACAGAGATGCGGCTGAGGAGATAGCGGGAAGAAGCAGGGGTACTCCTCGTATAGCAAATTCTTTACTGAGAAGGGTTAGAGATTTTGCCCAGGTTAAAGGGAGTGGAAGAATAGACCTTACTATTACAAAATATGCGCTTGACGCTTTAAATATTGATAAGCGAGGCCTGGACCTTATGGATAATAAAATACTCTCTACAATCATACATAAATTCAAAGGAGGTCCCGTTGGAGTGGGCACAATAGCAACTGCTGTTAGTGAAGATCCGGGAACAATAGAGGAGGTTTACGAGCCATTCCTTATAAAGGAGGGTTTTTTACAAAGAACGCCCAGAGGCAGGGAGGTAACAGATCTGGCATACAGACATCTGGGAATATCCAGAAATTCATTGGATGATAACACACTATTTAACTAAACATGAAAAAATTTAAATTTTTATTTGTTATTGCACTATTGATTTTTGCCTGGAATGAATCCGGAGCATGTACATCTGCAATAATAACAGGAAGATTGACACCCGATGGACGGCCGTTATTGTGGAAACACAGAGACACCGGTGAGGATAATAACAGAATTGAGCACTTCAAAGGAAAGAGATACAATTTCACGGCTCTTGTAAACAGTCCTGATAAGGGAGGTGTAATATGGATTGGAACAAATTCAGCCGGTTTTTCTATAATGAATACTGCTTCATATAATCTTAAAGATGATGATGTTAAGGAGATGGACAGGGAGGGAGAGCTGATGTTTGACGCACTTTCAGAGTGTAAAAACATACAGGAGTTTGAGCAGTTTCTCAAAAAGAGGAAAAAACCTATGGGTGTTGAGGCAAACTTCGGAGTTATTGATTCTGAAGGGGGAGCAGCCTATTTTGAGACAAATAACAATACATACAGAAAAGTAGATGTAAATGATTTATCGGTAGCACCTGAAGGTTATCTTGTTTATACAAATTACTCATATACAGGGAGATTTAATGAGGGGATGGGGTATATAAGATATCAGAACGCCAGAGACATTGTTTCTAAAAAGGCTATTGATATGAATATAACTCCTGAGTGGATTTTCAACTCTCTTTCAAGAAATTTTTATCACTCATTAATGGGAATAAACCTTCTGGATAAAGATTTTTCTCCTGAAAGAGGTTCAGGATGGGTTGTTGATCAGGACTTTATTCCCAGAAAATCTTCAACAGCATCAGTAATCGTTCAGGGTGTTAAGCCAGGTGAAAATGTAGAAATGGTTACAATGTGGGTTGTATTAGGGTATCCTCCTGCCGGAATAGCCGTTCCGGTATGGGTTAAATCCGGTGATTTGCTCCCCACAGTACTTGTCAAGAAGTCTGATGATTATATGAATGCTTTTGCCTGCGACGAGGCTCTGAAGCTAAAGTATAAGACCTTTTCGTTAAAAAGGGGAAGTGGTGGAAGATATATGTACTTCCCCTTGATTTATAACTCTAACGGTGATGGTTATATGCAAATACTTGACAATTTTGAAAGGAGTCTCTTTTCTGAATCTAACAAAATGTTGGAAAAATGGAGAAAAGAGGGGTTAAATATAGCCGAAGTAAAAGAGTTTAATAATTCAGCCGACGAGATTGTCAAAGAGGCATACCAATCGGTTACTCAATCTTTAGGTCTCTAAAGCCGGCAACATATCCGTCATTTGGTCCGGTTACCTTAATTCTTACAGCCTTAACAGGTTTGTCAGGAATAATGGTAGCCGTTCCTCTTTTAAATTCTTCACCTTTGACAAATTCTGCCCCATCATAAGAATACTCTACATATCCATCTGTAATCCAATAAAAATCTACCACCGGCATTCCTGTTTCCACTATTATTCTAGAACTTTTAACAGGTTCTGCGAATGTGTATGTAAGGTAATCGCCAGCAGCAAGTCTTCTTGTTGTTCTGAAGTATGTGTCAGATTTGTAATCAGTTAAATTATGAATCTTGTTGTGTTTCCCCTCTTCAAGGTTTGTGGTAATCTCTACAGATGGTGAAAGATATCTGTATCCTCCGTTTTCTGCAGTAACAGTAATACTCTTTATGTCATCTTTGTAAAAAGTAGCAAATCTGTATTTTTCAGGTTTGTCTGTAAAAATTTCTCCTTTGTACACAGGAGAGAGAGCAGTTGGCTCGCTCTCATCAGAGGTATATCTGATAACGGCCCATTCGTATGGAAGCTTAACTCTTATTGCTCCATCTTCATAATTAACAACAGGATATGGCAACCTGAACGAAATTCCCATGTTTGCCATTCTGTTGTAGTGACCTCTTTCAAGTCTGTTGTTGAAGTCATCCCATTTGCGAATACTCTGGAGTGACCATCCAACCTCTGCTACAGCAGCCAGTCTTGGGAATGTTTGATAGTCCAGGAATTTTGCCGGCCAGCCTAACAACTCGGTCCAGAGAGCTCCCTGTACGCCCACTATAAGCTTAGACTCCTCTTCGTTTAATGCTGCTGTCCCGGTGGGATCAAGAGAGTATGTCTTCTCTGTTGAGACAATGCCTGCCCAGTTGTGTCCCCTCTCAATGGGAGAATATTTCATATCAAAATAACAATATGCTCCTGGCATCATAATAGTTGGCTGACCTTTCCTAACAGACTCAATTCCCTTCTCTACACTTCTCCATGCATACACGCGAGTTTCGCCATGAAGATCACCGCCATCAAGAATTTCATCCCATCCAGCCATCTTTTTGCCTGTTTTTTCAACAATCTTCTCCATTCTTCTTACGAAATAGTTAAGAAGCTCTTCATTTGTCTTCATCCCCTCTCTCTCTTTGAGTGCTGCACAAGAGGGGCAATTGTCCCAGGCAGTATAATTAACCTCGTCTCCCCCGATATGGATATATTTGCCCGGAAAAAGTTTTGCCAACTCCTTCATTATATTTTCAAGCATCTTAAAATTCTCCTCTTTTCCGACACACCACACGTTCTGTCCCTCTCCCTGAACACTGACGGAGTTGTCGCTATGGTTGCAGGCAACATTGGGGTATGATGCCGTTACAGCCTTGCTGTGGCCAGGCAGATCAATCTCCGGTACAATCTCAATATTTCTTTCAGCTGCAAATTTTACAATCTCTTTAATCTCATTCTGAGTATAGAATCCGCCATATCTCTCTTTTCCTGAGCCAAAGGCAGGAGCCAGGACTTCGTTCTCTCCTCTCCAGGCTCCCTTTTCTGTTAAAAGAGGATATTTTTTAATCTCTATCCTCCATCCATTATCGTCAGTAAGATGCCAGTGAAGTGTGTTGATTTTATGATGAGCAAGCCACTCAATATATTTTTTGACTGTCTGTGCATCAAAGAATGTCCTGGATACATCCAGCATCATCCCTCTGTAACCAAATCTCGGATAATCCTCAATGCTTACGGAGGCTATATTCCAGTTGTCTGCGGCAGTAGATCTACCGGAATATACAGATGCAGGTACAATCTGTAAAAGTGTCTGTATTCCGTAAAAAATACCTGCAGAGGTGGTTGCTTTAATTACTATTTCAGAAGGGTTAACCTCCAGAAGGTACCCTTCAGGTTTTATATTCTGATCCGATACCAGCATCAGCGAAATTCTGTTTTCATCTCTGTTTTTGCTCTCCAGCCTATATCCGGTCGCAAGCTCCAGCTTACCCTTTAGATAGTTGATGTTGAAAGAGCTCTTCTCATTTGAATTCAAAACAGTCTTTTCATTTAGCACAAAATGGCCCTCTCCTGCCTTTTCAGAGACTGGTTTGGGAATAATAAGATTTTGTGCATTGATCAAAAGGCTCAAAAGGAGAGCCGAAACAAGAGTCAGTAATCTTTTTGTCATAGTGCAGGGTTATTTATAAAAGGTAAAGATACTGATTAATCTTTGCTAATCTTACCCAAATTGTATAGTTTTGTGCCACTTTTTAATACTCTCATAAAATGTCCGAAAAACTTATTTCAAAAATCCCTGAGGGCACTTTGTCAGAAAAATGGACAAAGCATAAAGCTCAGATTCGTGTGGTAAGCCCGGCTAACAAACGCAAGCTGGAGGTGATTGTCGTAGGAACCGGTCTAGGCGGAGCGTCTGCTGCTGCTGCTCTTGGTGAGCTTGGCTATAATGTCAAGGTCTTTTGCATAAGTGACTCTCCTAGAAGAGCACACTCCATTGCAGCTCAGGGCGGAATAAACGCAGCCAAAAACTATCCGAATGACAACGATTCGGTTTACAGACTGTTTTACGATACAATTAAAGGAGGAGACTACAGAAGCCGTGAAGCAAATGTCTATCGCCTTGCAGAGGTGAGCAACCTGATAATTGACCAGTGTGTTGCACAAGGAGTTCCTTTTGCCCGTGAATACGGCGGACTTCTTGATAACCGTTCTTTCGGAGGTTCTCAGGTAAGCAGAACATTCTATGCCAGAGGACAGACTGGCCAGCAGCTCCTTTTGGGAGCATATGCTGCTCTTAACAGACAAATTGAATTAGGATCTGTAAAGTCTTATGTAAGACATGAGATGCTTGATCTGGTAATGATAGATGGAGAGGCGAAAGGAATTCTTGCCAGAAATCTCGTTACCGGTGAAATTGAGAGACATGGTGCTCATGCAGTTGTTATTGCAACCGGTGGATACGGAAATGTGTTTTTCCTCTCAACAAACGCAATGAACAGTAATGGTTCTGCAGCATGGCAGTGCTACAAGAAGGGTGCTTTCTTCGGAAATCCCTCTTTTGCTCAGATTCACCCTACCTGTATACCGGTTCATGGTGAGCAACAGTCAAAACTTACCCTTATGTCTGAATCGTTAAGAAATGATGGAAGAATATGGGTGCCAAAAAAGATGGAGGATGTTGTTAAACTCAGGGAGAAAAAGATTAAGGCTTCACAAATACCTGAGGAGGACAGGGATTACTATCTTGAGCGCCGTTATCCTGCGTTCGGGAACCTTGTTCCAAGAGATGTTGCATCCAGAGCTGCAAAGGAGAGATGCGATGCAGGGTTTGGTGTAAACGAAACAGGCCTGGCGGTTTTCCTTGATTTCAAAACAGCAATTGAGAGACTTGGTAAGAAAGTTATAGAGGAGAGATATGGTAACCTTTTCCAGATGTATGAGAAGATTACAGATGTTAATCCCTATGATGAGCCGATGATGATATACCCTGCTATTCACTATACTATGGGTGGACTATGGGTAGATTACAATCTTCAGACAACTATACCGGGGCTTTATGCAATAGGAGAGGCAAATTTCAGTGACCATGGCGGGAACAGACTTGGAGCATCTGCTCTAATGCAGGGACTTGCTGACGGATATTTCATTCTACCTTATACAATAGGAGATTATCTTGCCGGAAAAATTCAGGTTAAAAAGACAGATACCAATCACCCTGCCTTTGAAGAGGCTGAGAAAAATATTAAGGAGAGACTTGACAAACTTTTCAATATCAAAGGTAAGCAGCCTGTTGACCATTTTCACAAAAAACTTGGCCATATTATGTGGGACTATGTTGGTATGGCAAGAAATGAGGCCGGTTTAAAGAGGGCGATTGAGGAGATTCGTGCTCTGAGAGAAGAGTTCTGGAAAGATCTGTTTGTTCCTGGAGAGAACAACGAGTTTAACCAGGAGCTTGAAAAAGCGGTAAGAGTTGCAGATTTTCTTGAGATGGGAGAGCTTATGGCGATGGATGCCCTCACAAGAAAAGAGTCTTGCGGAGGTCACTTCCGCGAGGAGATGCAGACCGAGGAGGGTGAAACTCTTAGGGATGATGAAAACTATATGTATGTAAGTACTTGGGAGTACACAGGATACGGCAAAGAGCCGATAAAACACAAGGAGCCTCTCCAGTATGAATTCATTAAGATTGCAACCCGTAACTATAAAGACTAAGGAGTACAAAAGATATGGACTTTACATTAAAGGTTTGGCGCCAGAAAAGCGCGAAAGATAAAGGGAGGTTCGCTACCTACAAGGTGCAAAATATTTCTCCGGATACTTCCTTCCTGGAGATGATGGATATCCTCAATGACCAATTGGTAAGAGAGGGTGCTGACCCTGTTTCCGTAGAGAAGGGGTGCAAGTCAGAGGGGCCTGTTGCATTTGATCATGACTGCCGTGAAGGAATTTGTGGAATGTGCTCGCTCTATATTAACGGAAGAGCGCACGGACCTGACGACGATATAACAACTTGCCAGCTCCATATGAGGAAGTTCAAAGATGGTGAGACTATCACGATTGAACCTTGGAGATCGGCTGGTATGCCTGTAATCAAAGACCTTGTTGTGGACAGGCAAGCCCTTGATAAAATTCTTCAGGCAGGCGGATATGTATCAGTTAACACCGGTGGAATTCCGGATGCCAATACTATACCTATACCAAGAGATGATGCAGAAGAGAGTATGGACGCAGCAGCTTGTGTAGGTTGCGGAGCGTGCATTGCAACTTGTAAAAATGGCTCAGCAATGCTGTTTGTGGCGGCCAGAGTCAGCTCATTGGCACTATTGCCGCAAGGAAAAGTTGAGGCGGCCAGAAGGGCTAAAGCGATGGTTGCAAGAATGGACGATCTTGGTTTCGGCGCATGTACAAATACTCGTGCCTGCGAAATGGAGTGTCCAAAAGACATTTCTGTAGCACATATTGCAAGGCTAAACAGAGAGTTTTTAAAGGCTAAAATTAAAGACTAAATGTTTTTAAATATTGATGAATAAAAAAAGAGGTGCCACTTATGCGGCCCTCTTTTTTTTCTCTGATTGAGTGGAAAAGCGATTATCTTCTGAAAAGCATAATCCCACCAGACTCAGCTGTAATCATTCTGTCAAAATTCTCAATAGGCGGATCCTGTGGCGTCAATATGCCTGAAATAACGCTCAATATATAATCTCTTGGATAATACAATTCCAGGTTGGTATTATCGCAACCCCCAAGAATGCCGTCAGGAAATACCAGATTGGTTATCTGGAAGTAAACTTCGTCAATTTTTGTATAGGTACCGGCAAAATCCTGACCGCTCTTCATTTTAAACAGGACAGAATTTGTTTCGTCAAAAACCAGTTGATCAGGTTGAATAAGGTTTTTTCTTATTTTTTGAATGTTTTCTCTAAGAAAATTGTATGCTACGGGGTTCAATTCCGCTTCAACAGCATCATATTTAATAAGAACCATGGTCTGGGTAGTGTCAATGTTCCAAGTCCCTGCAAGCACTATGGGTTGCGGCTCTTTGTTGCAACTGAAGAGCGAAAGCGTCAAAAGGCCAAGTGCAATAAGTGATAAAAATCTTGAGATTTTCATAATAGTTGTTTTAAATAAATAATGTTGCGTAGGGATTAGGTGTAGCAGAGCCACAAAAATATAAAATTTTCAACACAATTCTTCGTAAATTTGCAAAAAAAGCGGATAATGGAGTTTTTTTCAATTTGCAACGGCATTCCGGTTCATATTTCTGACTCAAAAAAGGGTGATAAGGTTTTGTTATTGCTCCACGGTTATCTTGAAACTCTCTATGTGTGGCAGGATTTTTTAACAAAACTTCCGCCGAACATCAGGATAATCTCGATAGATTTGCCAGGACATGGTCTTTCAGGCACACACCAAACAGAAAACTCGCTGGAGTTTTGTGCTGATGTTATATCAGATGTACTGAAAATCTGTGACGTTAAAAGTTGTTATATTATGGGCCACTCTATGGGTGGCTATATTGCAATAGAATGTGTTAAAAAATATCCGGATCTTTTTACAGGTCTGGTTCTTATGCACTCTACTCCTTATCCGGATTCTGCTGAAAAGATAAAAGACAGAGACAGAGAGATAGCATTGATAAAGCAGGCAAAGCTTCCTGCGATTGCAAAAATGGGAATCCCAAAGATGTTCGCCCCTGAGAATCAAAGGAAATTTGATGAAAAGATTTTTGAGATTGTAGAGCTAACTGAGACACATGATCCGGAAGGAATTGTGGCCTCTATTAAAGGCCTTAAGTCACGTCCGGACAATCTTCCCACTCTTCTGTCAACTAAAACACCCATATTGATGTTTTTTGGGGCAAATGATTATCATATAACAAATGAGAAAGCTGAGTCTCTGATAAGGTCATTGCCAGCCGCCAAATCAATTTTACTGCCCAATTCCGGGCATAACGGATTCCTGGAGGAGCCGGAGGTAGTTGCAGAAGAATTAATTAAATTTATGACCCTCTGATGAAAAATTTCTATAAACTTGTATTAGCTTTTTCTATGGTTATTTCTGTTTCGTTATCAGCACAGAATACACTAAGGGATTATGGCGCCGGTATTGGCGTGATGAAAACCGGAGAATATAATTCCATTACAGATGTTCCTGGCGTTAAGGTTGGACATGTCACAATTATAGAGGGAGAGAGCATCAGGACAGGAGTGACAGCAATTATTCCTCACGAGGGTAATATTTTCAGAAACAAGGTTCCGGCAGCAATTTTTGTTGGTAATGGATTTGGTAAATTAGCCGGTTCAACACAGGTGAAAGAGCTGGGAAACATTGAAACACCTGTTATTCTTACAAACACCATGAGTGTTGCTCCTGCTTTGGACGCACTGATTACATATACACTGTCTCAACCAGGAAACGAGAATATTGCATCTGTTAATGGAGTAGTGGGAGAGACAAACGATGGCGGACTAAATGATATAAGGGCAAGGGTTATTCGCCCTAGCCATGTTTTAGAGGCGATATCCAGTGCTGGTTCAGGCAGGGTGGAGCAGGGGGCTGTTGGTGCAGGTACCGGCACAATCTGTTTCGGTTTTAAGGGAGGTATCGGCACATCCTCAAGAGTATTGCCAAAATCTCTAGGGGGATACACCGTGGGCGTTATTGTACAGACAAACTACGGAGGTGTTCTGGAAATTGCTGGAGTCCCTGTTGGAAAACTGCTTAAAAATTATAGTTACAGCAAAAACATTATGCAGGATGCCGACGGCTCTTGCATGATTGTAGTAGCAACGGATGCTCCGGTAACCTCAAGAAATCTTGAGCGCATTGCAAAACGAGCCTTTATGGGTTTGGCGAAATCGGGTGGAATTGCCTCTAATGGAAGTGGCGACTATATAATAGCATTCTCAGTTGCCAAGGAGAATTTAATTGATGAGTCAAAGCCTTACTACAACCCCGTTGAGCTCCACAATGACTCAATGTCACCACTTTTTATGGCAACAATTGAAGCTGTTGAAGAGGCGCTTATCAACTCACTTACAGCTGCTGTGACAATGACCGGATATAAGGGAAGAAAGGTAGAGAGGCTACCAGAGGAAGTTATCAAAAGGATATCTTCCGGCATGGATCTCCGCAACCATTTTGTAGATATCATTCCTTAACTTGTCAATCTGAATCTTCTCTCTCGCAGAAATGAATATGCACGGAGAGTTCTCTTTGCCCATCCAGCTTCTCTTTAACTCATCCAGAGTATAGTTTTCCCTTGATTTCTCATTTAGGTCAAACTCATCCTGAGGGATGTATTTGTATGCATCTATTTTATTGAATACAAGGAAAGTGGGCTTGTTTTTAGCTCCAATCTCATCTAGAGTCTCCCTTACTACTTTGATATGCTCTTCAAAATTTGGGTGTGATATATCTACCACATGCATAAGGATATCCGCCTCTCTGACTTCATCCAGAGTGCTCTTAAAAGACTCAACAAGCTGATGGGGGAGTTTTCTTATGAAACCGACAGTATCACTGAGCAAAAAGGGGACATTCTCAATAACGACCTTTCTGACCGTTGTATCTAAAGTGGCAAACAGCTTATTTTCAGCAAATACATCACTTTTGGCAAGCAGATTCATCAGAGTGCTTTTACCTACGTTTGTATAGCCGACCAGAGAGATTCTAACAAGACTACCCCGATTCCCTCTCTGAGAGGCCATTTGCCGATCAATTTTCTTAAGCTGCTCTTTTAGTCTGCTAATTTTATCAAGAATTATCCGTCTGTCTGTCTCAATCTGGCTTTCACCGGGACCCCTCATCCCAATACCACCTCTCTGTCTCTCAAGGTGTGTCCACATCCTTGTTAGTCTAGGCAATAGGTATTGATATTGAGCTAATTCAACCTGTGTTTTTGCATAAGCTGTTTTGGCCCGTTGAGCAAATATGTCAAGTATCAGATTTGTTCTGTCAAGTATTCTGCACTCAAGTTCCCTCTCTATATTTCTTAATTGAGAAGGAGAGAGCTCGTCATCAAAAATGACAAGTTTTATATCGTTCTCTTTGATATATGCCTTTATTTCGTCAAGCTTACCAGTCCCAATGTATGTCTTGGGATTGGGTTTGTCCAGCCTCTGTACAAATGTCTTTACTGCAGCCCCTCCGGCTGTTTCGGCCAGGAATGCGAGCTCGTCAAGATACTCATATACCTTTCTCTCTTCATCGTTTTGTCTGATTACACCAACAAAAACGACTCTCTCCAGATTATTATCTTCCAATATTGCCATATTAATTGAAAAAAGACTGCTTCTGATCGAGGCAGCCTTTTCTTTTATTCTGTTAATTCAGTAATTATCTCAACTGGAATATTACAGGGAATGTGTAGCGAACCTTTACAGGCTTGTTTCTCTGTCTTCCTGGTTTCCATTTTGGCGATGAAGCAACAACTCTGGCAGCCTCTCTGTCAAGTGATGCATCCACGCCTCTTACAACCTTAACGTCGCTAACGCTACCGTCAGTATTTACAAGGAACTGAAGTATAACACGGCCCTGAACTCCGTTCTCCTTGGCTATCTCAGGATATACAAGCTTGCTTGCAACCCATTTGGTGAAAGTGTTTTCGTCTCCACCCTGGAATGTAGGCTTCTCCTCTACTATTGTAAACGGAATCTCCTCCTCCTCAATAACCTCTTCAACGCGGCCTTTTACGTAATCTTTAATCTCTACACCAAGATTCTTGTCATCCTCTGTGTTGATGATGAGCTCGTTCTCAATCTTCATGTCATCATCCACGATCTCAATAACATCAGATACAGTAGGAATTTTTGGTACATCTACCGGTGGCGGAGGAGTCTCATTGGTAATAGGAATCATCTCCTCTTCAATAACAACGGCGTTGTTATCACCCAACGTGCTTATTTGCTTATCGTAGGTTTTCCATTCAAATGCCACTAAAACAAGAGCCAGAGCTGCGATTAATCCAATTTCTCTGAATAGAATTTTCTTGTTTTCAAGATCGGCTTTGGGCGTTTTCTTTATTTCCATATCTGTATTAATGTAATCAGAAGTTTATTGAAATGTAAAATTATAAAGAAATAATGATTTGACAAGTGTTATTGTGGATAAACTATGGCAAAAAATTATTAATCACAAGAAAATGAAGAAGATAAATTTAAAATTTATTGTTAAAAACTATTTGTGGAGCATATCGGAGTCGAACCGATGACCTCTTGCATGCCATGCAAGCGCTCTAGCCAGCTGA
Source organism: Bacteroidetes bacterium 41-46 (assembly GCA_001897515.1). GTDB lineage: Bacteria > Bacteroidota > Bacteroidia > Bacteroidales > UBA932 > Bact-08. The sequence goes on along the minus strand of MKTA01000015.1, from coordinate 224,103 downwards.
GCTAATGCCCCAAATTTTGCATCGCAAAGATGCAAAAATTTTCTCAATTTGCTAGATGATGTTGAGATCTTTCAAAACATCGTTTGTAGCTCTCACTGCATCTGCGCTCTTTTCAAAGGCCTCTTTCTCCTCTGGGTTGAGGTTAAGTTCAACAACCTTTTCCCATCCGTGTCTCCCCACAACTACCGGTACTCCAAGGCAAATATCGCTTTGTCCATACTCTCCTTCAAGAAGTACACTGCACGGATAGATCTTTTTCTCATCAAGCACGATTGAACGAACAAGTGCTGCTGCAGCAGCTCCCGGAGCGTACCATGCTGAGGTTCCAAGATGTTTGGTAAGAGTTGCGCCTCCAACCATTGTATCTTTTACAACTTGTGAAAGAACTTCCTCTGAAAGTAATTCACTTACAGGAATTCCTCTCAGATTTGCAAACCTGATAAGAGGAATCATGGTTGTATCACCATGGCCTCCAATAACCATGCCAGCTACATCACTCGCAGGGGCATCCAGCGCCTTTCTTAGATAATACACAAATCTGTTGCTGTCAAGAATACCGCCCATCCCTATAACTTTATTTTTAGGGAGTTTGGCTTTGGCTACAGTTAGGTATGTCATAGTGTCCATAGGGTTGGAAATTATAACAAATATTGCGTTCGGAGAATATTTAAGAGCATTCTCAACAACATTGCCAACTATTTCAGCATTAGTACCTATAAGCTCCTCTCTGGTCATACCCGGTTTTCTGGGAAGTCCGGAGGTAATAACAACTACTTTAGATTTTGCAGTAGCTGCGTAATCATTGGTAACGCCTCTGATTGTAGTGTCGAATCTGAGCAGTTTAGCGGTCTGCATCATATCTATTGCTTTTCCCTCTGCGATACCCTCCTTGATGTCAAGAAGAACAATTTCTCCGGCAAACTGAAGCATATTCATTGCGTTGACGCAAGTTGCACCAACATTGCCGGCCCCTATGACAGTAACTTTAGACATAATAGAAAAATTTTGATTAGTATATTTTATGTAGTTTTGCGCAAAATCTTATCGGATGAACAGAATAGACGAATTCCGCACATTTCGTGCCAAAATGAACAAGAAGATACTTGATTCAGACAATTTATTTTTCAAAAGATTTTATAACCTTGATACAAGGTGTTATGAGGATGGAGCGTTACCTGCTGTTACAAAAGAGATGCTCGGTCTAGCAACATCTGCTGTGCTGAGATGTGATGATTGTATTAAATACCATCTTGAGAAATGTTTTGAACTCGGTGTAAACAGAGATCAAATGTTTGAAATTATGTCTGTGGCAAACCTTGTGGGCGGATCAATTGTTATCCCCCATACAAGAAGAGCGGTTGAGTATTGGGATATGCTAGAGGAGGAGTCTGCAAACGGTTCCAAACAGTAATATATGATTAAATACAATATTGAAGACATAGACTTCAACCTTAAACAGAGAAGAAAACTCTCTGCATGGATAAATACTGTCGTTTTAGAAGAGTCGCATAGAACAAATATGGTCAATGGTCTGGTACTGGGCGACATAAATTTTATATTTTGCAGTGATGAGTATCTGCTTAAAATTAACAAGCAGTTTTTAAATCATGATTACTATACAGATATAATCACCTTTGACTACTCATCTGATACTCTTTTGTCGGGAGATCTTTTTATTAGCGTTGAAAGAGTTTTAGAAAACAGTAAAATATATAAGACTGTTTTTCAGGAGGAGCTTAGAAGAGTTATGATACACGGGATTCTCCATTTGATGGGTTATAAGGATTCTACAAATGAGGAGAGCAAAAAAATGAGAGAAGCTGAAAACGGCGCTTTATCATTATTTACAAGTCAATTTTAATGGGAGAGAGTTACGATATTATTGTTATAGGTGCTGGTCATGCAGGATGTGAAGCAGCTCATGCAGCAGCAAAAATGGGATCCAGGGTCTTGTTGCTTACTATGGATATGGGTAAAATTGCTCAAATGTCATGTAATCCAGCAATAGGAGGCATCGCAAAGGGACAGATAGTCAGAGAGATAGATGCTTTAGGGGGCTGTACAGGAGTTGTTACAGATGCAAGCACAATACAGTTTAGAATGTTAAACCGATCAAAGGGACCTGCAATGTGGAGTCCCCGGGCCCAATGTGACAGACAGCACTTCTCGCTAAACTGGAGATATATTCTTGAAAACACTCCAAATCTGAATTTATGGCAAGATACAGTAACACAATTTATTTTTGATAACAATAAAATTGTTGGAGTAGTTACTGAACTGGGGGCCACTTTTAAAACAAAATCTATAATATTAACAGCCGGTACATTTTTAAATGGTAAGTTATACATAGGAAAAAATACTACTGAGGGAGGGAGAGTAGGGGAGCCTTCATCAAAACATCTCTCGGAGCAGTTACTGGAGTTCGGCTTTGAAGTGGATAAAATGAAAACCGGTACTCCACCAAGAATTGATGCACGTTCTGTTGACCTTACTAAACTGGAGATACAGTATGGAGATACTAACCCTGAGAGATTCTCATTTATTCCAAAGCCATCTCCTATCCAGTCATCTGTAAAGCAACTCTCCTGCTTTATGGTCCATACTAATGAGGAGGTTCACAATCTTCTCAGAGAGGGCTTTCAGTTTTCCCCTCTGTTTTCTGGGAAAATTTCCGGAAGAGGACCAAGATACTGCCCAAGTATTGAAGATAAACTAAAAACATTTTCTGATAAAACATCACACCAATTATTTCTTGAACCCGAAGGCTGGAATACTCATGAATATTATTTGCAGGGATTCTCTTCTTCATTACCTCTTGAGGTACAGTATAAAGCATTAAGAGCAATACCAGGCTTTGAGAATGTGATTATTTTCAGGCCGGCTTATGCCGTAGAATACGATTATTTTCCACCAACACAACTTCACCACACACTAGAGACAAAGAGAGTTGAACATCTTTATTTCGCCGGCCAAATAAATGGCACGACCGGATATGAGGAGGCTGCTGCCCAGGGATTAATGGCTGGAGTTAACGCACACTTAAAACTAAACGGTAGTGAACCCTTGGTCCTGAAGAGAGATGAGGCTTACATTGGTGTTTTAATAGACGATCTGGTTACAAAGGGGGTTGATGAACCCTACAGAATGTTTACCTCCAGAGCTGAATATCGAATTTTACTAAGACAGGACAACGCAGATCTAAGACTAACTCGGGCAGGTTTTAATATTGGACTAGCGACAAAAGAGAGACTAGAGCTTACAGAGCTAAAATACTCATATGTTAAATCTCTTGTTGCCTTTATGGAGGAGACTTCGGTTTTGCCCGACGAAATCAATGATTACTTAGAACGGGTAGGATCATCAAAAGTTTCCCAAAAGAAGAGACTTGCAGAAATTTTAACCAGACCTCAGATTGAGATTAATGAACTGTTAAGAAGTGTTCCACGAGGAACATTTGAAAATTCGCAAAAATTCAATGAGTTACAACACTTGTTCTTGTCGGTTTTAAATAATGAATTGATAACTCATAATCCTCAGCCAGACAACACAAAACAACTCTTTGGTCTAATTAAAAGATACATGTTATCAACTGGGGAGTTGCCATATAAACACACCTCAGAAGAGGATGGCGTAATAGCGTTTAATTTGTTTGTTAAAGAGATTGTCTCTTCAGCTGAAATATTTGTTAAGTATCGTGGCTATATTGAGCGTGAAAAAAGGATTGCGGAGAAAATCTTAAGATTAGAGGATGTGAAAATTCCAGATGATTTTAATTATCAGTCGCTTAAGTCTCTCTCCACAGAGTCCAGGCAGAAGTTGGAAAAACACAGACCTAGAACAATTTCTCAGGCATCAAGAATTCCGGGAGTCTCTCCGGCTGATATATCAATACTGCTAGTCTATTTTGGAAGATAGTATTAGTGGAGGAATAGGTTCCACGAGGAACACTATTGCTTTACTCCATCGGCAAAGAGAGAGAGAGATCTTTACAAAAGCTGAAAATTCCGGGTTTTAGCTCCATAAGAAGGGCAGACAGGATTTTGTCTCCCTTTTGATTAGATGAATAATTTGAATCAAGGATAATCTCATCTGTGCCGGGTATTGTTGAAAGAATTGTATTTCTAAAAACAGCACTTGTTTCATCTGGGGCTAAAGTAGATTCCAGAATATGTAATGCAGAGCTGGTTTCTGGTTGGTAGCCTGTGCAATAATCAGATGTGTATCTGTTAAAAAGTACAGAACCACCTCTGCCTACAATTTCATTAAGAGCATAGTTCAAAACATCCCTGTTCCACATAAATGTTTTATCTGACATTTTTTTCTCTCTAATGGTAGCGATCTCTTCAATGTGGGCGTTGGGATCTATTCGCTCTATATTAATCTCTTGGTTGTATTGGGTATTTGGAAAGTGAGACAGAGTAGAGATTGATTTAAATAATTCCTTATCAAAGCCAAGCCTCCTATAGAGGGAAAAAAGACTCTCTGTTGCAGGTTTAACAAGAAAATATTCTTCTCCTTTTGCCCTCAATAGTGAAACAGCTTCACTGATTAATTCAGATGAGTATGATTTGCCTCTGTGTTCAGGGAGAGTTCCAACTCCATATAAATAGGCTCCTGAATATATCCGCTTTTCATGTATAAAATAGGAGGGAATTATTGAGATAACCGCTACTGCATCTGAATTGGAAACCTCTTTTATAAGGGTAGTTGTGTGAGGAAAGCAATAATCAAGGTAATTATTTATATATACCTGATCATCAGTAAAACAAGAGAGCCATATTTTATATATGGCTTCTCTGTCTGAATGTGTGGCTTTTCTTATGCTCAAAGTTTAATTTTTTTACGAATTATTCGTTCTTAAATATCTCGGCAATTGTTTCTGAATACTTAGCTTTAATTTTATTTCTCTTTAACTTAAGTGTCTGAGAGAGCATATCATTCAATGGAGTCCATTCATCTATGATTAGCTTGGCTCTCTTAACCTGCTCATGAGCAGCAAGTTTAGTATTTACTTTATCAATTTCGCTATAAATTTTCTTGATTACCTGAGGATTTTGAACAAGCTCATGGTTATCTGTGAATTGAATTTTGTGTTTTGCCGCCCAAAAATGCAGTTTATTAATGTCCGGAATAATAAGAGCAGAGGCAAATTTCTGATTCTCTCCAACCACCATACAGTTTTCAATGTATGAAGACTCCTTAAGCATGTTTTCAATTACCTGAGGGGCAATGTATTTACCGGCAGAGAGCTTAAATATCTCTTTTTTTCTATCAGTTATTTTTAAAAATATTTTGTCAACGATGACACCAATATCTCCTGTATGAAGCCATCCCTCTTCATCAATTACCTGTTTTGTATAATCAGGATCTTTATAGTATCCGAGCATTACGTGCGGGCCTCTTGTCAGAATCTCGCCATCGTCTGCAATCATTAGCTCTGTGCCATCCATTTTCTTGCCCACAGTGCCAATTTTAATAATCATCTCTTTTGGATTGTTGACAGCTATTACCGGAGAGGCCTCTGTCATTCCGTACCCTTCAAATATGTACATTTTTGCCGCTGTGAAAAGGCGTATAATTTTCGCCTGTATTGCAGATCCTCCGGAAACAATCAGCATCTCTTTACCGCCAAGTTTTGCTCTCCATTTGCTGTAAACCAGCTTATCAGCAATAGAGTATTGAAGTTTATAAAGGGGGCTGTTCTTAGTATAGTCAAATTTATTAGCAATTCTGAATGCCCAGCTGTATATAACCTTCTTTATTCCGCTGAGATCTTTTCCGGCTGCCTCTAGTTTTGAATACATCATCTCTAGTACTCTGGGAACAGCGCAAAAACCGTCGGCTTTGCTGTCTGCCAGATCAGAAGCTATTGTTGATAGGCTTTCAGCGTAATAGATGCTTATTCCAAGATATTGATAATCGTAGTTCATTCCCCGTTCGTAAATGTGGCAAAGAGGCAGGAAGCTGAGCATTTTATGACGGTGATCTCTGATTTGCTGAACAGCTGTACCAATAAAATTGAAAACAAGATTTTTATGCGAGAGCATAACCCCTTTAGGGGTGCCTGTAGTTCCGGATGTATAGATTATTGTCGCAACATCGTTCTCATCTGTTTCAGTCTTTATTTTTTCTACAGCCTCTTTATACTTGTCAGCATTTGATCGTCCTGTATTGTAGATCTCTTCGATAGAGGAGTATCCTGAAACCGGGTCAACAGTATATACTTTAATCTCTCTGTCAACTTTCTCAATAATTGGAACAATCTTCTTAGCTAGATTATCATTTCCAATGAATACTACCTTAGCGTCACTATGGTTAACTATATGGAGATAGTCATCAGTACTCAGTGTTGTGTAAACAGGTACATGCACCATACCTGCCATCATTATACCCATATCAAGGAAATTCCACTCAGGTCTGTTTGGCATTATGGTAAGTGCTTTATCCCCTTTTTCAAAACCCATTGAGAGGAGAGCATAAGCAACCAGATGAGAGTGCTCGCTGTAACTATGAGATGAGTATTTAATCCATTTCCCGGCACTTTTTCTGCTGAGAATGTCATCTTTAGGATATTTTTCAACCAGCTGATCCAGAAGGTCAAAAACTCTTGTAACTGCCATAATATATATTGTTTAGGTTATAGTATTGATTTAATATCCTGTACAAAATTGTCAATATCCTCTTTTGTAGTATTGAATGAGCACATCCATCTAACCTCTCCGCTCTCCTCGTCCCAGACATAAAAGTAATGTTTTTTCATAAGTTTTTCACATAACTCATTTGATATGCGTGCAAATACTACATTTGTCTCAACAGGTCTTGTTATTATAACATCCTTAATATCTTTTAGTTCAGACTGCAGATATTTCGCCATTGCGTTTGAGTGCGAAGCCAGTCTGATATTCAATCCATCCTTAAGAAATGCATCAAACTGAGCGGCTATGAATCTGTTCTTTGAGAATAGTTGTGCTCCTTGCTTTCTGATATATTGAAAATTCTCGGCTAACTCTTCCCTGAAAAAGATGACAGCCTCTCCAATCAGCAAGCCGTTTTTTGTGCCGCCAAAGGATAGTGCGTCAACACCCTGGTCTGTAATAAATTTTTTTATTGGTAGGCCAAGTGAGGCAGCTGCGTTTGAGATACGGGAACCATCAACATGGAGATAACCATTATGGGCGTGCATTAAATCAGCAAGCTCCTTTATCTCCCCGGGAGTGTAAAGTGTTCCAAGTTCTGTCGGCTGTGATATAGAGAGCACTTTTGGCTGAGAATGGTGCTGAAAACCAAAACCCTTTAACTCGCGTTTAACCTGTGCCGGTGAGACTTTGCCATTATTGGCCGGAAGAGGAATTAGTTTGGCTCCTGTGATATTTTCCGGTGCGCCGCACTCGTCAACATTTATATGAGCGTTTTCTGGACAAAGAATTGAATTGTAGCTTTTTGTAAGCGCCTTTAATGCAAGAATGTTTGCACCTGTACCATTAAAAACAAAGAAGGGGATGGCCTCTTCTCCCATAACTTTTTTGAATGTTTTTATAGCCGCTGTTGTGTATTCATCTTCACCGTATGCTACCTGAAATTCTCTGTTTGCATCAATTATAGCCTGCATTATTTCTGGTGCAGCTCCTGAATGATTGTCACTGCCGAAACTGTGTTTCATAGTATAGCTCTGTTAATATTGTTTGTTAGTGTGCGTAAATTTAGAACAATATCCATCCAACACAAAAAAAAGAGCACCGGATTTCCCGACGCTCTTTTTTTATATTTTGAATTAATTATGAGATAAACGCTTCGTAACCCGCAGCGTCCATAAGCTCATCTATTTCCGTAGGATTGGTAAGTTTTATCTTAATCATCCAGCCTGCTCCGTAAGGATCCTTATTAATCGACTCCGGAGCACCTTCAAGCTCTCCGTTGACCTCGACGATCTCTCCTGAGACAGGCATAAGTCCGTCAGCTACAGTTTTTACAGCCTCAATTGCTCCAAAAACATCTCCTGCCGAGAGAGTCTCTCCCTCAGTTTGAATATCAACGAAAACTATATCGCCCAATTGTCCCTGAGCGAATTCGGTGATTCCGACTGTTGCGATATCACCATCAACAAGTACCCATTCGTGGTCTTTGCTGTACTTAAGATTTGCAGGTATGCTCATAATTTTGTTATTAAATTTGTTGCAAATTTATTAAAATAATTGAAATTTATAATCTTTTAAGGGAGAGCTTTATTATCTCTTCAAGAGGCTCAACAGGAGATTCTCTTAAAATCCCATCAACAACTTTTTCAACATTTGCCTTGCTGAAACCCAGAAGAATCAGGGCAGAGATTGCCTCATCTCTCCTTCCGTCAGACATCGCATGAGACTCTCCTGTAATAAAGGAGCTGCCACCACCTTTTATAATTTTGTCTTTTAGCTCTATAAGCAATCTCTGAGCCGTTTTCAACCCAATGCCTTTAATGCTTTTCAGCCTGTTTATATCTGCAGTTATTATTGCATTTCTGATCTCTTCTGAGGACATTGAGGAGAGCATCATTCTGGCCGTATTGGGACCAATGCCAGAGACCTCTATCAGGTGCTGAAAGATAGTTCTCTCATCTTTATCAAAGAAACCGTACATCAACTCTACATCTTCCCGGATGTGATGATGTATGTAAAGTTTTGCCCTTACTCCGGCCTGAAGCTTTGAATATGTCTGCAGTGATATTTGAAGCTTGTAACCGAAAGTTGGCGTATCTATCACAACCTCTGTTGGTCCTATCTCTGCGATCTCTCCTTTAATGTAGTCGTACATAGCCCTGATTTAAACTATTCTTGCAAATTTATGTTTAATTTTGCAGGAATCAATCATTAATTGAAGGAATCAATAGATATGGCAAAAATTGTGAACATTGCCCAAATGAGGGAGCATTTCCCGGCTCTGAATCAAAAGGTGAACAACAGAGATCTGATCTATTTTGATAATGGAGCAACTGCTCAAAAGCCTCAAAGCGTTATTGAGCTTATTAATGATATGAATTCCGGGACTAACGGGAACATTCATAGAGCCGTACATGAGCTTAGTGCAAGATGTACAGATCTTTATGAGTCTGCAAGACTCGCAGTTAAAGAGTTTATAAATGCTGAATCAACAGATGAGATAATTTTTACCTCAGGCACGACAGCCTCTGTCAATCTTGTGGCGAACAGTTTTACATCAAGGTTTATCTCAAAGGGAGATGCGGTTCTGATTTGCGAGGCAGACCACCACTCTAACATTGTCCCCTGGCAAATGGCATGTAAAAGAGCCGGAGCTGAACTAAGAGTTCTACCAGTAGATCAAAACGGAGAGTGGATACTTGATAAATTGGATAGTTTGATTGATAGTAAGCTGAAGATTGTTTCTGTTGCACATATATCAAATGTGCTAGGCATAAAAAACCCTGTACAGGAGATTATTGAAAGAGCTCACAGATTTGGCGCGAGAGTTTTACTTGACGGAGCTCAGGGAGTTGTCCACGGTAAAGTTGATGTAAAAGATCTTAATTGTGATTTTTATGCATTTTCAGGCCACAAACTATACGGACCTACCGGAACAGGGGTTTTATACGGTAAAAGGGAGGTTTTAGAAGAGATGGAGCCATGGATGGGAGGTGGAGATATGGTTGACAGTGTTACACTGGCAAAAACAACATTTGCACCATTGCCACTCAAATTTGAAGCCGGAACCCCTAACTTTATCGGTGTTGCAGCATTGGGCGAAGCGATAAATTTTGTGAACAGGGTTGATATTGATTTTATGACTGCACATGAAGAGAGATTAACATCATCATTAAATAAAGAACTTGAGGAGATTGAGGGTTTGACATTATTTGGAAAGTCTAAACAAAAGTTGCCTATTTTTTCATTTAATGTTGAAGGTGTACACCATACGGATTTAGCCATGTTGTTAGATAAAATGGGAGTAGCTGTCAGATCCGGTATGATGTGCTGCGAACCTTTAATGACAAGATTTGGAGTAACAGGAATGATAAGAGCCTCGCTTCTTCCGTATAATACAATTGAAGAGACAGAGCTCTTCACCAAGTCACTAAGAAAAGCCATAAATATGTTAAGATAAAACAATGAATTATGTCAATTAAAGAGGTAGAGCAACAAATTGTGGAGGAGTTTTCAGTCTTTACAGACTGGCTTGACAAATATGAATATCTGATAGAGCTGGGCAGATCTTTGCCAATTATTAAAGATAGTGGCAAGGAGGATCGCAATTTAATAAAGGGCTGTCAGTCAAGAGTATGGCTTGCTGCCGACTATTCTGACGGGAAAATTTGGTTTACAGCAGACAGTGATGCAATTATCACAAAGGGGATAATCTCTCTGTTGATAAGGGTCTTTTCCGGAAGAGCTCCGCAGGAGATAATTGAGGCAGACCTGGGATTTATTAAAGAGATAGGATTAGAGCAGAACCTATCTCCGACAAGGGCAAATGGACTGCTCTCCATGATAAAGCAAATAAAGTTTTACGCAGTGGCTTTTGCCGCTAATAAACAATAATGCAATGATTTCAGATAAGAATATAGTTCTTGCTTTAAAGCAGGTTTACGACCCGGAAATACCCGTTAATGTATATGATTTGGGTCTTATTTATGAGATTAAGAGCAATGAGGAGGGAAAAGTTGATCTTAAATTAACCCTGACATCTCCAAATTGTCCAATGGCAGATCAGCTGCTACAGGATATTTTTGATGCCGTCATGGATGTTCCGGGAGTCAAGGATGTTGCTCTTGAACTTACATTTGACCCGCCCTGGGATAAAAACAGAATGAGTGAAGAGGCCCTGCTTGAGTTAGGAATGCTTTAGCCATAAAAACTCTTTTATGTATGAGATAATACTCCTTTTAGGAAGTAATATGGGCTGCAGAGAGGATTATCTCAACTCTGCATTAAAGAGGCTATCTGCCATCTCAGAGACCACTCCGGTATGTTCGTCACTATATGAAAGCGAACCATGGGGATTTGATACGGAGACATGGTTTTTAAACATGGCTGTAAAAATTAACTCTACTTTGACCCCCATTGATCTGCTGCAAGATATAATGAAAATTGAAAAGGAGTTGGGAAGAGTAAGGAATCAAAGCTCGGAGGGATATGATTCCAGAGTTATAGATATTGATATTATCTACTATGATAGTTTGCAGATTAACACCGATTTCCTGATTATTCCTCATCCAAAAATGCACCAAAGAAGATTTGTACTTATGCCTGTGGCTGAGATTTGCCCCGGCTTTATTCATCCGCAGCTGAATAAAACGTCAATTGAGCTATTGCAAGAGTGTGAAGATAAGTCAATTGTAATTATTAAATGAAGAATTCACTCTTTACAGATTCCAGAGGGGCTGAAATACCCTCATTTGATCTTCTTCATGAGGAGCAATCTGTTCTTTTTGCATACAGAACAATGGAGGAGATATTTGATGAGAGTGGTGCAAACCCGGACGAACCTCACAAACACAATTTCTATACAATAATATTTTCAAAAAAGGGCGAAGGATTTCATGCAATAGACTTTACCAGACATGAAATAAAGGACAACAGAGTTTTCTTTCTGATGCCCGGTCAGGTCCATCAGGTTTTTACCCCCGTTCGACCTATAGGTATCGTTATTATGTTTACATCTGAGTTTCTTTGTAAATACAATATTAGTGAAGACTTTCTAACAAATCTCGGGCTTTTCTCTTGCAGGCCAGACACTCCGCCACTGGATTTATCAATGGAGCTATCAGATAAACTATATTTAATGGGGAAAGAGATAGAGTCTCTTTTCAATAGAGGGGACAGATTTGTTTATGAGGCAGTTGCGGCATGGCTTAAGCTCTTTTTAATAGAGTGTAACAGAGTGGTTGAGATGAACTATGGTGGCAATACTCAACTCATTGAGACAGGAAGAGATTTGGTCAAAAGGTTCAAAGTTCTATTAGAGAGGAAGTTCAATGAGTGGCATCAGGTTTCAAAATATGCAAAAGCACTTAATATCACCTCTGATTATCTGAATAGTGTAATGAAAGACTCAGTTGGGACAACGGCAAAGGATTTTATCCAAAATAGAGTTGTAATCGAGGCCAAGCGAATGGGTATCCATACAGAACTCTCTTCAAAAGAGATAGCCTACTCTCTGGGCTTTCAGGATCCTTCCCATTTCAGCAATTTTTTCAAAAAAAGGGAGGGGATCACTTTTTCGGAATTCAGATCATCCTAGGAAAATTGCAATACTTCCCCTGATTTTTGCATTTACACCCACTCCGGAGCTCTCTATCTTTGCATTATAATTAAATGCAATGATATGAAAAAAATGACTCAAAAATATAATCTGATTAAAGCGGACTCCAGAGGTTACGCAGACCATGGCTGGTTAAAATCATCACATTCATTCTCTTTTGCTAACTATTATGATCCTGCCAGGATTCATTTTGGAGCGTTAAGAGTTTTAAATGACGACTATGTAGCAGCAGGAGAGGGATTCGGAAAACATCCGCACGACAATATGGAAATTGTATCAATACCATTAAGCGGAGAGTTAAAGCATGGAGACAGTATGGGTAATGAGACAGTAATTAAGTACGGGGAGGTACAGGCAATGAGCGCAGGTACCGGTATTATTCACAGCGAAATGAACAACAGGCAGGATATTGCTGTTGAATTCCTGCAGATTTGGATAATCCCGGAAAAAAAGAATGTAACCCCAAGATATGATCAAAAGCCAATAGATAAATTATCAACAACTAACAGACTTGGACAGATCGGATCTCCAAACAGAGGAGAAGATGGGATCTGGATAAATCAGCAAGCCTGGTTCCATTTAGGCTTTTTTGATAAAAAGAGCTTTGTGAAATATGATCTTAAGCGTACAGGGAATGGTGTTTACCTCTTTATTATTGAGGGTGGGGCGGAAGTTGACGGACATAGAATTGAGAGAAGAGATGCTATTACTGTTACAGATACAGAGACATTAAGTATTAGTATAGATAAAAATACAAAAATATTAGTAATAGAGGTTCCTATGACCTTGTAATTAAATTAAAAATACTTTAAAATTTGAAAATATGAAAGTAGTTGACGGACTGAAATGGAGATATGCAGTTAAAAGATTTGACCCAAACAGAAAATTAAACAGAGAGCAGATAGAATATTTAAAGGAGGCAATTAACTATATACCCTCTTCATATGGCCTTCAGCCATACAAAGTGCTTGAAATTGAGAGTAAAGAAATAAGGGAGAGGCTAAGAGAGGCAGCCTATGGCCAGCCACAGCTTACTGAGGCTTCTCACGTATTTGTCTTTGCCAACTTTACAAGTTATGGCCCTGACAAGGTTGATGCCTTTATAAAACTCTCTGGCGAAACAAATAATATACCTGAAGAGAACAATAATGCTTACAGAGATATGCTAAACGGGATAATTGGTTCTATGTCTCAGGAGCAGGTCTCAACATGGAACTCTAAACAGGCATATATCGCTTTAGGGGCACTACTCTCTGCAGCCGCAGAGCAGCAAATTGACGCTGCTGCAATGGAGGGTTTTGATAAAGCAAAGTTTGATGAAATACTGGGACTTAAGGAAAAGGGGTTAACCTCAGTCTGCATTGGGGCTGTTGGATACAGATCCCCAGAGGATGCGAACCAATTCCTTAAAAAGGTTCGCAAACCTATGGATCAGCTGTTTGAGACTATAGACTAATTATACTCTTTTTTATAGTTCTCAATCCCGGTATTGAGAAAGCGAAGGTACTCCTCTAATGTAGATTCACCTACAGGAGCAGAGAGTACCTCTTCGTTATGTCCTACAATAACATAAAGAGGTTGTGAGGCCTTGCCGAATTTCGTAAGTTGGTAGTCCCTTAATTTTCTGCCCAGGGTGTTTTTAACCTTTCCGTCAATCGTGGATGTAATCTGCTCTTCAATTGGTAATTCAGTCCTGTCATCAACATAAAGTGATGCTATTACAACCTGATCTCTGAGTATTGCCTGAACCTCCGGATTGCTCCAAATCTTAGCCTCCATAACCTTGCATGCGCTGCAGGTGTGAGATTTGAATGATAGAAGAACCGGTTTATTAAGCTCTTTTGCACAGGCAATAGCTTCGGCTATATCATAATAGCTTGGTAGTCCGTAAGGAGCCCTGTTTTTTGTGTTTGCATATTTAGCAACTCCGCAAAGTCCCTGAGTTGGCTCTCCCTGGAGGGCTGTACCCTCTGAATAACCTCCGGATCCAATACTGAATGTGCTCTCGTCAGCTGGAGGAAGGAGGCCCGACAGCGGAGTAAGAGGAGCTCCAAAAAGCCCGGGAACCAGATATACTGCAAATGAGAAAGATGCTATAGCAAAAAGGAGTCTGAATGTACTTACATGGTTGATGTCTGAATCGTGAGATGTTTTAAGCTTACCAAGAAGGTAAACACCTAATAGTATCGCAAGCACTATCCATATTGAAATTACAAGGGTTCTCGTAATAATTCCCAGACCAAAATAGGCATCCGCAGAGGCGAGATATTTGAAACTGAATCCAAGAAGGATAAATGCAAACACTACTTTTACAACATTTAACCATCCTCCTGATTTTGGCATCTTCTTCATAAGAGAAGGGAAGAAGGAGAACAAAACAAACGGCAGAGAGAAGGCAAGTCCAAAAAACATCATGCCGAGTACAGGCTTTGCCGCCAAACCACCGGTTACTGCTGCTGCCAGAATTGATCCGACAAATGGACCGGTGCAGGAGAATGATACTATCACCATTGCCAGTGCAACAAAGAACGAGGCTATGATACCACCCTTGTCTGCTTTTGCATCGGCTTTATTTGCAAGACCGGTAGGGAGGGTTATTTCAAATGCTCCAAAGAATGAGATTGCAAAAATTATAAACAGAGTGGCAAAGAGGATGTTGGGAATCCAGTGGGTTCCCAGCACATCAGTAGCATCTGTGCTCTGAAACAGGGCTACAATAACACCAACAAGGGTGTAAATTAATGTTACCGACAGACCAAAAACAAGTCCCTTAAGAATACCGTCCCTTTTGCTTCCGCCTCCGCTTATGAAAAAGCTAACTGTCATAGGAATCATAGGAAACACACAAGGGGTAAATACTCCGCCAAGACCTGCGGCAAAAGCGATCAACAAAAACAGTAGTAACCCCTGGGAGCCTCCGTTTTGCTCGTCTTGTGCAGGCAAAGAGATTGTGGTGCCTTCTGCAACCACTCCAGCCGAAATATCAAACTTTACATCAAGTTCATCCATAAGACACTCCCCTCCGTTGCAGGTTTGATAAGTCAGAATCCCCTCTACTTTAATTGGATCAGAAGAAGTTCTTCTTATTGTCTGTACAAATGAGGCCTCATTTTCAAATACCTTTACCTCCATTCCAAAGGCTTCATCCATTTTTGTCTTTGCTGTTCCTAAGTCTTTAAGTTTACCCACGAGTTCATAACCAACGGGTGATACTGCTTCAAATGAGGTGGGCAGAGGTCCGTTTTGGACTGGGTCAGAGTTGTACATATACCATGGAGCTTCAATAGATGATTTGAATATCAGGTCTATTGTTCCATCTCCGTTGTCTTTCTGAGAGAATTGCCAGTTTGCTACAGGCTGAGCCCAAGAAGCTGCAAAAAACAGGAGCGAGGTGAGAGTAATCAGTATTTTACGCATAGTTGCCAATATTTCTTATTTTTATAAAACGCAAATTTACCAAAAATCTCTAAAAAAGGAGTAATTTTGCCTTTTATAAACAGATTAGAGATTTATGACACAAGAGGAGTTATTCAAAAGCTTGATTGCTCACGCAAAGGAGTATGGTTTTATCTTCCAGTCAAGTGAAATTTATGACGGGTTGAGTGCTGTCTATGATTATGGCCAGCTTGGAGCAGAACTGAAAAACAACATCAAAAGATACTGGTGGGAGGCTATGGTCCGTCTCAACGAAAACATCGTAGGGATAGATTCTGCAATATTTATGCATCCCAAGGTATGGGAGGCCTCAGGCCATGTCGGGGCTTTCAACGACCCTCTGATTGACAACAAGGATTCAAAGAAGAGATACAGAGCAGATGTACTGCTTGAAGATCACATTGCCAAGATTGAAGAGAAGATTGAGAAGGAGGTAGAGAAGGGAAGTAAGAGATTTGGAGACTCTTTTGATGAGGCCCAATTCAGGAGCACTAACCCAAATATCCTGAGAAACAGGGAGAAGGCAGACGATATTACCCGCAGAATGAACGAGGCTCTGAATTCTAATGATCTTGAAGCAGTTAAGCAGCTAATTATTGATTGTGAGATTGTTTGCCCAATATCAGGCAGCCGCAACTGGACAGATGTCAGGCAATTTAACCTTATGTTCTCAACACAAATGGGGAGTGTAAGTGAAGATGCAAATATCATCTATTTAAGGCCGGAGACCGCTCAGGGTATTTTTGTAAATTTCCTGAATGTGCAGAAAACGGGAAGGATGAAGATTCCGTTTGGTATTGCTCAAATAGGAAAGGCATTCAGAAATGAGATTGTAGCTCGTCAGTTTATATTCAGAATGAGAGAGTTTGAGCAGATGGAGATGCAGTTTTTTGTTCGTCCCGGAGAGGAGATGAAGTGGTATGAACATTGGAAGGAGAAGAGACTTGCCTGGCACAAGGCCTTAGGACTTGGTGAATCAAAATACAGGTTCCACAATCACGAAAAGCTTGCTCACTATGCTAATGCAGCAGCAGATATTGAGTTTGAATTCCCATTCGGCTTTAAGGAGTTGGAGGGGATACACTCAAGAACAGATTTTGACCTAAGTCAGCATCAGAAGTTCTCCGGAAGAAAGATGCAGTATTTTGACCCAGAGACAAATGAAAGCTATGTTCCGTATGTTGTTGAGACATCTATTGGACTTGACAGAACATTTCTTGCTGTCTATTCAACCTCCTATTGCGAAGAGAGGCTGGAGAACGGAGAGGAGAGGGTCGTTCTTAAACTGCCGGCTGTTCTGGCTCCTGTAAAGGTGGCAGTATTGCCTCTTGTAAAGAAGGACGGACTTCCAGAGAAGGCAAGAGAGATAATGGGAGATCTGAAGTTTGATTTCAACTGTCAGTATGATGAGAAAGACAGTATTGGAAAGAGATACCGCAGACAGGATGCAATAGGCACTCCATATTGCATAACAATAGATCATCAGACACTGGAAGATGGATGTGTAACAATAAGAGAGAGAGATACAATGGCTCAGGAGAGAGTTCCTGTTGAAAAGGTAAGAGGAATTGTTGACGAGAGGGTGAGCCTAAGAAAGATATTTGAGAAAATTTAAAACCGAACAGTTATGTCAAATCTGTCCGTAAATTATATGGGTCTGCAGCTTCGCAGCCCAATCCTGGCAGCCAGCTCAGGACTTACATCTCAGCTTGACAAAGTTGAGGCCTTTGATAAGGCCGGTGTTGGGGCGATAGTCGTTAAGTCGCTATTTGAGGAGCAGATTGTGGATGAGGCCGAGTTTCTTGCAGATCAGTCGCACGATTACCCGGAGTCTGCAGATTATCTGCACCACTATATAAGGCACAACTCTATTGCCAAATATCTCAAACTTATAAAAGACATCAAGGACACAGTCTCTGTTCCGGTAATAGCAAGCATAAACTGCTATTCAATGGGTGAATGGGTTGAGTTCGCAAAGGAGATTGAGGATGCCGGGGCAGACGGACTGGAGCTAAACATCTTCTCTATGCCTCTGAATGTTTTAAAGGGGGCAAGTCAGATAGAGACAGATTATCTGGATGTGGTAGGCTCGGTAACAAAGAGGGTGTCAATCCCGGTTGCAGTAAAGATTGCAAACAATTACACCAATATACCAGGTTTTGTTAATGGCCTTAAATCCAGAGGTGCAAAGGGGGTTGTAATGTTCAACAGGTTTTATATGCCTGATATTGACATTAAAAAGGTAAGGATAATCGCGGCAGATGCATACTCTACAGAACAGGAGCACCTTAAGGAGCTAAGATGGATGGGTATTGTTTCGGCATTGGTTCCGGGGATTGACCTCTCAGCCAGCACCGGTATCCACAACGGAACTATTGTAATTAAACAGCTACTGGCAGGGGCGGCAACAGCTCAGATGTGTACAGCCCTTTATCAAAAGGGGGCAGAGGCCATTTCTCAGGCAATTGATGATATCAATCTCTTTATGGAGACTCAGGGTTTTGAGAAGTTATCAGATTTCAGAGGGAGGCTTAACTACTCAAATATCCCCAATCCGGAGAGATTTGAGAGAGTTCAGTTTATGAAGTCATTTGGTTCAAAGTAGTAGTCTTTAATAAATTGTCAAACCGGCAGCGAGGTATGGATATCGTAGTACCTCACTGCCGGTTTAAAAATTCAACTAACTCCATCCAAAAGTATGTATTGATTTTGGAAAAGGAATCCACAAAACAGCAAATAGTAAAAATTTTTACTATTTGTAAATTCTTGGCTAAATCAGTCTGGTTGTCAAATTTCCAAGATATGTAGCTGCGATTCCGGTGAAAACACTTAATCCGGTATAAGTTAGGAAAAGTAAAAAGTTACTCTCTTTTAAAAAAGAGACATTCTCACCGGAGAAGGCGGAAAATGTAGTGAAGCCTCCGCATAAACCAACAGTAAGAAATATTCTCCACTCCTCGTTCATAATGTGACCTCTCTCAGCCAGTCCGTAGAAAAGACCTATAAGGAAGCAGCCTGTAATATTTACTATAAAAGTTGCAAAAGGGAAGGAGCCAGATGTGATTGAGAGGTTGTGTACTACTCTTGATGTGAGAAAACGTGCAACTCCACCAATGAAGCTGCCTGTTCCTACAATCATTATTAATCTTAGCATTGTCTGAAATGAATAATAAGAGAAAACCTGCAAACAATCGTCTGCAGGTCTCTTGATTGTCGGGGTACTCCGACTCGAACGGAGGACCCTCTGCTCCCAAAGCAGATGCGCTAGCCAACTGCGCCACACCCCGATGCCCTGAAAAAGGGACTGCAAAGTTAAATATGATTATTTAATTTGCAAATTATTTAGCTGAAATTTACACGGCAAAGCGCCAGATTAGCTTTGCAAGCACTGTTGTGCGGGTAAATTTTATAGATTTGTTTGATGTGTCTATGTTTTGATTAACCACAAAATAGAAGAAACTCCCAATTTTTGGTATCCAGTTTATTCTCCAGTTAAGCAGGACTTCGTTGTGTTCGTTGTTCCATTGAGCAAAAAGCGATGAGTTCAGGCGCGGGTTGAGCGCGTAGTTGATCCTGCCGCCTATGTCATTGACTTTAAAGTATCCCTCAGGGAGATCCAGGTTGTTTCTACTCCAGTCCAAACCAATGCTCAGATGCCTGTTAATACTCAGGTTTAGATACATCTCAATGTTTGAACGGGAACCGGTATAGAAGCTTCCCCTTTCATATTCAACTCCCGCATTGACTACCCTTCCGTCAAAAGAGTGGAACTCCGCACTGAAATTGTTGTCATTGTACTGCCCTTTAGGAATCACAACTCCTTCAATAAGCCTGAAATCTTCGTGTGGGTTATCCTGGTGATATTTGTAATTAACACCAAAATAGTCTCCGTTTTTAAAGTTTATACCAAATGGTCTTATTTCTGCGGAGATTGTTTCGGTAATTCCTGTTTTGTCATTTATATAGTACTCTAAATCATAGAATTTAAAGGAGAAGGATCTTATATAGTCCGGCATTTTTTTAAATCTTGGTTTATACTCAAGTTTTGAGTACAGCCTTTTAAAGTCAGATCTGTTAATAAAGCCCAGTGCCGGTTTGAAATTCTCCTGTATAGAGTTGAATCCTGCGTTAAAACTCCATATGTCATTAGGGTAGAAAAGAAATACATGATATGTAGCATTGTCCCGGTTGCTAATATTTTGATCTCTTCTGTTTTCAAGAGTTATTGCGCCTGAGAATCCTGCCATTAAATTCTTATCACCCATAAACTTTGAGGTATTGTAAGTGAAGTCAGTCCCGTACATTGAACTGTAATAACCGTTGCTGAACTTTTGGGTGGTAATAAACCCCACCTGAGACTCCTCAAAAATATCCTGTTTAACTCTTATTACAGATGAGTTTGCCCAGTCGGTTTCATTACTTGCAGCTGTCTGCAGGGTCATTATCCCTATGCTTGTTTTGTTTATCTTACCAAATAGTCGACCTCCCCCAAGAATTGGAATTATTGACTCCCCCTCAATCCCTATTCGTCTGCTGTAGAATAGCCTTGCAGACGATACGCTCA
The DNA here is from genome assembly GCA_001897515.1 of Bacteroidetes bacterium 41-46. Classification (GTDB taxonomy): domain Bacteria; phylum Bacteroidota; class Bacteroidia; order Bacteroidales; family UBA932; genus Bact-08. Next base: position 203,852 of record MKTA01000015.1, on the reverse strand, counting down.
TATCAAAATAGGTGCTCCCCTCAAGAAAAAACTGTCTTTTTTCCGGGTAGTATATTGAGAACCGGCTTAAATTGACCTCCCTTCTGTCTGATTCAACCTGTGCAAAATCAGTATTCAGGGTAAAGTTTAGCTTTAGAGTTGGACTAATATCGTAGTTAACCTCTCCACCTGCCTTTAACGAGCCCTTTGCTTTGCCGTCAACCCACTCAAGGCCGGTCGTTACATATGGTGTAAGCTCAAGCCTCTCTTTTTGCTTTATATTATGCAACCCCTCCAGTTTTCCGCTCTGTGTGATATTGTCTATACCATATTGTCTTGACCATCCCTGCCACCTTACCTGTTCGTTCTTCCTCCGGATATTTCTCTCAAAGTTTACCGACCATGTTTGTATCTCCTCCCTCTTGAACTTCAGAGTAGAGAAGGGGATAACAAACTCGGCATACCAGCCCTTCTCATCCCTTGTTACCCTGACATCCCAAACTCCGTTCCAGTTTGTATTGTACCTGCCACCGTCTCCGCCAAGCCAGGAGTCTGCCATAGCTCCCTTTGGATTTGTAACGAAAAGGTACCCGTTTCTGTTGTCGTTGAATGGGCTTATCATTATCTCAATATCGTCGTCGCTCTGCCAGTCAAAATCTCTGTTCATCTGCTTAGCAGAGAGTTTGTCGGCCTCCGAATCAAAACACCATACCCCAAAATATATATTATGGGTGTCATAAAGGATTGCAACTGCTGTTTTTTCGCTTGGTTCTTCCCCCTCTTTAGGTTCGCTCTGTTTGAAGTTTGAGATAGGGAGGGCCTCCCTCCAGACAGGTTTGTTTAAATCTCCGTCAATATGAATAGGTTCAGCGATACGGACTGCCCGGATGGTTCCTGTGGATGAGGTTTGTGCTGAAAGTGTTAACGGGATAAGAACTGTAAGAATTGTCGTCAGGTAGTCAAAAGCTTTTCGGCTACGAGTGAAGTGCATTTGGGTATGTTTTTTAACAGGTTTGTTTTATGATAATCAATCATTTGCGTAAAATCTTATCCATTGCTTTGCCCTTTGCAAGCTCATCAATAAGTTTATCAAGATAGCGAATTTTTTGCATAAGGGCATCCTGAATCTCCTCTACTCTGTATCCGCAGATAACACCTGTAATTTTGTGTGCGTTGGAATTAAACTGAGGTGCGTTACAAAAGAATTTCTCAAAATCTGATTTAGAATCAAGTATAATTTGCAGTTTTTCGTCATTATAACCTGTAAGCCAGAAAATAATTTGATCTACCTCCTCTTTTGTACGGCCTTTTTTCTCAGCCTTCTGAATGTAAAGAGGGTAAACCTCTGCAAAAGGCATGTTGAAAATCCGTGGTTTTTTCGCCTTTTTCCAGTCGTATTCGGCCTTGCGGAGTCTGTCCATAATCGCTATACCAATACCATCTAAGGGAACTGCCTCTGCTATAATAAGCTCTATCTGAGAATCGTCTTCAAAGGAGTGCATAGCTTCAAACATATTTACGGCATAGTCCTTAAGATCATTGGTCTGAGAGACTCTGATTACCTTTGAGAAACCGCCCTCAAGCACTCCTGAAAATGATATAAGACCTGCTTTGGATTTGTTAATTTGTGAAAGATCTGAGTCAGAAATCAGTAGCATTTTTCTAGGGCTGTAATGAGACTTTAACATGCCCGGGGCTGAGAGCTCTTCAATTTCTGTAGTGTCGTCAAATGGTACAACTTTTTCCAGCTCCTCTTTGGTAATAATACCATTGCGAAGTATCTGAAAACCTTTGCTTGTCAGCCTTATGATTGTAGATTCTATCCCAACTGTTGTCTTGCCACCGTCAAGTACATAGTCCACATCAGGGAGCTGTTTCCGGACATGTGCAGCCGTTGTCGGGCTTATTCGACCAAATTTATTTGCACTGGGGGCTGCGATGGGGCAGTTTGATTTGGTTATGAGCTCAAGTGCCATCTCGTTTTCCGGCATTCTTACACCTACTGTCGGAAGGCCTGAAGTGACAATATCGGGTACAATACTGCTTTTTGGGAGTACCATTGTAAGTGGCCCGGGCCAGAAATTCTCTGCAATTTTGTAAACCCGCTCATCAATATTTGCGGCAATTGTTTCCAGCTGATCTATTGTTGAAATATGGACAATAAGCGGGTCAAAAGTGGGGCGCTCCTTGAGTTCAAAGATCTTTGCCACTGCAAGCGGGTTTAAGGCGTTTGCGCCAAGCCCGTAAACTGTTTCGGTGGGAAAGGCAACCAGTTTGCCCTCCTGAATACATTTGGCGGCAAATTCTATATCATTTGTGTTTTGCATCTTTTCCGGAACTTAGAAAAATTCACAGCAAAGATAGTGAGATAAATTTAATGAGGTTTTCTGTAAAAATCATTCAGCGAGTTTGTATAGTAGCTATAATTGATTTTGCTGCTGCGCTGGAAGATTTGCGGCTCTTTGTGGCCTGCTGGAACTAAGGTTAGTTTGCTCATTCCGTTAATCCTCATGAATTCTTCAGAGTTCATCGTCTTCTGATCAAAAAGGACATCAAAGTAAAATAGGTACTTTCCAATCCATTTTATATAGTTTTCTGAATCCTCTTTGTCTAACTCGCCCTCTTTGTTTATGAGTTTAAGACCGGGATCTTTAGTGTATATGGCTTTTTGTAATTCAACTCCGTTTATTGGGGTTTCGTTAAGGGTTGGCATAATATTGAACTGAGGATCTATGTAAATCCATTTTTCATACTGATTTGAATATACCTCCGTAACAACGTGTCCTGCACCACGCATGACCTTTTCTACATCTCTGGTTTTTAGTCCGAGCGTTCTTGCGGGTATTCCAATACTGTTAAGGGCTGCAGTTGCCACGATTCCGTACTCTACACAGCGGAACTGTTTACCCTGTCTTGCCTCTGCGAGAATGGTAATAGCATCATGGTTTGAAGGAGTGTTGCTGCCATCGTGTGACCATTGTTTGCTAGTCCAGTCAAGAATTGTTTTGATCTTATCAAGCTCATCGGTTTGGCCGGCAATCAATTGCTCCAGGTTGTGACTAGTTCTGAGCTCCTTAAGGTATTCGTTGCCTGTGGTGTCGGCATATAGAAATTGGTAAAGAGTGTCGGGGGCATCGTTTGAGTAAGAGATGTCCAAAAGCTTTGAAGAGGGGCTGATTTTTAATAGTTGATAGAATGTAGTTGGGGTCAGAAGGAAAGTTACAATAACTACTGCAATTAAACTGATGATTACTACGGCTGCCTTTTTCATATTTTCCTGAATTTGGGAGCAAAGGTAGAAAAGGGTTTCAATTTATTTGAGTCCGGTAAGATAAATCAGGATGCAAATCACGAGGATGGTGAGGATTAGAAAGAGGATGTCGGCTTTTAGTTTGCCGTTGTTCTTGATTTTTATGTCGTACACTATGCGCTTAATTCTTTTGGTGAGAACGAATGCGGCAATTATGATGAGGATGATGTATATGGCAGGCATAACTATTTTACAGTTTTAGGAAATGCTTTAATTAGTTGATCTTTTACGAGTAGTCCAATGGCATGTCTTGAGCCGGAATACCCATAGAAGGCATTTGATGTTCCTGTAACCCATTTTGATTCAAAAATTGGTGTCAAGGTTTGGTTGTCAATAATATCCAATTTTCCTCTTCTGTTACCAATTTTCTTTTCAATTATTCTGAGTTGAAATGTGAAGTCTGCTGATTCTTTTGATTCGGAAATTACTAGGGATGTTTTTCCGACAATGTATTCTTTTAGCATAGCAATAGCATTATCTCCATCTACATTTACTTCGTTTTGAGTCTGTTCGAATGTCAGAAACACCTTTGAATCTGGTTTTAACTGAGCGAAAGTTATTAGTGAGGAGAGGGTGAAAAGAACTAAAAGAGATAGTGTTTTCATGAGAGAGAGATTTAATTGGTTGTATATCAAAGGTAATAAAATAATTAGCGATGCACAGCATCAATTTCTCATGTTTCTGGTAGTTATTATAATTTTAAAGGATTGGCTGGTTTATTGAGACTTTCATTTCGCAGGCTTGGGTGGGGCGAACCTCCACAGGGCTTATTTATTGGTAATTGTAAAATATAAATTGCTGAATGTGTTAAGTTTGTGTTTTGGGATATGCAGAAATTCAATAAGATGGAGGTTTGTCCCACCCAAGCCTGTGGGGATGTTTTCTGGAAAATAGGGGATTGCCTCGCGCAGCGAGGCGTTCCCCGGGTGGGATTACTCCGCTTTGCTCAGTGATCCCTTTGGGGGGTGCTTGAGCCTTGATTATCATAGAGTACCACTGTTTTAGTCCCCGATTTCAAAAACGGGGACTGAATGGATATCCGTTTGTATTTTTAATACTTTCGCCAATGGTTGAGCTTGTTGTTGTTAATGATTATGGGGCACATTCCTGTTGAAAAGTACTGAGGCTAATTAGGGCACTAATCCGTAATTTAATCTGCAGAATATTAATTAAATATAAACGCTGTCAGGTGATGGCATTATTATAGTTGTATTATTTGCTGATAGTGTAGAAAAATCCATGATTTCTTAACCTCTCTTTTTCTAAGTTTTTATAAATCTCAAATATCCCAATCTTGAATACGCCAAATTCCTTTTTTGTCGGGCATATGAATTAAAATATTTGGATTGACTACTATCAGTTCCTTAATGAACTCCTTTTCACATATAGGAGAAATCAATATATAAGGAAATTTAACTTTTCCTCGGAAATTAACACTTAGTCTCTTGAGTGAACCGGCGGGTGAAGAAAGCAAATTATATGACCTTTTCACCGAACGGATATCGGCAATATCAATACTCGAACAAGGAATAAACCAAATTTTCTATAACATTTTACTCCCTGAAATGATATAACGCATACCGGATAAAAGGAACATTAGAAGAAAAAAAGTTCCGCCAAGCACATATCCCATTTTTATAGGGCTTTAATTGGGTTAAAGAGTGATATGAGCTGGTTTTCTTTAAAATATCATCCGTTAGTGCTCAATAATTTCTATTTTATTTTTATTATATCCAACTATAAGCAATACCGAGAGTGTAATACTACATAATATCATTAGAAGGCCGAATAGGTATCCTATTGTTGCTTCACCGTCAATAACATCATCTAGCAATGCCAATACCATATACAAAGAGACTAGAAGGAAAACAACCCCGAGAATTCTACTTAAAAGTATATTCTGGTAAAACAAATTCACTATTAATAACAAAACTATAATGCCTGCTAATAAATTGACTATAGTCACATTAGATCCTATTGCATATGTAGCTAACGCTATGGCAAATATAAGTGAGGGTAAATATAGTCTGAAAATTTTCTTTAAGTCTAATGTTTTCATAAATTGTTTATAGCTGTATAAAGTTAAGGATATAAAATTAAAATTTAATTCATTAGAATCCAATGTCTTCTTATAACAAATTATTGAAGGGAAGTTTGATTAATGCTATAGTGACCATTTTCTTGACGTCGGGAAAATGGTAATTACAGTATCCAAGAAAGACTTTTACTAAAAATATTGTATTTTTAGTAGTTTTCATTTTTTAGCTTTTTCATCGACTTACTTTCAATTAGTGATTTCATCTGGTTAATAGCAACTTTATTAAGTTGGATCAGCCGTTCCTGTGGTGATAATCCTTGTTGGATTAGCAAGGCGTTAATGCTCTCCATATTGCTTAATACTACAAGTTGTTCCAATGTTGAGTAATCCCTGATATTACCGTTTTTGTCAGGATTAATGTCTCTCCAATCTTTAGCAGTAATACCGAAAAGAGCAACATTCAACAGGTCGGCCTCATTGGCATAAACATATGCAATTTGTTGTTTGGTAATTTCTTGTGGTATTAAATTCTCTTTGATGGCATCTGTATGAATTTGATAATTGACTTTTGATAAAGTTCTTTGCAAATTCCAATCTAATTTCAAACGACTGTTTTCATCGTCCTTTAGGCGCTGAAATTCATTAATAAGATAAATTTGAAATTCAGGGCTTAACCACATCGCAAAATGAAATGCTATGTCTTTGTGTGCATAGGTCCCACCATAACGCCCTGCTTTTACAATCAGCCCTATTGCTCTTGTCCGTTCAATCCATTGTCCAGCAGACATTATAAATCTATTTGTACCGGCATCGCGTCCAATTACCCCGAATTCGGGGTAATTAAAATTAGAATTGTTGATTTTTTCCCAAACTCCCAAATACTCCAATGTGTTTTTATTGGTAATCCACTTTCCTATTAGTCCACTTCCCTCAATAAATCCATTTGTCATATCGGTTAAACTGATATAGTCGGTTTCATTTTGAAGGATAACAGTTATTGAAGATTCTTTGACCTGTAGTACTCTTTCTTTTGCCATAGTACTTCCTTTTTTAATTGATTAGTGAAACTGTTTCGTCGCAGTCAACGCAATAAAGTTATGACATTTGGATTATATGTAATTGTCAATTAAACAAATTGTGGAGGAAAAACAGAAATATTCTGGGTGGTGTGGGATTGCCTCGCTGCGCGAGGCGTTCCCCAATTTGGGGTTGCTTCAAAGAAGAAAAAGCCTTATGCTGCGCATAAGATTTTTTTATTCCCGTCTGCGTGCTAAAGCAAGCTTTGCACTTGCCGGAAATAAAAAAACCGGGCGTGTGCCCGGCTTTTTCTTCTTTGGCGGTGAGGGGGGGATTCGAACCCCCGGAACCCTTACGAGTTCGGCAGTTTAGCAAACTGCTGGTTTCAGCCACTCACCCACCTCACCAAAACCCTGCGTTTTGGCGCAGGGAGTGCAAAGATACTAATTCTTTTTAATGTGCAAAATTTTGGCTAACACAGTGGCTTATCACAGAGGGTTACTTCTGTGGTTTGGCGATGTTCTCGCGCATTTCTGTGTCGGCCTGAATGTTGCGGAATTTGTAGTAGTCCATGATGCCTAAGTTGCCGGAACGGAAGGCCTCTGCCATGGCAAGAGGGATCTGGGCTTCGGCTTCAATTACTTTTGCACGGGCCTCCTGGGCCTTGGCTTTCATCTCTTGTTCAAGAGCGACGGCCATTGCGCGTTTCTCCTCTGCGCGAGCCTGGGCAATGTTTTTGTCAGCGTTGGCCTGGTCCATCTGGAGTACGGCACCAATGTTTCTTCCGATGTCTATATCGGCGATGTCAATTGAAAGAATCTCAAATGCAGTACCTGCGTCCAGCCCCTTTTCAAGAACAACCCTTGAAATGGAGTCCGGATTTTCAAGAACAGATTTGTGCGACTCTGCAGAACCAATGCTGGATACGATGCCCTCGCCGACCCTTGCAAGTACGGTCTCCTCTCCGGCACCGCCGACAAGCTGTTTGATGTTTGCTCTAACTGTAACACGAGCCTTGGCTATCAGCTGGATGCCATCCTTTGCCACCGCTGTAACAGGAGGGGTGTTGATTACCTTGGGATTAACCGACATTTGTACTGCCTCAAAAACGTCGCGGCCTGCAAGGTCAATGGCGGCAGCCATTTTAAAGTTGAGGGGTATGTTTGCCTTGTCTGCAGAAATGAGGGCGTTCACGACGTTTGGAACGTTTCCTTTTGCAAGATAGTGAGCTTCAAGCTCATTTGCGTTTAGATCAAGTCCTGCCTTTGTTCCTGTAATCATAGCCATAACCATTGTTCCCGGAGGCACCTTTCTCCAGCGCATCAGAACAAGTTGCAACAGTGATATCCTAACCCCGGAAATCAGGGCCTGAAACCAAAGGGTAATAGGGAAGAACCACAGCAGGATTGTTAGTCCCACCAGCGATATTCCTATCCACACTAAATAGATTGTAATCTCTGACATATTAATTTGATTTAAAGTTAATTTATTGTTATTCAGTTGCCCTTCTGACAACTATCTTGCCATCCTCCGTTGAGATGACCTCTACTTTTTCACCGGCAGAGATTATTCCGTCTCTTGAAACAGCCTCAATATCCAAACCAGATATTCTGGCCTTTCCCATAGGGTTTAATCTGCTGGTTGCTATACCCTGAGAGCCCGGAATTATTCCCTTCTCTTCCGGAGTTGAGTCAACCCTGGCGGTGATTTTTTCGTTAAGAGCGGCCCTCTTCCAGGTTTTAGACCTTAAAATGAGCCAGGTTGAGATTGATGTCGCAAGAATAATAGCAGCAAGAACAATAAGTCCGGTAGTAGTGCCGAACATTGTAAATCCAAGAATTGCTGCTCCAATCAGAGAGAGCAGCCCCAATATTCCGGCCACGCCAAACCCGGGTATAATGAGGACCTCTATTGCCAAAAGCAAAAGTCCAATAACTATTAGGGTAATAATAAGCGACATATTATTTAGATTTTGTTATCTCTTCAACAGAAACACCATTTGTGCCGACTGTGTTCAATACTCTCTCAACAGCCTCTGCCTCCTCCTTAGTGGAGAATGGGCCGATAAAATATTCTGATTTGCCTGCGGATGAGAGCCTGCGGGCAATATCTCTGTCTGTTGTGGCTCTTATGGTTGCAATTACTGATGCAGGAAGCTCATCCGGATACCCCGATATCTTCACATGGTAGTTTGTGTGCTCTGCAATTTTATCCTCCTCAAGTCTGGCGTTTTTTACATTAATGGATTTCCCGTTTTTATATGCAACAACCATTGCGGTGCGAAATCCCTTTCCCTTAGCTTTTTGCAAAGCATCTGATGCCTCTGCGTATCTTCTAAAGTTCCCAGCGGTGTAGAGCCACTTCCCGGTAGGTGTCTTTGCCTCAAATATGGGACTTATTCCTTTAAATGTTGACGGGCTTGCCTTTGAGGTAACTACTGCCAGTTGGATTCTGTATATCAGGCCTGCATCCGGAGTCTCTTCAAAAATCACGCTCTCCCTTCCGATTCTGAATGAATAATCTATAGGCTTTTCAGGTTCAAAGAGATTGCGGATATTTAATCTGCCGGGAGTAATGCGGTACGTGACGAATGGATCCTTTTCAACCGCAGGCTCTCTTGGTCTCTCTTCGGTCACCTCTCTTCTTGGAATGAGGATCCCCTTGCTGAGAAACTCCATCTCTTTTTGCTGAACGGCTTTTGTTGCCATAGATAGCTTCTCTCTTAGCTGAGAAACATCTATCTCACCGGATGTAATCTCTCTTTCAATTAATAACCGTTCATCAATGTTTTCCATTTTGGAAAATCTGTTTCTCTGACCGGCAAGGGATCTTAATGTTGAATCTATCTGCTGCTGAATTTTTCTAACCTCTCTGACCAGTGCGGGATAGTCTCCGGTATCGGGTACATCCTGTTTAGGCTGAGAAATCCTCTCCTCGGGAGCCTCTGTCATTAGCCTTGAGATAGCAAATGCCTCTTTGGGGTCTGTGATAGACCTCTTAACTGGATTTACCTCATATGCTAATCTGTAAACCCTGACGGTGTCTGAAGATGCAATACTTCTGTTTGAAACCAGATAAGAGTATCTTTTATCGTAATCGTTTATGAAAAGGTAGTCGTCAAATGGTGTTGAGTAAGGGAATCCCATGTTCTGGGGAATCTCCCACTTTCCACTCTTTTCATCCATCCTGGTGTGAAAAATATCAAATCCACCCACTCCATACTGTCCGTTTGATGCGTAGAAAAGCTCTTTGCCGTCTCTGGAAATAACCGGAAGAATCTCATCTCCGGATGAATTTATTATATCATCAAGGGGTTCCGGGGCGTGCCAAAGTGTGTCGTTTATCCGGGTTGTTTTGTAGATGTTGTAATTGCCTCTCTCGCTAAGAGCGGAGAAGTAAATAACATCAAGTTCCGGATTTACGAAGACAAGGTTTTGAGGAGATTCCGATGCTCTGGTTTTTCCGAGTATGGCAGGCAGGGTTGCCCAGTATGACTCCCCCTGTTTTGGGATGAAGCCGGTGAAATCTCTTTTAGGCACATCTGAGTGGCCCATAGGGGCCGGACTTGCAGAGAACTCCAGCATTCCGATTCCATTTTCGCATCTTGCAATCTGAATATTAAGAGTAGTGGCAAATTTCTCGTCTTTAGTGTTTTCCAATAGCCGACGGTAGATTTTTACTGCCTCTTCAAAGTTGTACTCGCTTCTGAGCCTCTCTGCCCGCTGGAAATCGGCGGCAGATGTCTGTTCCTGTGAGAATGTCGTGCCACTTGCCAGCAGGCAGATGGTAAGCAGGAAGAAAGACTTGTTCATAAGTGGTTGGGTGAATAGTGAACAACAAAATTACGAAATTCTTCATATATTGTGAAAAAATACTACTTTTGTAGGCTAATTTTCGAAGGATTATATTAAATTAAAACAGATATTCCATGCAAAGTAAAGGTGCCATTAAATTAGTGGCAATTTTGATCGCCCTGGCTTGTATTTATCAGCTGTCATTTACATGGGCAACAAGGAATCAGGAAAAGAAGGCAAGAGTTTATGCAGTAGCTGCCGTTGAGGCAGAGAAGGTTTCTCCTGCGTTTGCTGCGATTCCTGAATTGGAGAAGCCATTTTATCTAGATTCGCTTCGTCTGGCAAAAGAGAGGTTTTATCTGGACTCCATAACTGCAGAGAAGGTATTTTTGGGATTTACCTACAAGCAGGTAAAGGAGAAGGAGATAAATCTCGGTCTTGACCTGAGGGGAGGTATGAACGTTATGCTGGAGGTAAAGGTTTACGACCTTGTGAACGCTCTCTCCAACTATAACACAAATCCGCTGTTTGCTCAGGCAATGAGTCAGGCACAGGCAAATATGGCGAACTCCCGTACAGATTTTATTACCCTTTTTGCTCAGGAGTGGGACAAGGTTGCCCCCGGCCAGAGACTATCTCAAATTTTCGGCACCTATGAGATGAGGGACAGAATTAAACCTGAGACATCAAATTCTGAAGTAATAGATGTAATAAGAGAGGAGGCAGAGAGTGCTATATCAAACTCTTTCAACGTTCTTAGAAATCGTATTGACAGATTTGGTGTTACTCAGCCAAACATCCAGAAACTTGGCAATTCAGGAAGAATACTTGTTGAACTTCCGGGTGTTAAGGATCCTGAGCGTGTAAGAAAACTGCTTCAGGGAACCGCATCTCTTGAGTTCTGGGAGACATATGAGAATAAAGAGATATATCAGTATCTGGCGGAGGCAGACAGTTACATCAGAAATATGCTGGCTGACGAGGAGGCTGCTCCTGCTCAGTTATCAGATACAACTGCTGAAGTAAGCGACTCTGCAAGAGTTGCTAAAGAGCTTATAGCCGGAATTGCTACAGACTCCCTCTCAAGAGATGAGGTGGCAATTGCTAAGCAAAACCCTCTCTTTTTCCTTCTAAATCCAAGTGTGGCACAGGGTCAGTTAATGCCGGGTGCCTGTATAGGACGTGCACACTACAGAGATACTGCAAAAATCGGCACATGGCTAAGAATGCCACAAATTCAGGCAATCTTCCCTGCCGATATGAGAGCAATGTGGTCGGTTAAGCCTATTGATGCTTCCAATACAATATTTGAACTAGTGGCTATTAAGTCAAATACCAGAGATGGAAGAGCTCCGCTGGACGGTGGCGTCGTTACTGATGCCCGCAGATCTTTTGGCAATAACAGCGCAGTGCCTGAAGTCAGTATGTCTATGAATGCAGAGGGTGCAAGAATCTGGGCAACGATGACTGCAAATAACATTGGTCGCCAGATTGCAATTGTACTGGACGGAATGGTTTACTCTTATCCTGTTGTAAACGGTGAAATACCGGGAGGACAGTCAAGCATAAGCGGACACTTTACAATTGAAGAGGCAGATGACCTTGCAAACGTTCTTAAGTCCGGTAAACTACCGGCTCCTGCAAAAATTGTACAGGATACAGTTGTGGGCCCTTCACTGGGTAGTGAGTCTATCAACGCGGGACTTATATCATTTGTGATAGCGTTCCTGCTTGTTCTTGTATATATGATTCTGTTCTATAACGGAGCTGGTCTTGTTGCCAACATAGCACTTCTGTCAAACGTTCTGTTCCTGTTTGGTGCACTCACTTCGTTTGGAGCTGTTCTTACACTTCCTGGTATTGCAGGTATTGTTCTTACCTTAGGTATGGCAGTGGATGCAAACGTTATCATCTATGAGCGGATTAAGGAGGAGCTCAGAGCCGGTAAGGGTCTGGGTCTTGCTATATCTGACGGATATAAAAATGCATATTCTGCAATTATTGACGGTAACCTTACTACAATTATCACCGGTATTGTACTTGCGGTATTTGGATCAGGTCCGGTTCAGGGATTTGCTACGACACTTGTTATAGGTATTATTACCTCACTTATTACATCAATCTTTGTTTCAAGACTGATATTTGACTGGAGGCTTAAGAGGAAGAAAAATATCACTTTTGACAACAACGTCACAAGAAACTTCCTTCAGAACACCAAGATTGATTTCATATCAATGAGAAAGTATGCATATATCTTCTCAATTGCTGTAACAGTGATAGGTATTGGTTTTATTTTCACCAAAGGTTTCAGCTACGGTGTTGACTTTACAGGTGGACGTACATATGTTGTGAGGTTTGACCAGGAGGTCTCAACTGAGAACGTAAGAGCCGCTGTCCTTGCAGAGTTTGAAGAGGGTATTGAGGTTAAGCAGTTTGGTGGTGGAAATCAGATGAAGGTTACCACTAAATATATGATAGACAGCGACGATCCTGAGACTGATAAAATTGTTGACTCAAAGCTGTATAACGCGCTAAATGGTCTGTATGCAAATGGTATATCTTATGAAGAGTTTACCTCAACTACAGATAATCCAAACGGGATCATCCAATCTGAGAAGGTGGGTCCTACTATTGCAGACGATATAAAGAGAGATGCTGTTATTGCAATTGTATTCGCACTATTTGCAATATTCCTCTACATTGCAGCCAGGTTCAGAAACTGGAGCTGGGGAACAGGTGGTGTCGTAGCCCTTCTTCATGACGCTATCTTTACAATGAGCTTCTTCTCAATCTTTACGGGAATACTGCCTTTCAGCCTTGATGTTGACCAGACATTTATTGCCGCTATACTAACAATCATTGGTTACTCAATAAATGATACGGTGGTTATCTTTGACAGGATCAGAGAGTACAAAACTCTGTATCCTAAGAGGGACCTTAAGACCAATATCAATGAAGCTCTTAACAGCACTCTTGCCAGAACAATAAACACTGGCGGAACAACACTAGTGGTTATGCTGGCAATTGCAATATTCGGTGGCGAGGTTATCAGAGGATTCTCTGTTGCATTGCTGATAGGTATCATAATAGGAACTTACTCTTCAATATTTGTAGGTGCTCCTATCGTTTATGATATTGTTAGCAGAAGAGCCGATAAGGCAAAAGAGCTGAAAAAATAGTACTTTTTTAAGAAGTTTTTAAGCCGGCAGGGGTACCCTCGCCGGCTTATTTTTTGTTAATGTTTTATTTGGTTTTATACCGTTTTATTACAAACTTTGTATGATTCAATTAATAATCTTAATCAAAACGGCATAATATGGAACTTCCATTTGCAGAGTCTTACAAGATAAAGATGGTTGAGACCATCAGAAAGAGCAGCAGAGCAGAGAGAGAGGAGTGGATGAGAAATGCAAATTATAATTTATTCAATCTTAAGAGTGATTACGTCTTTATAGATCTTCTTACCGACTCAGGAACAGGTGCAATGAGCGACAAACAGTGGTCGGCGATTATGGAGGGTGACGAAAGCTACGCAGGAGCACGTTCATATTTCAATTTAAAGGAGAGTATAGCCGATATTACGGGCTTTCCCTACTTCCTTCCCACGCATCAGGGCAGAGCAGCCGAGAATGTTCTCTTTTCATCAATTATAAAGGCTGATGACATACTTCCCGGCAACTCACATTTTGATACTACAAAGGGCCATATTGAGTTCAGAAAGGCCCATGCAATAGACTGTACAATAGATGAGGCAAAAAACACCACTCTGGAGATACCATTTAAGGGGAATATGGATTTAAATAAGCTTGAGGAGGTTCTTAAGAGATATCCAAAAGAGAGAATACCATGCGTTGTCCTGACAATAACAAATAATACTGCGGGAGGTCAGCCCGTATCAATGGAGAATATCAAAGGGACAGCCTCCTTAGCCAAAAAATATGGTATTAAGCTTCTGTTTGACTCTGCAAGATTTGCAGAGAATGCCTATTTCATTAAAACCAGAGAAAAGGGATATGAAAATAAAAGCATAAAGGAGATCTGCAATGAGATGTTCAGCCATGCAGACTTTATGACCATGTCCTCTAAGAAAGATGCTATAGTTAATATTGGTGGTTTTATAGCCTTCAGGGATGAAGAGGATTGGAGGGCTTGTCAGATGTACACTATAATGTATGAGGGCTTTATAACCTACGGAGGCATGTCAGGCCGGGATATGAATGCTCTGGCTCAGGGCTTGAGAGAGGGAACAGATTTTGACTATCTGGAGACGAGAATAAAGCAGATAGAGTATCTTGGCAAAAAGCTTGACGAGTATGGAATCCCATACCAGAGGCCAGCCGGAGGACATGCGATTTTTGTAGATGCTAAGAAAATTCTGACACATGTTCCAAAAGAGGAGTTTATTGCTCAGACATTGGGGATAGAGCTTTACCTTGAGGCCGGAATCAGAGGAGTAGAGATAGGGGCCCTGCTTGCAGACAGAGACCCGGAGACAAGGGTTAACAGATATCCTGAACTTGAACTTCTTCGTCTTGCAATTCCAAGGAGGGTTTATACAAATAACCATATGGACTATATTGCAGCTGCTCTGAAAAATGTGTTTGACCGCCGTGAAAGTATAACCAGAGGCTACAAAATAAGGAAGGAGCTTCCAATAATGAGGCATTTCACTGTAGAACTTGAGCCTGCAAAGTAGATTGAGATATGTGCGGAATTGTAGGGTATATTGGAGAGAGAGACGCCTATCCCATTCTTATAAAGGGGCTGCACAGGCTTGAGTACAGGGGCTATGACAGTGCCGGTGTCGCCTTGCTTGGCAGCAATGGCAATCTGAACATATACAAAACAAAGGGAAAGGTAAAAGAGCTTGAGGAGTTCTCTCAGCAGAAAGATATTTCTGGAAATATTGGAATTGCACATACGAGATGGGCTACTCACGGAGAGCCAAACCAAACCAACGCCCACCCGCATTTTTCTATGGATGAAAGCATAGCCTTAATTCATAATGGAATTATTGAAAACTATGCTGTTCTCAAGGAGACTCTAATTCAAAAAGGTTTTATTTTCAGGACCAATACAGATACTGAGGTAATTGTTCACCTGATTGATTTCATAAGGAGGGAGGAGAAGACGACTCTCTTCAGAGCTGTTCAGCTTGCTCTCCAACAGCTGATTGGAGCATTTGCAATTGCAGTTATTGAAAAGGGGAACCCTGACACGATCATAGCTGCCAGAAAAAGCAGCCCACTGGTTATCGGCATAGGGGAAGATGAGTTCTTTTTAGCCTCTGACGCAACGCCTATTGTTGAATACACAAAGGATGTAGTCTATCTTAATGACAATGAAATAGCTCTGATGGAGCGGGGTAAGGGGCTTAAGGTTGTTGATTTATTGAATGTTGAGAAGAGTCATGTTATTCAGCACCTTGAACTGACAATAAGCCAGTTGGAGAAGGGAGAGTTTGAGCACTTCATGCTAAAGGAGATCTTTGAGCAGCCAAGAACTTTGAGAGATAGCATGAAGGGCAGAATCAATATTGAAGAGAATAATGTTGCTCTCTCCGGTGTTATTGATAATAGTGAAAAATTTAAAAATGCCCGCAGGATAATTATTGTTGCATGCGGAACTTCATGGCACGCCGGGCTTATAGGAGAGCATCTCATTGAGACATTATGCCGGATACCTGTAGAGGTAGAGTACGCCTCTGAGTTTAGATACAGAAATCCTGTAATTTATCAGGATGATATAGTTATAGCTATCTCCCAGTCCGGAGAGACTGCTGATACATTAGCTGCAGTAGAGATTTCAAAGGCTCAGGGAGCTTTTATATATGGGATTTGCAATGCTGTTGGTTCGTCCATTCCAAGAAATACCCATTCCGGTTCATATATTCATGTTGGCCCCGAGATAGGCGTAGCCTCTACCAAAGCATTTACCGGCCAGGTGACAGCTCTTGCTCTACTTGCGCTTAACATAGCTAAGGTAAAGGGAACAATTACACAGGAAACTCTTGAAAGTTTTGTGAAGGAGTTAAGCCTTATCCCGGAAAAAATTGAAAAAATACTGGAGAAGAGTGACAGTATAAAGAGATTTTCCAGAATCTTCACCTATGCAAAGAATTTCATCTATCTCGGACGTGGCTTCAGCTATCCGGCAGCCCTGGAGGGTGCATTAAAGCTAAAGGAGATCTCTTATATCCATGCGGAGGGATACCCGGCAGCCGAAATGAAGCACGGACCAATCGCACTTATTGATTCTGACATGCCTGTGGTTGTTATCGCAACAAGAAATAACCTGTACGATAAGGTTGTGAGCAATATTCAGGAGATTAAGGCAAGGAATGGCAGAATAATAGCTGTTGTTACTGAGGGCGATGCTGTTGTCAGTAAAATTGCAGATTACTGCATTGAGATTCCTGAAACTCACGAAGCTCTTGACCCTTTGCTGTCTGTAATCCCGTTACAGTTACTGGCATACCATATTGCTGTTACAAAGGGAAGAGATGTTGACCAGCCAAGAAATCTTGCCAAATCTGTTACTGTTGAGTAGCCTTTTTTGAAGCTCTCTTTTTAGGTTTAGCCACCTCTGCAGCCTCCTCCCATACAAGAGAAAAGTCCAGTTGTTTCTGCTCTAGGTTTGCCTTCTCAACCTTTATTTTTACCGAGTCTCCAAGAATAAATGTTTTTCCGGATCTCTTCGCATAAAGAGAGAGAGACTCTTCATTAAACTGAAGGTAGTCCTCCTTTATATCTCTAAGGGCAACAAGGCCCTCTACTTTAGTCTCCTTTATCTCTACAAACATTCCCCACTCTGTTATGCCTGAAATGTTGCCTTCAAATGTAAGCCCAACCTTATCCTGCATAAATTCAACCATCTTGTATTTAATGCTGGCCCTCTCTGCATCCGTTGCAAGCTGCTCTCTTTCACTGGAGTATTTGCAACGCTCTTCAAAGTAAGATTTGTCCTGAGATTTCCCTTTATCAAGATATAGAGCCAGAAGTCTGTGAACCATCATGTCCGGATAGCGTCTTATGGGAGAGGTGAAGTGAGTGTAGTAGTCAAAAGCAAGTCCGTAATGCCCGGCATTGTCAGTAGAGTATTTTGCCCTTGCCATAGAGCGCAGAGCCATTATCTCTATCGCGCTCTCTTCTGGTCTGTCTTTAACCAGCCCCAGAAGTTTATTAAGTTCGGAGGAGAGCTCTCTGGCATTTTTGGTTGGTTTCATCTCGTAACCAAAATGTTTCACAAATGTGCGGAAAAGCGTTATCTTCTCCATATTAGGCTCTTCATGTATTCTATATACAAATGTTTTTGCCTGCTTGCCCTTAGCTCCTATGAAGTAGGCCACCTCCCTATTCGCCAGCAGCATGAACTCCTCAATAAGCCAGTTTGAGTCCATTGATATCTTTTGGTAAACCCTTACAGGCTTACCGTTTTCGTCAACCTCAACCTTCATCTCAGGCCTCTCAAAGCTGATTGCGCCGGATCTGAACCTCTCCTCTCTTAAAAGATATGCGAGAGAGTGGAGTTTAAGCATCTCCTCTTTAAGCGGTCCCTCTTTGTTTTCAATAATCTGCTGAGCCTCTTCATAGCTGAATCGGTAGTCCGACTCAATTATTGTACGCCCAAACCAGCGTCCTGCCACCTTGCCTTTTTCTGTAATTTCAAAAACGGCGGAGAAGCAGAGTTTCTCCTCGTTAGGTCTTAGTGAGCAGAGTTTGTTTGATAGTTTTTCAGGAAGCATAGGCACAGTTCTGTCAACAAGATAGACAGATGTTGCCCTCTCCTGTGCCTCCTTGTCAACCAGTGTTCCGGGCCTTACATAGTGAGTAACATCTGCTATATGGACGCCCACTTCCCAGTTCCCGTTTGGAAGCTGTTTTAATGAGAGAGCATCATCAAAATCCTTTGCATCAGCAGGGTCTATCGTAAATGTAGTAACACCTCTGAAATCTCTTCTGGCCTTAATCTCCTTTTGATCTATTGTTTCGCTGATTTTGTCAGCCTCTTTGTCAACAGAGGGGTCAAATTTATATGGCAGACCAAACTCTGTTAGTATAGCGTGCATCTCTGTATTATTCTCTCCAGGTACTCCAAGAACATCTGATATATGCCCTATCGGTTCATCAGAGCTCCTTGGCCATTCATCAACAATAACAGCCACTTTCTTACCGTGCATATCGGCTGAGTATCCCCCCTTTGGAACTTTAATATCGTGGGGCATAAACCTGTTTTCGCAAATTACCCAAGCCTCATCGCCTACAATTTGCAGAATTCCCGTAAATGGTCTTTTTGTCCTCTCAATTATCTCAATAACCTCCCCCTCTTTTCTTCTTGAGCCGCTTTTTTTCGTAATTATTGAAATTCTTACAGTGTCTCCGTGAAGTGCCCCACGCATCCTTGAAGCAGGAATAAAGACATCATCCTCCACGCCCTCACTTATTATAAAGGCATACCCCTCTCTGGTCATGCTCACTCTTCCGGTTGTCTCCTCCCGTCTTCCACGACTCTGCCCTCCGCGAGGCTTGCGTGACGAATTTTTCTTTTTATGCATATTTTGTAATTTTGCAGCCAACAAAATTAAACAATAAAATGGATAAGAAGGTACTTTTGATGATTCTTGACGGCTGGGGTGAAGGAAAGCACGACAAGACAAATGTTATATATACACAGGGGGAACCAAATATCGATAAACTCAGGGCAGAGTATCCAACCTCTTTGCTATCAGCCAGCGGTGAGGATGTTGGTCTTCCGGAGGGGCAGATGGGCAACTCAGAGGTGGGTCACCTGAATATTGGAGCAGGCAGGGTTGTTTACCAGGACCTGGTAAAGATCAACAAGGCTTGCAGAGAGAAGAGGCTTTTTGAAAACAATGAGATTAAGGCTGTCTATGAGTATGTCAAAAACTCCGGGAAGTCCCTGCACTTTATGGGGCTGATGAGCGACGGAGGTGTTCACAGTTCAATGGAGCATCTTTTTGCATTTCTAAATCTGGCAAAAGAGCAGGGGATTGAGAGGGTTTATATCCATGCATTCATGGATGGAAGAGACACTGACCCGAAAAGCGGAAAGGGCTATATTGAGCAGCTTGAGGCGCACCTTGATAGAAGTGCCGGAAAGCTTGCCTCAATAATTGGAAGATATTATGCAATGGACAGGGACAAAAGGTGGGAGAGGGTAAAACTTGCTTATGATCTGCTTGTCCATGGGAAAGGAGAGAATTTTATTTCAGGTTCGTCAGCTATGCAGAGGTGCTATGATAAAGATATCACAGATGAGTTTATTAATCCTATGGTAGCTGTGGATGCTTCCGGCAACCCTATAGGCACAATTAAAGAGGGAGATGCTGTTATCTTCTTCAACTTCAGAAACGACAGAGCAAGAGAGATTACTCAGGTTCTTACACAGGCTGATATGCCGGAAATGGAGATGAGTAAATTGTCATTATACTACTGTACACTAACACCGTATGACGATAAATTCAGAGGATTGCATATACTCTATGATAAAGAGAATGTACAAAAAACTCTTGGAGAGGTTGTTTCAAGAGCCGGAAAGAGTCAGTTGAGAATTGCAGAGACAGAAAAGTATGCCCACGTTACCTTCTTTTTCTCTGGTGGCAGGGAGGCGACTTTTGAAAATGAGAGCAGGATTCTTATCAACTCTCCAAAGGTTGCTACATATGACCTGAAACCTGAAATGAGTGCCTTTGAGATAAAGGATACTCTCATTGCTGAACTAAAGAAAGGGACTCATGATCTTATAATTCTAAACTTTGCAAACGGTGATATGGTTGGCCACACCGGAGTTTACGAGGCAATCAGAAAGGCTGTTGAGACGGTTGATAAATGTGCCGGAGAGGTTGTTGAGGCTGCCAGGGAGAGTGGCTACACGGTTATTGTTACGGCTGACCACGGAAATGCCGATAATGCAGTTAATCCGGATGGTTCGCCAAATACTGCCCACTCGCTTAATCCTGTTCCTTTTATAGTTGTCGATAAAGACATTAAAAGCGTTCAGGATGGAATTCTTGCCGATATCGCACCAACAATTCTAAAAATTATGGGAATTGAGGCACCTGCCGAGATGACCGGCAGAGCTCTTGTATAGAGAAAATTGATAACCAATAGCTCAATATTTTACAGGCCGGCGGAGATCGTCGGCCTTAATTTTCTATCTTTATAGCTCCAATTTTTAACCCTGTAAATTTCTAAAAATGCCCTTTGTCCACCTCCATGTTCACACCCAGTACTCAATCCTGGATGGCGCCGCATCTATAAAAAAACTATTTGCAAGAGCTGCTAAAGATAACCAGATAGCACTTGCAATCACAGACCATGGAAACATGTATGGAGTTAAGGAGTTTCTTGAGGTAGCAGAGAAGACTCCTGCGGTTAAACCTATCGTCGGAAGTGAGTTTTATGTAGCAAAAGGGAGCAGGTTTGACAAAAGGGGAAGGGAGGATCAGAGTAGCTACCATTTGGTACTGCTGGCAAAAAACCTGGAGGGGTACAAGAATTTAATTAAGCTCTCATCATACGCATTTATTGAGGGAAACTATTATAAACCCAGAATTGACAGAGAGTTAATTGAGAGATATCATCAAAACCTGATCTGTACCTCTGCATGTCTGGCAGGAGAGGTGTCCAGGGCAATTATGGCAGGAAACATTGCTGAGGCTGAAAGCACAGTTAAGTGGTATAAAGAGCTGTTTGGAGATGATTACTATCTGGAGCTTCAGCGGCACCAGACAGATGTAGAGGGTGCCGACAGATCAACATTTGAGCTTCAGGAGAGGGTAAACAGGGTTCTTTTGCAGCTGGCAGATAAGTTCAGCGTAAAGGTTGTGGCGACAAATGATGTCCACTTTGTTGCTATGGAGGACAGAGAGGCGCATGACAGGCTTATTTGTCTGACAACAAATTCAGACTATTCAGATCCTGACCGTCTTCGCTACACAAAGCAGGAGTATCTAAAGACTCAGTCAGAAATGGAGATAATCTTTAAAGATATCCCTCAAGCTATAGAAAGCACTGTTGAGATTGCCAACAAGGTTGAGGTTTATAAAATTGATTCAGACCCAATTATGCCTCACTTCCCCATCCCGGATGCCTTTGATAATTCTGACGACTATTTGAGGCATTTGACATATGAGGGGGCAAAGGCCAGATATGGTGAGCTTAAAGAGGAGCATACAGAACGCATAGATTTTGAGCTTGCAACAATAAAGAAAATGGGTTTTCCGGATTACTTCCTTATTGTTCAGGATTTTATTGCAGCAGCGAGAGGTATGGGGGTATGGGTAGGCCCCGGACGTGGCTCTGCAGCAGGCTCTGTGGTGGCCTATTGTTTGAAAATTACTGATATTGATCCTCTTAAATATGATCTCCTTTTTGAGCGTTTCCTGAATCCAGACAGAATATCCATGCCGGATATTGATATTGATTTTGATGACGATGGCCGCTCAAAGGTTCTTAAGTATGTTGAAGATAAATATGGTAAAGAGCATGTCTCTCACGTGATTACCTTTGGAACAATGGCCGCAAAGAGTGCCATCAGAGACATTGCAAGAATTCAAAATCTTCCACTTCCGGAGTCAGACAGACTTGCCAAGCTGGTACCCAACAAATTTCCTGCAGATAGCAGCGGAAAGGCACCTGACGTAAATTTGGAGAACTGCAGAAAATTTGTACCAGAGATTAAAGAGGCTTTTGAATCGCCAGATCCACTTGTTCGGGATACAATGGAGTTTGCCTCTAAGCTTGAGGGTAATGTAAGGAATACCGGTGTTCACGCATGCGCAATAATTATCGGCAGGGACGATCTGAGAGAGTATATACCCATAGGAATTGCAAAAGATAAGGATACCGGCGAGGATATATGGGTCTCTCAGTATGAGGGCTCTCAAATAGAGAAAGTGGGGATGCTTAAGATGGACTTTCTGGGTCTGAAGACTCTCTCTATTATGAAAGAGGCTGTAGAGAATATAAGAAAGTCAAAAGGGGTTGAAATTGATATTGACGCAATTCCCATAGATGACAGAGAGACATTCGAGCTTTTCAGCAGGGGAGAGAGTGTTGCAACTTTTCAGTTTGAGAGTGACGGAATGAGAAAATGGCTTAGAGAGCTGAAGCCTACAAGGTTTGAGGATCTCATTGCCATGAATGCCCTATACAGGCCTGGCCCAATGGATTATATCCCGGATTTTGTTGACAGAAAAAAGGGGCTGAGACAGATAGAGTACGATCTTAAGGAGATGGAGGGTATTTTAGAGGACACTTACGGTATTACTGTTTATCAGGAGCAGGTGATGCTTCTTTCGCAGAAGCTGGCAGGTTTCACAAAGGGTGAGGCCGATGGTCTGAGAAAGGCTATGGGAAAGAAGATAAAGGCTATGATGGACAGCCTTAAGGAGAAATTTATTAAGGGAGGGACCGGAAACGGTCACACAGTTGAAATTCTTCAAAAGATATGGAAGGACTGGGAGGCCTTTGCCCAGTATGCCTTTAATAAATCTCACTCCACATGCTACGCATGGATAGGGTATCAGACTGCATGGCTTAAGGCCCACTATCCTGCTGAGTTTATGGCGGCAACCCTAAGCAGGAACCTGGACAACATGGATGAGATTACCAAATATATGGATGAGTGCAAACGAATGGGTATCTCTGTTCTGGGTCCTGATGTGAATGAGAGTGACTATAAGTTTACGGTCAATAAAAAGGGAAACATCAGATTTGGTATGGCCGGTATAAAAGGGGTGGGACTTGGAGCTGTGGAGACTATTGTTGCTACCAGGGAGAGCGGTGGTCAGTTTGAATCTATTTTTGATTTTGTAGAGAGGGTAAATCTCTCAGTTGTAGGTAAAAAGACAATTGAGTCGCTGGTTTATGCAGGTGCATTTGACTGTTTTGAGCCAATAAAAAGAGAGCAGTATCTTGCTCCGGGAGCGAAAGATGAACCCTTTCTTGAGATACTCTATAAATATGGACAAAGGTTTCAGAATGACACTATTGCTCTGGGCAACTCTCTGTTTGGAACCCATGAGAGCATAAAGCCTGTCAGGCCCGATATTCCTGTGGCGATGGATGTGGATAAGATGGAGATACTCAAGAGAGAGAAGGAGCTTGTGGGCATGTTTCTCTCAGCTCACCCTCTTGACCAGTTCAGGTTTGAGGTTAGCAGATTTACCACTAACACTATCGCTGAGGCAGCTGAGTATGCAGCCCAGGCGATGCAGAATCCAAACCTGAGAGGAAAAGAGATGGTTATTGCAGGGATGGTTACCAACTCAAAATCCTCAATGACAAAGACAGGAAGGCCATTTGTAAATTTCTCCGTTGAGGATTTCAACGGCTCTATTCAGTTTGCACTTTTTGGAAAGGACTACGAAAACTTTATGAAATACACCCATCCGGGTACTCCGTTACTGATTAAGGTGGCTGTTCTTCAAAAGTATGGATTCCAGCAGAATGGCGACGACCCTGCTAAACAGGTGGACTGTGAGCTTAAAGTCAGAAGCATGAGACTGCTTGCAAATACACGGGAGGATTTTATAAAGAGTATATCACTTACCCTTCCCGTTACAATGGTTGACAGAAACTTCAGAAAAGAGCTCCTTGCTAAACTGAAAGACAATAAAGGTTCTACCAGAATTGTGGTTAAGGTGCTTGATTATGAGAGTCAGATATCAGTTGAGTTCGTCTCAATTAAATACTCTATAGCATTAACCGACTCTCTGCTGGAGTATTTTGACCAGCAGGGGCTTGAGTGGTCAATCGCTCCAACCCTGAGCTTTTAAGGGAATAGGAGTACCATCCGGAGTTACCAGCATTGTTCCGCTCCCGGCGGATGTCAAGTGTCCAATTATATCTAGTGCAGGTAGCTCTTTGCTCAATTTTTCATAATCTGAAAGTGGAATAACATATAGAAGGAGCATGTCGTCCCCCCCGTTAAGAGCAGCGGTAGTTGCATCAATTCCAAGCTCATCTGCCATATTGAAAGTTTGTGAGGCAATTGGAATTTTATCCAGGTATATTTGAGCTCCCAGACCGTTTCTGTGGCAAACCCTTTTAACTGCATCCGAGAGCCCCTTAGCAATAAATTCCCCTTCAGATGGTATTATCTCATTGTTAAGTAGAGTTTCGTGCAGAGTTTTGTCAAGCTCAGGCGAGAGGTACCTTTTAAGAATAAACTTGTATCCCTCAAGTTTTGGCTGCAGTCCATCTTTTCCCTCAAAGGCTCTCTTCTCTCTCTCAAGTACCTGAAGACCCATAAATGCAGCTCCCGGAGAGCCTGATATACAGATGAGATCTCCTGAAACAACCTTTTTTCTTTGAACAAAGAGCTCCTTCTGTTGTTTTCCCAGTGTTGAAACAGAGATGGTGAGTCCCGTTAAGGATGGTTGCAGATCAACTCCGGAGACCTCAATATTGTGCTCTCTCATTGCTGCGCTCATCCCCTCCCATAGCTCCTCAACATCCTCAGTAAAGAATCTGGCGGAGAGGCCGACTCTTACTGAGATTGCAACAGGGGTATGGAGTGAGGCATAGATAGGGCCGAGTGAAGTTATTACAGCCTTATAACCCAGATGCTTTATTGGGTTGTAAACAAGATTAAAATCAGTGCCCTCCAACAGTAATGTGTGAGAGGTAAACAGACTGCCACCTGTGTTTTGATATGATGATACGTTGTCACAGAGAGAGTTATCCTGACCGGAGAGCAGCCTCTCTATGAGCTTTGACTTACCGATTTTTTCTATAGGAGTCCTTTGGGGGTGAATGTTTTCTTTAGAGGCCATATGGAGATAATTTGTATGCAAAAATAGTTTAAATGATATAACTTTGCGCCACGATGAGTGAAAATGATATAATTCAGAAGGTAACAGAGGCCGAATATGAGCACGGCTTTGAGACTGACGTTGAGTTGGAGTATTTCCCCAAGGGGCTCAACGAGGATATAATAAGAAGAATCTCTGAGAAGAAGGGGGAGCCTGAGTGGATGCTTGACTTCAGACTCAAGGCTTACAGGAAATGGCTCACAATGAAGATGCCTTCGTGGGCGCATCTAAATATTCCTCCCATAGATTTTCAGGAGGTTATATATTTTGCGGCACCAAAAAAATTTAAAGAGGGGGGTGAGATTGATCCTGAGCTTCAGGCTACATTTGACAAACTCGGTATTCCCCTTGATGAGAGAAATGTACTTGCAGGGGTAGCTGTTGATGCTGTATTTGACTCAGTTTCAGTAAAAACCACCTTCAGAGAGTCTCTGGCGGAGAAGGGAATAATATTCTGCTCATTCTCAGAGGCGGTGAGGGATTATCCCGACCTGGTACAAAAGCACCTTGCAACTGTAGTTCCTTATGGCGACAATTTCTATGCTGCTCTAAACTCTGCCGTATTTTCGGATGGCTCTTTCTGCTATATACCTAAGGGTGTCAGGTGCCCTATGGAGCTCTCAAGCTACTTCAGAATAAATGCTAAGGGAACAGGTCAGTTTGAGAGGACGTTAATTGTTGCAGAAGAGGGCTCCTATGTTAGCTATCTGGAGGGGTGTACCGCTCCTCAGAGAGATGAGAATCAGCTTCATGCTGCAGTAGTTGAAATTGTTGTAATGAAGGATGCTGAGGTTAAATACTCTACAGTACAGAACTGGTATCCAGGCGATTCGCAGGGAAGGGGAGGTATTTACAACTTCGTAACGAAAAGGGGTATATGTAAAGGAGAGAACAGCAAACTCTTCTGGGCTCAGGTTGAGACAGGGTCTGCCATAACATGGAAATACCCAAGCACAATTTTAAGAGGAGACAATTCAATATCAGAGTTTTACTCAGTAGCTGTAACAAATCACCATCAGCAGGCCGATACAGGTACTAAGATGATCCATATAGGAAAAAACACAAGAAGCAGGATTGTAAGCAAGGGTATATCAGCCGGAGTAAGCCAGAACTCATACAGAGGTTTGGTTAAAATTCTTCCTAATGCTGAAAACTCAAGAAATTTTACTCAGTGTGACTCTCTCCTGCTGGGAGACAGGTGCGGAGCCCATACATTCCCTTATATTGAGAATGAGAATGAGACAGCTATTCTTGAGCACGAGGCAACTACATCAAAGATCTCGGAAGATCAGCTTTTCTATTGCCAGCAGAGGGGAATTGGGACAGAGGATGCTGTCGGTCTGATAGTTAACGGATATGCAAAAGAGGTCTTGAACCAGTTGCCTATGGAGTTTGCGGTTGAGGCTCAGAAGCTGTTGCAAGTTACTCTGGAGGGGAGCGTAGGATAATATAATTGATAGATGGAGACCATATTTAGTATAGACAACATATTATTTTCAATTGGCGGTCAGGGCGTAAGTCTTGTTGAGACTCTATCGGTTGCTACAGGGCTGGCTTGTGTTTACCTTGCCACAAAGGCAAAGGTTGCCAATTTTTGGGTAGGGTACATATACAACATACTCCTTTTTATCCTTTTTTATCAGAAAGGTCTCTATTCCAGTATGCTTGTCCAGCCTGTTTCATTTGCCATTAATCTGTTTGGACACTGGAGGTGGACTCATCCGGCAAAGGAGGAGGAGAATAGCAGGCACCAGCTTAAGATAACCTTGCTAAGCAACAGACAAAGGGTGTTTCATATATTTGTTATGATTGCATTCATGGCTCTCTGGGGTATTGTTTTAACCTATCTGGACAATCTCTTCCCTTCTGTATTCAGCGAGGCAAAGAGGCCGTTTCTGGATGCCTTTGTTACAGGAGCTATACTCACAGCCCAATACCTGTCCGCCCAGAAAAAACTGGACTGCTGGGCAGTGTGGTTTACTGTAAATATAACCAATATTACTCTCTATTTACTGGCAGGGCTCGCATTCCTTCCAATGGTAAGTGCAGGTTACCTGGTACTTGCCTTCTTTGGCTTTGCAATGTGGAAAAAGATGTGGAGAGAAAACAGATAGATAATAATAATTTAACATATGCTGACAATTAAAGGCCTTTGCGCCTCAATAGATGGAAAAGATATTTTAAAAGGGATAGATCTTCACGTTAAGCCTGGAGAGATTCATGCAATAATGGGACCTAACGGCTCCGGAAAGAGCACCCTCTCCTCTGTTTTAGCGGGGCGTGAAACTTTTGAGGTTACCGGTGGCGAGGTTTTATATGAAGGTGTTGAATTGCTGAAGCTTGACCCGGAAGAGAGGGCCAGAATGGGTATCTTTCTGGGCTTTCAGTACCCTGTGGAGATTCCCGGTGTAAGCAATGTAAACTTCATGAAGACAGCCATAAATGAGAAGAGAAAGTTTCAGAATCTTCCTCCAATGACCGCAGCAGAGTTTCTTAAACTGATGAGGGAGAAAATGGCCGTTGTAGAGATGGATAACTCTTTCTCCAGCAGAGGCGTAAATGTTGGTTTCTCAGGAGGAGAGAAGAAAAGAAACGAGATTTTTCAGATGGCCATGCTTGAGCCAAAGCTGGCAATTCTGGACGAAACAGACAGTGGCCTTGACATTGATGCTCTGAGAATTGTAGCAGCCGGTGTCAATAAGTTGAAAACAAAAGACAATTCATTTATAATTATAACACACTATCAGAGGCTTCTTGATTATATTATTCCAGATGTTGTTCATGTTCTGTATGACGGAAGAATTATTAAAACAGCCGGCAAGGAGCTTGCCCTTGAGGTTGAGGAGAGGGGTTATGACTGGCTAATTAATGCTAACTGATATGGGGCTGAAAGTAAAATACGCTCCGGAGATTCCGGAGGTCTTTAAATGCAGGGTTCCTTTAGCTGGTACCGGACAGGTATATTTGATGAATGGGACTCTCAGGGAGCCATACAGAGACTCCTCTGGTGTTGTGGTCAATGCGGGAGAGGAGGCTGGATTTGTTATAAATGTGCCAGATGGTGTCTCTCAAGAGGGCTCTGTACAGCTAATAAGTATTAGAGACAGTGAAAATACGGAGGAGATATCCTTTTCAAACCATATAAAACTTGGTGCCGGATCCTCTTCAAGTTTTTTGATTTGTACACATACCTTGACTCTTGATGAGTTTGTAACAGAATCAAACATAAGTATAAATGCAGAGGAGAACTCATCTTCGCATATTGTAGTTATGCAGAATGAGCATAATAAGTCAACTCACAAGATTAACTTTCAGATAAATCTTGGTAAAGGCTCCTTTGTAAGGGTTAATATTGTAACCCTGCACGGTGCTCTTCTGGAGAACAGCATTGAGGCATCTCTTAATGGTGAGGGGGCTCTTTGTGAACTTAACGGTATCTATCTTGCAGATGGAAATCAGCAGATTAACACTAAGGTGGTTATGAAGCACATGGTCCCCCACTGCAACTCCAGCCAGCTTTTCAAGGGAATATTGGACAATGAGGCAAAGGCCTCCTTCTCAGGAAGAATAGTTGTTGCCAAAGATGCTCAGAAAACAGAGGCCTACCAGAGCAATCACAATCTTTTACTTTCAAGAAAAGCAAAGGTTTATGCTCAGCCTCAGCTTGAGATTTATGCAGATGATGTGAGATGTTCTCATGGTGCAACAAGTGGGAGACTTGACGAAAACGCCCTATTCTATATGAGATCAAGAGGTATAGGTGCTGTTGAGGCTAAGTTGCTTCAGCAGATAGCCTTTGTTTACGATGTCCTTGAAAAAATTGATAATTACGAGCTTAGAGGCAGGCTTCAGGATATGGTAGAGAGCAGATTAAGAGGAGAGTTTAGCCATTGTGCGAACTGCAGTATGAATTGCTGTTAATTATAACCCAACCAACAGATAATTATGAAAAGAGTAATCAATCTTCTGGTCGCCATACTTCTGTTTGGCGCACCACTTTTTGCGCAACCATCAGCTATTGTGGGTAAGTGGTACACAATTGATGAGGATGGAAACAGAAAGAGCGTTGTCCAAATTTATAAAGCTCAGGGCGGATCGTATGAGGGGAAAATTGAGATACTTCTAACCGGAGACCCGGAGAGGAGATGTGTTAACTGCACCGGTGCCAAGCAGAATTTAAAAATTAAGGGTATGATTGTAGTATCCGGAATGAGTCCGGACGGAGACAAACTATCTGGCGGGAAGATACTTGACCCAGCAAACGGCAAGGAGTATAATTGTACAATGAGCATTGATAAAAAGAGCGGGAACCTGAAAGTCAGAGGTTCTCTTGACAAATCAGGTATCATTGGTCGCAATCAGACGTGGATACGGGTTGTAAATCAATAGATAAGTCCTTTTCTTGAAAATTGGGGTGTTGATAAGACGGTTAATAAATAACTTATAATTACCCCCCCTTATTGACCCATTTACTATATTTTTGTGAGAGTCGACGGAAAAATCCGTCGGCTTTTTCTGTCGAAAACAAACACATCAGACTTATGAAAACTTATACCTACGAAGAGGCAATGGCTGCAAGCCTCGAGTATTTCAAGGGAGATGAACTCGCCGCATCAGTATGGATCAACAAATATGCTATGAAGGACTCCTTCGGCAATTTGTATGAGAAGTCTCCCGATGATATGCACAGAAGACTTGCAGATGAATTTGCCAGAATTGAAGAGAGGTATCCGAATCCTATGTCTGCTGAAGAGATATTAGAGCTTCTCAGGGACTTCAGGTATGTTGTCCCACAGGGAGGGCCAATGACCGGAATAGGGAACAATCATCAGATTGCCTCCCTGTCAAATTGTTTCGTCATAGGACACAAAAAACCTGCAGACTCATACGGAGGGATTATGAGGATTGATGAGGAGCAGGTTCAGCTTATGAAGAGAAGGGGTGGCGTAGGCCATGACCTCTCTCATATTCGTCCAGCCGGAAGTCCGGTTTTAAACAGCGCACTCACCTCTACGGGAGTGGTCCCTTTTATGGAGCGTTACTCAAATTCTACCAGGGAGGTTGCCCAGGACGGAAGGAGAGGGGCTCTTATGCTCTCAATATCTGTAAAGCACCCGGACTCGGAAAACTTCATTGACGCCAAACTTGAACAGGGGAAGGTTACTGGGGCAAACGTTTCAGTAAAAATTGACGATGAATTTATGAGGTCTGCCCTTCACGGCAAGAGTTATCGTCAACAGTACCCTATTGATTCTGAAAATCCTAAGTATGTTAAGGATATAGACGCTGCTCAGCTCTGGAAAAAAATAATTCATAACGCATGGAGATCTGCAGAACCGGGAATACTCTTTTGGGATACTATTATCCGGGAGTCCATTCCGGATTGCTATGCAGACTTGGGCTACAGGACGGTAAGTACAAATCCGTGCGGAGAGATTCCACTTTGCCCTTACGACTCTTGCAGGCTAATGGCTATAAATCTTTACTCCTATGTTGATAATCCATTCACAAAGGATGCTAAATTCAACATGGAGCTTTTCAAGGATCATGTCCGTAAAGCAATGCGTATGATGGACGATCTTATTGATCTTGAAATGGAGAAGATAGAGCAGATCATTGATAAGATTGCTTCAGACCCGGAAGATCATGAGGTAAAAGAGGCCGAACTACAGCTGTGGAACAAGATTCGTGAGAAAACACTTGGTGGGAGAAGAACGGGACTTGGAATTACTGCTGAGGGAGATATGCTTGCTGCTCTGGGACTTATTTACGGTACTGACAATGCGATTGACTTCTCTGTTGAGGTTCAAAAGACGCTTGCTGTTGAGGCTTACCGTTCTTCAACAATTATGGCGCAAGAGAGGGGTGCCTTCCCTATTTTTGAGGCTGCAAGAGAGGTTGCAAATCCAATGATAGGAAGAATAAGAAGAGAGGATGAAGAACTCTTTGAGACAATGCAGCGTCATGGCAGAAGAAATATCTCTTTGCTGACAATTGCGCCGACAGGAACAACCAGTCTTATGACCCAGACTACATCCGGTATAGAGCCTGTATTTCTTCCATTTTATAAAAGACGCAGAAAAGTCAACCCAAATGACAAGAATGTCTCTCTTGACTATAAAGACGAGGTGGGCGACTACTGGGAGGAGTATTTTGTATTCCACCATAAGTTCTTGACTTGGTGTGAAGTTAATGGTCATAATGTTGAGGAGGTTTGCAAAATGAAGGCGGATGAGCTGAATGAGCTGGTTAAAACATCCCCTTACTTTAAGGCCTCTTCAAATGACATTGACTGGGTTGCAAAGGTTAAGATGCAGGGTAGAATGCAGAAATGGGTTGACCACTCTATCAGTGTTACGGTTAATCTTCCTAAGGATGTAACAGAGGAGCTTGTTGCCGAAGTCTATAAAACTGCATGGGAGTCCGGCTGTAAGGGTGTGACAGTTTATCGCGACGGCTCTCGCTCAGGGGTGCTGGTTGCAGCAAAGGAGAGCGAGTCAAAAGAGCAGGTTCTGAAGAGAAAAGATCGCCCTAAATCTTTGGAGGCAGAGGTTATAAGATTTAAAAACGGTGCAGAGCAGTGGATAGCTCTCGTGGGACTTATGAACGGACAACCGTATGAGATCTTCACAGGTCTTATTGACGAGGACACAAGAAGTATCCCTAAGTCAGTAACAATGGGTTACATTGTCAAGGAGAGGGATGACGCCGGAAAGACAAGATATGACTTCCAGTTTCTTGACAGATATGGATATCAGAACACAATAGGAGGAATCTCTCATATGTTCAACAAGGAGTTCTGGAACTATGCAAAGCTGATATCCGGAGTTCTGAGAAATGGAATGCCTATTACGGATGTCGTGAACCTTGTCTCAGGGCTTCAACTAGACAATGAGGCTATCAACAACTGGAAAAATGGTGTTGAAAGGGCTCTTAAGCGCTATATTCCGGACGGTACCAAAGAGGATACTGGGAAGAAGTGTGAAAAATGCGGTAAATCAGAACTTGTTTATCAGGAGGGTTGTCTGACATGTCTCTCCTGCGGATACTCTAAATGCGGATAGATGATAGTATATCCTAAAGCAAAGGTGAATATAGGTCTCAGAATCATTGGAAAGCGTAATGACGGTTTCCATGATTTGGAGACCTTCTTCATTTCTGCCGGAAAGAGCGATGTCCTTGAAGTTACAGAGAGCAGCGAGTTAATTATGAACCAGTATGGCCTTGCTCTGGATTCAGAGCCAATGAAAAACCTTTGCGTTAAGGCCTACGAAGCTATGAGGAGCGAATTTGCAATACCTCCTGTAGAGATTAATCTCTTTAAGAGAATCCCTTTTGGAGCGGGACTTGGGGGGGGCTCTGCAGATGCCGCTGGAACAATAATAGCAATTAACAAGCTGTATAAAATGGAGTTGCCGTTAGAACGGCTTGCAAAGATAGCCTCAAAGGTGGGATCGGACTGCCCCTTTTTCGTATACGCAGACTCTCTGGACTCAGAGAGCGGTGAGGGAATGGTTGGAAGAGGAAGAGGTGATATATTAAATAAATATACAGTGCATCAACTCTCAGATTACGAAATCAGGGTGATTACACCGGATATATTTATCTCAACAGCTGAAGCCTACAGCGGTGTAGAGCCTTCAGGAGAGGGCGAACCAATAGAGAATCTGCTTAAACATCCTGTTGAAGAGTGGAAAGGGGTGCTTTTT
The DNA here is from genome assembly GCA_001897515.1 of Bacteroidetes bacterium 41-46. Lineage (GTDB taxonomy): Bacteria > Bacteroidota > Bacteroidia > Bacteroidales > UBA932 > Bact-08. Next base: position 171,166 of record MKTA01000015.1, on the reverse strand, counting down.
AACGATTTTGAAAGGCATATATTTAAGTTGCATCCGCAAATTAGAGATATTAAAGAGAGGATGTACTCAGAGGGGGCTCTCTACGCCTCAATGAGTGGCAGCGGATCCGCCGTATATGGCATTTTCAGACGTTAATACTGATTGAAAATTCGCTGAATCTCATTGCTGTCATTACTTTTTGTCAATGCGAGCATTAATAGTATTCTTGCCTTTTGCGGAGATTTTAAGCCAGATACCGGGTGTCTTTGGTCAAACTCCTCTGCAGCACTGTCAACTCCCCCTTTGTGGATTCTGGCGGATCTTACATATCTGACTCCCGATTTGTAACCTCTCTCCATTTCGGCAGCATACTCTCTGTTGTAGTTACCGTGTCCCACACCGGCAATAACAATTCCTTTGGTTCCGTTTTCTGCGAATGCTCTCATTGCTGTAGCGTCAGAGAATGCATAGCCGTAAACAATTTCTACTTTTGGAAGAGTTAATAAATTCCCTATATCAAACTCACTTTTCGTGGTGTGTCTGACACCGGAAACTCTGAAAAAATGGGGTAATCCGTCTCTCATATAGCCTAAAGGGCCCAGATTCGGAGATGAAAATGCGTCTGTGTTTATTGTGTGAGATTTCTCCACATCGTCGGCAGAGAGTATATAGTCGTTCATAACAATCATCGCACCCCTTCCCTTGGCATCACTTGAGGCAGCCAGTGCAACGGCGTTAAATAAATTGAACGGACCGTCCGCACTAAGAGAGCTTGACGGACGCATAGAGCCTGTTAGGACTATAGGTTTATCATGTCTTACTGTCAGGGAGAGAAAATATGCAGTCTCCTCCATTGTGTCAGTGCCATGAGTAATGACAACCCCGTCTGCAGAATCAGTTGTAAAAAGGCTGTCTATTGTTTTGCAGAGTTTAAGCCAAATACTCTGAGTCATATTCTGACTTGAGATATTGCATATCTGAATGCCTTCAAGATCTGCAAGGTTTTTTATCCCAGGCACAGTGGCTATAATCTCCTCTATGCTTATCACTCCGGGTATATATGCTGCCTGAGTAGCACTCTCTGCCCTGCCTGCTATTGTTCCACCTGTAGCGAGTATGGTAATTTTTGGTTTGACTCTTGCCCAAGATACATTTGAGGCTCCCATGATTGTCAGGGATGCGGCTATTATTAAAATTATCTTTTTCATGTCGCTAAAATACAAAAACAAAATCAAAAAGGCCCGCCACCCTGCTACAAGTGACCGGCCTCCTCTTTGTACTAAAACCTAAACCTACACCAATAAGATGCATGGGTTAGTAATATCGTTGCATCATAGATAAAAAAAAGACTCTTTTTTTCTAAAATTTCTAACGGGAAGTACTGCGGAGATGTATCCGACAGCTGAAACACCTGCTGCAACTGCTGCAATATCCCAGAACTTCAGAACAACCGGATATGCCTCCAGCATGAAATTACCGGGCATTTTAACTAAACCCGCACTTTGCTGAATTAAACAGATTGTAATACCCAGAGAGATACCTGCCAACATTCCAAGGATAGATATCATCCACCCCTCGTAAAGAAAGATCTTCTCTATAAGGCTCTCACCTGCACCCATGCTCCTTAATACATCGCTGTCGCTCTCTTTCTCAATTATCAGCATTGTAAGGCTTCCGTACAGGTTGAAAGAGATAATTACTACTACAAAAAGGAGAATCATATATATAGTCAGTTTCTCAGCCCGTATCATTTTATATAGTGTCTCATTCTGTCCGTAGCGGTCCTGCACAATATAGTCACTGCCTAAAACAGCCCTTACATCTTTTATCAGTTCATTTACATCTACTTTGTCTGGCGTATATATTTCTATAGAGGATACCTCTTTTTCATCCAGTTCGGTAAGTTCTCTTGCAACAGATATTGGGACAAAGAGCAGATTCCTGTCCATATTTCTCTCGGCAGCAAATGTGCCTGCATGGCTCAAACTCCTTCTGTTTATTGATGACATTGGATTTACAGGCGAGAATGGGGCGTATCGCGAAGGAAAGTAAAGTGTAATTGGCTCAATAAAATGGGGTCTCATCCTAAGCTCCTGGGCAAGGACTCTTCCTGCAACCGCCTGTGGGACCTCCCCATGCCATAGGGTGAACTCACCGTCTGTAATAAAATTCCTGAGTACCGTACTTTTCTCAAAGATGGAATCAACCCCTTTCATCTCAGCAACAGACTCGCTATTCCCATATTTTACAAAAACATTCTCCCTTACCACTTCACAGAAGTGGCTCCCGGCAGCGAGTTCACGTGCTTTTTCCAGCGTAATGGTGTCTGTCCTAAAGCTCTTCCCGTGAGCCGGTAGTATAAGAATGTCTGCCTCTCCTGCCCCGTACAGGGATTTTATTAACTCACCAAATCCATTGTAAACGCTCAGGATAATTATTAGGGCAGCCGTACCGACAGCAATTCCGGATGCACTTATTATTGAAATGATATTAATGACATTATGCGACTTCTTTGCGAAGAGGTATCGTCTTGCTATGAAGATTGGAAGTCGCACGGGTACTATTTTTTCAGGAGTTCGTCAATGCGCTCCACATAGTCCAGCGAGTCGTCAATAAAAAAGAGGAGATCAGGAACAATTCTAAGTTGTTTTGCTACTTTGGCTCCAAGCTCATATCGTATCTCCTTTGATGATTGATTTACAATTTCAAGTACCTCTTTTGCCTTTGAAGAGGGGAATATGCTAAGGTGTACCCTTGCAAGCGAAAGGTCTGGAGAGACCTTTACAACTGTAACACTCACCATAGCTCCGTTAAATGCTGCCATTCCCTTTAAGCGTATAATCTCCGCAATGTCTCTCTGCAGCTGCTTTCCTACCTTTTGTTGTCTTGTGCTTTCTCCCTCCATAATCATTCTGCTTTAAGTATGTAATAGTTCTTCTTACCCTTCTGGACAAGTATGTATTTTCCGTTCAATAACTCTGCAGGAGAGATAACCTGATCTGCGCTATCTGCCTTCTCTTTGTTTACTGAGACTCCTCCCCCCTGAATCATCTTTCTGCACTCTCCCTTTGATGGGAATACTGCACTCTTTACGGCTAGAAGCTCCACTATATTCTCTTTTAAGTCCTCTTTAGACACAGAAAATTGCGGAACCCCTTCAAATATTGTAAGAAATGTCTCTTCGTCAAGATTCCTCAATGCCTCAGAGGTTGAGTTACCAAATAGAATCCCGGAGGCCTCCACAGCTTTCTGATACTCCTCTTCACCATGAACCATTTCAGTTACCTCTTTGGCCAGCAGTTTCTGAAGCTCTCTTTTGTGAGGCTCTTTCAAGTGAGATTCGATTGCAGATTCAATAGTCTCCTTATTAAGCATTGTAAAGATCTTTACATACCTTTGAGCATCATCATCGCTAACATTAAGCCAAAATTGGTAGAACTTGTATGGCGACGTGTACTTGGCATCCAGCCAAACATTTCCCTGTTCAGTTTTGCCGAATTTTCCTCCATCGGCCTTTGTTATCAGAGGGCATGTAAGGGCAAAAGCCTCTCCTCCCTCTTTTCTTCTTATAAGTTCGGTACCTGTTGTGATATTTCCCCATTGGTCGCTTCCGCCCATCTGCAGTTTGCACCCGTGGTTTTTGTAGAGGAAAAGGTAGTCATATCCCTGTACCAGCTGGTATGTAAACTCGGTGAAAGACATACCCTCCCTTTCATCGCCTGTGATCCGCTTCTTAACTGAGTCTTTGCTCATCATGTAGTTAACAGTGATGTGCTTGCCTATATCTCTGATAAAGTGAAGGAATGTGTACTCCTTCATCCAGTCGTAGTTATTTACGAGTATGGCGGCATTTGGGCTGCCTGAGTTGAAGTCCAGAAATTTACCTAACTGCTCTCTGATTGCTGCCTGGTTATGTCTTAAAGTTTTCTCATCCAGCAAGTTTCTTTCAGAAGATTTCATAGAGGGGTCTCCAATCATTCCGGTAGCTCCGCCAACCAATGCGATTGGTTTGTGCCCACATGCCTGAAAGTGTTTAAGCATCATAATGCTGACAAGGTGTCCGATATGAAGCGAGTCCGCTGTAGGATCTATTCCTACATAAGCTGATGTCAGCTCTCTCTGCAAAAGCTCCTCTGTTCCAGGCATTATATTGTGCACCATGCCTCTCCACTTCAATTCTTGTACAAAGTTGTTCATTCTGGTCTGTTTTGCCGCAAAAGTACGGTTTTTTCTTCTATTTTTGCAGAGATATAACCTTAACTATGAAAAGAACCAAGTTATTGCTCGTGCTGTTTTTTACAGCCTCTCTATTTCTTTCAGCACCTCAGAGCATAAAAGCTCAGTTTCAGACAGAGCCTTCGCTTTTCCGGGATATTGAACCGGACTCTTTAATGGCGAGAATAGCTAAACTCCCATCAATATATGATGTTAAAAGGCTGGAAAGCAAGCATTTTAAAGATAAATATGTACTCACTATAGAACAGCCGGTGAGCCATAAAGATCCATCTCTGGGAAAATTCAGACAGAGAGTTTTTGTTATGCATGCAGGCCTAGATAGGCCAACAGTGTTGGTAACAGAGGGATATGGAGCTTCATATGCAGTCAATCCAAACTACAGGGAGGAGATTTCAAGGCTCTTTAATACAAACATAATCTTTGTAGAGCACCGATACTTTCTTGAATCAACACCGGAAAACAGGGATTGGAAACATTTAACAGCTGAGAATTCAGCATATGACCTCCATAATGTTACAATGATATTTAAAGAGGTTTATAAGAAGAAATGGATAGCTACCGGTATTAGCAAGGGGGGGCAAACCGCCTTAATATACAGAGCATTTTTTCCAAGTGACGTACATATAACCGTTCCCTATGTCGCTCCTTTATGCAGAGGTGCTGAGGATGGAAGACACGAGCCGTTTATTGCGAATTTTGCAGGCACTCCTGATCAAAGGGAGAGAATTCTTAATTTTCAAAGAGAGGTTTTAAAGAGAAGAGTATCTCTTCAACCTCTTTTTGACGCTTTTTGCAGTGAAAAGAGATATGAGTTCAACCTTCCCCTTGATGAGATTTACGACTACTCCGTGCTGGAGTTCTCTTTTGCTTTCTGGCAGTGGGGAAGCAATCCGGAAGAGATACCCTCTGCGGATGCCGATGATAAAACAGTTTTTGAATACTGGATGAAAATAAGCTCTCCGGATTATTTTGTAAAAGAGAGTGCCACAACTCCGTTTTTTGTACAGGCCGCTAAAGAGCTGGGATACTACGGATATGATACTAAGCCGTTTGAAGGCTTATTAAAAGTCAGAAACACAAAGGGCTATTTGTCTAAAATCTTCTTGCCTCAGAATCAGAAATTTAAATTTAGCAAGAGGCTTTCAAAAAAGCTGGAGAAATTTGTAGCTACAACAGATTCTCATATGATTTTCATATATGGAGAGTTTGACCCGTGGAGTGCTGTGATGATAAGTGAACCAAATTCACCAAACGTTGTTGTTGTGACAGATCCTCAGGGTAGTCACAGAGCCAGAATCTCAACTCTGCCGGAGGAGAGTCAAAAAAGAGTCATATCGCTTCTGGAAAGGTGGCTGTTAGAATAGTATTTTATGATTGAATTCAGACAGATTGTTATAGAGGACAAAGAGTGGATTGATAAGATAATGCAGGCTTCTGACTTCAGAGGTGCAGAGTATTGTTTTACAAATCTCTTCATTTGGGAGGAGGTCTTTAAATCAAAAATCTCCAGGCACAAAGATTTCCTGCTCTTTATGTCAGGTTTTGGAGATGAGACGAGATACCTTTTTCCCCCGGGAGAGGGAGACCTGAAAGAGGTTATATCGCTTCTTGAGGCTGATGCAAATGAGAGGGGAGTCCCTTTTAAATTGATAGGTCTGTCGCCGGAGGCAAAAGAGAGACTTGAGAATGCGTTCCCGGGAGCATTTGAGTATAAGGCTACCCGAGGCAGTTTTGACTATATTTATGAAAGTGAAAAGATGATCTCACTATCTGGGAAAAAGTTGCAGTCAAAAAGAAACCATCTTAACAGATTTCTGGAAAACCCCGGCTGGACTTACGAAGAGATAACACCCGACAACCTTCACGAGGTAAGAGAGTTTACTGTTAAATGGTGCATAGCCAACAGCTGCAAGGATAATGTGTCAAAAATGTGGGAGATATGCGCCGTTAACAGAGCATTGTCAAACTTCTTTGAACTTAAACTCAATGGAGGGATCATAAGATTGGACGGAGAGATAATTGCATACTCAGCGGGTGAGCAGATTAATTCAGATACTCTCATTGTCCACATTGAGAAGGCTGATGCAAGCATTAGAGGAGCATATCAGGCAATTAACAGAGAATTTGCCTCAAGAAATGCATCCACTTTAAAGTACATCAATAGAGAAGACGATGCCGGAGATGATGGATTACGCAAGGCAAAAGAGTCTTACTATCCGGCCTTTCTTCAGGAAAAATATGCAGCTGTTAAAATTTAACTATATTTGCAACCATAACCATAGTTTATAAGAAGTTGGAACCTCCCAGTAGCTTAACTGATGATTATCTCCCGGTGGGGATGGCGCTAGGCCTCATCCTTATTTCATACTCAATTCTTAAGGCGAGCGAAATCTATCTCCTCACCATTTCTCAAAAAGAGTCTGACAGCCTTTCTAAAAAAGAGGGGTCTGCCTCAAAATCTGTTGCAGCCTCTTTAAGCAAGCCTGATTTTTTCTTTGGAACGATTTTCCAGTTGTCTGCTTTATTTGTTGTGGCAACCTCAGTGCTTTCGCTAATGTTGTTTTCACGGACAGGGCTTCCGCTCTCCCTTACTATTACTATACTTCTTATAGTACTATTCGGCCATACAATTCCGGATATATTATCTTCAAGATATGGTGAGAGGCTATCTGCTGTTGCCTGGTTTATGATAAAGGGGGCAAGGTGGGTTACCGGGCCGGTAAATATAATTCTCTCCTCTTTTGCCAAGAGCGTTGAGGAGCGGAGAGAGGAGAGGGATGTAAAATCTGTAGAGGAGTTTGAGGAGGAGAGGGGGATGCTCCTTAATATTGTTAGACTGTCAGAAACTACCGTCAGGGATATAATGACTCCAAGGGTCTCTGTAGAGGCTCTTGAATCAGGAATGAGCTGGGGAGAGGTGAAAGCAAAGGTTGCTGATTGTGGTTTTTCAAGATTACCGGTCTATGATGGAACAATAGACAATGTATTAGGGTTTCTGTATATCAAGGATATGGTAGGGTTTATTGGAAGCGATGAGGAGTTTGACTGGACAAGGCACATAAGAAAAGCATATTTTGTTCCCGGAGCAAAGAGGATAAACGACCTGCTGGAGGAGTTCAGGCAGAAGAAGATACACTTGGCTGTAGTTGCAGATGAGTACGGTGGAATGGAGGGAATAGTTACTCTTGAAGATATTCTTGAGGAGATTGTTGGAGAAATTTCAGATGAAACAGACTTTATTGAAAACACAAAATAAGAGATGGGACTATTTTTCAGCAAAGAGGTAGATGGAGGAGCGGTAATCTCAGTATGGGAGATAACTGAGACAGAGGAGGAGCTATTGGGTTTAAGCTCAATACCACACGATGAAATGGAGGAGCTGCAAATGACAAAAAGCAGCGCCAGAAGAAAGGAGCGTCTGGCAGTAAGGGCGCTTCTCAATGAGCTGTTTGACGGAAAGGTCTATCTGGGCCACCACGACAATGGCCGCCCATTTTTACAAAACAGCCTTATTGAGATAAGCATATCTCATACAGGGAGGTATGTTTGTGTATTGACACATCCAGAGGATAGTGTCGGGGTGGACATTGAGTCGCTGGAGAGGAATTTTGCATCGGTAGAAAAGAAGGCTCTATCGGAAGATGAGATCGCAAATCTGAGCGAAAGGAACAGAAATTTGCACCTTGCAATCCACTGGAGCGTCAAAGAGGCTGTTTACAAAAGGATGTCACTTACTGACGTTGATTTTGCCCGCCAGATATGCTTAAAAAGATTCACCCCCAGAGATGAGGGGAGTGTTGATGTGGAGTTTATCCACAAGGATGGTTATATTGAGGAGTTTGAAGTTAATTACGAGATATTTGACAATCATATCCTGGCCTGGATAGTAGGTTAGTAGCCTCTGTATCCTATCCAATTATCTGCTTAGAGTGGGCCTTAGTGTCCACTTTTTCTATTATATCTGCAATTATTCCCTCTTCATCTATTACAAATGTTTTGCGAATAATACCGTCATACTCTCTGCCCATGAATTTTTTTCTGCCCCACGCTTCGTAAGCCTTTAATATCTCTGCATCTCTGTCAGAGATTAGTGGAAAGGGCAAGTTGAACTTCTCAATAAAGCCTTTGTGAGATTTTTCACTGTCTTTGCTGACACCCACTATCTTATATCCCATAGATTCAAATCTGTTAAAGTTGTCTCTCAGGTCGCACGCCTCAGCAGTACAGCCCGGCGTGTTATCTTTCGGATAGAAGTATAGTACTAGTTTTTTGCCTGTGTAATCTTTTAGAGAAATCTCATTGCCATCCTGATCTGTTCCTTTGAAATCAGGGGCTTTGTCACCTTTTTTTAGCATATGATTTTTATTTTACTAAACATTCTGCTACACTTTAAGTTCAAATAAAAACAGGGCTTATCATACTGACCGGCCCTGTTTAAAAGGAATTATTTACTAGAACTCACAGAGAGCAGATGTTTTTACATCATTCCACCCATTCCGCCCATTCCCGGAGCTGCCATAGGCGCCGGATTCTCCTCCTTCTTCTCTGCCAGTACGCACTCGGTTGTAAGGAACATGCCGGCAACTGAAGCTGCATTTTCCAGAGCTATACGGGTTACTTTAGTAGGGTCAATAACACCTGCTGCTAAAAGGTTTTCAAATTTGTCAGTACGGGCGTTGTAACCATAATCTGCCTTGCCCTCTTTAACCTTCTGTATTACTATGCTACCCTCAATACCTGCATTCTCTACAATCATTCTGAGAGGCTCCTCAATTGCACGTGAAATAATAGCAATACCTGTATTCTCATCCTCGTTCTCGCCTTTTAGGTTCTTTATGGCATCAATAGCTCTTATGTATGCCACTCCACCTCCAGGTACAATGCCCTCTTCAACTGCTGCGCGGGTTGCGCTGAGTGCATCATCAACACGGTCTTTCTTCTCCTTCATCTCCATTTCAGATGCAGCTCCCACATATAGAACAGCTACTCCGCCGGCAAGTTTAGCAAGACGCTCCTGAAGCTTCTCTCTGTCATAATCGCTGGTTGTTGTCTCCATTTGCTTGCGAATTTGAGCCACTCTCTTGTCAATAGCCGTTTTATCGCCCGCGCCATTAACTATTGTAGTGTTCTCTTTATCAATTGAGATCTTCTCAGCAACACCAAGCATCTCAAGAGTAGCAGCATCAAGTCTGATACCCTTCTCTTCCGATATTACGGTTCCGCCTGTAAGGATTGCTATATCCTCAAGCATCTCTTTTCTTCTGTCGCCAAAACCAGGAGCTTTAACAGCTGCAATCTTTAGGGTTCCGCGCAAACGGTTTACAACCAGGGTTGCAAGAGCTTCTCCGTCAACATCTTCTGCAATAATTACAAGCGATCTTCCACTTTGGGCAACAGGCTCAAGAACAGGAAGAAGATCCTTCATTGTTGAGATCTTTTTATCAGTAATCAGGATGTATGGGTTGTCAAGAACAGCCTCCATCTTTTCCGGATTTGTCATAAAATAAGGAGAGATATATCCGCGATCAAACTGCATTCCCTCTACTACTTTAACCTCAGTATCTGTACCTTTGGCCTCTTCAACTGTAATCACACCCTCTTTCTTTACTTTACTCATTGCGTCAGCAATCAGCTTTCCAATTGTGATATCATTGTTTGCTGAAATTGTAGCAACCTGCTCAATCTTTGTTATATCATCCCCAACAGACTGGCTTTGGCTCTTAAGCGATGCAACAACAGCATCAACAGCCTTGTCAATACCTCTCTTTAGGTCCATCGGATTTGCTCCGGCGGTTACGTTTTTAAGGCCGACAGTAATAATTGACTGTGCAAGAACGGTTGCTGTAGTTGTTCCGTCTCCGGCCTGATCTGCGGTTTTGGATGCCACCTCTTTAACCATTTGGGCACCCATATTTGCAAACCTGTCCTCCAGTTCAACCTCTTTGGCAACTGTAACGCCATCCTTAGTAATCTGAGGAGAGCCATATTTCTTGTCAATTACTACATTTCTTCCCTTAGGTCCAAGTGTAACCTTTACTGCATTAGCCAAGGCATCAACGCCCTCTTTCATAAGGTTGCGCGCCTCAATGTTGAATTTTATCTCTTTAGCCATAATTTCTTTTATTTATTAATTTGGTTAAACAATTAGTTTAGAACGGCCAGAATGTCTGACTGGCGCATCATCAGGTAATCCTTACCATCTACATTAATTTCAGTACCTGCGTACTTTCCATATAGCACATTATCGCCAACCTTGAGCTCCATTGGCTCATCTTTTTTGCCGCTGCCTACCGCAACAACCTTTCCTGCTTGTGGCTTCTCCTTTGCTGTGTCGGGAATGTAAATGCCGCTTGCTGTCTTTGTTTCTGCCTCTTTAGGCTCAACCAAAACTCTGTCTGCTAATGGTTTGATGTTCATAATAAGAGATTTTTTGTTATTATTTGTTTAATTGATTGTTATTTTTTGCACTTTTCATTTGACGCAAAAGAAGTGCCAATCAACTTTGCTGACAAATTGTCCGTATATTTGTGGCCGGAAATGTGAAGCATAAGCAAAATAGTCATGAAAAAGGTTGACGACAATTCAGAGGACATTAAATTTATGGAGGCAGCACTCAGAGAGGCAGAGAGGGCGATGGAGCTTGATGAGGTGCCTGTCGGTGCAGTTGTCGTATGTGAAGGGAGGATTATTTGCAGATCTCACAACTTGACGGAGAGGCTTAATGATCCTACAGCCCATGCAGAGATGCAGGCAATTACAATGGCCACATCTGCTTTTGGAGGCAAGTATCTGGAGAGTTGCACTATTTATGTTACACTTGAGCCATGCCCAATGTGTGCCTCAGCTTTAGCATGGGCTCAGATTGGCAGAGTTGTTTACGGAGCATCTGACCCAAAAAAGGGTTATTCGCTCTTCTCACCTTCGTTACTCCACCCAAGGACAGATGTTTCCGGTGGTATTCTTGAGGAGAGGTGCTCATCTCTTGTTAAGGATTTTTTTAAATCAAAACGATGATTGAATTTCTTGAGGGATATGGATTTCTGGGGCTGTTTATTGGCTCGTTTCTGGCAGCAACCATTGTGCCTTTTAGCTCTGATATTCTTATGGCCGGTGTACTGCTAGCTGGAATGAATCCTCTATGGGCACTGATTTGGGCGACATCCGGGAATTGGCTTGGTGGTCTGACATCCTATTGGGTGGGCCATCTTGGAAAATGGGACTGGATTGAGAGATGGTTTGGAGTGACAGAGAAGAGGCTACTTAAACAGAAGCACTGGATTGATAAATATGGATCTCTGATTGCCTTTTTTAGCTGGGTGCCCTTTGCCGGAGATATTTTGGCGGTGGGTTTAGGCTTCTACAGAGTCAGTTTTACTAAGTCCGCAATATATATGTTAATTGGCAAAGGGGTAAGATACGCCTTCTGGGTGGCCCTCTATCTGCTGCTTGGAGAAACCCTCCTGGAGTTCAAGATTCTTTGAAAATTTTTGTTTTTTATGAAAAAGCTATATATTTGCACCCTCAATTGAGGATCGTATTGACCCATGGTGTAATGGTAGCACTACAGATTTTGGTTCTGTCTGTCTAGGTTCGAATCCTGGTGGGTCAACTTGAGTTGGAGGATGACAATTTTTGTCATCCTCTTTTTTTACATTTGCAGAATGCCTGAAATTCAACCTTTGATATCTGTGATAGTACCCGTTTTCAGGGTCTCTTCATTAATCGGGAGATGCATATCTTCCATTGCAGCTCAAACATATAAGGAGCTTGAGCTAATACTGGTGGATGATTGCGGAGGGGATGACAGCATAGATATTGCAATTGAACTGTTGAGTAACAGCACGCTTAAGGATAGATATAAAATTATCCGAAATGAAAGAAATTCAGGAGTTGCAGCATCAAGAGCATACGGGATGAACGTTGCAGAAGGGAGCTTTATAATTCACCTGGACTCTGACGATTACTTTGAGCCTGAACTGCTCTCAAAGCTATACAGTGCAATTGAAGAGACGGGTTCAGACTTGTCTGTTTGCGGTTATATTATTGAAAAGGGTATTTCTGAAACCACTCCCGATACTATTCCCGTACCAGGATCTGAGGCTCTTAGAGTTTTGTCCACCGATACCGAGAGGGGTGACTATATAAAGGAGATGCTTGCCAACAGGGTGCCCTCGGCACTGTGGAATAAATTAGCTGCCAGAGAGCTATATGATATTGGGGGGATCTCCTTTAATGCAGACCTTAGGGATGATCTCTCTGTCTCGCCCTTGCTTGTTGCATCTGCTTCAAAGATTGCTCTAATTGAGAGTCGGCTTGTTCACTATGTAGTTTATAATACCTCATCGGTCTCTGCTACTGCCACCCATTTGAGACTGATTGCGTCAACTCTCACTTTTCTGGAGAGCAGGCTTCCAATTTGGGTTAAGGAGTTGTGCAGTTTTGAACTGCTGGCGTACAAGGTTAGAATTCGCAGGAGAATGCTGCTGCATAGGGATATAGATAACTCTCAGCTTAAAGATATATTGGAGCTTTTTCCTGAGGTTAATGACCAGATCAAGCAGAGGAACCCTGAGAGAAAGCTTCACTACAGGATACTGGCTTATGCAAGCGTCTGGGGTGATACAAAATTTCTTCGGTTTATAAGAGCCACTCTAAGGGCGATTGTCAGATGATAATATTGAGACAAGGCTTCTCTCCCTCCTGTCAAGGGTGAATAGTGCAATGACTCTCTCTCTCATTGCCGGAGCATAGTCCTCGCTCTCTGCTGACAATCTTGCAACTCCGTTCATTGCCTCTTGAAGTGAGCTCTCGGAATCATCTCTGCTGAATGAATCGCTGTCTGAGGCGTAAATAATCTCTCCAAGTCCGCCTGATACCTCGGGCATCCCACCTGCCATTGTTGTTAGAGGCATGCAGCCGTGAAACATCGCTTCAGCGAGTGCCAGTGAGAAGCTCTCTCGTCTTGACAACTGGCAATACACCTTTGATTTGTGGTAATAGGCGGTGAGATCTTTATGCTCAATCTCTGTTATTATCTCTAGATTTGAGGGTATGCTCTCCTTTGAAATACCTGCCTTTGTCGTATCTGTACCTATCAGTGTGAATTTGTATGTCGGCATCGCTTGAGCAAGCGCGATAAACCTGTCAATCCCTTTAATGTAAAAACTCTGTCTTGTTCTGGAGATTGCAACGCAAAGGACCCCGGCGCGTCCACCTTCAGCGGGGAGTCTGGTTTTTGAAGAGTCAGGGAAGTTTATTCCGTTGTAAACAAGGTGTGCAGGCGTTTCGGGAGCCAATTTCATGGCTATTTTTTTTACGTGATTTGATACACAGAGTGTAGCAGTGGCCAACCGCATTGATTCACGCGCCATCCAACCTCTGACGGAGTTTACATAACTTCCGTAACTGAATTTTTCAACACGGCATACATCGTAACCTCCAATTACAATATAGCACCTTTTGCCGGTAACTTTTGCGAAAAGGGAGGGGAGGAAAGAGTGGTAATCTGCAAACCAAACATAAAGAATGTCAAATCTTCCAATTCTGAATAAAAGAAAGAAAAACTGCTTAATAAGTGCAAAAAACTGCCTCAAAGGATTACTGTTGTCCGTAACCAATGTTGAAAGATTGAAATGGCGGGACAAAATCTCCTCATCTCCACGTATAAATGTGGAGTCCCGGGTATATAAAAAGAGCACTTTTTCTCTTTTGCCGCTCATCTATTTTGTGTAAACAAGTATAGCATTTGCCACTTTCCGTTCACCTTTATTGTCAAATTCTCTGTTGTCGGTTGGGTGGTTGACAATCCCGTTGTCTGAAGCACCCTCAATGTAAAGTGTTGTTGAGCCTCCTCCGTCTAGATTTATTGCATAATCTGCACCTAACCACTTCATAATCAACTGTAGCTCAGCGAGAGATACACCTGCCGCCTCTGCTGCCCTGCCATCAGCAGTAATAAGAATAAGAGTACCGTCGGATCTTTTTCCAACAGCAGTCCTGGGGTGTCTCGTGGTGTAGAAAGAGTCGGAGGATAGAGAGACATCTTTTCCATCCACTCTTAAGACGGGGCCGGATGTAATCACCTCTTCTGCCTGAATATATCTCTCCCACTCGCGAATAGAATCGGCCTTCAGTATAAACACCTCTCCTCTGAATATTGCCAAAGCACCCAGCTGATGCATTGACCTGCCTCGTGCTGGCCATGTATTGGGTGCAAGCTGTCTGTTATCCTTTCTTATATAATCCACAGAATTATAGTCCTCTGTGTTGTAGCTGTTATTGAATTTAAAAAAAGAACCGTTGAGTGCAATTTTGGCTCCTTTTTCCGCAGCCATCTGGCTGGTGTGCTTAAGAACAGGGCTTGCAAAAATCTCCACTTTTGCGCAAGATTCAGGAGAAATTTCAACAACGGAAATATATTGATTTGAGTTAAATATCTCTTTGTTAAGGATGTGTATGCTTTTATGGATGATGCCTTCAGCAATACTGTTTTGACTCCAGTTGCCGGAGCAAAATGCCAGCGAGTCTCGGTTTTGTGCAGAGACTGCTCCTGTGGCAAAAATGGAGATTATAAGCAGTGTAAAACACCGGTATGCTCTGTAACTCTTCATTTACTGAATTTCAATTATTGCCTCTGACACATTGATCATATAGTCGCCGGCCTTTTCACACTCTGCAACAATATCCATATAGTACACCCCGGTCTGGTACCCGTATTTATTATTTTCCAGATTAAAAAGGTGCTCCTCTTTAAGGATATTTCTGTATTCGTTTATCTGCTCTTCTGAGTCAATCGCATTAGAGATTCCGTCTAACTTCGTGTATCCTTTGTCAAGATTATCAATCATATGGTCAAAAGCCCTTTCTAGTAGAGCAAACATATGATCAAGTTTGTCGCAAACGTCGTCTGAAAAATTCTTTTTATGAACCCTAAGCCTGTTTAATATTCTGGCTATATTGTAGCCTGAGTCACCCAGGCTCTCAATTTCGCTGATTATTTTATACATAGCCTGTAGTCTTCGTCCGCTCTCCTCGCTAAGTTCACCCTCTGATACATTGTTAAGATAGTTTGCAATCTCCAGCTCAACCTTATCTGTTATCTGTTCATAGTGCTCTATCTTATTGTAGAGCTCATCAAATTTATCTGAATTACAAAGTCTCAATGCCTCTCTTGCATATGCGAACTCCTGTTTTGCGAGCTTTGCAAAGTCTGTTATCTCAGCTTTTGCCTGTGACAAAGAGAGCTCAGCAGTGCTAAGAACTCCTCCCTGGATATACTTAAGTCTGAATACCTCCTCTGTGTCTTTTGATTTAATTACATAGCTGACAAGCTTCACAATCTGTTTTGTAAATCCAACAAGAAGCAGTGTGTTTGTAATATTGAAAAGGGTATGCAGGAATGATACCCCATAAAGAGTTGCTTCAGATGAAACAAACGGATCCAGACCTGAAGCTGCTATTGTTATTTTAGAAACAACGCCCAGTACTGGTTTGAAAAGTGTAAGTACCCATATTACTCCAAATATATTAAAGACAAGGTGCGCAAGAGCCGCCCTCCTTGCCGATACGTTTGCCACTGCCGCTGCAATATTTGCAGTTATTGTTGTCCCGATATTTTCACCAAGCACCATGGCCGCAGCCATCTCAAACGGTATCCATCCGTAACTGCTCATAACAAGCGTAAGTGCCATTGTTGCGCTTGAGGACTGCATAATGATTGTGAGGAGAGTACCAATCATTACAAAAATAAGTACAGATCCAAATCCATATTTTGTCCACCCCTGAAGGAATTCAAATATCTCAGGATTAGCCCTCAGGTCTGGAACGGAGTTTTTAAGGAATGTAAGCCCAAGGAACAGGAGAGAGAATCCAATTATAAGCTCCCCTACAGATTTTTTCTTCTTGGATTTAAACATCATAAGGGTGAAGCCGACTCCTATTAAAGGTATGGAGAGTACGGATATGTCAAACTTGAATCCCAGCAGAGAGATTATCCACGCTGTTACTGTAGTGCCAATATTCGCCCCCATTATCACTCCCACGGATTGTACAAGGGATAGAAGGCCTGCATTGACAAAGCTGACAACCATAACGGTTGTTGCGCTGGATGACTGAATAATTGCGGTGATGAACAGACCTGTCAGAACCCTTTTAAGAGAGTTTGATGTCATTGCAGCAAGTATGCTCCTCATCTTCTCTCCGGCAACTTTTTGGAGTGCGCCACTCATTAAAGTCATTCCATAAAGGAACAGACCCAGGGAACCTAATAGTTTTAATATCTGATATACTATTTCCATTTTGTTTGGGGTGTTATTCAACAGCAAATATAATTCATAAAAATTTGTGATTCATAAATCTGTCGCAATTTTCCTAACTTTGGGGCAGAAAAATTTTTCAAATGGGCAACACAGTAAAGGGTATTCTCGCTGCGATTTTATTTTTACTGAATTCTCAAATTTCTTTAGCTCAATTTTACTCTACCGGAAGCGATCCGGCACGTCTTAAGTGGAGTGAAATTAAAACAGAGAGATACTATATAATCTATCCTGCTGAGGCTGACTCTTTAGCCAGAAGGTATGCTATACTTCTTGAGAGGAGCGCAGATGCAGTGAATAGCCCTTTAAGGGCAAAACCCAGAAAACTTCCGGTTGTTCTACATCCTTACAATGTTTACAGCAACGGATTGGTAAGCTGGGCACCAAGAAGGATGGAGCTCTATACTTTGCCACCCTCTTTTGGGAGCTACTCTATGAACTGGGAGAAGCAGCTTGTATTGCACGAAGGGAGGCACGTTGCTCAAATGACAATGTTTGAAAGGGGCATATTCAAACCACTCTCCTGGTTGATTGGAGAGCAGGCTGTCGGGATTGGAGCCGGTCTCTATATAAATAAATGGGCTCTGGAGGGTGATGCTGTGCTGTCAGAAACTGCGAACTCAAGTTCCGGAAGGGGAAGGAGCACGTCTCACCTGCTCTATTTTAAAGCAGCATTCCTTGACGGAGATTTTCGCAACATCCAGAAATGGGCCTTTGGCTCCTATAAAAATTATACACCTAATGAGTATAGCCTTGGCTATCTTCTGCTTTCAGGTATGGCCTTCAGGTCAGGCAACAGACAACTTATGGGAGATGTAATGACCACGCTGGTTGATGAATTTTACAATCCCTCAGGCAGTACCAGGGCATACAGGAGGGCATCAGGACTATCGGTCTCAGAAAATCTTGAGGCCACAAAGAGCTTCATGACAAATCAATGGCGCAGAGAGGACTCTCTTAGGGCACCATTTACATACAAACACCATATTACCCCCAATAGCACCGATTATGTTTCTTTCTCTGCTCCAATGGTAGATTCAAAAGGAGTAATATACGCGGTAAAGACGGATTTGGATGAGGCTGCCAGACTGGTTCGAATTAATGAAAATGGTGATGAGGAGACTCTTCTGTTTATGGGTTCGTTAAATGGAGAGCCAGTTCTGTCAAATGGAAAAATATACTGGAGCGAAAAGATCCCTTCACTAAGATGGGAGCATGAGAGTTTTGCAGAGATTTTTGAGTATGATATTAACAGAGGTAATACGAGGAAATTAACAAAGAGGGCAATTTATATGAACCCGTCACTCTCTGAGGATGGCGCAATAATGGCAGTTGCCGAGTATCATCCATCCGGAGGAAGCTCTCTTGTTTTACTTGATATGGATGGATTTTTAATTGCAAAAAAATCAAAAGCACCGGAAAATGGACAAATTAAAGAGTCTGCATTTGTTGACGGAGTCGTATTTGCTACAGTTATCACCGAAAGGGGTATGGGACTCTACTCTTTTGATTCCGATACCGGAGTGTGGAGAGTTGAGATTGACAACCAGCACCAGACAATGGAGAGCCTGACAAGTATGGATGGTAATCTTATCTTTTCAAGCGATCTGGACGGGACAGACAACATCTATCAATATGATCCAAAGGCCAGATTTTCAAGAAGACTTACATCTGCATCTCTTGCGGCAAAGTCGCCACAGTTTTGCAGAGCGAGAGGGACCATAATTTATTCGGACTATACAAAAAACGGGTTTAAAATTGCAGAGGCTCCGCTTGACTCTCTTAGGTGGGAACCCGCAAACTTCAGTAAGCCATTCAGACACACTCTGGCGGAGGAGCTCTCTCTCCAGTCCGGATTTAACATTGATACCGTCTCGCTCTCCGAATCTAAAATGTTTAATTCGCAACCATACAGGAGGGGATTACATCTCTTTAGAATACACTCCTGGACACCTCTGTATGTAAACACAGATATTTTAAATAATATCTCGTACGAAAATTTCTATAATGTTGTCTCTCCCGGTGCTTCAATATATACCCAGAACTCCCTTGGAACAGCAGAGGGTATGCTGGGTTATTCATATCATGGCGGCTTCCACTCCGGGCATATGCGATTTGCATACAGGGGCTTTTATCCGGTATTTGAATTCAGAGCAGATCTTAATGACAGGGATAAACAGAGGATTACCCTTGTGGCCGGTGACCTGTTTAATCCTGAGATGGTGGCTGATACTGTTAAGGGTTCGTCATACCTGAGTGCTTCACTACTTACTTATTTCCCTTTAAACCTCTCTTCCGGTGGTTGGTCAAGAGGTTTGATACCTAAACTGAATTGGCGGTACTCAAATGACTCATACTACTCCTTCAGAGAGGGAAGGTACCAGGATTATCAGCATATCACCGTGGGACTCCAATATTATCAGGTCCAGAGGATGGCACTGAGAAACCTGTTCCCAAAATGGGGCTTTGGAGCAAATCTGCAATTCAACATGATGCCTTTTGCCGGAGAGAATTTTGGTTCAACTCTTTACTTCAACGCATACGGCTACCTTCCGGGCTTGATGAAAAATCACGGAATAAGGCTCTCTTTTGCATACCAGAGGCAGATGTATGAAGGGAAGAGATACCTCATGAGAAACCTTGCATCCTCCCCAAGAGGTTATGCAGCCCATTACAGTATAAACTATACATCTCTCTTTACAGACTATGCAATCCCTATAAATTTGGGAGATCTTACAGTATCCTGGCTGATTTATCTGAAAAGGGCAAGGGTTATACCATTCTTTGACTGGGCTTACAGCAGAGGCATGAATGACTCCAGGCATCTCTACTCCGGTGGCTCAGATCTGCTGTTTGATTTTAACATTTTCAATATTCCCCTACCGCTTACAGCAGGTGTGAGATTTATCCGTACAGGAGAGTCACGAAATATATTTCAGTTTATTTTCACAACCCCGCTTATATGATAAAATTTAAAAGGGTAAACACACTAAAGCCGTTTGACTGGTTTCTGATTCTGGGCGTCATCATCTCCAATATTTTACATATGGCTCTGACGGATACGCTTGACTTGCTGGGTTCAATTGCTGGCATATCCGGTGTTATTTGCGTCGTTCTAGTGGCAAAGAGGAATATTCTCAACTATTTATTCGGACTGGTAAATGTTGCTTTATATGCTTTAATATCTTATAAAGCTGAGCTTTATGGAGACGCTGCGCTTAATGCACTATACTATCTTCCAATGCAGTTCGTCGGGTGGTTCCTGTGGTTAAAAAAACGAGAGAACAAGGAGTCCGTTACAATTGTCAGTAGGAGATTTACAATAAAACAGAGAGTTTTGTTGTTTTCAATATCTGCTGCTTTAGTTTTGGTTGTTGCCATAATACTTGACTACTTTGGAGATCCTCAGCCTCTTAAAGACTCTGCAACAACAGTATTGTCTGTTATTGCAATGCTTCTTATGGTCAGGGCTTTTATGGAGCAATGGATGCTTTGGGTTGCCGTGAATATTATTAGCATCATAATGTGGAGTGTTGCCTTTGCCAACGGTGAAGAGCACTCACTATTGATGGTTATAATGTGGTTTTTCTATCTGGCTAATTCAATAAACGGATGGATAAACTGGGCAAGGCTTACAGCATTCAAAGACCAGACTCAGACTCAAAATAGGCTTTAAGAATATTTGCCACCCTGTTCCCGGCAACTTTTCTGATCTCTTCACTTGGAGCAGATCTTACAGAAGATAAACTTTTGAAGTGAGACAGAAGTTTTCGTATGCTCTTTTCTCCAATTCCATCTATCTCTTCAAGTGCGGATTCTATTTGACCTTTGCTCCTTCTTTTTCTGTGATGGGATATGCCAAATCTGTGAGCCTCATCTCTCAAATGCATCAGCACCCTAAGTGTGGGGCTGTTTTTGTCAAGAAAAAGCGGATGAGGATCCCCCGGAGTAATAAGCTCTTCAAGCCTTTTTGCTATCCCAACTACCCTTATTTTTTTTTCAATCCCAAGTTCGCAAAGAGCCTCATATGCCGCATTTACCTGCCCCCTGCCTCCGTCAATAACAATTAACTGAGGAAGCGATGCCCCTTCATCCAGTAACCTTGAGTATCTACGATTGATAACCTCCTTCATTGTGGCAAAATCATCTGCTCCAACTACTCTTTTTATATTAAAGTGTCTGTAGTCCTGTTTGCTTGGAACCCCATTTCTGAAAACTACACATGCAGACACTGCATATTTTCCCTGGATATTTGAGTTGTCAAAGCACTCAATATAATCCGGACTCTCTTTGATGTCCAGGTCTTTACGAATGCTTTCCAATATCCGTTCCTTATGCTCATCTGGTCTAAGTATCTGCTCCTGTTTTATCTTCTCAATCTTATATATCCTGGCATTTTTAACAGATAGTTCCAACAGACTTAGCTTTTCGCCCCTCTTGGGGATAATAACTTTTGAAGGAGAAAACTCACCTTCCGGTAAATATTCTGTTATAATCTCAGCAGATAGTGGTGCAAATCTCTCCCCGACTGAGACGATAAACCTCCCAAGTATGGTCTCCCGACTCTCTTCAATTGGAATTTTCAGCTCTGTGTTTATTGATTGCGTTACAGCACCATTCATCACTCTCATCCAGTTTCCAAACGCTATATTATTTTCAAATACAAGAGAAAAAACATCTACGTTTGTAATGCTTTGGCTAACAACAAGCGACTTGCTGTAGTGCCTGTTCAGTGTTTCAAGCCGATCTTTCGCATCATGTGCATCTTCAAATCTCAGCTCTAGTGAGGCTGCTCTCATCTCCTTTTCAAACTCCTCTGTAAGAGACTTTGTCTCCCCCTTTAGAATTAACATTATCTTCTCAATCTGCGCCAGGTATGACTCTTCGCTTTGCAGACCAATGCAGGGAGCTTTACATTTTCCAATGTGATGCCTCAGGCATGGACGGAATTTTTTAGCTTTAATATTGTCTTCTGTCAGGGAGAGTTTGCAATTACGAATTTTAAAGAGATTATCAATTATATCTATCAGAGAATAAGCATGAGAAACATTACTGTATGGACCAAAAAAATGAGACCCATCTTTAAGTAATCTTCTTGTTAAAAACACTCTGGGATAAGGCTCTTTTTTAATGCAGATCCAGGGATATGTTTTGCCGTCTTTAAGCATAACATTGTATCTGGGTTGGAACCTTTTAATTAATGTATTCTCCAGAAGTAGGGCTTCAGATTCACTCTCCACTACTGTATGCTCTATCTTTTCAATCTTTGAAACCATTACTCTGGTTTTTGGAGAAAGAGAGTCTGAAGACTGGAAATACTGTGAGACTCTGCTTCTTAAACTCTTTGCCTTTCCAACATAAATAATGTTTCCATCACCATTGAGGAAGAGATAAACTCCCGGAAGGTGAGGAAGAAGCTTGACGCTCTCTTTAAGGACATTATTATTATTGGAGTGCTTCATGCTTGTAAAAGTAACAAATAAACTATATTTGCAATGGATATGAATGCAAAGCTAGTAACTAAGACTGATATTAAAAAGGCAGTTAATGTCCGTGGATTCGCGGGAAATATCATCGCAACTATAGCGATGCCATTACTTGGTATATCAAGGGTGAACAAGCTGTACGCCAAGGTGAACCAATACAAAGGAAGGGAATTTTCTTCTGCTTTGCTAAACGAACTGAATATTAAGTATGAGATTCCTCCAAAGGAGCTTGAGTATATTCCTCAGGAGGGCCCCTTCATAGTTGTATCCAACCACCCTTTTGGGGCTGTTGACGGTATTGTACTTATAGATATATTTAGTGCAGCCCGTCCTGATATTAAGTTTCTTACAAATTTCATTCTGTCAAGGATTTCTAATTTAAAAGAGTTCTTTTTTCCGGTCAATCCCTTCTCTGACAAGCCGGAATTGGCACAAAGCTTCTCAGGAATAAGAATGGCGGCTGAGACACTAAAGGGGGGCGGAGCACTTTGTCTTTTTCCGGCCGGAGAGGTAGCCACAACCTATGGAAGCTCAATAATCCAGGATAAGGAGTGGGGTACTTCAATAATAAAGCTTATAAGAAACTCTGAAGTGCCTGTAATACCAGTCTATGTCCATGGTACAAATTCCAGATTTTTCCACTGGTTAGGCAAGGTTCATCCAATGTTAAGGACGGTGAGGCTCCCTGGTGAGATGCTCAACAAGAGGAACCATACAATTCAGGTTAGGATTGGGAAGCCAATAACGGTAAGTGAGATTTCTGATTACAAAGACATAAAGCTTCTTGGAGGATATCTGAGGAGTCGCACGTATGCACTTGAGGGGAATGTTCAATCAAAAATAATTCACCCTGAGGAGGTATATTCAACTCCCATTGCTCTTCCTAAAAACAGACGGGCACTTATTAAGGAGATCAATTCACTTCCAAAGGACAGACATCTCTTTACAACTGGCAACTACAGCTGTTATTTAACAGACTCAAAATCTATACCTCTTGCTATGCATGAGTTGGGAAGAAAGAGAGAGGAGGCATTCAGGGCAGTAGGAGAGGGGACTAAAACTCCATTGGATATTGATATTTATGACGACTATTATCAGCATCTGATACTATGGGACAAGCAAAAGGGTAAGATAGTAGGTGCATACAGACTTGGGTACGGAGACCAGATACTTAAGAGCAAAGGGGTAAAGGGGTTCTATACCAAATCGCTTTTTGACTACGATCCAAAATTTAATGAATACCTCAGCCAGTCTATTGAACTTGGCAGATCATTTGTAACTCTTGAGTATCAGAAAGAGGCTCTTCCGTTGATGCTTCTGATAAAGGGCCTGCTCTACTCTGTACTTAACAGGCCAAATGTAAGATATCTTATAGGCCCCGTCAGTATCAGCTCTTGGTATCCAAAATTTTACAGGAGTCTGATGATAGAGTATCTTAAAAGAAACCATTCGGTTGATGAGCTGGAGAGGTTAATGAGACCAAAAAATCCCTTTTTCCCAACATTTCACAGATGTAATCCTGATTTACTGTTTAGCGGAGGTAAAACAGATTCTATAGAGAAGTTTGACCGCTTCATGATGAAGTTGAGTGATGGAGATTACAGACTTCCTACTTTGGTGAAGAAATATCTGAAAATCAACGCCAGGATTATTAATTTCAATGTTGATCCTGATTTTAACTACTGTGTGGACGGATTAGTCTTTATGGATATCTTTAATGTTCCGGAACAGGAGATACGAATGCTTGCCAGGGATGAAAAAAATCTGGATGTTGTGCTAAAAAGGTTTGGCATGGAAAAGGTTCAGGGCACAGGATCATAACCGCTTCCACCCCAAGGGTGACATCTTGATATCCTCTTAATAGCCAGCCACAAACCCTTTACAGGACCATACTTCTTGACAGCTTCAAGTGAGTATGAAGAGCATGTAGGTGAGTATCTGCAGGTTTGGGGTTTCAGAGGAGATATGCAGTATTGATAGCACCTTATCAGAGCAATAAATGGAAGGGCGGCTATACTAAGCGCTGCGCTCTTTAATTTTTTCCAATCCATCTGAAAGTGATTTGAAAATTTTGTGATAGTCTGCAATCGTTGTTCCTATATAGACAAGTGCCAAATCCATACCATGTACAGATACTGCCTCTTTGTCAATAACTCTCCAGCTCTCTTTGATTCTTCTTTTTAACAGATTTCTGTCAACAGCTCTTTTATGCCCCCTTTTTGGCACAGTAATAAGCACTCTGTTGTGAGATAAAGAGTTCTTAATGAAGTATATCTTTAATGGAAAGTTGAAACAGCTCTCTCCTGTTTCAAACAATGTGGCAATTGACCTGACATTGCATAATCTTTCCCATTTGGGATATCTATTATTATGCGGCATATGCACGCTTGTTGATTATTTTGTCTCCAGGTATAACTGAAGAGCTTTAGCTATTGAGGGGGCCTCAGGAGTAGGAGCTGTAACCTCTGCCGATAGTTTCGCAGCCTTCAGCGCCTTCAGAGTCCCGGTTCCAAAGGTGGCAAATTTCAAATCTTTCTGAGTGAAATCAGGGAAGTTTTCCTGAAGTGATTTAACATCGCTTGGGCTGTAAAATACCAGGAAGTCGTAACTGTCCAAATTGATTTTTGAAAGGTCACTGTTTACTGTCTTTACAAACACCGCTGTGGTATGCTTTATCTTTGCCTTAACAAAGAGTTTGTGAAGATCGGTTTTACAGTTATCGGCTGCAGCAAGCATGAAGTTTTCGTTTTTATGCTTAGATCCTACCAGGTCAATTATTGACGAGTTTGTTCCATTACCAAAGAAAATTTTCCTTTTTCTATATACGATATATTTCTGTAGATAGAGTGCAACAGCCTCTGATATGCAAAAATATTTCATCGTTTCTGGTATTGTTATCCTTAGCTCTTCACATATTTTAAAAAATGCGTCTATGGCAGATCTGGCAGAGAACACGACAGCAGTAGCTTCCGGAATAGAGACTTTCTGCATTCGGAACTCTTTTGCAGATAGTGCCTCAACTCTGAAAAAGGGGATGAAGTCTATGTTAATCTTATGTTTGGAAATAAGATCTGAATAGGGAGAGCCGTTAGTTGGTTCGGGTTGTGAGATCAGTATATTCTTTATCTTCATATTGTCAGAGCGAGAGTATAAAGTGTACAATTAGTACGATGGGTAAAATTTCAGCGCCGCAAAGATACAAAATATAAAAAAAATGAGAGTAGTGTTGGCCGATTATTATTTGATACCCTCTCGCCAGATACAAAATATATACGGGTAAAATACTGAATGCCATCGTGTAAACCAGCAGCTCCCCAGAGATATCATCACTCAAAAGCTTCATCAGCAGAGCGGGAAAGGTTATGATTGATGCGATAATTACATGATTGAACCCCACCTTTTCAATAAACGAAAAGGTTAATTTGTCCTTGTTGAGCCATGCAAGAAGCAACAGGATCAGCTTTTTGGCCAATCCTACAGATACAAGAGCAATAAATGAAAAGAGCAGAAATAGTGGCAAATATAAACTTAATTGCTCCTCAATAAATCCCCTGGCCATTATGGTGACTATCATGGGAAAGTATATAAGAGAGATTACAAAAACTACATTCCTCATATTTGAAAGAGAGAGCTTCTCTTCAATTTTGTAATGATTTTTAAAATTGAATGTGCTTTTAATAACATTTGGTATTACAGTAAGCAACTCTCTGGAGAAAACGACAAGCCCAACAAAAAAAACCAGTATTATAAAAGAGAGCAGTATGTCAGGGCTATCTCCGGAACCACCGAACTCAGTAGCTGAGATTGATGTGACCATCTTTGTCCCTGAATCCCATAGAGAATCGGCAGGAGATACATTTTCACCCATTAGTTCCCTCTTTTTGCGATATAACCTAAGGATATAAGCATAGAGACCACTCTCTCCCTAAAGTCTCCCTGAATTATGATTTCGCCATCCTTAACAGATCCACCGCTTCCGCACTTGTTTTTAAGTATTTTACCAAGTGTCTCAAGATCTTCCTCTCTGCCCTTAAAACCGGTAATAAGGGTAACCTGTTTTCCGCCCCTGTTTCTTCTGTCAATTGAAACAATGAGCTTTTGCTTCCCGGGAGGGGGAGTGGTAAGTGGTTCGTTGTTATCCTCTTCCTTATTAAAGCTGAAGTCGGGGTTGGTTGAGAAGACAACGCCAAGCCTGCTTTTCCAGTCATTTTGGCTCATCAGATAATTATTTTGTGCAAATTTAGGCAGAAATTTTCAAAATAGTATCTTTGTGGCTTGAAGTCAACAAGAACAGAAAATCAACATCATGGAGCTGAAAAAATTCAAACTGGCAAATAACTTATTGGGAGTATTTGTACTCCTTGTAGCCTCAGTAACATATCTTGCAACAATTGAACCTACAACAAGTTTTTGGGATTGTGGCGAGTTTATAGCCTCCTCCTACAAATTAGAGGTTGGTCACCCTCCCGGGAATCCGGTCTTTCAGCTTATCGCCAGACTGTTTACAATGCCGGCAGGTCCTGAAAAGGCCGCAATGATGGTGAATGCAATGAGTGCTATGTGCTCAGCATTTACAATAATGTTTCTTTTCTGGACGATAACCCACCTGGGAAGAAGAGTTGCTGAGAAACAGGGAGAGTCGGCAAGTTTTGGAACCAGCATTGCTATATTTGGAGCAGGACTTGTTGGTTCTCTGGCTTATACATTCTCTGATACATTTTGGTTTTCTGCAGTAGAGGGTGAGGTTTACGCTATGTCCTCTCTGTTTACAGCCGTAGTTTTCTGGGCTATGCTAAAATGGGAGGAGGAGGCCGAACAGCCTCATTCTAACAGGTGGATAGTGCTGATTGCTCTGCTTATGGGCTTGTCTATAGGGGTGCACCTTCTTAACTTGCTTGCAATACCGGCGATAGTATTCATCTACTACTACAAAAAATACAACGTCACAACAAAAAAGAGCATCTATGTCCTTCTTATCTCAGCGGTTATTTTAGCAATTATTCTTTACGGAATCATACCCTATTTGCCAAAGATGGCCTCCTGGACAGATCTTCTTTTCGTCAATGTATTTGGCTTGCCATTCAACTCCGGAGCTGCTTTCTTTATGGCGGCCGTTTTGGGAGCCTCGTTCTGGGGTGTCATTTATACATACAGAAAAAGTATGGTTTTGTGGAACACAATACTCCTTAGTTTCACTATGATTGTCATCGGCTACTCTGCATTTGCAGTGGTTGTAATAAGATCCTCCGCAAATACTCCCACTAATGAGAACCAGCCCGACAATCCATTTTCACTCGTCAGATACCTTGCCAGAGAGCAATATGGAAAAAATCCACTAGTCTATGGGGAGAGCTACAGTTCTCCATACGACATTAAAAGTTCAAAATATTATGCTAAGGTTGGGGAGCAATACAAAAAGGTTGATGGCCCGGTAGAGCCTGTTTACAAGCCTGGAAGCAAGATGTTATTTCCAAGAATGTGGAGTAGCTCTGCTGACCATATTAAATTTTATGAAAATTATACTGAGGGAAGGGGTAAAACTATCCAGGGCAGTACAAAAAAGCTACCGCTGTTCAAGGACAACCTTGCCTATTTCTTTGATTTCCAGATAAACTACATGTATATTAGATACTTTATGTGGAATTTTGCAGGAAGGCAGAATGACCTGCACGGCACAGTTCCGGGGGATCCCCTGAGAGGCAACTGGGCCTCTGGGATAGAGTTTCTGGACAAAGCAAGAATTGGTGACCAGAGCGAAGGTCCTGACTACATAGTTAACAGCAAGGCTAAGAACCACTACTATATGCTGCCTCTGCTGCTTGGTATTATTGGTCTGTTATATCAGCTTTCAAAAGATAAACAGAACTGGTGGGTGACAATGCTACTCTTTTTACTGACTGGATTGGCTATAGTTGTGTATCTTAATCAGCCACCTTATCAGGCAAGAGAGAGGGACTATGCCTACGCCGGATCTTTTTACGCCTTCTCAATATGGATCGGGCTGGCTGTTATGGCCCTGAACGATTTGTTAAAGAAAAGAGTACCAGAAAAGATATCCGCCTTTATAGTCTCTGCACTTTGCCTGGCAGTTCCTGTTCAGATGGCTGCAGAAAACTGGGATGATCACGACAGAAGCAACAGATATACAGCAAGGGACATTGCATATAACTATCTGAACAGTACGGAGAATAATGCTATTCTTGTGACTCACGGAGATAATGACACCTTCCCGTTGTGGTATATACAAGAGGTTGAGGGGGTTCGCACAGATGTAAGAGTTGTAAACACCTCTCTGCTGGGGACAGACTGGTACATTGACCAGATGCAATACAGAACGTATGAATCAGATCCTCTGCCATTCTCTATTCCAAGGCATGAGTATCTCTATGGAACAAATGATGTTGTACATATAGTGGACAGACTTAACAGACAGGTTCCGCTCAAACTTGTAATTGATTTGATATCAAAAGCCGAGGCAAAGGTATCCGGAGAGGATGGAAGACAGTACAGCTTCTTTGCCTCAAGAAAACTTACGATTCCTGTAGATAAAAAAGCAGCAATTGCCAATGGAATAGTGAATGCTGCTGACTCCTCGGCAATTCTTGACACTATTGAGCTTAATCTCTCAGAAAACAAGAATCTTCTGACAAAAGCAGAGTTGATGATACTTGATCTCCTGGCAAACTACAAGTGGGACAGACCTATTTACTTCGTTGCTATGGGTGGCGATCTGGAGATAGGAATAAGAGACTATCTGGAGTGGACAGGCTTTGCCTATAAGTTCGTTCCTTTTAAAAATCCATCAACACTGGTCATTCCGGGCAGGGTTGATGCGGATAAGATGTTTGATAAGGTTATGAATGTTTACAGATGGGGCAATATGAATGACCCGTCCATCAATATTGACTATCAGAACTTACTGACTTTTAATGCGGTTATGTCTGTCAGAAATATATATTCACAAACAGCCAGGGCTCTTTACAATGAGGGTAAATTTGAGAAGGCAGTAGAGGTTCTGGACAGGATGCAGGAGGTTGTAATTCATAAACAGTTCCCAATATCGTGCTCCCTGCTTGCCTCGCTAAATGAGCAGGCTGTAATGGATGCCATTGATATTTACCTGTTGGCCGGTGAGAGGGATAAAGCTTTGGAGCTGGCATCTCTGTTTGAAGAGGAGGGATTCAAAGCAATAAATTTCTTTGGACAGAGGCTTGGTGGCTACTATTTGTCAAAAACAGACATTGAGAGAAACCTCTCATATCTGATGTATCTTGCAGATACTTTAGCAAACAGAGGCGAGAAAGAGAGGGCCGACAATATTGAAAAGAGGCTACAGGAGAGTATAAACAGGATACAGATACTCTAAAAATTTTTATGAGAGCAGGAGGTTGCACCCCCTTATCTCAGAGTTTTGAATGCGGCCGGGAATTCTCCAGAGATTTCCGGCCTCTTTTATTCCAATGTCCTCTGTCTCTATGAACGAACAAGAGTTAATATTGGAAAGATCAATAATATTTAATCCTCCCCGTTCATCATCAGTTATTCTGAGTGGGTTTGACAGACTTCTAAGAAAAAACTTCATCCAGTGCGGCGTCCTGAATAGGCCATTCCCGTCAGAATAGGCTTGTGAGAGCAACTCTGCCATTCCATACTCTGAATGGACGTTTTTTACTCCAAAAGATCCTTTTATGATGGCATGAATCTCCTCCCGGCTCAACTCCTCTCCTCTTCCCTTCATCCCCCCTGTCTCCATTATTATGGCTTCAGGCATTGAGATGTTGTACTCTCTTGCAAAATCAACCAGAGCAAAACTTACTCCCAGAAGTAGGGTCTCTCTTTTGCTTACCATAGATTTCATTAATGTCTCTTTAAGCTCAGCATAGTTGTAAAGATAGAATCCGCTTAAAGGGCTCTTGCTCCACCTTATCAGCTGGTCTGCCATATAAATTAGCGATGAACCCTCTCTTTCAAGATATGAAGGGAGCAGAGCTAAAATGTTGTATCTCTCAGGGGAGCCGTAGAATAGTTCAAAACCTCTCTTGAAGCTTAGTTTATATATTGAGAGATCTGAAACATAGTGACTGGATGGAGTCATTCCGGTGGTTGCGCTGCTCGTAAAGACCTTCTCCGGCTTAGACACAGATGAGTAAACAACGCTTGATTTAAACAACTTTACCGGCAGAAAGGGAATCTCTTCAACATCTGATATGCTATTTATGTCAACTCCCAAAAGGGAGATGTATCTGGAATAGGGTTCACAGTTTGCTGCCTGATACCTGAAGACTTTTAGCGCAAGATCGCAAAAGTCATTTGAATTTTCCCCCTGGGGTTCAGATGAGATAAACCTTTCAATTTGTATTTGTAAATTGCTTTTCTCTTTTACCATTGCCTGCTTTGTACAATTATTTAATGTACTCCAATAGTTTGTCTGCAAATTTTCTTCCATTGTTAAGCCTTGGTACTTTGTTTTGTCCTCCAAGCTTTCCGCTCTCTTTCATCCATCTGTAAAAGGTCCCCTCAGGAAGAGGGACAACAGATAACCTGGTCATTGTAACACTATTTGCCCTTTTGGCCTCATAGTCTGAGTTAACTTTGCAAACCTCTTCGTCAAGAGTGTTTACAAATAGTTCCAGATCAGCGGGAGGGATTTTAAACTCAATAATCCACTGATGAGATCCCTTACCCCCCTCCTCCATGAATAAAGGAGCCACAGTATAGTTTTCAACAGAGCAATCGCAGATATTACATGTCTTGGACAGGGCTCTTTCGGCATTACTTATCATAAGCTCCTCTCCAAATGCATTTATAAAGAGCTGTGTTCTTCCTGTAATGGAGATTTTATGAGGGAACAGGGATGTAAACACTACCGAATCTCCAATTAGATAACGCCATAACCCACCATTTGTCGTAATTACCATTGCATAGTTGATCCCTTTCCTAACAGATTCAGCGGTTTCAAACTCTTTAAACCGCCCCTCTAACGCCTCTTCAAGCTTGTCAATAGGTATGAATTCATAGAAAACACCTCCATTTGTCATCAAAAGCATAGAGCTATCGGAGGGATCATCCTGGAAAGCAAAATACCCCTCAGAGGCATTATAATTCTCCATATAGTTCATATCCCCATGAGGTATGATTCTTAAATACTCTTTCCTGTACGGATCAAA
This sequence comes from Bacteroidetes bacterium 41-46, assembly GCA_001897515.1. Classification (GTDB taxonomy): domain Bacteria; phylum Bacteroidota; class Bacteroidia; order Bacteroidales; family UBA932; genus Bact-08. The sequence goes on along the minus strand of MKTA01000015.1, from coordinate 139,984 downwards.
ACTAATACCCCCGTGCATAAATAACTCCAGGTTTGGCCAAACCTCACGCAGATCCTTTTTCCCGTTATATTTGAGTATGGCATTTAGCAGGATAAGGTTCCAGGATGGGACTCCGGAGATGCTTGTCACATTTTGTTTAGAGGCAACCCTGCAGATCTCGTCAACTTTTTTCTCAAAATCGCTTATAAGTGCTATCTCTGCCGGCGGAGTCCTTCTGAACTCTGCAAGTATCGGTGAGTTTTTCAATAGTATTGCTGAGAGGTCTCCGTATTGGGTTCTTCCATCTCCCGCCTCATCTATTTTGGCACTCCCTCCAAGTGTTAGTGCCATCCCCTCAAGAAGTTTTGAGTCAGGATTGTTGTGAATATATGTGGAGAGCATATTTTGCATCCCATCATAGTGGCATAAGTTTAAAGACTCGTCGGTAATGGGAATAAACTTGCTTTTTGAGCTGCTGGTTCCACTTGATTTTGCAAACCACACAGTTCTTCCGGGCCAGAGGAGATTCTCCTCTCCGCTGCGTGCTCTTTTAATCCAGCTCTCAAGTTTGTCGTAATCTCTAAGCGGGACAGACTTCTGAAACTCTTTTAAAGTCATTCCTTCTCTGATATTATGCTCTTTGCCGAAAATAGTCTCTCCCCCCTTTTTCATAAAGGTTTCAAAAAGCCCCCTTTGAAACGAAATAGGGTCTTTACGGTTGAGGTCAAGCATCTTAATGCGCCTGGTGGAGTAAAATCTGTATATCTTTGAAACTATGGTCATCTTAATGAGTTTTCCGGGTAAAGTTAAGTATTATTCAAAGACCGTATGCAGTACTTCCAAAGATCGGATGTTTATAGTGAAACCAAGATGGTAGGATAGGTACTCTGTCATCTCTCTGGCAAATTGTCCCCTTTTGGAGCCGGAGAGTTTTATTTTATGTATGCTCTCCTGCTTCTCTGACAGTATCGTGGCAAGAAGAGCTGAGCTCTCACGGGTAAAATATTTTGATCCTGGTTGAGGTGTATCTGTAAAAGAGGCCGAGGCCATATCAAATAGCGACCCCTCATTGTAGTTCCTTTCAGGTGCATAACCAGCCTCTTTGGAGAGCTCAACAAGAAACCAAATGTGGAAATTTGCAAAGTCATCACTTAATCCATCCAGTAGCAGTATTGATTTAACCAGAAAGCTGAAAAACCCCGGGCTCGGACCATACTCTCTTATACTCCGGTAGAGGAGTTCGCTTATGTAGATAGCTACGGCACTTTTACTTACGCTCTCACGAATCCCCTGTAACGGATACAATGCCCTGAAGTTGTTTATGAAAATCAGCTCTCCCTTAGATTTTTCGGAAATCTCAGCCTCTATAACAGAGAGAGGGTGGAGCTGAGAGAGAGAGGTAGATCTGCCACTTTTTTTAAGGATAAATCCGCATCTTCCGTGGTTAGAAGAGTATCCGTGGATAATAAAGGATGAATCTCCGAACTTAGTTTTATGGAGTATAACTATATTTGTAACGGAGCTCATTTTGAGCAATATTGATTAAGAAACTCGGAGAGCTTTCTCATAGCCTCTCCTCTGTGCGAAATAATATTTTTCTCCTGCGGAGTGAGTTCGGCAAGAGTTTTGTCATATCCATCAGGAATGAAAACAGGATCATAACCAAACCCCCCTGTACCGGAAGGTTCATTAGCAATTCTGCCCTCAACTCTTCCCTCAAAAAGGAATATCTCCTCCTTTGACAGTATAAGAGTTACGCAGGTTGCAAATCGGGCTCTCCTTGAAGTAATGCCTCTCATCTCTTGAAGAAGAAGATTTGTGTTCTTTACTGAGTCTCCCTCTGGTCCTGCATAGCGGGCTGAGTGTACTCCGGGTCTGCCGCCCAGAGCGTCAACTATAAGACCAGTGTCATCCGCAAAGCATGGATGGTGAAACATATCCCATAAAAAGGAGGCTTTCATAAGTGAGTTCTCTTCCAGGGTTAAGGCCGTTTCTGGAATCTCACCAGAGAAACCGAAGGCTAATGGGGTTGTAAGGTTAAAGCAGGGTCCCAGTATTTCAATAGCTTCTGACAATTTGTGCTTGTTGGCAGTTGCAAAAAGAAGTTCCATAATTGAAATTAGTATATTGCACCAAAGATACTAAAACTTTAAATTTGTGTTTAAGTAACAGTTATACCATATGAAGAGATTAATTAGTGCCGTACTTCTTGCGGCCGCAGTAGGGATGACAGCTGTATCTTACGGTCAGTCAAAGGAATTTAAAACGGGTAAAAGTCTTGATATCCAGTTTTCTGTGTTGAGAGAGTTGTCACTATTTTATGTTGATAGTCTGGAGGCGGATAAGTTGGTTAAGAGAGGTATTGAGGCTATGCTGGAATCACTGGATCCCTATACTGTATGGATCCCGGAGGAGAATGAGGAGGATTTGGAGATGATGACCACCGGCTCTTATGGAGGAATTGGAGCGATAATAACAAAAAGAGGAGAGGGGATTGAACTATCTGAAATTTATGAAGGCTCTCCTGCTCACAAAGCGGGTCTGGTTGCCGGCGATGTCCTGATTATGGTTGATACGGCTCATACTAAATTCCTCTCTCTGGATGAATGTTCTGCCAGAATGAAAGGTGTGCCGGGAACACCGGTCAAATTCAAAATAAAAAGACTCAGGGGAGAAGCCATTGAGGAGATTACGGTAATAAGAGAGAGGGTTCATGTTACAGATGTCCCATATTGGGGAATGATTAGCGATACAGTTGGATATATAAGAATTACAGGTTTTACTGTTGATGGCTGGAAAGATGTGAAGAGTGCATTAACAGAGCTTAAAAAGAGCAATAATCTCAAAAGGGTTGTATTGGATTTAAGAGGTAATGGAGGAGGTTTACTTGACGAGGCTGTAAATATTGTCTCTCTGTTTGTCCCCAGCGGGACAAAGGTGGTTTCCGCATTAGGCCGGTATAAGCAGACAGATGCTGTATATTACACAAAGGAGGAGCCTGTTGACCTGAAAATTCCACTACTTGTTTTAGTGAATTCAGGCTCTGCATCATCATCAGAGATTGTAGCCGGAGCTCTTCAGGACTTGGACAGAGCTACTGTTGTGGGAACCAGGACATTTGGAAAGGGCCTTATACAGTCAATAAGAGATGTGGGATACAACACAAAACTTAAACTTACTACTGCAAAATATTATACACCTAGCGGACGGTGCGTTCAAGCCATTGACTACAGCAACAGAAATGAGGACGGAAGTGTTGGCTTTGTACCCGATTCTCTTATAAAACCTTTTAAAACTCGTTTGGGAAGAACTGTATATGACGGAGGTGGTATTGTCCCCGATGTGCTTGTCGGTCCAAAAATATACAGCAGAATAGCTATCTCGCTAATATACGGAGATATAATAAGAGATTATTCTGTCCTCTACTTTAGGAACAACTCCTCTATACCACCTGTTAAAGAGTTCTTCATCTCTGATCAGGAGTATGAGAATTTTATTGAATATGCGGAGAATAGAGATTTTGACCACAGAACTTCATCTGAGGCTGAATTTGACAAGCTGGTAGAGACAGCTAAGAGAGAGGGCTTGCTGGATGGTTTTGGAGATAATCTAAAGGAGTTAGAGACAAGAGTTAAGCTTAGCAAAAGGGATGCTTTGTTGAAAAACAGGGTGGAGCTTAAAGCTCTTCTTGAGGAGGAGATTTGTGCCAGATATCACTTCCAGAGAGGCAGATTTGAGAAGATGACAACAAATGACGAACAGTTAAAAAGGGCTGCGTCTGCAGAATTGATAAAAACAGAGTGAGAGATTTAGCGGACTTGATATTGCCAAGGGTTTGCCCGGTGTGCAGAGAGATTTTGAGAGGAGTTGAGAGGGAGATTTGCCTTGACTGTCTCTCATCATTTCCATACACCTATTTTTGGAGCTTAAGAGATAATCCCGCCGAGGAGCTGTTTTGGGGTAAAATCTACTTTCAAAGGGTGGCTTCTCTATTCTACTATGGTGATGACAGTGATTACGGACGTCTTATTCATGAGATAAAGTACAACGGAAGAAGAACTCTTGCTCTTTTTCTGGGTTCAATGCTTGGAAAAAGGCTGAGGGAGAGTGGCCTTTACGAGGATGTTGATGCTGTAGTTGCCGTTCCTGTGAGCCCGGTGAAATCAAGGATGAGAGGATACAATCAGGCAGCACTGATTGGCACGGCAGTTGCCTCAGAGATGGGTGTTGAGCTAATAAAAGGAGTATTGAAGAGAAATCTCTTTAGCCAATCTCAAACAACAATGGACCCGGAAAGCAGGTTGAGAAATGCCATCACCTCTTTCTCTCTTGCAAATGGCTCTAAAATAAGAGGCCGTCATATTTTGCTTGTTGATGATGTGCTGACCACAGGTGCAACGCTTGAAGCTTGCGGAGCAGCACTTTTAGGGGTTGATGGTTGTAGGGTCAGCGTAGCTACACTCGCATATGTTGAATAATATTTTTAAGTTTGTAACCGGATTATGCTGGATTTCATCAAAATCGGATTTATAGATATCCTGGATATCTTTCTTGTCGGGCTCCTTATTTATCAGGCTTATAAGCTTATAAAAGGGACGGCCGCAATGAATATATTCACAGGAATACTTGTGTTTTATGTTATCTGGATAGTGGTAAAGGCTCTCCACATGGACCTGCTTAGTGCAATCATGGGCCAGATTATTGGAGTAGGAGGGATTGCGCTGGTAATTCTTTTCCAGCAGGAGATAAGGAGATTTCTGCTTAGAATTGGAACAAGGTATATTGATTCAAGGCAGCAGATGAGATTGATCAGAGCCTTTATGGGCAAGCAGAAAAGGGAGATATCGCTGGAGACACTTGACGAGATTACACTTGCATGTAAACGGATGGCCGAGACTAAAACAGGTGCACTAATAGTTTTAGCTCAGACCTCTGCTTTGGAGTTTGTGTCAGAGACCGGAGACAGAATTGACTCAATGGTAAACAGAAGGCTAATTGAGACTATATTCTTTAAAAATACTCCTTTGCATGATGGTGCAATGTTGATTTCCGGGGAGAAGATATTGGCGGCCAGATGCACCCTTCCTATAACAGAAAATCCTGGAATTCCGGCTCATTATGGAATGAGACACAGAGCAGCAATAGGGCTTACTGAGCAGAGTGATGCCAAGGTTATTGTGGTATCTGAGCAGAGAGGCGAAATCTCCTTTGTCAGCAATGGAGAGATAAAAACTATGAGCAGTATTAATGAATTGAGGCTGGCTATAGAAAATGCCTATAAATAACCGATGAAGAATCTCTTAAGACTTGAACAAAAAATTGGTTTTGACAAAATAAGAGTAATGGTTGAGAGCGGATGCTCAACAAATGCCGCTAAGAACATGGCTGCTGAGTTCTCATTCCTGACAGATTTAAATGAGATTCAGGAGTCTTTGAGCCAGGCGGACGAGATGAGGGTCATTCAGATGCTGGAGAGCAACTTCCCAAACGATGGGTATGTTGATACAGCTGATTTTCTCAAACAACTTGAGAGAGAGCACTACTATCTGGATACAGCTTCACTTTTCAGACTCAGACAGTCGCTTGAGGCCACCGGGGCGATAACCAGATTTTTTAAGAGTACTAAAGAGGAGAACTATCCCGCCCTGAAAAGGCTGGCTGCTCCCGTTGTAGTATTCCCTGAGGTCTCCAGAAGAATTGACTCAATTATTGACAAATATGGAGAGATAAGAGATAGTGCCAGCCCGGGTCTGATGGCTGTCAGATCCTCAATCAGAGAGAAGGAGGGGCTTATTTCAAAAAGGGTAGCCTCAATTCTGAAGAGGGCTCAGGCTGATGGGCTGGCAGATGAAGAGGCATCTGTATCTGTTAGGGAAGGGCGTATGCTAATACCTGTATCGGCAGCAAATAAAAGAAAAATTCCAGGCTTTGTAGTTGATGAATCCGCCTCGGGAAAGACTGTTTTTATTGAGCCCATGGAGATAGTTGAGCTCAATAACCAGGTTAAAGAGCTCTATTTTGCCGAGCAGAGGGAGATTCTTAAAATATTGGTTGATTTTTCTGATTTTCTGAGACCATACGTTCCGGAATTAATTATTTCTGCTCACTTTATTGCCCAGATTGACTTTATAAGAGCCAAGGCTAAGGTAGCCCTTGCCATGTCCGCCGGCAAACCAATAATTTCCAGAGAGAGACAACTTAGAATTTTCAGGGGAAGGCATCCCATATTAGAAAGAGCACTTACAAGAGAGGGTAAGGAGATTGTTCCTCTTAATTTAGAACTTAACGGGGACAAAAGGATTCTGCTTATCTCCGGACCTAATGCAGGAGGGAAATCGGTTTGCCTAAAAACGACAGGGATTCTTCAGTATATGCTACAGACCGGAATGCTGGTTCCTGCCTCAGAGATATCTGAATTCCCGCTCTTTTCAAAAATTTTCATAGATATTGGTGATGAACAGTCTATAGAGAATGATTTGAGTACATATAGTTCACACCTGACTAATATGAGAGATGTGTTACAAAATGCAGATAATAATTCTCTTGTTTTAGTGGATGAATTCGGAGCCGGAACTGAGCCAACGGCGGGTGGTGCTATTGCTGAGGCAATCCTTAAAGAGCTGGAAGAGAGAGGTTGTTTTGGAGTAATAACTACCCACTACAGCAACCTGAAATTTTATGCAGGAACAAGCAGGGGGGTTGTAAACGGAGGGATGCAGTTTGATGTACAGAATATTAAGCCTCTTTTTAAGCTTGAGACAGGGGTTCCCGGAAGCTCTTTTGCATTTGAGCTGGCAAAAAAAATTGGGTTGCCTCAGAGTGTCGTCAAATATGCCGAGGAGAGAGCTGGTGGAGAGTTTGTTGATCTTGAGAAGAATCTGAAGAAAATTGCCCGCAACAGAAGGATGCTGGATGAAAAACTTGCCAGGATAAAGAGTACAGATAAAACTCTTGAGAATATAACAGATAGGTACCAGAAAGAACTTGCAGATATACAGGCTCTTAGAAAAAGTATAATATCAGAGGCAAAGGAGGAGGCTGCAAGACTTCTGGCAGATGCAAACAGAAAGATAGAGGTTACAATAAAAGAGATAAAGGAGAGTCAGGCGGAGAAAGAGAAGACAAAAGCGGTAAGGAGGGAGCTGAATACGTTCAGCAAAGGTGTCTCTGTTGAGTCAGGGAGTGAAAGCAATGAACGGATTGAGAGGAAGATGGAGCAATTAAAAAAGCGAAAAGAGAGGAGAGAGGAGAGAAGAGCCGATAAATCTAAAGAGGGTGTTCTTAAGGAGAAGGTCTCATCTGTTGTGGTTGACAAGAGGGATGAGACAATTTTGCCTGGTGATAAGGTTAAGATTAAAGGAGGGGATTTAACAGGCGAGGTGATTAGAATTGACGGGAAAGATGTCAGTGTTGCTATAGGTAATATTATTAGTAAAATGGCCCTCCTGAGGGTTGAGAAAATTTCTGCAAAAGAGTTCAAAGAGGCGACTAAGCCTGTTAATACATATACTTCAGCATCATCTTCTCTGTCTGAGAGGAGACTGAACTTTAAACCATCAATAGACGTTAGAGGTCAGAGAGCGGATGAGGCACTTGAGAGTGTGAGCAGATTTATTGACGATGCTATTATGATTGGCATTGGCGAGGTTAAAATATTGCATGGAAAGGGAAATGGCATTTTGAAGGAGGAGATAAGAAAATATCTTAAGAGCGTTCCCGGAGTTTTTTCTGCAAAAGACGAGCTTCTTGAGATGGGAGGATCTGGAATTACAGTTGTAAAATTTGATTGAAAATATGAAGAGAGGTTTATTGAAAATTACCGTTTTAGGAGTATTTACTGCACTTTTACTCCAAAGTTGTACAGATTACACAGAGGAGATTAAGGGCAAAACATCAGGGTTTTTGGATGCCTATTTTAACGGAGATTATGAAAAGGCAGTAACTTTTTGTACAGACTCACTTGGTGGAGAAATTGCAAGTATGCTAAGCGGTTTTGAATTGCTGGATCCGTCAATCAAAGAGATGGTTAAAAAGCAGGCCTCATCACTCACGACTGAGATTATTTCTGTTGAGAAGAGTGAAAACAGAGATACAATAATGGTCAATTATAAAGTAATTCTTCCATACCTTCCCACTGGCAAGGATAAGACGCTGTCTTTTGTAAAAGAGGAGAAGGAGTGGAAGGTTGCAAAACTTGGCGGCGATATATAGTATTCTTGATTGAAGCTGATAGATACACATATTCACTCAGAATTCTCTCCAGACGGCAGAATGACGATGGAGGAGGCGATATATGCTGCTGAATCTGCAGGACTAGGAGGATTGCTTTTTACAGACCATTTTGATGTTGATCCCCCTGGTGATAATGGACATTTCTCATTTGACCCCATTAAACAGCAGGCTAAGATTGACAGGCTTCGTCTGTTAACCGACATTTTTGTAGGAAAAGGGATAGAGCTGGGACTTCAGCCCAATGTTCTGGAGAGTGCAAAAAGAGCGGTTTCGCTATTCAAATTTGACGTTGTTATAGCCTCTGTCCATTTTGTGGACGGAGTTGATCCATACCATGACAACTATTATGAACCCAGGGAGGAAAGATCTGCATACGGGCGATATCTGGAGACAATTTATGAATGTATATCAGGCTATAAAGATTTTGACATACTGGGCCACTTTGACTACATAACCAGATACTCTCCATATAAAAATAAATCCCTTACGATGAATGGCTACGGTGACTATCTTGACCCAATTTTAAGAGCGTTGGCTAATGATGGCAAGGCACTGGAGATAAATACTAATACATACAGAAGCCGAGCTGGCTCTTCGCCTGTTTTGGACATAGATGTAATAAAGCACTTCAGAGCTGTCGGAGGTGAGTTTGTTACAATTGGATCAGATGCTCATGATTTCTCCAGAGTGGGAGATGGCTTTTCTGAGGCAATACGGTTAGTTGCTGAAAGTGGTTTTGAATGGACAACAAGCTTCAGAGAACGGGCGGTTGTTAAGATCCCTCTTATTTAATCCCTTTCCTCTTTTTGTAATCCCTGTATCTTCCAGAGATTTTAAGATATCTTATAAATTGATCGCTGTCAAGAATTTTTTCAAAAGCCTCCTCTGTTTTCTGACCCCACCTCTTTTGAGAGGCAACATAGCTCTCTCTGGTCTGAAGACCAGCTTTACGCATCTCCTCCATCTCCCTTCTCATCCCTACAAAATTGTACTGCAACACAGAATCAACAAAAAAGAGCTGGTGGTCTGCAAGCTTTAGATCTCTCTGAAGTCTGTCAGCCTGTTCAGAAGCCATTTGTTCAGGGCTTTTCTCCGGTTCCTGACCATAAGTTTCAATATTTGCAAAGCACAGTGTAAGTGTAATTAATGGTAGCGCAAGTAGATGTAAGCTCTTCATGTTGGAAAAAAAATAATATTATCTTTGTAAGAGGTCAAAAATGTAAATATAACACAATCATTTGAAAATATGAAGAAATCTATCTACACCCTACTCGCTATTGCTGCGCTGCTTTTGGTCCCGGTAAGAGGCGAGTCCTGTACTAATCTTTTGATAACCAAGGGAGCTTCAAAGGATGGCTCAGTTATGGTTACCTATTCAGCAGACTCTCACCAGCTTTATGGTGAGCTATATTTTAAAACAGCAAACAGTTTTGTACCTGGCACAATGCTAAAGATCTATGAATGGGATACAGGAAAGTATCTCGGAGAGATTCCACAGGCTGAGAAGACATATTATACTGTTGGAAACATGAATGAGCACCAGGTAATAATTACCGAAACAACATTTGGCGGAAGGGATCTGAATGACCCCAACGGAATAATGGATTATGGCTCGTTAATTTATGTAACTCTTCAAAGGGCAAAGAGTGCCAGAGAGGCCATAAAGATAATGACAGACCTTGTTAAGGATTATGGTTACTATTCATCCGGCGAGTCTTTCTCAATTGCAGACAAGAATGAAGTCTGGATACTTGAGATGATAGGCAAAGGAGTTAAGATGGAGAAGGGTAAAAATCTCAATAAAGGGGCTGTATGGGTGGCTGTAAGAATTCCTGACGGATATGTTTCAGCCCATGCGAACCAGGCCAGGATTACTACATTCCCTCTGAATGATCCAGAAAATTGCATATACTCTCCTGATGTAATTAGTTTTGCAAGAGAGAGTGGTTGGTTTAAGGGTGCCGACAAAGATTTTAGTTTCTCGGACACATATGCGCCACTTGACTTTGGTGCAATGAGAGGCTGCGAGGCCAGAGTTTGGGCAGCATTCAACATTATGGGTAAAGGGATGATTGGCGATAAACCATATACATATTATCAGGATTATGCAATGGGGCACAATGCAAAGAACAGAATGCCTCTTTATATAAAACCGGCAGAGAAACTTACCGTTAAGATGGTTGCTGATGTAATGAGAGACCACTATGAGGGTACTGCACTTGATATGACTAAAGATATCGGAGCAGGAGGGCATGCTCTTCCATACCGCTGGAGGCCTATGGGTTTTACAGTAGATGGAGAGAGATATACAAATGAAAGGGCAATTGCAACTCAGCAGACTGGATTCTGGCTACTTGGACAGGCCAGAAGTTGGTTGCCCGATGAGATTGGTGGAATCTTCTGGTTTGGAGTAGATGATGCGGCAACTTCTGCACTTACCCCAATATACTCAAGTTCTACAAGGGTTCCTGAGTGCTTCCGTGTTGGAAACGGTAATATGACAACATACTCACCAACATCTGCATTCTGGATCTTCAACAGAGTAGCTCAGTTTGCATATCTGCTTTACGACAGAGTTTACCCGGAGGTTAAAAAGGTTGCTGACAAACATGAGATGGATGCTTTAGAGCGCACAGCTGCAATTGATGCTGCTGCCATGGAGCTTTATAAGATTTCACCTGAAAAGGCCCGAGAGTTTCTTACAGACTATTCAGTAAGAACAGCACAGGATCTTTTTGATAAATGGGTAGTACTTGACCAGTACCTGCTGGTGAAATTTATGGATGGGAATGTTAAGAAACAGGATTCCAACGGTTGTTTCATTGATAATGGTAACGGGAAGAATATACCTGCATCTCCATCTCAGCCGGGCTACTCAGAGATGTGGAAGAGAGCGGTTAAAGAGAGCGCCGGAGAGCGACTAAAATCTATGTAGAATTGCTCAATTTAAAAGATGAGAGGCTGGTCAATTTTCAAAATGGCCAGCCTCTTTTTTATAATATCTGTAACAGTTAGAATCTATATGCCAGAGAAAACTGTTGATTGTGTCCCGGACTTAGATTAAATGAGAGCGAATTAAGTTTGTCTGAATAGCTTCTGCTCTTGGAAGATCCTATTACCCATAATGTTATGCCTCCCCCTAGCGCAGTTATTCCCAAAGTGGTTGCAGCAATTCCCATAAGACGCTGGAACTCCAGTTGCTCATCAGTATAGTTGTTGTAGAAGTCATTGTAATATTCATTTACAGACTTGTTAACATAGTCAACTAAGAGGAAAGAGCCTATTCCTGTGATAATTGTTCCGCTTATAGCCAGGCCTATTCCGCCTCTTTTCATTTTGTCATAAGAGATTACTTTCTTTACATAGAGGTGTTCCTGAGGAGAATAACCCCTTGGGGCAACCTGTGCAAATAGTGGTGAAAAGAGGATAAGAGAGGCAATTAGAGCCAGTAATTTTTTCATTTTCTTAGCTAGTTTATTGGTTCTGTTACAAAGATATTCTATTTACTGATATTTCCAATTCTTCCAATCAGTTCGTCTCCCAGGGCAGTCTTGTCCTCTATATGTTGCAACACCGCAGCAACAAATGGATTCTTCTCAAATACCCCTCTTACCTGTTCAAAATCAAGCTGTCTCTCCTGATTGTTCCCGTCTGCACCAAATCCGGTCATAGCGTTGAGTGAAAACTCTTTACGAGCATCTTCGTAAACCATTTTATCAAGCCCTACGACTGCCTTCTGCCATGCCAGTACAATATCTTTAACATCATTAGCAGTTATTACATCAGGATCTATTCCATAGAACTCTTTAATTTTTGAATGAGCCCAACTCCATTCATAGAAATAGTAATTATTATGGAGCTCCTCAATAAAGGAATTTATCTCTTTTAATTTTGTGATACTCCCGTCCTCTATCCCATTCATCAGCCTCTCTATTTCACTTCTGGGAGCAATCAATCCGGATATATCTACCCATTCACCAAGTCCCACTTGTGTGTCGGGTTTAAGTCTTCTCCTGATCTCCTCTTCGTTTTTGAACTTAATTCCCTCAAGCCTTTTAATAATAGAGTTTCCAAGGAACTTGTGAATAGCAATTTCATAATAGTTTATACCATTTACCAAAGAGCTGTTTTTGATTTTGGTACTTTTGTAAGAATAGAGGTCAGTTGTCTCTCCGGAGACTCGTCTTAGTTCAAGCAGCAGCTCTCTGCCATTCATCATTTTTTGTATTGTAAAAGGACTCAGTAGGTTATAGTTAATTTGGTCAAGCTTGTTTGGACTTTTTCTTTTATCCCTTTTTGGCCACTTTTGTGCGTCCCTTATTGTCCCCACGCTTCTGAGATTAACCCCCGGAATCAGATGGGTGGTGTTATCCTTCTCAATCAGATATGAAAAGGGTAGGGATGTTGTGTCTGTATTGCTGACATGCCTGCCCATAACCAGAGAGAATGCTCCTATTCTTGCCGGCCATAATATATATGAATCAGAGGTGGTTTTTGCTCCTCTTTCAAGTATTCCCTGGTGTATAGGGCCCAATTTGTACATATGGTTACTCTGGTTTGAACCGGATCCTGCATTCATAAATGAGAACATTCCGGCGATAAGCAGACTGCTTTTGTGATGGCTCACGGTATATGGCCCGGCAAAAACAGCACAAGCCTCCCCATTTTCGCCATGGCAGTTGGAGAAGAAAAGTGTGTCGCTTGCAGAGTAACCTCTACCCAATATTGTGCTCTGACCTACAAAACACTTACTAATAGTGGCACCACTGTCAAGGTGGGCACCAGATGAGATTATAAAATCTTCACAGCTTACACCGTAACCAATGTAAACAGGATCTTCGCAGCAACTATTAATGGTTCCGTTTACCAGGTGGGGAGCCCCCTCTATTGTCGCCCCGTCTCCAATCCGGACATTCTTAATATTTCCTGTATTACTGATCTTCACGCCACGCCCTATAGTGCCTCTCTCTGAAGCGTGTTTATCTGCGTAGTAGGCTACTAGCTCCTTCATCTTTTTAATTAAGGCTGGCCTGTGCCTGTAGAGTGCCATTATGTAGGCGAAATGGGCGCTCAATTTATCGTTAATCGGTACCTCGCGCCCCCCTGTTTCACTTAGCACCGATACCTCAACGCCATTACCAAAATGGGAAAGACCATCCACAAGTATCCGCTCGGCATTCTCAATAATGCAGTCGGACCCAATGTCGTAATTTGCAATGTAGTTATGGATGTTCTCAATGCAGGTGTTGTCTCCTACAGTAACATTGTGAAGCTTTGCATGGCAAATGCCTGAGTGAATTTTAACCCCGCCGGGCAGCTCAAAGACCGACTCAAATAGACCAAGCCTGATCTCCCCTGAAAATGCAGCATCCCAAACCCTCTCCGGACGGAAGTCGGGATGCACGAATACCTTTGTCCAGTCTAGCGAATGGCAGCGTTGTTGTTTTAGCTGCCTTATTTCCTGATTGTTGATTTGTCTGAAGTTTTCCATACCCTAAATTAGATAAAAATTCTTCTATATTTGTAAAAATTAAGATAATGCAGTATAAAGAGATAATTGAAAGGATATACAAAGAGCTGGAAGATTATACCGGACACGGCAAGGTTGCAGATTATATTCCTGCACTCTCAAAGGTTAACCCGGAACATTTTGGGATATCTGTGGCGACACTGGATGGTGATCACTTCTCTGCAGGAGACGTAGAGACAAGATTTACAATACAGAGTATATCAAAGGTGTTTACCCTGGCTATGGTTAGCCGGCATCTTGGAGACAAATTATGGGAGATAGTGGGTCGTGAACCCTCCGGAACAGCCTTCAACTCTCTTATTCAGCTGGAGCAGGAGAGAGGAATTCCAAGAAACCCTTTTATCAACGCAGGTGCACTAGTAATAACAGACAGGCTGATTTCACTCTATAAAAATCCAAAAGAGGATATACTGACTTTTGTAAGAGAGCTTAGTGGCAATAGAGATCTTAATTATAATAAAGATGTAGCACTTTCTGAAATTGAACACTCTTACAGAAATCTAGCTCTTGCAAATTTTGTTAAGAGCTTTGGGAATCTGGTAAATGACCCGGTAAAGGTAATTGACACATATTGCCATCACTGTGCTCTTAGTATGAATGCATATGAGCTGGCAACATCATTTCTTTTTTTGGCAAACGGGGGTATTGTCTCCACATCAGGTCAGAGAGTATGTGGATCAAGAAGTGCAAAGAGGTTAAATGCCTTAATGCTTACATGCGGACTCTATAATGAATCGGGAGATTTTGCATACAGGGTAGGATTGCCCGGAAAGAGCGGAGTTGGTGGAGGAGTAGTGGCTGTTATACCGGGCAAGCTATCTATTGCGGTGTGGAGTCCTGAATTAAATAAGAACGGTAACTCTTACAGAGGTATAGAGGCTCTTGAGAGGTTTACCACTTATCTGGGTATTTCAGTATTTTAGTAATAATCACTATAACATATTATGAACAGATTAATAACCTTAATTGCTCTTTCAATAATTGCTTCAGGACTTTTCAGCATTGCTTCCGCACAGGAGAGACGTGCCCTGACGGTTGATGATATTGTAAAATGGAACAGAATAACTGAACGGAAGATTTCTGATGACGGTAAATATATTTCTGTAATTAAAGAGCCCTGGAAGGGTACTGCAGAGGCTATGCTTTTTGACAGAAAGGGGAGCTCCCTTTTCACTGCCGACTCTGTAAAGGGGACTTTTTTTACTCCTGACGGGGAGTTCTATATTGTCCACAGAGCCGGTAAAAAGGTAGAGTCTCTCATAATTTTCAATACCAAAAGCGGAACGAAAGAGAGGGTGGACTCTGTTTCAAAATTCAGACTGATGGATGAATGGGGACCCTGGATTCTCTGGTCACGCAAAGACTCCACTTTAATCTCTTCAAACCTCACTTCAGGCAACCGTATAAACCATGGAAAGGTTAAAGAGTGGGTTGCAGCTGATAAGAGACCGGCCATTCTGACACTCAGCGGGGATGTTATTACTTTAATCTCTCTCTTGGACAGCTCTAACAAAGAGCTTGTTAAATCCAGGGGAGTTAAGAGGATGGCAATATCCAATGATGCGAAAAATTTTGCATGGATCGCTGACGGAGAGTTGTCAATCTGTATAGGAAGCGAGGATATAAGAAAAATTAAGGGAGGAGATAGCTCTCTTCCTGAAGGCTGGAGGATACCGGATAACTCTCAGTTAAACTTTTCTGAAAGTGGTGACAGACTGTATTTCGGCACAGCACCTGCTGTAAGGGTTAGAGACACCTCTGCTGTAAACGGAGATTGGCCTGGTGTACAGGTATGGCACTGGAAGGAGAGCGTTCAGTTTACTGTTCAGGTTGTGGAGAAAGAGCGTGAAAAGAAGAGAACATATCTGGCTGTATATGATATCCCCACAGCTGTTGTAAATCAACTATCCACACCGGATGTCTCAAGAGTTCTTATGTCTGACAAGGGTGACGGAGATTGGGTATTGACTCTTTCAGACAAAAAGTACAGCCTTGAAGAGATGTGGACAGGAAGATCAAAGTATGATGTTCATGTTACCAATGTTGTTCTTGACAGGTCTGTGTCTGTAGCAAAAGAGGTTAACGGAAATCCTCAGTTCTCACCTAAGGGAAGATGGGTATATTGGTACAGCTATCCCGACAGTTCTTGGTTCGTTTGGTCAGTAGCCTCCATGGAGGGCCGTTTTGTTACGAATCCGTCATTTTTGCCTGTAAATGACGAGGAGAATGATGTTCCCGACTGGCCATCATCATACGGACTGGCAGGCTGGAACGAAGACGAGAGTGCTCTTTATCTTTACGATAAATATGACATCTGGAAAGTGGATCCAAACGGTAAAGAGAGAGCATTAAGGATAACTATGAATGGCAGGGAGAGGGGCTATACTTACAGGTTAGAAAAAACAGATAGAGAGGCTGACTTTATTAAAGATGATAGTGATATACTTATCTCTCTGTTTGATAATAAAACAAAAGAGGGAGGATTTGCATTGCTTTCCCGGGGCTTTAAAAAAGAGCCGCAAATACTGGTTAAGGGTCAATACAGCTATTCGTCCATTTTAAAAGCAAAAAATTCAAAAGATATAGTTTTCACAAAAGAGAACTTTGAGACCTCTCCGGACGTTTTTCTTTCTGATGTATCGTTTAAAAGGGAGTTGAAAATAACAGATATTAACCCCCAACAAAAGGAGTTTCTTTGGGGGAGAGCAGAGCTTGTAACATGGAAATCGCTTGATGGTAAAGAGTTGCAAGGGGTTGTTTACAAACCGGAAAATTTTGACCCGTCAAAGAAATACCCCATGATAGTGAATTTCTATGATAAAAATTCCTCATCATTATTTGCCTACAGAACGCCTGAAGCACACAGATCAACTGTTGACTATCATATGTACAACAGCCACGGGTATATAATATTCAACCCTGATATTGTTTACAAAGATGGATATCCCGGTGAGAGCGCATTCAACTGTATTATGCCGGGTATATCATCCCTTATACAACAGGGATGGGTGAATGAAAAAGCAATCGGGGCTCAGGGTCATAGCTGGGGAGGATATCAGGTGGCCTACCTTGCAACTCGCACATCTCTCTTTGCCGCAATTGAAAGTGGTGCTCCGGTTGTCAATATGTTTAGTGCATACGGAGGAATCAGATGGGGGACAGGACTGAACAGATCATTCCAGTATGAGCATCAGCAGAGCAGAATAGGGGCAACTCCCTGGGAGTCTCATCAAAGATACATTGAAAACTCCCCCCTTTTTGCCATGGATAAGGTTACAACTCCAATCCTCATTATGCATAATGATCAGGACGGCCATGTTCCCTGGTATCAGGGCATAGAGTATTTCGTTGCGCTAAAAAGACTCAGTAAGCCGGTATGGCTTCTTAACTACAGTGGAGAGGTACACTGGCCTCAGAAGATTCAGAATAAAATGGATTTCCAAAAGAGGATGATGCAGTTTTTTGACCACTATCTTCTTGGAAAAGAAGCACCTAAATGGATGAGTGAAGGAGTTACGGCGATAGATTTGGATTATGAGCTAGGATATTGAATATTAGCAATTAATTTTTATCTTTGTTTTAGATCAAAAGAGTAAGTTATGGAAGTTCAATTTCCCAAGAAACTTGTTCTCCCTCTTATCATCCTGCTGGGTGCCGTGATGGGCGTATTTTTCTATCTTCTTTATGTAGCAAGGATGCCCTCCTATCTCTCTGACGACCCATCTGCATGTGTTAACTGCCATATAATGGCCCCATACTATCAGAGTTGGCAAAAGAGTTCTCATCAGGCATGGACAACATGCAATGAGTGTCATGTACCACAGGATAATTTCGTAAGAGGTTACGCCTTTAAGGCTAAGGATGGATTATATCACGCTGCAGTATTTACTGCCAGAATGGAGCCTCAGGTTATAAGACCCAGAAATGAAAGCTATGGTGTTATTATGGAAAATTGTATAAGATGCCATTCGCAGCTTAACAAAGAATTTGTTAATACAGGAATGATAAGGTTTGCCGACACCCGGAAGGGAAACGGCAAAGCTTGCTGGGATTGCCACAGAGAGGTACCTCATGGCAGGATATCTAATCTGGCAATGAGCCCAAATGCAATTGTTCCACTCCCGGAGTCGCCTGTTCCGCAATGGTTGAAGAATATTATGAAATAAAGCCTATAATATGAAATTCTATGAAAAACACAAAGGAGTCCTGTTGTGGATTCTTTTCGGAGGTACGATAGTAGTCGTATTTCTGCTTGGCTTATTAGCGGCTTCAGTAAATGAAAGAAGAGCCGAGATAGCCACACTGTTTGCGAATAAAAGAGTAGAGATTACGGGCATTGAGTCCAGAAGCTCTATCTGGGGTGAAAACTACCCACGCGAGTACGAAACATGGAAAAAGACTGCAGATTCCACCTTCCAAAGTAAGCATCACGGAAATCATTTCCAGGACGTACTTGAAGAGAGACCTGAGATGGTTGTTTTATGGGCAGGTTATGCATTCTCTATGGACTACTCGGCTCCAAGAGGGCACGCATATGCAATAAAAGACATTTACAATACACTCAGAACCGGTGCTCCAATGACACCGGAAGATGGCCCTCAGCCTGCAACCTGCTGGAGCTGCAAAAGTCCTGACGTACCAAGGATGATGGCAGAGGTGGGTATAGAAGAGTTTTACAAAAACAAATGGGCAGCTTATGGAGATGAAGTTGTTAATCCAATAGGGTGTGCTGATTGTCACAACCCTCAGAATATGAATATCAATATCTCCCGCCCTGCACTGGCCGAGGCATTTGAGAGACAGGGAAAGGATATCTCAAAATCAACCATCCAAGACCTGCGCTCCTTGGCTTGTGCTCAGTGCCACGTAGAATATTACTTTAAGGGAGATGGTAAATATCTCACCTTCCCATGGGACAAGGGTATGACAGTAGAGGCTATGGAAGAGTATTATGACGAGTACGGATTCTCAGACTGGACACATAAACTCAGCAAAGCACCAATGCTTAAAGCCCAACACCCGGATTACGAGCTGTTTGCTATGGGTCCTCATGCTCAGAGAGGCTTGTCATGTGCTGATTGTCATATGCCTTATAAAACTGAAGGTGCAATTAAATATAGTGATCACCAGCTGGTTTCGCCTCTGTTAAATATTGACAGAACATGCCAGACTTGTCACAGGGATAGTAAGGAGAACCTGTTAAAGTATGTTTATGAGTATCAGGATAAGGTTCTTGAGATACGGGACAGGGTAGAGCGTGAACTTTCTAAGGCGCATATTGGTGCAAAGTACGCCTGGGACAACGGAGCAAATGAGAAGCAGATGGAGCCGGTATTAAAACTCTTAAGGGCTGCTCAATGGAGATGGGATTTTGCTGTTGCATCTCACGGTGCCTCTTTCCATGCTCCGGTAGAGACTCAGAGAATTCTGGCTCATTCGCTTGACAAAAGCTATCAGGCTCAGCTTGAGATACAGAGAGTGCTTACCTCTATGGGCGTAAAGGGTGATTTTCCTATGCCTGATATATCTACAAAGGCTAAGGCTCAGGAGTATATTGGTCTTGATATGAAAGATCTGCATGCAAAGAAAGATAAGTTTAAATCAGAAATAGTACCTCAATGGGTGGCCAAGGCAAAGGAAAACAAGAGACTGCTCTAGTTGAGATCATAATCATATCTGCCGTGACAATTGCAGGGCTTGCCCTGCAATTTGTTATTGGGCCCCTGGATTTTGGGATTCTTGCATTCCCGGTTAATCTTGTACTAGGATTACTGCTTCTCTTATTGATACCTTTTAAATTCCCTAAGTCCATAAGGAGGTTTGGCTCCGGAAGAGTGTCGGTAACCCTTCTTGCGATTGTTACATTAATGGCAATCTACATGGGTGTTGTGCCTGGTAATGATGTAAAACACTCATGGCCTTTTGCCTTAATATATCTCATGACTATGGTCAATTTGGCTTTAGCTGTTGGAAAGAGAGTCAGAAAATTCAACCTGAAGCGGGATCATGGATTTATGCTAAACCATTTAGGACTTCTTCTGCTCCTCTTTTCGGCTGGTCCGGGGAGTGGCGATATGCAGAGATGGTTTATGACTGTAGCTGAGGGAGCAACAGAGTGGAGGGGAGAGAGGGCCGGTGTAAATGAGCCGGTTGAATTACCTGTTGCAATCTCCCTGATTGATTTCAGCATGGAGGAGTATCCCCCAAAAATAGCTATTGTAAATAAGAGCACAGGGGAGTCACAGCCATCAGGAAAGCCGGTTTTTATAGAGAGTACTGATGGAAATTCCGGTATAATTGCCGGGTGGAGTATCCAAATAGATTCATTTATTTACAGACCGATGATGGCTCCTTCCGCATTTATCTCTGCCAAAAGGGTAAGCGATGGAGAGATGATATCCGGAAGAGTGAGCTGTGGAAACATCTTTCAGCAGTTTGCCATACTGGACATAGACGATAGATTCTGCTTTGCAATGACCCATCCGGAGCCTCAGAAGTTCTCCTCTCAAGTGAAAGTTTATACAAAAGAGGGAGAAGAGCGGACAGGAATAATAGAGGTTAACAGACCTCTTACAATTGCTGGTTGGAAAATATATCAATACTCATACGACACAAGAAGAGGGAGGGATTCCGAAATTTCCGTTTTTGAACTGGTATATGATCCCTGGATTATTTTGGCATACATAGGAATTGGAATGGTTATGATTGGGTCTTTGACCCTTTTGATTAAGGGAGGAAAAAGAGAATGAGCTGGAATGAATTTATATATTTTGCAGCAGGCTCTCTGTTGTTTTGGATATCGGGTACTGTAGCACTTTACAGACTCAGGAGGAGTCTGACCGGGGAGTTACTGATAATAGCCGGCCTTTTACTATTCTCTTCATTTATAGCTCTTTTATGGGATTATATCGGTCACCCTCCCCTTAGGACAATGGGAGAAACAAGGCTTTGGTACTCTCTATTTCTAGTACTAGTCGGCTATGTTACTTATAAGAGATGGAGGTATAAATGGCTAATGGCATACAGCGTGCTAGTATCATCTGTCTTTATTTTTGTAAACCTGCTCAAGCCAGAAATTCATGGCACGAATCTTATGCCTGCACTTCAGAGCGTCTGGTTCGTACCTCACGTTACCGTCTATATACTATCCTATGCCATGATGGGAGCTGCAACAATAGCATCAGCAATAACCCTCTCATCAGGAGAAAAGAGGGAGAGGGAGCTTCTGCCTCTGATCGATAACCTTGTTCATATTGGGTTCGGTTTTCTGGTGCTTGGTATGCTCATGGGAGCAGTATGGGCAAAAGAGGCATGGGGAGATTACTGGACTTGGGATCCAAAAGAGGTCTGGGCCTTTATAACAGCATCGGCCTATTTGATATATATGCATGCCCATTATACAAAAATATCAAGAAGGGAGGCCCTGTGGATACTTCCGGTTGCCTTTATATTGCTGATGATAACCTGGCTAGGAGTGAATTATTTGCCTGCTGCTCAGGGAAGTATTCATACATATTAAAATCCTTGTGAGAATTTATTTGGAGATTACAAAAATTTAAACTTACATTTGCGGACTTACAAAAAGAGATGAACAGAAACTCAAACATTCATGCAATCCATCATCATCACCTGTTTTTATACGGCGGGCCGAGTGGTTATTGCGGATATATGAGTTAAACGAATTATATTTAATTACCTGGGGGGCTTGCCGATTGGCAAGCCCCCTTTTTTTTGTTTCTAATATGATAAGACTGGCAATACAGGCAAAAGGAAGACTTAGTGAAGAGAGTACACAGCTATTAAGTGAATGCGGGCTCTCTGTTGATCAGAGCAAGCGGAAGCTGCTTGCAAGGTGTGAAGATTTTCCACTCGAAATTATTTATCTCAGAGATGATGATATTCCGGGTGCCGTCTCAACAGGAGTAGCGGATGCGGGAATAGTCGGAATGAACGAGGTTGTGGAAAAAGAGTACGAGCTTAATATTATTCATAAAATGGGTTTTGGGAAGTGTCGTATTTCTCTGGCTCTGCCAAAAGGTGAAGAGTATTCAGGTATTGAATGGTTCTCAGGCAGGAGGGTCGCCACATCTTATCCTGTAATTCTTGAGAAATTCTTCAGAGAGAGGCAGGTAAAGGTTGATATCCACCAGATTGCCGGATCTGTTGAGGTAGCACCCTCTGTTGGTATGGCAGATGCTATTTTTGATATAGTCAGTTCAGGAGGTACGCTTATTTCTAATGGATTAAAAGAGGTTGAACGGGTCTTCTTCTCTGAGGCCGTTTTTGTTACAAACAGGAATCTCTCAAAAGATAAAGAGATGATTATAAAACAGCTGGTCTCTAGATTCCAGCCTGTTGAGAGAAGCAGAGGGATGAAGTACCTGTTAATGAATCTACCTTCAGATATGGTGGAGAGAGTATCAACTATTTTACCAGGTATGAGAAGCCCCACAATAATGCCTCTTGCACAGAAGGGGTGGTGCTCAATGCATATTGTTGTCAAAGAGAGCGAAATATGGCCTAAACTGGAGACCCTTAAATCTTTGGGAGCTGAGGGAATATTAATATTATCACTAGAAAAAATGATGTTATGAGAGAAATTATTTACTATCCGGACTCTTTCCAGACAGAGAGACTCTTTATTCGCCCCTTTACTGATGACACTATAGCTGAGTCAGCTGTAAAAGATATTATTCAGGATGTTCGCAGAGAGGGAGATAGCTCGCTTGTCAGATATGCGAAGATACTTGACGGAGCCACTATAGATTCATTATTTGTTACTCAGGAGGAGATTGAAAATAGTGAATTCTATATGGATAAGAATGTAAAGATTGCAATTGAAAATGCATCACGAAATATAGCAAAGTTCCACAAAGCTCAATCTGTTCCTGAGACTGATATAGAGACTCTCCCGGGTGTTAGGTGCGTATTGAAGAGAGTGCCTATAGAGAGGATCGGCTTATATATACCAGGTGGAACTGCTCCACTTTTCTCAACTCTTCTAATGCTTGCAATTCCGGCAAAAATAGCAGGTTGTAAAGAGATTACAGTTTTCACTCCTCCTGCAAAAGATGGCTCTGTAAATAAGAATATACTCTATTCGGCAAAAGTTGCCGGGATTAAAAATATAGTAAAAGCAGGCGGAGCACAGGCAATTGCGGCAATGGCATATGGAACAGAGAGCATAAAAAAATGTGATAAGATATTTGGACCGGGAAACCGCTATGTATCAATAGCAAAGCAGTTTGTTAGTAATACTGTCTCTGTTGACATGTTTGCAGGACCCTCAGAGTTGATGGTTATTGCAGATGATACGGCAAATTCATCTTTTGTTGCAGCAGACCTTCTGTCTCAGGCAGAACATGGCAAAGATTCACAGGTAATTTTACTTTCATTGTCTGAGAGTTTTGCCCTTAAATGCAGCTCAGAGATTGATAAACAAATACAAAAACTATCAAGAAGAAAAGAGACAGAAGAGTCGCTTAGGAAAAGCAAAATGGTTGTGATTAGTTCACTTGACGAGGCTATTAAGATTGCTAATAAATACGCTCCAGAGCATTTAATTATAGCAGTAAAGGAGCCTTGGGAATGTGCAGACAGAATAACCTCAGCCGGAAGTATCTTTATTGGTAATTTTTCTCCAGAGAGCGCCGGAGATTATGCTTCAGGCACAAATCATACACTTCCAACAGGTGGATGGGCCAGATCACAGGGAGGTATTACAACCGATAGTTTTTGCAGAACATATACCATACAGGAGATATCGGAGCGAGGTCTCTATAGTTTGGCAAACACGATAGAGGTAATGTCAGCTGCCGAGGGGTTGGAGGCTCACATGAACGCTGTAAAAATCAGAATAGGAGGTGTTGAATGAGGATAAGAGATCTTGTAAGAGAGAACATTGTAAACCTTGAACCCTACAATTCATTAAGAGACAAGGTAGATAAGTTTGTCAATATTTTGCTGGATGCAAATGAGAGCCCTTTCAATAATGGATATAACAGGTATCCTGACTCTCAAAGTAAAAAGCTAAGAGTGGCATACTCAAATCTCTCAGGAGTACCTGTTGATAATCTTTTTGCTGGTAATGGGAGTGATGAAATTATTGATTTGATTATTAGAGTATTTTGCGAACCCGGTAAAGATGGAATCGTCTGCTTGTCCCCATCATTTGGGATGTACAAAACCTGGGCAACTATTAACAATATTAAATGCGTTGAGGTTACTCTTAAGGAGGACTTTACTCTTTGTGCGGATGATCTATTTAAAAAGATTGACTCTGACTCAAAAATCGTATTTCTATGCTCTCCAAATAACCCTTCTGGAAATTTGCTGGATAAGAAAGAGATAGTGCAAATAATAAAAAGATTTAATGGGATTGTTGTTATAGATGAGGCATACATAGACTTTTCTGAAGAAATGGGATTTGCACTGGATGTAAGAAAATTTAGGAATTTAATTGTGTTGAGAACCTTGTCAAAAGCTTGGGGTATGGCTGGATTAAGGGTAGGTTTTGCAATGGCTTCAAATGAGATTATCAGATATTTGAACAGAGTAAAGCCCCCTTACAACATTGGTATTCTTAGTCAGGAAAAGGCCATAGAGTTAATTAAAAAAGGGAATTCAGGATATGTCAGGAGTATAATCTCTGAAAGGGAGAGACTCAGAGAGGGTCTGATCGCTTTACCATCTGTTATAAAGGTATATCCTTCTCAATCAAACTTCTTATTAGTAAAATTTAGCAATCATGAAGTAATACATAAAATGTTATTAAATAATGGTGTTATAGTAAGAGATATAACAAACATAAACGGTAGTAAAGGTTATTTAAGAATTACTGTTGGCTCAGTGAGTGAGAATAATTTATTGTTAAACCTTCTAAATGGCACTCTAAAAGAGGTGTCTGTTCAATTTGTTGAAAAGACCAGAAGCACAAAAGAGACTAATGTGTCAGTAAGGCTTGACCCGTCAGGAATTATGGATAGTGAGATTTTTACTGGAATCTCGTTTTTTGACCATATGCTTGAACAGATGCCGGTACATAGCGGACTTTCAATAAGAATACTAGTAAAGGGTGATATTCAAAATGGTCCTCACCATACTATTGAAGATATCGCTATAGTACTTGGAGATGCTTTAAATGAGCTGCTGACCTTATCTTTTGGAAACAGAAGATATGGATTTTCCCTGCCAATGGATGAGTCATCATCTACTGTAATGTTGGATTTCTGTAACAGAGCCTGTTTGACCTGGGATGTTCAGTTTCCGGTACCATTTGTTGAGAATATAGAGTCTGATATGTTCAGACACTTTTTTGATACTCTTTCAAAAAGTATGAAGGCAACATTCAATATTAAAACTTCTGGTACAAATTCACACCATATGGTGGAATCAATTTTCAAAGCCTTTGCTAAGTCATTAAAAATGATGTTGGATGATAGTCGCAGAGGTCAAAAAATAATAAGTAGTAAAGGGAGTTTATGACAGCAATTATTGATTATGGTTCAGGGAATCTGTTCTCTTTGGGAGCAGCTCTGGAGAGGATAGGAGAGAGATACATAATAACTAATGATGATTCTTTAATACTCTCTTCCGATAGAATAATATTACCGGGTGTCGGCGAGGCATCAGGATTAATTAATAATATAAATAAGAGAGGAATTGATAAAATTCTGAAAAGATCATTCGTACCTGTTCTTGGAATATGTATTGGACTACAGCTAATGTGCACCCATAGCGACGAGGGTGATGTTGATTGTTTAGGATTTTTTCCAGTAAGGGTAAAAAGGATTAAAGCTGAAAAGCTTAAAATACCACATATGGGATGGAATAAAGCGGTTAACCTTAAAGGTCCTCTTTTTAACGGTATAAGAGAGGGCGAGTGGTTCTACTTTGTCCACTCATTCGCACCTGAAATATCTTCTGAAACATCATCTGTTACTGATTATGGTGCTTTGATCTCGTCATCTCTATCTCATGGAAGATTTTATGGAACTCAGTTCCATCCTGAGAAGAGCGGTGAGGCAGGAGAGATGCTTTTAAGGAATTTTATTAATATGAATTAACAGGGTATGGAGAGTAATAAGATAGAGGTAATACCCACCATGGATATAATAGATGGAAGGTGCGTCAGACTTTCAATGGGGGATTACTCAAAAAAGAGGGAGTATTCCAACAACCCTTTTGACCAGGCAAAAAAATTTGAGGATATTGGATTTAAAAAAATACATTTTATTGACCTGGATGGAGCAAAAGGTTTAGAACCTTTTAATTTAAAGGTAGTTGAGAAGATTGCTAATAATACAAAATTATCAATTCAGTTTGGAGGAGGGGTAAAATCTGAGGCGTCTGCTGAAAGAGTCTTCTCAGCAGGAGTAAAAAGAATAATTATAGGCAGTTTAGCCGTAACAAACCCATCTGCTGTATCAAATATTATTGATTCATGTGGAGTTGAAAGAGTTATTCTGGGTTTGGACCTTCTGAATGGCAGAATTGCAGTTAACGGATGGCTTGATATTGTTGACAATAATGTTAAGTCACTACTAAAATATTACATATCTCAGGGGATAAGTAATGTTATATGTACAGATATATCTAAAGACGGAATGTTGATGGGGCCCTCCTTGAATTTATATGCTGGTCTTTCTATGGAATTTCCGGATATAAATATTGTTGCATCGGGTGGAATAAGATCTGTCTCTGATTTGGAGCAACTTAGATATTGTGGAATAAGGGAGGCTATAGTTGGTAAAGCCCTGTACGAAGGAGAATTAACGAAAAATGAAATTGTGAAATGGTTGCGAAGAGAATAATCCCCTGCCTTGATGTACTCAATGGAAAGACAGTAAAGGGGTTGAATTTTATAAACTTACGGGAGATAGGTGACCCCGTAGAAATGGGCAGACTCTATGCTGAGAACGGTGCCGATGAGCTTGTATATCTTGATATAGACGCATCATACCAAGGCCGAGGGGCATTTCTCTCTTTGGTGAGAAAAATAGCAGCAGGAGTTAAAATACCATTTACTGTAGGGGGTGGGATATCCTCGGTGGAGGATGCATCTGCGTTATTGGATAATGGTGCAGATAAAGTATCAATAAACTCATCTGCTCTGGAGAATCCTCGTTTGATTGACGATCTAGCACTAAAATATGGTTCTCAGTTTGTCGTTGTTGCTATTGATGCCCTTGAAAGTACAGGTGTATGGAGGGTGCTGACTAAGGGAGGAAGGTATAAAACAAATCGTGAGTTGTTTGGCTGGGCAAAAGAGGTTGCAGATAGGGGTGCCGGTGAGATACTGTTTACATCTGTGGGAAATGACGGTACTCATAAAGGTTATGCCTGTGATCCAACAGCCAGGCTTGGCGGTATGATAAACATACCGATCATCGCCTCCGGAGGAGCAGGCGAGATGAGCCATTTTGCAAAGGTTTTTAATGATGGAGAGGCCGATGCCGCACTGGCAGCATCTGTATTTCACAACGGGAGTATAACAATTGGTAATCTTAAGAGATATTTAAAGGATAAAGGGATAAACGTAAGAGTAGATTAAATTAATTTAAAATAAAGAAACAGGTATGTATAGAAATTATAATAAAATAGAAATTGAAAAGGTATTCAGTAATGATTCAGCTCTTATCCCGGCAATTATTCAGGATGATATAACACTGAAGGTTCTGATGCTGGGCTATATGAACAAAGAGTCTTTCAATGAAACCATCTCAAATGGTAAGGTTACCTTTTACAGCAGATCCAGAAAATGCTTATGGACAAAAGGTGAGAGTAGCTCAAACTACCTGTTCCTAAAGAGTATAGAGGCGGATTGTGACAATGACACACTATTGATTAGAGTTGACCCTGCAGGTGCTGTGTGCCATAACGGTACTAAAAGCTGTTTTAATAATGATGCAGAGGGATTTATTGGAAGATTGCAGCAGATTGTGTCTGACAGGCGTAAATTGATGCCTGAAAATTCATATACTACAATGCTTTTTAACAGTGGTGCCGGAAAGATAGCCAAAAAGTTGGGTGAGGAGGCTGTTGAAGTTGTTATTGAGGCTGTAAAGGGAGATAAAGAACAAATGATATATGAGGCAGGAGACCTCATATATCATTTGTTAGTATTGCTTGAGTACTATAATCTTTCAATTAAGGATATTGAAGAGGAGCTTGTATTACGTCATAAAAGTAATACAAACTAGAAGAGTCCGGTTATATTGCCTTCATTATCAATATCAATTCTTATTGAAGAAGGCTCTTCAGGTAGCCCCGGCATCCTCATAATTTCACCCGTAATTGGCACAATAAATCCAGCTCCGGCAGCAATCTCAATCTCTCTGACCGTAACAACGAAATCTTTAGGTCTTCCAAGCAATTCCGGGTTGTCAGATAGAGACTTCTGAGTTTTTGCCATACAAATTGCCAGATTTCCTAACCCAAGTCGCTCAATTTTTGCTAGGTGATTTTTTGCTTTTGCTGTGTAGTCAACAGCCTCTGCACCGTAGATTTTCTTTGCAATGGTTTCAATTTTTTTCTCAACACTGTCAGTAAGAGGATAGAGCGGGAGGAAGTTTGGGCAGCAATCTTCAGCAGCATCTACTACCATTCTTGCAAGCTCCTCAGCACCCTCTCCACCTTTTGCCCAAACGTCTATTATTGAGACTGGTATGTTTTTGCCTTCACAGTAAGTTTTAATAAAATCAAGCTCTTCCTGGGTGTCTGTGACAAATTTGTTTATTGCAACAACAGGTGCCAGGCTGAAGAGTCGGATATTTTCCACATGCTTCTGCAGATTCTCTATCCCTTTTGATAGTGCATTAACATCCG
The DNA here is from genome assembly GCA_001897515.1 of Bacteroidetes bacterium 41-46. GTDB lineage: Bacteria > Bacteroidota > Bacteroidia > Bacteroidales > UBA932 > Bact-08. The sequence goes on along the minus strand of MKTA01000015.1, from coordinate 111,417 downwards.
GCTCTTTAATATCTTTAAGAGACTTTCCGCCATGGTATTTTAATGCTCTTACAGTTGCCACAAGAACAGCCGCATTAGGAGATAATTTAGCTGAGCGGCACTTAATATCAAGGAACTTCTCAGCCCCAAGATCAAATCCAAATCCTGCCTCAGTTACTGTATAGTCAGTCAATGACATAGCCGTTTGAGTCGCAATAACAGAGTTTGTCCCCTGAGCAATATTTGCAAATGGACCTCCATGAATAATCGCAGGAGTCCCTTCAATAGTCTGTACAAGATTTGGTTTTATAGCATCCTTCAGGAGGGCAGCCATAGCTCCGTTAGCTTTAAGATCTCTTGCGTAAATTGGTTTTTTTTCAAATGTAAAGCCTATGAATATATTTCCCAGTCTCTCTTTAAGATCCTCTCTGTCTTTGGATAGACAAAGGATTGCCATCACCTCAGATGCTGCAGTTATATCAAATCCTGTCTCTCTTGGTATCCCGTTTCCTGTGCCACCAAGTCCCACAACAATGTCTCTAAGTGCCCTGTCATTCATGTCCATCACCCTTTTCCACGAGATGGTCCTTGGGTCTAGATTCAGATTGTTGTTTTTACTTTGAATATTATTGTCAATTAACGCAGAAAGAAGGTTATGAGCCTTTTCTATTGCAGCGAAATCTCCGGTAAAATGTAGATTAATATCCTCCATTGGAAGAACCTGTGAATAGCCGCCTCCTGTTGCTCCCCCCTTTATTCCGAAAACCGGTCCAAGAGAGGGCTCTCTCAACACAACCGCAGATCTCTTTCCAATTCTGTTCAATGCCTGGGAGAGTCCTATTGATACAGTTGTTTTTCCCTCTCCGGCAGGTGTGGGAGATATTGCCGATACAAGGATCAGCTTCCCAAATTTATTTCTGTCAATATATTTAAGAGGTAGTTTCGCTTTATACTTCCCGTACAACTCAAGGTCTCCGGCATCAATACCAAGCTTTGAGGCTATCTCGCCAATGGGACGCAACTTGATTGTGCGTGCAATTTCCTGGTCTGTCATAATTCTAATTATTTGTAAGTAAATGCATACGTTTTAATCATAACAAATATAATTTATTAAAGTTTCCTTTCAAAACGATATTTTTTTATCTTCGTAATCAATACTTTTTAATAACAGTTGTTAAACCTAAATCTTATGGCTACTCTTGAAATTGAAGGAAAAGTTTTTGAAGTTGACGGTGACGGATTTCTTACAGAACCATCTTTGTGGAATGAAGAGGTTGCGATGCTCTTCGCCAAAAACGATGGAATTGAGGAGATGAATGACAAACATTGGGCAATTGTCAACATAATAAGAAGAAACTTTGATGAAAAGGGTAACGCCCCAATGATCAGAACTATTTGCCAGGAGACAGGACTAAAGCTAAGAGAGATATATGAACTTTTTCCGCTTGGTCCAGCACGAGGTGCCTGTAAAGTGGCAGGATTGCCAAAACCGGACGGCTGCGTTTAATTAGGTAGAGCAAATGGATATTTTCAGATTACTTGCAGCTGCTGCATTTATATTTTGCCTGAGTTCCCTTGTGTATCAGATGACAAAATTGTTGATTGCCGGCAACAAACGAGATTTTTCCAAACCATCCGGCAGTGAGAAAGATGGTATAGTCTATTCATTTACAGGGGCGATGTCGCCATTTGAAAAGGAGTCGGCATATCTCCATCTGCCGACATACATAGCAGGATTGTTATTCCACTTTGGAGTGTTTCTGTCTTTCCCTGTATTACTTTTAATGATTATCTTCCCTAAAATCCTCTTTATCTCCCAATACCTTACCGCAAGCATAAGTCTTTTTCTCTTGATTAGCTCTTTTTCAGGTCTCTTTATTCTTGTTAAGAGGATTGTTAAGAGAGATATCAGGGCAATTTCAGGAGCAGATGACTATATATCAAATGGATTGACGACATTTTCCTTATTGATGAGCTCAATTGCTCTTTTGACAGAAACACTTGTGCCCCTTTATTTTGTTGTCTATTCAGTTCTTTTGGTATGGGTGCCGATAGGAAAAACAAGACACCTGATCTATTTTTTCTTTGCAAGATACCATTTGGGAAGATTTTATGGCAGACGCAATTCATGGCCTCAAAAAAAGGTAAGCAATGGATAGTATATTGAAATTTAAAGATATTGACAGTAAGTTGCTGACTCATCTAAATGCCTGTGTAAAATGCGGGCTATGTGCTGACAGCTGTATGTTTTACAAGAAATTTAGTGATCCCGACTATATACCAGCCTCAAAGGTGGCTCTTGTAAGTTCAATATACAGAAGGTACAACACCTTATCAGGCAGATTAATTCCGTCACTCGTAGGAGCCGAAAAGATGTCTCAGGAGATGGCAGAGAGGATGGTTGACCTCCTTTTTGGAGCATGTACTATGTGCGGAAGGTGTGTTAAACACTGCTCAATTGGAGTGGACATAGCTTTTGTTGTTCGTAAAGGTAGGGAGATGCTTGCAGAGATGGGCCTGGTACCCTCAACACTTCAGTCAACAGTTGATGCAGCTGTAAATACTGGTAACAATATGGGAATTCCTGAAGATGAGTTTGTGGGCACAATAAGTTGGATGGAAGAGGAGCTTAGGGACGAGCTTAATGATCAAAATGCATCAATTCCTCTTAATCAAAAGGGGAAAAGGGTGTTTTACACACTTAACCCCAGAGAACCTAAGTTTTTCCCCCTCTCAATATCTGCAATGGCTAAGATTTTTTATGCCGCCGGAGAGAGCTGGACTCTCTCTTCAAAATATTATGATGTTACAAACTATGGATTCTTCAATGGCAATAAAAGAGAGGCTGCCTTGATAGCAAAAAATCTCCACGATGAGGTAATAGGCTTGAACTCAGCTCTGCTTGTGCTTGGGGAGTGCGGGCATGGTTCAAGGGCGAACCGCTGGGAGGCTCCCAATTATCTATGCAAAGAGTATGAGTTTGATATGACTACTGCAGTTGAGCTAACTTCTTCTTATATAAGAGAGGGGAAGATAAAGCTAGATCCAACTCTAAACAAAGAGGCCGTTACAATTCATGACCCATGTAATCTTGTAAGAAATGGAGGATTGTTGCAAGAGATAAGGTTTGTAGTAAATTCTTCAGCGCAGAATGTTACAGAAATGACTCCATGCGGAAATGACAATTATTGCTGCGGTGGTGGCGGTGGATTGCTTGCAATGAGCGAATATAATGACAGACGGGTTGGAGCTGGTGAGATTAAAGCAGATCAGATAAGGAAAAGTGGTGCTAAGGTTGTTGTTACCCCCTGCCACAATTGTGTTGATCAATTGACACAGTTAAACCACACTTACAAACTGGGGGTAAAAATTAAAACAATTGCAGAGTTAGTAGCAGATGCAATTATTATTGAAAAAACATAAAAAATTAAGCTATGAGCAAACTGATTTATCTTGACAACTCTGCCACCAGCTATCCCAAACCGGAGAGTGTTTATGATTTTATGAACACTTTCTACAGAACTAAAGGAGTTAGTCCCGGTCGTTCCGGCTTTGACGCAGCACTTGAAACAGAGGAGGTTGTAAATAACACAAGAAAAATGCTAACCCGCCTCTTTAATGGAGGGCAGGATCATAACAGGCTAACATTCAGCTATAACGCTACCGATTCGTTGAATCTGATTATTAACGGCCTTGTTGAGAGAGGAGATCACGTTGTTACATCAATGCTTGAGCATAACTCTGTATTAAGGCCTCTATATCACCATACAATCAACGGAACAATTGAGACTACACATGTCCCGTTTGATATTGAAGGATATGTGAATCCCAAAGATATTGAAGCAGCAATAAGACCAAATACAAAATTTGTGATTATTACTCACTGTTCAAATGTACTGGGTACAATTCAACCTCTAAAGGAGATAGGGGCAATATGCAAGCAGAAAGGGGTGTTATTTGTCGTTGATGGAAGTCAGGGTGCCGGCTCTGTTGAGTTTGATATGCAAGAGTGCAATGTTGATGTATATTGCTTTACAGGACATAAGTGTCTTATGGGACCTACAGGAATTGGCGGATCATATGTAAGAGAGGGAATCGAGATAAAGCACTCCAGGGCCGGTGGAACAGGTGTACGCTCTGCCCACCTTGCACATCTGGACGAATATCCATACAGATTAGAGTATGGAACTTTGAATCTGCTTGGTGTTGGCGGACTTTACGCCGGTGTTAAATGGATTACCGAGCAGGGCATATCTAAGATACATGAAAAAGAGATGGACTTATGGGATATGCTTGTCTCAGAGATCAAAAAGATTAACGGAGTCGTAACTTATTGCGCTAATGGGAGAGAGAATAAGAATCCTGTGGTATCTTTTAATATTTGCGGATTTGAAGCGGCAGATGTTGGTACCATGCTGGATGTGGATTATAATATTGCCGTTAGAACCGGATTACAATGCGCTCCATTTGTTCACAAACAGATAGGAACTTACGATCTGCACGGAACAGTTAGAATGAGCATAGGGGCATTCACTACACATGATGAAGTTGAGTCAGCGATTATCGCCATCAAAGAGATTGCATCAATAAAGAACTAAAATAAGAGGTGATTATTTTTAATCACCTCTTATTTATTAATATATACACTTTTAATTAAACTATGAAAACACATAGCTCATTTATTACCAATGTGAATAGGGATTAACTGAAAGTTCTGAATTATAGTACTTTGAATCAAAACTAACCTCTTCACCAAGCCATTCCGGCTTCTCAAACTCTTCATCAACTGTTGATATCTCAACCTCTGCAATAACTAAGCCCAAGTTCTCCCCTGAGAATTCATCAACTTCAAAAGTATGTCCTTTGTAGTCAATAAGATGTCTTGTTTTTTCTATAATAAACCCTTTGCACAGTCTTAACAGCTGATAAGCATCTTCCTTTGAAATCTCCTTCTCCCACTCAAAACGTCCTATCCCCCCACGGGAGGTTTCACCTTTAATGTTGATAAATCCACTGTTATCCCAAATTCTCACTCTGACGGTTCTGGAAGGGTCGGTAGATAGATATCCCTGTGCTATAAAATGGCTGGATTTGATGGAATTTTTAAACTCACCCTTAATTAGAAATTTTCGCTCTATCTCACTATAAGTGTTGTGAAGAGTATTCATATATGTTGAAAATAAGATTATAAAACAATTATATAATTCAAAGAAACAATAATGTTATTCGCGCTTTTATGCTCCAAATCCTCTCTGGTTTCAAGTTAAATTTTCTCTCTAAAGATAATTATTCTTAAAGAATATGTTAAATTTACGGATTATATGACAATATAGAATTCCTGTTATGGAAGAGAGTAGAAAAATTAAAATTCTTTACGCAGAGGACAACGACAGCAACTATATTCTTGCCAAAGCTATGTTGAAGGGCGTTTATGATATTTTCAGAGCAAACAATGGTGCTGAGGCATTGGAGTTGTACTCTTCCATTATGCCGGATATTATTCTTATGGATATGAAAATGCCGGTTATGGATGGACTTGAAGCAACAAGAAAACTTAGACAGACGGGCGTTACTGTCCCTATTATTGCATTGACAGCGTTTGCTTATGACAATGACAGAAGCGTGGCACTTGAGGCAGGTTGTACAGAGTATATAACAAAGCCTTACAGAGCTGAAACTTTGCGAAAAACAATTTCCAAATTATTAAATTTAGATTAACGGTATGATGAACATAGCCATTGTAGGCACCGGTTACGTTGGATTGGTAACTGGTGCTTGTTTTGCTGAAATGGGGGTTAATGTTGTTTGTGTTGACATAGACCGTAAAAAAATAGAGTCTCTTCAAAAAGGTGTAATGCCTATATATGAGCCCGGCATTAAGGAATTGGTTGATAAAAATGTAAATGAGGGCAGGCTGACTTTCACAGATAGTCTGGAGAAAATACTACCTGATGTATCAATTATATTTAGTGCTGTCGGGACTCCACCGGACGAAGATGGAAGTGCAGATCTTACATATGTACTTGATGTTGCAAGGTCAGTTGGGAGATGCATGACAAAATATGTGTTGCTGGTAACTAAAAGCACAGTTCCGGTTGGAACAGCCTCTAAAGTGAAGAGGGCAATACATGAGGAGCAAGAGAGGAGAGGAGTTAGTATTGAATTTGATGTTGCTTCAAATCCTGAATTTCTTAAAGAGGGTGCTGCCATAAAGGATTTTATGGCTCCTGACCGCGTTGTGATAGGCGTAGAGAGCGAAAGGGCAGCTTCAATGATGGAGAGACTTTATAAACCATTTGTGTTAAATGGATTTCCTATTATTTTTATGGATATTGCCTCTGCTGAGCTTTCAAAATATGCGGCGAATGCAATGCTGGCTACGAGAATCAGCTTTATGAATGAGATAGCCTCTCTCTGTGAGGCTACAGGTGCAAATGTGGAGATGGTTAGAAAGGGTATCGGGTCTGACAAGCGCATTGGAATGAGCTTTCTTTACGCAGGTGCAGGCTACGGAGGATCATGCTTTCCTAAAGATGTTAAAGCTTTAGCTAAAACCGGAAAGGAGAACAATCTTAAGATGAGAATTGTTGAGGCAGTTGAAGAGGTAAACGAGGCTCAGAAAGAGGTTGTTTTTCATAAGCTAGCAAAAGCATTTAACGGAAATATGAAGGGTAAGACAATAGCAATATGGGGATTGTCTTTTAAACCAGACACTGACGATATGAGAGAGGCCCCATCTTTAGTGGTAATTGAGAGATTAATTGAAGCAGGTGCCATTGTAAAGGCTTTTGATCCTGTAGCAATGGAGGAGGCTAAAAGAAGACTGGGTTATAAAATTAAATATTGCTGCAACATTTACGATGCTGCTAAAGATTCTGATGCAATTGCACTCATGACTGAATGGAAGCAATTCCGGCTACCCTCATGGGCCAGACTAAAAGACTCTATGAGTGGAGATGTTGTTGTGGATGGACGGAATATTTATGATAAAAACGAACTTGAGTCTGAAGGATTCAGGTATTTTGCTATAGGTAAAAACTAACAGTTATGAAAAGGATTCTAGTAACCGGTGGGGCTGGCTTTATTGGCTCACATCTTTGTGAAAGGCTTATTATGGAAGGGAATGACGTAATATGCCTTGACAATTTTTTTACAGGATCTAAGGAAAATGTCCTTCATCTTATTGGCAATCCTCATTTTGAGCTGGTTAGACATGATGTCACACACCCGTTTTACGCGGAAGTAGATCAAATTTACAATCTTGCCTGCCCTGCATCACCTGTGCATTATCAGTACAATCCAATTAAGACAGTCAAGACATCAGTAATGGGAGCCATAAATATGCTTGGTCTTGCAAAAAGGGTCAAAGCTAAAATACTTCAGGCCTCAACTAGCGAAGTTTATGGAGATCCGGCTCTTCATCCACAAGAGGAGAGCTACTGGGGGAATGTAAATCCAATTGGCATTCGCTCATGCTATGATGAGGGCAAGAGATGTGCTGAGACGCTATTTATGGATTATCACAGGCAAAACAGAGTTAAAATTAAGATTGTAAGGATATTTAATACATACGGCCCTAAAATGCACCCGAATGACGGAAGAGTGGTATCCAATTTTATTGTACAGGCATTGAAAGGAGAGGATATTACGCTTTATGGAGGAGGGGCTCAGACAAGAAGTTTCCAATACATTGATGACCTTGTTGAGGCATTAATAAGGATAATGAACGATACTCCGGATGATTTTATCGGCCCTATTAATATTGGAAATCCTAATGAGTTCACAATAAAAGAGCTTGCAGAAAAAGTTGTTTCAATTACTGCAACCAAGTCAAAATTTGTAATCAGAGACTTACCTGCGGATGACCCAAGGCAGAGACAACCTGATATCTCGCTTGCAAATAGCATTATAAACTGGAGTCCTGTAGTTGAACTGGAAGAGGGGTTGGAGAAAACTGTTGATTACTTTAGAAAAATAGTAGTATAATGGATATAAAACCATCTGACTTTACAGTTCTCATAGTTGACGATGTTGACGCCAATGTACTTTTGCTTAAGCTTCTTCTGAGTAAAGCCGGATACAAGACCCTAACAGCCTACAATGGAAAGGATGCACTTCATATAATCTCCAGAAACTCACCTGACCTTATCCTGTTAGATATTATGATGCCGGTGATGGATGGTCATGAGGTAGCTGAACGGGTCAAAGAGATGCCTGATAAAAAGGAGATACCAATAATATTTCTATCAGCATTAAACTCTCCTGAAGACATTGTGAAGGGATTCAGAAACGGTGCAGCCGACTATGTCTCAAAACCATTCAATAAGGACGAACTTTTAATAAGGGTTAACCACCAATTATCACTTGTCTCTGCAAAGAGAATGATAGTGAAACAGAAAGATGAGCTTGAAAAGACTGTAGAGGCGAGAGATAAACTATACTCACTTATTGCACACGATCTAAGATCGCCGGTTGGGTCTCTAAGGATGGTTATGAATGCGCTCTCAATGGGCGTTGACAGAGAGAGTATTGAGGAGGATATGTACGAGATACTTATCATGGGAAACAGACTGGCTGAAGATACATTTGTTCTCCTGGACAATCTGCTTAAATGGACAAAAAGTCAAACAGGAAGACTTAAAACAGTTTTTCAGAATGACGTTGATATATACTCCCTTATAAGAGGAGAACTGGAGGTTGCTGAAGTCGTTGCTGAACTTAAGCAGATTACCATCTCCATTGATGGTTATACTGAGTCAAAAGCAAGGATTGATCAGGATATGATTAAAACAGTTCTCAGGAATCTTCTAAACAATGCGATTAAATTCAGTGAGAGAGGATCTGAGATAAATGTGATGATAAATGAGTCTGACGAGAGAGTTCAAATCTCAGTTAAAGACAGTGGAAGAGGAATAAAGGAGTCAGAACAGTCTAAAATATTCAAAACCAGCATCCATATTTCATCCTATGGGACTGAGAAAGAGGAGGGGTCAGGACTTGGTCTTCTTCTTTGTAAAGAGTTCATTACCAGAAATAATGGAAATATCTGGTTTGAATCTGAGGAGGGTAAGGGTTCGGTATTCAGTTTTGATATTCCAATTCAGAGATAACCGGTTTGTGGTCGCTCCACTCTTTGTCGGGAGATATGTATTTATTGGATTTGAAATCATCAGTATGCAGTATGTAATCTATCCGGAACATTCCCATCATCCCTCTGTATGTCCCTCCAAGTTTAGACCCCGCTTCTCTGAAGCCGTCTCTTAACTTTCTACCCTTGATCTTTACATATGTATATGATGATGGAGTGTCATTGAAGTCGCCGCACACAATAACCGGATGAGCGGTTGTATCCACCAGCAGCCTTACCTCCTCAGCCTGTGCAGCCCTCATCTCATTACTCTCCATTAACTTATTGATTGTTTTAAAAAAACCTCCCCCTCGGATGTTATTATTATCAACATTTGTTGATTGGAGATGGCAGTTAACAATCCTTACAAGTTTATCATTTATTATTAAGTCTGCCCATATAACTCTGTTGGATGTGCTTTCAAAGTCAATTATACCTCTGTTTACAATTTTATGTTTGCTCATAATCGCCAATCCAAGAGAGTTAACATCCGGATACTGAATAAACTTTTCAGATAAACTTCTGAAGAGTCCATCCATTTCATTGTCATTTAAATATGGTGAATTTTTATACTCCTGAAGACATAGTATGTCAGGAGATTGTTCATCTATAAAATGTGAGATTCCACCTGCTGCCTCCTCCCCTCTAAAATGCTTAAATTCACGAATATTATAACTTATAACCTTTATAAATGACTTATCTGTACTATGTTCAGGATTTGAATTGCCCCTGATTTGAAAAAACGACAATAAAGATAAAGCATTTATTGCAATTGAAAATAATGGCAGCAAAAATCCCCAGCTTCGTCTGATTAGCCAAAATATAGTTAAAACTATTGATGATATTATTGTTACAGGAAGTATAACATTAGTCAATGCAATCCATTTAAAATGGTGAGGCCTGATATATCCTGAGATGCTGCTTCCAATTGCAAGTATAAAAATGATTACAGTAACAATTGAAGCAACTATTTCAATAAATTCAGCCCCTTTAACCCTTTTCATAACAGATAAATTTTGTTTAAATATATTAAAAATCAACAATAATTCCGGTTTCCATTCGTTTCATACTATTTTTTTCTAATTTTACACGATAAATTGAGACGAACTGTATTAAAACTATACGTGACCGTGAAGAAGAATGTTCTTATTGTAGATGATAAAGAGACCATTGCAAAAATTATAAAGGTTTATATTGCAGATCTATTTGATTGTATCTATTTTGATGACCCAATTAAGGCGATTGCATGGATGCAGGATGGAAATCTGCCTGATTTGATAATATCAGATATTAATATGCCCAACATGACAGGTGTAGAGTTTCTGAATTATGCAAAGAAGAATGATCTGTTTAAATCTATACCTTTTGTAATTTTATCAGGTGAAGACAGCACATCACAGAAAATTGATTTATTGGAAAAGGGGGCAAGTGATTATATATCAAAACCGTTCAATCCAATGGAGTTGAAGATAAGGCTAAAAAAACTGATTGAGTGAGTACCGTCCAATTATACTTTGGAAGTGATAAGCTATCTTATTCCCACTTTAAGACAATAAAAGATGGTGGGATTGCACTCTGTACTTCCGTAAAAAATATAGTTGAATACTCTAAACAGGCTAGCGAGGACTCTCCTGCGATTATCCTTTTTGAGAAAACTGAAATTGAAAAAGATGTAGAGATTCTAAAGGAGATCAAGACAAAGGTCCCCAACTCATATATTATTCTTGTTTCAGATTCAATTCCAAGAGAGGAGTTCAACCGATACATAAAGTACGGTGTCAGAGATGCTCTAAAGAGCAGGGCCACAAAGGAGAGGTATTCCAATGCATTAGAGTTTGTTGAGAGAAATCATAAAATTATAACATCAACTTCACGCGGACAGTTAAGCCTGGGAACATATAGAGTGCCTTTATGGAAAAGGATCTTTGACATTATCCTCTCTGTGGCTGCTTTCGTTATTCTATCTCCTGTTCTTATTATTGTGGGAGTGTTAATCAGAATTGAAAGCCCGGGACCTGTGATATATAAATCAAAAAGAGTTGGGAGCAATTATAAGGAGTTTGATTTTTTTAAATTCAGATCTATGTACAGAGATGCAGATAAAAGGCTCAAAGAATTTCTTAGTCTTAATCAGTATAATGATGTAGACCTCTCCCATTTCAATATTGAAGATGATACAGCAAGAATTCCTATAGATACTGAAAATGTTCTCCATGACGGGCTTTATTTTTCTGATGATGATGTTATTACGGAAGAGGAGTTTATTAAAGAGAGGTCTATAAAACAGAAGAATAATTTCGTTAAATTTGAAAATGACCCGAGAATAACTAAAATGGGCAGGTTTATCAGAAAATACAGCATTGACGAATTGCCACAACTCATTAATATAATTAGAGGAGATATGTCAATCGTGGGCAATAGACCTCTTCCATTGTATGAGGCGGAACAGCTGACATCTGACCAGTATATTGACAGATTTATGGGACCAGCCGGACTTACAGGGTTATGGCAGGTTGAAAAGAGGGGAGATTCAGGAAAGCTCTCTCCGGAGGAGAGAAAGCAACTTGATATTTACTATGCAAATAACTTTAGCTTCTGGCTGGATCTGAAGATTATTATAAGAACATTTACAGCTTTTATTCAAAAGGAGAATGTCTAAACCGAACATTAAATGAAGAGATTTCTTTTGCTTATTGTTTTTTTGGCTTCAAAAACTGGTCTGATTTACTCTCAACCAGGAACGCAGGAGCTGTTGAAAGTCAAACTTCCACCAATAGAGGTGCTTTATGAGGGGGCTATGAAAACTTCAATGTTCCAGTTTTATGATTATAAAATGCAGCAGGAGCAATATATATTAAAAACTGAAAAGAGAAGATGGCTGGAATTTTTCAGTGTTTTTGGATCTTATCAGTATGGTGCTATCGGTATAAGCTCATATACTAACTACGGGATGGATTTTCCTCTGGTTTATCAGACCTCCGGAGAGGTACAGTTATGGTATAACGTGGGTGCAATGATAAGGATTCCTCTGGACAGAATTTTTGACAGAGGCAACAGGGTTAAGAGTCAAAGGGCAAAGATGGAAGCGACTCTAAAGGAGAGAGACCTTTGGTATGATGAGCAAAAGATTAAGATAATAGATCTCTATGTAAAGGTTGCAGAGATGTTAAACAGCCTGACTTATGCAAATGAGCATTTTCAGCTAGTTGATAAACAGTATGAGGTTGCTCAGAAAGATTATGCTATTGGAGCGATGACCGGGCAGACGCTTGGTGTAATTAAAGGCTCTCAGGTACAGGCTTATATGCAGTTAGAGCGAATTAAGGCAGAACTTAACGCATCATTGCTAAAACTTGAGATACTATCAAATACAAAATTAATTGAAAGATAGATGGATGTATTAAACCAAATACTCAGACTTATCTTCCGTATAAAATACTGGTTGATATTTCTTCCGTTAACAGTGGCTTTGATCTTTATTTACAAGACAAGAGAGATGCCTCGAGAGTATGAGGTGAGCACAACAATATACACAGGTATTGCGTCCGGGTTTACTATTGAATCCGGTATGGACGGGGGTGGAAGAGTTGACTGGAGCAGTGTTAACAACGGAATGGATAATCTTATTAGCATTATCAAATCCAAAACAACACTCAGAAATGTCTCCCTTCGTCTCTACGCGCAACATATGATATACGGCGACTCTTTAAAAGACAATAACTTTATTACTGCCGAACACTACAGAAGTCTGCTTCGCATAACCCCACGGGAGGTTAAGGCACTTATAGATACTTCATCTATTGATCGTACTATAAGAAATCTTAATAATTATGAGAAGGCCTCTCCAAGAAATTTTGTATATGGATTGTTCAACTGGAACCATCACCACTATAGTTACACGGCCCTTAGTAAAATTGAAGTCAGAAGGATATTTAACAGTGACATGCTTGATATTAAATACTCTTCAAACGACCCGGGAATTACATTCAACACTCTGGTAATACTGAATGAGGAGTTTGTCAATCAATATCAGTTGTTACGGTTTGGTGAGACAAACAATGTCGTTGACTATTTCAGAAATGAGTTGCTTGAGCTATCAAAAAAACTTAGAGCTTCAGAGGATTCTCTTACAGATTACTCCATATCCAAAAAGATAATAAATTATGGAGAGCAGACTAAGCAGGTGGCAGCAATGTCAAGAGACTATGATCTTCTGTTTAATGAAGTTTTGCTCAGATATACCAGCGCAGCCACTTCTGTAAGGGAGCTGGAGGACAAAATTGAAAATCAGGTAAAGGTAATTGAGAACAATACACAATTTATTGGTAAGATCAATGAGATTTCTACTTTAAGCTCCCAATTAGCAAAATTACAAACATTCGCAACTGACACAGTTGCCTCCCGTAATGCTGAAATTATTGAGACAAAAAGGAGACTGGATGTCGCCGAACAGGATCTTAAGGCCTTGTCTGGTGAGATTTCATCTCAGAAATATACTAAAGAGGGTATTGCCACAACTACTTTCGTAGATCAGTGGATAACAAATCTTATTGAGAGAGAGAAGGCCTATGCTGAGATGAATGTCATGACAGATGTTATCAGAAAGCTAGAGGATCAGTATGCATTTTTCTCACCAATAGGTTCAACCTTAAAGAGGATTGAGCGAGATATATCATTTACCGAGCAATCATACCTGTCGGTTTTGCAAAGCTTAAATGCAGCTCTTCTAAGACAGAAGACACTTCAGATGACATCAGCAAACCTTAAGCCTATTAACCCCCCTCTCTTTCCGGTATCTCCTCTGCCGACAAAAAGGAGACTGATAGTCCTTACATCATATTTAATCTCACTGGTTTTCTTGATTGCTTTCTTTATTTTAGTTGAGATTTTTGACAGGACGCTTAGAGACAGATACAGAACAGAGAGGATTATACCGGCAAAGGTGCTGGGAGCGTTCCCGAGACAGCATCGGTTTAGATTCAGGTCCTATTACAGCACATATGTAAGAATTTGCACAAATTATCTGGCAAACTCAATAATACCTTTCCTTAATCCCAAAGAGAGGCCGGACATCATTAATTTTATCAGCACCGATGATGGGACCGGGAAATCCAAACTTATCAATCTTCTTGATGAGTATTGGACTGACAGGGGCCTTAAGGTAAGAGTCATAAACTGGAGCGAGCAGGAGTTCTCAGAATCAAGAGAGTATTTACTCTCTAACAATTTCTACGACTTTAACGATTATGACAACGAGGATATCATAATAATAGAGCACAGGTCCCTAATGAAATCAGCTATTCCTGTAGGGTTGCTAAGGGAGGCATCGCTAAACCTGCTTGTTGTAAGAGCAGACAAGGTTTGGAGAGATATTGACAAAATTGCATTTGATCGGTTGAAAGATCAGGTGCAGACCACACCTCTTATGCTGTATTTGTCAGAAACAACAAGAGATGTTGCTGAGAGTTTTGTTGGGCAAATGCCACCTGTTTCAAAGCTTAGGTCTTTTATATATAGATTGTTGCAGTTAGGATTTACATCAAAATAGAGATTTGAAAATTTGGGGTCTCAATACAATATTCTTGGTTTCTTAGGAAGATCGTGGCTTAATTTTTTGCTGCTGGGAATTATTGCGCTCCTACTATTTATCACTTTCAAGTTTGGATATCTCGCCGGGGCATCTATAGCACTTATTCCATTTGCATTAGTCTTTCTGGTGATTTTTATCAATAACCCCTTTTGGGGGTTTATTGCAGTCTTTATTGCAAACTACTATATACAAGGTTTAACAAGATATATTCCGGGTCTCCCTTCCGGGATTGTAATGGATGGTCTCTTGGTTATAACCATTGTATCAATAATTTTACATCAGTTTAAAACCAGATTCAGGTATTCATGGAAGGGTGGGTTCAATGTAATAGTCCTTTTGGCTTTCATATGGCTGTTATATTGTATTTTTCTCTTACTGGTGCCGGAAGCATCTCCTTTGGGTTGGGCTACTGCTGCAAGAGGAATTGGAATCTATTTTTTTATAATAGTTCTCCTTGTCTCTGTACTTGTAAGAGACTTGAAGGATCTGCACATTATACTTAACATATGGGCGGTTCTCTCTTTAACGGCAGTACTGAAGGCCCTTATGCAACAATACCTGGGATTTGATGCCGCTGAGTCCAGATGGTTATATGTTGAAGGAGCCAGCAGGACCCATATAATATATTCAGGAATCAGGTATTTCTCATTCTTCTCTGATGCTGCAAACTTTGGCTCTGGAATTGCCCTTTCTGGGGTAGTATTCGGAATAGCCGCACTGAGTGACAAACGATATGGATACAAAATTTTCTATGCTATCACAGCAGCGGCATGTATGTATGGGATGATAATCTCAGGGACAAGAGGATCATTGATGGTCCCTTTTGTCGGATTTACTTTATATACCATTCTTTCTAAGCAGTTTAAAACAACACTTTTAGCTGCTTTTGCCATATTATCTGTATTTGCATTTTTAAGATATACCAATTACGGACAGGGTAACTCATATATAAGGAGAATGAGATCAATCTTTAATGCAGCTGAAGATGCCTCGTTGCAGGTTCGTATGGTTAACCAGGAGAGACTAAGAGTGTATATGGCAGATAAACACTTTGGAGTCGGCATAGGTATGAGCAGAGGTAGAGCAGAGACATATCAGCCCGATGCCTTTGTTTCAAAAATTCCAAGTGATTCCTGGTATGTCCTGATTTGGGTAGAGACAGGTATTGTCGGATTAATATTACACCTTTTAATACTTCTTTCTGTTCCGGCATATGGTGCATATCTGATCTTATTCAAACTGAGGGATCCAACAGTCAGGGGTATAGTCTCTGCGATGGTGTGCGGGATATCGGGATTATATGTATCTTCATATACTATTGAAATTATTGGTCAGTTCCCTACCGGCTTTATTCTTTATACTTGTATGGCTGTGGTCTATATGAGCCCAAGGCTTGATAAGGTACAAACAGATAAAAATGCAATTCTTGAGGAAAACTATGGTTGAATTATCTGTTATAACTATCAATTACAACAGTGTCAATCACACACTAGAGATGCTTGCATCTCTAAGTAGATCCTTTAAAGGGTGTAGCTATGAATGTATTGTATTAGACAATGGTTCAGTAGTTGATGAATCTGTGATAATAAAGAGCAATTACCCGGAGTATGAGATTATTAGAAGTGATAAAAATTTAGGTTTTGCTGCAGGTAATAACTTGTGCTTAGAGAGGGCAACAGGGTCATATCTTTTTTTTGTCAACAATGATACGCTTTTGTTGGATTCTTCTGTCAAAGACATCATATCCCATATGGAGAGAGAAAAAAAAATAGGGGCAGTCTCTCCCAAAATTGTCTTTTATAAGCCCGAGAATACTTTGCAATTTGCAGGATTTACACCTTTATCCAGAATTACTCTAAGAAACAGAGCGATAGGGTTTTTGGAGATAGACAGAGGCCAATATCGGGATCCTCAGCCTACACATTTCCTTCATGGTGCGGCAATGATTGTAAGGCGAGATGTGATAACAGCAGTTGGCGGTATGCCGGAAGATTACTTTCTATATTATGAGGAGATGGACTGGAGTGAGTCAATAAAGAGGGCCGGATACGAGCTGTGGTATCTCCCTTTTATGAAGATTATTCATAAAGAGAGCAGTACTGTTGGAGCGCACAGCCCGCTTAAAAAATATTACATAACCAGAAACAGACTCCTTTTTGCCAAGAGGAACAGGACTAAGGCTGAGTTCTTGATGTTTGCATTATACTTCACTCTTTTTTCGGTAACTAAAGATATAACAGTTGAGTTATTCAAAGGCAGAATAAGCAATTCTGCCTCAATAGTTGAGGGTTGCATTGATTTTTTCAAACAAAAATTCGGTGAAAAAAGCCATATATGAGAATTTTGTATTTTGCGGATATAATATTATTTATATTGCTGGCAATAAATGTAGCATATACGTTTTTCTTTGTCCTAGCATCTTTTTTCTATAAATCTCCTAAATTCAAGAAAGCGGACAGCAAACTGAGTTTTCTTGTATTGATTCCTGCATATAAGGAGGATGGAATGGTAGTGGAGTGTGTTAAATCTGCCTTAAAACAAAATTATCCGGAAGAGTCGTATGAAGTTGCTGTTGTATCGGACAGGATGTCACCTGATACAAACAGCATCCTTGCATCATTAGGCGCCAGCGTAATTGTTTTTGAACCCGAATCAAGTTCAAAGGCAAAGGCACTTAATCACGCAATAACCTATTATAGTGAAAGAGCATTTGATGAAGTAGTAATACTTGACGCAGACAACGTCGTGAAAAGTGATTTTTTATGCACTCTCAATGAGGCATTTAATTCTGGATGCAGAGTTGTGCAGGCTCACAGAACTGCAAAAAACACAGATACTGAGGTTGCTCTTTTAGATGCAATTAGTGAGGAGATAAACAATTCAATATTCAGGAAGGGACACACCGCAGTAGGGCTCCCCTCTGCACTTATTGGCTCTGGTATGGCTTTTGAGTTTAATTGGTTTAAAAATGCCGTTTCAAAACTTGAAACTGCCGGAGAGGATAAAGAGCTGGAGATTTTGATATTGAAAGAGCGAGTGTTTATAAATTATTTAGACGACTTACTGGTGTATGACGAAAAAACTAAACGAGATTCAACATATTACAACCAGAGAAGAAGGTGGATTGCAGCCCAGTTTCACTCCTTGTCAACAGGTGCAAAGTGGTTGCCAAATGCGATTCTTTCTGCCAATATCGGTTATATTGATAAAATTTTCCAGTGGTCTCTTCTCCCAAGAGTTGCTACATTAGGTTTCCTGATTATTTCATTCGGTCTGGCCCTTATAATCAATCCATACTCCTCTCTAAAATGGGGTGTCTTAGCGATAATTTTTTCAATTTCGCTCATCTCTTCTATACCACATTCATTAAGAGAGAAAATATCAGCACGATCACTATTGAAATTGCCCATAATTTTTACTCTGACAATTCTAAATTTCTTCAGGACAAAAGGGGCTGTCAGAAGGTTTATTCACACATCTAAAAATTAGCAATGTATGAAAATTGGCATTGAGGCTCAGAGGATATTCAGAAAGAATAAACACGGAATGGATTTTGTCGTTCTGGAGTATATTCGGGCACTGCAACAGATAGATAAAGTAAATCTTTACTACATTTTTGCAGCCCCGGGAGAGGATGAGGTATTAACGGATTCTGATAACTTTAAAATAATAAAAGTGGGGATGCCTCTCTATCCTTTGTGGGAGCAAATTGCACTTCCATTGGCTGTAAAAAGGGTAAATCCAGATATTCTACACTGCACGAGCAACACTGCTCCGTTGATATTAAAAACTCCATTGATTCTTACAATTCACGATGTTATATACCTTGAAAAACGAAACAGCACAAATAAATCTATTTATCAAAATCTGGGATGGTACTACAGAAAATTTATAGTTCCACTTGTCGCTGCAAAGGCTAAAAAGATATTAACTGTCTCAGCATTTGAAATGGATAGAATATCTAGTGCTCTTAATCTGTCATCTGATAAAGTAGATTTCATATATAACAGTTTTTCAACACACTTCTATTACAGAGAGGGGCATTACAAAGTCACCTCTAAATATCTCTCAGATAGAGAGTATCTTTTTTTCCTTGGTAATACAGACCCCAAAAAAAATACAGAGAGGGTTCTGATGGCTTACTCAAAATTTATTAGAAAAACAGGATTGAAAATCCCTCTGTTAATTGCAGATTTGGATGAAAAATATGTAAGAGATATTCTGGTTAAACTAAAGATTAGTGACATTTTTCCGTTACTCCGGATGCCTGGCTATATACCTAACAGAGACCTACCTTATATATATTCCGGTGCCACCTTGTTTCTGTATGTATCTCTGAGGGAGAGTTTCGGCATCCCTCAACTGGAGGCGATGGCATGCGAAACACCCGTAATAACATCAAATACATCAGCTATGCCAGAAATTGCCGGAGATGCAGCTGTTTATGCAGATCCGTTTAATATTGACAGTATTGAGAGCGCAATAAATGAGGTTATAACCAACAATGAACTGCAGAAAGCCATGAAAGAAAAAGGCTTGAATAGAACTAAAGAGTTTTCCTGGGTAAAATCTTCAGAAAAATTGCTGAATATATACAATGATATAGTGAGCAATGACTGATCAGAAAGGTTCATATAAACAGATTGTTAAGGCCACTACAATATTTGGTGGTGCAAACCTTTTCAAGGTTTTGGCAGCCCTTCTTAAGGGGAAGTTATTGGCACTTTTCCTTGGACCTGACGGTATGGGTATAAACAGCCTTTTTGTCTCTTCTACCAACGTAATCACAAATGTTACCGGTTTAGGTCTAAATTTCAGTGCTGTTAGAAATATATCCCAGGCCAAGGAGTCGGGAGACATAAGCAAATTCTCAAAAACGCTATCGGTTTTTAAGAAACTTGTGATGTTTACAGCACTATTCGGTTTTGCTGCAACAATCCTTCTGTCACCCCTCCTTAGTAGATTCACTTTTGGATCAGACAAATATGTAATTTCATTTGTTCTATTAGGACTGATGGTGTTTTTCACGGCCTTAAGCTCAGGTTATGCTTCAATTATTCAGGGAGTAAGAGATATTAAAAATTATGGTAAACAAATTGTAGTTAGCTCTTTGCTCTCTTTAGTTGCAATTGCCCCTCTATACTATTTTTTCAGGATGGATGCTATAATTCCGGCTCTTATAGCTGGCGCATTTATAACATATTTAGTTGTTCTGTACTATTCTAAGGAGTCAGGGGCAATCAAGGTGAATGTGGGAAGAAGAGAGGTTATAGCAGAGGGGAGGGAGATGCTTAAACTGGGGATTGCCATGATGGTTGCTACCTCAATTGGGGCTCTTATGCACTATCTTATAAACACATTTGTTACAAATTATGGTTCTCTTTCTGATCAAGGGTTGTATCAGGCAGCTATTAGTATTACAAATCAGTCGGTTGGTCTAATATTTTCTGCCATGGCAGTTGATTTCTACCCTAAGCTCGCTGCTGTTTGTAATGACAACTCAAAAGTGAGAGAGATGGTTAACCAGCAAGGTGAAGTAATGGTACTGATATCTGCTCCAATTTTAGCAATGCTTGTTGTATTTTCCCCTCTAGCCATAAGAGTTCTTTTAAGTGCAGAGTTTTTGCCCTCCGCAGATATGGTCAGGATTTTTGCTTTAGGTATGCTGTTTAAGGCTGCCTCATACTCAATCGGAGCCATTTCCTTTGCTAAGGGAGACAAGCGAGTATTCTTTGTTTTAGAGGGATTATATACAAATTTTTCAATGCTGCTGTTTCTGGCATTAGGATATATAGTTGGGGGACTTATGGGGCTTGCCTGGTCCTTTACAATTATGCACGCAGTTTATTTAGCCGTTATTATATTTGTTACAGGTAAACTATACAAATACAGACTGTCTGCAAATTATATAAAGATTTTTTTAATCCAGCTGTTTTTTATTACAACTGCAGCGGTGTCATCTTTAGTTCTTGACAATGTTTCTGCAATTGCTGTAGGTATTTCTACAATTGCATTGAGTTTTATTTTCTCCTATAGAGAATTAGATAAGCTAATAGGTGTCAAGTCGCTTCTGGATAAAGTGTTAAAGAGGAAGGTGTAAGGTTTTCATAACTTTACGTACTCCCCTGTTAAATAAATCAAAGAGATAATTTAAGATAATCTTCAGAGTCAGGGAGAGGGTTCTGGGATTTGGAATACGAACCCAGCTCTCTGGTATCAAGTCACTTGTGTCAAGATTTTTCATTTGTATGCCAAACCATTTTTTTGGTGCAACAACAATCTTTTCCGGATTTGGATTGAGCCATGCTCCCCACCAACTGAAGGTAGAATTGCTGATAATGTTGTGGGTGCAGTATGTTTGCAGGTACAGGTCAATCACCGGAGGCTCATCGTCTATAAAGATAAAATTGTCGCCCCGAAACATCTTTCTGCACCATTCAATATCGTCACTTATAACCAGATATCTTCTTTTTGGTCCAAAGTATTTTAGGGCTCTTCTGAAATAGGGCATTTCACATATTGGCTGCCTTAATGGTCTTTTCAGATAATCACCCCGCCTTACATTTATTGAGATAATCTCTTCACTAAAAAGAGCTCCGTAGTTTCGCTCTATATGCTCTTTAGATTTGTCATCAATTGAAAATAGCTTCAAAACTATCTCCCTGTCAAGGAATTTTTCACTTTGGAAATAGCCGCTTAAACGGATATTATCATAGTATGGAAGAGGAGAAAAGTTGAAGCCCGGTTGTGCAAACTCAATTGAATCTATAGGTATTCCGGGCTCCATAACGACATTTCTAAGTATATTATCACGATATTGTTCAATATACTCTACAAGAGTTATTCCCTCTGGAACCAGCCTTTCAATAATACAACACTTAAATTCTGAGTTATTCCTGGCAGCCAGCGAAGCACCTGCTCCAATTTGAAATAGAAGATTCCCAATTCTGTCAGTTAGTGTAGAGTAAACCATAGCTCAAAATTGATATTTTGCTTATAAATATATGACTAAAAATCTTAACTTTGATAGGTATTTCTACATAATCTCTTCAGTTATGAAGGCACTGTTTCTTCACTTCTTTGACTTTGCCGAGCACAGTGGCATAAGTAAAAAGATATTGGCTCAGGTTAATGCTCTGAGAGCTAATGGTGTGGATTGTGATCTGTGCTATACTATGATTGAAGAAAACGGTAATCAGGTTAGGATTTGTAACGGAAAAACCATTCAGAATTTCGGGAGAACGCCTCTGGCAAAATTTATTAAATGGTTTAGTTATGGAAAACTTGCAAAGTTCATAATTGACGAGAAGTATGAAATTTTATATATAAGAAGTTTTTACAACACAACTCCTCAGTTAGTCAACATGTTGAGACGTGTAAACAGAGAAGGAGTAAAAGTATTGATGGAGTTTCCAACCTATCCTTATGAAAAAGAGCTGAAGGGGGCAGAGTTGAAAACAAGATTAATATTTATGGTTAACAGGCTCTTCAGGAGCAGGTTAAAACAATATGTAAAAAAAGCAGTTACTTTTTCTGATGCAGATTATATTCATGGTATAAAGACAATTAATATCTCAAATGGAATTGATTTTAGCCAAATTAAATTAAAGGTGAGAAGTGAGTTTGGAGATACACTAAATTTAATTGGAGTCGCTGAGGTCCATATTTGGCATGGATACGACAGAGTAATAAGGGGTTTGTATGAATATAATAAATCAGTAAGAGACATTAAGGTGAGATTCAATATTGTAGGCAATAGCAATACTGGTGATGTGGAGAGATTGCAGAAAATGGTCAGAGAATTTGACTTAAGCGACTGTGTGCAGTTTTCAGGTTATCTTTCCGGAAAGGAGCTGGATGAGGCATTTGACAGTTCTCATTTTGCAATTGCAAGTCTGGCGAGGCATAGAACAGGAATTAGTGTAATCAAAACTATTAAAAACAGGGAGTATGCTGCAAGAGGAATTCCATTTATATTTTCAGAGGATGATAGCGACTTTAATAATATGCCCTACATTCTTAAAGCCTCTCCAGATGAGTCTCCAATCAACATAGAAGAGATAGTTCAATATTTTTCAGTGTTTAAATTAAAACCGGAAGAGATTCGTAACACAGTAATTGATAAGCTTTCATGGGATATTCAGATGAAGAGAGTTATTAACAGTATTTAATTTTTTAATGGATCTTTTAGAGATTATTTTTTGGGGGATGGCATTGCTGATATTTTATACATATATCGGCTATGGAATAATACTCTATATATCAGTTGCTATAAAGGAGTGGTTTGTAAAAAGAGTAGAGATCCGGAAAGATGAGTCAAGCTCTATTATTGAACATAATCTTCCTGCTGTTACCCTGCTTGTTGCAGCCTACAATGAAGAAGAAGTTGCAGAAGAGAAGATACTTAACTCACTTGATCTTGATTATCTGGACGATAAACTCCATCTTATATGGGTTACTGATGGGAGTACAGACAAAACAAATGATATCATATCTCGCTATCCAAAGGTGATTTTACTCCATCAGAATATCAGAGAGGGAAAGAGCGCGGCTATCAATAGAGCAATCCCTTTTGTAAAAACTCCTATAGTTGTTTTTTCGGACGCCAATGCAATGCTTAACAAAGATGCTATCAGGATTATTGCTAATGCTTTTAGTGATAGTAAGGTGGGATGCGTAGCGGGAGAAAAAAGGGTTGTTTACGGCGACAAAGATGGTGCCTCTTCTAGCGGGGAGGGTATTTACTGGCGTTATGAGTCAAAGCTCAAGGAGCTGGATTCAAGGCTCTATAGCGCCGTTGGAGCTGCAGGTGAACTTTATGCAATAAGGACAAACCTCTACAATAATGTAGAGAAGAGTGTACTTCTTGATGACTTTATTTTGTCAATGAGGATTGCAATGAAAGGATACAGAATAAGATATTGCAGAGATGCATATGCTGTAGAGTTCGGAGCTAAGAATATGAAGGAGGAGGAGAAGAGGAAGGTAAGAATCTCTGCAGGTGGCCTTCAATCTGTAATTATGTTAACACCTCTTTTGAACATATTTAAATATGGTTTCTTTTCATTTCAATATGTATCACACAGATTACTAAGATGGACAATAACGCCCATAGCCCTTTTTGCATTAATGCCACTAAATATTGCTTTAGCTCTGCGTAATGCCGGTAATATCTACAGTGTCCTGCTGATCTTTCATGCTCTTTTCTATTTTTTATCCATTGCAGGGTACCTTATGGCTGAGAGAGAGGTAAAAAGAAAAATCATTTTTGTGCCATATTACTTTATGTTTATGAACTTATCAGTTCTCAAAGGGTTCAGATATCTGTATAAGAAGAGAGGTACAGGTGTTTGGGAGAAATCTGAGAGAGCAAAAAAGCAACAGTTATGATTAATAAGATACAGAGCTGGCTAAATAGCAATGCGAAGATTAAGAGAAGAGTACATCATCTTCTTATTAATCCGGTTAGAACCAGGCCAAGAGCGTGGTTGAGGCTCTTAATGTTTTTATATACTAAGAGAGGTGCTGGATCAGTGATTTGTTCTAGTGTCAGAAAGGATATTGTTCCGTTTAATAAATTCTCTATTGGAAGATACTCAGTTATTGAGAGCTTCTCAACTATTAACAACATGGTTGGAGAGGTTAAAATAGGAGAGAGGTCCCGGGTGGGAATAGCGAATACAATAATTGGTCCGGCAGAGATTGGCAATAATGTAATGTTAGCTCAAAACATTGTTGTCTCAGGAATGGACCACAATTATATTAATACAGAAATTCCGATATCATTACAGGGAGTTACAGTCTCAAAGGTTGTAATATGTGATGACTCATGGATCGGTGCAAACAGCGTAATAACAAAAGGTATAACAATTGGACGTCATTCAATTGTTGCTGCAGGAAGTGTTGTTAAAAGAGATGTTGATGATTTTACCATAGTGGCAGGCAATCCCGCAAAACCTGTTAAAAAATACAATTTTGAACTATCCCAATGGGAAAAAATATAGCAGAATGATTAAATATTTATACAATAAGAATTATCTTAAAATCAGGAAAGGCTTGAAGGTTCTTGAAGTGGGTCCCGGAAATAATCCTACAAAAAGAGCAGATACCCTTTTGGAGAAATTTATACAGGACAACACCCATAGGAGAGGGGATTTCAAGCTGTACAAACATCAGAAACTGGTTGTTGGGGATGGTGAAAATATGCCTTTTAAAAATGGCGAGTTTAATTTTGTTATTTGCAGTCATGTCATAGAGCATACTGATAATCCGGTGAAATTTATGGAGGAGCAGTTTAGAGTCTCAGGAAGAGGATATCTGGAGGCTCCAAGCCTTTTTGGAGAGTTTTTAGCCCCTAAGGAGTCGCATAAATGGGTTTCTCTGGTTATAGATGGGAAATTGGTAATGTATGAAAAATCAAAGTTGTCATACGATTTCTCTCCTGACTTTGGGGATGTCTATCTTAATCATTTGCCGTACAAATCACTTCTTTACAGGCTTACTGAATTGTCAACTCAGAATTTCATGTCGGTTAAGATTAATTGGGAAGGGAGGTTTGAGATTTTATTGAATCCTGAAGATGATTACTTCAAAGCCTTCTTTTCTCAAAAAATTGGTCAGAGAGAGGCTGAAATTCTATTTCCCAAACGTAGTATGTATTCAGAAATTGGATCAATTCTTAAAGTCTTTATAAAATTTTCTCTAAAGATGGTGAAAGAGAAGGTGTTAACCTTCTCCAAGCCAATGCCATATGATGAATTTATAAAAAAATATGGAGAAAAAGCCTAGAGTCAGCGTACTTATTCCGGTTTATAATACTCAAAATTATCTGGAGGAGTGTCTGGAATCAATATTGAACCAGTCACTCCAGGACATTGAGATTCTGGTAATGGATGACGGATCAACAGATGGGAGCAGAGAGCTGATAGAAGGTTACTGCACAGACGATTCAAGAGTGCATCTGTTTTCTCAGGAGAACAGTGGGCAGTCTGTTGCAAGGAACAGACTGATAGATATGGCAAAAGGGGACTATATCTACTTCATGGATAGTGACGATATTCTGGATAAAGAGGCACTTGCCTCTTGTTATGACCTTGCAGAGAGGGAGAGACTTGATATTGTTACATTTGATGCCGGAATTATATATGAAGGCGATATGAAGCCTTTGAGTTACAACTATATCAGGAACGGTCTGATTCCTCTTGATATTCTCTCAGGGGAGAGTTTTTTTAGGCTAACAGTTGAAAATGGATCCTATAGAGCTGCTCCATGGTTACTCTTTGTTAGAAAAGGGCTCTTGGAGTCTGGCAGTGTCAGATTTTATCCCGGAATTATCCACGAGGATGAGCTATTCACTCCAAAACTATATCTTATAGCAAAGAGGGTCTCATATTTACCGAAAATTTTTTTTACCAGACGAGTAAGAGCAAGCTCTACTATGACAAAAAGTTTCTCAGAAAGAAATTTTTCAGGCTACTGTACTGTAGTTAAGGAGCTTAATGTTTTTTCAAGGGAATTGAGTCTGCAAAATAGGGTAACAGTGAAGAAGATTATCACAGATATAACATCTGTTTTGGCATATAACTCTGACTCCCTTAACTATAGCAAGAAATTGCGGCTTGCTAAATTTATCGTCAAAGAGGGTTTGCTTCACGATATGAAAACAAGAGATATTGCAATTTTGATATTCCCCTTTTTAAAAAGAGCGAAATCAATAATTAAGAGAGGGGTAGGTCAATTTACATAATTGAAATTATGCCTTGTCCACAAACTGTCTCTTACAGTGTTGTTGTACCAATCAACACCAACCTCTCCACCAGCCTCAGCCCATGTCTTGAAATTTGGATAGGCATTATATATTTTGACAAATTCTAAAGGGTGCCTAATAGACTTGGGACTTAACACAGCCCAAACCCAATTGTCAACCGTTGAGAAGTCCATCTTTGGTCTTGTACTCATAAAGTATTGAATGGTGAATTTGTTGGTTGGGAGCTGTCCTTTGAAATGAACCTCTTTTCCTCTGGTATCAAAGACAGCAAATATGTCAAGGTTAATCTTTCCATCCTTCAAAGAGTCCAAAAAAGTGAAGTTTGAATAGTGTGTTTTCTGATTTGCAAAGACCTCAGCAGTAACGGTAAATCTCTCCACGGGAGAATATGCATCAATATTTCTTACATTTAGAAAAAGATCTGTATCGTTATCAATATGTGATCTTAAATTACCTGTTAACGGGATAACCTGAGAGCTCGTGATCCCATCCTCGGGCAAATAAGTACTTCCGCCGTTAGAACTTGCAAAAAGCGGTGCCAGAGAGGGAGTTGACGAGTGGACAATCTGTTCAACAATATTGACATGAGGCTTACCTCTTAAACACGCCGCCAAACCGATTAAATTATAAGAACTCCCCAGAGCTCTGGGTTCTACCTTAAATCTAATGCCTAATACTCGCCCCTGATTATCCAGTAGATACTCTATATTCAATCCAATAACCACATCATTCATATCCATATCCCCTTTTGAAGGGAACAGGTCTTCAAACATCAAAGTAGCATATTTGTTTTTTGCAGGGAAATAGATAGTTTGTTTATGATTGCCCGGAAGAGATTTTGTTAGAGGAAGGTAGGTATCGGGGACAGCACTCTCTTCCCGGATATTCAACACAGAGCCAATTCCGGTGGCAATTAGATACTTTCCCGGAGGTATAAATGAGGCAACAGTATCCCCCTCCTCATTTAAGAGAGATGAGAGATTGGAGATTTCAATATCTTTATACTCTATTGTTTTCCAGTCAAAGTCGGAAGGGACATCAAGTACCTTAACATAAGTGTCTTCCGGAAACTTAAGGCACGAGCCCATCAGAAACATAAGGGGAACAAGGAAAAGCAGCCTTGTTAATTTTTTTAATCTATGTAGTCGAAATTCCACTGTGTATATAAACTATCTAATATTTTTGCTCCGTACCAGTTGGTCATGTCCTGGTCTGTAAGCCAGTTGTTAAATTGCGGGTAGGCATTGTTTATTTTAACCATCTCAAGGGGGTGTCTTACAGATTTATCTGATAGTATTGCCCAAACCCAATTGTCTTTACTTGATGAGAAATCTGTCCTGCCAGTCACCCTGAAAAGTGTGGTATCAAATAACTTAGAGGGTGTTTGATACTTGAAATGGACCTCTTTACCTCTCACCCCGAATGTTGCAAAAATAGAGATATTTGTTTTAGTTGTAATTGTTTGGTCCAAAAAAGTAAAGTCGGAATATTTAGGAGCGGGTTTTTTAAAAGTTACTTTTACTGTAAAATTATGAGCACTCACAAAGTTTCCAAAGTTCATTACATTATAAAACTGTGAACCGGCTGGCTTGGAAATGAAAAAATATCTAAAGTCTCCGGTAAATGGTATAACTCCTTTATCTCCTGATGCTGATGGGTCCGGGTAGTAAAAATTGTAATATGGCTGAATTGAGAACAGAGATGAGACATCGCTGTGATTTAAAGTAATGCCGGCTAGAGTTGTGCTGGAACGTGATATCTGATCAACAGTCACTGCTTTTCCGGAGAAATATGCAGCCAGTCCTATTGTCCCGTAAGTGCTTCCAACAGCTCTCGGCTGAATATTTAAGTGTAAGGCAAGCACCTCATTTTTCTTGTTAACTTCGTAAACAATGTTTAGTCCAAATACGATATCATTCATATCTCTGTCTCCCGGATAGGGGAAGAGATCTTCAAACATAACCGTGGCGTAAACATTTTTCGCTGGGAAATAGATTCCTGTTCCTGATGCCAAAGGAGTTATGTCAGCTTTAGTTGTAACCTCCTGCTGAGAATTTGACTCGGCTTTAATTACATTTAGCAAAGAGCCCTTTCCGACATAGATGTCATACTCGCCTGCCGCCAAATTGGTGGCGATTGTGTCTCCGTATTGGTTCAGTACGGAGAAATCATAGGGTGCAGAGACCTTTTTGATCTCAATGGTCTTCCAGTCAAATGTTGAGGAGACCAGTGTTCCGGGACCCTCCTTCTTCCCTCTCTCCTGTGGAAATTTTACGCAAGAAGAGACAATAATAAGAAGAATCAGGGATACCAGTAAATAGTTTTTCATGATAATTCAACGGTTGTATATTTTAACCATCAAGTATTTGCATTCTTATCTGCCAATTTTGCTCAAATATAAAAAAATATTTGAAATATGCAATACTATTTTAGGGGAAATTAATGTCGTGTATCAATTGTTGATAGAGATTGTTGATATGGAGTTCCAACTATTATTTATTAATTGTATATTTGAGCATATATAAACCAATGTACTATGAAGAAGACTTTTATAACACTAACACTCCTCCTTGTTTTGCCTTTACTGGCAAAAGGATTTGGATTAGGAGAGTCCCAGCCGGCTCCCAAAATGAACTTTTACGGAATTGACTTTACCTTGGTGAAAACCTTTGGCGTTAAGGAGGACGCAGGAAAGACAGCTTTGGCTTTTGAAGAGATTAACAAGCTCATTGTAACTGAGACAAAAAAATATCAGTATGGCAACTTCTTCAAAAAGTATATCAGACAAATAGCCCAAACTACCGACCTGGGCAGAATTGAGACTCTGGGATTTGACAATGTGAATATTGATGAAGCAATTTACAGAGCAAGGGTAATGGACGAGGCCGGAATGCCAACATACAATAAAGCATATAAAATTGATGATGCAGATTTGGCAAGGCTTATTAAATCATTTAACACAGGAAGTGATACAGGCTACGGGGTTGTCTATGTTGCGGAACTCCTTAATAAAGAGGATGGCATTGGAAATTTCATTGCAGTCTTTTTTGATGTCAGATCTAAAAAGATAATATTTGCTGATAGAGTTGCTGGGAAAGCCGGTGGATTTGGAATGAGGAACTACTGGGCATCACCACTTGAAAAGATATTTAAGATGTAAGCAGCAATTATAACAGATAATTATAACAAAATAACAGCGACCGGGCTAAAATGCCCGGTCGCTTATTTTATCTGGATCTTAACTTAATAATTTACTCAACAGAATAAATTAAAGAGTCATTTCTGTAATCAGGAAGATTGACATACCAGTCAGGATACTCTACGCCTCCCGACTCTGCCCAAGCCTGAAACTTAAGGTATGCGGAGTTTACAGATTTAAATTCAAATGGATATTCAAATACAACAGGAAGCATTATCCCCCACATCATTCCATCTATGAATTTGTATTTATCGGTAGGATGGAGCTGCTTTCCTGCAAACAGGCTGTTATCAACTTTTGATGTGGCACTGAATGTTGGAAGATGCACCTCTTTTCCTCTCAGGCTCTCCCCTTTGTTATTGACTACAATAAAGAAGTTCATCTTGTCCATGTTCAGACTTGATGGCTGAACTGGTGTTGTAAACCTGATTGTAATCTCCTTGGTTGGTGTCATTAAATGTGCCCCCTCCATAGTATTAAGGAATGTAAAAGAGCTCATTCCAATTGCATCATTCACTTTGTTGAACAGAGGTATTACTGCAAGCGTTACTCCCTGTTCTGTTCCGTTAGTGGCTATGTTGAAAGGAGCAGAACCTACAATCTCCTGTCCTTCAACAGAGGCAATGTTTGAAGCATTTACATTGTCAAGCTGGAATGCAGAAGCTATGGTATAGTTGCTGCCGGCGGCCCTGACATTATACTTCACACCAACCTTGGTAACCATATTTGAGGAGTTTGTGTATGTAATCTTTCTGAACGCCAAAACCAGGTCATTCATATCGTAGTCACCCTTCCATGGATATAGATCCTCAAATGCATATGATCCCCAGCCTGTTTCAGATGGGAAATAGGAGACAAAAGCGACATTAGGATCATTGTCGTCAAAATCCTCACTCTCCTGTACTCCGTCGCCATCATTGTCAACTATTGCAGGAGGCGGAGCTACTATTTGTCCGGCTCCGTTATTGCAAGATGTCGCAACAATATTTTTTGTCTGATTCTTGTTAAGCAAAGAGAGACCATCAGTAAAGAGATGCTCATAAGTGCCTCTACCATTTGTTCCTGAGCCATCTACAAGATTAGAGTACACAACTTCAATTCTGCCGCTAATCTGAGATCCAGAGCTAACAAATGTCTTCATACTGCCGGTTACTTTAAACACAGAGTAGTCCGCAGATGATGAGCTAAGGTTCATCCCCCAGATGTCGGTAAAGTTTGTTGTCAGAAACATACTTCCGGCAAACATATTAATGTTTGTAAGATTTACCTTAAAGCTTTGACTTTGCCATAAAGATCCTCCATATAAGTTTATTGTGCTGCCTTGATAATCCGTAAGGTTTGTTGTGATATTGCAGTAATTGTGTACAACAGCAGTGCTTGTTGTAGTAAAACTTGTTGTTGCCACAATTTCATGGTTATTTGTCACAATGGTTCCGTTTGTCTGATAATATGTAGCGGTAATAATTCTGCCTCCGGTATCATTCAGTAAAGATGAGTTGCTGGTTATGTCAAATTTCTTAACATTAACCTCTCCGCTGTTAAACATCTGCGCAAAGTTTGTGATAAGTAAACCCCTTCCGGATCTGTTAATTGTAACATCTCCCTCATTGTAAAATATGGATGAGTTGTTAACATCCAAATTGTCATTTATCTCAACAGAGCCTTTGTTAACAAACTTGCAGTTATAAATATTGGCAACCTTGGAGGAGTAAAGCTCTCCGCCCGGCATTACATATATTGCAGGAGGGGAGGCTGCATCAATAACTCCCACTCTTATTCCCCCGACAGTTACCTTTCCACCGGGTAAAACAACAACGCTTACTTTATCAAGATCCATTCTTCCTGAAATTGTGTATTCACCCTTTACGTAAAGGATTGCATGTTGTTTCCAGTTTCCAAGGTCAATTACAGCTGTGCGGTTGACACCCTCCTTTAAGAGATAGGATTTATAAGTGTTTCCATAAGCAGAGGACTCGCCGGCCCCGAAACCCAGGACGCTCACCGAGTTGTTATTTGTTATCTCTACATCGTAGTTCGTTGGTAGCGGGATAGTAGGGGATATAAAAGGGGCATTGGCAGAAATAGCTCCAGAGCTCTTAACACTCGCTGCAGTTGTTATTGTCAGAGAGGTCCCAGTGATTTCAACGCTTTTTGTATTCCTGCTCCCGTTTGGAAGAATCTCTTCAACATAAATTGTCTTCATTGCAGTTGGAACAGTAAGCCTTACATTGAGCGGAGAACCCGGCTTTGCTGCTCCAGACGCCATAAGAGATCCATCCTTCAGCAATGGCGAGGAGTAAATTTTGACTACACGAATATATGAGTCAGCTATACCGTTTACAGTACCGACCTGTACGCTCAGATTCAGCTCCTGAACTGTCTTCCAGTTAAATCCACTGGGGATTTTACTGGTGGGTTCAGTAGGGTTTGGTGCCGGAAATTTAACGCAACTCGTTAATAATGACACGGTCAAACCAAATATTATGAAAGCGACCTTTTTCATCTCTTAGTTATTAACATATTCTTAACATACAAATATAATAGATTTCTGATAAAACGCATAACTTGTAAAAAAGTTTTAAATAAAATTGATTTAAATTGTAGAGAACCAAGAGTGTGTAAAGAAATCAATCATGTGTAAAATATTATTTTACGCTACCATGCTTGGTTTATACGACTGGTAGTTGCTGTACTCTCCCACCATGACCTTATAATCTCTTCACCACGCTCAGTATTAATAGATTCGGGGTGGAACTGAACACCATAAATGCTAAAAACTTTATGGTACAATGTCATCACAATTCCGAGCTCATTTACCGCTCCTGCTTTCAAATTGTTATTTAATGAAGAAATATCTACTGCCCAAGAGTGATATAACCCAACATTAAAGTGATTATAAGCCTGATTCCTTTTTGACAGCAACCCAAGAACCGGGTCTTCAATGTCAATTGTCAAAGAACTTATATGACCATGCAAAGGTCTCTCTAAATTTATTAGTTTAGCCCCGAAATATTCAGCTATTGCCTGATGTCCCAAACATATACCAAGGATAGCGTGACTCTCTTTGCACAAATCAATGACCTCTCTTAAAACGCTCCATTCAGAAGGAGTCCCGGGCCCGGGAGAAAATACTATGTGGCTGTATGTGCCTATTTTAAAGAATGGGATTGAATCATTTTTTACTATATCAACAGGAACCCCGCACGCCCTTTCAAGCAGGTGAAGAACGTTATAAGTAAAGGAGTCATAATTGTCAATAAGTAATATTCTCTTCATTCTGCAAAAGTATATATTTTGTTAAATTTGTCCTGATGCAAAAAATCTTTTTTACTCCGGCAGAGGTGTCTGACTTGATGGATAAATATTCATCTATGGGCCTCCCTTTTCTATTTGGGTTTAATTACGAGATGGACTCTGCTTTTTTTATACCTGAACCTGAGGGTCAAAATGAGATAAAATATAAATTTGGCAACGGGACAAACTGCAAAAGAGATATTTTGGCAAATCTAACAGATGAGGGGTTAAAAATTATATCAACAGACCAGTTTGAAGAGTACAAAAGTAAATTTAATATCATCCTCAATGGCCTGAAGCGAGGAGATTCATATCTGGCTAACCTGACATGCCGGAGCAAGATAATGTTGTCAATGGAAAGAGAGGAGGTTCTTAAATCAACTCACTCTCCATTTGCCCTTTATATTCCGGGAGTATTTCTATGCTTCTCCCCTGAAAGGTTTGTTAAGATAGAGGATGGAATTATATCATCATATCCAATGAAGGGTACTATTGACGCGGCTCTTCCAGATGCGGAGAATAGAATTCTTAATGACTATAAGGAGAGTTGCGAACACGCAACAATTGTGGATCTGATAAGAAACGACCTGGGTATTGTTTCTGATGAGGTATGGGTTGAAAGATACAGATATATTGATAAAATACTGACAGACAGAGGAGAGATACTTCAGGTAAGTTCAGATATCAGAGGAAGGATTAAAGCCTGTTATAATAACTCCTACGGTCAATTGGTTACCTCACTCTTACCGGCAGGTTCAATTTCAGGAGCTCCCAAAAAGGCTACAGTGGATCTAATTGCAGAGGCCGAGGTTATCCCCAGGGGATACTATACAGGAGTTGCCGGTCTTTTTGACGGGAGAGTTCTGGACTCAGCCGTGCTGATAAGGTTTCTTGAGTTTGCCAACAACGGAGAGACATATTACAGAAGTGGCGGAGGAATTACAATAAATAGCCGTGCAGATGAGGAGTATTCAGAGATGATAAAAAAAATATATCTACCCCTAAATACTTTATGAAATTTATAGAATCAATAAGAATTGAGAAGGGAAGCGTACAAGATTTGGTTTATCACAACAGAAGAGTTGCGAGAACAATTTCATTTCATTGGGGAGATGTGCCAGCTCCTGATCTTGACAGGTATTGCAATGAGGCTATAAAGGGGGCGGAGAGGTTGGTATCAAAAGGGGTATTTAAACTTAGGATAATATACTCAGATATAATAATATCTCATACAATTGAACCTTACTATGCCAGACAGGTTAATAGTTTAAAAATTGTGGAGGATAACAATATTGATTACTCGTTCAAATTTGAAGAGAGAGGCTCTATTGAGACTCTGTATAAACAAAGAGAGCAGTGCGATGATGTACTTATTGTAAAAAATGGGCTTATTACCGATACATCTTATTGCAATGTAATCTTTGAAAAGGATGGCATTCTGTACACACCAGATTCACCCTTGCTCGCAGGAACAAAAAGGGAGAAGTTCCTGGAACAGGGTCTGATATCTGAAAAAAAGATAAGACCCTGCGATATCAAAAGATATGACAAGGTCTATCTGATAAATTCAATGCTAAATCTTACCCCTGTAGAGAAGATCATCTTTTAAAGAGAATTGTGTGATCCGTCGCAGAATGGTTTATTTTTTGAGTGCTTGCAACCGCAAAGATAGTTTTCGCCACTCTTTTCGGGTTTAAAATTCACGGGAGTAATTCCGCTTCCTTTGTGAGATCCATCACAGAACGGCTGATTCTTACTCTCTCCGCATGCGCACCAGTGATAGCTTTTCCCCTCCTCAAGAGCTACCTTGAAGGGCCCCTTTTTTGCAATTTTTGGATTCATTCTCGTGTGTTTAAAATGTTATTAATAATTACTTATGAAGATGATTTTTCTCTGCCTCTATTGCCTCAGCTTTTGTTGCATGGACAGTTCCAAAAGGATGTTCGGCTGGGGCATAAATTGAGTAGAGCAAGAGAGGCTCTTCTCCGGTGTTTACAAGATTATGCCATTTCCCGGCAGGAATCATAACCGAGAAATCATCTTGAACATTGGCCTGAAAAGTAAGACTATCCTTATGGTCACCCATATAGACAACCCCTTTTCCGGATTCAATTCTCAAAAACTGGTCAAGTTCATTGTGCTGCTCCAGTCCGATATCCTCTCCCGGCATGATCTTCATAAGGGTAAGCTGAAGATTTTTTCCTGTCCAAAGAGCTTGCCGGAATGTCTCATTCTTTAGTGTGTAAGCCTCTATGTCAAATACAAAAGGCTCGGCTCCATAGTCGCGAAACTCCACTATAGTTTCATTCTCGGCAACTATTTGCTCTGCACTCTCTTTTGCGGGATTGTTGCAGGCAACCAGCAGTGTGGTCATTGCGATAATAAATGTAAGTGTTAATCTCCTCATACTATTTAGTTTTGGTTTATTCAAAATTTATAAGAGCTCTTAAGCCCTGTTCCGGTCAGAGAAACAACTCTCACCTCTTTAGCTGCATTAGTGCTTTTGTCCTTCAATACAGCAGCCACCGCACTTGCTGATGTAGGCTCAATATATACCCCCTGCCTTGCTGAGACCTTCATTGCTGCAATAATCTCATTGTCATCCACAGTAATAAAATCTCCACCTGTCTTCTGAACAACATCAATAATCTGTCTCAATCTTACAGGCCTGTGGATTGCTATTCCCTCCGCAATTGATGGATTTCTTGCAGAGATTGGGGTCTCTCTGCCCTCAACAAAGTCCTTAAGAGGAGAGCACTTATTGCTCTGGACAGCTATGAGGCGAGTCATCTTATCAATAATCCCGGCCTCCATCATCTCCACTAAACCTAAATATACACCAATTATTTGAGATCCACTACCAACCGGGATAAAAATTGAGTCAGGAGCTCTCCATCCAAGCTGTTCCACTATCTCATAAATAATAGTCTTTGTACCATGTATAAAGAAGGGATTCCAGGCGTGAGCAGCATAGTAGGACATTTTTGCAGCCTCCAGAGCAGCGTTGGCACAATCAATCCGGTTACCCTCTATTAGGTGTATTTCTGATCCGTATGAAGCCGCCTGAATGGATTTGGCGGAAGAGTTTCCTGCCGGCATATAGATGTTCGCTTTAATACCTCCCCTGGCACAATATGCAGAGACTGAGCAGGCCGAATTTCCGGAGGAGTCCTCTACAATCTCCTCTATTCCCATCTCCTTACATTTACTGATCATTAGTGAGGCACCTCTATCTTTAAAAGAACCAGAGGGCAGCATAAAATCCATTTTTCCAAGAAATGGTACTCCTTTAATCTCCATATCAACAAGAGGAGTTCCACCCTCCCCGTATGATATAGCATTTTTTAGATCATTCAGCGGCAATACATGACTAT
The DNA here is from genome assembly GCA_001897515.1 of Bacteroidetes bacterium 41-46. Lineage (GTDB taxonomy): Bacteria > Bacteroidota > Bacteroidia > Bacteroidales > UBA932 > Bact-08. Next base: position 75,087 of record MKTA01000015.1, on the reverse strand, counting down.
AACGCCAGAAACTTCTGTCACTTAAGTCTATTTTTGACCTGTCAGGGACAGGGTGATAATCTAAATCAAGATAGTTCCCGCACTCACAACGCCAAACCTCTCTGGAAACAGGATATTTTGCCCCGCATGAGGGGCAGATAAAAACACAATCCATTTTATTATAAGAAATTACAGGTTTAACTTTTCACCTTCACTGTGTGCTACTACAGCTGCACCTGTACAATCTCCCCAAACATTGACAGCGGAGCGAATCATATCCAGAGGCTGCTGCACAACAAGAACAAGTCCTATTCCTTCAAGTGGAAGGCCAACAGCATTTAAAACTACCGCCAGCATTACCAGTCCGGCCAGAGGAATTCCAGCTGCTCCAATTGCGGCAAGAAGGCTGGTCAGGACAATTATTATCTGCTGGGCGATTGTCATCTCAATTCCATATACCTGAGCAATAAATATTGCTGTTACACTTTCAAACAGAGCAGTCCCATTCATATTTACCGTGTTTCCAAGCGGAAGGCAAAAGCTGGCAATCTTCCTGGAGACACCTGTTTTGACATGAATATCCTCCAGGTTAATAGGAAGAGAGGCTGCTGATGATGCTGTTGCAAAAGAGGTAAGAAGTCCCGGACTCACTTGTTTCATGAATTTATAAGGATTTTTGCCTGTTAGAGAGGCAAAAAGCGCGGGTAGTAATGCGATCCCGTGAAGAATGCACCCACCTCCTATAATTGCAGCATAAATACCCAGGCTGCCAAAAAGAGAGGCTAACGCTTCAGAGTCACCTGCCTGAGCTCCAACAACACCTGCAACTACTCCAAAAAGTCCAAACGGAGCAAATTTAATAACAAGGAATGTTAGCTTAATCATCACCTCATATATGCCATTAAAAAGGTCTGTGAGCTGAATTTTGGTCTTGTCCTGTGAAACGGTTATAAAGTAACCAAACATAATTGCAAAAAATATAACCGGCAACATATTCCCATCTGCCATAGCCTTTATTATATTCTCAGGGACAATACCCAGCAACTGGTCAACAAAAGATATTTTTGTGCCAGCAACGTTAGATACACTCTCTTTAAATTGAAGATCCACACCTACACCAGGTTTGAATATATTTACCAGGAATAGACCAAGTGTTGAAGCAATAGCAGTGGTGATTATATAGTAAAGGAAAGTTTTTCCTGCAATTCTGCCCAGATCTTTACTCTCTCCAATACTTGACACACCCATTATCAGTGCGCTGAAAACAAGGGGTATCACAACCATTTTAAGGCCGCGAAGGAATAGCTCTCCCAGCCACTTTACATAATCAACATACTCGTGTGCAAAGATCCCGAAAATGGCTCCAAGGGTGATGCCAATGAGAATCTGCCAGGGTAGTGCCAGCTTGAATGTTTTTTTCATAGGGGTTACAAAGTTAGTTCTCTTAAATAATTCATAATATATGGCATTACAGCCCATCTAACCTCTCCGGTGAAATGGCCGCCGTAAATCTCGTGAAATTCAAATTGACAATTTTTGTTCTCAAGGATCTCAACCAACTCCTTGTGCGCCTCTTTAAAAGTTTTAAACTCGTCGTGAGTCCCAATTGCCATAAATATATACGGCATATCAGCAGAATTTGACTCCCTTACAAGCCTCATTATGTCGTATTCGGTATTATTGCCGAATTGCTCATTGAGCAAACCCATTATGGGCTCAAGATATTTATCAGGCTCAACTCCTCTGAAGGGGGCATTAATGGCTCCGCTAAGATCTGCAATAAACCTGAATCTGGATTGATTTCTCAATCCTATCAGTAAAGCTCCGAAACCACCCATTGACGAGCCACCTATAGCCTGAAGTCCCGGAAGAGTTTTGTATTTTCCATCTATATAGCTAAAAAGTTCCTGCTCAATAAAATCTGTCTGTCTTTCTCCGTTTTTTGCTAGACTGTTTATATACCATCCATTTCCCAGTGACGGTGATACGACAATTACAGGTTTATTATCAAGAGAGGAGAGGAGATTCATATCTACATAGGCCGTATTGTCGCCATCCCAATAGTGCAGGAGGTAATAAACCACATGTTGTTTAGTTGAATCGTAATCTCTGGGTGTTATTACTGTAACCGGTACACCTCTGTTAAGGACAGATGAAAACAAAGTATCTGTTATTACATTTTGAGCCGCAACTGTACTGCAAACAAGCAGGATAATAGTTGCTAAAAATGGTCGTCTCATCCTAAATGCCAAGTTTTTTCCTGATTGGTTCAGGAATCGCCGCTTTGTGTACCATTATTGAGATGGTCTTTGCTCTGACAAATTTTTCAGATAAAAAATTATATCCTCCAAATGTGTTGATTTCGGGCTTCCAGGAGTTTTTTACCTTGTAGTAAACAGTCCCGTTTTGATCAGTGGCCCTTCCTGTCAGATGCATTAGATGCACATCTGTCGTAACAAAGGTTTCAAAACCCTCTTGCCTGCTCTTTTGTGTTACCTCAGCCTCTTTATAAATCCTGTTGAATGAGAGCTCCTTGCCCTCTTCACTATTTAATTCCTCTACAGTTGCGTTAACTGCCACACCCATTCTGTCTGAGTAGCTTTTCTCGCTCATGTCCCCATCCCAGCAAACAGAGTATCCTTTTGCAAGAGAGTTGTCGATAACCTCTATAAATTCGTCAAGAGGGAGATTGTAGAATTTTCCACCATCCCAATTGTCAGGTATTTCTAGAACAAAACAAGAGTACCATGGATGGTGTGAAAAGCTTGTTATTTCTACATAATCATCTAGATTCAGTCCTAAACTGTTGAAGAAACTAATTGGTGAATAATCTTTGCCTTTATAGGTGAATTTTTCAGGTTTTGGTCCCAGGTATATATCCAGAATAGACTCAACCAGTTTATAATGTTCAGGACTTCTCTGCTTAATCTTAACAGATATATCTGCAACAGCATTGATATATCTGTTAAGTTCATCATGGTTATGTGTAATTGAATTGTAGTTAATCCCGTTGTATATGCTTTCTGGTACCATTCCATAAGTCTTTATGACATTAAGTGCCATATGTGCCAGGCTCCCCTCTCCCAGATTTCCTGCTCCTCTTTTTAAATAGTTGTCTTGTAGTCTGTTTATGTAGTTGTACCTTACAGTATGCATCTCCGAGATGTCAAACTCACCCTTTCCGGTTCTGAGCAGCTCAGACTCAAGAAAAGAGGTAACTGTAAATGACCAGCAAGTGCCTGTAACGGCCTGGTTCTTAACGGGAGTTGCTTTTATGGAAACAGTTTCGGAAAATTGATATCCTCCGGTCTTATAGACCTGAGCCTGCGCCAGCGTGCTCCATCCTGAAAGAAGCACCGCCACCATTAAAGAGAGATTTTTCATAGATGGTCCGGGTTTCCCCAAAGTTACGAATTTTTATAGAATCTATGAGTTTTTCTGCCCCATTATCTTTGATATGATCCGGATCTTCAAACATTGAATCCTCATGTTTGAAAATTGAACTAAAATCATACACCTCTACTCCTCTTGCTTTCAATATACTGTCGGCATCAAAAGAGAAATTTCCAATTATATCCAGATATTCTTCAGCGAGAGGAAATTTCAAACCAATTAAGGTTATATCATTCTCTTCGCATGTCTCAATGATGTTCATAAGTGATTCTTCAAGCACTTTTGAAGCCTCGCCATTTGGGAACTGTTCTGAAAAACGCTCTCTGGACAATGATATCCTCTCTTTTTCACTCAGTTTATCCCAGGGGAGATCATTAACATCCTCTTTGTCCTCTTCGTTTAAGTCCAGTAACCTCTCCGACTGCTCATTAAAAAAGTGTGATATGATTGCTCTGATGTTTGGATCAAACAAAACAATATAATGCTGTAATTTATACAGAGCAAAATCTGATAGTTCATATCCGTCCTGAGTGTATTCATATTTCACTGATTTATATCCATTGTTAGAGATCTCTCTGTATGGGCTGAGGGTGTGGTCATCAGCTGATATGTAGATCGTGTCAACATCTCCCCGGGCAATAAGATAGTTTAGCTTTCTTTCAGTATCTATATAAGAATCACTATAGTAAGAGAAGTTAGTAACACCTATCCTCTCTGTCTCATCACCAAGGTACCATCCGTGCGAATCGGCCAGAAGGTATGATGAGTTTTCTTCAGAGTGCCTGTAGTAATCCATGAAGAGAAGAAACTTCACAAGGAATATAACCCCGTTTACAAGCATCAAAAGGAGTGCGAATTTCAATATGGATTTTTTAAAATGCTCCATCTCTAAAACTGAAAATAGATGAATTCAATATTGCTGCTAAAATTACCAAACAGATAGATTGTCAATAAGATTATCATATACAAAGACCATCTGTATCTGCGACTCCTCTTTAATCCCATATCCATTATTGCAAAATCTCTCTCTCTGCCTCTCCACTCAACAACAACAAATATAATAAGGATGAAAATTAAAGGCAGAATCTTTTCTGCTCCGTAGAAGGAGGGAGTTGTAAATAAAGAGGTTGAAAATATCTCTCCAATGATTGTTGCAGCATCACCGATACTCTCTGCCCTGAAGAAAATCCAGGCAAATAGTGTAAGAGTGAATGTAGATAGTATAAGTAAAAGCTCTTTAAAATCTGGAAGAGCCTTCCCTTTGGCAACAATCTCAATATTATTACGGTTTTTCCCCGATATCATTAGGGGCAGGAAGTAGATTGCATTTAATGCTCCCCAGGCAACATATGTCCAGTTTGCCCCATGCCAGAATCCACTTAAAAGAAAAATTGCAAATGTGTTTCTGATTTTCATCCAAATACCACCTTTGCTTCCTCCGAGCGGAATATATACATAATCCCTGAACCACGAGGAGAGTGATATGTGCCACCTTCTCCAGAACTCTGCTATGTCTCTTGAAAAATAGGGGTAGGCAAAATTCCTCAGCAACTCAATCCCAAACAACCTTGATACCCCTAATGCTATATCGGAATAACCTGAAAAGTCCCCATAAATCTGGAATGTGAAGAGGAGGGCCCCTACTAGCATTGTACTGCCGGAATGGTCCTGATGATTGTTGAAAATGATATTTGCATACTCAGCACAGTTATCGGCAATAACAATTTTCTTGAAGAGTCCCCATAGAATCTGCCTTAGTCCGTTAGCAGCATGTGAATAGTTAAATGATCTGACTTTATCTAACTGCGGCAGAAGGTGAGTTGCCCTTTCTATAGGACCAGCTACAAGCAGGGGAAAGTAACTTACAAAAAGAGCGTAGTTTACAAAATTGCCCTCAGGTTTAATTTTTTTGTTGTAGATGTCAATGATGTATGAAAGACCGTGAAAAGTATAGAAAGATATACCAACAGGCAATATTATTTTCAGAGTTGATACTCCGGCATCAATACCTAACAACCCAAGTGCATCTGAAAATGATTCTGTGAAAAAATTAAAATATTTGAAAAAACCGAGAAATGCCAGGTTTATAAATACACTAATCCATAAAAATGATTTTCTGCTCCGCTCACTACCGGAATTGTGTATTAAAAGACCTGAATAGTATCCTAATATTATAGATGTTGTCAGCAGTAAAAGAAATCTCCAGTCCCAGCTTGCGTAAAAATAGAGACTTGCTGCAAGAAGCAGGGAATTCTGAATTTTATACCCTTTCCTGGCAAGAAGCCAGTATGCAATAAAAACTATGGGGAGAAATATTGCAAATGCAACCGAGTTGAATAACATTTGGCAAAAGTAATAAAAGTCTTATTTATTATTTGATTAGTATTGCAGATTAAAAATATTTAACTTTACTTTGCAAAAAAAAGTACTTTTAAATGAAAAACGACAATGACTACATAAAGGAGATATCTGAGATTCGCTCTATGATGGAGCGCTCCTCAAGATTCCTCTCACTCTCCGGTCTGTCAGGAGTTATGGCCGGCATTTATGCTCTATCAGGAGCACTGATAGCCTTTTTTGTCTTCGGATTTAATCCGGATTCTTATACTTATGTAGTTTCCGGTGGTGCCGGTTCAGGGGCAAAACTCTCAAGTGTTATCACTGTTGCGGTTGTAATTCTTTCTCTTGCTCTGGGAACAGTAATCTATTTATCCAGAAGAAATGCAGGCAGAAGGGGCGAGAAAATATGGAGTTCAACGACAAGAAGGCTTCTTGTAAACATGTTAGTACCCTTGTCAGCAGGCGGACTCCTAATAGTTATCTTAGTCGCTAAAGGTTTTGTTGGTCTTGCTGCCCCACTTTCAATGATTTTTTATGGACTGGCTCTTTTTACCGCCAGCAAAATGACACTGGAGGAGGTGAAGCTAATGGGAATAATACAGATTTCTTTAGGTTTAGTTGCTACCATTGTAGTTCAGTATAGTCTGATTATCTGGGCAATTGGATTCGGCCTGGTAAATATTATTTACGGCATTTATATGCATTATAAGTACGAGAGGTGAGAACTTCCATTGATGGTTTACATAAAGCTTTTGAAAGCAGAGTTCGTCTGGGTATAATGTCTGCTCTTGCTGTGAATGAAACCTTAGATTTCAATTCACTCAAAGAGTATCTTGATATTACAGACGGAAATCTTGCAAGCCATATTAAGGCATTGGAGAAGGATGATTTTATTGGTGTAGAGAAGACATTTGTTGGAAAAAAACCAAACACAAGATATTATATAACAAAAGAGGGCAAAGAGGCTTTCGCTCTCCATCTGGAGTCTCTTGAGAAATTTTTGAAATCAACAATTAACAAACTATAATTTTTTTAACCTCATACTTTGAAATACAAAGTACTATTAAACACAAAAAATAATTAATTATGGATAATTTAATATTCAACCGATATGAAAGATGAAATATTAGCATTCATTAATGATCCCGGACAGCTTGAGAAGATGTACCGGTCAAACAAAACGCTTTTCAAAAAAGAGTTTGCTTTAATATATCCTCAGGTTACAGGTAATCCGATAGCCGATACATGGAATGAAAGACTGAATTTTGAAACGGATTCCATTAATTTTGGAGGTATAAGGGAGGTTTTAATAATCATTTCCCTTGCCCTGCTGGCTGGTTTTATAGCCAAGATACCATCCATCTTTTCGTTAGACGAGGAGGTTTTCTACCCAAGAAATATAGGATTTGTAATCTTTCCAGTTCTCGCAGGATATTTTGCCTGGAAGAACAACCTGTCAAAGGGAAAAATAGGGGTGATCGCTGGTGTAATGCTTACAGGCCTTATCTTTATAAATTCACTCCCAAAGCCGGAAACAGATCTTCTCATTCTTTCCTGTATTCATTTAATACTTTTACTTTGGGCAGTTACAGGCTTCTCATTTGTAGGCTCAATTAAAAGAGCGGGTGAAAAACGGCTTGGTTATCTTAAATTCAACGGAGATCTGGTTGTAATGACAACCCTTATTGTTATTGCAGGTGGTATAATGAGCGGTATAACAATCGGCCTCTTTGAACTTATAGGTTTCAAAATTGAGGAAGTTTACTTTCAATACGTAGGTATTATAGGCCTTGCAGCATCGCCTATAGTTGCAACATATTTAATAAGGACTAACCCACAGCTTGTGGGAAAGGTATCCCCTGTAATTGCAAAAATATTCAGCCCGCTTGTCCTGATTATGCTCCTGGTGTTCCTTAGCGCAATGGCATTTTCCGGCAAAGATCCATATAACGACAGAGAATTTCTGATTATTTTCAATGCTCTTCTGGTAGGTGTTATGGCAATAATATTCTTTTCAGTTGCCGAATCATCTTCCGGGGGAAAGGGCCGTGCAGAGATATGGATACTTTTACTTCTTTCAATTGTTACTATTGTTGTAAACAGCATTGCGCTCTCCGCTATACTTTTCAGAATCTCCGAATGGGGTCTCTCACCTAACAGAGCAGCCGTTCTGGGTGCAAATCTTCTAATCCTGATTAACCTTGTTTTAGTAACAGCTCAGCTATACAGAGTAATCAGAGGAAGAGGCTCTGTATCAGATATTGGTGAATCAATATCTCAATACCTCCCTGTTTATGTAATCTGGACAATATTTGTAACGTTTGGGTTCCCCTTAATCTTTTAGGGAGCGGTTGCCACCCTTCGTTGTGCATATCGTTGATTTAGCGCTTACTAAAATTTAGAGCTTATGCTATTTTTGAGTTTTTGTATAAGTTAAATTACAGTACTACTGCAAGTTGCACATTGGAGGGTGGCAAGCCCGCCCTGGGCTTGACCCGAGCCCTTTACGGGCGAGAGCCACGACCAAAGTGAGTTAACAAAATGCCAGTAAAAAAAAGGGAGTGAACATGTTCACTCCCGTGTGGGCCCAGCTGGGCTTGAACCAGCGACCCCCTGATTATGAGTCAGGTGCTACTAACCAACTGAGCTATGGGCCCCAAAAGGACTGCAAAAATAATAAAAATCCTGAAACTCCTAGTATTTATTGCAGTCTTTATAGTTATTTATCATCAAACTTTGATTTCAACCTCTACTCCGCTTGGAAGTTCCAGCTTCATCAGAGCGTCAACAGTCTTAGGTGTTGAGCTATAGATGTCCAATAGACGGCGGAATGAGTTGAGTTCAAACTGTTCGCGTGACTTCTTGTTCACAAAGGTTGAGCGGTTCACGGTAAAGATCTTCTTATCAGTAGGAAGAGGAATCGGTCCGCTTACAATTGCGCCTGTAGCCTTCACGGTTTTTACAATCTTATCTGCCGATTTGTCAACCAGCATATGATCGTAAGATTTCAGCTTTATTCTTATTTTTTGGCTCATTTCTGTTATATATTAACCAATTTATAATTCTGTTATTCGTCTGTATCGTCGTCAAACTTCTTGCCGCCTGCCTTTTCAATAACCTCTTTTGCAAGAGATGCAGGGAGCTCAGTGTAGTGTGAAAACTCCATAGTACTTGTTGCTCTTCCTGAAGAGAGGGTACGCAGAACAGTTACATAGCCAAATTGCTCTGATAGAGGAACTTTAGCCTTAACAATTCTGGCATTGCCCTTTGAGTCCATGTTGGTGATCTGTCCTCTGCGCTTGTTAAGGTCGCCGATAACATCTCCCATATAGTCCTCAGGTGTTACAACCTCTAGTGACATGATAGGCTCCATAATGTAAGGATTTGCTTTAGGACAAGATTTACGGAACGCCTGCCTTGCACAAATCTCAAATGAGAGCGAATCTGAGTCAACCGGGTGGAATGAACCATCTTTCAGCACAACCTTAATTGCAGGAACTTCGTAACCGGCTAGTACGCCGTTGGCCATTGCAGCCTTGAAGCCCTTCTCAACAGATGGGATGTACTCTCTCGGGATATTTCCTCCCTTTACCTCGTCAACAAACTGAAGTCCGGTTACTCCCTCGTCTGCAGGTCCAATCTCAAATACAATATCGGCAAACTTACCTCGTCCTCCGGTCTGCTTCTTGAACACCTCCCTGTGAGCTACTGTAGAGCGAATTGTCTCTTTGTAGTTCACTTGAGGGGCTCCCTGGTTGATTTCTACATTGAACTCCCTTTTTAGGCGGTCAACGATAATCTCAAGGTGAAGCTCACCCATTCCGCTAATAACGGTCTGGCCTGTTTCGTGGTCTGTTTTTACTGTAAATGTAGGGTCCTCTTCAGAGAGTTTGCCAAGAGCAAGTCCCAGTTTATCCAGATCCTTTTGTGTCTTAGGTTCAACAGCCAATCCAATTACAGGATCAGGGAACGACATAGACTCCAGTACTATAGGGTGGTTCTCAACGCAGACTGTGTCGCCTGTGCGAAGATCCTTGAATCCTACTGCTGCGCAGATATCACCTGCCTCAACAAACTCAATTGGATTCTGTTTGTTTGAGTGCATCTGATATAGCCTTGCTACCCGCTCTTTTTTGTCAGAGCGTGTGTTAAGCACATAAGAGCCGGCATCAAGTTTCCCTGAATATGCCCTTATGAACGCCAACCTACCTACGTAAGGGTCGGTTGCAATTTTAAAGACTAGTCCGCAGAATGGTTCACTCTGTTTTGGTTTGCGAACCTCCTCGTTCCCGGTGTTTGGATTTGTGCCCTTTATGGCCTCAATATCCAGCGGGGAAGGGAGATAGCGCATTACAGCATCAAGCAGAAACTGAACACCTTTATTCTTGAATGAAGATCCGCAGAGGGTAGGGACAACAGCCATATCTATGGTTGCTTTCCTAAGAGCCTCAATAATCTCATCTTCAGAAATTGAATTAGGGTCTTCAAAGAACTTCTCAAGTATTGCATCATTGTATTCTGCAACAGACTCAACAAGTTTGCCTCTCCACTCTTCAACCTCTTCCTTCATAGATGCCGGAATCTCCTTTATCTCATAATTTACGAGGTCTTTGCTGTCTGAATTATAATAGTATGCTTTATTGGAAATAAGGTCAACAATACCTTCAAATTTCTCTTCCGCTCCAATAGGGAGAACAATAGGAACTGCATGAGCACCCAACTTGTCGTTCATCTCTTCAATAACGGCAAGGAAGTCTGCACCTACGCGGTCCATTTTGTTTACATAAGCGAGTTTGGGAACACGGTATTTGTCGGCCTGACGCCATACTGTCTCAGATTGAGGCTGAACACGGCCTACTGCACAAAAAGTAGCAACAGTTCCGTCCAGTACCCTTAAAGAACGCTCAACCTCCACCGTGAAATCCACGTGGCCAGGGGTATCAATAAGGTTAATCTGATACTGATTTCCGTTATAGTTCCAAAAAGCTGTGGTTGCAGCAGATGTGATAGTAATACCACGCTCCTGCTCCTGTACCATCCAGTCCATTGTTGCGGCACCTTCGTGAACTTCTCCTAATTTATGGGTTTTACCCGTATAAAACAGGATACGTTCAGAAGTGGTAGTCTTACCGGCATCAATGTGTGCCATGATGCCGATATTTCTAGTGTATTTTAAATCTCTTGCCATCTATTCTGTCTAATCACTCTAAAAACGGAAGTGTGCAAATGCTTTGTTGGCCTCAGCCATTTTATGCATATCCTCTTTTCTTTTATAAGCACCACCTTCGTTGTTGTAAGCGGCTAAAACCTCAGCTGCCAGCTTCTCGGCCATTGAATGAGCAGAGCGTTTGCGTGAGTAAAGAATCATATTCTTGATTGAGAGCGAAATTTTCCTTTCAGGACGCACCTCTGTTGGAACCTGGAAGTTTGCACCACCCACTCTGCGGCTTTTCACCTCAACCTGTGGAGTAATGTTTTCTAAAGCTTTTTTCCAGATTTCCAGCGGAGCCTTGTCAGAATCTTTCATCTTCTCGCCAATAATATCCATAGCATCGTAAAAAATGCTGTAGGCAATACTCTTCTTCCCCTGGTACATTAGGTTATTCACGAACTGTGTCACCAACACATCGTGATACTTGGGATCAGGAAGCAGAATCCTCTTTTTAGGCTTCGTTTTTCTCATTTGTTTCTCTTAATAATTTTAGTTTTACTTTTTCTTAGCCGGAGCTGCCGCGCCTTTCTTAGGCCTCTTAGCGCCGTAGAGCGAACGCCCTTGCTTGCGACCCTCAACACCTGCTGTGTCAAGTGCACCACGAAGAATGTGGTAGCGAACACCCGGAAGGTCTTTTACACGACCACCACGAACAAGCACAATTGAGTGCTCCTGGAGGTTGTGGCCCTCACCCGGTATGTAAGCGTTAACCTCTTTTTGGTTAGTCAAGCGAACACGGGCAACTTTTCGCATAGCCGAGTTTGGCTTCTTGGGAGTAGTAGTGTAAACGCGAACGCAAACTCCACGCCTTTGAGGGCATGAGTCAAGCGCTCTTGATTTGCTCTGCTCAACCAGAACCGTACGGCCCTTGCGTACTAATTGTTGAATTGTTGGCATAATTAATTGTTAATCTTTACTTTATGTAATTACGTTATATAAAACGGGTTGCAAAGATACGCTTTCTTTTCCTAACTACAAACAACTTATTAACATTTTTTAAGTTAAAAAAGGGTTATATTTGCTAGATAAACAATTAACAAGCTATGAAAATTTCACAAAAATCTGCTGCCTACATCGCGCAGGAGGAGAAGTACGGAGCTCATAACTACCATCCGCTGGAGGTGGTACTCTCCAGAGGAGAAGGTCCCTTTGTGTGGGATGTGGACGGAAAGCGTTATTATGACTTTTTATCGGCTTATTCAGCTGTAAACCAAGGTCATTGTCATCCAAAGATTATAGGAGCCTTAAAGGATCAGGCAGAGAGAATTTGCCTGACATCCAGAGCATTTTTCAATGACTGTCTTGGCCCTTACGAGGAGTTCATGCACAACTATTTTGGATATGACAAGGTTCTTCCTATGAACTCAGGCGCTGAGGCCGTTGAGACAGCACTTAAGCTAGCAAGAAGGTGGGGTTATGTTAAGAAAGGAATTAAAGATAATCAGGCACTTATCGTAGGTTGTGAAGGTAATTTTCATGGAAGGACTATAAGTATTGTATCACTGTCAACAGATCCCGACTCATACTCACAGTATGGCCCCTTTACACCGGGATTGCTGAAAATTCCATACAACGATGCTAAAGCACTGGAAGAGGTTCTTCAGAAGCACTCAGAAAATATTGCGGGATTTATGCTGGAACCCATTCAGGGTGAGGCAGGGGTTTTTGTACCGGATGAGGGCTATCTGAAAAAATGTTACGATCTCTGCAAAAAGCATAATGTTCTCTTTATAGCTGACGAGGTTCAGACAGGAATAGCCAGAACCGGCAAGATGCTCTGCTGTGACCACGAGGGGATAAGGCCGGATATTGTAATACTTGGTAAAGCTATTTCAGGAGGTGTTTTACCGGTATCTGCCGTACTTGCAGATGACGAGATTATGCTGACAATAAAACCCGGTGAACATGGCTCTACTTTTGGAGGCTTCCCGCTGGCCTGCAGAGTTGCAATGGCTGCTCTGGAGGTTGTGAAGGAGGAGAATCTGGTTGAAAGGGCAGACTATCTGGGAGGAATTTTTCGCGATGAGATGAGAAAAATTGACTCGCCGTTTATTGAACTTGTCAGGGGTAAAGGTCTTCTGAATGCTGTAATAATTAAACCTTATAATGGCAAGGAGGCCTGGGATGTATGTGAAAAAATGGCCGAAAATGGTTTGATAGCAAAGCCAACTCACAGACATATAATACGATTTGCCCCGCCATTGGTTATTACAGAGGAGCAGCTCAGAGATGCAATTAAAATCATTGTTGCCTCAATAAAAGAACTGGAGGGCTAATTTCCCTATGCAGACTACTTCAAAGGTTTTAATGATTAGGCCGGTTAGATTCGGCTTTAATGAGCAGACAGCAGTAAATAATTCTTTTCAGAAGAGGGGCTATGAACTTAGTGCTCAAGAGATGGCTCTGCAGGAATTTGATGCTTTTGTTGCACTTCTGAGGGCAAATGGAGTTGATGTTATTGTTGTTGAAGACACACCTGAACCCCATACGCCAGATTCAATTTTTCCGAATAACTGGTTCTCTACCCACTCTACCGGAGAGCTGGTCCTCTATCCTATGTGCGCACCCAACAGAAGACTTGAAAGAAAGGAGAGTGTTCTGAAAGCAATAAATGAGACAGGGGAGAAAGGAAGGATGAAGAGTGTAGTGGACCTGACGAGTTGGGAGAGCAAAGAGCTTTTTCTGGAGGGTACGGGCAGCCTGATATTTGACAGAAAGCAAAAACTTGCATTTGCATGCAGATCTCCCAGATGCAATCTGGAGGTTCTGGAGGATTTTGCAGAGAGAATGGATTATGAGTATCTGGATTTTGGAGCATACGACAGAGAAGGTAAACCAATATATCATACAAATGTAATGATGTGTGTGGGAGAAAAATTTGTTGTGGCATGTCTTGACTCAATAACAGACATCAATGAGAGAACAGAGTTCATTGCCTTTGTTGAGGATTGTGATAAGGAGCTTGTGGAGATATCTATGGAGCAGATGGAGCAGTTTGCTGGCAATATGCTTCAGCTAAAAAGCAGAGATGGCGAGCCTCTTCTGGTGATGTCTGCAACTGCTAAAAGGGCACTCACATCTGAGCAACTGGAGATACTATCTTCATATTGCAAGATCGTGGCTCCTGAGCTAGAGTCAATAGAGGTGAACGGGGGCGGCTCTGCCCGCTGTATGCTGGCCGAAATTTTCTTCTGATTACCCGATATTAATTATCGTCCTCTTTAAGATAACCACCCCTGTATGCTGCAAGGAGACGGGTAAGTTCTTCAATCTGTCTCCTCAGCTCTACCCCTATGTCAGTATCTCTTACGAGCCTTCTTTTATTGCTGAACTCCAGAACGGTTGTCTCAGATATTATGTCATGTCCATCCTCTATTGCCTTCTTTGTTGACTCAAAAGGTTCATGCTGTATCAACATGAGCCCGTGTGAATTATAGATTAAAGTATAACCGGCAATACCTGTCTCCGGCTGATATGCCTTAGAGTAGCCTCCATCTATGACCAGAAGCTTTCCTCCAGCCTTAATCGGCGATTCGCCCTTTCCTGTCTTGACAGGGATATGTCCGTTAATTATATGGGAGATCTCATCGGTTATGCCAAACTCTTTTAGTATGGATTCGCATATCTCGCGATTGTTCTTCAGGTGGTAGTAGTGCCCTTTATTCTCTTTATGAGTCTCTTTCTCGGCAATAAAGTACCTCTCAAAAGTGGTCATCCGGTCTTTATCAAAAGGGGGTGAGGATGGTCCGCACCATAAGTACCAGACAAAATCCATTGCATAAAGTTTCTCCCTTTTTCTCTTCTCTTCAAAATAGGCTTGTCTCACCAACTGATCAATCTTGTCAAAAAGAGCTTTTCCTGAGTATTCGGCACCCCTGATTCTAACACTCTTAAAAGTTCCGTCTGCATTCAACGGAACTGAGCCGTGGTAAAGGAGATTTGAGTTTTTTACCAAATAAAGAGAGCCATTGGCATAAATGCACCTCATATGCTTTCTGAGTTTTTCACTATGAGTGAAGTAGTGTTTCATGGTCTCAACCACCTCCTTCTCGTCGTCGGTAAGCCTGTATGGATTCTTTGGATCAATTGTAGGTAAAAAGTTATCTCTTAAGGCGTACTCTTTTCCGTACAGGTCTATTGTACCCTTTTCAAAATTTATTCTGTGAAGTAACTTTCTATCCTCCATGCCAAACTCCGGATTCCTATCTATCAACTGACCCTCTAACTTGAATTGGATTACTGAGATGGCTTTGTGCATCTGAGAAATAAGTTTAACATGTTTCTGTTTAACCGGCTCATCATCTCTGGCCTTTGGTTTGAACAGCAAACACTGATCCTCTCCGTAAGTCTCCATAGCAAATGTGGCAAGTGGTAACAGGTTTATACCGTATCCATCCTCAAGAGTTGATAGATTGCCGTATCTAAGGCTTATTCTCAGGACATTAGCCATGCATGCCTCACTTCCTGCTGCTGCTCCCATCCAAACAAGGTCGTGATTACCCCACTGTATGTCAAAATTGTGATAGTCGCACAATATATCCATTATTATATGGGCTCCCGGTCCCCTGTCGTAAATATCACCTACAACATGGAGATGGTCAATGGTCAGACGTTGAATAATTTTGCTCATTGCTATAATAAACTGCTCTGCCCTGCCTGTAGATACAATTGTAGTGATGATTGCATGAACATAATCCTGTTTGTTTGGATCTGTTTTGAATTCGTGCAAAAGTTCCTGGATTATGTAAGAGAACTCCGGAGGGAGGGCCTTTCTGACTTTTGAACGTGTGTATTTTGAGGAGACATTGCTTAGTACGCTTAATAGCTGAAGGAGCACCATCTTATACCAGTCGTTGATATCCCTCTCTCTTGCCTGAATAACTTTAAGCTTTTCTGCAGGGTAGTAAATCAGAGTACACAACTCTCTCTTCTCCCACTCTCTAAGTCGGTGCCCAAATATATCCTCTACTTTTTTTCTGATTACTCCCGATGCATTCTTCAGAACATGCTGAAATGATTCATACTCTCCGTGGATATCTGTTAAAAAATGCTCAGTTCCTTTGGGAAGATTAAGTATTGCCTCAAGGTTTATAATCTCTGTGCTTGCGGCAGATATTGTCGGGAAACTTTTAGAAAGGAGCTGCAGATACTTTAGATCCTTCATAGCTTTTTGTTTAGTTGTTTAAATATTTTTCCAGTACCATTTGTAATATTGAGGACTTGACAGGCTTAGTGATGACCTCGTTACAACCAGCCTCTCTGGCCTCCAGCTGGTCAGATTCAAATGCGTTTGCTGTTAGGGCTATTATTGGGATAATGGTATCAAGTTCTCTTATTGTTTTTGTTGCATCAAGACCATTCATAACGGGCATCTTAATATCCATAATAATGGCCTCCGGTCTGAAGGATCTGTACAGCTCCACAGCCTCCTGGCCGTTTACTGCCCTTGCAATGTCGTATATCTTTGAAAGAATTATATCTATAAGCATAAAATTGCTGTCCAGATCTTCTGCAACCAGAACTCTCCTCTTTGCGGTGACCTCGGTAGATTGCATTATATTCTGAGAGGTATCTGACACAACTTCACTCTCAGAATCACTTTTTTTAATCCTGTTTTTCAGATCAAGAGGTATAGTGAAAGAGACTGTTGTTCCTTTGCCGTATGTAGAGGCTATTGATATTTTCCCACCTAGTCTCTCCACAATTGCTTTGCAAATTGGAAGCCCTAATCCGGCTCCAGAGGCAAATTCGTCTAACTTGTAAAACCTGTTGAAAACTTTTTCCAGAGCTTCAGGGGGTACTCCTCTGCCCGTATCTCTAACATAGACCTCTATCTCTTTTTTCTCTCTTCTTAAACCAATTACTATCTCACCTGTATCAGTGAATTTTAGAGCATTATTGACAAGATTGCTTATTACTTGCCTGCATCTGACAGGATCGTAGAAAACATTTTCATCATCAGACGGAACCTCAGTATTTATGGAGATACCGTTTTTTACATTCAGCCTGCTTGTCTCCGCAACCTCTTTTATAACTGTGGAGAGGTTAAAAGATGTAAATTCAAAATTCAGACTGTTGGATTCAATTCTGGATATGTCCAGAATATCGTTAATCAGGGTCATTAAAGAGACGGAGTTGCTATTGATAATTTTGGAGAATTCAGCCTTCTCCTCCTCTGTATAAGTTGGGTCACAAATAAGGTTGGCAAATCCCACAATTCCGTTCAGAGGTGTTCTTATTTCATGACTCATATTTGAAAGGAAAGAGCTTTTCAGCCTGTCTGACTCCTCCGCCTTGAGCTTCGCCTCTACCAGCTCATTTTCCCTGAGTTTAATCTCCTGTATGTTTATATCCATACCGTACAGGAATCGTGCATCCTTGTTCGATGTTCCGGATGAAACTGAGTAAATAATACCCCTTCTCTCCCACCACTCCCAGTTCCCGTCTCCATTAAGGGAGATTCGGTATTCAACATTAAAACTCTTGGCCTTTCTGGTCATCAGCTTTTCGTATGATAGAGAGAGTTTCTCTCTGTCCTCTGGGTGTACAAACTCCAGAAAATGCTTGTGAGTCATGAATTTGTCCACATCTGTTCCAAAAACATTCTCTTTATTGACAACAACCGAAAACTGCTTGGTAGCAGTGCTGTAAAACCAAATAAAAGCCTTTGCAGACTCCATTGCCAAATTTAAATACTGCCTCTGTTTATATATCTCCGTGACATCTCTCATAACCAGAACAACCTGACTTACCTCGCCCTCTTTTGTAAAGACAGGAGAAATATTACCGGCAATAAACCTTGATTCCTTCTCATGGTAATCTATCCTTGAATATTCAGGAATTGCCAGACTTCTCTTCTCTTCAAGAGATTGTTTAAGCAGAGAGTGAATGCATTCGCTGCTCTCAGGCTGACTTGTGTTATAAATCTCATGAAATTTTCTGCCAAGCAGCACCCTCTTTGACTCGGACAGTTTTATAGCTGACTCATTTGCGTAAATAATCTGAAGATTATTATCAAATGAAATAACCCCCTCCTCCATAACAGAGAAGGTGTTGTTAAGAAGCTCCCTTCTTGTTATGTTCTCTGAACTTAGCCTGATAAGTTCGCGATTAAGGTTTCTGTGCCGGAAATGGTAAACGGCAAATACAAGAAGTGAAGTAATAAGCAGCAAAATAAATGCTAGAAAGAGCTGGACCTCAACCTTAAAATCATCGTATATGCTTACAGGTTTATTTATTATGACCGCCTGCTTTGGAATTTTATCCCCGGAGATGTTCCACCTTTTAAGCTGGTTGAAATCAAACTGGAGTCTATATTGTCTTAAAGTGTCGTTAATTACAAGTTTTGGATCCTCAAGCAGACGCTCTGAAATTTCTGCGGCTTTAAATCCATGATCCCAGCTGGAGACTGTGTATCCCCCGACGACACCTGTTCCGGTCAAAAGATTTTGCACACCAAGAACAGGAATGTTTTCAACCTTTGACAAAAACGGATAACTATAGCCATTCATAATATAGTTTCCATTATTATCCATCATCCAGCTTGACAAGATAGCAAAAGAGTTGAGCGGGGCTCCGCTTATTCGCTTTGTGAATTCGTCCAGATTCTCTTTTTTGGGAGAGAGATAATTGACAGTAATATCTCTTTTAATACGTTGTTCAGATATAATCCTTCTGGCATATTCGGCCTCCAATGCCCCATAGGAGCTATTGTCTGTAATAAGTATAATCTCCTTTGCTTCAGGAAAGAGCTTTGTTCCCAGTTCAATATTCTCTTTTATCGGGAATTCAGTATGGATGTAGGAGACCCCCATAACCCTCTTATCTCCTGGACTTAACAATTTTACACAAAGTATCCTTGGTGCAGTTCCTGATGATGTGCGATCCAGAGAGAGTAGTACCTCTAAAGCTTCACTGTCAGTAGCTATTACAATGTCTGGCAGATTGTTCCGGTAGGCATTCCAGGCAACCCCAAGCACTCTGATCATATCCTCTTTTGTACGGTCACCCTCTGCATTAATGTGAAGAGATGTAATTCTGGTACTAGTTTTATTATTTGAGTGATAGGTTGAAAATCCGGCACCGAACTCCCTTACCCTTTCATTATTTCTCTCTTTGGAAAAGAGTAGCATAATCCTTTTTGCATCTCTCTCTCTTGATGTTGTATCAGATAATATGTTTTGGGCATTTGAAACAAATGCCGCCATCATTAGGATTACGGCAATAATAAATTTGTTCAATTTGTTTGATATCATAACTCCTGAAGAGATAAGGCATAATTGCTATCAAAGTTAGTAAATTATTCCTCCTAATTGTTTAAATTTGTTAGTAAACCAATAATTAGAAAATATATATCATTATGAGGTTTGAATTACCAAAACTGGCCTGGGAGGCCAATGCGCTGGAGCCGGCAATTAGCTCGCGCACAATTGAGTTCCATCACGGCAAGCACCATCAGGCATATGTTAACAATCTAAATTCTCTGATTGAAGGTACTGATTTTGAGAATATGGGGCTTGAGGATATTATCCGTAAATCTGAAGGAGCTATTTTCAATAATGCTGCTCAGGTGTGGAACCATACATTCTATTTCAATTGTTTTACACCCGGAGGAAACGGACTTCCTTCTGAAGATCTGCTTGATGCCATTCATAAGAACTGGGATAGCTTTGACAGGTTTAAAAAGGAGTTTTCTGCAGCTGCTGTATCTGTGTTCGGGTCTGGATGGGCGTGGTTAGTAAAGGACAAGGAGGGCAACCTCTCAATAGTAAAGGAGAGTAATGCAGGAACACCTGTTGTAAAAGGGCTGGAGCCACTACTTGTATTTGATGTTTGGGAACACGCCTATTACCTGGACTACCAGAACAGGCGGGCGGACTATGTTGAGGCTTTATGGAATATTGTTGACTGGGAGGCTGTCTCTTCAAGATACTAATCCCCCGTAAACCTCTTTTTTAGACATAATTGTCATCATTGCGCTTCTGACAATCAAATGTGCAGAGTAGGCCAGATATAATGCCTGAATTCCCAGTTGAGATTCAGCTGCATAATAGACTGCAAAAAATGTAACAGCTGACACAATCATTGTGTTCCTGATTGCAGAGGCGGCTGTGGCACCTATGAATATTCCGTCCCACATAAACGCAACGCAGCTAATAACGGGGACAAGCAGTAGCCAGGGCATAAATGGAGTAGATGCGGCTATAACCTCTTCATTATTTGTAAGCATTCTGAATATTGGTTCTCCGGCAGCAAGGTATGCGATGGTTGATACTGCGGCAATAACAAATGTCCATAAAAAGAGAAGCTTTACAGCTTTTTTCAGAGACACAAGATCTCTTGCTCCAACATACCTTCCGGTGAGAGCCTCCCCTGCATATGCGAACCCATCCACAAGATATGAGTAGAGTAGCATAAGCTTCATCATAATTGTGCTTACAGCCAGTAGAGTGTCTCCGTAATTGGCTGAAAGAGCAGTAAAGCCGGAGTAAACAAGCAGCAGAGAGGCAGACCTCAAGAACAGATTGCCATTGAGGAGAAAGAAATCTTTCATCTCCTTTAGTTTGAGAGAACCTCTTAGATTAATGTATTTATATAGTTTCCGGTAGTACTTTGACATAAGAATAACCGCCGTTGCTATACCGATATACTGAGCTGCAACAGTTCCCAGGGCAACTCCGGCGATCCCCATGTTGAGGGGAAAAGCGAATAGGACACTGAGCAGTATGTTGGCAACATTCACAACCACATCAGTCACCATAGGGCTTATGGTATTTTGCATTCCAATAAACCACCCCTTAAAGGAGAATAGGCTGAGCGTTGCAGGTGCAGCCCAGATGCGTATAAAAAAATACTCCCGGGCCATTGATTCAACCTCAGGAGTTGTATTTAAAACCGCAAACGCTCCTATTATATAAAAATATTGAACAGCAATTAAGAAAAGAGCTGCAACCAAAGCTGTGCCCAAAGACTGTACAAGGACATTAACACTCTCATTAAAATCTCTTCTTCCGTATGACTGAGCGGCCTTTCCTCCTGTCCCTACTCTTAAAAAACCAAGATTCCAATATAGAAGGTCAAATAGCATTGTGCCTACGGCAATACCTCCTATTGCTGCTGCATCCCCAAGTCTGCCTGCTATTGCCAGGTCTGCCATCCCAACCAGAGGCACTGTAATGTTTGCAAGGATACTGGGTCCGGCAAGTTTAAGTATTTTTCTGTTCATGTGGTTATCGGTATTTCTCCTCCTCTTCAAGCATTCCTATATAGGAGAAGTACCGTTCGGGAGAGATCTCTCCTCTCTCTACCGCCTCCTTAATTCGGCATCCCGGCTCATGAGTGTGTGTGCACGGAGTGAACCTGCACTCCTCGTAAAGTCTCAGCATCTCCGGAAAGTAGTGGCTTAGCTCCTCTTTTCCCATCTCTACAAGTCCAAACCCCCTTATTCCGGGAGTATCTATTATAAATCCCCCGCTGGAGAGGGGGTGCATCTCGTAGAATGTTGTTGTATGCTTTCCCTGAAGGTGATAATCTGATATATCTGCTGTTTTTAGGACCAGCTCAGGATCCATTGCGCTTATAAGGGATGATTTGCCCACTCCTGACTGACCTGAGAAAAGAGAGACTCTGTTCATGCACTCGTTTTTTATTTTATCAATGTTGAGGCCAGTCTTTACAGATGTCTCAATGATTTCATATCCTGCTTTAGTATATATATCCTTAAAATACTCAAGTTTATCCTCACTCTCTCCGCTTATAAGATCCCGTTTATTGAGGACAATTTTTACAGGAACCCTGTAAGCTTCGCAGGTAACAAGAAACCTATCAATAAAAGCGGGCTTTACCTCCGGAAAATCTATTGTTGTAACAAGGTATGCAGTATCAATATTTGAAGCTATGATGTGGGACTCTCTAGAGAGGTTTGCAGATTTTCTTATGATGTAATTTTTTCTGGGTTCAATTGAGATTATAACCCCTTTGTCTCCACTCTCACTTCCAGGAATATACTCAACAATATCTCCAACTGAGATGGGATTGGTAGTTTTGGAACCTTTGAGCCTCAACCTTCCCCTTACTACACACTCTGTCGGCTCCCACAGTGGGACGGGGCTCACCAAATAGTGGCTGCCAGTGTGTTTTACAACAGTTCCTCTTTTTTTGCCTCTCTCTTCCACGGCTGCGAAGATACAAAAATGTGTAAAAAAGGATTAACTTCGCACTCTAATAAAATATGTCAGAATGTTATCCGCAACTGAAATTGAAAACATCGTAGAAAAGGGGCTTGGCTCGCTTGACTGGAAGATGCAGCCTGAGGAGTTGTATGAACCTATTGAGTATCTTATATCAATTGGCGGGAAAAGACTAAGACCAAGACTTGCAGTATTGTGTTGTAACCTTTTTTCTGAGAACATTGACAAATCAATTTTGTATCCTGCACTGGCCCTGGAGGTATTTCACGGCTTTACTCTAATTCATGACGACATTATGGATGGCGCGGATATGAGGAGGAGCCAGCCTACAGTTCATAAAAAGTGGGACAATAACATTGCTATTCTATCAGGAGATGTCATGTGTATTAAATCTTACCAGTTGATGACATATGCGCCTGAGAGGTGCCTCAGACAGGTTCTTGATATATTTTCGGATACAGCATCAAAAGTTTGCGAAGGGCAGCAGTATGATATGAATTTTGAGAGAGAGCCCTATATAACTATAGATGATTATATGCAGATGATAGGGCTTAAAACAGCAGTCCTGATCTCATGCTCCGCAAAGATAGGTGCCATAATAGGAGGGGCAGACAGCAAAACCGCAGATGCTTTGAGCGAATTTGCGTACAAACTTGGCCTTGCATTTCAGATTAAGGACGATTTGCTGGACAGCTTTGGTGAGACAGCTGTGTTTGGAAAAAATATCGGCGGAGATATAATGAGCAATAAAAAGACATGGCTCCTTGCCGAGAGTATGAAGAGAGCGTCAGGGGATGACAAAAAAGAGCTGGAGAGTTTATTAAAAGATAAAAATTTACCAAGAGAGGGGAAGGTCCCTTCTATGCAAAGACTTTATACAAGACTTGGCGTCAGAAGAGATGGGGACAAAGCTGTGGAGTATCTGCATGAGGAGGCGTGGCGTTGCATTGAGAGGGCTGGTTTGAACAGCAGGCAGATGAGTCAGTTAGCCGATTTTGCAAATGCTCTGCTAAACAGAGAGAGGTAATCTCTGTTATTGTTATTACTACTAATGAAAAGATTGTGAATTTAAAGCAAAACGAAATAGAGATAATGGCTCCTGCGGGCAATTTTGAAAGCCTGCATGCAGCTATTCAGGGAGGTGCAGATTCAATATACTTCGGGATAGGTAATTTGAATATGAGGTCTCACTCTGCAAACAACTTCTCTGCTGATTCGCTTAAGGATATTGTTGAAATATGCAATAAAGCCGGAGTAAAATCTTATCTGACTCTAAATATTGTTATTTACGACGAGGATATTCCTTCAATGAAGGATGCCGTGGATAAGGCTGCAGAAGCTGGTGTTTCGGCAATAATAGCATCTGATATGGCAGCAATACTTTACGCCAGGGAGAGGGGAGTGGAGGTACATATTTCTACTCAGCTTAATGTTTCAAACATTATGAGCCTTAAATACCACGCAAACTTCGCTGATGTGGTAGTGCTTGCCAGAGAGCTTACTCTGGATCAGGTGAGGGATATATACAAAACCATACAACGGGAGCAAATCAAGGGGCCATCCGGTGAACTTATAAGGTTGGAGCTATTCTGTCACGGAGCCCTGTGTATGGCCGTATCCGGAAAATGCTACCTTAGTCTTCACGAATACAATGCCTCAGCAAACAGAGGTAGTTGCTATCAGATATGCAGAAGGTCATATGAGGTGAAGGACAGAGAGACAGGCAATACACTTGAGATAGACAACAAGTATATTATGTCACCCAAGGATCTCTCAACAATTTTATTTGTAGATAAGATTATTGATTCCGGGGTTAGAGTCTTTAAAATTGAGGGTCGGGCGAGGGCTCCTGAATATGTTAAAAGAGTGGTTTCGGCATACCGGGAGGCAGCAAATGCTGTTTGTGACGGTTCGTACACCCCTGAACTGGCAAAAGAGTTGGAGAGGAGAGTCTCCGAGGTCTTTAACAGAGGTTTCTGGGATGGTTATTATCAGGGTGCCCGGCTTGGAGAGTGGAGTGATGTCTATGGGAATAAAGCAACTAAGAGGAAAGTATATATTGCAAAGGTGACCAACTTTTTCTCTAACCTCTCTGTAGCAGAGGTGCTGATAGAGAGTGGAGAGCTTAAGGTAGGGGATGATATACTCATAATCGGACCATCAACAGGTGTTGTTGAGCATAATGTGAATGAGATAAGAACAAATCTTGAGAGGGTTGAGTCAGCAATAAAGGGGGAGTTATGTTCAATCTCAGTCCCTCCTGGCATTAAGCTAAGAAGATCTGATAAAATTTACATTTGGAAGTAAAGGATATATATACAGGAGACAGACTGCCTCAGAGAATGGTTGACTTTCTGGGAGAGCACCATCTGCTTACAATGGCTGTAGCCGATGGTCAGGATTTATGGTGTTCCCACGCTTTCTATGTTTATATTAAAGAGGAGAACTCCTTTCTGATAATCTCAGAGAGTAAAACCCGCCATATTCAGATTGCCGGAAGATCTCCGGTTGTGTCTGGAGGGGTTGCGCTGGAGACAAAGAGTGTTGGAGAGATACGGGGTATTCAGTTTAAGGCAACAATTGAGCAGTGCAATTCTTCAATCTTTTCAAAATATAAGATATTGTATCTTAAGAGTTTCCCTTATGCGGTTTTCAAATCCGGCGACCTTTGGCTTCTGCGAATAACAGAAGCCAAATTCACCGATAATCGCCTTGGATTTGGAAAGAAGATGATATTTAAATCCGGAAATTTCTCTTAATATCCTCAACGGCGTCAAGCTTCTCCCATGCAAAAAACTCTACCTCTCTTTTTACAACCTTGCCATTCTCCATTATCTCGACCACTTTTGTAAACGGGTCTCTTCCCATATGGCCGTAAGCGGCAGTCATCTCATAGATAGGATATTTCAGTTTTAGTCTCTCAATTATTTTTGCCGGTCTTAGGTCAAAAATCTGCTGAACCCTCTCGGCAATTTCTCCATCAGTAAACCCATTTTTTGCCGTACCGTAGGTGTTAACAAAAACACTAACAGGTTTTGCCACACCTATGGCGTATGCAAGCTGTACGAGCACCTCTTTGGCTACACCTGCTGCTACAAGGTTCTTAGCAATATGCCTCGCAGCGTATGCCGCAGATCTGTCAACTTTGCTAGGGTCTTTACCCGAAAAAGCACCGCCTCCGTGGGCCCCTTTACCACCATATGTGTCAACGATTATTTTTCTACCAGTCAAACCGGTATCTCCGTGAGGACCACCAATTACAAACTTCCCTGTGGGGTTTACATGGAGTATATAGTCTCCTTTAAAAAGTCTCTGTGTGTATTCAGGAAGCCTGTCAACCAGCCTTGGTATAAGGATGGTTCTGACGTCCTCTCTGATTCTTGCCTGCATAGCAGCATCGTCTGCAAACTCATCATGCTGGGTAGAAATCACTATTGTGTGGACTCTGAGTGGATTGTTATTGTCGTCGTACTCAATTGTAAACTGAGATTTTGAGTCGGGTCTGAGATAGGTCATCTCCCTTCCCTCTCTTCTGATCTTTGCCAGTTCGAGTAAAGCTATATGTGACAGAGTCAGAGGCAGTGGCATAAACTCCTCAGTGTCGGTACATGCGTAACCGAACATCATCCCCTGATCCCCGGCTCCCTGCTCCTCCGGAACGGCAACGTCAACCCCTCTGTTGATGTCGGGAGATTGTTCGTGTATTGCAGATAGTATCCCGCATGAGTTCCCGTCAAACATATACTCCGCCTTGGTATATCCGATTCTGTTTATAACCCTTCTGGTAATTTGCTGAATGTCAACATAAGCAGACGAGTTAACCTCTCCGCCTACAACAACAAGTCCTGTGCTTACGAAAGTCTCGCAGGCTACCTTTGAATTTTTGTCTTGTCTTATGAATTCGTCAAGAATTGCATCTGATATCTGATCGGCTACTTTGTCAGGGTGCCCTTCAGATACCGACTCAGATGTAAATAGATATGACATAATCTAATAAATTAAAATAGTTAATTAATAAACATCTCAGGCATGGATGAGTTCAGGCAACACGGAATGATAAACGGAAAAACAGGATTAAGAATCGTTTTAGCATTTTTTCACGTGGTTGCAAGCAGTCAAATCTCTCCACCCGATATTTTGTGCAAAGATATAAATAATTTGTTAATAAAAAGTGGTTACGATATTGTTAAATATTTCAAAATAATTGTCATTTTTACTTATGATTTTCCTATTTTTGCGACACAAAACCAAACAACTTTTATAAATACCTATGAAACAAACACTTAAGAAATTTGCCATGGTGGCCATGAGTATGTTTGTTGCCTTTGCAGCTTTTGCACAGGTTACTACATCCTCAATGAGCGGAAGAATTTCCGAGGCCGACGGAAGACCGGTAGTTGGTGCTACTGTTGTTGCCGTTCACACCCCTTCAGGCACTCAGTACTACTCAATTACTGACAATGCAGGTAACTACCGCATTCAGAATATGCGTGTAGGTGGACCGTATGAAGTTGAGGTCTCTTTCCTGGGTTTCGGTTCTGTTAAGAGTGGTAACATTGTACTCAGACTGGGTGAAAACTATGTTCATGACGCAGTTCTTTCTGAAGAGGCTGTTAGTCTGAGCGAAGTAGTTATCTCAGCGGGAGTTAACCCAATTCTTAACAGCGACAGAACAGGCGCTTCCATGAACATTAGTTCAAGAGAGATTAACTCGCTCCCTTCAATAAGCAGAAGTATTACTGACTTTACCAAACTTACTCCTCAGGCGAACGGAACTTCGTTTGCAGGTCGTGATGGTCGTTTCAATACTGTGACTATTGACGGTGCAGCATTCAACAACAATTTTGGTCTTTCAAGCAACGCACTTCCCGGAGGTACTGCTCAGCCGGTATCACTGGACGCTATTGCTGAGGTTTCAGTTAACATCGCCCCATATGATGTTCGCCAGTCTCAGTTCACCGGTGCTGCAATCAATGCGGTTACAAAATCAGGAGACAACAATTGGAAGGCATCTGTTTACAGCTACCTGAGACCTAAAGCATTCACCGGCGAGAAGGTTGGTGAATCAATAGTTAAGGGTGCCCGCGAAAGAGAGTCTCAGATGTATGGTTTTACTGTAGGCGGACCTATCATCAAAAACAAATTATTCTTCTTTGTAAGCGGCGAATATGAGAAGGAATCTTCTCCAAGCGGTGCATGGGAGCCAAGCACAAACGGAGTTGCTGACCTTACAAACAGGATTTCGCGTACTACAGTAGCTGACCTTGAGAGAGCAAAGAATCACCTGATTAACACTTACGGATATGATCCAGGTGAATACCAAAACTTCTCTGCATTTCCATCTCAGAACTATAAGATTCTTGCCAGAATTGACTGGAATATTGCAAAGAACCACAAGTTTGTTGCAAGATACAACAGATTGAGGAACACCTCAACCAACCTTACAAATGCAACATCAGGCCCTCCTTCAGTTCCAAGATCAAACTATGGTCGTGTTTCTGAGAAGTCAATTTCATTCTCAAACGCTTTCTATGGCAACGAAAATGCAATTGACGCTTTTGCGGCTGAGTTGAACAGTACATTTGGAGCAAGAGTAGCTAACAAACTCCTTGTTTCATATACTGCAACTACAGACCCTAGAAGAACTTCCAACAGTGATCTTTTCCCATTCGTGGATATCTACAAAGATGGTGACCCTTATATGTCATTCGGTTATGAGCTCTTCACATACAAGAATCAGGTTCTTAACAACACATTCTCAGTTACTGACAACCTCTCCATCAATCTTGACAAACACACACTTACAGCAGGTCTGTCTTACTCAAACATCTATGTAAACAACTCTTACATTCGCGAGGGTACAAGCTACTACAGATATGCATCTCTTGATGACTTCATCAACAACGCAAAACCAATCGGTTTTGGAGTTACTTACGGTTATGAAGGACAAGATATCAAAGGTGTTGAGATGAGCTTTGGTCTTGCAAGTGCATACATTCAGGATGAGTGGCAGATTGATCCTAAGTTTAAGTTAACTTACGGTGTTCGTGCAGAGCTTCCTCTTTACCATAACAAGTTGATTGACAACCCTGCTGTTGCCGCTCTTGATTTCAACGGTTACAAAATGAGACTAGGCGAATGGCCAAACAGTAAAGTTCAGATCAACCCTAGAGTTGGTTTCAACTGGGATGTTAAAGGAGACAGAAGCATTCAGCTTCGCGGAGGTACAGG
Organism: Bacteroidetes bacterium 41-46; assembly: GCA_001897515.1. Lineage (GTDB taxonomy): Bacteria > Bacteroidota > Bacteroidia > Bacteroidales > UBA932 > Bact-08. Next base: position 46,743 of record MKTA01000015.1, on the reverse strand, counting down.
TATCTTCTCGGGAGTGCTTCCATTTGTATGGTTCACAAATCAGCCTACTGCATCAGGTACAGTTCAGAGTCCAGAGGTAGGTATTCTTGGCACAAACCTGCCTGCTGACTTCAGATTTAATCCTGATTTCAAGGCTCAGGTTGCTAAATATCCTTCCCTATTCCCTCCAACAATGAGCACAACTCTTGCAAGAGGAGCTGCGTTAGCTGAGGTTAGCAAGGACTTTAAGATGCCTCAGATCTGGAGATCTAATCTTGCCGGAGACTTTGAACTCCCAGGTAATATGATCCTTACTCTTGAAGCTCTTTATTCAAAAGATATTAATGCCATTGTTCAGAAGAATAAAAACCTTCCGGATCCGCAAAACGTATTTATGGGAGTTGACTCTCGTCCACGCTGGACAAATCGTTTTGTAAACAGCAATATTGGTTCTGCAATGGTTCTAGACAACTCAAGCAAAGGTTATCAGGCACTCTTTACAGCTCAGCTGGTTAAGAATTTTGAGTATGGCTTCTCAGGATCATTGGCATATACTTACAATGTATCTAAGGATGTTACAGCTAATCCGGGCTCTTCTGCTTATTCAGCATGGACAAGTAATCTGGATGCATTCAACCTTAACAACCCGGCACTGGGTTACTCTAGCTTCTCCGTTCCTCACAGAGTAGTGGGTACACTATCTTACAGAATAGAGTATGCAAGACATCTTGCAACAACAATATCTATCTACTACAACGGAGCTGCATCCGGAAGATCTTCGGTTACCTACTCTAATGATATGAATGGTGACGGAGCATCTACAGACCTTATCTATATTCCTAACCATAAGGATGAGATAGTTTTTGTTGACGTTGCCGGAAAAATGACAGCAGCTCAGCAGGCAGACAAATTCATGGAGTATGTTAAGAATGACAAATATCTTAGCAAGCACATGGGTGAGTATGCCGGCAGATTTGCTGTTGTTAACCCATGGAGAAACCGTTGGGATATGAAGGTTCTTCAGGATGTGTTTGCGGATTTCGGAACTGACAGACGCTACACTCTTCAGCTTTCACTTGACATTGTCAATGCAGCAAACCTTTTGAGCAAAAACTGGGGTCTTTACAAGAGATCAGGACTTGCAAACCAGTATGACCAGATTATGCCTCTGACTTATAAAGGCGTTAATCACATGGGTCAGCCTACCTACACGCTAAATGCTACAGACCTTGATAACTTTGATGCAAAAAATCAAATGATTAACCAGGTTGTAACAGGTAGCACATGGGGTATGTTGCTAGGAATCAGACTTACTTTCTAAGAGTATTTCTTGGAATAACTTATGCGGAGCTGCCTGTTAATGGCGGCTCCGCTTTTTTTATTGCCTTTAATTTTACTAACTTTGTTTAAGCTAGTGAGAGAGAATTGCAATATGGCATACAGACAGGAGAGGGGTAGCAGAGGGGAGAGAGAGGCAGAGAGGTTCCTGACAGATATGGGGCTTAAGATATTGGAGAGGAACTGGCGCTACAGGCATAAGGAGGTTGATCTTATAATGGAGGGAAGGGATTCTATCCATTTTGTGGAGGTTAGATCGTTATCATCTCCGTCATTGCTTAAACCATATGAGACTATAGGACCGGCTAAGCAAAGAAACCTGATTTATGCAGCCTCTGCATATGTATCCATAAAAGGGATTAGAAAGGAGGTTTCACTTGACATTGTTTCTGTATTGTTTGAAAACAACAATACAATCATTGAATATTTTCAAAATGCATTCTCTCCAAAATGGTAAAGTAACTGCAAAAAAAAATGAACAAGAACAACTATTGCATAATAATGGCCGGGGGAATCGGGAGCAGATTCTGGCCAGTTAGCAGAAACTCTAAACCTAAACAGTTTCTGGATATTCTTGGTGTCGGAAAATCTTTTCTTCAGCAAACCTATGAAAGGTTTTCAAATATTATAGATAAGGATAATATTATAATTGTCACATCAGTAAGTTATAAGGATTTGGTGATTGAGCAATTACCCGGAATAAATCAGGATAATGTGCTACTTGAGCCATACAGGCGTAATACAGCACCATGTATCGCATATGCTACCTATAAGATTCTTGAAAAGAATCCTGCTGCAACAGTTGTAGTTGCTCCGAGCGACCATCTTATTGTCAACGACAAACTCTTTTTGGATACCATTGAGAATGCTCTTGAGTATGCTGGAGGCCACAATGTTCTGCTTACTTTAGGAATAACTCCGACAAGACCGGAAACTGCATACGGCTATATACAGGCTAACAAATCTGAAAAAGTTACCATTGGAGATAAGCCTGCCTATATGGTAAAAACCTTCACAGAGAAACCAAACGATGAACTGGCAGAGGTTTTTGTTAAATCCGGAGAGTTTTTATGGAACTCCGGTATCTTTATTTGGAATCTTCAGACAATTAAAAATGAGCTGGAACTCCATCAAAAGGGGATAGCCTCAATGTTCAGCAAAGGAAGTGGGCTCTATTATACTCAGGCTGAGCAGGATTTTATTAAATCTGTATATGAGGATTGTACCAGTATATCTATAGATTACGGTATTATGGAGAAGACAGAGAAGGCTGTGGTTTACCCAGCAACCTTTGGCTGGTCTGACCTGGGAACTTGGGAATCCCTATACTCAGAGGCTAGCAGGGATGAGAGAGGAAACCATGTTGTAGGAGATGAAACTATGGTTTCAGATGTAAATGACAGTATCATTCTTACTCAGGAAAAGAAGAAGCTGGTTGTTGTAAAGGGACTCAAAAACTATATGGTGGTTAATACAGAAGATGTACTTCTTATATGCCCAAGGGAGGAGGCTGCCTTTAAAAGCATATTGACAGACCTTCCGCTTAATGAGTTTATGAAATATCAATAAAATATATATGGCAAACGTACCGTTAACAATTGAGGTTCAGTCTGAAATAGGTAAACTTGATGCTGTACTACTTCACTCTCCGGGTGCTGAAGTGGAGAACATGACCCCCAGAAACGCACAGAGGGCATTGTACAGCGACATTCTCAATCTCTCCATAGCACAAAAAGAGTATGAGCAGGTGTCGGGAGTGTTGAATAAAGTGGCAAAAACATACCAGGTAAGAGATTTGCTCATTAAAATTCTGGATAACCACTCAGAGAGGGAGGCATTGATAGGTAAAATTTGCGTTACAGAGAGTGTTACAGATTACTTTGAATATTTGATGGACATGTCCTCAAAAAATCTTGCAGCTGTACTCATTGAGGGTCTGCCGGCGAAGATAAATACCCTTACAGCATATCTCAAAGATGACTACTATGCACTTCTTCCGCTGTACAACTTCTATTTTACAAGAGATGCATCGGTCTCTATCGGCAACAGGGCACTTATCTGTAAAATGGCCAGTAAGGTGCGTATGAGAGAGTCTCTTATCACAGAGGCTATTTTCAGAAACCCTCAGTTTTTCAACTGTAACCTCCTGAATGCACACGATTTTCAGCCAGGCAATGATGAGATATTTATGGAGGGTGGAGATATTTTAATTGCCAGGGAGGATATTCTCATTATTGGTAATGGCATGAGAACCAGTAGCCAGGGCATAGATCAGCTTATAAACAGATTGTGCAGATCTACAAGTCAGGAGAAATGGCATGTTATTGTTCAACAACTTCCGGAGTCACCTGAATCATTTATTCACCTTGATATGGTATTTACCCTTTTGGATGTTGATAAGGCTATGGTCTTTGAACCGCTGGTTCTAAACGATAATCAGTATCAAACCGTTCATATGACAATTGAGGGTGGGAAGGTAACAAAGATTAAAACGGTAAATAATATTCTTTCTGTTCTTAAAAGGCTTGGAATGGAACTTGAGCCAATTGTATGCGGAGGTAATGCAGATGAGTGGAATCAGGAGAGAGAGCAGTGGCACAGCGGGGCAAATTTCTTTGCCTTTGCTCCCGGAAAGGTTATGTCATATGCTAGAAATATACACACTCTGAATGAGCTCAGTAAGATGGATTTTGAAATTATTCCTGCGTGGGATGTGGTAAACGGAAAAAGGGATCTTTCAAAAACCGGACAGTGTGTTATTACTATTGATGGCTCTGAATTGCCTAGAGGTGGAGGAGGAGCAAGGTGTATGACTATGCCTTTAAGAAGACAACCTGTTAATTGGCCAAAATAAATCCAAAATGAAAAAGTCACTTCTTTTGTTCATATCTGCAATAGCAGGTATGACAATTAATGCGCAAAGCCTTCGTTTTGCTAATCAACCCGCTTTGTCGCCGGATGGTTCAGAGATTTTCTTTTCGTGGTCCGGGGATATTTTCAGAGTATCTGCAAAGGGTGGTCTGGCTCTGAGAATGATATCCATGTCTGGAAATGAGACATCTCCAATTGTCTCTCCTGATGGAAAACATCTTGCTTTTGCATCAAATGAGACGGGCAATAATAATGTGTATATTGTACCGCTTGGAGGGGGAGAGGTGACTCAGTTGACCTTCCATGATGGTTCTGACATACCGGTTTCGTGGTCAGCAGATTCCAGAAAAATCTACTTTGAGTCCAATAGATACAACTCGGTAAGCATATACTCTGTTCCGGCAGCGGGCGGAACTCCTGAAAGGTTGTTCCCGAATTATTTTAATACAATCTCTGCTCTTGTTGAGAACCCTGTTACAGGAGAGTACTATTTTACTGAGTCGGCAGAGAGCTATCGCTTTGCTACAAGGAAAGGTTATAAGGGTGAGCATAATGCAAATATAATTTCATGGAAACCCGCCACAAAGGAGTACAGAGAGATAACATCTTGGATTGGTAAGGATCAGTGGCCGATGGTTGACGCTAAAGGGAACCTGTATTATGTCTCGGATGAGAAAGGGGGAGAGGATAATATAGTTAAGCAAGATGGGGATAGAAGAGTCTTTTTAACAAACTTTAAAGAGTCTGTAAGAAACCCTTCAATAAGCAGGGATGGTTCAAAAATAGTATTCCTTAAGGGATATGAAATTAATATTCTTGACACAAAAAGCGGTGAGGTTATCAAGCCCGCAATTAGAGTTGCAGACTCAAAAAGGAGCAATGACCAAAATTATAAGGTTGAAGCTCCTGAAGATGCCGCCATATCTCCTGACGGCAAAAAGCTTGCTTTTGCATTCAGAGGGATGCTCTTTGTCAGCGATGCTAAGGGTAAGTTTTCAAAACAAATAGAGACTCCGGATAGTGAGAGAGTCTCTGAAGTAGTATGGGCCAGTGACAATAAAACACTTTACTACACCAGGACCAATAAGGGTTATTATAATATATTCAAGCAGAGGGCAGATACCCTGTCAGCCGAGAAACCGATATATGTTGCAGAGGAGGGGGCCAGAGGCTTGACTCCATCCCCTAAAGGCGACAAAATCGCATTTGTTAGCGGAAAACGGAGTATAATGATTCTTGATGCCGGAAAAGATAAGGTTGAGAAGATTTCTGATCAGGAGTTCTGGGCTTATCAGACATACAGTATCTCATTTTCATCAGACCAGAATCACATTGCTTTTACAGCAATGAATATGTTTGAGCAGGATGTTTACATTTATTCGTTCGCTGATAAAAAGACTATTAATCTTACCAATTCGGCAACAACAGAGAGTAATCCTGTTTTCTCACCAGATGGGAAGTCTCTCTATTTGACTACAAACAGGCTTACATCAACATACCCAAGAGGTGCCTCTTCCTCTCTTTTCAAAGTTGATCTGGAGAGGATTCAGAGACCACTTGAAGCAAACGAGTACAGCAAATTGTTCTCAAAGGATGATTCAAAGAGGGATTCAGTGGTTATAATAAATAGTAAAAACCTGCAGAGGAGATTTACACAGGTATTAAGAGGAGGTTCTCAAAGTTCGCCTTATATTTTCGCACAGAAAGATAAAAGCTGGCTCCTTTTTGGATCAAATCATGAAGGTTCAAATGGTCTGTATGTCCAAGAAATAAAAGACTGGGATCAAAAACCGCCAAAGAGGATAAACGGTGTCTCTTCAGCATGGAAGTATATCTCAAATGGCAAAGAGCTCTTTATTCTTGAAAGAGGAGGACTGTATAAGGTGGATCCGTCAGGGGCATCAGCTACAAAAATTGAAATTGAAGCAAATTTTACAAAAAATATCTCATCGGAATTTAGCCAAATGTTCTATGAGGCCTGGGCTACTCTTGAAGAGAACTTTTATGACGAGAAGTTTCACGGAGTTGACTGGAAAGCAAAACGGAAATACTACTCATCATTCCTCCCCTATGTAGGAACAAGGGATGATGTAAGGAACCTGATTAATGACATGCTGAATGAACTTAACTCTTCTCATATGGGGTTCAGTACTTTCGGTAAAGATGAAGAGACGCCGGTAAGGAATGTCTCAGCAGTAACAGGAGTTTTATTCAGGGAGGGTGAGCCATATATTGTTGACAGGATTGTTCCGGGATCCCCTGCAGATTTCTACGGATCCGCTGTACAAGCTGGAGACAGACTTATAGCTGTAAACGGCGTTAAAGTTGATCCGTCCAAAAACAGGGAGAGCTATTTTGTATCTCCTGCCCAGCAGAAGGAGTTACTTTTAAGGTTTGCCAGAGCCGGATCTGAGTATGAAGCCAGAATTCATACAATCTCTACAGCGGCTTTAAGAAGCCTTATCTATACCGAGTGGGAAGATTCAAACAGGGACTATGTGGAGAAGAGTTCAAACGGAAAGATTGCGTATCTGCATATGAGAGATATGTCCGCCGGCTCTCTTGAGAATTTTCTGATTGAGATGAATACATACGCAGTCCATAAGGAGGGTTTGATTCTGGATTTAAGGTTCAATAACGGTGGAAATGTTCATAATGAGGTTATAGAATTTTTATCACAGAAAAAGCACTTCAACTGGAAATACAGAGAAGGGGCTGTAACGACTCACCCTAATGTTACACCAGGAGACAAGCCAATAGTGGTTCTAATCAATGAAAGAAGTCTCAGCGATGCAGAGGTTACCTCAAATGGGATAAGAGAACTTTCAATTGCCAAACTTATAGGGACCGAGACATACAGATGGATAATTTTTACATCAGGGGTGAGGCTGGTGGACGGGTCATCTGTAAGACTTCCGGCATGGGGCTGTTATACTCTTGACGGAAAGAATATGGAGATGACAGGGGTAAAGCCGGATATAAGTATTAGAAATACTTTCAAAGACAGATTGGAGTCAAAAGACCCTCAACTTGACAGGGCAATAAAAGAATTATTACCTTTGTAGCCCTGAAATTTCAGAAAAGATGAGAGAAAAAATTGAGAAACTTCTCCTGGAGGTTGAGCAACTTGCCGCTAAACGAGAGCAGGAGATTGAGGAAATAAGGGTAAGGCTCCTTGGAAAAAAGGGTTCAATTACCCAGCTTTTTGATGAGTTTAGAAATGTCCTCCCGGAGCAGAAGAGAGAGCTCGGACAGGTTCTGAATACCCTTAAGGTATCAGCCCAGAATAAAATAGAGCAACTTAGAGCTGTTCTGGAGGAGAGTATGGAGAGCGAAAACCCAGGCTTTGACCTTACTAAGCCAGGAGACTCTTTTGAGTTAGGGACAAGGCACCCCATATCTGTTACAAGGGGTGAAATTCTCTCTATTTTCAGCAAATTTGGGTACGAGGTTGCCGAAGGGCCAGAGATAGAGGATGACTGGCATGTATTTGGAGCACTAAACTTCCCTCCCGAACATCCCGCCAGAGATATGCAGGATACCTTTTTTATCTCAGATGGAGAGAATCCGGTACTTCTCAGGACCCACACAAGCTCTGTACAGGTGAGAGCAATGGAGAGGATGCCGTTACCAATAAGAATAGTATGTCCGGGAAGGGTTTTCAGAAATGAAGCGATCTCTGCACGTGCACACTGCATATTCCATCAGGTAGAGGGATTGTATATTGATAAAAATGTATCCTTTGCAGATCTCAAACAGGCAGTTTTACTCTTTGCCAGAGAGATGTTTGGAGAAAATGCCAGCATAAGGCTCAGACCATCATATTTTCCATTTACCGAGCCAAGTGCTGAGGTTGATGTGAGCTGTAATATTTGCGGAGGTAAAGGTTGTAATATATGCAAAGGAACAGGGTGGCTTGAGATAATGGGTTGTGGAATGGTAGATCCGAATGTGCTGGAAGCAAGCGGTATAGACAGCAAAACTTACAGCGGTTTCGCTTTTGGTATGGGCATAGAGAGGATAGCAATGCTTAAATGGCAGGTGAAGGATCTTCGCCACTATTTTGAAAACGATCTTAGATTTCTAAAACAGTTTGAAACTGTTGTTTGATAATTGAGGCTGTTGTTTGATAATTTTTTTGGAAGGAGAGAAAAAATTATTACTTTTGCAGTCCCAAAACGCGGAAATAGCTCAGTTGGTAGAGCATAACCTTGCCAAGGTTAGGGTCGCGAGTTCGAGTCTCGTTTTCCGCTCTACTTTAAGAAACCTCTCCGCAATGGGAGGTTTTTTTAATGTTTTTTGAAATGCTCAGGTGGTGGAATAGGTAGACACGCAGGACTTAAAATCCTGTGGGCAGTAATGTCCGTACGGGTTCGATTCCCGTCCCGAGCACATTTTTCAACGCCGTGATTTATGGTAACTCTCTGAAGATGCGTCTAATGTATTCGTAACTTTCATTAAAAATTGTTGCCAACTGAGAATATGAAGCTCTGGTATTCTGCCTAACTTTGATTATTAACTCTTTTTGTTCCTTTCTATTCAATGTGTGGAAATCTTTTATATCCATACTTTGATTTATATATTTAATAACTTCATGAGTTGCAATACGTGCCCTGCTGTTAAACTCTGGACAGTAGCTCGCTCCATTTAAACTATTGTTTTCTATCTCTTTTCTGTGATTTGTAAAATCTTCAATCGCACTGTCCAATTCGTTATAACTAATAAAGTGAGTAGAAATAAACGTATTATCAACTTTTATTGATTTGATTATTTCTTTTAGCACAGGATTATTATACTTGTCTCCGTGATTCTTAAATGCCAAGTGATATGAACTCCATATATACTCTATAGGATGAATGCAGATTGATGCCTTTATGGGATTTTCAAGGATGTAAAGAATACTTTTTAATCTCCACTCTTCACTAAATTTACAATAACTCATAAATGGAGTACGAAACAATTTGTCGGACAAGGAATATTTGCGATTATACCAAAACGAATATCCTCTTAGGAGCCATGTTGCAAAATTTGTCACTTGGCTAGTAATGAGTTGCAGATGAACATGATTGTCCATTATTACAAATGCTTCAATTTTTGTGGCATATAGTTCACATGCGATGTTACACCGTTTAAGGAATTCAATTTTATCATCATCGTCAAGAAAAACTACTTTCCGACAATTCCCTCGTACACAAAAGTGGATGTAACCTTCCTGAAGCCTTGGTCTTTGCTTGTTTTGGATAATTGTTCTGTTGATTCTTTTACTGCTGCTTTGCGACGAATTTGTCGACTTGTTTTCAAACCCCACCATCTCTTTCACTTTATCAATTTAATGCCTAAAGTTAGAAAAAAATTTCTACGCAAAAATTTCTACGCCGTCATTTCTGGCAATCGTTTAATAATGAATAAGATGTTTGATTCGCTAAAGAAGGCGAACATATATAATTATCTATTATATAAAATATTGCCAGAAATGACGGCGTTGGAATTTTCTTTACCTTTGTTCAAAATTTTAATGAGATGAATTTCAGTATTAAAGAGATTTTCAGTGCATTCATTGTTATGTTTGCAGTGATAGATATTCTGGGCTCGGTTCCTATTATTATTGGAATGAAGGAGAAGAAGAAGAGTTTTAGTCCCCTTAATGCAGCGCTTATCTCTTTTGCCATTTTGGTTGCTTTTCTATTTGTGGGACAGGCAATGCTCGGACTGTTTGGTGTTGATATCTCTTCCTTTGCAGTGGCTGGGGCACTCGTATTGCTTGTACTAGCAATTGAGATGATTTTTGGAATTCAAATATTTAAAGATGATGGCCCTACGGATTCCGCAACCATTGTCCCAATTGTTTTTCCCCTTATTGCCGGGGCCGCTTCTTTTACTACTCTCCTGTCTCTTAGGGCTGAATATGCGGTAGAGAATATTATCGTATCTCTCTTCATTAATATACTTATCGTTTACCTTGTTCTCAGCAATCTGGACTTCATTTCCAGGAAAATGGGCAAAGGAGGTATATATGTAATGAGAAAATTTTTTGGAATTATTCTTTTAGCAATAGCTGTTAAGCTAATTGTTTCAAATTTGCATACGCTTCTCTCATAATTGCTTATATTTGGGGAAATCCCCAAAAAGCAGTCTAATGAATTTACTTAAAGCGTATAAACCATATCTATTTTTCTCGCTATTATTGCTAACATTCAACTCCTGCTTGAAGTTGGTTATGCCATCTAATCCAAAACCAGAAGAAGAAGAGAAGAGGTATCTATATCCGTTTTCTAATGAGGTAAATAATATCATTGCCAATATTTATATTGATATTAATGAGGACGTAGATCTGAATCAGCCGGAGTTTAATGATATAATAACTGAAATTCCACATTTAAAATATAATAAAACCTGGCTTCTGCTAATTTCTCAGGATGACACTCGGCAAGATTCATTTAGTTCAACTTTTGCTGCAATTCATGGAAGACCTGTTCCAGCTGAGAAATATTATTATGATATTGAGCATCTTGAGAAAAACGACCTTCCTCCTGATACGCTTTCTTTTGGTAAAACATTAGGACACACAGACGGTGCGGGAAACGAGGTGAGGTTTTCTTTTTTGATTACTGTTCAGCCCCAAGAGGAGTGGATGGGTGTAAAGCCTAATGTAAATCCTGGTTTTACTGGAAATTTCAATAGGTTTTTGATGAAATCTGGATTGACTTATAATAATGTCAAGGAGATGATGAATTATGGAGTTGGCATTGCTTTTCATGATGTTAAAACATTAAATGTTAATAATAAAGACAGCGTATGCAAACATATTGAGATATCCCAATCAATTATACTGGATTCATTATTGGGGAGAGGATGCAAGACTCTTGCAGAGCCTAACGGGAATAAAGTGTATATTGATGCTGCCAGAATGCTCCCATTTATCCACGTGATTACTGCTCAACAGGGTGTTTTAAGAATTCATCCTTTTCAAATAGATAATGACTTGTACCAGGTAGCTTTAGGACGGTGGTTTCATACTGAATCTACATTCAGAGTTTTTGTTGAAAATCAGTTAATCAAGCCCAAAGAGCAACGAGAGGCTGTTTCACTTGGAGTTCACGGAACTAGAATTCCTTGGGCGAATAATCTGTTATGGCTTAATGATACATATGGTAAAGATGGAGACGACTCAATGTGGGCACCAAACATTGAGGAGTATTACGAGTATAACTACTATAGGGTTCACGGCAAAACAGATGTAAAGAGGACAGGTAGAAGACTCCATTTAGAGATCAATCTTCCGGCAGCCGAGTATTTTTATTATCCATCTGTTACCGTAAATGTTAAAGGGATTAAAATGGCAGATATTGCCTCTATCACCTCTGGAGATGAGGTTAAAGGGATGTCGTATGCAGATTATGATGGTGGTGTTATGGTTAATATTGATTGCAGGAAATATTTACTGGAGCATGCTACTCATTATGTTGAGAAGTATGAAAAGAGCAAACTGAAACATCTGAAATCAGACGCAATCTATTTTGTAAATATGTTAAAAGATTCACCCGCTAAAAAAGCACTGCAATCCCGACTAGGGCAATCATAGCATTGTGTGAATATCCTGTTGATATCTCGCAGTTAGCTATTGCATTTTCAAGTTTTTATCGTATATTTGCAGCCCGCAAATTTTATGCGGGTTAGTAATTAATTATAATACACCAAATTAACAACCAATGCCTGGATTAATTGGAAAGAAAATCGGAATGACTTCCGTTTTCGGTGCCGATGGAAAAAATATTCCATGCACCGTTATTGAGGCTGGTCCGTGTGTTGTTACGCAAATTCGTACAGAAGAGAAAGATGGTTATGCCGCTGTACAGCTTGCCTATGACGAAAAGAAAGAAAAACACACCAGCGGAGGGCTCAAGGGCCATTTCAAAAAGGCAGACACCACACCTAAAAGAAAAGTTGTAGAATTCCCTATGGATTTTACAAAAGAGCTTCAGTTAGGTGACACCGTCACTGTTTCAGATGTCTTCGCAAAGGAGCCTCTGGAGTGGGTTGATGTAGTAGGAATATCTAAAGGTAAAGGATTTCAGGGAGTTGTGAAACGCCATGGATTCGCAGGAGTGGGAGGCGCTACTCACGGTCAGCACAACAGACTACGTGCTCCGGGTTCTATGGGTGCTTCATCTTGGCCTTCAAGAGTATTTAAAGGTAAGAGACTGGCCGGCCGAATGGGCGGTGACAAGGTAAAAATTCAGAACCTGAAGGTTATAAAGGTAATACCTGAGAATAATCTTCTTATTGTAAAGGGATCTGTTCCCGGAGCGAAAGGTTCTTATGTAATCGTGGAGGATTAAGCGTCTATGGAATTATCAGTTTACAAAACAGATGGATCTGAGTCAGGCAAGAAGGTGACTCTTGATTCCGGTATCTTTGGCATTGAGCCGAACGATCACGCTATTTATCTTGATGTAAAGCAGTATCTTGCGAATCAGCGTCAGGGCACCCACAAAACTAAGGAGAAGTGGGAAGTAGCATACAGTACTAAAAAGATTGTAAGACAAAAGGGTTCAGGCGGTGCTCGCCACGGCAGCATCAAATCGCCTACATTTGTCGGCGGAGGAAGAGCATTTGGTCCTCAGCCCCGCGATTACAGCTTTAAACTGAATAAGAAGCTCAAGCAGCTGGCGAGATTTTCTGCACTTTCATATAAAGTGAAAGAGAATGCTCTTACCATTGTAGAGTCATTCAACATGGAGGCTCCTAAAACTAAAGAGATGATTAAACTTGTTAAAAACCTTAAGGTTAATGACAGAAAAGTTCTCTTTGTGCTTCCTGTAAACTCAGAAAATATTTACATGTCTTCACGTAACCTGCAAAATGTAAAGGTTATCACTGTAAACGAAATCAGCACATATGATCTGGTAAACTCTACCAGCCTTATTTTTGTTGACGGAGTTCAGGATATACTGCAGGCACAGTACGGACGCTAATAAGCCGCATTGAAATGGGAATATTGATTAAGCCTATAGTAACAGAAAAAATGACGATTCAAGGCGAAAAGTTGAATCGTTACGCATTTGAGGTTGACCGCGAAGCAAATAAGATTCAGATCAAAGCTGCGGTTGAGGAGATGTATGGTGTAAAGGTATTGGATGTAAATACCGTTAATTACCACGGAAAAAAGAAGAGCCGCTTTACAAAGGCGGGATTATTGTCTGGTCGCACAAACCACTTCAAAAAGGCATATGTGACCCTGGCAGGTGAAGATAAGATTGATTTCTACAGTAACATTTAATTTCTATGGCAATACGCAAATTCAAGCCGGCAACTCCCGGCACAAGACATAAGGCTATAAGCGCATTTGAAGAGATTACTTGTTCAACTCCGGAGAAATCTCTCTTGCAGCCACTTCGTAAGAGTGGTGGTCGTAACGGACAGGGAAAAATGACTATGCGCTATATTGGTGGTGGTCACAAGAGAATGTATCGTGTTATTGACTTCTTGCGCGACAAAGACAAATATACAGCCACTGTAAAGACTATTGAATACGATCCAAACAGAAGTGCGAGAATTGCACTGGTTGTTTACGGAGATGGAGAAAAACGCTACATTTTAGCTCCCCACGGAATTAAAGTTGGTCAGGTGATAGCATCGGGTCCCGGAGTTGCTCCGGAGATTGGAAATACTCTAACTCTGTCAGAAATTCCACTTGGAACACTTGTTCACAACATTGAGCTGCGTCCCGGTCAGGGTGCCGCTATGGCGAGAAGTGCAGGAGCGTACGCTCAGCTGCTGGCTCGCGAAGGCGACCACGCAATCCTTAAACTCCCTTCAGGTGAGACAAGGATGGTGCTGACCGCTTGCCGTGCAACTGTCGGAACAGTGTCCAATCCAGATCACAATCTGGAGTCGGATGGCAAAGCCGGACGTAAGCGCTGGTTAGGCCGCAGGCCACGTACCCGTGGTGTAGTGATGAATCCTGTAGATCACCCTATGGGTGGTGGTGAAGGAAGAGCATCCGGCGGACACCCTCGTTCAAGAAAAGGTATTCCAGCTAAGGGTTACAAGACACGCAACCCTAAAAAGACTACCAAAAAATTCATTGTTGAAAGAAGGAAAAAATAACGGAATAAACTGAATAGAGTATGAGTCGTTCATTAAAAAAAGGTCCTTATATTCAGGCTGCTCTTGAGAAAAGAGTACTTGCCATGAATGAAGCAGGCAAAAAAGAGGTTATCAAGACCTGGTCAAGAGCCAGCATGATTTCACCCGACTTTGTGGGCCACACCATTGCAGTTCATAACGGAAACAAGTTTATTCCGGTATATGTTACAGAGAATATGGTAGGCCACAAGCTCGGCGAGTTCGCACCCACCAGAACCTTCAAAGGTCACTCTGGTAATCGCTAAATAATTAATGTGTAAAAAACCACAATAATGGGAGCTAGAAAAAGAGAAGCAGCCGAAAGGCATAAAGAAATAAGGAAGCAGACAGCTTTTGCTAAGCTGAATGATGTTCCTACCTCACCCAGAAAGATGCGCCTTGTTGCTGACATCATCAGAGGTGTTGAGGTGAACCGCGCCTTGGATATACTAAAGTATACCAAGAAGGAGGCATCTGTACGTTTGGAGAAACTTCTACGTTCTGCAATTGCAAACTGGGAGTCTAAAAACGAGGCAGACCGCAAGGAACTTGAAAATGGAAACATATGTGTTCAATCAATTATGGTTGGACAGGGTCGTTCACTTAAGCGTATCAGGACTGCGCCGCAAGGCCGTGCCGCAAGAATTCGCAAGCGTTCAAACCACGTTACCATAGTACTTGGAAAGAAGAAAAGTAAAACCGTAAAAGAGGAGCAATAAGATGGGACAAAAGACAAATCCTATATCAAACCGACTAGGTATTATCCGTGGCTGGGACTCTAACTGGTACGGTGGAACTGATTACGCAGGCAAAATCCTTGAAGATGCTAAGATTCGCGAGTATCTTAATGCACGTCTTGCAAAGGCTTCACTCTCAAGAATCGTTATTGAGAGGACTCTTAAGCTAATAACTGTAACTATCCACACTGCACGTCCGGGAATCATTATCGGAAAAGGCGGCCAGGAGGTTGACAAGCTTAAAGAGGAGCTTAAGAAGATATCAAATAAAGAGGTTCAGATTAACATCTATGAGGTTAAAAGACCCGAACTTGATGCGAATATTGTTGCAAACAATATTGCTCGTCAGGTAGAGGGACGCGTGTCTTACAGACGTGCAATCAAGATGGCAATGGCCTCTACCATGAGAATGGGAGCCGAGGGTATTAAAGTTCTTATCAGCGGTCGTCTGGGCGGAGCCGAGATGGCAAGAAGAGAGCTTTATAAAGAGGGTAGAACACCTCTTCATACTTTCCGTGCGGATATTGACTATGCTCACGCCGAGGCGCACACTAAGGTAGGTGTTCTTGGAGTTAAAGTATGGGTTTGCAATGGCGAAGTTTACGGAAAGAGAGATCTCTCTCCAAACGTAGGCATGGCTGCTAACGCATCTGCAGGTCAGGGCGGACATCAGGGTGGTAGCAGAGGCGACCGTCGTGGAGGTGATCGCAGAGGCCGTGGTGGTGAAAGAGGAGGCAGAGGCCGTTCAAATAACTCACGCGGACCACGTCAGCAAAGAGAATCAGGCGAAAACTAGTATTTAGTTTTTGTTTTGAGATATTTAAGATTGAGAGATGAATTTCTCTCAATCTTTTTTTTATAGCGGTATCTTGAAGTAGAAATCTGACCCCTTTCCAGCAGAACTCTCAAGCCATATCTTTCCTCCCAGTGCCTCAACATAGGCTTTTGATATTGAGAGACCAAGCCCTGTCCCCTCATAGTGCTTGGAGATAGAGTCGTCAGCCTGTATAAATCGTTCAAAAACAGCAGAATGTCTGCTTTCAGATATGCCAATTCCAGTGTCCGATACAAAGAATGTCAGGAAATTGTCATTATGTGAGTAACCAAACCTGATAGAACCGGTATGGGTATATTTTGATGCATTTTTCAGGAGATTTATCAGAATGGCATACAGCTTATCTCTGTCAGTATAGATAACTGCACTGTCGTCAAGCCCCTTCTCACATGCAAAACTAATACCTCTCGCCTCAATCTCATACCTGAAGAACTCATATATATGATTTAACAGTTCGTTTATCTTGAAATGAGCCGGAATAATTTTTATCTGTCCGGCGTCTATAATTGATATATCAATCAGGTCGTTTATTATGCTAAGCATTCGTCTCCCACTCTCTTCAATAATATTCAGATACTCCCTGCGCTCCTCCTCGCTTACTCCCGGCTCAGAGAGCAGGCCAGCAAAACCCATAATTCCATTCATCGGTGTCCTGATTTCATGGCTTACATTCGCTAGAAAAGCCGATTTAAGTCTGTCGGACTCTTCCGCCATTTTTCTGGCTGCAATAAGCTCATCCTTTTGTTTAAAATGCTCAGCAAGAAGCTCTCCTACTTTAGAGTATTCGGTAGATGCCGACTTCAAATCTTTAAAACCATCAATATCCTCATGCTCAATGCATAAAATCAAACTTTTTAAAGGATTAATACCCCACCTCATTACAGCAAACATATAAGAGGCAAGCATTACCAGAAGGCTGGCTGATAATAGTAATACAATATTAAAAGTACTTTTACGATATCTTTCAAGAATTGTGCTCTGCCTTGTAAACTCAAGCCAGGCGGAGGGAGTGCCGTCAAAGCTATTCAATTTATAGGTGGAAACTATTGAGTTTTTATTTATTGAAACTTTTGCAGAGTCTGTAAAGTTAATTTTAACGGCAGAGCCACTCAGCACAGATAGCTCATTCAGGAGCTCCTCGTCCCATTTTTTAGAGATAAAAAGATAGCCTGCTGCCGGAGTCTTAGTGTGAGAGGGGTCTGAAGTGGGGTGTATAGTAGCACCGTATATTCTATACAGATCATCACCTGTTCTGATGTTGAAGGAGATAAGAGGGGCATTCGTGAACAATTTGAATGCTTCCTCAGGAATAACAGGTATTGAGTTTACCTCTAAGGATGATGCATCATGTACCTTTGAGTAGTTTTTGTCATAAACAGCCACATAATCAAGCCTGAAAGAGGAGATGATAGTTGATATATTACTTCCGAACCATTTGGGATCTTTAGTTGAGACAGCCAATACAAGATCATCCCAGTATGTGTAATCCCATGCAACTTGACTTACTGAACTTCCCATTAATGTAATCAGCGCAGAGCTCTCCTTATCCAGCTGAATCTTATTGCTCTCCTGAATCATTTGATACTCTTTATGTTTCATAGAGGAGGTAATAAGTACAACTGCGGTTAAGAATACTATAAACAGGATCAGCAGTGTGCCAAATATTGTATAAATGCTATACTTTTTCTTCATGTCAGTTATTGTATATGCTAATACCGGCTGTGAAAAAAACTCTTTTTTCTGCAGGGTTGGCTGTTAAACTAAGTATTAAATCCAGAGAGACCTTCTCAGAGACTGCAAGTGGCTGGTTATATGTTGCACTAAGGTTTACAAAACCTCTTCTGTCAGAGTAATATGTTCCATTTGCCTGATAACCAGCAGTAAAAACCACTTCAGATCTCTTAACGGGAATTGCGTACTGAAGTTCTATATAGATACTGTTAGTAGCATCTGTACCATAAAACAGCCACCCGGCTGAGAGGCTAAGAGGTGCGAACTCTCCTGCGGAGAGAGTTACGATTCCCTCAAGCAGATGGGATGTAGTCGCCCTGTTATAGTTTTTTATCTCTCTAATGTTAAAATTATCGTATGACCAGTAGTCCCAAATCTCCAGTGTCAAAGGGCCAAAACTTTTTGATATAAAGAGATTAATCTCATTATCCCCCGTCCCGGCTATTTTATAAGAACCATAGTAACCCAACGTGAAATCTTTGTAAGAGGCGGACAGACCCGGCTGAAAAACAGGTCCGGAGGAGAGTGCAGAACCTCTCCAAATGTATCTGCTGTAAATATCTGCATTGGCTGAAATCGTTATGCCGCTCTCTTGTTTACTCTGAGCAAGAGAGCAAAAAGAGAATAGTAGGAACAAGATTGTCAGATGTGATTTGTTAAATTTGTCAGAATATAGCAAATGCATAATAGATTATTCACATAGCAAATGTAGTAATAATTACACTAGTTTTTTGTACTTTTGCTTACCTATAACCCCTAGTATTATGAAACAACTTGTACTCTCAATTTTAATCTCATTACTTTTCTCTATTTCTATTAACGGTCAGCCACTTCAAAGGGTAACCCCTCAACAGGCAGGAATGGATCCGGCCAGATTATCTCAGGTTGACAAAGTGATAGAGGAGTCTGTCCAAGCCGGAGAGATACCAGGAGCTGTTCTCGCAGTGGTTCGGGATGGGAAAATGGTCTATCTTAAGGCTTATGGGAATAAATCACTATATCCTGCTACAGAGAAGATGACTGTTAATACAATATTTGATCTGGCATCTGTCAGCAAGCCTGTCGGGACAGCAATCCCAATTATGCAACTGGTTGAGAGAGGAAAGATAAGACTTACCGATAATGTCTCTATGTATATACCGGGATTTCAGCCCTGGATTGATTCGGCTTCCGGCCGTAAGATTGAGATCAGAGTTATTGATCTGCTTACACACACATCAGGACTGCCTCCATATGCACCTGTTCAGGAAATAGTAGAGAAGAGCGGAGCACCTAATCCGGATGCTTTAATGGAGTGGATTGCAAAATGCAAAAGGGATTTCAGACCCACTACCAACTTTCAGTACAGCTGCCTTAACTTCGTTACACTTCAGAATATTCTTCAAAAAGTTACAGGTGAAAAGTTAATGGAATACACCAAAAGAGAGCTTTTTGATGTTCTAGGAATGAAGAGTTCGGCTTACAACCCTTCCGGAGATTTGGTCAAGATGGTTGCCCCTACTGAGAGACAAAAAGATGGCTCCGTACTGCTTGGCAGAGTTCACGACCCAATTGCAAACATTTTGAATGATGGAAATTCAGGAAATGCAGGTGTTTTTTCAAATGCAGAGGATTTGGCAATACTTGCTGCAGCACTTATGAATGGAGGTGAATATAATGGCAAAAGAATACTTGGCAAGCTCACCCTTGAGACTATGACCAGGGTACCTGAGAGTGT
This sequence comes from Bacteroidetes bacterium 41-46, assembly GCA_001897515.1. Lineage (GTDB taxonomy): Bacteria > Bacteroidota > Bacteroidia > Bacteroidales > UBA932 > Bact-08. The sequence continues at coordinate 27,407 of MKTA01000015.1, read as the reverse complement.
TAAGCAGCAGGGTCGCTCACTTGGCTGGGATAACTTCTCATCATATGCATCAAACAACGGGAATCTGTTTCATCCGGAAAAGACATTTGGCCATACCGGATATACGGGGACATCTTTTATTATTGATCCTGTATCAAAAACAGCTGTTATCCTTCTATCCCACAGAGTTCATCCAGAGGATAAGGGGAGCGTTGTAAGGCTTCGTGCACTTGTAGCCAACGTGGTTGCAGGCTCAATAATTAAATAAAATGCACTTATGAGTGTAACGATCCGGGAGGTAAAGAACAGATCTGAATTAAAAAAATTCATCTCTTTCCCCGAGAGACTCTACAAGAATAGCCCAAACTGGGTTAATGCCTTGTGGAGTGACGAATATAAGACACTTTTAAGAACAAAAAATCCAGCCTATGAATATTGCGAAGCGACACTTTTTCTTGCAGAGAAGGGGGGGCGGATTGTTGGTAGAGTTGCGGCAATAATCAATTATAACGCAAACAGAGACTGGAATGTTAAATATATGCGTTTCGGCTGGTTTGATTTTATTGATGATCTTGAGGTCTCCGGAGCTTTGCTAACTAAAGTTGAGGAGCTTGCATTAGAAAGGGGGATGGAGGCGGTCAACGGGCCATTTGGATTTACAGATATGGACAGGGAGGGAATGCTTACTGAGGGTTTTGAAAATATGGGAGCCTTCACCACTCTTTACAACTTTCCATACTATCCGGAGCATATGGAGAAGTTAGGATATACTAAAGATGCCGAGTGGATTCAGAGGGAGTTTGATGTTCCTGACTCAGTCCCCGACAAACTAAAGCAATATTCAAGAATTATTCAGAAGAAGTTCAAAGTCTCTGTACTACGTACAAAATCAAAGAGAGAATTGAGAAGCTATGCTATTGATCTATTCAATGCACTTAATAAAGCCTTCGTTCCTCTTTATGGCTTTACTCCACTCTCACAAAAACAGATTGAATGGTATGTAGATCAGTTTTTACCACTGATTAACATGGATCTTGTTTGTCTTGTAGTTAATGAGGAGGATAGGGTAGTGGCTTTTGCAGTTACAATGCCAAGCCTCTCTAAAGCTATGAGAGAGAGCAGAGGACGGTTGTTCCCGTTTGGCTTTTTAAAGCTTTTAAAGGCACTCAGGAGCTTTGAGCTTGTGGATCTCTATATGATTGGAATTATTCCTGAGTATCAGAATAAGGGATTAAATGCGGTAATTTTTGACCATCTCAACTCAAACTTAATAAGACTTGGTGTAAAGAGGGTGGTCGCAAATCCCCAGCTTGAGACAAACAAGGCTGTTCAAAGTATTTTTGACTATTACCCGGGAAGACTATATTCAAAGAGAAGGTGCTATATTAAAAATTTGCCAGTGCAATAGCAGTTGCAGCCTCAATGACAACCGGCAACCTGAGTGCAAAACATGTATCATGCCTTCCCGATACCACCAGCCTCTCTACTTTTTTTGTGCTAAAATTGTAAGTCTCCTGAGGAGCAGCAATACTTGATGTTGGTTTTACGGCAACTCTGAAGACAATGTCATTCCCATTTGAAATTCCTCCGTTTACACCTCCGGCACCATTTTTTGAGGTTCTTCCTGATGAATCTGCGATAGGGTCATTGTGTTGGGAACCATACATTCTGGCGGAGGCAAAGCCGTCGCCAAACTCTACTCCTCTTACCCCGGGTATTGAGAATATCAGATGTGAGATCTGAGACTCTACTGAGTCAAAGAACGGTTCTCCTAAACCAGCCGGCACCTGAGTTACCCGGCACTCAATAATTCCGCCAAGAGAGTCGCCTCTTTTGCCGGCCTCTTCAAGAGCACTATCCCATGGGTTCTTTCCGCCAATCTCCAGTATCTTAGCACTAATCGTTATTTGTCCAAGCATCTTTTTAGCGATAACCCCTGCTGCAACTATACCAATGGTAACCCTGCCGGAGTGGTGACCTCCCCCTCTGAGATCGGCAAAATTTCCGAACTTCTCCCTGGATGAATAATCTGAGTGACCCGGTCTGGGGTGTTCTGCAAATTTGTCATAATCAGAGGGTCTTGCGTTGTCGTTTGAGAAAAGAAGGGCAATGGGAGCACCTGTTGAAAAGCCATTATATACTCCGCTGAGTATCGTAACGGCATCGCCCTCTCTTCTGGCAGTTGTTCCCGGAGCTCCGGGCCTTCTTCTGGAGAGGTCAGCCGTGAAGTCTGATGTTGACAAAGGCATCCCTGAGGGTACGCCATCAACAATAATCCCCAATCCCGCTCCATGAGATTCTCCAAATATAGAGAGCCTTAATTTTCTGCCGAATATGTTCATTTTACAAAATTGCTTATAAAACCAGGAAAGGACTTAGATATGCACGCCATATTGTCCAGATATAGTGGCTCATCAATGTTTAAAGCGGCAATACAGAGAGCCATCGCAATCCGGTGGTCTCCGTGTGTATTGCAATAGCCACCATGGAGTTTACCACCTCTAACCATCATGTAGTCTCCCTGAATATCAATGTCAGCCCCAAGCTTTACAAATTCAGAGAATAGAGTCTCCGCTCTGTTGCTCTCTTTGTTGTAGAGTCTGCTTACCCCTTTTATTCGGCTCTCTCCGTCGCAATTAAGGGCCAGCACAACAAGGGGAGGGAACAGGTCCGGAGAATCCGTTGCGTCAAATTCAAAGGGTTTATAAGGCAATTTTGAACCCTTCACATCCACCCTTCCTGAGCAACAATCTTCGTCGTCCGGATTATCCCTGAATGCACATGGTACATCTCCGCACATAATAAGATACTTTGGACCTTCAACAACATCAAATTCAACACCGGCAGCCTTGAATACCTCAAGAATTCTCTCATCTGCCTGAGATGAGTTGATAATTAAGTTTTTTACAGTAACATCACGGGAAATGGCTCCACCGGTGAGAAGAAGGGCTGCAGAACTCCAGTCTCCCTGAAGCTGGTAAAAAATTTTCTTTCTGTACCTCTGCCTGCCCGGAATAATAAACTGTGAGTAATTGTTATTTGTAATCTTTAGGTTGAAATCTTTTAGCGTCTTTAGAGTTAAGTCTATATATGGTTTACTGGTGGGGCTTTCCAGTTCAAGTCTGCTTGAATCTACACATAGTGGAAGAGCCATCAGCAATCCTGAAACCAGTTGAGAGCCACCTTTACCGGAGAGTTGTATCGTCCCCCCCCTAAGCATGCCTTTTAATTTACCCGGAAGAAAACCATTTGAAGTTTCAAAAGAGACTCCAACCTTTTCCAGAAGCTCCTCTACCCCCAAATACTCTCTTTTCAGCAGGGTTCCTTTTCCGGTTATTGTAATTTTTCTGTTTGCCGATAGGTGCCCTGAGATTGGAATCATAAGTTTTGAAAGCAATCCCGACTCTCCGGCATTAAAAGTCAGTGGAGATTTGGATTTTGCAAACTCAAGACTTATGGCGTTGGACCCGGGGCTTTTAATGAAGAGATGCCCTCTTTTACTCTTGAACTTCACCTGAACACCAAACTTTTTTGCCATCTCCAGAGCGGCATCTGTGTCGTCACATGGGGTATATCCATATATGTTGGATACGCCCTTTGCAAGGCTTGCAGCAATAATAGCCCTCTGCGCATGGCTCTTTGAAGAGGGAGCCTTAATTGATGTCTGCAGAGAGTTGAATTTTATTTTATGTGGATAGCTTTTTGGATTTACCGCCGCCTTTGCCTCCACCTCAAGGGGCTGTCCGGGAGCTGTGGCAAGCTCCTCTTTAGGTGCTGCAAAGGTAAACGGGGCTCCAATATTAAGAGAGAGTAGCCTTGTGAACTTCCCGGCATCGCCCATAGAAAAAGCCAACAGGCGACTCTTTTCAAAATGGCGGTAAAGCCTCAGAGTTCTCACACCCTCCTCCGTAATTATGGCAGTAGTAGCAATTTTTACTATGTCGGCACCATATTCAAAACACTTTCCGGTTATCTCAAGAAGCCTTTCAAAAGGGTCTGTGTTTGAGAAATTGTGATATGAATGTATAATTTTAAAACCATTCTCCCTTGCCAAGGTAACCATAGCCTCCCGATAGTCCTGGGGAGCATCGTATTCTATGTCAAGGTACTTTGTAACTTTACTCTTTTTAGCCGGTCCGTTTCCTTTTATTGCAGCAGACAGTTTTTCAATGCACACCTCCTTTGGAAGCTTTTCAAGCCTGCATGTTGCAATCAAATTCCTCTCCTTAGAGAATACCTTGCCAATCTCCACCTCTGTCAGTTCAGTCAGGTCAAGGCGAATCTCGGCCATCTCAGATTTTGAAACGGCCTTAACAAGACTTTTGTAGTCAAGTTTTTGAAGACTAAGACAAATCATTTAACAATCCTTTTAGCCTCTCTATAGTGAGAGGGTATATTATAGCCTTACCAATTCCCTCAAGGAGGATGAACTGGATGGCCTCACCATCCTTCTTTTTATCTTTTGTCATTGTTTCAAATAATTCCGATGGGTGAACCGGAGATTCGGCAGGGAGTCCCAATGACTTAAGATCCCTTATGATTTTGTTGCCATCTGATTTTGAAAGCAGTCTTAATTTAACAGAGAGGTTTGCTGAGAGGGCAATTCCAATACTAACTGCCTCTCCGTGTGAAAGTCCGCACAGTTTTTCTATAGCATGGCCAAATGTATGACCCAAGTTCAAGAGTTTACGCTCTCCTTTCTCATAAGGGTCCCGCTTAACTATATCGCTCTTTATCTCAGAGGCTCTTTTGATAAATGGGAATAGCTCAGAAAATGTGGAGATCTTTTTAAGATGAGGACTTCCCCCAATTATTACATCAACAGCATCAAGGTATGCAACCTTATCCGCCAGAAGGAAGGTCTTAAGCATCTCTGCCAGCCCCTCGTCAATCTGCTTTCTGGGGAGAGTGTCCAGAAATTCGCTGCAAAAAATTGTAAAATTTGAGGGGTTAAAAAGACCAAGTATGTTTTTGAACCCCTTGACATTAATTGCTGTTTTTCCTCCAATAGAGGCGTCAACCTGGGAAAGGAGGGTTGTGGGGATGAGACAATAATCTATACCTCTGTAGTAGGTGGATGCAAGAAATCCTCCAATATCTCCAACTATCCCCCCTCCGGCAACCAAAAGCAGCGTGCCTCGGTCAGCTCCCAAATCCATCAGTTTTAAAGTGAGCTCTTCAAGAGTACGGAAACATTTATTCTCTTCAGAAGATTCAATGGTAATGAACGGAAAGTGCAGAACACGCTTTAAAGCACTTTCAACCTTAAAATCAGCAAGTACAATGATCCTTCTCTCCGCGGGTATGAAATCCGGGATATCTTTAATCTTTTTGCAATAAAACAGTACCGTCTCCTTCATTTCCATTGATACAAATCTACAAAAATTCCCGGTCAAGAAGTCGCTAATATTATTTAAACAAAAATAAATGTTATATTTACACAACTTTGAAATAAACCGTCCTCACCTATGGTAAAAACTTTGACTTTCCCAAGTGTGTATGAGGCTACAATTAGAGAGTACTACACAAGTAACGACCCCATTCTGGGTTTCTCAAAAATTAAATTCGAAGGCATGGATTATATGATAGGCATACAGGCCCTCAACGAGGGTGTGTCGCCTAACAAATATATCAATGCATCTCCATCAGAGACAGACTACAAGTTGATTGCACAATCTGCCCTTCTCTTGGCTTCAGATTTGTGCACAACTATTGCTAAAACTGCAAAAATGCCAAAACTTTGCATTACTGCAGGCTTTCCCTACGCCACCTTTCAGTTGAACAGAGACCTTGCAAAGGAGTACCTGCAAACAGAGAACATGATTACATACTTCGTAGCCTCTGATAAAGGAGATGTTACAACAGAGCAGAAGCTGATACCTATTGCCAATGTAAACGTGATCCCGGAAGTTTTGGGATGTGACTATGCTATACGAAAGGGTGCGCAACCGGTTGACGGAAACTACATTGTCATAAGCCTTGGTTACGGTACATGTGAAGGGGCTCTCAGCACACCTCAGGGATTGGTTAACAGAACCATATTCAGCACACATGGTTTAAGTTATGCAGTAGATATCTTTGGCCAGGAGCTTGTAAAGAACACAAACATAGGTATAAAGAATGAGCACCAGCTGGATCAGATTTTTGTTAAAGGTTTTACTTATACAGAAAGAAAACATAAGGACCTGACAAAAGAGAAGAGGACAGCAATTGAGATATACTTTAAGAACATAATAATGCCTGCTCTAAGAAAGTTTATCAGTGACAATGACGTTGAAAACGCTACATCTGTTTATCTTGCCGGAGGTGGTGCATATAATGAGGAGTTGATAACACTATTCAGAGAGGAGTTTGGTGATGCCTGCAATGTTATTGTTCCTGAGAATCCGGAGAGGATGGCATCTATTGGATACTCCCTCTACTCAAAGCTGAACTCAAATTACGAAGAGTCAAAGATAAGTGAGGATGGATTCTATATCACAGACAAGGGCGGAGTAGCTTTTGTGGGAATTGATATTGGAAATGCAAATACTTGTGTATCCGTTTTAGAATAGGTAATTCTGGAATTATCAAATTTACCCGGTTTTGGAAAATTCTTTTCCGGAATCGGGTAATTCTTTTTACAACACTTTCCGCTTTAGTGTTATTCAAATAGCTTTAAGCAAAAAAATGCTTAAAAGGACATTCAGCGCAGCCTGCATTGGGGTTGAGGCAATAACTGTAACAGTAGAGGTTGATGTGTCGGACGGGATCTGTTTCCACCTGGTGGGGCTCCCGGACAGTGCCGTGAGAGAGAGTCAGCAGAGGATCACAACAGCTTTGGGAACAATCGGGGCCAGAATTCCGGGAAAACGAATAATTGTCAATATGGCTCCGGCAGATCTAAAGAAGGAGGGTTCCTCATTTGACTTGGGAATTGCACTTGGCATTCTTGCAGCTTCAGGTCAGTACACCTTCTCAAACCTGGAAGATTTCATGATTATGGGAGAACTGGCTCTGGATGGCTCTCTGAGGCCTGTTTCAGGAGCTCTTCCGGTTGCAGAGCATGCAAGGGAAAGTGGTTTTAAAGGGTGCATATTTCCATTTGAGTCAGCTGCAGAGGCTGTGGAAATTGGAGGCATTGATGTTTTTGGAGCTAGAAGCCTTAGCGAGGTGATATCTATCCTCTATGGTGAGGAGGTTATTCAACCGATGCAAGCCTCTCCGTCCTCTCAAAAGAGGAGGGAAGATGATATACCTGATTTTGCAGAGATAAAGGGGCAGGAGAGTGCGAAAAGGGCACTTGAGGTTGCGGCGGCAGGCTCTCATAATATTTTGCTTTGTGGCCCTCCGGGTGCCGGAAAGACCTTTATGGCCAAGGCTTTGCCAGGGATACTTCCTGAGATGACACCGCAGGAGTCTGTAGAGACCAGCAAAATATACAGTGTCGCCGGTAAAGGGGCTTTAAAGGATGGCCTTATCAGGATAAGACCCTTTAGGTCTCCTCACCATTCGGCCTCAATCTATGCGATAATCGGAGGTGGAACCAATGCAATGCCGGGAGAGATATCCCTGTCTCATAACGGAATTTTATTCCTTGATGAAATATCTGAATTCAGTAAGCCGGTACTTGAGGTGCTTCGCCAGCCACTGGAGGAGAGGTGTGTCTCCATATCCAGGTTAAGGTACAAAATTACATATCCGGCAAACTTTATGCTTGCTGCCTCCATGAATCCATGCCCATGCGGTTTTTACGGTGAACCCGGAGACAAATGCATCTGTACCCCCTATCAGATATCCAGATACAGATCAAAGCTCTCAGGCCCCCTTCTTGACAGAATAGACCTCCATTGCGAGGTCAGTGCCGTAAAGGCTGAGCATTTGACTGGAGATTTCAGGTCTGAGAGCAGCAGTGAAATCAGGAACAGAGTTGAGAGAGCAAGGGAGATTCAACGTGAGAGATTTGGGGGTAGGGCAAAAAGCAATGCTCAGATGACAACTTCAGATTTGAGATTATATTGCAAAATTGGGAAAAAGGAGCTTGAGTTTCTTACCGGAGCAATTAACAGGCTTGGGCTTTCGGCCAGAGCATATGGCAGAATTCTTAAGGTGGCAAGGAGCATAGCAGATTTAGAATCGTCAAAATTCATATCTTTGAAGCATATTGCAGAGGCTGTAAATTACAGAGGTCTTGACAGAAGGAATAATGAGTGAAATGATATTGATAAAAGGGATTGAGCATTTGGAGGATGCGGCCCGTGAGTTTTTAAATAAAAAGGGTGATAGTAATATAGTCGCGCTCTATGGCGAGATGGGGGCCGGTAAAACCACCTTTACAAAGGCTTTGTGCCGGGTACTGGGCGTGACGGATGGTGTCAGCAGCCCCACGTTTTCATTAATAAATGATTATATGACAAAAGATGGAGAATCAATCCACCACTTTGACTTCTACAGAATCAACAAACTGGAAGAGGCCTTTGATATCGGGTTTGAAGAGTTTATTGAGTCAGGTAATCTTTGTATAATAGAGTGGCCGGAAAAGATAGAACAGATACTTCCGGCTGATGTTCTCAGGGTGAAAATATCTGTTCTTAATGATGGTTCTCGTGAGCTGGTTTTCTAAAACAGCCTTCTGATACTTAATTCTCCGGGTAGAGAAGATACGGTCTTCTCTGAACCTTGAATCTGGCAACATCGTCTGTCCACATAGCCTTAATCTCTGCCGCGCTCTTACCCTCCTTAATCATCTTTCTTATATAGGCCTGACCGGAAAGCAACTCAAAGAATGAGCGGAAGAAATGGTCATCAAGATTAAGATTTTTGTATGCATCAATCACATATTCAAAGTTTATTCCGGCTCTGTTTATCTCCTCAATTGAAGGTTCAGTTCTCAAATCGACACCAAAGCACTCTTTGTTCAGCTGAGGAGGAAATTTGGCACCCGGTATGCTCTTAGGGGTGAACGAGAAGTTATAACCCCTCATGTTTGGGTGACCGTACATCTGGAAAGCATGTGCTGTTCCTCTTCCAAGGCTTACAGGAGTAGCCTCAAAATAGCATGTTGATGGATACAGGTAAATTGAGCGCATATCCGGAAGGTTTGGAGATGGTTTAACAGGCAGCTCATACATGCTTGCGTGTGTGTAGTTCTGACATTTTATTACGGTTACATCACACTGAATTCCGTCTTTGAGCCACTTCTCTCCGTTAATCATGCCTGCCAGCTCCCCCAGAGTCATGCCGTGAACTGTTGGGATAGGAAGCCAGCCAACTGCCGATTTGTACTTCATATCCAAAATAGGTCCGTCAACATAAAAGCCAATAGGGTTAGGTCTGTCAAGAATAATCATCTTTACGCCATTCTCAGCACAAGCCTCCATCATTCTTGCCATAGTGGTAAGATATGTGTAGTAACGAACTCCAACATCTTGAAGATCAAATACCATAACATCTATTTGCTTCATCAGGTCCACCGATGGTTTGCCGGTATTTCCGTCATAAAGTGATTTAATTGGAATTCCGGTCTTCTCGTCAACGGAGCTTGCAACGTGCTCTCCGGCATCGGCGTCTCCCCTGAATCCGTGTTCAGGCGACAGAATTGCGACAATGTTGATTTTAAGTGATACAAGAGAATCAACAAGATGGGTTTTCCCAATAATTCCTGTCTGATTTGTAAGGACTGCCACCCTTTTCCCTTTAATAAGAGGGAGATACTCATTTACAGACTCTGCTCCGGTTTTAATGTTGCCTGCCGAAATCAAAGTCGCAATAAAGAGGGTGATTGCGGTTAAAAGTGCTCTTTTCATAATGGGGTTAGTTTAATCAATTTCTCAAATATACTATATAATCTCAACATAGGCCTCAGAGCTTCGCTCTTTAAGCCGCCCGATTCTGCTTAGTGAGAATCCCTCCTTTGCGGCCAGCTCCTTTAACTTCTCAATCCCTTCCGGAAGTATAGCAATCAGAAGTCCTCCGCTTGTCTGAGGATCACACAATAACATCTTCTGCACCTCTGTCATATTAGCTATTTTATCTCCATAGCTGGCAAAATTCCTAAAAGTGCCTCCCGGGATGCACTCCTTCTCTATATAAAAAGGGGCTCCCTCAATTCTTGGGACTGAATCATACTCAATCTCCGCTGTCAGATTGCTCCCCTCTGCCATCTCAATGGTATGTCCCATCAATCCAAAACCCGTTACATCTGTCATTGCAGTCACCTCCTTGATGTTTGATATTGCCACACCGGGAGAATTAAGAGTTGTCATAAGCCTTAGTGCCTCTGCCTTATCCTCCTCTTTTGCCAGTCCAAATTTTTCTGCAGTTGTAACAAGCCCGATGCCTATCGGTTTAGTCAGGAACAGGAGTGATCCAGCTTTGGCTCCACTGTTCTTTTTTATCTTATCAGTATCTGCAATACCAGTTACAGCCAATCCAAATATTGGATCTGATATGTTAATGCTATGGCCCCCTGCCAGGGGAATGCCAGCTTTATCACAGACCTCTCTTGCGCCCGATACAACCTCAGATGCAACAGAACCGGGGAGCCTGTCAAGCGGCCAGCCAAGTATGGCTATAGCCATAAGGGGCTCACCACCCATAGCATAAATATCAGATATGGCATTAGTAGCAGATATACGCCCAAAGTCCCTGGGGTTGTCAACTATAGGAGTAAAGAAATCCGTTGTGCTAACCAGGGCCCTTCCTCCTCCAATATCATATACTGCAGCGTCATCTTTACTTTCATTTCCAACAAGAAGATTTGGAAAGTTCATTCCGGATACGCTCCCTCTGAGAATCTCCTCAAGATCCTTTGGAGCAATTTTACATCCGCACCCTGCCCCCGGACTGAATTGGGTTAACCTCGTTATCTCCTCTTTCATAACTTAATGATTTTTGTGCTGTTATGCTGAATGTCAATTATATCAATCATTGTGCCGACTACACCAGCAGCAACCTCATCCATCAATTTATAGTGAGAGAGGCATGTTTTGCAAATTACAACTTTGGCACCCATGTTTTCAAGTTTTTTTAACTCCTCTGAAAATCCCGACTCCCTGCAGGCACACTTTACCCCCTCTCCGTACATACAGATGTATGCAGGTACCCTCATTTCGGAAATTAATAGATTAAGATAATTCTTTAAAAGTGTGTGAGACAGCTCCCTGTCAGCCTCTCCCATTCCAAATCTGTCAATAATAACAGCAACCTTTGCGTTGCCATCTCTTGTACTCATATTTTTAAAATTTTATTCTTTGAAACTGATGCTGTCTGCAACAGAGATAAGCTCACTTACAGTCTCTTTGCCGTCAAGTGAATTCATCTTAACTGAGGGAAGACTCTCCCTACTCCCAAACCGATTATCCAGTTGGCTGCCATAAGCAGCATCATAATAGTCCAGGCATATTCTGGCAGCAAGTTCCCTGTCGTCTGACAGGCATGCGTCAAGCGCCTTTTTGCATTTATCAAATCCAAGTCTCTTCTCAATTTTCTTGATAGAGGCGGTGAGCCCCTCTGTGTCAAAACAGGCGTAATCCCTCATTAGCCTCTCAAGTCTAATCTCATACGGGGTGTCAATTCTGATAAGCGGAGAGTTCCTCATCCTCTCCCAGAGGGGTTGTGGCAGAAAAACTTTGCCCACATTTCTGCTCTCGTCCTCAACCCAAACCCTTCTACTCAAATCCAGCCTTGAGATCTCTCTAAAAAGTAAATTTTCAAACTGTTCTGTTGATGGTTGATCCGGCTGTCCCAGAGCCCCAAACGCAGAGCCTTTATGATTTGCCAACCCCTCAAGGTCCACTATTTGTTCGCCTGCCTCATTCAGCTGAAGCAACAACTCAGTCTTGCCAGAGCCGGTATATCCACCCAGCAGAATGATCTTCATTGGTGAGTCAAAGCTCTCAAGAACCATTTTTCTGTAGGCTTTATAGCCACCATCAAGAAGAAGTACTCTAAGACCGACGCTCTCCATCAGCCATGCCATTGAAGAGGATCGCATGCCCCCTCTCCAGCAGTGCATAAGCAACTCTTCAGAGCCCAGTTTGAGAGCAAACTTTGTAAATCCCTTCAATTTAGGCCCAACAAATTCCAGCCCCTTCTGTACAGATGCAACCTTCCCCTGATTTTTATACAGAGTGCCAACCTTAGCCCTCTCATCATCACTAAACAGGGGTAAAGAGAGAGCCCCCGGAATATGCGCATGGGCATACTCTCCGGGGGATCTCACATCCAGTAGCGGAGTGCTCTCCGCCCTTTTTATAAATTCGTCTGCAGACAGTACCTTTGCCATAATCAACGCAAAAGTACTCTTTTTTTCTAGAATTTGAACCTTACTCCCAGTGAAGGCAGGAAGGCTGTGGTCTTATAGTCTCCGCCAAAAAGAATAGCATTGTTCTGGATGAATTTGCCGTTTGTTTTAACACCATGGTTGTACTGGAAAGCAAAGTCAACATCCATAAACTTAACAGGTCTGTATGTGAAACCTGTTGTAACGCTTATTTTATCTGAGCCAGGTGAATCAGGTGTGTAGAGAGTTAAATCAGATGGGGTGTTGTCGTAAACAAAACCTGCTCTGGCTGTAAATTTAGATGTACAGTAGAACTCAGCTCCTACTCTGTAAATCATTGTGTTGGAGAAGTTTTTAGGAGAGTTCATTGTTACATTCGGGAATACAATTGATAGCTTGTCGTAAGCTTTCCATCCCACATATTGAAGCTCGGCAGAGAGCAGAATCTTATCTGATGCTCTCCATGCAACACCCAGGTTTGTATTGGAAGGTATAGGCAGTTCAGCATTGAAAGTAGCTCCATCAAGTAGCATTGCACCCTTAACTGCTGCTGGGAAATTCGGACTCTGCGCTAACATGGCAAAAAGTGCCTCAAGATCCGTAGAGCTGTAGTTTACGGCCGCATCTCCACCCTCCAGACGCATCATTACCTTGGAGCGGTATGAGAGTCCGATACTTATTTTATCGTTAGGGCTGTATAGAATACCGACATTGAAACCAAAGCCAATCTTTGATTTACCGCTCAGGTGCATATTTAGAGGAGAAACGGTAAGATTGTTGTTTATTACCGGATGGTACTGAGTTGGAAGCAGAGGCAGAAAAGCCGCAATAGAGCCGACAGGCATAATACCCTTACTCATATCCATACTGCCGAAATCTGCCATAAGGCCTGCTCCTATACTCAGGTGGTCATTAAATTTATAGGAGATTGTAGGCTGTACAGAGAATACCTTAAGAGAGATATTCTGAATATATGTGGAGCCATTCCAGTTATCGGGCCAAACCAAAGAGTTTCCTGCAGGATTTGTTATACTTACTCCGGCATAGAGGTTTTCAATAATTTTGAATCCCGCATATCCAAACAGCGGAGTTCCTATAGGATTGTCAGTCTCTGCATTGTAGTTTCCTGAATTGAATTTTACTTTTGAGAAGATGGCAGTTGCACCAAGCGATATATCTGCCTTCCCCTCCATATAGGAGAGACCCGCAGGGTTAAAAAGCATGCTCTCGCCACCAAGTTTGAGAGCGGCTCCCAAATGGCCCATACCAAGCTGGCGGGCACTTTGAGTGTTTAGCTGGTAGCCCTCAGCCATCAGCGACAGGCCAACAAGGTTAGCCATAATGAATAATGAAATTTTCTTAAGTCTCATTTTGTAAATGTTTTGAACGGCTGCAAAACTAAAATAAAATAGGTTTTGTTATACTCATTTTTGACAAAACCTCGTAAAGAGCAATTAAACAGAGCTTTAAAAACTATACTGAAGCAGTCTGTTTGTGTAAAAAAAGAGGCGCATGTAATTGCGCCTCCATATTCTGGTATTATAAACCGGATCAGTTATTGTTCATCTCGGGTATCTCAACCTCATTTTTATAGTCTCCTATAAGATATTTTGAGAAGTAATCCCCCATTCTCCAGAAGAAGTACTCTGTCATATCTCCGAATCCGTGTCTCTGGCCCGGCAACATCATCATATCAAACCTCTTGTTAGCGCGAATAAGAGCGTTAACCATTCTTAGTGTATTGCCCGGGTGCACATTATTATCAATGTCGCCTGTAAAGAGAAGTAGCCTTCCTCTAAGATTCTTGGCAATCTCAGAGTTTTTGTCTATGCTGTATTTAAAAGTAGTGTCTCCCTTCTCTGTGATTGTCTCCAGTACTCCGTGATGTTGTTCGCTCCACCAGCGGTTATATATGTTGTTTTCATGATTTCCGGCAGATGAGACGGCCACTTTAAAGAAATCAGGATAAACAAGCATTGCAGCTGTTGACATAAAGCCTCCGCCTGAGTGACCGTGGATTCCCACCTTTGATCCGTCAATAAAGGGATATCTGGCTGCAAGCCTCTCTACTACAACCTTTTTGTCCTCAAGTCCGTAGTCTCTGAGATTACCATAGCCATAGTTATGATACCATTTTGAGCGGGCAGGGTGTCCACCTCTGTTTCCAACAGTGATAACAATAAATCCAAACTGAGCCAGCCTGTCAACCCTGTCCATGGATTTAGACCATGAAGCGTTAACAGCCTCAGTTTGAGGACCTGGATAAACATACTCAATTATTGGATATTTCTTTGTAGAGTCAAAATCAAATGGTTTGTACATAACACCGTAAAGGTCAGTGATACCGTCACCTGCCTTCACTTTAAATGGTTCTGGGAATTTGTAGCCGGCAGCAAAAAGGGGAGCCAGATCAGTCTCTTCCAGGTCAAGAATCTTCTTCCCTGTATTATCATAAAGCGCACTCTTTGGAGCTGTATCAACCCTTGAGTAGTTACTCACAAAGTATCTTCCGTTATCAGAAGTATTTGATTCAAAGTTGTAGTTGCCTGAGTTAAGCAGTTTAAGACCGGAACCGTCAAAGTTCACTCTGTATTGATGGGTATAATATGGATTTTCACCTCTCTCCTTTGCATTTGCTGTGAAATAGATTACCCTCTGAGCCGGATCTACAGCTGTTACATTTTCTACATGGAACTCTCCTGACGTAACAGGGTTCTTAAGGTTGCCATTTTCATCAAACAGATATATATGAGCCCATCCGGACCTTTCGCTCCACCAGATGAACTCCTTGCCATTATTTACAAGTCTCAGAGGTCTTGTCTCAACATATGTATTAAGTCTCTCCTCAACAAGTGTCTTCAGGGTGTCAGCTGAAACCACTGCCGCACATAGGTCAACCCTTTTAAGGTCACGGCTTGTTCTGGTTACAAAGAATTTGTCGGCAGTTCCCATCCAGACACTGTGCATTATTGAGTCGCCGTAATTTTTCTGAGGAATCGGCTCATTCAAAATCCTTAGCTCCTGATCTTTAAATGCTGCGCTTTTAATCTCTTTAAATGATTTGCTCTCCATATTGAAGAGGTACAGATGACGTACCGGAGCCTCAGATTCGCCTGGCATATGGTATTTATATGTTTCAAGCTTAGGTCTTGGATTTGCAAGTACATCAATTACCCAAAGGTCCTTAACTTTAGAGGTGTTGCTTCTTATAAATGCAAAACTCTTAGAGTCAGGAGACCAGAGAATGTATGCACCTGTTCTCTTCTTTTTATCCTTCTCTGTTGCATAGGGGTCGCTGTTACCTCCGCCAAAGCCGAAATCCTTAGTGCCCTCTGTTGTAAGCTGGTGCTCTACTATGGTTGTGTCATCCTCATTCTTGCGAGCCTTCTCGTAATTCTCCATATCCATCCAGTAGAGATTGAAATCTCTGGAGAATACTACATATTTCTTATCAGGAGAGATACTGCCCCATCTTGGGTATGGTTTTGGAGCCTTATAATCCTTAATCTCTGTCAGCCTGCCGGAAGCAATATCGTAGTCAAAGCCATGAACCTTTTTAACTTTCTTGCTCTTTCCTGTCTTCTCATCCTTCTCATCAACATCTGCAGTACTCTTTATCTCAAATCTGAATTTGATATCGTCAATAAGGCGGATATTCTGGATAGGTATATTTTGAGCGTCAAACGGATCCTTAACAATTTCAGTTAACTGGGCGGCAAGTTTGGCATTGTCAAATACCTGCTTCTTGGTTCCGGTAACAGGGTCTGCGATATAATAGAATGTCCCCTCGGTGGTTTGCCATGTGTACCAGAATTTATCGGAATTCTTGAACCATCTTGGGTTGACGGCGGTTGAAAAGACCATTTTTCCAACCTTTTTGGGAGAGAATCTGGCTGCAAGCTCATAGTTTGCCTTAGTCACAGGGGTGTTCTGAGCAAGGGCAAATGAGGCCACAAACAGAACAGCCAGTAGAATGAGTGATTTTTTCATACGTTAGATATTAGGTGATTTAATATTTGACAAGAAATGTGTGAATTAGTTTAAAGCTCCTCTTCAATATTTACACTTTTTGACCACTCCCCAACCTCCATATCTTTAACAGACCCCGCCTCAATCCTGAACCTTATAGCCGTCCTTACGTGGTGAAAGCCTTGAATGCCAGCAGCACCGGGATTTATAACCAGCATATTGTATTTTTTATCGTTGACTACCTTAAGAATATGGGAGTGCCCACAGATGAAAATATCCGGACGGTGGGCCTCAATAAGCTGCAGAGCCTTGTAGTCGTATCTTCCCGGATATCCGCCGATATGCATCATTAGAATCCTCATACTCTCCCTCTCCATAAGCTGAATATAAGGGTGAATGAGCCTTACATCGGTACCGTCGCAATTGCCGTAAACCCCAAATAACGGTTTAAGGGCAGATATCTTATCTGACAATAAACTATTTCCAAAGTCACCTGCATGCCAGATCTCATCTACATCTTTGAAGAACTCCCGGAGCTTTTCGTCAAAAAAGGTGTGTGTATCAGACAGAAGACCTATATATGCCATCAGAGTTTGATTATTATCTTTTTTCTGTAGAGCCAGATTGCCATAAGAAGAAAGAGACCGACATACATCAGAGCGTAAAGAAGAGATCCGAATTCATTGTGTCCGAGTAGTTCAACGCAACAGTTTCTGTAGATCCAGGATGAGGCTGAGTCATTTTCGTTCCACTTTATAACCCTGCCAAGTGTCTTAGCCAAAACTCCGGCCATTACGAAAGCAAAGAGTGGATTTAGCCCCATAGCCTTAAACGGGAAAAAGATCTTCTCCTTCCCCTTTATGTCAATGAAATAGATAAACAGGGCAAGCATTACAATAGACCAGCCCCCCGCATAAAAGACATAGGATGGAGTCCACAGAGGTTTGTTAATAGGGATGAAGATGCTCATTACAACTCCTACACCCAGAGATATCAATCCTATTGTGTAGAGCCTGGCAACAACATCACTTTTATCAGAGCCCTTTCTTATAATATTCCCGATAATATAACCAAAAAGCAGCGTGGCACTTCCGGAGAGCACACCAAGTACCCCTTCCGGGTCAAAAGGCTTCCCAAATCCTTTGTAAACATGGCCTTCACCAAACAAGGCAACATCTATTGAGCCAGAGATGCTCCCCTCCAGCGAGAATGGGTCTCCTGTTCCGAAAATGACCAGTATTGCAGTATGCAGAGCCATAAGGATCCCCATTCCAGCTGCAATTCTTACAGGTCTCCTTAGCCACAGGGCAAGCAGTCCGCCAACCAGGTAGCAGAGTGCAATCCTCTGCAGAACGCCCATTATTCTTATTGACCCAATATAATTCATATAGTTCTCTCCAAAAGTGAGAGATGCGTCAGCAGAGGTGGGGTAGAAGGGAAATGCATTTAGCAGAAGCCCCGTAAGGAAGATCAGGGCAGATCTCTTAACCAGTTTGCCCAAGGATTTTGCATCCAGGCCATCACCGTATTTGGCAAATGAGAATGACAGGGCTGCTCCCACAATAAAAAGGAAAAAAGGGAATACAAGGTCTGTAGGGGTGCATCCGTGCCAGGCTGCATGACGCAGAGGGGCGAAGATTTTAGACCAGCTTCCGGGGTTGTTGACAAGAATCATCCCGGCAACAGTCATCCCCCTTAGCACATCAAGTGCCGCATATCTTTGTGTTTGGACGTTCATAGGGCAAAAATAACCTTTTTTCCTATATTTGCTCTTGCTATGGAACTCTTTTTCACTACCCAAATTAATGGTTCTGTTGCTACGCTTGACGAGCAAGAGAGCACACATTGCCTCAAAGTCCTAAGGCATAAGAGAGGTGACCTTATAACCTTCACTGACGGAGCCGGCAAACTATATGAGGCAAAAATATCAGATACAAAGGGAAAATTTTGTCAGCTTGAGATAATCTCAGCCGCAGAGAGGGCAGAGAGAAGACCATATTATCTCCATATTGCAGTGGCTCCGACAAAAAGCCTGGACAGATATGAGTGGTTTTTGGAAAAGGCGGTTGAGTTTGGTGTTGACAGGATTACCCCAATTATAGCTGACCACTCGGAGAGGAGAGTCTTTAAACGAGAGAGGGGGGAGAGGGTAGTTCTCTCTGCAATGAAGCAGTCGCTGAAGACATCCCTTCCTGTACTTGATGAGACGGCTCAATTTAAAGACTTTGCAAGCTCTTTATATTTGGAAAGTTTTCAAGGGGCAAAACTTATAGGCCATTGTAACCCCGGAGAGAGGAGGGAGCTGAGTGAAATCATATCCGGACTTCCACTTTTGGAGGGGAAAAAGAGGGTTATTATACTCATAGGCCCGGAGGGGGATTTCTCTCCGGAGGAGGTTAGTCTTGCTCTGGAAAAAGGATTCACGGACTTCACAATGGGAGAGTCCAGATTCAGAGTTGAGACCGCAGCCGTAGCGGCAATTTCAGCACTCTACTTTCTAAGCTGAAAGCAGCCAGGCAACATATCCAATGTAAATTACAAAAAGCACTCCACCCTCAACCTTGTCTATTCTTGTGCCTTTCCCTCTGAATGCCAGGATTAATACAAGAATTGTCGCCAGGGCAGAGAAGATAACATCTGTCATATTTTCCGCGTCGAAAGGAAGAGGAGTAATGGAGGAAGATATTCCAAGTATCAGGAATATATTGAAAATATTACTTCCCACAACATTGCCTATAGCAATGTCACTGTTGCCCTTGTAGGCTGCCATCAGGCTCGTCGCCAGCTCAGGAAGAGAGGTTCCGGCAGCTACAATAGTAAGGCCGATAACCGTCTCGCTCATTCCCCATCCTCTGGCCAGCTGGGTTGCATTGTCAACAATCAGATCCCCCCCGAATATAAGTGCTGTCAGACCTCCGGCAACAAATAGTACCGAAAGAAATATGGGATAGACTCTCTCCTCTTTAGGGGCATCCTCCTCCTTAATCTGACCATTTTTAGCAGATAGAAATATATAATATAAAAATATGGCGAAGAAGAGCAACAAAACTATGCCATCTGTCCTTGAAATCATTCCGGAGCCCTCCCCAAGGAACTCGTCTCCCGCTACGGCAATTAGAACAAAGGCAGCAAGTATTGCATAAGGGATCTCAATTTTCACCAAAGATCTCTGAAGACTTATAGGTTTAATCATTGCTGCAAGCCCCACTATTACCAGGAGATTAAAGAGATTGCTACCAACCACATTTCCGATTGCCATTCCCGGAGAGCCTCCGGATGAGGCCATAATGTTGACGGCCAGTTCAGGGGCAGAAGTTCCAAACGAAACTACCGTAAGTCCTATGATAAGGTCAGACACCTTTAGCTTCTTGGCGATTGAAGAGGCCCCTTTGACAAGATAGTCGGCTCCGAAAATCAGAACGACAAATCCCAGTATAAGTAATAAATATGGCATCACAGTATCTTGTTTATCCTCTTAATATCTTTACCTCTCCACCCAATCCAAGCATTATTGTTGAGGGGAGCCTCCCGGTTGAACCGGTCTCAAAGGAGTTGTCGGCAACCCAGTCGGCTGCCTCAATCACCTCTATTGAAATTGTCTCAAAGAGAGATGGTTCAGGTGAACCTGAGATGTTTGCAGATGTTGATACAATCGGTTTTCTGAACCTTCTTATCAGAGCCTGGCAGAACTGATGGTCCGGAATTCTGAAAGCTGCACTTCTATCCACGGAAATTGCATTCTCAGCAATCCCTTCAACTCCGGGGTAGATTATTGTCAGAGGCTTGTCATTTACCTCAAGAATTTGCCAGGCAACCTCAGGCACCTCCCTGATGTAACGGGCAAGCATGTCAGGGCTATCAGCAAGCATGATCAGGCTGTTGCTGTCTGTATGATGTTTTATTTGAAATACTCTCTCAACAGCCTTTGGGTTTGTTGCATCGCAACCAAGTCCCCAGACGGTGTCGGTAGGGTAGAGTATTACTCCCCCCTCTTTAAGAACCTTTACAGCCTCCTCAACGGCTTTTTTAAGATCTCTCTCTTTTGATATCATAGTTTTAAGGTATTAGCAGTTCTGCAATTACAGGATAGTGGTCTGACCAGGGAACCTTTGGGGTAGTGTGTCCCAATGCCCACCAATCAGATGGGTAAAGTATATAGTCAATTCTTAGCAATGGCCAAAAGCTCCCATATGTGGCACTCATCCCTTTGCCGGACTCACGGAAGCTATCCTTTCTCCCGCTGGAGAGTATATGGTATGTGTATGACATAGGGGTGTCGTTGAAGTCACCGCATATAACCGCAGGAAGTGTGCTGGCGGATGAGTGTGCGGCAATAGTATCAACCTGCCTGGACCTCCTTTTAAATGTGTTTGCCATTTTATCGTGAACATCCATCAACTCCTCTGACATCTTCTCGCTGTTGGAGATGCGCTTTATAAGCGAGGTAAATGATATGCTGTGCGACTCCAGATGGGTATTGTATATCCTTATCATCCTTCCAAAATGGTCAACATCGCTGTAAATACACAAGTTTGTGCTCCCTTTAAAGGTTATTTTTCCCGATTCGGTTATTGGAAATTTACTCATTGTAATATTTCCGAACCTTCCGCCGCTCCTGAGTCTGTAGAAATGGCTGCTTCTGTAAGGGTACTCCTTGAACAGAGTTTTTATGATGGCCGTATCCCTTATACTAAACTCCTGGAAGCAGATTATATCGGGATTGTTCTCTCCGGTAAACCTTGCAACACTTCCAAGTGCAGACTCTCTGCCTACCCCCTTTTGGTGAGCAAACATCCCCACATTGTATGTCATTATTTTAAGCGAAAGGCCCTCACTTCCCTTTCCCGGTTCTCCCCAGTTTACAAACATGTCGGCAAACAGAAGAGAGGGGAGGATTGCAATAAATGTAATCCAGGATGCGGCACTCCTCCTGAACATTCCGACAGCTAGAAGAGCCAGATTTACAATAAGTATGGGGATAAAGTAGAGGCCAAAGAAGAGAGGAAATGTAATAAGGGACGGATTAATATAAACCGACAGATAAGAGAGGACGAGTGCCCCTGCTGCAATAATCAGTACTAGCCTGAACAGGAGGGCAAAGGGCCAGGGGGAGCGACCGGTAGGCTCCCTCTTTTTTTTAGCCTTTCTTCTGCCTTTAGCCATCAGAAGTACATTTTATTGTTCTTTTTCCAGTATCTGATAAGAAAGAATCCAAACAGCATCCCTCCAAGGTGGGCAAAGTGGGCGATATTTCCTCCGGTATTGGAGAGACCCAGCAGAAGCTCAATACCCCCGAAAATGAGTACGAACCATTTAGCCTTTAGGGCTATCGGTGGAAATATAAGTTGCAGCACGTTGTTAGGGAAAAGCATTCCGTAAGCAAGCAGTACACCGTAAACAGCTCCGGAGGCACCCACTGTCGGGGTCATCAGCAGCTCCTGAATCCGCTCAAGGGCGTAGTGATTTCCGGCCTCAAATGCAGCAACCTGAGAAGAGTAGTCCAGGTATAGTACAAGCGAATGGAGTACTGCCGCACCAAGACCTGTAACCATATAATAGAGGAAAAACTTCTGGCTCCCCCATACATGCTCCAGCACAACCCCGAATATTATCAGAGAGTACATATTGAAGAACAGGTGGATAAAGTTTCCGTGCATAAACATATGGGTGACGAACTGATACGGGCGGAATAGCTCAGACTCAAAATAGAAAAGAGAGAATTTCTCATACATGAAATTCCCGGTAAAGAAGGTGACAAGCAGCATAACAGCATTTATTATCACCAGATTTTTTATCACCGGCGGAAGTGATGTAAAGAATCCGCCTCCTCTGTATGGTATCATATAATTTAAATTTTCATTTGTTAAACCGACATCCGCCCCTCAATCTCCTCAATAGCCATTATTGAGATTGTCGGGTATCCGTTGGGTGAGAGTCCCGGCTCCGCGCATGCAAACAGGGCATCTACAAGGGCCCTCGCCTCCATAGCGCTTAGTAGTCCGCTCTTTTGTCTTGCCCCGGCTGTCGCAAGGGTGGAGGCAATCCTCTCCCTTACCTCAGCACCAATATCTTCCCTCCCCTCAGGTAGTATATTTATTAATGTATCTGCCAATTTGTCCATACTCTCAACCTCTTCGGAGAAGCTCTCCGGAATGCCTGTCAGTCTGTACTGTCCATTTTCGCCTCTCTGGATATCAAAACCCAACTGCAAAATGCGTGCTCTCTTCTCTTCAACTACAGATTTTTGTGCCTCGCTTAGATTCAGCTCCACCGGAAAGAGCATTCTCTGGACCTCGGCAGAGTCGCTCTTTACAGAGCTGAGGTATCTCTCAAAAAGGATTCTCTCCCAGGCTCTGAGAGTATCCACAATCATCAGTCCTGACTTTATGGTGGTGGCTATGTATCGGCTGCCTATCTGAAGCAGAGGTTTCTGCAGAGGCCTCTCCTCGGTAAACAGAGGAGTACTCTCCCTCTCTCCCTTATCCTCCCATCCGCTGCTTTGAACACTCCTCTTCTCCTCAAGGAATGGATTGAAAAGTGGATCGTAGTCAATCTTGGGAGGGGGAGCCCAATAACCGCTCCTCACCTTTGGAATATCAGGTGCGTCCTCCTGGTCAAAATCTATACTCGGCATAAAAGAGTTTCGGCCTAAAGACTCCCTGACCGCACTATGAAGAATGTCAAAAATTGCAAAATCATCCTCAAATTTCACTTCGGTTTTAGAGGGGTGGATGTTTACGTCAATCCTTGACTGATCCGCCTCAAGAAATATAAAGAATGACGGGAGGTGCCCATCCGGTATAAGGTTCTCATATGCTTTAAGAACAGCTTTCTGGAAATAGGGGCTTCTGAAAAAACGTCCGTTTGCAAAGAAATACTGGTTACCGGGAGTCTTACGGGCATCCTCAGGTTTGCCTATGTACCCTTTAATCTTTACGATTGTTGTGTCAACTGATATCTCAACCAGTTCACGTCCCAGCTCTCTGCCGAGAATCCCCTGGATTCTAAGCCTTAGGTTAGAGGGCAGAAGGTTATAGACCTCAGTTCCATTGTTTGTCAAAGAAAAGTGTAGCTCAGGACGGGTTATGGCAATACGGGTGAATTCAGCCAGAATCTGGCGATATTCGGCAGCATCGGATTTAAGAAATTTCCTTCTGGCAGGTATGTTATAAAAGATATTTCTAACAGAGAAGAGAGAGCCCTGCGAAGCGGCAACGGCATTTACCGAGTTCACCCTTGATTCAGAAATTTTTACCTCGCATCCGGTCTCGTCCCCCTCCCTCCTTGTGCGGAGAGTCACCTCTGCAACAGAGGCAATGGAGGCGAGAGCCTCACCACGGAACCCAAAAGTTCCGAGAGACTCCAGATCCTCAATTTCACTGATTTTAGATGTAGCATGACGTTCAAAAGCCAGCACCGCATCCTCGCGGGACATTCCGCAACCGTTGTCGGCAACCTGAATAAGCGTCCTTCCGGAGTCCCTGACGGTAACTCCAATCTCTGTTGCGCCGGCATCAACGGCATTCTCCATCAACTCCTTAACCACAGAGGCAGGTCGTTGAACAACCTCGCCAGCCGCTATAAGGTTTGAAACATGTCCGGGAAGTATTTTGAGCATATAATTGTTTACAATAATCTAACGCAGGCTATTTAAAAAAGTTGCCTAGCGCATCAGCAAAAAAGTACACCATCGCCATCATAACAAGGATGGAGACAAGAATGATAATTCTGGAGATCAGGGGAGACATGGCGCTCTTCCTCCCCTCGTACACAGCCTTCTGGATCTTGCCGCGTATATGGCTTCCAACGATATGGACATCGTTGTGGCTTTGAGCCACCTTTACCCTGTCATCCAGATCCTCCTTTACAGGATCATAATAGCGTGGCCTGTAGTTAAAGGATCTGTGTTTGGGAACATTAAAGAAATTAAATAAAGCCATTTGCCTCTCTTTTGATATATTTACACAAAGATAACAATATTTAATTTTCTATTTTTGTCCTGTTATGAAAACAGCAGAATCAACAGAGATAAGATCTCCTCAATTCAGAATAGGTAACGGCTACGATGTCCACAGATTTGCCCCCAGACTAAAGCTTTGGGTATGTGGCATTGAGATTCCTCACGAGAAGGGCTGCATTGCTCACTCAGACGGAGACACCCCCCTTCACGCCCTGTGTGACGCCATCCTGGGCGCACTCGCCCTTGGCGATATTGGAAAGCACTTTCCCGACTCTTCAAACGAGTACAGCGGAATTGACAGCAAAATCCTCTTGGGGAGAGTTGTAAAACTTGCAGCCGACAACGGATGGAGAGTTGGCAACTGTGACATAACCATCGCTCTTCAACGCCCAAAAATAGGCCCCTACATACCTCAAATGAGGGCTGTCGTAGCAGAAATACTGGAGTGTGACATGAGTTGCGTATCAGTAAAGGCTACCACAACAGAGAAGCTCGGATTTGTAGGCAGAGAGGAGGGGATTGAGTGCTGGGCGAGTGCTCTTATGGTTCGGAAATAAGCCTCTCCCAAATATCTCTTCGTATTAATCTGTAGTGCGGCCTGTATGCAGCAGTGTACTCACTGCTGTGGTGAACAACATATTCTCCTCTTCCCAGTAGATCTCCAATAAAGTCAGAGTCTTCATCAAAACCTCTGAGCTGAGGGGCTGTCTCTCTGATAATCTTTTCAATCTCACTCCATTCTCTCTTCCATTTTTCTATGTCGGGCAATATATGCGATGACGAACTCTCAAAAAAGGCTTCTGAGAACCGCTTATAACTCACAATCCCCATCTCAATCACTGCAAGATCTACCCTCACAAACCGGCCCTCCCACCCAATAATCTCCGCCACCTCGCTCTGTGTAAGCCCAACAACCTTACCGCCGCTCTCACTCCTCATAAGCGCAAGCTCTCTCCTGATATATGCCCCCGCAGAGGCGGTATCGGCCACCATATGCCCCGGACCAAACTTGTCCTGAAAGAAGTTCTTATACAAATCAATAAGCCTCGACTGCGGATACAACTCCAACTGCCTTTTGACCACACTCTCAACCCTGCTCCTCATATCCATATTCAAAACAACATCCCTGCCCTGTAACTCCCCAGCACTTCCGCACCATAAAGTGCAACATACCATTACAATGCTAAATAATCCCTTAAAAAACATAAAAATATCCTTTTTACTATTAACAAAAATAGACAATTCACAACAGGAAATTTGTCACATCACAAAAAAGTATTACTTTTGCCCTCCCAAACCCGGCGCGATAGCTCAGATGGTTAGAGCGCATGATTCATAATCATGAGGTCCCCAGTTCAATCCTGGGTCGCGCTACAAGAGAGCCCCGCTTTTGCAAAAGCAAAAGCGGGGCTTTGTTTTTTCCACCCGGCCAAGAGCTAGCTCTTGCCGGAGCGAAAAAACAAAGCCCCCTGTATGGCAATGCCATACAGGGGCTCTCCACTCTTGGGCTGTTTTGCCGACCATCGCAGGATCACCGACCATAGGGAGGTAATCCTGCCATCAAACTCTATTATCAGAAGATTGAGAAAAGGCAACTCTCAATTGAAGAGATAGAGAGACCCAGAAAATACCGCCCGCTCCCGAAGGTCATCTCAAAGCAAGTCGTAGAGCAAATGCTTGTGTCAATTCCCAACTTCAAACACAAAACGGCACTCACCCTTGTTTATGCCTGCGGTTTGCGCAGAAGTGAAATCCTGAATCTAAAACTCGTGGATTTGGATTCCAAGCGTAAGACATTGACTGTCATAAATGGAAAAGTGCAGAAGGACAGGGTGCTACCATTAAGTGATAAACTTATGGATATGATTATAAGATATTACAAAATGTACCGACCGAAAAAATATCTGATAGAGGGACAATCACCAGGAGAGCAATACAGCGAAACAAGCATAGAAAATATCTTTCACAAATATTTGGGAAAAATTATTAAAAATCATAGCTTTACACTACATTGTCTGCGACACAGTTATGCCACACATCTATTAGAGGCAGGAGTAAGTTTGAGATACATTCAGGAGTTGTTAGGACATAAAAGCAGCAAGACAACTGAGATATACACATGGGTAAGTATGACCGGCCTCCAGAAGATCAAAAACCCGACAGATGACTTTGACTTATGAATAAAACATTAACTGCACCCAATTGCTTAATTTATATTATTCAACAAACCTGTTTCAAGCCCCATTATTTCAACTCCTTGATTCAATTTAATTGTATACATAAACAAGTTGTGCGGCATGCTAAAAAGACAGCAGACTACTAAATTGATAAGATATGAAAAAAATTAAAATTGGATTATTATTAGGCATTGTTGCTGGTATTATTGATGTAATTCCTATGATTTTGCAAAACCTGACATGGGATGCAAATATATCTGCATTTACTATGTGGGTAGTTGTCGGATTTCTAATTGCAACGATTGATTTAAATATCAATTCGATAATCAAAGGTATTTTGACCGCTTTCTTGGTTTTATTACCAACTGCAATTTTGATTGGTTGGAAAGAGCCTGTTTCATTGATACCAATAACCATAATGACAACAATTTTAGGTGGACTACTTGGATTTTCAATTAATAAAACTTTGACTAAAAAATGAGTACTTTCTCAGAGATTTGTATTTATGAGGTAAAGCCTGACAAGGTAGATGAATTTGAAAAATTGATTGAAGAAGTCGCAGAACATCATAAATCCTTTGTAGGTGTGACTGATGTAAAATATATCAAAAGGACACATAGACAAAAGGACTTTAATTCGGTAAAAAATGGAGAACCTGCAATCCGACTGACAAGAAAACCAGAAAGCGTGACTTATATTTTATACTGGGAACTTGAAAACGAATTGATTCATGCCGTAGCAACAAAATCTGGATTAGAAAAATTTTACAAACAATTCAACCGATGTTTAACAACAATGCCGAAAATAATACTTGGAGAGAGGATAAAATAAAGCACGACCGCACAACAAAGTGTAAATGCCATAAGGGTTTCAGAGGTTTGCGAAGGTCAGAAGTCCGCTTTAACTTTTCGTGTAACTTGATAGGAAATCACCCGCAATCCCTTACGGCACTTACACTCGACCGTTAGCAAACATTGTAGATAAATAACTCAATTAAAAATTTTAAACAACAATAAAAATTAACCAATGAAAGATGAAATCATAATCTATCAGGCTGATG
>MKTA01000014.1 GCA_001897515.1 Bacteroidetes bacterium 41-46 | reverse complement strand
ATGCAGGAACTTACAACGTAACTGTAAGCTACGAATAAATAATACAAAGACTTAGAGGTAATTTAAAGGGTAAAAAAGAGAGGCCGCTTATTCAAGCGGCCTCTTATTAATTTAAATTCTTTTCACTGAAACTAGTCAGTTAATAGAACAAAAACTACAAAGGATTCTGAACCATTTCTGGGTTGGCATCCATCTCCTGTTTAGGAATAAGGAATACAAAATTCTTATCACCTGCAGAGAAGTTTGATGCTGCATTCCACTGAGCAGGATTGTGACCAAGATCTCTTCTGTCCATTCCTTTGTTTAAACGTTTAATATCAAGGAAGCGCTGTCCGTCTCCCCACAGTTCGGCGCGACGGTGCATAAGGATATGCTCAATAAGGGCCTCTCCTGTAAGTGAAGTCTCTACATAAGCTTGATCCGCAGGTATTGAAGATGTCTCATCTTCATATTTTGAAATCCATCTGGCTGTTAATAGTTGTTTAAGAACCTCTTGTGCCTCAGGGTTGTTTCCACGGCGGGCCTCAGCTTCAGCCTCTATAAAATACATCTCACCAGCTTTAATATAAAGGTAGTCGTTTGTCCACTCTCCATCTCCGTTGAATTTAAATCCGACAAGGGGCTTAGAGCCAACTGGTTGAAAAAGTGTTTTTCTGGCATCCCTGTCATTCATATAGTTATATACAGATGTACTGATAAGCTTATGGTTGCCTAGAGCTGCATATCCTCCAAAGTTAGGATCAATATGAGAGAAGAATGAAGCATAACTGGTCTGCTGCTCATCAATAAGAAGAGCTCCCCAAATCCACTCAGTAGAAGCCTTGTTCCATCCATATGTATAGTCAGCCTCAAGTGTTCTTCCTGTTCTGGCTTCCTTAGCGTATGTTACTGCATTTGCCCAGTCTCCTGTAGTAAGAGCAACCCTGGCTGCAATAGCACTCGCAACATTGATATTAATATGAGAGATATTAACTCTTGCAGAGCTGTTTACAAACAGTGTAAGAGCGTCGGTAAGGTCTTTCTTAACCTGAGTGTAAACCTGTGCAACTGTGCTTCTTGGGACAGGATCGGCATCAGGAGTAAGTCTGACAGGAACTCCAAGGTGGCTGTTTGTTGCTCCTGAAGCAAAATCATATCTGTCTGCATAGAGCTGAACAAGCATGTAGTGTGCATATGCCCTGTAGGTCAAAGCCTGGGCTTTGATATTGTTCTTCAAAGGAACTTGTGCTTCAACAACTGGAATATTATCAATATTTGCTAGAATCAGGTTGGCATTCTGAATAATATCATAATAATAGCTCCATACATACTCAAGGTTGGCTGAGTTGATGTTTCTGTGCTCAATATACTGGTACCAGCCTACAAACCAACCATAGCCTCTCTCAGTGGGATAGAAGTCCTCACCAAGACAATCCATTGCATAATCAATTGCCTTCTGACCGAATTTATCATGGGCTCCGTGAAATGTATATGTATGTCTGTGGATACCGTCAAGTAGTGTCTGAGCACCTGTAAGTGTCGTGAAAAGGTCCTTCTCTGCAACGCTCGCAGTAGGTGCTGTC
>MKTA01000013.1 GCA_001897515.1 Bacteroidetes bacterium 41-46 | reverse complement strand
GCTACGAATAAATAATACAAAGACTTAGAGGTAATTTAAAGGGTAAAAAAGAGAGGTCGCTTGAATAAGCGACCTCTCTTTCTGCTATTTGCCAAAAACTGTGGCAAGGTTAGATTTTGTCGTTGCTGCCAAGAACGTTGAGGATCTTGTGTTTGTATAGCTCTTTAAGGGCGTCGCGGGCCGGGCCGAGGTATTTGCGCGGATCAAATTCGGCAGGGCTTTGAGCGAAGACTTTACGGATTGCTGCTGTCATTGCAAGACGGCCATCTGAGTCAATGTTGATTTTGCAAACTGCACTAGCTGCTGCCATTCTTAATTGCTCTTCAGGAATTCCTATAGAATCTTCCAGTTTGCCACCAAATTTGTTGATATCGGCGACAACATCCTGTGGAACGCTTGAGGCACCGTGAAGAACGATAGGGAATCCGGGGATTCTCTTCTCAATCTCCTCAAGTATATCAAGACGGATTTCAGGTTTTTGTCCTGGTTTGAATTTGAAAGCACCGTGTGAGGTTCCTATTGAGATTGCAAGTGAATCAACACCTGTTCTCTTTACAAACTCCTCAACCTCTTCCGGTTGTGTATATGTGTGGTGTTCGGCAGAGACCTCATCCTCAACGCCTGCAAGTACACCAAGCTCTCCCTCAACGGTAACTCCGTGAGCATGTGCATACTCAACAACCTGCTTAGTTAGTTCAATGTTCTTTTCAAAAGAGTGGTGAGATCCGTCAATCATCACTGAAGAGAATCCCATATCAATACAAGATTTGCAAAGTTCAAAAGAGTCACCGTGGTCCAGGTGAAGAACAATAGGAATATTTTGTCCAAGCTCTTTTGCGTACTCTACCGCACCCTGAGCCATGTATCTTAGTAGTGTCTGGTTAGCATATTTGCGTGCACCGCTTGAAACCTGAAGAATCACAGGTGATTTGGTCTCAACACAGGCAGAGATAATCGCCTGCATCTGCTCCATGTTGTTAAAATTGAAAGCCGGAATTGCATAACCGCCTTTGACTGCCTTGGCAAAAAGCTCTTTAGAGTTTACCAGGCCTAGTTCTTTGTATGAAATCATTTTATATAATTTGTTTGGAGTTATAAACTCAGAATAATTAGTCATGAATTAATGACCCGATTCAATCAAAAATCATGCAAAAATACAAATTTATAAGTTGAAACACTAACTTTGCACAAAACTCGGTGCAGATGAAAACTCATATCCTTCAGGAAACCAACTGGGAAACCGTTCAAAACTCTCTTTATAATGTTGCAATACTCCCATGGGGTGCGACAGAGGCACACAACCTCCATTTAGCATACGGAACTGACACAATACTGGCAGAGAAGATAGCTGCCGATGCTGCAGAAATAGCTAACAGAGATGGCGCGGAGGCAATTGTATTGCCATCAATAGCATACGGAGTAAACAGCGGACAGATGGAGATTCCGCTTTGTATGCATATGAACCCCACAACCCAGCTATCAATTCTCAGAGATATCCTTTACGTTCTGGACAACCATGAAATCAGGCGGTTCGTTATAATCAACGGACACGGAGGCAATGCCTTTCAACCGATAATCAGAGAGCTCTCATTAGAGTTCCCTGACATCATTATGTCATATGTCAACTGGTGGACAGCTGTTAAGGCCGACAAATATTTTGACGAGCCCGGGGACCATGCGGGAGAACTGGAGACATCGGCAATGATGCATATAAGACCAGACCTAGTTGCCCCGCTTGATGAGGCAGGAGTAGGTAATGAAACCCGATTCAAAATTGAGGCATTAAAAGAAAAATGGGCGTGGACACCAAGGAGGTGGATATATATTTCTGAAGATACAGGAGTGGGAAACCCTAAAAAGGCCACCAAAGAGAAGGGAGAGTTATTTGTAAAACAGTGCACAGAGAAAATAGCAAAATTTATTCTGGATTTTTCACATGTTCAAAATGAGGAGGATCTCTATGAATAATTCTAATAATAAAATTTCTAAAAATGTTCTTATTGTATCGGCCCCATCAGGCGGAGGCAAAAGTACTATAGTCGGACATTTGCTTAAATCATTCAACATCTTTGATTTTTCCGTGTCGGCAACATCAAGAGCTCCCCGTGGTTCAGAGGTGAACGGCAAAGAGTATTTTTTTCTGACACAGGATGAGTTCAAAAGAAGAGCCCTGAATGGGGATTTTGTTGAATATGAAGAGGTTTACCCCGGACTATTTTACGGAACACTTAAAAGTGAAGTGGAGAGGATATGGGGAAATAATAAAGTAATTCTCTTTGACATTGATGTCATGGGCGGAATGAACCTTAAAAAACTCTACGGAGAGAAATCCCTCTCACTCTTTATAGCCCCTCCGTCACTTGAGACACTCCGCGAAAGACTTATAAAACGTGGTACCGATACACCAGAAGCTATTGAAAAGAGAGTTGCCAAAGCAGAGAAGGAGATGCAATATTCCGGAAATTTTGACAAAATTCTGGTTAATGATGATCTGCAGACAGCACTTGAAGAGGTTGAAAAGATTATAAAAGAGAACTTCTGAATTTATGCGTACAGCCCTTTACTTTGGATCATTTAACCCCTTTCATACAGGGCACGCCGCAATTGCCAGATGGCTACTGACAGAGGGCGGTCTCAACAGACTTGTACTTGTTGTCAGCCCAAAAAATCCACTCAAAGAGAGGACATCAAATGTAACACTTAAAGAGAGGCTTGAGCACGTGCGTGAAGCAGCCATAAGACTTTCAGAGGAACCTGAATTAAAAAACAGAGGGAAAAAGATTGAGGTTTCAGATATTGAATTCTCAATGCAGGAGCCACTTTACACAATCAATACATTGAGAAAATTCCGCGAATCAGAACCTGGAGTAGAACACATCCTTGTAATTGGTTCAGATAACCTGGAAATTATTGAGAAGTGGCACTTGTGGCGCACTCTTCTGGATGAATTTGAAGTGTGGGTTTACCCGCGACGCCAGGTATCAGACGGAGCAAACCTCCACGCCTGTACCATACAAGCCCATGACAACACAGCTAATCTCTGCACCCATTACGGTGTCAAACTCATTGACGCACCATACCTGGATATCTCATCAACCCAAATCCGTGATATGGAACTCCGTGGCGAAGAGACAGATAATTTGAAGTACTAATCATGAGGGTGGCAAGCCCTGACAAAATAATCCCACAGCGGATCTTTTGGTGGTGGAGCAGTGATAAAGATTTCGGTTTTCTTTACGGGATGTGTGAATTTTACACTGCGTGAGTGTAGCGAAATGCTGCCGTCACGGTTTGAACGGGGTGAACCATATTTAAGGTCGCCCTTGATAGGACAGCCGATGGCGGCAAGCTGGCAGCGGATCTGGTGGTGACGACCCGTGAGAAGTTCTACCTCAATAAGATTATAACGGTCGCCTTTGGCAATGAGTTTATAGTTAAGACGGGCCTCTTTAGAGCCGTTGCGCTCACGTTCGTATGCGTATGATTTGTTCTGCTGTTCATTGCGGTAGAGGTAGTGGCGTAGCTCGCCCGCCTCCTTCTCAGGCCGGCTCGCCGTTATTGCCCAATATTTTTTCTCAATTGACCCCTCCCTGAACATCTCATTCAGACGCTCCAGCGCTTTTGATGTCTTGGCAAAGATTGCTATTCCGCTCACAGGACGGTCCAGTCTGTGAGGCACACCAATAAACGCCGCGCCCGGCTTTGCATCCCGGCGCGCTATAAACCCCGCCACAATCTCGCTCAACGGAACATCACCTGTCTTATCACCCTGCACTATCTCACCCGGCCTCTTGTTTACAATAATTATGTGGTTGTCCTCAAATAGTATATCCAGCCACTCTGTTGAATTTTTCAACCACCCGGCCGAGTTTTTCGGCGCAGTTTTGCCCGCACCCGACACAATATTTTCACTCATTTCTATCAATTTCAGATGTGCAAATCTAGCCAAATAATTACAGAATCAGCAAACCCCTCTGACACCTTGTCAGTTTTTCTGTATTGGCACAATGTTAGAAGTATTGAGGCAGACCCTCAGGGGAAAAACCACTCAACAAAGCAAACAATTAAAAAATCAATATAAAATGGGAAAAATAATCGGTATAGACCTGGGCACAACCAACTCCTGCGTAGCAGTGATGGAGGGAAATGAGCCCGCAGTAATAATCAACAGCGAAGGTAAAAGGACAACACCATCAATAGTTGCATTTGCAGAGAACGGCGAGAGAAAAATCGGCGACCCTGCAAAGAGACAAGCCATTACAAATCCTACTAAGACAATTTTCTCCATCAAGAGATTTATGGGCGAGACCTTTGACCGCGTATCACAAGAGGTAGGCAGAGTTCCGTATAAAGTTGAAAAAGGGGATAACAACACCCCTCGCGTAAACATAGACGGAAGACTCTATACACCACAGGAGATATCGGCAATTGTACTTCAGAAGATGAAGAAGACGGCAGAAGACTATCTTGGACAAGAGGTTACAGAGGCAGTTATCACCGTTCCCGCTTACTTCAGCGACTCACAGAGACAAGCCACAAAAGAGGCAGGCGAAATCGCCGGTCTTAAAGTAAAAAGAATAATCAACGAACCTACCGCAGCAGCCCTTGCATACGGACTTGATAAGATGCACAAGGATATGAAGGTGGCAGTATTTGACCTTGGAGGCGGAACATTTGATATCTCAATTCTGGAATTGGGTGACGGCGTATTTGAGGTTAAATCTACTAACGGTGACACACACCTTGGCGGAGACGACTTTGACCAGATGGTAATTGACTGGCTGGCAGAGGAATTCAAGAGCGAAAACAGCGGTCTTGACCTTCGCAAAGACCCTATGGCACTTCAAAGACTCAAAGAGGCAGCCGAAAAGGCAAAGATTGAACTATCAAGCCAGACCTCAACTGAGATCAACCTTCCGTACATTATGCCCGTTGACGGCGTTCCAAAACACCTTGTAAAAACACTTACAAGAGCAAAATTTGAACAACTTTGCGACTCACTCATCCAGAGAACAGTAGAGCCATGCCGCAAAGCCCTCAGCGACGCAAACCTGTCAGCATCAGATATTGACGAAGTACTTCTGGTAGGAGGTTCAACCAGAATCCCTGCCATCCAGCAGATTGTAGAGAAATTCTTCGGCAAAGCACCAAGCAAAGGAGTTAACCCGGACGAAGTTGTGGCAGTAGGCGCGGCCATCCAGGGCGGAGTACTTTCAGGCGACGTTAAAGACGTTCTTCTTCTGGACGTTACACCACTTTCACTCGGTATTGAGACCTACGGATCCGTGATGACCAAACTCATAGAGTCAAACACCACCATCCCTACCCGCAAATCCGAGGTATTCAGCACCGCCAGCGACAACCAGCCATCCGTAGAGATCCATGTTCTACAAGGCGAGAGACCAATGGCCAAAGACAACAAGACCATAGGCCGATTCCACCTTGACGGTATCGCACCCGCACCAAGAGGCGTTCCGCAGATTGAGGTGACATTTGACATAGACGCAAACGGAATCCTCCACGTATCGGCAAAAGACAAAGGAACCGGCAAAGAGCAGAAGATCCGCATTGAGGCTTCATCAGGCCTTACCGATGCAGAAATCCAGCGCATGCGCGACGAGGCAAAAGCCAACGAAGCTGCCGACAAGGCCGAGAGAGAGCGCGTGGACAAGATCAACGCAGCCGACGCAATGGTATTCCAGTCCGAAAAGAACCTCAAGGAGTACGGCGACAAGATATCGGCCGACAAAAGAGCCGCCATCGAGACCGCCCTCAACAACCTCAAAGAGGCACACAAATCTCAGAACCTTGAAGCCATTGACAAAGCTACCGAAGAGATGAACACCGCATGGCACGCCGCCTCAGAAGAGATGGCCAAAGCCGCCCAATCCGGCCCACAACCCGGCGCCGACCAGCAAGGCCCCGGCCCAGGCGCAGGAAGCACCAAAGGAGGCGACCAAGAGGTAACAGATGCGGACTTTGAGGAGGTAAAGTAAGCGAATAAGCAAGCGGAGTGCGATAGCAAAGCCCTTCGTACAAAGCTAAGCCTTTCGCGCAGAGCGCGAAAATAAAGACAGTGACCCCGATGACGACCAAGCTAGCTTGGAAAGGCATCGGGGTCGCTGGATTTTAGCGGGTCGCAGACCCGCGGCTGAGGCTGCTGCTACAACCGCGGCTGCAGCTTCAGCACTCCCGAGCAAGAGCGACACCCGGCGCCCTGCACCTGGCGCGCCGGAACTACTACCGACAAGTCACTCTCCCAAATCCAAAATTCACAGGCGTGGGTGGGACGAACCTCCATGGGGTTGAATTACAGACTAATTCAAAACATATATTCTTAAATATCAATGTTTTATATTTTACACCTACCTCATAATAAAGACAATAGACGTTCGTCCCACCCACACCAGCAACACATTCTTCTGCCGAACGGCTAAACCTGCGAAGCACCTTTTACTTTGCTCCATAATTTATATTATCGTATAAATATCTTCTATAATTAAGTAAATATTAAATCATAAGCTATATAGAATTAGTATTATTCTATAGTTTTAGTGGTTAAATTATTTTGTTTTGTACCATTATTAGTTAACTTTGCAATGGAGATAGTTAGAGAAATCATATTTTATAAGAACCACTTTGAACTTTTCTACGAAAGGTTACCTAGGAAAGTGAGGAAAAAAGTAGATTATGTTCTTTATATGATATCAGTAACCGAACACATTCCCAGCAAATTTTTCAAAAGCATAGAAAATGCGAATGGTCTTTTTGAGGTACGGATTGAATATGGCAGTAATATTTACAGAGTTTTTTGCTGCTTTGACACAGGTCGTTTGTTAGTTCTTTTTAACGGATTCCAAAAGAAATCACAAAGGACACCAAATAACGAATTAGAAAAAGCAAAACAAATATTGGATGAATACTTTAACGAAAAAAATACAAAATGAATACCAATAAAAACATAAAGTCTTTCTCTCAGCACCTAGACAATGAGTATGGTAAAATTGGTAGCAAAAGCCGTACTGAATTTGAAATAAAAGCAAAGGCATTTGCAATAGGAGTCATTATAAAGGAAGAGAGAAAACTAGCAAATCTTACACAAGAACAACTTGCAGAAAAAATTGGAGCAAAAAAAAGCTTTATATCAAGAATTGAAAATGGGCACAGTGATATTCAGTTATCAACTTTATACAAACTTATTGAGTATGGTCTTGGACGCAAGATAAACTTAATTATTAACTAGAGTTGGATAGCTGCACTACCCAACTCAAAATCCAATTTTAACTGGGTAGTATATCAACCCAATTACATATGCCAATAATTTCTAACATACTTAAAGAAAAAAAATGCCCGGATTTCTCCGAGCCTGTCAACCGTTTTAAAGTGCAGATAAAGTACTTGTCATTACGGGCACTATCAGAATAAAAAGATAATATCATCTTATTTACCTGCAATTGTTATTTTCAAAATCACTATATTAATCAGCACAAAAGCAGGCGTGGGTGGGATTTTCAGCTGAATTATAAAACCTGGAAAATGCCTTTTTTATTTGCACTAAAAATAAAGAGTTACCTCAGGGGTAAAGTGTCAAATCATTGATAAATAAACTATTATGCAATGTTTAATATTTTTGTAAAGTATTGTATACGTAGCATTTGACACTTTACCCCTGGGGTGGCCCACAGCAGTAGCAACCCATTTTTCTGCCGAACGGCTAAACCTGCGAAGCACCTTTTCCAAATTGTCAAAACCTGTCAATCCCCCACCCTAACTTTGAACCATAATTAAAAAACGACAAGTTATGGACACAAATGAACTTATACGGGAGTGGCTTTTTGATCTGCTTACAATTCAGTGGGAGATTGAGGAGAACGGAGGAACAGGCAACTGGGAGAATGCACAGCTGGTGCTTAAACACACAGACCTGCGCTACAAAATTGCAGACACTATAGGCCTTAACGACACAAGGGAAAATATGAGACTTTTCATTGCCGACAACCCCACCAACGAGGAGGAGATTGACAAAATTATGGGCCGACTCTCCAGCGCCACCACAAAGCAGTTTCTGAGGGAGATGAACTATGACTATCTGGAGGTTTGAATCATAAATGTCCCATTTATACAATTTGCACTAACAACAAAATCCATAACTTTGAGGAGATATTTTGTTCTCAATTAAATGGAAGAATTCCTAATCATCAAACCCTCCCCGCATCTTGCCCCCTACATAAAGAACTACTGGCTGCTGAAGACAGATGTCACTTCACCAGCCATAGTCCGCACCTTGCCTACAGGAATGATGAGCCTGGTATTCCACAGAGGGAACAGAATTCTCTCCGTCAAAGAGAGGGAACTTCACCCACTGGCATTTCTCTCCGGCCACGAAAAGGGTTTTGCCGATCTGGAGTATAACGGCCAAATAAATATTGTCGGACCCCCTCTGAGTAGGACAGTGTCTCTTTAGACAAATTTCAATAAATTTGTAAAGAGAAACGACAAG
>MKTA01000012.1 GCA_001897515.1 Bacteroidetes bacterium 41-46 | reverse complement strand
GTACCATAAAAGTGTAAGTGTTAGGCACATTAATAGTGCTAAAACATTTGCACTTATTTTTTTATAATTAAGGGAGTAGTTGGTCTGGCGTAGCTCTTTTTGGGTTTATACATCCGTCATAAAAACCGTCAACCACCCCTTATTATAAGTATTCGATTAAGCAGGTTGAAACTCATAGGAGCTTTCGTGTAACGAACTAAAATGAATTGTAATAAGTGCGGATGGTAACAATTACACAAAATAGATCAGGGAGGAATGGCACCAATGATAAGTGTAGGCATTGATATTTCAAAAGGAAAGAGTACTGTTTGCATGGTAAAGCCGTATGGTGAAGTAATTTGCTTACCGTTCGAAATGGAACATACAGATAAGGGATTATCAGAATTATCGTCTATGCTTTTGAAATTTAATGAAGAGGTTAAGGTAGTGATTGAAGCAACAGGGATCTATCATCTTCCTGTTCTTAGCTTCCTGCAGGAACGAGAACTTTTCGTGGCTGTGGTCAACCCATTTGAAATGAAACAGTACAGAAGTCGTGGACTGAGATCTGTGAAAACAGATAAAAGAGATTCTATTGCAATAGCAAACTATGGCATTGATTGCTGGTTTCGACTTAAGAATTACGAGGTAGCTGAAAGTATTTATCAGGAACTCAAAATATTAGGCAGACAGTATTCTCACTATATGAGAATGAGAATTGAGAGTGTGCAGTCATTGACACATTTGCTCGATTATACAATGCCAGGCATTAAAAACTTATTGAAAGGATGGCAAGATTCAAGTGGAAAAGATAAATTATCAGATTTTGTAGAGGTATACTGGCATTTCGATAATATCACTAGACTGACAGAAGAAGATTTCATAGCAGGTTATGCTGCATGGGCAAAAGAAAAAGGATACCATCAAAGCCAAAATAAAGCCGTCAAGATTTATTCCTTGGCACATGATGGTATCCCTACGTTGCCTGCTGAAATGGAATCCACACAGATCATGATTCAACAGTCGGTTAATGTATTGAAACAAGTCAATACGACCTTAAAAACTATTTTAACACGGATGAAAGAACTCGCCAAGAAGTTGCCTGAATATCCTGTAGTAAGGGCTATGGGCGGTGTTGGAGATGTCTTAGCACCAAAATTAATCGCAGAAATTGGAGATGTACGAAGGTTTCATAGCGGCAAAGCCCTGATCGCTTATGCAGGAATAGATGCCCCACCTTATCAATCGGGGCAATTCACGGGAACAAACCGTAAGATTAGTAAGCGAGGTTCTTCAACGCTAAGGAAAATCGGTTATGAAGTAATGCGGGTTTTGAAGACTCACAGCGCTCCAGAGGACAGCTCAGTTTATTATTATATCTTAAAAAAGGAATCCGAAGGCAAATCCAAGAAGCTAGCAAAAATAGCAGGACTCAATAAATTTCTGAGAATTTATTATGCACGAGTAAAAGAAGTATATCAGTAAAACCAACTTGAAATAGCAAGGCTGGCTGAATGAATCCAGTCTTTTTGTCGTGTGAAAAACAACTGAAATTCAAAGAAAAGAAAAACCTGCTAGAAATCAAAG
>MKTA01000011.1 GCA_001897515.1 Bacteroidetes bacterium 41-46 | reverse complement strand
TTTACATGCTGTTATGTTTGAATTATTTAATTTTCATATCGCTAAGAACAGCTCATTCACAGGCATTTGTGGTGACTTTTTTTTGACAGATATAGCACGATATACAAATGGTTTAGCAATGCAAAAATACAGGCCACAAGAAAGGGAAGCCGGAATCCCTGTTCTAAAGATAAAAGAACTTGGACAAAAGGCATGTGACCAAGCAAGTGACCGATGTTCTCCAAATATTAAGACTGATTATATCGTACATGATGGTGATATTATATTCTCTTGGTCGGGAACATTGTTAGTAGATATCTGGACTGGAGGAAAATGTGGTTTAAACCAACATTTATTCAAGGTGACAACTGATAAATACCCTCCATGGTTCGTATATTTTTGGACTTGTGTTCATTTGGATAATTTTATTCGAATAGCAAAAGATAAAGCAGTCACAATGGGACATATAAAGCGATCTGATTTAGAGCGATCAAAAGTATTTATTCCATCTACCTCAACTTTGATAAAATTAGATGAAATATTTACTCCGATCTATAATTCTTATATATCAAATAGTATCGAAAACCGAAAATTATCCAAATTACGTGACACACTTTTACCCAAACTGATGTCCGGCGAGCTAAAAATTAGTGATTTCAACCGCTAAATTCGTAAGTATTATGAGCAAACTGATAAAAATAGACAAAGAATATAAACAATGGATTTCTGAACTCAGCGAAAGGTTCAGGATAAGTCAACTGCGTGCTTCGGTAAGGGTAAACTCCGAAATGCTCCACTTTTACTGGTCGCTCGGCAGAGATATTATAGAATTAAATGCGGAAAGTAAATGGGGAGATAAGATTCTCCAAAATATAAGTCAGGATTTACAAGATAAACTCCCGGGAGTAAAAGGATTTTCTTTTACCAATATGAATTACATAAAAAGATTCTATTTGCTTTATTCTCATTTAGATACAATTTTCCCACAGGCTGTGGGAAAATTAAACGACGCAGAAAATGAAATTTTCCCACAAGTTGTGGGCGATTTATTTTCCATTCCCTGGGGACACCACAGGTTTATTATTGACAAGTGCTACGATAATCCTGAAAAAGCCTATTTCTATGTTCAAAAAACAATTCAAAACAATTGGTCGCGCTCTGTACTACTGAATTTTCTCGATACCGACTTATACGAACGCCAAGGCAAGGCTATTTCTAACTTCAAAAACGCCTTACCGACTCTACAAAGTGATTTAGCACAAGAGATGACAAAAGATCCGTATAATTTCGATTTCTTGACACTTACGGAGAACTATAAAGAAAAGGAATTGAAAGAAGCATTAATCAGGAATGTAACAAAATTTTTACTCGAACTGGGTACCGGATTTGCTTTCGTCGGACGCGAATACCGGTTACAGATAGGGCGTACGGAAAAGTTTCTGGATATGCTTTTCTATAACTTGAATTTAAGATGTTATGTGGTAATCGAAATCAAGACTACCGAATTAGATTCTGATAATGTAGGGCAATTAGGAACTTATGTTGCTGCCGTCAATCATATTTTGAAACGTCCGGAAGATAATCCTACTATTGGTTTGCTTGTATGCAAAACAAAAGACAATGTGCTGGCACAATATGCTTTGGAGTCAAGCAGTCAGCCAATTGGCATTTCTGAGTATGAATTAACAAAATTATATCCTGCCGATTTCAAAGGTACATTACCTTCAATAGAGGAAATTGAGAACCAATTAAAGGATGATTTACACAGCTAAATTCTCATTTAT
>MKTA01000010.1 GCA_001897515.1 Bacteroidetes bacterium 41-46 | reverse complement strand
CA
Source organism: Bacteroidetes bacterium 41-46 (assembly GCA_001897515.1). Lineage (GTDB taxonomy): Bacteria > Bacteroidota > Bacteroidia > Bacteroidales > UBA932 > Bact-08. The sequence goes on along the minus strand of MKTA01000010.1, from coordinate 9,935 downwards.
TTGAGGAGTATGAGTTGCTGACAGAAGCGTTTTTTGTTGAAACAAAAGAGAAAGAGCCCAAGGAGGCTAAGAGTAAGAAAAAGTAATATAAACCAGTGCCTGTTAAGTAAGGGCGGGCACTTAATTCTACTGCCGCCATGGAAACATCAATATTAACAATTATCTCAACCATAGCTTCCTCGTTATTCGCAGGGACTACAATCTTTCAATACTTTTCGCTTCGTTCTATGAGGAAGAAGATGAGGGCAGAGGCCAACAAAGCATCGGCAGAGGCAGACCAAGAGGAGGCTAAAGTTGATGGGCTGAATCTTGAGAATATACGTACCCTACTTAACTTACAGGGTGAACAGCTAACAGCTTCCGAACAAAGAAACATAGCCCTTTCAAAGATCAATGATGAGCTACGGGCGAAAATGGAGGAGTATGACGATGCTCTGACTGACATGAAAGACCAGATAAGGCAAATGAAAGATAAATTGAGTCAAACAATGAATCGTGCTGAATATGCTGAGGAGAATCTATGCCTAGACAAGGAGTGCAAAGTAAGGAAACCAAAACTGGGAACATTCAAGCCTTTGCGAAAGGAATCATAATACATACATTTAAAAACCAAAAAAGATGAGCAAGTATTTTTTTAGAGGGGAGAGCTTAAATATTGTTTTTGCAACCCCAACAGTTGAAGCCCCTGCTGTCAGACAAGCGATAACAGGATACGACATTCAGGCAACAATACAGGGTCAGGTTCCTGTCATTGAGGCCATAGACGAGTACACTTTCAGACTATTTTTACCTGAAGCCAAGTCTGAGAAATTAATCACAACAGTTTGTCCTGTTCTTGTTTATATGAGAAAGGATGGTACTACTAAGATTGGAAGAAACACCGACTTGGTTTGTGTAGATCCAAAATTTGCTCTTCCTGTTGAAGAACTTGACGACCCGGGCCAAATGGTTCTAAATATGGGAGTGGGAGCCATATCGTTTAATCTTGACCTCAAGCAGGTTCCTCTGAGCCCGTTTGAGATGTGGCTTGAAGATAATCCAGACGGCACGCAGGCTGAATTCCTTGCTTTCCTACAGAAACCGGCAACTGATTTTGTTGCGACATTCACAGGAGCTATGGCAGACAAAGAGGATGTTGCAAATAAAGTTTCAGAGATACCGGCCGAACCAACAGGAGATGAATTCCCTGACCTCGCTCTCGTGCAAACAGAACTTGGCAAAAAAGAAGATGCCGCGAATAAGGTATCGGAAATCCCTACAGAGCCAACCGGTAAAGAATTCCCTGATTTAGTTTTAATGCAATCAGAGCTTACCAAAAAAGAGGACGCTCTTAACAAAGTGTCCGAGATTCCCGCGGAACCTACTGGAAGAGAGTTTCCAGACCTATCCCTGATGCAAACAGAGCTTGCAAAGAAATCTGACATCGCAACCGCTGTGCCGGCATCCGCGACAGCGACTGGCAAAGCAGGACAGATTGTTATTGGTGGCGGGTTTATCTACCATTGCGTTGCTGACAACGTATGGGAAAGAGCCGCCCTTGCAACAGCCACTTGGGAATAATTGATAATTGAACAATAGGGGTCTGTTGAACATAGGCCCCTATTTAATAATTTTATTATGAAAGTTTGCGAGGGGAGAATTACAAGCAAGTTTGGCAACAGGATCCATCCTGTAACAAAAGAGAAGGGGTCTTTTCACAATGGAGTTGATATTGCGTGTCCTATTGGGACACCTGTCTTTTCTCCCGGAGATTGTGTTGTCGCACAAACTTATGACCACGAAATAGGGGGGAAGACAATAATTTTAAGAGAGGCTGCAACCAATGACAGATTTGGATTCTGTCATCTTGGGGAGATATTGGTAAGGCCCGGGATGGTTGTAAAAAAGGGCCATCTAATTGCAAAAAGTGGAAATACCGGGAGATCCACAGGCCCTCATCTTCACTTTAGCTACGGAACAGGTGGGTACTGGAAAAATGGCGTGTGCTATCAGTTTAAATATCTTGACCCTACGAGTAAAATTGATATAAAATGAGAAAGATATTATTTATAACCATAGGCATTTTGCTACTAGCCGGATGTAGTCCAAAATTGATTGAGAAAGTCAGGACTGAGTATATTGAAAAGGAGGTTTTAAGAGACACGACTATTTACGTGCCTATTGAGGGCAATATTCAACACAACAGAGTAAAGGACACAACATCTGTCTTAGAGAATAAGTGGGCAAAAACAACTGCTTCTGTTGATTCTGCGGGGTATTTAAACCATTCCCTAGAAGAGAAAAAACAAAATATTCCTTTTAAGATTATATACAAGGATAAAATCATTAGGCAGATTGATAGTGTTGATAGACCTTACCCGGTTAAGGGGGACACGATTGTAAGGGAGGTTGTCCCTAAATGGTGTTGGTGGTTACTGGGTATTTTTATTGCTCAGGTAGTGTATTTTATCATCAGGCTTTATTTAAGGTTTAAAAAACCATTGTAGTATGGTTATTGGCCCCGATGGAAAGATTAAAGAAATAACCCGGCAGGAGTTGTATCGCTTTTGGCTTAACAATCACTTGTCGGGTTTAGTTTCGTTTCCGGAATTTTATAATAGATTCGTCTGGAACGGGGTTATTAGGTTTGATGGAGGGGAGCAGGACCCTACTTAGCCATGTCTTTCCTGTACTCTTTGTATGCCTTAATTTGTTGTAATTTTTCTCTGCTGAATTTCTCAGCCTGCTCCCTGGTTAGTTGTCTTGCAAGCTTCTTTGATCCTAGCTTCTTACTACATCTCTTACACGAATACACGAAATACGGGTCGTACCTGTGCTTTATCAGCTTGACATGTGTTTTGTCGTGATTCTTGATTATTTTCTCTTGCTGGTAAACCATGTATCTTGCCATAACATCGTGGCCAAAGAACCTGCATACAATAGGTTTGAGCCAATCATATAAGTATATGTGGCTTTGAATTGTCTCAATTAGTTTTTGAATTTTCTGTTTCATTAGTATTATTGTTCATTTATCAAAAACAAAGGCGACCTGGTTAAACCTCTTCACAAAACCAAACAACCATTACGGCCGCCCTTGCTCTTTAGTTAATCACTAGATACTTTTGTTTTATTTTTCCACTTTCTTACTTCATCGCAACATTCGGCGATCCATCCAACAATATATTCAAATGGTTCATGTGGGGCTATATCGGCTCCAATGTGCTTAAAGAGGTTTTTTGCTGCATGAACAGATTCATGTGCGATAACCTTACTTGTCATACTGCTTTTGCTTCTGAAATATAGCAAAGTGCCGTATTCTTTCTTATCCTTACTCATTACAGTCATGGTAAACGCATGGGCTTTGTGATTATCCTCTTCTGTAAACACGATTTCACTCTTATCTTCCTCAGTGAATGTCTCCGATATGAATTGCGGTGTTTTATTAATCGCAACCCATATTGTATAAGGGTAAATGGGTTGTTCAAACTTATGGATTTGGATTGGCTTACTCATAATTCAATTTCTTTCCAATGGGTATAGCCTTGACATTCAAAGTCAGATAAGGATACTTCTTGTATTATCCAAAGAAATGAGTATAAATTATCACTCGTCTTTACCAGTATAGTCCTTTCTTTCCCTCCAAAAGCAGGCAATCTTTCCTCAACTGGAATCCACCTTGTCTTTTCTTGCCAAATTTTATCCACAAATTCAGCACCCGCTTTAAGTCCATTATTAAAGGACAGACAATTTCCAACACTTTCCGATACTTTATACGGATTAGCGCTTCTTGCTGCTTTTTCAATTTCTTCTGCTTCCATAATAAATATATTGTTTTGTGTTTTGTGTTTTATGGATATAAGTAAGTTATGGTTCATGCTAAGAGAGCGACCGTTCTTTGATATAATCATTGTTCATTGAACAGTTTGGAAAATCACAAAGCATTCCATCAACATGCGAACACCCTTCATTTTTGTAAAGTTCACACTTTTTAACTGGGTCATTTTGGTATATGTATTTCCAATCAGCGAAAAACTTTTTAACTCGGTTTAATACTGTTTTTTCATCATCTGGATGTGAGTAAACTTCTTTTCTGTTTACAGCTAAATAACTTGGTGTAAGTGGTTTGTTAAAACTCATAAGCGATAACCAAATGCGACCTGTAAATATGATTTTAACACGTTCTTTAAACGATAATTTCCAACAACTCACCACTTCACCTGTTGGGCTGTCAATCCTAAGTGCTGGTAATGGTTGGTATTCGGGTTGGTCTTTTGCGAATACAATGTTTTGGTGTTTAAATTCTACTGGTTTCATAATGTTATTTATTTGGTTGTTTTTGTGCTAATATTTCATTTGTAACCCTGCAATCCTCATCCCACTTAGCCCTGATTTCACAAGCATCCTTCAGGGAGAAATCACCCCCTCGCTCTCCCAGTCTATCAAGGATTCTAAGGGTTAAATCAGCAACTTCTTCACTTATGCATACATCAGCCATTGCGAGACTGTATTGTAGATGTTTTGGAGTTAATTCTTTAACAGTTTCGTCAGCTTTCACATCTTTGCATGGCTGAAGATCTTGAAAAACTGATTCATACCGTTTTTTACCTTCTTTGGAATTATGAAATCTATCTTGTTTATTAATCCCAAGTTGTTGTTCTTCATTACACAACTGCTTTAATGCTTTTTCTAATTCTCCCATTGGTTATATATTTTGAAAATTTGTAACTCACTTCAACTATTGTGGGTTTTTAAACAGGCAACTAATTAGCCATTCTCCTAATCCTTTGATGCTCTGCCTGAGTTTTATCTGCAGGTTTATCATATCGTTTATACCTAGATTTGTTGAGTTTGCAACTATCTGCTTAGGTAGTTGGATGCCTTTCTTGGTTTTTACCTTGATTACACCATTGTATTTCACCCATTCCTCAGCAAAATCTTCAATCGTCATATCATTAGGTATAGCTTCTTCAGGAACCAAGAGAACACCTTTTGCTGATGCAGATATGATGAAGTCCTGTAATGATAAACACTCTCCTGACTCTCCGTTTAGCAAGTCCATTACAGCCTCGGGAGTGGTGTTGACATAATGACAAAAATCTGTATCGCTCTTTTTAACCAATAGCTTTGGTTTATCAAGCTCCCCTGAGCACACACTGATGCTCGTTCACTCATTAACTTTCTTTGTTAGGCAAAATCCATAGTATCCAGTCTGATTGAACTCAACCTTGTCGTCAAAGTCCTCTCTCTTAAATCCAAGGTCTATGTATAGTTTATAGTATTCCATGTCGGTTTTTATTTATAAGAATATTCTTTAAAGTGATTTTTTAATCAGTCCAAGCCAATCAGCTTAGACAAGGCCCAATATTCAGGATTAAATGTTGCTGTAATTGCGGGAATAATAAAAGCAAGTGAAAGAGCGAGGAAAGTTAATGCAAGTAAAATCCCAATACCAATTCCGCTCTTCACTGTATCATTATCTGCCTTCTCCGCTCTCCGAACAATATATCCAAGCCATATACTAACGATTGCTAGTAAAATGAATACTCCTCCTGCAACAAAATTTGTTATTGCAGCTATCTTCGCCTGCGCAACTAGGATTCCCCAAGTTGCCTCTGTTGTCTCTCCTAATTGGTCGGCCAGCTTTTCAATCAAAATAGTTAGTTTCTCTTCCATTGTTTTATAGTGTTATTAATTCATCAATCTTATTACTACCCTAATGACCATTCCAAGCAACAACCCTCCCACGATAACCAGGCTTATAGCTCCAATTTTTGCAGAGGACTCAACTTGTCTTTTGCTTTTTCCCTGATAATCTGATTGCGGACAATCGTCCGAGGTTTCTGCAAAGGCTTTTTTCCTTTTTGCATTGTGGATATTGATACCCTTTTGAGCTCTTCCATGAGAAGTGTGAACACTGTCAATATTCATCCAAAACCATAATACCTTTACCTGTGGTTGATATAAGTTCTGATTAATCCCCGTCTTTAGGATTCTATACTGTCTTTCTTTAAAATTTTTCATTGCTTGTTATTGTTGTTTAAAAATATTATAGTCTCTTGTTACGCAATTCGCAGGAAGCTCAGAACGCTCAATATTGGCAGCTTTCAAAAGTGAATCTTTGAAGTAAAATTTTGAATCCGACTCATACGCACCTACAAGAAAAGTGTTACTAATAAATTCGTCTAAGTCCAATTGACAGTATTTTTTACCGCTTTCTATTCCCACTTTGTAGAGGTCGCAGAACTCAATTGTTTGCTGAATCATTTTGTAACTGCTCCCGAGGTCAATTATCGGCTCAATGGAAGCAAAGGTTTTAAATCCAGCTTTGTGAAGTTTCCACATGGCTTCAATTCGCTCCTGGTTGGTGTTTGCTCCCGGTTCAATTTCGTCATGGCCGGTAAGGGTGAAGCCAAAAGCGTACATATTATGCATATTTATCGGCAATCTTGGTAATAGGTAATCTATCCAGTCTGCTCGCTTGGTTAATATTTTAACGGGAACACGAAAGTCTGTTGCCATATCAATAGCGTATTCGGTAAGTCCTATTGTCTCCGGCAACATCGGATCTGTTGAAAAGCTGAAAAACAACCCCTTTTCTTGCAGTTCCGGAAGATTAGCTTTCAACTCTTTTTCAAACACTTCAAGGGCATGAGTTTCGTCCTTAAAACACTTCTTCAATGTCGGCTTATCACCCCCCAGGATCTTCGCCCCCCTGCCTTTTTTCAAATAGCAGTAAGTACATCCATTTGAGCAGCCAACATAAAAATTACAAGCCCATTTTGCGTATTCCGCAGCTCTGCCTGCAGGCTGATATATAGCTTTTCCGTTATAGTTCTTCATTCTATTTCAGTTTTGGTTGTACTTTAATCCTTATTGGAAATTCAGCGTAATTCCACGCTAATAGAGCAGAATCCCTTGTCTCCTGATTGCTTTTTTTAGGGAATTCAGGTATGAACTGCTCAATCTCGCCTTGCGTAATCTTGCCATCAGGCCCGTTCCAACACTTGCGTAAAGGGTATATCTCCACTACTTCAACACCGTGATATTTGAGCATCTCAACTATCTTTCTGCCTGTTTCCTGGTTCCTTGCTACTCCGGCTCCTTTTGCAGCAGCGACCCTTTTTGAGTCCCTCTCTTTAATGTGCCAATTATAGGAATTTCCGGATGCGCTCTCTTTTAACCAAGAAGCCTCTACAATAACGATTAAAGGAACACCCACTGTGCTAGCATATGAGTACTCTCTTGTTACGTAGTTTATCAGCTCCGGGAATTTCATTACTTCACATCGGATGAGCTTCCTGCCCTCAACATCAAGGTTAGCAACCCCGGAAGCCTTTGCATCCGGGTCTATGCCTATTATATACTTGTATTTTTTCATCGGGTTTTTATAAGTAGTTCCTTATACCAATCTGATGAACGAACAGCCCAACGAAGTATCTCTCCGTGATACTTCTTACAGATGTTCAACCTCTTTGCAACAAGCTCAGCGGGGATCTCTCCCAGATAGCAGTCAAGGACAAATTCATAGCGCGCATACTCTATTGTCTTATTATTGCGAAATCTGCTCGTTAATTGCTTCTTGCTTATCCTGAACCTCTTCAGGGTGCGTCTCATAATCTTGTTCATTCTGAGTTTCAAAGACATTGTCTCTAACCAGTTGTTCTTTTTTTGCTGTTTTTTCATAGTACTTGTTAATTAGTTGTGTTATTTTAATTGCATCTGCTCTAAACCTTTTATCGTTTTCAATAAATGCCTTGTATCTGTCAAGGTGATAAAGTACGGCGACATGGTTAAACCCCTCAAACATTTCCGCAATACCAAATAAAGACTGAAATACCCCCCTTTGCCATGTTTCGTAAATAAGTATTGTCTTAGCATCTACTATTGGGCCTTTTCTACCCTTTTTTATTATCACTCCATCTTCAAATCCAAAGTATTTTGTGACTAGCCTATTCAGTGCCCTGAAGGCCGCTACGCTTGTTATTGGATTAAAGGTGTAAAACGGACCTTCATACGCATAGTCGGCTTCTAATACTGCCATTCTGAGATTACGATAAACATCTTTAGGTATTTTATTCCTGTACTTCTGTAATGCTTTCAAAGTCGCTCTCGTTCCCATATCCCCCTCCTCGTTTATTTCTGCCTATCTTCCTTTCCAGTTTGTTGAATCAGTCTTTCGTAGCGACTGAATACTCAACCTGTGCTCTAGCTCTCCGTTGATAGCATTGCGAGTGGCGTCAATCACTTGGTTTGCGGTCTTGGTGATCATCCTCACTAGGTCCCTGCGGGTGATTGAGGCAATAACACTGTCTTGGATTAACGACGCCCCTTTAATTTTCTCCCCTATTTCAACTTCCAGTATAACCATACCGTTATGACGTATTGCTAAAGACGCCTTAACTGTTCCGTGGTACATTTTCATTTCATGGTAAGCAAATTCAGGCTCTCTACATTCGGATAGTTTGTCCTCAAATCCACACTCTTTTAGCGCTTTGTATAGAGGAGCTAAATCAATTGTTTGTACTTCTTTTGTGTTCATAGTTGTGTTTGTGTTAAAATAATCTTAGTTGTGATGTATATGTTTCAAATCTTTTTACTGAGTCTTTAAAGTATTTCTCATCTTTTTCAAATCCCATAAAAGGAACCCCTGCCTTGTGAGCTGCAATTCTGCTTGAGCCGCTTCCAAGATGGGTGTCTAAAATACCCCCCCCCCCTTAATTAAGTATTTGGAAATCAGCCACTCATATAATTTAATGGGTTTTTGATGTGGGTGGACTTTATCGCTTTTCTCACATGTAGCAAAGCCATTCCACGATAGTGTTACTTTTATCAGAGGAAATTTCGTTATGTTAGTCCAAGCGATTTCTCCGGCCGAACCATGTTGCAACTCGGCATCTTTTTGTTTATCCCAAAAAATTAGATTGTTAGAAGGAGGAAGGAAGTTCCAATAATAGTTTGCCCCCCAAATTATTTGATTAAGAGAGACATTAAACAAAAGGTTAAAATACTCTTGATTCGGTATTGTGTCGTTAAAGTCGTTTCGGTGAGCATAAAATTTTGCGTGCTTATCTTTAGTCCAATTTTGACCTATTCCGTACGGAGGATCCACTATTGCAAGCGAGAAATAATTTTCAGGCATTTGCTTCATACCATCCATGCAGTCCATAAGGTACACAACAGAGCTTACTCCCTTGTCTGAAATGAACAGGTGTTTTTCTCTAAAGCCTTGTATGATGTCTATATTTGTCATGGTTAAATCGGTTTCTTTCATTGTGCCAGTTCTTTTTTCCCTCCTAACCCTATTAGTTGACAAAACTGCTCTGTTGCATTAGGATTGTCGGCTTTGCTCAGGATGTTCAAGACTTGTGCTTTTACCTTGAACCCCTCAACTACATTTTTTGATAAATCGGATATGACCTTGGCGGTGTCAATGTCTATCTTCTCATTCTCGGAGGCTTTTTTATCCTTATTATTTTTGAGCATCTCTATCGTCTCAAAGAGGTGCATATTCAAATCGTCAATCGTTATATTTCTCATTGTTGATTTATTAGTTTTTTAATTTTTGATACTCTTTTTATCGCTGTTCTGAGGTTCTCAGGGTAGCGCATGATTGTATTCTCGCTCATCTGCTCACTCCTGCTAATCATATAGAGGTTTTCAATCGTGCAGTTAAGAGGGTTTTTGTCTTTGAACTGGATATTGTGTCCTTTGGGGATTGGTCCGTTGTGCTCCTCCCAGATTAATCTGTGTTTGAGCTTGAAAACATTAGGCTCTTGTGTCTTGACTTCAATATATCCGTCAACTGTTATTCTCTGATAACCTACTGGCTTGTGGTTTTTCGGAGTATGACCTTTCTTGAAAGTTGTTTTTCTGCTTTTCTCCTGCATCTCTTTACTCATGCACTCATCCCACTTTTTGCCTTTGTTTGGAGGTGTATTGCCTTTTCTGAACTGTGT
>MKTA01000009.1 GCA_001897515.1 Bacteroidetes bacterium 41-46 | reverse complement strand
CTTCCGTTAGTATATTTATTAGGCTAAAGTAATGTAAACTAACTCTAAAAGGGTTTATTCATACCGAAAAAAAGGATTTATAGAGGAAATATACAAAATCCAAAAAATTATACCATTATTCCTAAGTTATTTATATTACTACCATAAACTTTACAGCCCATTGAATGCCGTATATCAATCAATCTACACCCAACTCGCAGAACGAAACAATAAAATCTGTAAATACGGAACAGTAGTTTTGTAAATATGCAACAAGGTAAACTTCGATTCCACATACATTTGCACAATTGAAAAGAAATTATTTATCGCTAATATTTTATTGTATGAAAAAAAACTATTTTTTACTATTATTGGTTGCATCGATCTTTAGCTTGGTATCGTGTAGCAAAACTGACGAAGAAACAGTTACTAATCCATTTGACGTCACCAGCGAAAGCAACAACAACGAACGGAATAAGATTGTCGTAATAAGCGACTTGCATCTCGGAAACGACTTATCGTACTCCGAGAACGTGAAACACCTGAAACGGCTGGAGCAGTTTCTTAACGAAGTGCGGTCGTCAGCCACCATCAAGGAGCTGGTTATTGGGGGCGATATGCTCGATGAGTGGTACATCCCGACGCGAACGGATACTTATGGTGGCGGCTCGCAAGCCGATTTTGTCAGAAAAACAGTAGCGGCGAATCAGGAGATTTTCAATGTATTGAACGGAATTATTAAAGACGGGAAGATAAAACTCACGTATATTCCGGGCAATCACGATATGGGATTCACGCCCGAAAATATCAATATCGCCATGCCGGGCGTAAATCAGGCTCGCGATGCAGGCGACAAGTTTGGCGTGGGCAGCTATCACCCGGACGGTTATCCCCAGATAGCCATCGAGCATGGCCACCGGTACGATTTCTTCTGTGCCATTACGCCGGGTGCCAATGAAAGCGAAGCTCCGGGTGCCACCTTGCCTCCCGGTTATTTCTTTGCACGTATAGCTGCCAACTCGTTTACTGATCCAACCACGCCAGAGGCAGCTACCAAAGTCCCTGCCGCAACGCTAAACAATCCGGCCGATGCCGAACAGAACAGCAAATATATTTACTATACGTTGTGGAAAAAAGTGATGGAAGAAGTGATTTACGTGAAAGACAATTTCAGCGACCCGATTATCAAAACAAACGTGGGGCATTTCACAAAAACTTACTCCATTAATGATATTCTGCCTCAAAACAGCCCGACAGACGACAAAATCCGGATGAATCTGTACAACGACCTGTTTACTCAGGCCAATTGGGATGCACGTGAAAAATACAACAATGTTACCGTTATGACCGACATTGACAAAGCGATAGTCGGCAGTCTGAAAACCGAATTTATCGACGAACAGGCAAACGTGCAATACTTCCGGAATCCTACTTCCAATGTGCGTATCGTAGTTTTCGGCCACACGCATATGCCGATGATTAAATCGTACACCAATCTCAATGGCAAGTCTTGCCTATATGCCAATTCCGGCACTTGGGAAGACCAGAAAACCCACGACAAAAACGCAATGATAGAGCAAGATACCTTAAAAATGAACTTCGTAATGATTTCGCCTGTAAAGCCGGACAAGAAGAAACTACAGGTGGCATTATATCAATACCGCTACGGCAAGCATTTATTGAAAGATATCAAAGAGCTGGATTTATTATAATATACCCAAGAATTAGGACAACAGGTTAAGCCAAAATAAATGCTTAATTTTGTGATATGAAAAAGACAAGAAA
>MKTA01000008.1 GCA_001897515.1 Bacteroidetes bacterium 41-46 | reverse complement strand
CCCCTCGACTTGCATGTGTTAAGCCTGCCGCTAGCGTTCATCCTGAGCCAGGATCAAACTCTTCATTGTAAAAATTTTTTAAATGTTTAGCTTGTCCTAACTAGTTTAAACCGAAAAATTATTTTAGGTCTTGACGAAGTTTATTATAAAACCTCTACCTTGTTACTCTTTATAAACCTATGCTATCAAAGAACTTTCTTGTCAGCGTCTCATTTTCTGAAACGGGCTGCAAAGATATGTTTCTTTTTTTTTTCAACAAAATTATTCCTGATATTTTTTATTTGTTTTTTTTCAACACGCCAGACCGGTTCCTCAGAGTAAAAGTGTCAAATAATTGATATAGTGCAATTTACACAAAAAACAAAACTATCATTATATCTCTAACTGTCAGATACTTGACACTTTTCCTCTGAGGAGTAACTTCTTTTAGTTACTTTTGCACCAATGAAAGAGTATCTGGAGCTATTCACAACCTTCTCAAAAATTGGAGCCTTTACAATAGGCGGCGGATATGTGATGATCCCGCTTATTGAAAGGGAGGTTGTTGAGAAACGCAGATGGCTTGAGAGAGATGAGTTTCTTGATATGCTTGCAATCTCTCAGTCTGCGCCAGGCATACTGGCAATGAATATATCAATTTTCATCGGGCAGAAGATAAAAGGGTTCAAAGGGAGTATAGTCGCAGCAACGGGAATAGCCCTACCCTCATTTCTGATAATCCTTGCAATAGCTGCGTTTTTTGCAGGATTTAAGGAGAATGAAACCATTGAGCGGATGTTTAAAGGGATGAGACCAGTGGTTGTAGCACTGATTGCGGTTCCAGTCATTTCTATGGCAAAAGGACTTAAACTAAACAGATATACCTCGTTTATCCCAATAGTTTCGGTAGCCCTTATTGTTTTACTGAAGAGCTCTCCGGTATGGATTATTATTGCCGGTGCATTACTAGGCATATTTCACTATTACTACAATCTAAAGAGATGATATATCTTGAGCTCTTTATAACATTCTTTAAAATCGGCCTCTTTACATTTGGTGGCGGATATGCCATGATATCCCTGATTCAGAATGAGGTAGTCGTATCCAGAGGATGGATTGATGCGCCTGCTTTCACAGATATAATCGCAGTGTCTCAGATGACACCGGGACCAATTGGTATAAACAGCGCAACCTATATAGGATATACGGTTACAGGAGACTTTTGGGGATCCCTTGTGGCAACTATTGCCGTATGCCTGCCCTCCTTCATAATAATATTAACTATTGCCCTTTTATACAGGCAATTCAAAAAGAACAGATGGTTTAATGCAGCTCTTACAGGAATAAGGCCAGTAATTCCGGGATTAATCGCATCGGCGGCCATAACTCTGGTTACCCCCGATAACTTCATTGACTGGAAGAGCTGGACTCTGTTTATAGTGGCCTTTATTGCTGTATTGTGGGGAAAAAGAAGCCCGATTCTGATTATTCTTTTGGGAGCTGTTGCCGGATTGATACTCTACTAAATCGTTTTGAAGAGTTACCTTAGATACTAAAACAGTTTCTTTCCGGTAGTCTCTTCAAAGTATTTGAAGTACATGAACAGCTTGAAATTAAAGTCTTTGTTATATTGCTTTGAAGATTCATATTCTATGTAGCTGTTTACATCCTTATCCCCCAGCATGTACCTTCTGTTCCACTCCTGAACATACCTTGCATTGACAGATTGCAGATACTCATTACTGTAGTGATCTATTCTTATTGGATTTGTATTCATCCAGTAGTCAAACCCGGGATCCATTACAACGAGATCGTATTCAGGAGCTTTTCTGAGTATGTACATTCCGGCAAATTCTCCTTCAATACTTTTTCCTTCGGAATCAAGCATCTCAAGCTGTTCTTCAGTTATAATAAACCTTCCCTCCAACAGCCCGCTTCTGTCAATTAATGTCAGGATTCCGCTCTCCTTTTCAATGCTGTATGATCCTTGATCAATAAAACGCCCTCCTCTTTTACCTAAATAGGTTCTGGAGATGCTATACCCACCCCTCTCATCCAGGACAATCTCTGTTCTTATACCCTTGCAGTCTGCACAGGGAGTAGTTCCTCTGTAAACACCGGCTGCAACTTTATACTGCTCATAATTTGTATTTTGACTACTTATTCTTTTCTGCCCGGCAGAGCAGGAGAGAGTCAAAATTGCCGCTATTAGTAAAAAGGCAAACTTTTTCATGGCCGAAACATTTTTTATCAATAGTAAATTTAAACAAAAATCGTGCTCTATTGCGTAAATTTGCACACTATCAAAACAAAAGATGTTATGAAAAAATATATTTGGAGTGTTATTGCCTGTAACGTTATGTCAGCAATTTTTTTTATTTCATTATCTCCACTTTACTCTCAGGACAATAAGTACCACAAACTTTATTATCAAAGGGCATCTCTGTTTGAAAACTTGCCTATAGACAATAATGACATTGTCTTTCTTGGCAACAGCATTACCCATTTTGGAGAGTGGCATGAAATTTTTAATAATCCCAATATAAAAAACAGAGGTATTAGCGGTGATATTGCACAGGGTGTTTACGACAGACTTGACCATATCCTTAGTGGCAGTCCTGCAAAGATTTTTCTTTTGATAGGAATAAACGATGTCTCTCACGATTTAACAGCTGACTCGATTGTCTTTGCAACAAGAAGGATTGCTGAAAAAATATCTGCAGATTCGCCTCATACAAAGTTGTACATACAGAGCATATTCCCGGTTAATCCCTCTTTCAATATGTTTCTTAAAGCAACAACCCGCGGAGAAGTTGTAAAGGATATCAACAAAGGGCTGCAAAGGTTATGCAGGGAATTAGCCATTCAATACATAGATGTTTACTCAAGCTTAACACTACCATCAGAAGATTTATTAAATCCGGAGTACACAAATGATGGACTCCATCTTATGGGATCTGGGTATTTAAAATGGGCCGGAGTGATAGAGAAGTATATTCTGGAATAAACTCTTTGGGCAATTTGTATGTTATATTCTGGAGAATTCGTTTAGAAAAAAAGGCCCGGCATTAAACTGCCAGGCCTTCAGGAGGGTGGAAGATCGGGATCGAACCGACGACCTCTAGTGCCACAAACTAGCGCTCTAACCGACTGAGCTACATCCACCGTATTTCCGAACGAATCGGGATGCAAAAATAGATATTTTTTCTTAATTGCAAATAAGAAATGTTTAAAAAACAGACCCTATGAAAAATCGTAAGCAAAAAGTTACAATTTAATAGGTGTTATTATTGCTTTTTTCACTACTTTTGCGGCCTGAATATTCTTGAAAAGAATTGAATAAAATATATTGAAATTATGGCTCGTGAAATTAAATTTTCTCTGGTTTACAGAGACATGTGGCAATCATCCGGGAAATATGTCCCCATGGTGCACCAGTTGACAGAAATTGCACCCGTAATCATTGATATGGGATGTTTTGACAGAGTGGAGACTAATGGTGGTGCCTTTGAGCAAGTTAACCTTCTTTTCGGAGAAAATCCCAATAAAGCTGTACGCGAGTGGACAGCTCCGTTCAACAAGGTAGGCATACAGACCCACATGCTAGAGAGGGGTTTGAATGCTCTCAGAATGAATCCTGTTCCTGCCGATGTCAGGGAGCTGATGTACAAAGTGAAGGCAAAGCAGGGAACAAATATATCACGTTCTTTCTGCGGTCTTAATGACCCAAGAAACCTGGAGCTTTCTGTAAAATACGCAAAATCAGGCGGAATGATTTCTCAGGTTGCGCTAAGTATCACATACTCTCCCGTACATACTGTAGAGTACTATATGGGTTTGGTTGATAAAGTTGTAGAGTTTGGCGCCGATGAAATCTGTCTTAAAGATATGGCAGGTATCGGAAGGCCTGCTTTTCTGGGAAGATTGACAAAAGCCATTAAAGACAAATACCCTCATATTACAGTAGAGTATCACGGGCACACAGGGCCAGGCTTCTCAGTAGCATCTATGCTAGAGGTTGCACGCGCCGGCGCAGATTATCTAGATGTTGCAATGGAGCCTCTCTCATGGGGAATGGTTCATCCTGACGTTATCACAATACAGTCTATGCTTAAGGATGCAGGTTTCATGGTTAAAGACATAAACATGGATGCCTATATGGAGGCAAGAAGACTTACCCAAAAATTCATGGATGACTATCTGGGATACTTCATTGACCCGGGTAACAAGGTGATGACATCACTTCTTGTAGGATGCGGACTTCCGGGAGGAATGATGGGTTCAATGATGGCAGACCTTAAAGGCTTCCACGGAGCTATCAATTCATCTCTCAGAAATCAGGGCAAAAAAGAGCTTCAGCTTAATGAGCTTGTTGTTATGCTATTCCAGGAGGTAGAGTATGTATGGCCTAAGCTTGGATATCCGCCACTTGTAACTCCATTCAGCCAGTATGTAAAGAATACTGCCCTAATGAATCTGATGCACATCCTTAAGGGTGAGCCTAGGTGGACAACAATTGACAAGGACACATGGAATATGATTCTTGGTAAAACAGGTAAGCTACCTGGCGAGCTGGCACCTGAGATAATCCAGCTGGCAAAAGATAAAGGCATGGAGTTCTATACCGGCAATCCTCAGGATGCCTTCCCTAACGAACTTGATAAGTTCCGCAAAGAGATGGTAGAGAACAATTGGGAGTTTGGTCAGGACGACGAAGAGCTCTTTGAGTTTGCCATGCACGAAAGACAATACAGGGACTATAAGAGCGGTGTAGCAAAACAGCGTTTTGAACAAGAGCTTGAGGCTGCAAAGGCAAAGGCCGGAGCACCTATTGTAGTTACTCGTCCTGTTGTTGAGATGCCTAAGGTAGATATTGAGAAAATTCTGGAGAAATATCCTAACGCCAAGCCAGTTCAGGCACCTGTAAAGGGACAGATAATATGGCAATATGATCTGATGGACAAATCCTCAGCTCCGAATATTGGAGAACCTGTTGAGACAAATAAGCCTATGTGCTTTGTTCAGGCCTTCTACGGAATGGAGGTTGTTAAACCAGCATTTGACGGCAAGATTGTAGCTATATGTGCTAAACATGGAGAGACAATTGCCAAGGGCGAGATTATTGCTTTTGTAGAGTAGAAAGCTACGCATATTATAATAAAGAGGGGGGGGAGATTTCCTCCTCTTTTTTTTTATTTCTTATGCAACGCTTCTTTTACAACTAGCATCTAATCTATACGAACAGAAAATATAACATAAGTATTATGAAAAGAAGAATTATCAGTTTTATTGCATTGCTTTTTGCAGGATTGGCTTTATTCTCTTGCTCAAAAGAGGGGACGGATCTGGATAAGTTTTATCTCAGCTATGGAGTAGTTGTAGGAGATAATCCGGACTACAAGATAAAACTGGATAACGGCATGACCCTTATTATAGACATAAACAGAGTACCCAATTTTGACGTAAAGGATGGTCAGAGGGTTTTAGCCGACTATACCCCAATCAATAACCTGCCAGAGGGAACTCCTACTCTGCTTCCGGTAACAGAGACGCGTGTAATCCTTAACTATCTGTACGACATCTTATCAAAAGATTATCTTAACGCAACAGATATTGACACCGACGAAAAGAGAGACAGTATAGGGTATGATTACATAAATGTTAATGACGCATGGATTGGCTCAAAATTTTTAAATATTCATTTTGAATTCTACATGAACAATCCAAATCTCAGGCACATGGTAAATTTGGTCTATGACGAGATTAGAAGTGACGAAGATGATATATACTTTACCTTCAAGCACAATGCAAAAAATGACATGCCAGTTTACAGAGCATTTGGAAGAGTCTCATTTGATATTGAAGATATACTGAATGAAATCGATCCCGGAAAGAGTGTAAATATACACCTGTCGTGGGATGCATACTATGCAGGCAACAGAAGCCATACTATAACGTACAGAAAGTGACCTAGGAGGGATTCAAACCCCCGACCTTCAGAACCGGAATCTGACGTTCTATTCAGCTGAACTACTAGGCCGTAAATTGGACCGCAAAGATACATATTTTTAAATTGACTGAAAAATGTATCTTTGCGGTTCAATTACTATTATACAATAGATATGAAAGCTTTCGTATTTCCCGGTCAGGGAGCGCAGTTCAGCGGAATGGGAAAAGATTTGTACAACACAAATCCATTGGCTCAGGAGCTGTTTGAAAAAGCAAACGCAATTCTTGGATTCAGCATTACAGATATTATGTTCTCCGGAACAGATGAACAATTAAAAGAGACAAAGGTAACTCAGCCTGCTATTTTTATTCACTCTGTTGTATTGTCAAAGTGTATTAAAGATTTCCACCCTCAGATGGTAGCGGGCCACTCTCTCGGAGAGTTCTCAGCACTTGTGGCTGCAGGAGCACTAAGTTTTGAGGATGGTCTCAGGCTTGTCTCCGCCAGAGCAATGGCTATGCAAAAGGCTTGTGAAATTACACCCTCTACAATGGCTGCAGTTCTGGGTGCTGATGATAAAACAGTTGAGGATATATGTGCAGAGACACCTGGCATCATTGTTCCTGCCAACTACAATTGCAAGGGACAACTTGTAATATCAGGTGAGATTGAGGCGGTTAAAACTGCATGCGATAAACTAAAAGCGGCAGGAGCAAAGAGAGCTCTGGTTCTTCAGGTAGGTGGTGCATTTCACTCTCCGCTTATGGAGCCTGCAAGAGAGGAATTGGCCGCAGCAATTGAGAGAACTCATTTCAGCGCTCCCTTGTGCCCAATCTACCAAAACACCGATGCCATGCCTCATACGGATCCTTCAGAGATAAAGGAGAATCTGATTAAGCAGCTTACAGCTCCTGTAAGATGGCGGCAATGCGTTGAAAAAATGTGGGAAGATGGAGCCAGAGAATTTGTTGAACTTGGTCCCGGCAATGTTCTTCAAAACCTGATAACCAAGATACTACCTGACAGCACAACCTCCGGTTATCAATAATAGTCAGTCTGATAGGTTTTTGCCCAAATTAAGTGACACCTCCCCAACAGGAAGTGGTCATTTTACTTTTTATTTCTAAAATAATTGACTATTTTTGGGGTGAAGTTGATATATTATGCCCATGCCACATCAGATAAAATTGGAATTTGAGACAGAGACAGAGTTTATCTCCGGACTCAGTCCGGTTGGTGGCAAATAATAGGGTCTGCGATCTTGGATAGATTGCAGGCCGTTTTTGTTTTATTGCTGAATTAATAGAAAAAAGTAAACAAATAAACATAAATACTAATTACTAAAATACCAGTTATGGCAAAAGAAAAAAAATTCATTACCTGTGATGGTAATTACGCAGCTGCACATGTTGCATACATGTTCAGCGAGCTTGCAGCCATATACCCAATCACACCCTCATCCACAATGGCAGAATACGTTGACGAGTGGTCTTCTTTTGGAAAGACAAATCTTTTCGGAGAGAAGTTAAGGGTTGTTGAGATGCAGAGTGAAGGGGGTGCAGCAGGTGCGCTACACGGAGCTCTACAGGCAGGTGTGCTCGCCACCACATTTACAGCTTCGCAGGGACTCCTGCTTATGATACCAAATATGTACAAGATTGCCGGTGAACTTCTGCCGACAGTATTCCATGTCTCCGCAAGAACACTGGCAGCACAGGCTCTCTCAATATTCGGTGACCACTCAGATGTAATGGCAGCAAGGCAGACAGGATTTGCCCTTCTTGCCTCTTCAAGCGTTCAGGAGGCTCTGGATATGGGTGCAGTAGCCCATCTTGCCACACTTAAATCGCGTGTACCTTTTGTACACTTCTTTGATGGTTTCAGGACATCTCATGAGATCCAGAAAATAGAGGATCTTGACCCGGAAGCAATTAAGAAGATGATTAGCGAAAAATCATTAAAAGCTTTCAGACAAAAGGCCCTAAATCCTATTAAACCTGTTACCAGAGGTACAGCTCAGAATCCTGATGTCTTCTTCCAGGCAAGAGAGGCAAGTAATCCGTTTTATGATGCCGTTCCGGATATCGTAGCAAGGTACATGGGCGAGATTAGTGAACTAACAGGCCGTCACTATCTTCCTTTTGATTATTATGGAGATCCTCAGGCAGAGAATATCATAATTGCAATGGGATCTGTATGCGAAACAATCCGCGAGGTTGTGGATATGCAAATGGAAAAAGGAGAGAAGGTTGGAGTTTTAACAGTAAGGCTTTACAGACCATTCTCTGCAAAATACTTCTTCAGAGTCCTTCCAAAGAGTGTGAAGAGGATAGCAGTACTAGACAGAACTAAAGAGCCGGGTGCAGTTGGAGAGCCACTATACATTGATATCAAATCTGCTATTGCAGAGAAAGGTGGAAAAATGCCTTTGATAGTAGGTGGAAGATATGGTTTGTCATCAAAAGATACCAGCCCTGCACAAATACTTTCTGTATTTGAAAATCTAAACATGAAGGAGCCTAAGAATGGCTTTACAATAGGCATTGTTGACGATGTTAGCTTTAAATCGCTTCCTTTGAAGGAGGAGATTAGCATTGCTAAAAAAGGTGTTAAGGAGTGCAAGTTCTATGGCCTTGGTTCAGATGGAACAGTTGGTGCAAACAAAAATACAATCAAGATTATTGGAGAGACTACGCCAAAATATGTTCAGGCATATTTTGACTACGATTCAAAAAAATCAGGAGGATATACATGTTCACACCTCCGCTTTGGGGACACCCCTATCAACTCTCCTTATCTGGTTTCTACACCAGACTTCGTAGCCTGCCATGTTACATCTTATATGAATAAATATGATGTCCTCAAGGGCATTAAAAAAGGAGGAACATTCCTTTTAAATACTTTGTGGTCAATTGATGAGACTATTGAGAAGTTACCAGATCACATTAAAGCCACTATTGCTAAAAAGCAACTCAATCTTTACATAATAAATGCAACTCAGATTGCTGAGGAGATTGGACTTGGAAACAGAACAAATACTATTCTTCAGAGTGCATTCTTCAAGATAGCTGACATAATTCCTTATGAGCAGGCTGTTGCTGAGATGAAGCATGCTGCAGAAAAATCTTACGGCAGAAAGGGAGATAAAATTCTTGAGATGAACTATGCAGCAATTGACAGAGGTGCTGAGTATGTTAAAGTTGATATTCCTGTAGAGTGGAAGAACCTTACTACTAAATTCCGTCCTTCAACTTTTGACAGGCTTGCACCGGATTGGGTTAGAAATGTTGCTGATGTTGTAAATGCACAGGCAGGCAACGACCTTCCTGTCAGTGCTTTCCTACACCTTGAAGATGGAACAATTCCAGCTGGAACTGCAGCTTACGAAAAGAGAGGTATTGCCACACATGTTCCTGAATGGCAACCTGAAAACTGTATTCAGTGTAACCAGTGTGCATATGTTTGTCCTCATGCAGCAATCCGACCATTCCTGATGAGCGAAGAGGAGCAGAGTAATGCCCCTGCAGGAGTAAAAAAGGTAAAAGGAAACGGCCCTTTCAAAGAGTACAGTTTCACAATACAGGTTACTCCTTATGACTGTACAGGTTGCGGCAATTGTGCCGATGTCTGCCCTGCCAAGAGTAAAGCGCTTATTATGAAGCCTTTTGATACTCAGGAGCATGAACAACACAATTTTGACTATATGCATGGAGTTGTCGGTTACAAAGATACCATCCAATCTAAGAGTCAAAATGTTAAGAATCTGCAATTTGCACAACCACTATTTGAATTCTCCGGCGCATGTGCAGGTTGCGGTGAAACCCCATATATCAAGGCTATCACTCAACTCTATGGAGACAGAATGATGATTGCAAACGCGACCGGATGTTCATCAATTTTTGGAGGATCATTCCCTGCGTCACCATACACTACCAATTCCTCAGGTCATGGTCCTTCATGGGCTAACTCACTATTTGAGGATAATGCGGAGTACGGAATGGGTATGCGCCTTGGTTCTGAAAGAGTCCGCGACAGAGTTGCAAAGCTTATGGCAGACGGACTTGAGTGCAAAGACTGCTCAGCGGAGATGAAGGTTCTCTTTGGTGAATGGATCACAAAGAGGGATGACGCTGCTGCAACAAGAGAGATTTCAGACAAGCTTATACCTATGATCAGTTCTTGCGGATGCACAATATGTAAAGAACTTCTTGTTTTGAAAGACTATTTTATAACAAGATCCCAGTGGATCTTTGGAGGTGATGGCTGGGCTTACGATATAGGATATGGCGGACTTGACCATGTACTTGCTTCTGGTGAAAATGTAAATGTTCTTGTGCTTGACACAGAGGTTTACTCAAATACAGGAGGCCAGTCTTCTAAATCAACACCTGTAGGAGCAGTTGCAAAATTTGCAACTTCCGGCAAGAAGATTCGCAAAAAAGACCTTGGCATGATGGCTATGAGCTATGGCTATGTATATGTTGCACAGGTTGCGATGGGCGCAAGTCACAACCAGCTGATGAATGTTTTAAAAGAGGCTGAAGCTTATGACGGTCCATCACTCATCATTGCTTACGCTCCTTGTATCAGTCATGGCCTGAAGAACGGGATGGGTGCATCGCAACGTGAAGAGAAGATGGCAGTTGAATGCGGATACTGGCAGCTTTATCGCTTCAACCCTATGCTTGAGGCAGAAGGCAAGAATCCTTTCACTCTTGACAGCAAGGAGCCGGACTGGACCAAATTCCAGGAGTTCCTTAACGGAGAGGTTCGTTACACTTCACTGAGAGCTACATTCCCTGAGGAGGCTGAGACTCTGTTTAAGCTTACTGAGGAGTATGCGAAGAAGCGTTACAACTCTTACAAGAGGATGGCTGAACATTTCTAGAAGCAACTTCCATATTAATTAGAAACAGGTGCTCCCAAAAGGGGCACCTGTTATTTTATGCCCCTTCCCCCCGTCAGAAGTCCTGTTAATACAATTCGCTTTTTCTTAACGCTTTTTTTCTTGCTTTTTTCGGGGCCTGCGGAACTCCTCCCTCCCGGTCGTCAAACATCCTCGGCCTTTTTTCCGAAAAAACCTGCGAGAAAAAGACTAAAAAAGCTCAACTTTGTATTAACAGGACTTCTGACGGGGGGATTCAAAAAAAGTGCTCCTTTTGGGAACACCTTTTCTTAAAATTCTAGTGTAATTTTTACTTTGAGGAGAGTGTTGCCAGCACGGCATCTATAATACGTTTTTCGCGGCCGGCGGTCAAATTGTAGATCTCCTGTGCCTCTGCAACAAGTTTGTCTGCAATAGCACGGTCTTTAAGGTCAACCGAGTTTATTCTTACATTCATATATGCTCCGTAGATAGCTGATCGTACGGCTAAGGCACCAACTCCTGCGTCTGAAACTGAATTGGGATTGCCCTCTTTTACCATCTCCTCAATAAGGTCAAAGGCTGAATAAGCAACTTTCATAGTTCTAAGTGGAATCTCAGTTGCGTACTGAGTTGCAGCCTGTATAGCTGAACTTCTTGCAGCCTTTTCTGCATCACTCTCTTTTGGCAGGCCAAATGCCTCCATGATTTTATTAAACGAGTTTGTATCCTCGTCAACAAGGTATAGCATCTCATTCATAATATTCTGACCCTTCTCAGCCCATTTTGAAAACTCCTCCCATCTGTGGTCCCATCCAGCTTTGTGTGATGAGAGGTTTGCCACCATGGTTGCCAGTGCTGCTCCGAGAGCACCCATATATGCAGAAACAGAACCTCCTCCCGGTGCTGGTGATTCACTGGCGGTAAGATTTGCAAAACCCTTTGCTGTAAGATCAATTAACTTAGCTGATGAACCCTCTTCAAGCAAATACTCAATAACCCTCTCTCTAGGATTAAATGGCTTGAGATCATCTAAACCCATTGACTTAACAGCAATCTTTATAATCTCCTCCTCAGCAATACCGGCTGATCTCTGCTGCTTCGCAAGATAGTGTTTACCGGCGTCTATAAGAACTTTCTTAGGAATCAGCCCCACTATTTCACTTCCTGTAACTCTTATCCCTCTGGCGGCTGCCTTCTCAACAACTTCATCAAAAGCAATATGAACAGGAGTTTGAGAAATATTGGTTACATTCATTGAAACCTGAGCAACTCCATACTCCTCTATGAACCAGCCTATCGCTTTACATCCCTTTAACGTTCCCGGTACCCAAATATCATTGCCCTTCTCATCTTTAACGATTTTACCTGTAATAGGATTACCCTCTCTCAATTTTCTTCCCTTCTCCCTTACGTCAAATGCAATAGCATTTGCCCTTCTGGTAGATGTTGTATTAAGGTTATAGTTAATAGCAACGAGAAAATCACGGGCACCTATAGCAGTAGCACCGGTTACGGCAACCCTCTCATTAAATTGTGCTGGGCCGAAATCAGGTCTCCACTCCAATGTAGGGATTCTTTTAGCAAGGCCCTCATATTCACCGGAACGGCAATTCGCAAGATTCTTTCTCTCTTGCTTAAAGGCTGCATTTTCATAGCAATAAACAGGGATTTCAAGCTCCTCACCTACTCTTTTAGCTAATGCTCTGGCATACTCTGCAGTCTCCTCCATAGTAATACCTGCAATCGGGATAAAAGGGCATACATCAGTTGCGCCCATCCTTGGGTGCTCGCCATGGTGTCCTCTCATGTCAATAACTTCACCCGCCTTTTTAATCGCCCTAAAGGCCGCCTCTGATACAGACTCAGGAGAGCCTACAAATGTCACCACTGTCCTGTTTGTTGCCGCACCTGGGTCAACATTCAGGAGTTTAACACCCTCAACTTTTTCAATCTCATCTGTGATCTGTTTAATCACCTGCATATTGCGACCTTCACTGAAATTAGGTACGCACTCTATTAGTTTCTGAAGCATTACTATATAATTAATTTACTTTATATTAAACCCTACTGAGTAATCATAACAACACCCTCAGGCATCTTTGACATTAAACTCTCTTTATCTAATTCAAAAAAGTGGTACGGAAAAACTTTTGCTGGTTTTATCAAATTAACCGCTTTAATAAACATCTCATCACTCATTGTATAGGGCAGGTTTTTCGGTAGAAAAGCAAGGTCAATCTTGCCAAGCTCCCTCATCTCCGGGATGATCTCTGTATCACCGGCAATATATATTATATACCCCCCAAAATCCATAATATACCCATTTCCCTCACCTCTCGGATGAAACGGCAGCCCGTCATCTCTTCTGTTCTCAATATTATAAGCATATACAGCCTTTATTTCTATACCCTCATAATTGAAGGAGTCTCCCTGTTTAAGTGCATTTGCACCATGAATGCTCTTGGCAGCCTCCACACTTGTGATATAAACTGTTCTTTCAGAATCTATATGGACAAGTGCTTTATTGTCCAGGTGATCATAATGGTGATGAGTTAAAAGTATTAAATCTGCCTTTGGCTGCAGAGAGTAGTCTGCCACCTCGCTATAAGGATCAATAAATATATTTTTTCCCTCCCATTGAATTAAAAGAGAGGCGTGCCCCAGATGCAGTATGGCAATTTCGCCAATCGGTGTTGTGAATCTTGTCATAATCTTAAAAATTTAACCCTTAATTATATTTATATTTTAACACCGCCTATCCAAATCTGTTCAACTAGTGGCGATGTAAATGAATATGGAATGAAGTCCAGTGAAGGGATCTCCTTTATCACATTGAAATCTGCCCGCTTCCCTCTGGCAATGGATCCGTGGCTCTCAGAAAGACCCATTGCATAAGCACCGTTAATTGTTACGGCGTTTATAATCTCCTCTGTAGTCATCTTGTATTTCAAAGCTGCAAGTCCCATCATAAACCGCATATCTCCATAAGGCGAAGATCCCGGGTTGTAATTGGTAGCAATTGCCACAGCCAGCCCACTCTCAATCATCCTTCTCGCCGGAGCATACTCCATCTCAAGAAAGAAAGTAGAACCAGGGAGCAACGTTGCCATTGTATCGCTATCCTTCAGAAGAGCAAACTCTTCCTCTCCGGTAAACTCCAGGTGGTCCACAGATATTGCATTATATTTAACACCAACTTGTACTCCTCCGGAGAAACTCATCTGGTTTGCATGAACTTTTGCCCTAAGCCCGTACTTCATCCCGGCATTAAGGATTCTATCGGTGTCCTCTACAGAAAAGAAACCCTCCTCCGTGAAAACATCAATGAAATCTGCAAGATCCTCAGCGGCAATAACAGGAATCATCTCATTAATTATCTCGTTAACATACTCCTCCCTGTTTCCGGCAAATCTTGCCGGAAGAGCATGGGCACCAAGGAAAGTGGTTTTAACTGTCAGCGGAGTAATCTCTCCAAGTCTTTTAGCCACTCTCAGCATCTTTATCTCATCCTGAGGATTAAGCCCATACCCACTCTTAATCTCTATAGCACTAGTTCCAAATGAAATAATTTCACATGCTCTTGCATGACTCTGTCTTAACAACTCTTCCTCAGTTGTATTATGTAGAAGCTGAGCCGAATTGAGTATTCCGCCACCTCTTGCAGCTATCTCTTTATATGATAATCCTTTAATTTTATCAATAAATTCCCTTTCCCTGCTTCCTGCAAATACAAGGTGAGTATGGGAGTCACAAAAGCCCGGCATAATTATTGCCCCCTTCATATCCACAACCTCATCAGCCATATTTTCCAGCCAGTATTCAACCCCATTTTCTGAAAGTCTGGAGAGCGTCTCCATAGATCCGAAATCACTTATTACCTCCCCATCAATAGCTAAATAGGCATTCTCAATAATATCCAGATCCGACATCTCTTTGCCGCACCTTTTCAGAACTGCTTCTCTGTTCTCAACCTGTACAAGTTTACCAATATTTACAAAAATCCTTTTCATCAGTTAATTGATTATGAATGAGCTCAAAAACTCCTGAGACCTCCTCATGTGTATATACATAACATCATCTTCCTCAATAAAAGGAACAACAGATCTATAATCGGCAAGAAATTTCTCCAAAATATCAGAAGATTTTAAAGGCCTCCTGAATTCAATTGCCTGTGCAGCATTCATTAATTCAATTCCAAGAATTTTTTCAACATTCTCTACAACTCTGTAGCATTTTGTAGCGGAGTTTGCCCCCATGCTTACATGGTCCTCCTGTCCCTGCGAAGAGTCTATCGTATCAACGCAGGAAGGTGTGGCCAGCTGCTTATTCTGGCTAACAACAGAGGCTTGTGTGTACTGTGGAATCATAAAACCGGAATTCAGTCCCGGATGTGCAACCAAAAAAGAGGGCAGCCCCCTTTTTCCGGAGATAAGCTGATATGTTCTTCTCTCAGATATGCTTCCTAATTCAGCCATAGCAATAGAGAGCATGTCCAGCGGCAGGGCAAGGGGTTGCCCGTGAAAGTTACCTGCCGATACAATCAAATCCTCCTCCGGAAGGATTGTCGGATTGTCTGTTGCACTATTTAACTCTGTCTCAAATGCTGTTTCAATATATCTTAAAGCATCCCTCGTTGCACCATGAACCTGAGGGACGCATCTAAATGAGTATGGATCCTGTACATGTGCCTTGTATCTTAATGCTATCTCGCTACCATCAAGCAATCTCTTCATGTTTTCAGCAACCTCAATCTGACCCTTGTGTGCTCTAATAGCATGTACACCAGGAGTAAACGGCTCAATTCTTCCGTCAAATGCATCTAATGAGAGAGCCGCTACCATATCTGCAAGCTCAACCAGTCTCCTTGCCTTAACATAATTATATATGCTGTATGCAAGCATAAACTGAGTTCCGTTAAGTAATGCCAGCCCCTCTTTTGAGGCAAGTTCAAGAGGCATCCATCCAAATATTGAGTTTACTTCAGAAGCCTCTCTCTTCTCTCTCTTATAATATACCTCTCCCATACCAATCAGAGGAAGGGACATATTTGCAAGAGGTGCAAGATCTCCTGACGCCCCCAACGATCCCTGTTGGTAAACAATTGGCGTAACCCCTTCATTATACATATCGGTAAGCCTCTGTACTGTTTCAACCCTTACTCCCGAATATCCGTAAGACAGAGATTTTATTTTTAAAAGCATCATCAATCTTACTATGGATGCAGGTACCTCCTCACCTAAACCACAGGCGTGAGACATTACAAGATTCTTCTGCAACTGAGAAAGCTGTGTTTTATCAACAGTAACATTGCAAAGCGACCCAAAACCGGTGGTTATTCCATATATAGGCTCTTGCTGACTCTCCATCCGCTTATCAAGGTAATCTCTGCAATCGGCTACTCTTTTTAAGAGCTCCGGTGAGAGTGATATCCTTTTCTCTCCCTGAGAGAGTTCAAATATTTCTTGAAGCGAATGATGTTTCAGGCTTAAATGAAAAGAGTCCATATAGCTTATATTTTATAATAATTTTTGATATAATCCTACAAATATAGAATAAAAGCACCAATTTTCCCTAAAAAAAGAGGCTGCCTTAGCGGGGCAGCCTCTTTAGGGAGCATAACCTTTTTAATAACCATTATTTTGTTGGGCCGCAATCGCAGGGTTAGCATCCATTTCAGCCTGAGAAATCGGAAGAATAGCCTTATAGAATGTCCTGTTGATTGTCTTTGTTCTGTGGCTGATCTGAACAGCCGGAGAGATGAAGTCGTCATTGAACTCAATAGTTCTGTTTAGACGCAACATGTCAAAATATCTGTGACCCTCTGCAAACAACTCTTTGCTCCTTTCATCAATAATCATATCAAGAGTTACTGTCGTAGCATCGGCAGGATCAAGATTTGGAGCTCTCTTTCTTATTGCATTAAGATAGTCAGCCGCCTTTGTTTTATCAGGAGTTGCCTTTCTGAAAGCAGCCTCAGCTGCCATCAGATAAACCTCAGACAAGCGAATTACCTTAATATTTACAGCAGATGTTGATCCTTTGTCTCCTTTAAGATCTACTCCTGCATACTTCAGGCAAGAGCCAAATCTGTCATTTGCAGACTCATCGTAGTCCATTATGCCCCATCTTACATCATCGGCATCTTCGCCTAGTCTTGCAAGATAGTAGTCACTGGCCATAAACCAGCCCATTGCACCGGTAATTTTACCGTTTCTTAACAGATAATATCCAAGAGATCCTGTCCTAAGATCTCCCTCCGAGACATACATTGCCAGTTCAAATATTGATTCTGATCCGCCTTCAAGTGACCAAGAGGCAACCCACTTATCATTAGTATATAGGGTGTACTTTTTGTCATTTATAATTATCTCTGCTGCTGTTAGTGCATCATCAAACCTATCCATATGGAGATATACTCTTCCCTGAATAGCCAGATTTGCATAATAGTTTAGATAACCTTTTGACACTGATTTTGAAAGCATTGGTTCTGCATCTTTGAGGTCCTTTAATATTTGAGTATAAACCTCCTCAACAGAATTTCTGGTAGGCTGAGCGGCAGCATCAAGAGGCTCAAGAATGAGCGGAACTCCGTAAGATGCCTTATCCATATTGTAAGGTTTGCCATAAAGCCTTACAAGGTCAAAATACATCAGTGCTCTGGCTGTTAAAGCCTGACCTTTGTATGAGCTTAAAGCAGTTGATCCCTTACCATCTGCCTCCAGCTTATTAATATTAAGGATAATATTATTAGCCTGAAGGATATTGTGATATATCTGATTCCAGTATCCTGAATAAGAGTTAGAGGTGGCAGAGTGGTTAAATGTGTAAAGAGCATCTAGTCCTCTACCCTGAGAACGGATGGCAAAATCTCCACCCTTGGCATCTCCGTACATTATAAAGTTACGGCCATAGTAGTCAGCAGATGACATCTTACTAATCAGACCGTTGATTGCGACACCCGCGTCGTTAACGTTGGTAATAGATGTCTCGGATGCAGCAGAGTTACTAGGCTTAACATCCAGAAAACCATTACACGACGAAAGCAGCACAATGCTCATCAAAATTATTGAAATATTTATCTTTTTCATTGTTGCAACTTTTTTAATTAGAATGTGAATTCAACGCCGAATGTATAAGTCTTGCCCAGAGGAATTTCCCATCCTCTTGTGCCATATTCGTTAACCTCAGGATCGTATACATCGTATGCGGCCATTGTGAAGAGGTTAGAACCATTGAAATATACCCTTGCGTTTGCAAGTTTAACCTTGCTGACAATATTTTTGGGCAAGTTATAAGCAAGAGTCATGTTCTTAAGTCTCAGATAGTCTGCCTTGTGCATATGCCTTGTACTTCTCTGGTTTACATCTTCAAGGTCAATTGCTATACGCATTGGATATTTGGCATCCTTATTCTGAGGCGTCCATCTGTTTTCATACTGATCTCTTGAAACTATTCTCTCCCAGTAGTATCCGTCATCTGTAACGTCTCTACCTACCGCATCATAGGTCTGACCGCCGAGTTTGTAGGTAAAGTTCAGAGCAAGTGAGAGGCCTTTCCACTCAACGCTTGTGTTTATACCGCCGAACAGTTTAGGGTGAATATTACCAATTATCTTTTCAGAAGCTTTAGTGTAGTCATATGTTGCTGGTCTGCCATCAACAGTAAGATCTGCAGTATTACTATTGTTAAGGAACCACAGGTTTTTACCTGTTTCTCTCTCAACTCCGGCCCACTCGCGTCCATAGAGTGCAAGGGTAGATTCTCCCTCTTTGTAGATGAACTTAGCTCTTGAGTCACCACCTGTTGGATCATACCAAATAATGTCCTGTCCTCCGTATAGTTTGGTTACTGTTGATTTAATAGCTGATGCAGTAATTCCTGCGCTCCAAACTATATCCTGGGTTTTGATGATGTCGCCATTTAGCTCTATCTCAACACCTTTATTGTTAATCTCCCCAACGTTTTTCAAGGTTGAACCAAAACCGGTAACCCTTGAAATTGGAACATCCTGAAGAAGGTTTCTTGAATCCCTGTTGAACACCTCAACCGAACCGGTCAGTCTCTGATCAAACAGACCAAATTCCAATGCAAGGTTTGAAGTGTAACTGGTTTCCCAAGAAAGATTTGCATCTGCAATAGTACTTACTCCACTACCTGGTTGCTCCATATACTTGTCGCCATATGTTGTAAGAGAACGCCATCCATAGTTAGACGACGGCAGAGTACCGTTAACTCCATAAGATCCTCTGAGTCTAAGGCTGCTTATAAAGTCAATATTCTTCATAAAGTTCTCCTTGTCAATTCTCCATGAACCGGCAACTGACCAGAAGTTACCCCATCGTGCACTTGGGCTTAACCTTGATGAACCGTCTCTTCTGTATGATCCTGAAATATAATATTTGTTATCATAGTTATATTCCGCTCTTGAGAGCATTGAGACCATTGTATTTCCCCAGAAATAGGCATTTGCATCAAGTTTACCTGCTGTTGCTACAGTGTGAAGTGCACTTGTAGGTAAATTTGTTCCGGTTGCTCTTGCAAACTCAGATTTATTCTCCTCTACTTCCCAGCCAACAAGGACACCTACATTGTGTCTTTTTGCAAATTCCTTGTTATAGTTAAGTGTTGTGGATGACACCCACTTATTAATATTGGTTACCATCTCAGAAACCGATCCACCCACAGATGAACCTGAGAAGTGTAGTTTGCTATAATAGATATGATCCTGCGTTTGAGTATTATCATAAGAGAAAATTGATTTCAACTGGAGTTCAGGAAGGATCTTAACGGTTACGCTCTCATTTGCAGATATACGAAGTGTTCGTGAGTTATTCTCCCATTCATTATTATAGTAAATAGGGTTGTATGCATAACTTCCATATCTGGCGGTCCAAGGAGCTCCGGTCTTATAGTCAGTTGGCCAGTAGAGACCCCACAACAGGTTTCTTGACTGCATGAAGTAGTTGCTTCCTGTTGCCCTTGTATCGTTGAACCCCTCCATATTGCTTCTTGCAATATTAATATTGGTTGCAAACTCAACGAACTTACCAACCTTCTGGGTTAGGTTTACTCTTCCTGTAATACGATCGTACTCATTTATAACACTTCTTCCAAGATTTTTTGTGTAGGAGAGTGATGAGTAGTAATTTGACGCGTCTGTAGCACCACTTACTGACAGGTCGTAAGAATGATATACTGCTGTACGGAATAGTACATCATCCCAGTTAAAATACTGACCGGCACGGTCGCCTGTAATAGTAAGAGAGTTAACTGTGTTATCAGGCGCAGAGAACACATATCCGTGCTTGTTAAATCTGTTGTTGAGCTGCTTTAAAGCATTTGTGCTCGCAACTGCCTCTGTTCTGCCACGATAGTAAACATCCGCATTCCAGAAGTTTTCATAATACATTTCAACCTGCTGCTCTGTAGTTGCTGCTTCAAAGTTATCAGTTGCAAAACTTGGTGTAATACCAACAGAAGCCTTAAAATTAACCGTTGTTTTACCCAGTTTACCCCTTTTGGTGGTAATAACAATAACGCCATTAGCAGCTCTTGAACCGTAGAGTGCAGATGCTGCAGCATCCTTCAAAACTGTAACTGACTCAATGTCTGAAGGGTTAATTGTACTCATTACGTTATTAGTGGTATAAATACCCATCTGAGTAACGTTTCCTGAAACTACAGGAACTCCATCTACAACATAAAGAGGCTCATTTGAGGCGTTCATTGAACCTATACCTCTAACACGTATAGATGAAGTTGCTCCGGCCTGTCCGGATGTAGTAGTAATCTGCATACCGGCAACCTTGCCGTTCATTGCATTTTCAAAAGAGAGTGTTGGAACATCTCTTATCGCATCGCTTTTTACAACACTGGCAGCACCTGTAAAGGTACCCTTTGTTGCAGTACCGTATGCCACTACCATAACTTCGTCCAGTGCAAGGGCATCCGGGCTAAGAACAACATTTACAACTGCTCTTCCCGCTATTGGCACCTCCTGGGTGCGATATCCGATATAACTGAAAACGAGCACTGCATCTGCCGGCACATTAGTAAGCGTGTACTTGCCATCCAGATCTGTGTTGGCACCAGCTCCTCTAACACCCTTTACAAGGATGGTTGCATATGGAACCGGAGAACCGTCATCTGATGAGGTAACCGTTCCGGTCACTCTCATCTGGGCCCAACCGATATTAACTAGTAATACCGACAAGACAATCAAGATCGATTTCTTCATAGATTAAAGTAATTTGAATTAAGGTTTCGTTCAAAATTAAAAAAAAAATGAACCGAATGCAAAAATTTGTAATTTTTTCTGCATTGCCCGTTAAATATTGTTATCAGGCTTGTTTGAGCATCCCTTTTTTTGTGTTTTTATCGTTTTTTATAACAATTTAAAAGTTTTTTGTATTCATTCCTATCATTTTCTCTAATCTTTGTATGTTTTTCTATCAATATATTGCGTTTTTAGCGCAAAAAAAGAGCCGCATATAAATATACGGCTCAAAGAGAAAAATGTAAGATTACCTATCTTCTAAACGGCTTTTTATCACCGGGTCTACCCTGTGGTCTTTGTGGTCTTCCGCCTTCAGGACGTGGTTTGCGCTCCGGCTCAACATACCCTTCAGGCTTTTCCAGAAGAGCCTTTCTTGAGAGTCTCATCTTTCCGTTCTTTGGGTCCATCTCCAGAAGTTTAACCTCTACAGTGTCTCCGATATTCAGAACATCCTCTACCTTCTCAACCTTCTTCCAATCAAGTTCAGATATATGGAGGAGCCCCTCCTTACCCGGAAGAATTTGCACAAAGGCTCCAAATTCAAGGATAGAGACTACTTTGCCTGTGTATATCTCACCTGCTTCCGGAACAGTTGTAATCCCTTTAATCCAGTTAAGGGCCTTTTCCATTGACTCCTGATTGTCACCAAAGATATCCACGATACCTGTTCCGTCTTGTTCAGTTATCGTAATTGTAGTACCGGTTGTTTTCTGTATCTCCTGTATTACTTTTCCGCCTGTTCCTATAACAGCACCTATAAAGTCTCCCGGGATAACTATCTGAACAATTCTTGGAACATGAGGCTTAAGCTCCTCTCTTGGCTCGCTTATTGTTTTCATCATCTCACCCATTATATGGAGTCTTCCCTGACGTGCCTGCTCTAGTGCCTGCTCAAGAATCTCGTATGAGAGCCCGTCAACCTTAATATCCATTTGAGTTGCTGTAATCCCCTCTTTTGTTCCGGTAACTTTAAAGTCCATATCGCCAAGGTGGTCTTCATCACCAAGGATATCAGAAAGGACTGCGAATCTGCCTGTTTTTGAATCAGAGATAAGACCCATTGCAATTCCGGAAACAGGCTTTTTAATCTTTATCCCGGCATCCATTAGCGCAAGCGTTCCTGCACATACAGTTGCCATTGAAGATGAGCCGTTGGACTCCAGAATATCCGACACAACCCTAACCGCATACGGATTCTCATCTCCTACAGGAACTACATATTTCAAAGCTCTGAGTGCCAAATTTCCATGACCTATCTCCCTTCTTCCGGTTCCTCTGTATGGTTTGGCATCTCCGGTTGAAAATGGAGGGAAATTATAGTGAAGCACAAATTGCTCAGAGCCCTCTACAAGTACTTCGTCAACAGCCTTCATATCAAGTCTGGTACCAAGCGTAACTGTAGTAAGAGATTGAGTCTCTCCTCTTGTGAAGATTGCTGACCCATGGGTTGCCGGAAGGTAGTCAATTTCGCACCAAATAGGTCTTATATCTTTTGTTCCTCTGCCGTCAAGCCTGACACCCTCATTAAGGATCATATTTCTCATCGCCTCCTTTTCAACATCATGATAATATCTGCTTATCATAGCTTTCTTGGCGTCTGAATCCTCAACTGAAAGTGTGGCTATAAATTCAGCTTTAAGTGCCTCAAAAGCATCTGTCCTCTCCTGCTTTGCACTTGGAGTTGTTGCTATTTTATAGCACTTATCGTAACAATAGTCCCAAACAGCCTTACGAAGCTCCTCATCCTGAGTTTCGTGGCAATAAGCCCTCTTCTGCTCCTTACCTGCCTCCTTCATAAGCTCAATCTGAGCTGAACACTGCTTCTTAATCTCTTCGTGGGCGAATTTGATAGCCTCAAGCATATCTGCCTCAGCAACCTCTTTCATTTCACCCTCAACCATCATTATATTGTCCAGTGTGGCAGCAACCATTATGTCAATATCCGCTGTCTTGAGCTCAGTAAAAGATGGATTGATTGCAAACTTGCCGTCAATTCTTGCAACTCTAACCTCTGAAATAGGTCCGTTAAATGGTATGTCGCTCACGGCCAATGCTGCTGATGCAGCCAACCCGGCAAGTGCATCCGGCATAATATCCTTTTCTGCAGATATAAGATTAACTGTTACAAAAACTTCTGCATGGAAATCCTCAGGGAATAATGGCCTCAAAGCACGGTCAATAAGCCTGGACACCAGAATTTCAGAATCATTGGGACGCCCCTCTCTCTTGAGGAAACCGCCCGGATATCTTCCCGCAGAGGCATATTTTTCCTTGTACTCTACCGACAATGGCATGAAATCTACATCCTCCTTAGCATCTTTTGCGCAGGTTACAGTAGCAAGCAACATTGTTTTGCCCATTTTTACGACAACTGACCCGTCTGCCTGCTTTGCAAGTTTACCGGTTTCAATTTCAATCTCTCTTCCATCGCTCAACTGGATGGTTTTCTTAATAATATTCATAAAAAATCATTGCAGCCCGGCCCTCCCTGTGAGGGTCCATTATTACTTATACAGCTGCGCATGTAGCCCCGGGCTGCTTTAGGAGACAACATGCACAAATATGGTTCAACAAATATACAAACAAAAGGGTGCCCGAGGACACCCTTAAAAATTTTTGCTTTATTTTTATTTACGAAGGTTAAGTGCCTTCAGTATGCTTCTGTATCTCTCAATGTCAGTCGCCTTCAGGTAATCAAGAAGACGGCGTCTCTTTCCAACCAGCTTAAGAAGGGAGCGTTGTGTTGAATAGTCCTTCTTGTTTTGCTTCAGGTGATTGGTAAGGTGAGCGATACGGTAGGAAAATAAAGCTACCTGGCTCTCAGGAGAACCGGTATCTGCATTAGACTTTCCGTATTGTCCGAAAATCTCTTGCTTTTTGTCCGATGTTAAATAGTTCGCCATTTTTAAGCAATTGATATAATTTGTTTATCCAAAATTGGGCTGCAAAGTTAAACATATTTTCTCAAAGGGCAACTATTTTCGTAATTTTGTGATTCACAACAGTCATAAAAATGATAGAATTTTCAGAAGCAATACAAATTGTCCGGAGTAATTTCATTGACCCCGGCTGTGAAAGAACTCCGCTGCACCTGTCGGCAGGCCGATATCTGGCAGAGGAGATAAAAGCCGACAGAGATACTCCTCCCTTCAATAAATCTGCTGTGGATGGATTTGCCTGCAGGACAGAGGACCTGTCTGATCAACTAAAGATTATTGAGACTATCCAGGCAGGGCATATGCCTGCAAAATCAGTCTCCAGAGGTGAATGTTCCAGAATTATGACCGGGGCAATGGTACCTTATGGTGCGGATGCAGTTGTAATGGTTGAGGAGTGCATTGTGGACGGAGATATAATGCATTATTTGGGAAGGGGGGTTAAAGACAATATCTGCAAAAAAGGGGAAGATATAAGAATGGGAGAGGTAGCTATATCTACGGGGGTTCTTATTAACTCGGCGCATATTGCTGTTATGGCCTCAATGGGAGTAGTAGAACCATTGGTAAAGAAGGCTTTAAAGGTGGGGATACTCTCTACAGGGGATGAGATTGTAGAACCCGGAGAGAGTCCGACAACAGTTCAGATAAGAAACTCAAATGGATGGCAACTTTATTCGCAGGCAATAATGGCGGGTACTGACGCTGCATATCTGGGAATAATTAAAGACAATCCTGAAACAACCATTCAAATAATCAGAGATGGAATTGAGAAGTGCGATGCACTTATTTTGACGGGTGGTGTATCAATGGGAGATTTTGACTATGTACCCCAGTCTTTGACAATTCTTGGATTTGACATTCTTTTTGACAGAGTAGCCGTTCAGCCAGGCAAACCAAGTACCTTTGCAATATTGAGAGATGAAACTGGTTCCGTTGCAAAGGTTGTCTTTGCTCTGCCCGGCAATCCTGTATCATCATATCTGCAGTTTGAAATACTTGTAAAGAGTTGGATTGCATCGTCATCCGGGGCAGAGGATCCGGTGGCCCGTATTCAACTTCCATTGGCTCAAGAGTATGTGAGAAAAAACAACTCTAGAGAGGCACTGATTCCGGGAGTTGTTAAAGAGAACGGAGTATTTGAACCGCTGAGCTATAACGGTTCCGCCCATATTCTGGCGATGGGAAGAGCAAATGCTGTCGCTGTTATACCAATAGGGATAAGTCAATTAGCGGCAGGCTCACCTGTCGGCGTTATATTATTGAGATGACAGTAAAGAGATATCTGCATCCCAGGCTTGGAGAGATTACTGTCAGAAGAGGCCGATTGTCCAGGCACATTAAACTCTCCGTTCATCCTGTAAATGGGATTTCAATCTCTGTACCCTGGATATTAAGTATGACGAGAGCTCAGAAATTTATTGAGGATAAAGAGGAGTGGATACTTCAGATGCAGAGAAAGCAAGAGAAAAAAAGAGCAGAGGAGTCAGTCAGGCTAGGCCCGGGAAGAGGTATTAAATTAATAGCAGGAGAGATCATCTTCTATAGTGAAAGTGAATTCCAGAAACTTGGTCTGGATGCGACTATCATTCAAGCTCTAAAAAAGGAGGCAAAAAAATATCTGCCTGACAGAACTGCGGATATTGCTCAAAGACTGGGATTTAATCCCGGCAAGATTACTGTCAGGAACAACCGCAGTAATTGGGGTAGCTGCTCCAGATCTGGCAATATAAGTCTGAATATCCATTTAATGAGACTCTCTGCAGAGTTGGCAGACTTCATAATCATTCACGAACTTTGCCATTTGAAGCATAGAGATCACGGCCCTCAGTTTCATCTGCTCCTTAACTCATTATGTGATGGAAAGGAGCGGGAATTTAACAGATTACTGCGAAAAGAGAGGCCTCAAGTCTCATTTATCTGGGAGTAAAAAAAGGGGCGAAACCCTCACAGTATCGCCCCTTAGCTGAAGTTTTGGTTAAGAAATTGGCTATTACTTGGTAAGATTACTAATCCTTATAAATAGTGCATCAACACCCTTTAAAAGATCCTGGTTGATTGATTTAAAGTGCTTTTTAGCATTCTCCTTCTGACGTATGTTTACTCTTTCAAAGAGCTCATTTCTCAAAGTAACGGCGTCGTTAATTATCGCTACCGCCTCTTCTGCCTTTTGGTCAGGATTGATATACATAAAAACCCAGCAATCAGAGATAACCTCGCTCACCAGAAAGTCAATATCCTTTTTAATTGTTCTTAAACTTGCCATAAATTGTAATTATTTGCGCAAAGGTAGCAAAATATTTCAAACTATAGTTTTGTTATACCGATGCCGGGAAGATCGTTAAGGGTAATCTTTCCGTCAACAATGAGCATTCCTTTGTAAACGTCGTTTGAGATAAGCAGATTTCCGTCAAGATCTGCCCATTCAGTCTCCGGAGCAAGCTGAGCTGCAGCAGATATTGCGCATGACGTCTCTGTCATACATCCAATCATAAGCCTCATGTGCAGAGCCTTTGCAAGAGAGATCATCTCTCTGGCCTCTCTCATTCCGGTACACTTCATGAGCTTAATATTGACTCCGTGATAAGCGCCTTTCAGCTTAGGGATGTCTGTAAGCCTTTGGCATGCCTCATCAGCAATTACTGGCAGAGGACTCCTCTCTGTTACCCATGCAGACTCATCAAGCAGGAGTTTTGGCATTGGCTGCTCAATCATGTTTACATTCCTCTCATTAAGCCAGTGGATCATATCAAGAGCATAGTGCTTATCCTTCCATCCCTGATTTGCATCAACACAAATAATTGTATCTGTAACAGATCTTATTGTGTTAACCATCATTTTATCCGTCTTCTCATCTCTGCCAAGCTTAACTTTAATTACCTTATATGGAGATGCCTCTCTCGTCTTCTCCTTTACCACCTCCTCTGTGTCCAGTCCAACTGTGAATGAAGTATTTGGAGTTGTATCAGGATTAAAACCCCATATTTTCCACCATGGCTGACCGATTATCTTCCCGACAAGGTCGTGCAGTGCGATGTCAACAGCAGCCTTGGCTGCTGTATTATTGATGGCTATAGAGTCAATATATGTCATAATATCCTGAATCTGAAAAGGTGAATTGAATTTTGACAAATCAACCTTCTTCAGGAAATCAATAACAGAGCTCTGTGTCTCTCCAAGGTATGGAGGCATGGCTGCCTCTCCGTATCCTACAACCCCATCCCACTCAATCTCTGTAAGAACTATAGGTGTAGTTGTTCTTGATGAGTTTGCTATTGTAAATACATGCCTCATTTGAGCATCATATGACCTGAATGTCAGAACCATCTTTTTGCTCCCTCCACGGGCAGCTGATTTTGCTCTAGTCTGTGCAAAAAGGTCAAATGGATTGATAAGCGCAGTGGCGGCAGTCAGCAATCCGGCGCTTTTAATAAAATTTCTTCTTGATGTAAGTGTCATTATGGATCAATTTTACAGTCTTTAATATTATTAATCTGCTACATACCAGGTGTGCTTTGCCACAGAAACAATGTCGGGATCCTTATCAATCATATTGAGCATTCTTCTTACTCTGACCAGCCTGTTAGATCCTTCATAATAGTTTGCCGAGTCTTTAATCAGAGAGTTGAATTTTACAGATGTAGCAGCATGGATAAACTCACCATTTGCAATATAGATACCTACATGAGTTACTCTCTCAGGTCTCTCCTCTGTTGCCTTTGAGCCAAAGAAGAGGAGGTCACCCGCCATAAGATTGCCGAAATCCTCTGTGATTTCAACATCCTCACCTGTTTTTGCCTGTTGTGAAGCATCCCTCTCCAGGATTACTCCATTCAGGAAAAAGACGGTTTTAGTAAAACCTGAGCAATCCATTGCCTTTACGGAGGTGCCTCCCCACATATAAGGAAAGCCGACAAATTGTCTTGCAGTCGTCAGGATGTTTTCTGCTGTCGGATTTCTGGAGGCGAGCCAACGTGAAAAATCTGCAGTGTGGGCTGTCAAAACAAATGCCTCTCTTCCATCGGGAAGTTCAACTTTAATATACGGGCCAGCAGCAGCAATATAC
This sequence comes from Bacteroidetes bacterium 41-46, assembly GCA_001897515.1. Lineage (GTDB taxonomy): Bacteria > Bacteroidota > Bacteroidia > Bacteroidales > UBA932 > Bact-08. Next base: position 68,762 of record MKTA01000008.1, on the reverse strand, counting down.
TTAACAATGTTTCCCATAACTCCATCCGCCACAACATCAGAATTTTCTGAGGCACCTTTACGGAAAAGTGTGTAGTGAGAAGTTACTATAACCTTTTTTGCAGCTCTCCACTCATTAAACTCTGCCTCATTCTTGTAAGCAATACTTCCTGAGGTTACCCATGCAATATATCCTTCTGGTGTAATCGCTCTGGTCCAGCCTCCTCTCTTCTCTAGAATTTGAAGGGGAGCACCCATAAGAGTCTGAGTTGCTGACTCACTAGAATAGCTTGATGAGTATCTGAAGTTGATTACAGATTGATTTGTTATTCCAAAAACCTTGTCTCCCAAAGCAGGATGAGGCAGATTAAACATACTGTCCTGAACATTGATTCCGGCCTCTGTCAATTTTGAAACCAATGCCTCTCTCGCCTCAGGAACTGTCGTTGAACCTCTTAGAATAATGGTGTCTGCCTTTTCTGACACCTCTAACTTAGCCTCAAATGTATTTGACCTGCGATCAGGAGCAAACTCATCCTTTACTTTTGTAAAAATTTCAGAGAAAGAGTTCTCAACTTTCTCTTTCTTACTCTCTCCGGTGCAGCCAAACAATAGAGCTGCAACAGATAAGATTAGCAATGTTTTTTTCATCTGGTGGGGTTTTATTGATTAATTATTAGTTGCAAATTTCACAGCCGGGCTCTCGTTATAAAGCCTGTCCAGTGCTGAGATGTAATAGTCAAAATCTCCTTTATGTTCAAAAGATACTGAGTTCTCACCGGTTAGTGACAATATTGCATCTCCTCTTGTAAAGTCGGGCTTCTCTCCTTTTTTAAACTTGTATATCAGATAATAGTATGCCCTATCTGTGTTACACTCTGCCAGTGGAGCATCCCCCTCAGGTAACGGTTCTCCCAGCCACTGCAGGTGTACCTTTCCACTTTTGATGTGAGCAAAAGCACCCTTTGGAGGTTCAGGAGGATTGGTCTCAAAGCCCCTTAAAGGTGGTGTGATTGAGGGGTTGGGATATAGTTCAGCTAACACTTTGTTAATTCCGAGAGTATTTCTCTTCATATCTTTTGCGCTGAAATAGCATACTCCATGATACCCAGACAATCCTCTCAACATATCTACCTGCCTCTTAATCTCATCCGCATTCCTCCACGCCTCAACCTTAGAGGCCGGATCAAGTTTATATGTCCCTAACCCACCGTAAACGGGAGTTCCTGCAGAGTACTCTCTCCACCACTCAGCAAGGATTTTGAAATCGGCTGCAGGGTATCCTATATTAAAGTATAGCTGAGGGAGAATATAATCCAGCCACCCTGCCTCCATCCATTTAAGTATATCAGCGTGCAGATGGTCATAATTTGTATAACCAAAGCTTCTCGTATCTGATCCTCTGGGATCCTCGGCTTTGTTTCTCCAGACTGCATAGGGGCTAATGCCGAATTTCATAAAAGGCTTTACTGACTTTATTGTGTCTCTTAGCATCTTTACTACAAGATCAACATTCTCCCTTCTCCAGGCCATTTTGTCCTCTCTTTTGTAACCTCTGTTATGAAGGGCAAAAGATGATTCATCTGAAAAATCATTATTTGGGTAGAAATAGTCGTCAAAGTGTATACCGTCAAGATCATATCTTGTTACCATATCTTTGATTACCTGGGTCAGAAATTCTCTGGTCTCCGGGTATGCCGGGTCAAAATAGAGTCTCCTTCCGTGTTTAACAAAGAGATAGGGTTTTTTTCTGTAGATATGGTTTTCTGCCATATCTTTTATATTATCCACATTTTGGCTTACTCTATAGGGATTTAGCCAGGCATGAAGCTCCATCCCTCTCTTGTGAGCCTCCTTAATTGCAAACGCAAGGGGGTCATAAAGTGGTTTTGGAGCCCTCTTTTGGTCACCTGTAAGATATATTGACCATGGTTCAAGATCAGATTTGTAAAAAGCATCTGCCGCGGGTCTGACCTGCAAAATAATCGCATTAAAATTCATGCCTTTAAAAAGGTCCAGCATCTGTACAAGCTCCTTTTGTTGCTGTTCAGGTGTTAAATTGGGCGACGACGGCCAGTCAATATTGTTTACGGTAGCAATCCATACAGCCCTCCACTCTCGCTTGCCGTCATAGCTTGCACTTAAATTGACAGAAAATATTAAGTAAAAAAACAAAGTGGCTAATAGCCTTACAATATGGTGTTTAAAAACAGGCATGACTCTCAGGGGTTAGTTAATCCTTACAAAGATATTATATTTGTCCAAAATAGATATAGAATGATAGTTGATTCACTTAAAGGATTTGAAAGATACACCTCACTCCATCCACTGTTTGATAAGGCATTCAGGTACATGAGCCATACAGATCTCCTCTCATTAGAACCAGGAGAGTATGAAGTTGACGGTAAAGATATTTTTTGCACAATTTGGGAGGGAGAGTGCTTAGAGAGTGAAATACCAAAACTTGAGGTACACGATACATTTATTGATATCCACCTTGTTTTAAAAGGTAGCGAGACAATAGGCTTAAGGGACAGAAGCAGATGCCAGGGCGACAATATACCATACGATGAAAAAAGGGATGTTGCACTTCTTGATGAGACTCCGGAAAATTTTATTAGTCTAGGGGAGACAAATCTTGCCGTGATATTCACTCATGATGCACATGCACCTCTAATGGGAAGAGGCCAACTTAAAAAGGCCATTATTAAAATCAGAATGTAATAATGGAGAGACCCTCATTTAGTCAGGGCAGAAGATACAACTCATTTGTAGGCTATTTCAAACAGAGGTATGGAACCAGACTGCAAAAGATTGTTGTTGATGCAGGATTTACCTGCCCAAACAGAGATGGCGCTGTCGGCATAGGAGGTTGTACATACTGCGATAACGATGCCTTTCACCCTTCATACTCTACACCTGACAAGCCCATCCTTCAGCAAATTGAGGAGGGAATATCATTTCATAAAAACAGATACAGAGGCGCCGCCGGTTATCTGGCTTATTTTCAGCCATATTCAAACACATATGCCCCAATTGACACGTTAAAGAAAATCTACTACGAGGCACTCTCTCATCCAGAGGTCAGGGGGATAGTGCTAGGCACAAGACCGGACTGTATTGACCCAGAAAAGCTAGACTGGCTAGCAGGACTATCAAAAGAGACTATAGTTATAATTGAATACGGTATAGAGTCTGTTTACAACAAAACCCTTAAGAGAATAAACAGAGGGCATGATTTTTCAACCGCAGAGAAAGCGATAAGGGAGACTGCAGAGAGAGGAATAGATCAGGGCGCCCATTTCATTTTTGGCCTTCCAGGCGAGTCAAAGGAGGAGATGATGGCAATGGCCGACAGAATAAACCGGCTTCCGGTCAACTCAGTAAAATTCCATCAGCTGCAGATAGTGAAGGGGACATATATGGAGATTGACTTCAGAGACAATCCTGCCGATTTTGTACAGTTTACAATGGAGGAGTATATTGATTTCTTTATAGATTTCCTTGAGCTTCTAAGACCGGATATCCATATTGAGAGATTCGCAGGAGAGGTTCCCCCAAAGTTCTTAAACCATATGCCATGGGGTACGATTCGTTACACAGAATTACATCGCCTAATGGAAAAGAGGCTAGAGGAGCGGGACACGTGGCAGTCCCGCCGCTTCAGCCAGATCTATTAATCATTAATGCTTTAAACCAATTAATCTTCAAGCATAGGCTTAGTTGAGATTTTCTCACCGACAGCCTCCATCATCCACCTTTGAGGAGCAATGTTTCCTATTGAATATATCCTCATAACCTCTTTTGCCCAATCTCTCCCTTTGTAGAACTTTTCCAGTTGATATTCAATAATATGGCCAAGCGGATAGTTTGCAAGATAGAGAGGACTATTAATCATATGGGAGTAGATTGCAAGAAGTGGAGAGTCCTCACCACCCAAAACCGGCTTATAGTATTTATTCCAAATATCCTTTGCAATACTTATCACAGCATCTCTCAGCATATTTGCGTCAGCGTCCGGATTTGCATACATCCATTTCCAGACATTAATATCAACCAGAGCAACACCCATTATCTCATATGAGCCCCAGAAAATATCAAGTTCTGTCATTTTAGCCTGTTCCGGATTGCTGCTGGAGTATCCTAACAACTGGAGATCTCTCTTCTGAAAAACAAAGGCATTTGCCTCTGTAAAGGCAGTATTTGGCACACCATTTAACATATAGAAATCAACATCTCTAAGACTAATCGTCTGCTCTACATTGTGCCCAAGTTCATGAACTGCAATATTAAAGCCTTTATAATCCATACCACCTTTAGGCACTCTTGTTCTTAGCCTTGCAAGGTACTCTTTTGAAGAGGCTCCCCATGCGTGTCCCGATCCTCTTGCTGCCTCTACAACTATTGCATCACCCAGCTCTTTTGCCTTCTCTGCCGGGAATCCAAACTTTAGGAGCATTGCAGGAATAGATTTATCAAATGCCTCTGCATTTGGGAACATCTCTTTTGTCTTTGTGGTAAGTGCCTCTTCAGAAATTGAGCTTCTGGATTTGAATCCGTCGTACCAGATATCAAAGGGCTCAAGATCTCTGCCCAACCTCTCTTTAATCACAGATGCTACCCTTGCAACCTTTGGTGAGCTAATATATTCAGTAAACATACTCTCTATATCGTCAACCTTAATCTGCATAGCTCCGTCAAACGCCCTGCTTATAGCATCGGGATAGGCAAATGAATATTTGTCAACAGCCTGCTGAGCACGGAACTGCTTTAAAAGAACTTCATATCTTTTTACACCCTCAGGCTGAACGTCCATTACTGTACCATCCTTCAAAACAGTATTTGAGTACGGCTTCCACTCATACTCAGAGCTGTTAATAACATTTTTTGGAATAGTCTGTTCAACTATATGAAGCATGATTTTGTATATCATTCTCTGCTTCTCCAAATTATCAGGAATTGCAGCATAGTTGGATTTAATCTCATCCCTTAAATTCCAGTGACTTAGCAGAACCATCTCATCTGGAAAGAGTCTTCTCCCATCTTCAGCGACCAGCCTGCCCATCATAATATTGTAATCCGCTATATAACTTTCTGCCGCCATCTCTGCATCGGCAACCATCTGTTTTACAGAAGCCGGTGGATCAGGAGTAAATATATCACCCATTCTTGCGTAGGCCCACTCTAGTCTGCTCCAGGAATTCCCAAGCTCCTCCTTCTGATTCAAAGTATAGAAGGGGAAATTAAGTATAGTTGTAAAAGCAATTTTGTTATTATATAAATCCTCTGAAAGATGGCTGGAGGGATCGTATCCTCCAAATATATAATCAACTGCTGTCAATGGATCTCCATCAAGATGCATCGGCTTTTTCAACTCTACGCTCATTTTATTATAACCACCCCACATTGCCTCAAATGCAACAGAAAGTTTATTGAAAAGTTCTCTTCTCCTCTCTGGGGTTGCCATATAGTTTTCAGAACAGAAATTTATAAAATCCTCTTTTGTTCCAAACCTCTCTCTCCACTGCTGAGCAGCCTGTCTTACTCCGGCAGCAAGCGTGACCGTATCAGCAATCTCAGGATTTTCTCTGACTATTTTCTCAACTATTGATCTCTCAGTGCTGCTGTCAATATTTGTAAGCTCCATAGAAGTTTTTTCTTTTGTTCCTGTACAGGCTGTCCCCAGTGCCAGAAACAACCCTAAAAAAAGTGCTAATCTGTATTTCATAACCGTTTAGTTTGCCCCCTAATATAACCATTTTTTAATTATCTTTGCCAATTATAACTACTACAACCATGCAATCACTAGTTAATAGAATTATACCTGAAGGCCTGACATTTGACGATGTACTTCTGATCCCTGCAAGAAGCGAGGTTTTACCGAGAGAAGTTGACCTTTCAACAATGTTCTCACGAAACATAAGAATAAGTGCTCCTGTTGTATCTGCAGCAATGGATACAGTGACTGAGGCTGCTTTGGCAATAGAAATCGCAAGGGAGGGTGGCATTGGAGTTATACATAAAAATATGCCGATAGAGTCTCAGATGGAACACGTAAGGAAGGTGAAGAGAGCTGAGAACGGTATGATTTACGACCCCATTACAATTTTGAAGGACTCAACTGTAGGAGGTGCCCTTCAGATAATGAAAGAGAATGGTATTGGAGGTATTCCCGTTGTGGATGATAATCATAGACTTATTGGGATTGTAACTAACAGAGACTTAAGGTTTATTGACAATCTCAAAACTCCCATTGAGGAGATCATGACAAAGGAGAATCTTATTACAGCTCCCAAGGGAACAGACCTCCAGCAGGCATCTGCCATTCTCAAAAAGTACAAAATTGAGAAGCTTCCTGTTGTGGATAATAATGGTAAGCTTATAGGATTACTTACATACAAGGATATAACAAAAATAAAGGACAACCCGCAAGCGAGTAAAGATGAGAAGGGAAGACTTCTTGTTGCTGCCGCAGTCGGAGTCGGTTCAGACACTCTTCTAAAGATTGAGAAATTAGTTTCAGTTGGTACTGATGCTGTTGTAATTGACACCGCACACGGACACTCGGTAAATGTCCTCAAAACAGTAAAAAGTGCAAAGGACGCATTTCCGGGGCTTGAAATAATTGCAGGTAACATTGCAACTGCTGAGGCTGCCAAAGCACTGGCTGAGTGTGGGGTTGACGGTGTGAAGGTGGGGATTGGACCGGGATCCATATGCACTACAAGGGTTGTTGCGGGTGTCGGAGTGCCTCAGCTCTCGGCAATAATGCTTGCTGCCGAAGCACTAAAGGGCACCGGAATTCCGATTATAGCAGACGGAGGAATCAGGTATTCCGGAGATATTGTTAAAGCTCTTGCGGCAGGAGCATCTACAATTATGGCAGGGTCTTTGTTTGCAGGTGTTGAGGAGTCACCCGGAGAGACAATTATACTTAACGGAAGAAAATTTAAAGCTTACCGTGGCATGGGCTCACTTGAGGCTATGCAACAGGGCTCCAAGGACAGATATTTCCAGGATATGGAGGACGATATTAAGAAATTAGTACCTGAGGGAATTGTAGCACAGGTGCCATACAAGGGAACATTAAGCGAAGTGATATATCAGATGCTGGGGGGACTTAGAGCCGGTATGGGTTATTGCGGTGCAAAAAATCTTCAGGAGCTGCTTAAGGCAAGCTTTGTCAGAGTAACTGCCGCAGGTGTTGTTGAGAACCATCCTCATGATGTGACAATAACCAGAGAGTCGCCTAACTACAGTAGATAATTTATATTAAAAGATGAGGAGTGCAATTTTTCTACTACTTACAATTTTAACAGCAGTATCTTGCAAATACCTTGATTTCAGATCAAAAGATGAGGTTGTTGCCGAGGTAAACGGAAAAAGGCTTTATGTTTCAGAGGTCAGTTCGCTTGTCCCGGCCGGGACGCCTGCTACAGACAGTATTGAGATGCTTAAACAGTATGTAAACAGGTGGGCATTGAAACAGCTTCTACTCAAAAAGGCAGAAGATGAGCTCTCTAAGGAGGAGAGAGACATTGAACAGGAGATGGAGGATTACAGGTCCTCGCTGCTGATGTACAGATATGAGAAGAATTATATTGACCAGCGCCTGGATACAGCAATTTCTCAAAATGAATGCAGAGAGTACTATGATAAAAATGCTCCACATTTTGTACTCTCGTCCCCTGTAGTTAAAGCGCGGTTTGCAAAGGTTTCCAACTCCTCTCCAAATCTTGAGAGCCTAAGAAGGGGTTACAAAGCTCAGTCAATTGAAGAGATTGAAGATTTTGAAAGACTCTGCTACAGTTCGGCAGAGAAATATGGTAATTTTAACAATCAATGGACAGACCTGTCGCTTGTGGCAAGAGAGGTGCCATATGACACTCAAGCCTTGGAGAAGAATCTTGTCTCATCAAATTCACTTGAAATAAAAGATTCTCTATACACTTATCTTATTTACTACAATGACAAGTTTCCTTCAGGCACATTAGCTCCGTTTGAATACTATATTAATGAAATCCGTGAGATAATATTAAGCAAGAGAAAGCAGCAGCTGCTTGTTGATCTGGAGAAGAATCTAATCAGGGATGCCGTTGAAAGGAACCATCTAAAAACAAACATTAACAAAGAACAAAAATGAGAAGGACACTCAAAGCAGTCTTAACATTGGCAATAATTGCCACATCACTCTCCGCTGCTTCACAGAAGTACAACAATGGGCTGGTTGACAAGACTGTAGCCATAATTGGCAATGACATGATACAACTCTCGTCTATTGAGGCTGAGGTGCAGATGATGATGGTTCAGGGAGTTACTTCAGATAAAAATATCAGATGTGAAATTCTTGAAGAGCTACTTGTTAACAAACTCCTACTGACTCAAGCCAGACTTGACAGCATAAATGTTAGCACTGAGAATATTGAGGGAGAGCTAAACAACAGAATTCAACAAGTTATGACTCAGCTTGGAGGAGAGAAGGCTCTTGAAGAGTACTTCAAAAAGCCGCTATTCAAGCTCAGGCAAGAGTGGAGAGAGGCTATTCATGAACAGCTCCTGACTCAGGAGATGCAGAGAAAAGTGGCACAAGGGGCTCCTGAGCTTACCCCGTCTGATGTAGAGGCATTTTATAACAGGACACCCAAGGATTCACTGCCAATAATATCAACTCAGTATCAAATAAAACAGATTGTACTGTATCCAAATAAAGAGGCTGCTGTTCTCGCAGTTAAAGAGAGGTTGCTTGAATTCAGAGAGAGAGTTATGAAGGGAGAGAGATTTGCAAATCTTGCTACAATCTACTCTCAGGATCCGGGGAGTGCAATGAAGGGTGGAGAGCTGAGAATGGCATCAAAGCAGCTTTACTGGCCCGCTTTCTCGGATGCTGCCATGTCACTTAAACCGGGACAGGTATCACAAATAGTGGAGACGCCTGATGGATTCCACCTTATACAGTTAATTGAGAGAGACGGAGATATGTTCAATGCAAGACACATTCTCCTTAAGCCGCTTTACACAAGCGATGACAGAACTAAAGCCTTTTCAAAGCTGGATAGCTTAAGAACGAAGATTATGGCTGACAGCATTAATTTTGAAACAGCTGCATTCAGATTCTCTCAGGATCCAAAAACCTACATAAACGGAGGGCTTATGGCCGAGCAAAATTCAGGCTCCTCTCTTTTTGAGAAGGATCTTCTGAAGCCGGAGGACTATGCAATAATCAAGGACATGAAGGTGGGAGAAATTTCTGAACCTTTTGAATCAACAGACAATGAAGGAAGAAGCGGAAATACAATATACAAGATTATCAAACTTGAAAAGATTGTCCCATCACATGTAGCCACATTCAAGGATGACTTCCATATCCTGCTAAATGAAGCGAAGAACCAAGCTGCATTAAAAGAGATTGACAAATTTATAACAAAGAGGCAGGAGAGTACCTTTATTAGAATTGACCCTCTTTTTGCCGGTTGTCCTTTTAAACGAGAAGGCTGGATTAAATAATGCTTGCACATTTTCTGACTGTGGTTGCCGTAGCCCTTGCAGGGCATGTTGCACCGGCAGATACATCAGCCGGCAGGAAGCTTGTAAGGTTACTAAACGCAGAATCTGCGCAATTAATTGAAAGAGGAGGCGTAAACTACAGAAAAGTTACCGGTCCCGCTCAGTTTCTCCATAATGACACATACATATTGTGCGATTCTGCAATATGGAATGTTGAAAAGAATGTGGTTGACGCAATGGGGAATGTCCAGGTAATACAGAACGAAACGGTTCTTTACAGCGATAAGATTCACTACATTGCAGATAGTTCTCTTGCCAAGGTCAGAGGCAATCTTGTTCAGCTGATAGACAAAGAGAGCAACACACTCAGAACACACTACCTTGACTTTCACACCAGAGACAGCATAGCTCGCTTCTTTAGAGGCGGAAGCATGAGGAATAAAGACGGGAACACTATTGAAAGCTTAAACGGTGTATATGAATCCAAAATAAAGCGCTTCAAATTTCTAAACAATGTAGAGATGGAGAGCGACTCCACACTGGTTAAGTCAGACTCGCTGGCATACTATACAGAGACACAGAAAGCATATTTCCTCGGGTTAACAAATGTCTGGCAGGATACCGTCTACTTAAGAGCCAATGGCGGTTGGTATGAAAGAGAGGCAGAGAGGTATCTCTTTTCTGAAAACGCTTACATACTTACAAGGGAACAGGAGGTATGGGCCGACACTATTTACTATGATAAAAGGGCATCCGTTGCAGAGCTGACAAACAATATACAGATAACAGACACTGTTCAAAAGACCATTTTTTTTGCCGACAAGGGGGTTTATACCAGGGAGCCTCTGACAGCAACACTTAGTAGAAATCCGTCGCTTGCATACTACTCTTTAAACGAAGAGAAAAGAGACACCCTCTTCCTGTCGGCAGATACACTGAAATACTACACAAAAACAATTGGCGAGCTTGACTCAATCTTTGTTGCATCATCTATAGAGCGATATGAAGAGTCAAAGAGAGATCCTTTGGAGAGGTTAATTGAAAACGTGAAGAGGGATAGGCAGTCACAACAGCCTAAACCAACAGGCCCTGGCAGGAATACATCAATTAATCCACAACCGCCTGCCACAGCACCCCCTGACAAAAACAATTCACCAATAGACACGATAAACATCAAGCCTATAACTAATGACAGCATTTCGCTTAGAGATCCTGTTGCAGAATCAAAATTAAGTGACACAACAACTGTAAGATTCGCACTTGCATTTAATAATGTCAAAATATACAGCGGAGAGATGCAGGCGCGTGCAGACTCCCTCTCATTTAACTCCTTAGACTCAATAGCCAGGTTATACTCAAATCCAGTTATGTGGAATGAAGGAAGCCAGTTTACTTCAGACAGCATACAATTTATCATCACCTCAGGGAAACTTAAAAAAGCAGAGCTGTTGTCCAACGCCTACTACATCTCCCGAGAGGACTCTCTATATTTCAATCAGGTAAAAAGTACAGATATGATTGGGCATTTCAGGGAGAACTCCCTGTTTAGATTTGATGCACTGGGAGGGGCTTCTCTGCTGTTTTTTCTTGCAGAGGATAGTGTAATGACCATGATGAATGAAAAGGAGTGCAAGTTTTTAAGTGCCGCCATAGATAGTGGAAAACTAAGCAGGGTAAAATACTTTGACGGAATTAAGAGCGACTTATTCCCTCTTGTATCATTAGAGAAGGGAAAAGATAAATTAAAAGGGTTTAAATGGAGAGAGAGCGAAAGACCCCTCTCCAGGTTTGATGTATGTAATAGAGATATAAAAGAGTCTGAAAGTGAAAAGACAATGAAAATTGAGAAGCCACTATTTCCAAATACCAGACGCTTCTTCCCAAAAACAGAGCAGGCCGGTAATACCGACCTGCCACTTAAAAAGAGTTCTGATTTAATGCACTCTCTACCAGATATTCAGCGGTAGTCCATGCATCTTCTTTCTTGCCTGCTCCTTAACCTCCTCAATCACCTGAGGATTGTCAATGTTTGACAGTACTTTGTCAACCAAATCAACAATAAAAGGCATATCCTTTTCAACAAGACCTCTTGATGTTACAGCAGGTGTTCCAACCCTGATTCCTGAAGTCTGGAAAGGCGAGCGACTATCAAAAGGAACCATATTTTTATTTACCGTAATATCTGCAGAAACTAATACTTTTTCTGCAACCTTACCTGTCAATTCCGGGAATTTACTTCTAAGGTCTATAAGCATCAAGTGATTGTCTGTACCTCCGGAAACAACTTTATATCCCTTATCAATAAAAGCGGTTGCCATTGCAGAGGCATTTTTCTTTACCTGAAGCTGATAATTCTTGAATTCAGGCTGGAGAGCTTCAAAAAATGAGACAGCCTTTGCCGCTATGCAGTGCTCAAGCGGGCCACCCTGAATACCCGGGAACACACTTGAATTAAGAACTGCTGACATCATTTTTATCTCACCTTTTGGCGTTTTGATTCCAAATGGATTTTCAAAGTCTTTACCCATTAAAATAATCCCGCCTCTTGGCCCTCTTAAAGTTTTATGAGTGGTAGATGTAACTATATGCGCATGTTTAACCGGATTCTCTAAGAGACCCGCAGCAATCAGGCCGGCCGGATGTGCCATGTCCACCATAAAGATAGCACCTATCTTATCAGCAATAGACCTCATTCGTGCCCAGTCCCACTCTCTGGAGTAGGCAGATGCTCCACCAACAATAAGCTTTGGCTTAAACTCCAAAGCCTTTCGTTCCATGTCATCATAATCAACCATTCCAGTCTCCTCATTAAGCTGGTAAGCAATTGCATTATACCATAGGCCTGACATGTTTACAGGCGATCCGTGAGTGAGGTGTCCTCCGTGAGCCAGATCAAGACCCATAAATGTATCACCAGGCTTCAGGCATGCCATAAAAACAGCCATATTAGCCTGAGCTCCTGAGTGGGGTTGTACATTGGCGTACTCAGCTTCAAAGAGCTGGCAAAGTCTGTCAATGGCAAGTTGCTCCACCTGATCAACAACCTCGCAGCCTCCATAATATCTTGCACCCGGATAACCCTCAGCGTATTTATTTGTTAAGACAGAGCCCAAAGCTGAGAGAACCTGTGGAGTTACAAAATTCTCTGAAGCAATTAGCTCAATGCCATGCAATTGACGATTCTCCTCTTTCTTTATCAATTCGGAAATTTGAAGATCTTGTTTCATTTTGTTATGTTTTGCTAATAAAATGCATATGAAAAAGTCTCCAAAGGTACAAAATTTTTCCTGCTAATTACTTTTTATTTACTTTTTTAGGGTTATCATTACAACGCCATTCTTACCCTTATCTCCGTACAACTTTATAGCAGCTTCACCCTTGAGTACATCAATCTTCTCAATAGATTTTGGATCAATGCTGCTAAGGCCCTCTTCACTCTGCAAGTTGCCATCAATTACATAAAGTGGCTTTACACCCTTATCAGACGTTTTGACTACGATTCTTTCAACAGTTTTAGTGCTCATCTCACCCTCCCTATCAGATTTTTTCGTAGTTATTACAATAACACCATCTTTTGCTCTGCCCCCATATTGCTCCATTGCTTTCTCCCCCCTTAATACCCTAACCTCACTAATATCTTTTGAATCAATTTGTTTTATCACATCTTTGTCTTTTTCAATTCCGTCAATAAAGACTATTACATTGGTTGTATCCCCTGATGATTTGAATGCAGCCACTTTAATATCTGATTTAACTTTAACATCAACATCGTTCAAAGTCGTATCAATATTATAAACAAATACTTTGACATTCCTTTTAATATCGGCAGTATCTTTTCTATTCTCTTCAACTTTATTGACAACAATCCTTGTCATTTTTGTTTTAATTGTGTCTCTCAGAATTAAATCAGTAACTTTGAGATCAGATACAGGTTTAAGGGCAGTTGATACCTCTTCTGTTGCGAATGCAGCAACAGCAAGCATAGTGAGTGGTAGAAGGAACAAAGCCTTGAGTGCACTCCTTTTTTGAGATTTTTTCTTTGAAATCATGGTAATTCTGTTTTTAAGTTTACTGTGATTGAAGCTGTTGGCCATAGAGTAGAGCCTGTCGCCAACAGCTTTTTTAATTAATAATAGCTGATATTTTTTTGCATCGATGCCATGTTTAATAACCTCCTCGTCTGCCTGGTACTCGTGTATGTTTTGTAACTCACGTTTAAGCAGATAGGCTGCCGGATTGAACCAATGAATAATTTTCACTGCCTCTGCCACAATAAGATCTATAGAGTGCCTATTATTTATGTGTGCAAGCTCATGTGTGATTATTTCTTCTCCACTTTCCTCATAGTCCCTGCTGGAGATAACTATAAACCGCATCCAGGAGAATGGCGCCAGTACCTTATCGTGAATAATAAGTGATACACCCCCTGAGAGCCTTGATTTTTGTGCCCCCTTTTGTCTAACCATCTTAATCATCTGTATAAAAGAGGCCAAAGCTCTTCCGAATGCAGCAAGAAGACCTGCAAAGTAAATAACAAAGATTAACACAAAAAACGAAGATGTAGCTGACATTCCATCCTCTGTACCTGTATCTGAACCGTCCGTTGCAAGCAAATCCTCTATATTAAGAGCTATACCGGAATATGAAGTTTCACTTCCTATAGTAATATTTACAAATGGGATTAAAAGAGATAAAACAAATAATAAAACAATAATATACCTGTTGAATCTGTAGAGCGTCTCTTTGCTGAGGGCAACCATAAAAAAGAGGTAGAAAACAGCCAGACAAAGAGAGGACTTAAGTATGTACACAAAAAGCTCACCCATAGTTTATTTGGCTTTATTTGTTTCTTCTACTCTCTTGATCAACATTTTCAGCTCATCAATAGATATCTCCTCCTCTTCTATAAGAGAGGATACGACTCCAAGATATGAGCTCTTAAAATACTTGTTTACTACCCGCATCAGAGCTCCTTTTTTATAATCTTCTTTAGAGATTAAAGGGTAATATCTATACGTATTACCAAAGGACTGGTGTCCAATATAACCTTTCTCTTCTAATCCTCTTACTATAGTTGACAGAGTATTAAAATGGGGTTTAGGATCATCGTACATATTAAGTAATTCACGCACAAACAACTCACCTTTAACCCAGAAGTGGTTCATCACCTCCTCTTCCTTAGCCGTAAGTCTAAAAATATTAGTCTCATTTTGGTTCTTCATAGATGTAGATATTAACGATAATGCAAATATAACTAAATATATTAGTTGCGCAACTATTTTTCATAGTTACTTAACTATTATTTATAGTTTGCAGGTTGTATTAATTGTTACATCAATAATAAGCACAAAAAAAAGAGACCGTAAATTATTACGGTCTCTTCAACTATTATATTAATTAAGAAATTAGTTCTCAACAATAACAACTCTGTTAAGTACAGGTTTACCGAACGGCTCGTCCTTGTCACCTTTAGCGATAACCTCAAGCTGTGTTGGGTTAACTCCAAATTTATTTACAAGAACATCGTAAACTCTGTTTGCGCGTCTTTCGCTAAGTGTCTGGTTAATTCTTGCATTACCAGTCGCTTTATCAGCAGACCCCTGGATTTTGAATTTCTTTCCGGACTTCTTAATGATGTCTGCTGCATATCCCAGATTAATAATCTCTTTATCTGTAAGATCAGCCCTTCCTATTTGGAAGAATACTGCCAGAGGAGATACAATATATTCAGGTTCAGGCTGAACAACCTGTGCTTTTCTTGCTTTCTCAGCAGCCAGTTCGTCAGCTATGCGTTTAGCATTAGCATCTTTCTCTGCAAGTTGCTTCTCAAGGGCAGAAATGCGGTTATTGTAAGGTGTGTAGTCAGCTGGTTCAACCTTTACATAACGTTCAAAATCTCTTCTAGGGAATTTGTAGCTTAGACCGATACTTGCAGTGCTCATTCCTTCCCATCTGCTGCCTCTTGCTACAAAGTCAAATGATTCGTTAACGATAAGGTGTCTCAACTCTACATTCAGATCAAGTGCCTCAGAAAGACGAATTTTATTTAAAAGACCCACAGTCAGGCCAATTTCATTATTAGACTTCTTAGCAGGGTTCCAATCCTTCATGTTCCATGATCTTGCCCAACCCAGACCGGCAAAAGGAACCAGATCCCATGTTCTGTCAGGTCTGTAGCCGCTGATAGCATTTGAGATATTCCACATTACATCTCCGTGAAGATTCATAACGTTGAATTTTTCTACCAGATAGCCATCTTGATTTATAGGTGCATCCTTTGAGATATATGCATTGTCGCCAGGATAGTAATAAACTTTACCTTTTGCATTCATGCCGGCATATTGAAGGCGAAGACCGATTGTAGGAGTAAGCCACTTGCCTATTGAGAGATCAAGAGCAGGTGTAAGTCTCTCCTGAAGCTCCATTTTGTTGTCGTACTCGCTGAAATAGAGGTTAACACCACCACCTACAGAGATAAACCAGTTATCCCAGACGCCATTTGTCAGGTATGGCCCCCTCTTGTTTCCCTGCTGGCCGATAGCCGAAACAGCAAACATCAGCAAAACCAGTGTAAAAAATGTTCTTTTCATAGTGATTTGAATTATATTATGTCCAGTTAATCAATCATAAATATAAACTTAAAAATTAGAAAAATGAAAATATTCTAACTTCTATACTTCCGATTTGCCACAACTTTAGAACGCAAATCTACATAAAGTGTTCATATCTTGTGCAAAAATAGTAAAAAAATTATTAAAACAATATTTTTAAACAAAAAAGAAGCCACCCATTGGGTGGCTTCTCATTTATTGATTATTAGGATTTTACTCTTCGCCTACAATTTCAATTTTGATATTGGCCTTAACATCCTTGTAAATTTTTACAACAGCATCATAAGTACCAATCTCTTTAATATTAGACTCTCCAACGATTGTAATATTTCTGCGGTCAATATCAAATCCCAGATTTGCAAGAGCTTCGCCAACCTGTATGTTGTTAACCGAGCCAAATATTTTGCCGGTTGAACTTATCTTTGTTGCGAGTTTAACCTGAGTACCTTCAAGTTTCGCAGCCAAAGCAGCAGCATCATCACGAAGTTTGGCCTCTTTATGAGCTCTTTGTTTCAAATTCTCAGCATGTACCTTTTTTGCCGAAGGCGTAGCCATTATTGCAAAGCCTTGGGGAATCAGATAATTTGACGCATAACCATTGCGAACCACTACGATATCATCTTTGTGGCCGAGGTTCGGAACATCTTGTTTAAGTATTATCTCCATTATTTATATCTCCTTAGCTTATTTCAATAAATCTGTTACATATGGAAGCAGTGCAAGATGTCTTGCGCGCTTTACTGCCTGTGATACTTTCTTCTGGAACTTAAGAGAGGTTCCTGTAAGGCGGCGAGGCAGAATTTTGCCCTGCTCGTTGAGGAATCTCTTAAGGAACTCAGCGTCCTTGTAATCTACATATTTGATGCCTGCCTTCTTGAAACGGCAGTACTTCTTCTTCTTTACCTCAACTGTCGGAGGATTCAGATAGCGAATTTCGTTGTTTGCGGGATTTGCCATGATCTACTCCTCCTTAGTTTTTTGATTCTGATTTGTTAGCTCTTCTTCTCTCTGCATAAGCAATAGCATGTTTGTCAAGTGCAAAAGTTAAGAAGCGAATAATCCTCTCATCTCTTCTGTACTGAATTTCAAGCTTTGCAATAAAAGCAGGATCTGCTTTGAATTCTATCAGGTGATAAAATCCTGTTGTCTTCTTCTGGATGGGATATGCCAGCTTTTTCAGGCCCCAATCCTCCTCATGCACAATTTCGCCGCCGTTGTCAACGATGAAATCATGGTACTTCTTTACCGCTTCCTTTATCTGAACATCAGATAAAACGGGAGTTGAAATGAAAACGGTTTCGTAATGATTCATACTCTTTGTTTATAAATTATTGTTTAAAAAAATGGGCTGCAAATATATGTATTATTTTGCAGCCCACCAACTATTTTTTCACCGGCGCCTTTTCAAGCACCTTAACAACATAGTCCCACCATTTTCCTACTGTCTCAATATTTGTCCTCTCGTCTGGCGAGTGTGGAGAGCGAATTGTAGGTCCGCAAGATATCATGTCCCAATTAGGATAAATGCCACCAAGAATTCCACACTCAAGTCCGGCGTGAATAGCTTTAACCTCAGGCTCCTTCCCGTACATCTCGCTGTAAACAACCTTCATAGTTCCAAGAATGTCAGAATCCATATTTGGTTTCCAGCCGGGATATCCTCCGGAGAACTCAACATTAGCTCCAGCTAATTTAAATACTGACGCCAGTGATTGCGCAAGAATATCCTTTGCCGTATCAACCGAGCTTCTCATAAGACATTTTATCTGAATTTTTCCGCCCTCTGATTTTACTATTGCCAGATTATTGGATGTCTCAACAAGGCCAGGCATTGCATCACTCATCCTCTCAACTCCATTAGGCGCTCCATAAACAGCCATAACAGCTTTTTGTGCGGTTTCGGCATCAATCAGTTCAGCAGGTCTTTCTGCCGGTTCAAGAACAATGCTAAGATCTGGTTCGTGGGCAGAGAGCTCTGCCTTCATCTCTGCAAGGTGTCTGTTAACAAGCTCCATTGCTCCGCTCTCATTTGCCTTACTCATAGCCAGACAGGCAAAAGCCTCCCTTGGAATTGCGTTCCTGAGGCTACCTCCCTCAATAGAGGCAAGTCTGGCACCAAATTGCTCCATTAGTGGGAGTAAAATCCTTACAATAGCCTTATTTGCATTTCCTCTGCCAAGTACAATATCCATTCCTGAGTGACCACCCTTTAAACCTGTAACTGAAAGTTTATATCCATTCAGATCTGCAGGAGTATTTTCACTCTTGTAGTTAAATGTTGCTGTTGCGTCCAGACCTCCGGCACAACCAACATAAAGCTCGCCCTCATCTTCCGAGTCAAGGTTAATCAGTATATCGCCCTTAATAATGCCAGGCTGAAGCATCCTTGCTCCTGTCATTCCTGTCTCCTCATCTACTGTAAACAGAGCTTCAACAGGCCCGTGAACAAGATCCTTTGCCTCAAGAACAGCCATTGCTACAGCGAGACCCAATCCATTATCGGCACCTAAAGTTGTGCCGGTTGCATAAACCCATCCGTCAATAACTCTTGGTTGAATAGGGTCCTTTTCAAAGTCGTGAACCTTGTCGCTGTTTTTCTGAGGAACCATGTCAATATGCGCCTGAAGTATAATTCCCTTCCTGTTTTCCATTCCCGGAGTGGCAGGTTTTCTAATAATTATGTTACCTATACCATCTCTAATAGTCTCAAGACCTAAATCCTTTCCAAATTTTTCTAGAAAAGCGATAGCCTTCTCCTCTTTTTTGGATGGTCTTGGAATTTGGGTTAGGGCGTAAAAATGCTTCCATACCCTGGTTGGATTCAATTCTGAAATGTTCATATCAAAAAAATTTATAATAAATAGTTTTTCTTACCTTAATATACACCTATTTTCCAAGTGCAATGTCTATAGGGAATGAGAGTACCTTCCCAAACTGATAAACAGGCACACGTGTTTGCAACAGAGTGTTCTGTCCGTCAGAAATCTTAGCAATCATTATCTCTGGCACCCTGTACAAAACTCTTCCTCTTTCTGCAGTCAGATCCATATTAAAAGACGCTGCGGGCTGTCCGTTCTCCTTTAGCAACTCTAATACAACCGGGCTACCCGACACATTGTCGGCAGGGAGCAATCCCTGGTTTTCCGAGATCCTGAATGCTATATAAATCTGGCGAGGACTCTCCCGTACAGGTACAACATCAAAGGTCATCCTTTGTTTATCATAAGTGCTTTTACCTATAAAAAGGCTCAAATACTCCTCTTCCAGTCTGTTTATCTCATTAATAGCCGCTTTTAGGGCCTCTCCGCTGAATGTTGCATCAGTCTCGCCTGTTATGATCTCAAGTCTTTTTGCCCTCAGTCTGAATATTGCAGTTGCTGTCTCCTCTGCTCTCTTCTCCAGACTTTTTTCAACTACCTGAGTCTGCTGAACAGGAACCCTCTCCATTCCGGAATTTGTCCTGATAGTTTTGTAAAGCGTTGTGTTTACATTTGTGAGATTTGATGCAGCCAATGCTGTATTAAAAGCTGTTATATCTCTGGCCCCGGGAAATCTGACATAGCTGTTTTTTGATGCCCCGGCATCTGACCACATAACAAGTCCCTGACTCATCATCTCAAGAAAATTGGCCGTTGCCCTTGCGTTGTTTCCAAGATTGAGGGCTATGTTTGCGCTTCTGTCTGCCTCTACAAATGAGTTTAACTCTACTGAAGATAGTGTATAGAACTCTCCACTGCTCTCTCTAGCAGAAATCCCAAGGTATTTTTGGGAAAATCGTGCAAAAGGGCCTGCTGTGAATGACTCAAGTGTAGCCTCTGCAATTACTCTGAAGGATGTTGATGGGAGAGAATAGACAATTGCACCCTTTGGAACAGCTTCGCCCGGGTTAATAACTTGAGAATTCAGGGGTAAAACTGACAGTATTGCAGTAAGGGTCAGAAGTGTCTTATAAACTTTATCCATTTTTAGAAAAATTATTACAATTTTAAATTAGCACAGTTAACAAAGTTATCCATTTTTTACTATTTTTGCGAACTTGTGAGCAAATTTTTAACTAAAACTATATACTAACTATGTTTAAGAACCATCCAAAAGGACTACTTGCAGCTGCCCTCACAAATATGGGCGAGCGCTTCGGTTTCTACATCATGATGGCAATCCTCACTTTGTTCATTTCATCAAAATTCGGTTTGTCTGAAACTACCACCGGATACATATATTCGGCATTCTATGCCTCAATATATGTTCTTGCACTCGTGGGAGGTCTTATTGCAGACAAAACTCAGAATTACAAAAGAACAATTTTATGGGGACTTGTTCTAATGGCAGTAGGTTACTTTATTATTGCGATTCCTACTCCAACACCTGTTCCAAGTCTTCCTCTGTACCTGGGTTTGACTTGTCTTGGACTTCTTGTAATTGCATTTGGTAATGGTCTTTTCAAAGGCAACCTTCAGGCAATTGTAGGTCAGATGTACGACAAAAAGGAGTACAAAGACAGAATTGCTAAGGAGTTTGGTGTTGACGAAAACGGAAAACCAAAGAGAGATATGAGAGATGCCGGTTATCAGCTTTTCTACATGTTTATCAACATCGGAGGTTTCTTTGCTCCGTTTATTGCAATAGCTGTAAGAAACTGGTGGCTTAAGCACAACGGCTTTGACTACAATGCGCAATTACCTGAGCTTGCTCACAAGTTCGTAGGTGACCAGGCATCAATGAGTGCAGAGCAAATTAACAATCTCACCACATACGCTTCACAGGTTACTCTGGATGGCACTCCGGTTGCCGATTTAACTGCTTTCAGCAATCAATATCTTGATGTTTTCAACAGGGGCTTCCACTACGCATTTATTGCAACTATAGTTGCGATTTTCATCTCCTTTATCATTTATATGGTTAACAAAAACCAGTTCCCGGACCCTGCTGCTACAAAAGGAAAGAGCAAAGACAGCAAGAACATCTCAAAAGAGGAGATTACAATGGCTGCATCAGAAATCAGACAAAGAATTTATGCTCTGTTTGCTGTGTTTGGTGTTGTTATATTTTTCTGGTTCTCATTCCACCAAAATGGTTACTCTCTTACATACTTTGCAAGGGACTATATCAATCTGGATGTTATCAATATAGATCTGGGCTTCACTTCAATAAAGGGTGCCGAGATATTCCAGGCTGTTAATCCATTCTTTGTAGTTCTTCTTACTCCAATAATTATGTGGTTCTTTGGAACAATGAGAAGAAAAGGGAACGAGCCTTCAACACCCAGAAAGATTGCAATAGGTATGGGTATTGCTGCTGTTGCGTATATCTTCCTTCTGATTGTTTCAATGGCACTTCCTGATAAATCTGCTCTCTCATCTATGGCTTCCGGTGATCTGGATATGATGAAGCTAACCCCTTGGGTGATGATTGGAATGTATTTTATACTTACTGTTGCTGAGTTATTTATCTCTCCACTTGGACTTTCATTTGTTTCAAAAGTTGCCCCTCCTCACCTTCAGGGTTTAATGCAGGGTGCGTGGCTGGCAGCTACTGCAATAGGTAATCTGCTGCTGTTTATCGGCGGACTTCTTTACACATTGGTTCCACTGTGGGCATGCTGGATGGTATTTGCAGTTGCATGTGCTCTGTCAATGCTTGTAATGCTCTCAATGGTTAAGTGGCTTGAGAGGGTAGCAAAATAACACGTCCTAAAAGATTTTTTAAAAGAGGGTGACCAAAAATTAAAGGTCATCCTCTTTTTATATATTTGTACTCCAATTTCTAATGAATGGATCAGATTAAACTTATTGCATTTGACGCAGACGACACTCTGTGGATAAACGAGTATCACTACAGGAACGCTGAACTACGATTCTGCGAAAAGATGAAGAAATATATATCAGAAGATGAGGCAAATGAGCTTCTATTGAAGAGAGAGAAGATGAATCTACCTCTGCTTGGTTATGGTTCCAAACCTTTTATAATCTCTTTAGTAGAGACGGGGATTGAGATTAGCAAAGGCACAATATCGAACTATGAAATTCTTGAACTAATTGAAATAGGGAAAGATACAATAGGAAAACCAATTGAGTTGATGCCTGAAGTTGAGAACATTCTCTCAACACTCTCCTCAAGATACCCGCTTATTCTGGCAACTAAAGGAGACCTCAAGGAGCAGGAGTCAAAAATTGAGAGATCAGGGCTTGAAAAATATTTTTCTGCAATTGAGATTCTGAGTGAGAAAAATAGAGATAGTTACTCTAGAATTGTTAAAAAACACTCAGTAAATCCCGAGAATTTTCTAATGGTAGGTAACTCCTTTAAGTCTGATATACTTCCTGTTCTGGAAATTGGCGGAAACGCAATTTATATCCCATCGGAAATTATATGGGCCCATGAAGTGGCAGAGGAGATAGAGCATCCACGTCTTAAAAAGGCTGGCAGACTATCTATTAATCTTTTTGAACAATAATAAATAAACACTATAACATGATACCTTTCATCCAAAACAGAAGCTACAGAAGGTTTTTTCAAAACGAACAAATCTTAGAGGATCAACTGAGGTTAATGGTGGAGGCAGCAAGACTCTCCCCATCTTCAAGAAATATCCAGCCTATAAAATTTTTTGTGTGTAACGATAGCGAAATGAACTCGCACATTTTTCCAAATCTGGGCTGGGCTGGTTATCTTAAAGAGTGGGCAGGCCCTGAAGAGGGTGAAAGACCATCGGCATATATAATTCTTCTTCACGATACATCTATAGCTCCTGCTTATTCATGTGACAACGGAATTTTCGCGCAAAGTATTTTACTTCAGGCAGTAGATCTAGGTTTTGGAGGCTGTATGATTGCCACATTTAAAAAGGATGAGATAACAAAACTCCTTAGACTGCCAAATTACATGACACCAATATTGGTGATTGCACTTGGCAAACCTAAGGAGGTAGTTGTTATTGATGATATTAAGATGGGAGACGTGAAGTACTGGAGAGATGCTGCCGGGATTCACCATGTGCCCAAAAGGTCTCTTGACGAGCTAATCTATATCCCTGATAACGAATAGTATCATATATTAACAGTCAGTTGCAGGAATAGGAATCTACCCAGTGAGAGCATTCCTGATGAATCAACATACCTCTGATTAAAGAGATTTGTTGCGCCCGCACTTACAACAAGATGGCTTCCAATTCCTCTCCACACCTTTAAGTCAACATAATTAAGAGCCGGTATAACATTTACACCTCTGTCATCATTTGGCAGATTAAGAGAGTTCATAAACTGGCTGCTAGTGTACCTGTAGATTGCGTTAAGGCTTACAAATCTGTTTCTCCATGTTAAGGAGCCATTAATCATATGCTTTGGTGTATATGTAAGATACTTCCCGGAGATATCTGTACTACCGGCTGCAGGGTTAATGTCATATTCAACAATTTTTGAGTTTGTAAATGTGTAGTTGAGGCTTAGATCAAGTCCCACTGCCGGAGAGTAGTTTAAATCTGCCTCTGCTCCTGCAATCTCAACCTTGCCCACATTTTGCATACTCATTAGAGGTCTGTTTTTATTACCTATTCTTATTGTCTCTCCGGTATTTACTGCGTAATGGAAATCTGTTCCCAGAGAGTAGTAAACAGAGGGAGAGAGGTAAAGATTCTCAGCAATTCTGAAGTCTCCGCCAGCCTCATACGTATTTATATATTCTGGCCTTAATGATGTATTTGCAAGAATAACTCCTCCGCTTATGCTTCCTGTTCTTGTCATATCCTCAAGTGAACCCGGCCTGAATCCTCTTGATGCAGAAGCATAAATTCTGCTCCTCTCCCCAAGAGACCATCTTGCTGCCAGTTTAGGAATTAATGAACTCCATGATGAGTTACCAAGATCTCCTGTATATGGCTTCAGAAAATTTGTAATAGCGGGTCCCCCTTCAATGTAGAATCCTCCGTCTCTAATCCAAACCATCTCTCCTCTTAAAGATGGTAGTATAAGCAGCCTTCCCCCGGCGAGAAGAATCTCGTCCTGTATAAATATTGAGGCAGAATTGCTCTCTCCCCTGTTTATGACTCTGTCGGTAGATGTCCTGTATATGTCTTTTCCATCAACTGATCCCCCTTTAAACTCAAAGCCTGCAGAGACAGTATTATTCTTAATTCCTGAATATGAATAAGAAAGCCAGGCTCCGTAATCTTTTCTATCTACAATTACATCAAAAATGTCTGTACCCTTCCATTTAATTTCAGAATAATCCTCAGTAGATAAATAACCTGTTGCGCTCATAGAGGAGTTTCCTGAAACTTTGTTCCAAGTCACTCTGTAGTTTTTGTTAACATAGTGGTTTACTGCATCTATAACACCTCCGGCAGAGAAGAGTCTCTCCCCTTTTCCCCGCAATGCATCTGTATAGTTTAGCTCAGCCTTAATGGTACCAAATTTGTCACCCCGGTATCCTACTATTATTCCACCGTTTTTTTCATCAAGAGACATATTGATTGTTGTTGAATCAATAGTTTCAGACGGGTTGTAACCATCGCTCTTTCTGAAAAATCCGCTAACCCCGGCAAAGAATCCACGATTCCCGTATGTGGTTGAAATTCTAGTTCCAATGGTGTTGAAAGAGGCATACTCTGTCTGAAGATGCGTTCTGAATCCATTTCTCACATCTTTTGAGATATAGTTTACCGAACCGCCCATTGCGTTTCCGCCAAAGATGTTTGAATTTGGGCCTTTTACAACCTCAACTCTCTCAAGAACAGCCTGATTAATCATGCCAAAGTTGGCGCTGCCGGTAGAAAGTTTGTTAATTGGAATTCCATCTACAAGAATCAGGGTTCTTGCCTGCTCTTTGCCTACACCTCTGGCTGAGACAGTAGCATGCTTGTCAAAAATACCCATATTCCTTGTTACTAACAGACCTGAAACCCCCTTTAGGATATCATCAGAGTTCATTACAGATGCAGACCTTATGCTCTGAACCGGAATGTTTGAAATTCGAACGGGAGTCTGAAGTATCTCCCTTCCGGTTTTTGTTGCACTTACAACAACATCCTTAATATTGTACATTTTTGCCGTATCGCCCTCCTGTGCATTAAGATGCATCAGAGGGCTGGCCATAAAAAGCAGGGCTAACCCCAGATTTTTTGAGTTCATATTACTTAATTATGTATTTGGTTAGTTTTACACTGGCGACTGTCCCATCTGTGACAGAATTCTCCTTCCCCCATCCTCCGACAAAAGAAATTTTACAAATTCTTCTGCTGCTATTTTATTGGGTGAGTTTTTCAAAATTGTAACACCATAGACCATAGCCTCACCCTTTATTAAAATTGTATCTCCAGGTGCTGAGCCTCTTACCTTCACCTCTGCATTATAGTACCATTCATTGAGTTCAGGGTTTGACAGATTAACTGAATCATTCAGCTCTATGTACCTTAATCCATGCTGAACAGCTACTGATTTATAAAGAAAGATGTAGTCCACTGCGTTTACGTCTAATAAGGCCAGCAGATCCACCTCTTTAGGCCTTACAAAGCGCTTGTCCTTCTCCAAAAATTGCTTTGTATCTGCACCTGCAAGCTGTAACATGATGATTGTCCTGTATCCGCAGGGGTCAGCATTAGGGTCTGATCTTCCATATGTGACATCTTTTCTTGAAAGCACCTCTCTCCAGTTATATGAATTAATCTCATTACTGAACCTTGACTTCTCATTAAAGACTACAGCCATCTCATTTGCTGCAAATTTTATGTTGTCTGATGCATAATCAGGGATTAAAAGTTTATCTATTACGGTATAATCTGCAGAGGCCATAATATCACAATCTCTTCCCAGCTCCGTTATTTTTCTGGCTGCATCAATACTTCCTGATGCCTCCGATAATATATTGACATTTGGATGAATTCTTATAAAGGAGTCTGCAATAACCTTAAAAGGCTTTGAGAGTGATCCTGCATGAAAAATTATTAAATCTCCCTTTAACTCATTGTCATCCGAGTTTGTAACCGAGCCCCTGCCCTTGCATGAGAGAGCCACTGCGAGAGTCAGCGCAATAACTACCAACTTATTGACTGAATGGAAGAAGCTCTTTACCCTCTCTTTAATGAGATTGTCAATATCGCTCCTCAGCACAGTATAGGACTCCAACAGTCTTCTTCCGTCTTCAGAGAGCCTGGTACCACCCCCCTCCTTTCCCCCTCTGAATGTCTCAATCAGGGGAAAGCCGAGCTCTTTTTCAGAGTTTCTTATTCTGTCCCAGACCTTTCTGTAGCTCATACCCAGACTATCTGCCGCATAATGAAGAGAATTTCCCTCAGCAACCTTTTGAAGAATTTGAAACTGCTCATGACCCAACACCTCACCACTCCCTCTTTTGGTAAGCCATAGCCGGTAATCCAGGAATATATCGTAATATTTTGTCCCTTTGTTGCCAGCCATATTAGTAGAGAGTAATCTTGTTCACACCTTTAACAGATCTGTCTGCAAACATATCACTGTCTGCATATACTGAGAACGACTCTCTCCCCTTTTCTCCTGACTCACCGTACATTAGAAGGGGTTCGGCTCCATCAACTCTGTTTATAAGCTCAGAAAGGGAGAAAGAGGCTCTGTATCCGTCAACAGCCTCTATACATATCAGCCCTGTTCTAAGATCCTCTTTTGTTGAAGGCAGCAGACTCCTGAGCAAACCGTCAATCCTTACTCCACTAAAGGTTCTTACACCCTTATACCCCATGCCGTGACCATAATAGATTGTTCTTCTGTCAAGTTTAGGGAGATTCACAGGTATAGAAGAGAAGTCAGCAACAATATTATTGCCATCTATTATCTCTAGTTTCTCTGAGTAGAATTTCTCAGGGTCTCTGTCAACCTTGAAGTTACCCTTTAATGATTTCACTACAATTTTAGTTGGATTTGATATACCTCTCTCAGCAAAGAGGTCTGTTCCAACTACAATTTTCCCTGATTGAGGAATCTCCCATTTCTCTCCGGTCTTACCCGGGACAACTCTTGTTGCAGCCTTTGCTATAATAATATTGTAAACATCGTTTGAGTAAATAATCTCACCCCAGCTGAATGTTGCGAACTCCCCGGCATCGTTCCACACCTCAACATATAGATCAACCGGTGGGTAAAAATCTTCTTTGGACTCTTTATCAATCTTAACTGAGCTTAATATATCACATAGCGCAACCCCGTCATATCTGAAGGTTCCCAGAAATTTTGCAGAGTCACCATCCATCACAACCTCTCTTAGAGTAACCGAATGCCAGGGCATGTTTTCCAAAGAAACTTTCTGTTCGCCATCAGTTTCACCTGTTATTATTATTTCTGATACCAAATCAAGTAATGAGGGGGACTCGGTGTTGAAGTAATTATTAGCCCCTGATTCCCAAATTAAAGTTGACCCTGAATAACCATCAATATGCAAATATTTGCAACTCGCCAGCGATAAAAAAAGTGCTATCAGCACCAGTATTGTTTTTGTTCTCATTTTTTAAGTTTTCACAAAGATATAAAAAACTGCTAACTTGCACACTGTTTTCAAACGGACTCAAAATCAGATGGAGATAAAACCATTATACATAGAGGGGATTGACACTACACGCCCTCTCGTCATAGCCGGACCATGCAGTGCTGAGAGTGAGGAGCAGATGGTTAACACTGCTAAGCTAATTTCCTCTCAGGGAATTAAAATATTCAGAGCCGGAATCTGGAAACCCAGAACAAAGCCGGGAGGATTTGAGGGAGTGGGCTCTGCCGGACTTGAGTGGCTTAGTACTGTCAAGAGGAAAACGGGCATGCTCGTGGCTACTGAGGTTGCGAATGCAAGACATGTCGAAGAGGCTATAAGGTCTGGAGTGGATATACTTTGGATAGGTGCAAGGACAACAGCAAATCCTTTTGCAGTTCAGGAAATAGCTGAAGCAGTGGGTGGTACCGGACTTCCTGTACTGGTAAAGAATCCGGTCAACCCTGACATTGAGTTATGGATTGGTGCTGCAGAGAGGCTTATATCATGCGGGACAGAGAATCTTGCCTTTGTTCACAGAGGTTTTGGAGCTTATGAAAAGGGGCTTTTCAGAAATCAGCCTCAGTGGCACATTCCTATTGAACTAAAAAGAAGACTACCCTCAATGACTCTATTGTGCGATCCAAGTCATATTGGAGGAAGGCAAAATCTTATATACCCCATCTCTCAGCAGGCAATGGATTTGGGTTTTGACGGTCTAATGGTTGAGACCCATATAAATCCGTCTGAAGCATTAAGCGATAAAGAGCAGCAGATAACACCCCAGCTACTTGAAAGGATTCTTAAACTTATTGTAATAAGGGATAAAAGTGAGCCGTCAGAGTATCTGGCAGACCTGAGAAGGGAGATAGACGAGCTTGACGACAGACTTCTCAACCTCCTGTCAAAAAGAATGTCTATTGCCAGAGAGATTGGTAAATATAAAATGGAGAACAATATGCAGGTTCTTCAGCCCATAAGGTATGACAGAATGGTAACAAGCAGGATTGCTCAGGCTCTGGGGCTTGAACTGGATGAAGAGTTTGTTAAGCAGATTCTTGAATCAATCCACGAAGAGTCTGTCAGACAACAGTTTGAGATAATAAACAAAATGGGACTCTCCAACAAGCTGAATTAGACTAGCCTCCGCTAACAAGATGTATGATTTTCAGATCATCACCATCTTTAACGCAAGTGGTTGCATACTCCTCTCTCTTTATGCTTCTATCGTTCAACCGAACTACAAGCATTTTAAAGGTAAAGGATTTTATATCCATTATCTCCTTTATTGATAACCTGTCAGCCGGAAACTCCTCTTCTCTGTTGTTAAGCAATATCTTCATTTAAAATCTTTCAGTAAAATTTCAAGCACTACATCTGCCTGAAGATTAGAAACTATTCTGACTTTTGGGGCCAATGGTGGTCTATTTTCAGTGACCTCGCTATACTCATCTCCGCAAATAAACAAATTCCCGCTTCTGATTACCTTTAGTGAATCTGCCTCACCCCAGCCACCTAAACCGGAGGCTGCCACAACCGGTATATCAGGAAGCTGAAGGGCCATCTCCTCTATAAGCATCAACTTTTCTGATGCCGAGTCAAAGGCCTCCACTACCACATCGCATGTAGAGAATAAAAGTTTGAGGTTATCAGGATCAACCTTTGAAAAATGCATCTGCAAAGAGGCAAAAGGGTTTATTCTAAGTAGGTTGTCCCTTAACGCCTCCACCTTTTTTTCTCCAATTTGATCATGAAAATAGAATTGTCTGTTAAGATTAGCATCAGATACTCTGTCAAAATCTGCTACTATAAGCTTGCCTGCACCACATCTAAGCAGAGATTCGGCACAATTTGATCCGAGCCCCCCGGCTCCGGCAATTCCTATTGTTTTTTGTGATAAAAAAGCTCGTATTTGGTTAAAGGTTGGCATAAAAAGGGGTTGTCCGGATTGCGAATTTTCGTAAATTTACAAAAATTTAAAAACTAAAAAAACTCACGGATGAACTATCAGGATATAAAATCCAGAAGAAAAGTCACTGCCTCCTTTCCATATATCTGGAAGCCAATGGAGCGTGGATACAGCGACCAAAGTCTTTACGTTAATGTTGAAACAGGAAAAATTGAGACCAGGCAAATCTCTCCTCAGACAAGAGATCTGTTTATCGGAGGAAAGGGGTATGGTCTGAGAATGCTGTGGGATGCCATTAAACCTGACACAAAATGGCAGGATTCTGAGAACGAAATTATAATTTCCGGAGGTCCATGTTGCGGAGTTACTCAGTATTCAGGGTCCGGCAAATCAATCGTTGTCTCAATCTCACCTCAGACAGAGAAGATTATTGACAGCAACGTAGGTGGCCACTTTGGCCCCCACCTCAAGATTGCCGGCTTTGACGCTATGGAGATACAGGGGAACTCTCCAAAGGATGTCATAATTTACATCAATGGAATAGATCACATAGTAGAAATTTTTGAAACCCCGCAGGAGCTTAGTTATGACTCTCATCTTTTGGGAGAGGAGCTTCTTGATATGTTTGCAGATAATGAAAAAGATAAAATCAATGTATCTGTAGTTGCATCCGGAAAGGCGGCAGAGCACTCTCTTATCGGGATGCTCAACTTTACATTCTGGGATGTTAAGAGGGGTAAGGTAAGACTTAAACAGGCAGGCAGGGGAGGAATTGGAACTCTTATGCGCCACAAGGGTGTTCGTGCCATTGTAGCTAAAATTCCTAAGGTAACAGGAAATTTCAACAATGTAGTGGACTTGCCGGCAATCACAGAGAGAGGTAAAAGATTTAACAAGGAGATGCGCGATCTGGATGACATTCAGTGCCAGATGCGTAAAGTTGGAACTGCCCACCTAATGGGGGTCCTTGAAAAATACGACATTCTGCCTGTGATGAATTTCAAATACGGAGACCATAAAGATTGTCCAAAAATTGACATGGAGGTATGGAAAACCTTCTTTACCCAAGGTGTTCCTGATGGTTGCTGGATAGGTTGTAATATGTCATGTGCAAAGGGCGTTGATGATTTTGAACTAAGAACCGGCCCATACAAAGGAAGCAAAGTTATTGTTGATGGTCCCGAATATGAGAATGCCGCAGCACTCGGATCCAATATTGCTGTTTTTGACCCTAGAGATATCATTGAACAGAACTTCTATTGCGATACATACGGAGTCTGTACGATTACCTGGGGAAATATTGTGGGATTTCTTATGGAGTGCTGGGAAAACGGAATTCTAAATTCAGAACGTACAGGGGGGGTTGACCTTTCATGGGGCAATGCCGATGCCTCTCTTGAGCTTCTTCACCAGATGGCAAGGGGAGAGGGCTTCGGAGTAACTGCAGGGCTTGGAGTTATGAGGCTAAAAAAGATGTTCGCCGACAATGGCTGGG
The DNA here is from genome assembly GCA_001897515.1 of Bacteroidetes bacterium 41-46. Classification (GTDB taxonomy): domain Bacteria; phylum Bacteroidota; class Bacteroidia; order Bacteroidales; family UBA932; genus Bact-08. Next base: position 37,781 of record MKTA01000008.1, on the reverse strand, counting down.
GAGACAGACAGTTTCTGGAGGATATTGGAATGGAGAATAAAGGGCTAGAGTACTCTATGTACCTCTCAAAAGAGTCGCTTGCACAACAGGGAGGATATGCAATGACTAACAAAGGACCTCAACACGATGAAGCATGGCTTATCTTCATGGATATGGTAAACAACATGATACCAACTTTTGAAAATAAGGCAGAGGCACTACACTACTTCCCTTATTTCCGCACCTGGTTCGGTTTGGCAGGATTCTGCAAACTTTGCTGGAACGATGTAGAGCCTGCAGACAACGCCGAGCAGCCTGAACCGAATAAGGTGCCTGAACACGTTGATAACTATGTGACAATTTTTAAGGCAGTTACAGGCCGGAATTTTGATAAGGAGGAGATGATCAAGATGTCTGAAAGGGTTTATAACTTTCAGAAAATACTCAATATCAGGCTTGGATTCGGAACCAGAGAGTTTGATAAGCAGCCCTACAGAGCCGCCGGACCTGTTACAGAGGAGGAGTATATTAGTCGTCAGGAGAGATACGATGCTCAGCTAAAAGATAAGATGGGGCTTGATCCTGAGCGTATGTCCCTTAGCGAGAAGATGAAGGCACACAGGGACTACAGAGAGGATCAATACGAAAAGTTGCTTGATGCCGTGTATTACAGAAGAGGGTGGAACAAAAACGGGGTTCCGACAATTGAACACCTTAAAAAAATTGGAATGGATCTCCCGGAACTTATTGAAGTAGTTAAACCATTACAATAATTTCTAAAATGAACGCAAAATTTTTTAAAATTGCCGTTCAAAGAGTTATGCTCACTGCCCTTCTGGCGGTGAGCCTCTTTTTTACGGCCTGCCAATCACCTAAAGATCAAAACCCATATGGATTGGATATGGTGTCAACGGCAGAAGAGTATCTTGCTGCGGTTGCAACTGACAGCTCATTATTGCTGATAGATCTGGAGGAGCACATTCCGGGTGTGGTAATGGATATCAGATATGCAGGAACAGACAATTTTACCGGGACAAAGATTTACTCGGCTCCAAAGGCCTATCTCAGAAAAGAGGCTGCTGACTCACTTCTGAAAATCCAGAAGGAGTTAAACAGAGATGGATTAGGCATTAAGGTTTATGACGCTTACCGCCCCTATTCAGCAACTCTCTATTTTTATGAGGTGTATCCGGATACAACATTTGTAGCAGCTCCTTGGAAAGGCTCAATACACAACAGAGGTTGTGCTATAGACCTGACCATTGTTAACACGAAGACAGGCGAAGAGCTTGTTATGCCAACACCTTTTGATGAATTTTCTGAAGCCGCATCACATAACTACATACCCTCAGACAGCATAGCTCTGGCCAACAGAGAGAAGCTCTTAACCATAATGGAGAGATATGGTTTTGAGAAATATTCTCATGAGTGGTGGCATTACAATTTCCATAAAAGAGAAGGGATGGGGCTTCTGAATATCTCTTTTGAAGAACTTGAAAAATTAAAGAAAAAATGAGGACTATTTCCGGTAAAAGCTTTAAAGTTGCAGTGATATTTTTAATTGCAGCAACATTCTTATTCTCCGTAAAATCTTCTGCACAGTGGGGCGGTACTAAAACAACGCTTAATCCAAACAAAGTATTTTATCCATCATATGGAGTAATGGAGAGAAGCAGGCCCTCCTTTCCGGATGTGAGCGGGTATAAGGTAATGCTGTGCGATTTTCATACACACACAATTTTCTCAGATGGTTTGGTTTGGCCGGACATCAGAGTATCAGAGGCGTGGAGTGAGGGTCTGGATGCAATATCAATTACTGATCATATTGAGTACAGACCATTTAAAAAATACACAAATAATGACCACAATACCTCTTATGATATTGCCAAAGTAACTGCAGACAAGGTTGGGCTTATACTTGTTAAAGGGTCAGAGATTACGCGCACTCAAAGGACAATGGGGCACTTCAATGCCCTCTTTTTAAACGACTCAAATCCCCTTGATGTTAAGGATCCGAAGGAGGCACTGAGAACAGCAAAAGCTCAGGGAGCATACATAATATGGAACCACCCCGGATGGGCAGTTGATTCAACATTCATTCGTGATTTTCAAAGAGAGGTTATTAAGGAGGGTTTGATTGATGCCATTGAGGTCTTTAACAATACAGAGTTTTATCCGGTAAGCATGAGATGGGCTATTGAGAAAAACCTGGCTATGATTGCAGCTTCTGATGCACATGGCAGTATTGAGAAGGGCAGGCTTGCAGAGTTAGGGATTATGAGACCTTTAACTATAGTGCTTGCAAAAGAGAGAACATTAGAGGGGCTTAAGGAGGGGTTGAAATCCGGAAGAACTTTGGCCTGTTTCCATAACATAATTGCAGCAAAAAGGGAGTTGGCAATAGAATTTGTTAACTCTAATCTTCATCTGAAAAGATTAGGAGCAAACGGCTCCAATACGGATTACATTCTTGATAATAAGTGCGATATACCTTTTCATATTAAAATTGGAAGACAGGAGATTTTTGTGCCAAAATCATCTTCCGTAAGGTTTTCAGCGCCATCTAACAGTTCAGACCTAAAATTTACTTTTATGAACATATTTGTAAATGAAAACGAACTTTTGGCACACGATTTGCAAATCTTTTAATTGAAGTTTTTTCATAGTTTAAGTTTTAGGTTAAGAAAGGGGTGATGTCGTTTCGGGTTTCCGGAACGACATTTACTTTTTATTCAAAGTTTGCAGATAAGTAAAAAGGTTGTATATTTGCGGACCTTTTCTCGGGAAGATAAGGAAGTTAATATTTAAAAACTTAATAAACAAAGCATTATGGCTGTAAAAATTCGCCTGGCTCGCCACGGTAAAAAGAATTTCGCATTCTTTCATATCGTAGTAGCCGATAGTCGTGCACCTCGCGATGGTCGTTATATCGCAAAACTTGGTACCTACAATCCTAACTCAAATCCTGCAGTAATTGAACTGGACTCAGAAGGAGCTCTTAAATGGCTCAATAACGGAGCTCAGCCTACCGATACTTGTCGCAGAATTCTCTCTTACAAGGGAGTCCTTCTCAGGAAGCACCTTCAGGAGGGAGTTAAGAAGGGAGCCATTACTCAAGAGGTTGCAGATCAGAAGTGGAGTGCATGGGTTGCCGAAAAGGATAACAAACTATCCTCAAAGGTTTCTCAGATTGCTCAAAGTTCTCGCGATGCCAAGAAGGCTGCTGTTGCTGAAGAGGCTAAGGTTAACGAAGCAAGAGCTGCTGAGCTGGCTAAGAGAAAGGAGGAGGAGCGTAAAGCCGCAGAAGCTGCTGCCGCTGAGGCACAGGCTGAGGTAGCAGAAGAGAGCGCACCTGAGGCACCTGCTGCAGAAGAGACAACAGAAGCATAACACTATGCAAGAGTCAGCAAATAGATTGCTGCCTGTAGCAAAGGTTATCAAATCGTTCGGCACGGACGGAGGAGTAATTCTAAGAGTTGCCTCCGGAATGTTGAGCAAAATCAATAAAAAGGGACCGGTTTTCATCTATTATGATGGTCTTCCGGTCCCCTTTTTTATTTCAGAAATGGAGCAGAAAGGCTCCGAGAAATACTTTGTAAAACTTGATGCCATAGACTCCCCCGCACTCTCATCAGAAATTGAAGGGGAATTTGTCTATGCAGAACCGGTCAAAAGTAAAAAAAGTTCAAAAACAAGGGAAGAGGAGGAGCTAACTCCTGAAATGCTGGTGGGAATTAATGTTTATGATTCTCATGAATCCAGAATGGGTACAATTTCATCTTTCCACGACTATCCGGGAAATCCATGCATAGGGATAATTGTTGAGTTTTCTCATAAGGAGGTTCTAATCCCGCTTCATGAAGATTTTATTGTCTCTGTGGAGTTTGAAAATAACAAAATTGTAATGAACTTGCCATCAGGGCTTCTTGATCTCTGAAAAAAACACTACCTTCGTAGTGATAAACAAATTAAAGATGTTCAGGAAAATACTAATGCTGGTCGTCTCTGCAACAATTTTTGCAGGGGTGGCAAACGGGCAAATGAGCTACAGGGGGTATTACAACCAGAAGCATATGCCCGAAGCTGAAATCAGATTCAGCCATGGACTTCTTCCACTAACCTACGATTTTGATTTATTCAATTGGTCTTGGGACATAGCACCTCCCTCTTTAACAGATCAATACTACAGTTTGCAGACATACAGGGGCAATCTGTACAGCACCGGAGCTTTGAGTATGGCTCACAGCATTAAGGTGGCAAAATGGCTTGAGATGGGTGCGACGCTCACTTATGTCGGTAACTTCCGCAACATTTACTCAACTGCTACAAACGAGATTGTTGACAGGGAGTGCTCAAGAAGTCTGTTCTTCACCCCAACTCTACGCTTTGCCTGGTTTAACAGAGAGTGGGTCAGGATGTACTCATCTGTGGGTCTCGGAGTTGGCTTAATGATTAAGCAACCCTATGAAAGGGGAGGCGGAAATGGTGAGCCCTATCTTGAGTGGGGACCATCTATCCAACTTACGGGCTTTGGGATATCCGTTGGAAAGAGACTCTTCTGGTTTTCTGAGGTACAAACTATCGGTACGCTTGGTGTGTTTACTATGGGAGTGGGTTACAGGGTTGTGCCAGACAAAAGGAGGTGGCAGAGATGAGGGCAAAAGTAATTTTATCTATGGTGCTGCTGACTTTTTCGGCATACTCTTGTATTCTTGAAGAGGGCTACAAACCCGAGAAGAGGACTCAGGCAGCAAAACTGATATGGGATGCAACTTCAAATGTTATATCCGGCAATCTTTACGCGGCTGATTTAGCACTTAAGCTGGACCTTTGGATGACCGCTCCCGAAAGTCAGAAAAATCAGATTGAAGACAGATACTTTCCCGGTTCAAAAATAAGGGTGACTCAGGGGGTGTGGAATTTGACCGGCACACCTGTATTTATTTACCCTGATAATAAATCTATCCACACAGTAGGCTCCGTTTGGAAGGTTATGTTTGCTGATCCGCTATATACATACCCTCCTACACGTCGTATGCATATTACAATTGAGTGCACAGGTGATCTGGAGTGGCAAATTGCCACATATGACGGAGAAGCTGCTAATGACGAATTTGAGTTTGAAATGGGACTCTCGGGAAGAAGGGTTGAAAACCCTGCCAATGCAGCCGGCTATATTTATACCGTTAGCGGGGGAGGAAGCTATATCCCTTTTGAGTACTCATTTATTAACGAGAGCTTGATTATATCCTATGAAGTATCTGCAGAGATGACCTTCCATCCTCAGTCTGTTCAGTCTCTATTTAACAACTATTTCTACAGAGCCTATCAGGGCAAGTGTTCAATCACTGTAAATGATAAGAAGAACAGTGCTGTAGATGACAAAATTCTTGTTGAAATCCTCTCCGGATCGTCAACAAGAATCTTATATAAGCTTACCTATAACGGTACTACAGAAAACTGGGAGAGCTCTACTTTATAGAGATTCCACCCTTTAATGCTGTCTGAATGAGTTTGTCGTCAATATTGCCAAACATTGCAATGACGGCAAACTCCTCTTTTGAACTGTTCAGGAACAGAAGTGCACCACTTTTGTTCTGATTAATATACATCTCAACCTCTTCATTCCCGTCTTTTACCTTTAGTGCGCTTATAAATTTGAACTTCAGAACAAGTTCGTCCATATCTCTTTTAAGTTCAACCCTTATTGGAACATTGTTCTCTATCACATTTGAGTCAACGGAAACAATTCTTATTTTAGAGATCTTTCCACCCCAGTCATTTCCTTTACCTGCCATTGCCAGCAGGTCTGACGAGATTGTTACTGACTCAACAGATTTCCTCTTCTCGTATTTGTCCAGTATGTCGTTTATCTCTTTGTTCTGAGCTGTCATAGCAATTGGAAAAGCCGCCAATGCAAATAGTATTATGAGTATTCTTTTCATTTGTTTGATTTTTTTATTGTTTGAATTGTTCAACTATAAGACGAACTTAACTCTAGTTTTGTGACAATTTACTGTTCAGCCTCTCCAATGCCGATATTGACTGGTCTGCCTTAACCAATGCATTAAGGCGTCTCTCCCCTCTCTCCAGTCCCTTCATCATATGGTTGACCTTTTCTAAATTTGTCTCTGCCATATTCAATGCCAACTCCTTATCTTTTATTCTCTCTCCGTCAATATAGAATTTCAGTGAATCGCTCTGTCCGGGGCCCGAAAGAAACAGAGCAATAAGGACAACAGCAGCAGCCGCAACACTAATCCATCTCATCAGATAGGGTCTTATCAGGGGATTGCTCTTTTTGTCTATTACTATAGAGTCATTATTAAGAGACTCTCTCTCCTCATCAAAGAGCGCAAACATATCTCTGTACGCTTTTAGCTCATTGCTCATCACTACATCAGGAGTTCTCCTGTAGTAATCTCTAATTTGCTCCTCTTCAGAGAGCGAAGTCTCTGCGTTGAAATACTTTTCAATTAAGAGGATCACCTCTGTTTCACTTACTCTTTTCATTGGTAAGAATTTTTTCTCTTAGTTTCTGTCTTGCTCTTGACAACATAGTTCTTACATTAACCTCCGTTGTCCCTAAAATTGCAGCTATCTCATCCATTTCATACCCCATAACATCTCTCAGTCTTACTGCTACCATCTGGTCTCCTGGAAGACTCTCCATACACCTTTTAATAAAAGCCATCCCATCTCTATTCTCAAGTACAGTATGTGGATTCCCTGACTCGGGCATAGAAAAGAGGGGTTGAAGTGCTTCCGTATTATTTTTCTTTAACTTCAAATAATCCAGACATACATTCTTTACTATGTGCAGAGAAAGAGCTTCAGGATTTTTTATCTCCTGAGACTCCTGAGCTTTCCATAACTTAAGGATGGCATCCTGCACCATATCCTCTGCAGTTGCCGCACCTCTGTTCACAAAAAGTGCCGCAAAATTTACAAGTTTGGGCCTTAATGCGCTTATCGTTCTGTTAAACTCCTGTGAAGTCATACCGTGAATATGACGACCAGATGTAAACATTTGTTGCAGTGTATTTGATTTTTCTTTTAAAAAATATAGTTAAGCCCCACATTCATACCGTTCTTGCCGTCTTTTCTGTTAAATGGTTTCCCCCACTCAAACGAGACAATAAAATTTCTGTTCATAACCGCCTTTATTCCTGCACCGGCAGAGAGGTGAAGCCGCTCCTCCGCCGCAGACCAAATTAACGGATCTGCAGAGGCCTTCATCTCATCCAGCCTGTATGATTGAATTACCCTTCCTGCATCAAGGAATGGGTTGAGAGCCAGATACCAGTCCTGCCTGAAAAGTTTGAAGTCTAAGAATCTGTATCGCAGCTCCAGGTTTGCCCATGCAACACCCTTGCCTACCACTCTGTTCCTCATTACACCCCTTAAAGTATTAATTCCACCCAGCCCCTCAGAAGTTATCTGTCTGAAGTAGAGAGTTGAGAGATTCTGTTGCATATAGAATGGTGCCTCGCCTGCAATATTAGCCTGCATAGCAACTCTGTATGCAAAAGTCAGCCTCTTTTTGTAGATTGGTAAATACCCTCTGTGGACGAGTGAGAGTTTAAGATAGCTTTTCTGACCCGGAGAGCCAAAAAGAATGGACTCAGTCCAAAAGCCTTTTACCGGGTCTGACTCATTATCCCTAGTGTCATGCACTACTCCTGCCTTTATCTCAACTCTACCCCCACCGGCGGACTCATCCACAGAGATAATACCCTCATCAATATATCTGGAATAGAGATTGTCATCCCCTTCGTATTTATCAAGCCTCACCTCGCCAACTCTGTATGAGTATATGCCGGCACCGGCTGCCCATCTCCAGTTTCCGCCAAGTGATCCCTGCAAATCTATCGTTGCTCTGAAGAGTCTTCTGTCAATTTTATAGAAAGAGGGATTCTCCTGAGCAAAAATTGGATCATATAGTGCTGCATATCCGTTAAATCCTGTGAAATCCATCATCTTATCAGTAATATAACTAACATCCACCGTAGTTCTTATACCCTTAAGAAGATGCTCAGAGTCATAGAAAAGGTGATAAACACCTGTTCCTTTGGTATATTGAGAAACCTCAACATTGAATTTATGGATGTACTCAGGAAATGTGCTACCATCTCCAAACCAAAAAATATCTGCCAGGGCTCCGTACTGGAAACCCAAATCACTGTTGTATCCTATAGCAGGAAGTGGTCCGATACTCCACCCCTTTTTGACCTGTGAGTGCAGCTTGCAAAAAGGTGATAGAGTCAGCAATAGTATTGCTGCAGTTAAAAATTTTTTCATACTAAAATGAGACTGATTAAATAACCAAGATAATTTCCAATCGCATATCCAACAAGCCCTACTGTCAGACCTGTAATTATTACATCCCTGTTCTTCATTGCAGCAGCAACGAGTGGGACAAAGGGGGGAGAGTTTATTAGTGAAACCGATGAGATAAGTACTGTATCCGCATCCAGTTTAAATAATTTTGACAGCATTAGCTGAACAGCAAGAGAGAAGAAAATTGCAAATGTTATATAAAGTAAAAGATAGATCCCTCCTGAGAGATTTAGTTTTGACAAATCTGCCATAGAGGCAACTACAATACTAAATATGTAAACCAAATACATCCCTGCATTATAGCTCGTTTTAATCTCCCTGACCCTTCTGAAAAATGAAGCGACTATTCCCAAGGTTGTAATTGAGAGAATTACTACAACCATTTGGATACTATCAGGCAGAATTAGTGACATACCTCCGGCAATGCCGAAAATGAGGACTGAGAGTCCAATGGCAGCCAACAGCTGTAATATACTCCTCTTTTTAAAGAATTCTCTGTATGGTGTCTCATCATAACCCTCTACAGGCAGGTGATACTCTGAAGAGATTCTCCCTGCCGGGTATCGGAGAATTTTCCTGAACAGGGGTATTCCAAATGACAGTACAAATGTTAGATAAATAAGGCTTACAGCCATATCGTATGAGTGGATAAGAATGTACGTCTCGTTAGGCACTCCAAGCATAATCTTTATTGCTGCAAGGTTTGGGGTCCCCCCTGTGTACACGCCTACCAGCATTCCGGCAATTTTATCCATTTGAGATCCCATATCGGGATCCAGGCTAATCAATGGTTTGAATATGAAATACCCTGCCAATACAGAAGTTATAACGGCAAATGTTCCTGTGATAAGGGTAAGTATTGCATTTTTTATATCCCATCTCTTAAAATCGCAGGAGAATAGCATAAGAGGAATTGCGAGAGGGATAATAATGGTCACTAACAAATCCTGGATTGAATTAGCTCCTTCAGGGACTGCACCGGTATTTCCAATAATTATCCCAACAAGGTAGAGAAGGAGTACCGGACCAATTTTTCTTAACAGAGTGACCTTTGAAGTGAGCCACAAGATTGCAGCCGGAGTCAGAATATAAACAAGTATAAGAAGTGCTGTATTCATTCTTTCTATCAATTATTGTCCGGCTCCTCTGTGTCGGTCAGGATGGAGTCTCCCTCCCTTGATCTTCTCAGATTAACCTTAGGTTTGTCCATTGTTCCAGTTATAGTCGCCGGAATACCGATTATTCCAAAAGGGGGCAATCCAAGTCTGAATCTTATGTTCAGCCTTCCGTCCAGAGATGCCTCTCCCTCAAATCTTGGTCTAAATCCAAATACTCTGAGGCGTGTTCTTTCAATTTTTATGATATTGTCTGATATGGAACTTTTTATCACAACAGATCTAAGTTGCGGATTGTCAATGCTATCCCTTCCCATCTCCCGACTGATTGCACTTAGAACCTTCAATCCCTGAACCTTTACATCATCCAATACTATCTCCCCTTTCCCTTTTAGTGTAGTCAGAACCGGAGACATCTCTCCGTCCAGTGCTCCGCTAAGAGAGTAATTAAGCGAAATTAACCCCTCCATCGCAGAGGCCGATGAAAAAAGTTCCCTAAAGAGAGGAATTTCTCTGTAAACCCTTTTTATACTAAATGAATCTGCTTTTGCATTAACCGAAAATAAAGCTCTCTCCAATGAGGGGGCCGAGTAATCTATATCTGTCAAAAACCTTGCTCCGGCAATTTCCATCTTACCTCCTTTGAGCGAAAGGCCGTTTTTAGTAAGATATATCCTGCCAGCAACATTTTTAACAGGTATGCTGTCGTAATCAACCTCCTTAGCATCTATGTTCACAATGAGATTTATCCTGTCAGGCAATTGAACAGTACCATAATTATAAGCTTTAACTGTATCATCTTTTAAAGGTTCAATATTTGGCAACAGGTCGCTGACAATAATCTTATCTGATTTAAAATCAACCTTGCCGTTAAGTTCTCCACCTTCAAAATAGTAACCCATATAGTTTGAGGCATATCCATCTATCTTTATGGTTGTATTCCCTGTTTTAAACGAGGCTCCCTCAAGCCAGGCCTTCTCTCCGTCAAATCTTACATCTGCAGATGGAACAATGAGTTGATTTTTAAATGAACTGCTTGTATATCTGAAGTTTCTCAGCAATAGTGTTCCCTTATTGTCAAGTTTTTCAACCTTCCCATCTCTGACATCTGCCTGAGCACCAAGAAGCGAAAGATCTGCGGAGATCTTACCTGTTACAGGAAAACTCTTAATTGAAAGCATATCAAGTAAGCTCTCAATATCCAGATCTCCATTAGATTTAACATCATAAACAAGATCGTTGAAATTACTCAGAGAGGCTTTTAGATTAAAGGGCTTATCATCAAAAATAAAATTAAACGGATCAATGACAAAAGATGCGGTTGAGTATGATCCATCAGGTACCGATGCAACTATGTCAGCATTAAGGTTCTCCACTTTTAACGGATACTCACCGGCTGAAACAGATCCTCCGCTCCATCTTAGCATTACCAAAGCAGTGGGAAGCCTCTTGTTCTTATGGTCATATAAGCCACTAAAGCTGGCATCGTAAACTAAATCTCCTCCGAATCTGTAGAAGTCAGAACCAATAGCCTTGGTTAAGAGGTTAAGATCCACCCCCCCTTTAAACCCACCGGTAATTAACGGAATCTCTCCCATTTTTAGTTTGATTTTACCTGAATTGATCCTTCCATCTATTTTGAAGTTAAGGGTGTCAAGATTTATCTCTGCCCCTGATGAATTACCATTTATAGTGGATATTGACGCCTTGATTTCTATATCTTCCAAAGGAGTAGATGCCTCTTTGTGCTTCAGGTAACCTCTTAAGACCGACAACTCTGCTCTCAGATCAGGTCTGAGCCCAAGGGAGTCGTTCCATTCACCCTTTATAAAACCTCCAACACTACCCCTCCCTTCTATCTTTAAGCCATCTCTCCACTCAAGCATAGAATCAGGAAGCAGAGCGAATAGTTGTCTTAACTTAACCTCTCCCGTCTCCAGTGACATATCTGCAATAAATCCTTCTGCCATTGTTGAAAAATCTCCATTCAAAAAGAGAGGCACATCATCAACGTCAACCATCCCCCTGTTAACTCTCAGAGAGAACTGCTCTCCAATACCAATCTCAGTTGAGAGTTTTGCCTTTACAGATCTCTCTCTTAAATACACATCAACACCAACTCTTGCAGACAAACGGCCCTTAATAAGGCGTGACTTCAGGTTAAAACTCTCTCCACTAAGGGAACCACTACCCTTATAATCAACCCCCCTCAGAGAGAACTCACTATCAGAGGCAATATCTTTGTAAACAATATCTGTATTAGAAACCCTGATTTTAGAAATTGCTACCTTTACATCACCCTGCGAGGTATCAGGCTGATTTTCTATCTTTGAGGATTCTCCCTCAAGATTAGATATTTTATCTATTACCAGGAGCCCCCCTACAATGTAGATACCGGAAATCTCTACCTCATCTTTTATTAGTGAAATAAGATTTATTCCAGCCGATGCCTCAGCAGCAAAAAACAGAGTGTCTCTGGATAATGAGTCGGAGTTTACTATACTGAATTGCTCAAAGGAGACTGTAAGATTTGGGAAGTGTTTGAAAAAGGAGAGTCTGGAAGAGGTGTAGCTTACCTCCATTCCCAACATCTTTGAAGCCAGAGATTTTACCCGCTCCTCTATCTTTCCCGGGAAGAGGGCAGGAAGTGCTGCCAGAGAGGCAACAAAAAGTACCAGAATGGTCAGCCCTGTCCGTCTGAATCCTTTTGCCAACAGGTATCTTTTCATGCTCTCCAGAATATTTTTTTCTCACTGACTAAGGCGACCAGGGCCATGGTCAGAAGAACCGCAACAGCGGCTCTAAGGGTCCCTATCCAGGGCCATCCGGATGGATAGGCAGCATTGTAAAAATGTATCAGCCCTGTAATTTTAAAGAGAGGCATAACAAATGCTCCAAAAGCTATATAACTCATTAGAGGATTGCTTCCGGCTCCGGCAAATAATCTAGAATAGAGAGATCCGGGGAACTTATATGCAAGAAAGTCGGAAATCATTAATAGATAGACAGAAATTGCGGTTGTAAACAGACAGTATGATATTGTGCATGGAACCTTTGTAACTGCCCCCTCGGCAAAAAGCATAGCTCCTCCCCCCATAGTCAGTAAGGATGCAATGAGAGCCATCTCTCTGTGCTCAGGAAATGATCTGCGGATTATCAGCCAGGCTAATAGAGAGGTAAAGGTACTAAACAGAAATTTGTACAGACTCCACTCGCTGTATAGCGCAATCATTAGCCACACCATAAACAGCAAGAGAAACAGAAACATTAGTATTTTCACCAGAGAAGATGAATGAGAACTTCTTATTGGATTGTATCCGTCGGGCAAAGCAATCCTCTTCCTGAGCAGGTCGCCAATATATGTTGCAGGCAGAAGGATGAGCAGAAAGTAGATATACTCCATATTGAAAAACCATCTTATCTCTTTAACCGCATACAATCTACCTTGAAGAGAGTAGTGCATTGTAACCGAAGCAAAAAGAAGAACAATCAGAAATATGGCTAATCTTACTCTGTGGTTATCCTTGGTATAGAGCCATATCGTTGCTCCAAGAAGATATATAAATGATAGAAGAAATATTATGATTCCGCTCCTGTAAATTGAGATTTTCTCTCCAAAGATGAGGGCTCCCGTCACTATAAGGGCTAGCGCAAGCGCACCTCCTGCATATCGCAACCATCTGTAAGGAGGTTTTGACATATAAAGCATAAAAAGTGCCCCAAACCCTCCGAGTGTAGCAAACTGAGGCAGGAGTCCGGGAGCAGTTGAGAAATCAAGGAAGACATATAGATATGCAAACAGCCACAACATTAAAAATCTTGAAAAAATTGATCTAAGTGTCATCTTTCCTGAAGAACCTGAAAGTGGTATTGCAACACCCATACAAAATATGAATATAGGGAATACTAAATCTACCCATCCGATACCTGAAACTGAGAAGTCAAGATGATGGTCAGGAGGCGGATTCTGGATATGGTACATCCAGGCAGGCAGAACCTTGTGTGGGATTATAGCAGAGAAGACCATCCCAAAAATTGTAAGCCCCCGGAGAATGTCCAGGGAGAGATATCTTTTCATATTATGAAGTTTTTCATCTTATATGTCTTACATAGCATCTCTCACCCCAGAACTCGTATCCCTTCTCTTCCTGTACTGCTCCAAAAAGCATTTGATGTATTAGTCCGTTTCTCTCAACAAGTATTGTATGGTAAATTCTGCCCTCCGGATTCTCCTTAATCCAGAAAGCCACCCTCCCATCCTGTGAAACCATTTTTAGAAAAGAGGTATCCCGTTGTTCTACAAACGTCACCCCTGCTCTCTTCAGGTCATCTGCCATCAGTACAGAGCGATATCCTGTACCTCCTTTACTGCTGACAATTCTTTTACCATTAAGAACTACTGTTGTATCTACATAAGCCATAACTCCAAGGTAGCGGTTGGTATCACCCCTAAGCCAATACAGAAGTTTATCCGAGTGCAAATCTGTTTCATAACCATAATTGCTATCAATAAACGATATCCTCTCAATCAAAGGTGGAATAGAGTCAACTCCACGGATAAAGTTAAGTACAAATCTTCCTCCACCACTATGACTTGTTAATGCAACAGAGATTTTTTCTGACTTGATTTTATCCGGCAGTGACAGACTTACAATTTTAATAATTGTATCTGTAAGAATTTTATATAGCTCCGCCGAATTCTTATACTCCGACGCATGTATAGTCCACCCTTTTTGAGTAGCCTCAAGATAAGCTATAACATAATTGAAGCGGCTGTCATTTTCTCTTAGATATCTAACCTGTGCTGCAATGTGTTGAATGTTATAACGCCATTCACCTGAGAGTAGCGGCCCTCCCCGACCCTCTGTCTCCTCAATAGTATTTCCATTAGGGAGCGCATAGAGTATAAGTACAAGAGGTCTGTCTTCTCTGTATTGATCCTCTTGTGGATAGTTTATTACTACTCTTGACTTAGGGATCAGCTCCCGATACTCCCTCCTCACCTCTGCAGGAGATATTTTTGCAAACAGAGTAGTAATAAGTATCAGAGAGAGTAATCGAAACATTTACATTATCCTATTATTCAAATTCTTTAAGCAACTCTCTAACCTTTGACACCTTCAGAGCAAGTAGATCCTCCCCTTTAGCCTCGGCAATAAATCTCAAATAGGGTTCAGTGTTGGAGGGGCGGATATTGAACCACCAAGACTCAAATTCAACCCGGTAACCGTCAAAGTCATAGTAAGCCGTTGGCTTCTCTGATGAGGCAAAGTAGTCCCTGACCCTGTCCATGGCCTCACGCTTCTTCTCTATTCTGAAGTTTATTTCACCTGAATTATTGTATTTCTCAATATCTGATATGAGTGATGAGAGGCTCCTTCCCTCTCTCCTCTTCTTAGCAACAATACCCAGAATTATCAATGCCGCCAATATTCCGGAATCACTGTAGTAAAAGTCTTTGAAGTAGTAATGCCCGGCAAGTTCTCCTCCATAAATCCCATCTATCTCTCTAAGCTTGTGAGCGGCGAAGGCCCTGCCAACTCTCCATGTATGCATCTCGGCCCCCATAGGAGCAAGGTACTCTCCCACGGCTTTTGAACTCCTGATATCCTGCAGAACTGCTCCCCTCTCTCCTCTCTCTTCCAGGAAATAGTGGCCCATAAGGGCTATCATAAGATCAGGCGAGATAAACCTTCCGTTTTCATCTACAAACATTACTCTGTCTGCATCGCCATCAAAGATTACCCCAATATCGCACCCTCTATCTTTAACAAGCCTCTGCAAGTCAACAATATTCTCCGGAACAAGCGGATTTGCCTCATGGTTTGGAAAGGTTCCGTCCATATCATCAAAGATATAGTGCAGGAGGTCGCTCTCTCCCCCTATAACATCCTTTATAAGAAGGGCTGCCATCCCATTTGAAAGGTCCATGCCGATATTCAGCCCGGAAAGATCTCTTTTATATTTAGTTAGAAACTCAATATACTCTCCTTTAATATCCATTTGATGGACCTCGCCTCTCTTCCCGGAAGCTGTCAGTTCTCTTGTTTCAATCCACTCCTTCAGCCTGCCAAGTCCGGTATCAAATCCGACAGGAAGAGCATTCTCTCTGGATATCTTTAAACCGTTATATTCTCTTGGATTATGAGAGGCCGTTATTTGCGCAGAAGCCTTAAACCCATATTTACCAGTAGCAAAATAGACCATAGGGGTGGTAGTAAGGCCAAGGTCATATACATCTGCTCCGGCATCAGTAATACCCTTTAGAAGGGCTTTATGCATCTCCGGAGAGGACTCTCTGTCATCTCTGCCGACTAAAACCTTGTCTGCTCCCAGAAGCTCCGGGAGGAAATACCCAACCCTGTAAACCGTCTCCCGGTCAAAGTCTCTGTTATAAACACCTCTTATATCATATGCATGAAATGCTCCCATAATATTGCTTTTTTAAAAATTATCTCTTTCTGGCAGAAGGAGCCGTTTTATAATGAGTTTTAACCTTCCCGTTCATTATGTTGCTAAGCCTTGACTGAAGCATCTTTTTTCTAATAGGGGCACAAAGATCAGTAAACAGGACTCCGTTCAGATGGTCAATCTCATGCTGGACCATTCTGCACGCAAAGTTATCAAGCTCCTCCTCCCTTTTAAAAAGATTTTCGTCCAGGTACTCTACTCTTATCTTCTTTGGTCTTACAACACCGGCATTAATATCAGGTATGCTAAGACAGCCCTCGTTATACTCAATAGTCTCCTCGCTCTCTTCAAGTACAACCGGGTTAATCATAGCCCTTTTAAAATTCTTCAGTTCCGGCATATCATCCGCCAAAGGGGCACCGTCCACAACCAGTACCCTAATTGATTTCCCAACCTGAGGAGCCGCAAGGCCCACACCATCTGCCTGGTACATTGTTTCAAACATGTCGGAAACAAGTTTAGATATTGTTCCGGCAGCATCAGGTGCCGAAATATCAAAGTCAGAGGCCCTCTCTCTGAGCACCTCTGATCCGTAAATATAAATTGGAAGTATCATAATCAATTGCCATTATTATCAAGCCTGGCTCTAGAGTCCAGATACGACTGAAGAATTATTGCGGCGCTTACTTTGTCCACATTCCCTTTTACTCTTCTGTCGCTCTTTTTCATCCCCCCCTCAATCAAGGTTCTCATAGCCATTTTTGATGTGAAACGTTCATCCTCAAGTGTAACAGGAATCTCCGGAAATTGTTTTCTGAGCATATTAAGAAAGTGATCAACATCCTTTGCTGCCTCTGAAGGTTTATTGTCCAGATTAACCGGATAGCCGACAACAAATCTTGATATACGCTCCCTCTCAATGTAGCTTTTCAGGAATGACAGGACCGATCCGGAGGGGAGTGTATCAAGTGCCGATGCAAATATTCCCAGAGGGTCGCTCACGGCTATACCCACTCTTTTCCGTCCATAGTCAATTCCCACAATTCTTTCCATGTCGCAAAGTTAGTTTTTTTTTAGTACTTTTGGGGGTTTAAAGAGAAGTATGCCAAGACTATTTTCCTATAAAGATTTTGAATCCGGGAGCAACAAAGTTAGACAGTATGCAGACAAGCATGCTCCGGTTATTATTTGTGACAGAGAAGCGGCAAGAGACTGCCCATTCAAAGTAAAGGTGAGGATAGGAACAAGTGTTAAACATCCCAATGCACCCGACCACCATTATGAGTACATACAGCTATGGAGTCTGGAGACTCTGATGGGTGAGGTAAGGCTTCAGCGGTCAAGCTACGGTGACGACCCGCTGTTCATTGAGACTGAGTTCTCAATTATCCCAAAGGTAAGCCTCAGGCTTAAGGCTCTTGCCTACTGCAACAGGCACGGTCTTTGGGAGAGTGAAGAGGTATTTGTAAAAGTGAATGATAGCCCCAATAAATAGAGATGGCTAAAGAGAAGATAAAAAAAGAGAGAAAGAATAGGCTGAGAAACAAGTTTCGCTTCTCTATATTCAATGACACAACTCATGAAGAGCTTTTTGTATTCAGGGCAAATGGTCTGATGATGCTTTTGAGTCTTGTGCTTTCGGTAATTTTTATAGTGCTGTCTGTTACTATACTAATATCATACACTCCGCTGAGAGAATTTATTCCGGGTTATCCAAATGCCCAGACAAGAAGAGATATAGTACAGAACGCTCTAAAGCTTGATTCACTTGAGAAGACAGTCAGACTCTGGGACTTTCAGCTTAACAACATTCAGAGAATTGCAACCGGCCAGCCACCCCTTGAACTGGGCGATATAATTATAGCTCAAGACTCATTAAATCCAGATGGAATCTCAGGGAGGGTCTCCAAAGAGGATTCGCTGCTTAGGCTGGAGGTTATGAGACAGGAGCAGTTTAATATCGGTTCTGAGTCAAACAGAGTAAACCAGATTGAGGGTCTTCACTTCTTCCCTCCTGTAAAAGGCATAATCTCAGACGGTTTTAACCTTGCCGCAAACCACCCCTACGTGGACATTGCCGCCCCCGCTAACTCTGTTGTCTCATCCGTACTGGACGGAACCGTAATAATGGCCGCATGGACAGACGAAACAGGATTCACAATTCAGATTCAGCATTCAAACGACCTAATCTCAATTTACAAGCACAACTCCAAACTACTCAAAAGAACAGGAGATAAGGTCAAGGCAGGCTCGGCAATTGCACTGGTAGGCAACACCGGATCTCTGACCACCGGATACCATCTCCATTTTGAACTCTGGTATAAAGGCTCTGCTGTTGACCCGACAAAATACATCAAATTCTAAATCAACCCGGATGAGAAGAGGAATAGCAATTTTAGGCTCAACCGGCTCTATAGGCACACAGGCCATTGATGTTTGCACAAGACACCCGGAGCAATTCTCAGTAGAGCTTCTTACAGCAAAACAGAATGCAGATCTCCTGATTGAACAAGCCATTAAAGTTCAGCCAAACGCAGTAGTAATAACAGACGAGGATAAATACGACAAGGTTAATAAAGCACTCTCCTCCCACGGAGTTAAGGTTTTTACAGGAATGGACTCCATTACCTCACTCGTAAAGAGCGAGGAGATAGACATTGTGCTGACAGCCATGGTAGGTTTTAGCGGACTTGAGCCGACAATAGCTGCAATAAAGGCGGGCAAGGCAATTGCTCTGGCAAATAAAGAGACTCTTGTTGCTGCGGGGGAGTTAGTTGTATCACTGGCAAAAGAATCGGGCTCTCCCATTATACCCGTTGATTCTGAACACTCTGCCATTTTTCAATGCCTCCAGGGAGAGAGAGGGCGGGCAGAAAAGATCATACTAACTGCATCAGGGGGCCCTTTTTTAAACAAAAGCATACAAGAGCTCAAGAGTGTAACCATAAATGAGGCTCTCAGCCATCCTAACTGGAAAATGGGATCAAAGGTCACAATTGACTCAGCAACAATGATGAATAAGGGGCTGGAGATGATAGAGGCAAGATGGCTGTTCAACATGAAACCTTCCGAAATTGAGATAGTAGTACATCCACAATCCATTATCCACTCAATGGTTCAGTTCTGGGATGGATCCATAACGGCGCAAATGAGCACACCAGATATGAGACTTCCTATTCAATATGCGCTTGCCTATCCAAACAGACTCTCTCTTGATACAAAGAGGGTAAATTTTGCCGAATTTGGAAGGTTTGATTTTTTTGATCCGGACAGAGAGAAGTTTCCGAGCATAACAATAGCATATGAAGCAATTTCCAAAGGAGGAAATATACCCTGTGCAATGAATGCAGGAAACGAAATTGCTGTTGAGGCCTTTCTTAATGGGATAGTGCCATTTGCCAGCATTCACAAGATTACTCAGGAGGTTGTTAATGGAACGAAGTTTGTTGCAGTACCAACATTGTCAGATATATTCAACACCGACAGAGCTGCAAGAGAGTTTGCAGCAGAGATTCTAAAAAAATTCAAAGCTAAATAATTCTAAAAATGGATATAATAATAAAAATTCTCCAGGTAGTCCTCGCTCTATCAATCCTTGTTCTTGTCCACGAGTTCGGGCACTTTTTCTTTGCAAGGCTATTCAAGATCAGGGTTGAGAAGTTCTACCTGTTCTTTGATCCATGGTTCTCCCTGTTTAAATTCAAACCAAAGAATTCTGATACTGAATATGGAATTGGCTGGTTGCCATTGGGTGGCTACTGCAAGATTTCCGGTATGATAGATGAGTCAATGGACAAAGAGGCGCTCAAACAAGAGCCAAAGCCATGGGAGTTTAGAAGCAAGCCGGCCTGGCAGAGGTTTTTTGTTATGTTTGGAGGCGTTTTCTTCAATTTCATTCTGGCAATCCTTATTTACTCTGCAACACTCTTTACATGGGGTGAGGAGTATCTGAAAAACGAGGATGCCATATATGGCGTTCAGTGCAACGAACTTGCAAAAGAGATAGGCTTTGAGAACGGAGACCGGATAATCTCATTTAACGGAGAGAGAGTTGATAAATTCAACGAGCTTCAGGTTATTCTTGCAAGAAATCAGGCTGAAAAGGCTGAATTAATCAGAGGGTCCGAGAGCAAGGAGCTTACAATTGATCCGGTATTCATTCCGGCTGTACTTAACACCCCCGGGATGTTTTCACTGAGGGTTCCTTTCCAGATTCTGACTGTTCCTGACTCCTCAATAAACGCTACTGCCGGCCTTCTGCCCGGAGACAGAATTATTGGAATTGACTCAACAGATGCATTTATCATACAGGACATACAGGCGATTCTTCAGGCTAACAAAGGCGACTCCGTTGATGTGCTGATTAGCAGGGGAGAGGCTGTTTTAGAGAAGAAACTGGCGGTTGACGAAAACGGACTTATAGGGGTAGCCCTTGATGGTGATTTGTACAAATTCTTTAAAATTACAACCTCAGACTACTCAGTTTTTGCAGCAGTTCCTGCAGGAGCAAAAAAGGCCGTATCTACAATCAGCAACTATATCAAAGAGTTGAAGTTAATCTTCTCTCCCAAGACAGAGGCCTATAAATCTGTTGGTAGCTTTATTGCGATAGGAAACATATTCCCGTCAGCTTGGGACTGGCACATTTTTTGGAATTTAACAGCTTGGCTGTCAATAATGCTGGCTGTTGTTAACCTCCTGCCAATTCCAGCCCTTGACGGTGGTCACATACTCTTCCTCCTTTATGAAATAGTTACACGAAGGAGGCCAAGCGATAAATTCCTGGAATATGCACAGGTAGCAGGAATGCTGGTGCTACTTGCGATAATGTTCCTTGCATTTGGTAATGATATTTACAGATTATTCAACTAATCAGGTTATGAAGGTAAGAGGAATATTAGTAGCGATTGCCATAGCGACATTATCGCTGGTATCGTGCAAAAACGGGCCTAGGTTAATGCCAAGCATTAGCGGAAAGGCCGGAGAGGTTGTTGTAGTAATAAACAAAGGACATTGGGAGAGTGATCCAGGAATTGCACTCAGGTCAATTCTCGCGATAGACCAGCCCTTCCTTCCTCAGCGTGAACCAATATTCACATTGATAAACATACCGGAAAATGCCTTCACAAGTATTTTCCAGGTTCACAGAAACATTGTAATCGTATCCATCAAAGAGGAGTTTAATGCAACAAAAATCGTCTATCAGGAGAATGTTTGGGCTGCACCTCAGATTGTAATTACAATCTCTGCCCCCGATGCAAAATCTGCAGCTGAAGAGATTCAGAGACAAAGTGATAAACTGGCAAACTCTATCCTACAGGCAGAGAGGAACAGAAACATTGCCAATGCAAAAAAATACGAAGAGAGAGGCCTGAGGGCTGCTGTCTCAGAGGCATTCGGAGGCTCCCCATACTATCCTACCGGATATAATCTTAGGAAAAAGACAGATAACTTTATCTGGATATCATATGAAACCACAGGAACCAATCAAGGGATATTCATATATCGCGTTCCATTCAAAGACTCTACTGATTTCAGCCGCGAAAGCCTTATAAACATACGTAACACTATCATGCAGCAGAATGTCCCGGGCCAGTTGGAGAATACATACATGATAACCAACCAGCTTATAGAGCCGGGGCTGAAGTGGATAACGTACAAACAGAGAAATTTTGCAGAACTGAGAGGACTTTGGGAGGTTCAGAATGACTTCATGGGTGGCCCATTCGTAAGCCACTTCTTCCTAGATAAAGAGGGCAAAAATATAATTGGTCTGGAGGCCTTCGTTTACGCACCTCGCTATGATAAAAGGAATTACCTGAGACAGGTTGAGTCCATTATCTATTCCTATGAGAATTTTTAAGATTTTTTTGCAACTATAAAAAATCTTTATACCTTTGCACTCCCAACTTAAAACAGAACACCGTTACAGGGTTGGGAAACGGTCCGTTCGTCTAACGGTTAGGACTCAAGATTTTCATTCTTGCAATAGGGGTTCGATTCCCCTACGGACTACAAAAAACAAAAAAATTCAAAAATGGCAAATCACGCTTCCGCAGAAAAGCGCGCGCGTCAGAGCGAAAAGCGCAGGCTGCATAATAAATATTATGCTCGCACAACTAGAAACGCTATCAAAGCGATTCGTAACACAACAGATAAAGAGGCAGCTACGGCACTCCTGCCAAAGGTTTTCTCAATGCTTGACAAATTGGCTAAAATCAATGTTATTCATGCCAATAAAGCATCAAATCTAAAAAGCGGTATTTCTAGCCACGTGAACAAACTGTAAGAAATTTACCTTTTGACACAGAGAAATTAAAGAGCTTCCCTAATATTGGGAAGCTTTTTTTATTTTACTGAACTATGTCAAAAAAACTAACTATCAAGGAGTGGAACGAGGATGAGAGGCCAAGGGAGAGGCTTATCTCAAAAGGGGCGGATAGTTTGAGCGATGCTGAGCTTACCGCCATTATTATTGGAACCGGAAGCGGAGAGGAGTCTGCAGTAGATGTAGCAAGGTCGCTTCTAAGCAAGCATGAGAACTGTCTGAGATGTCTGGCCTCTGCCTCGCCGGAGAGCCTGATGTCAGTTAAGGGTATTGGTAAAACAAAAGCAATATCGCTCATTGCCGCAGCCGAGATTGGGAAACGAATCTCAAAAGCAAGATCTAAAGAGCTTCCGGAAATATACTCATCTCAAAGTGCTGCAAGCATAGTAAGTCCTCTATTAATGGATCTGCCGTATGAGGAGTGCTGGGTATTATATCTGAACAGAGCAAACAGACTGATTTCAAAAACCAGAATGTCAAAAGGGGGGATCTCCTCTACAGTTGTAGATGTCAAATTAATAGTCAAAAGTGCACTGGAGAAGCTCGCAAGCGGAATAATACTTGTCCACAACCATCCAAGTGGCAATGCAAAACCAGGGGAAAGCGACAAGACCCAGACAAAGATACTGAAAGAGGCAGCCTCCTATTTTGATATAACTCTCCTTGACCACATTATAATAGCCGGAGATAAATACTTCAGCTTTGCCGACGATGGAATAATCTGATTATTTCATATATTTGTGAAAATTTCACAATCAAAATCAGATGAAGATAATCAACCTGGGTGAGAAGGACTCCGTTCTCAACTCTTTCATTGCGGAGATACGCGACCACATCATCCAAAAAGACAGTATGAGATTCAGGAGAAATCTTGAAAGGATTGGGGAGATATTTGCATACGAAATAAGCCGAACTCTTGATTATTCAGGAAAGGATGTCACAACACCGCTGGGCATCGCCAAGTGCCGCACTTACGACAATGACATTGTAATTGCAAGCATTATGAGAGCCGGACTCCCTCTGCATGACGGTATTCTTCACTATTTTGACAAATCTCAGAATGCCTTTATTGCGGCCTACAGAAAATACGGAAAGGACAACAAATTCACAATCCAGATTGAGTATGCAAGCAGCCCCTCTGTTGAAGGGAAAATACTGATTCTTGCAGATACAATGCTGGCAACCGGATCATCTGTTGTGCTTACCTACAACAAGTTGTGCGAAGCAGCACAGCCTGCCCATACACATCTTGTCTGTCCGATAGCAAGCACAGAGGGTATAGAGTACCT
Source organism: Bacteroidetes bacterium 41-46 (assembly GCA_001897515.1). Classification (GTDB taxonomy): domain Bacteria; phylum Bacteroidota; class Bacteroidia; order Bacteroidales; family UBA932; genus Bact-08. The sequence continues at coordinate 14,319 of MKTA01000008.1, read as the reverse complement.
AGCGAAGCATCTGCCACATAAAACGACAACACTATGGGTAGGGGCAATTGACGAAGAGCTCACCATTAAGTCATACATAGTACCTGGCCTCGGAGATGCCGGAGACCTTGCTTATGGCAGCAAGCTCTGATAAAGCTATTCAGCCCTGTAAACCTCCTCTCCCGCAACAAAAGTTCTGACAACTTTTGCTTTTATTACATCCTCTCTTGAGGCTGTTATTATATCTCTGTCCAATACAGTGAAGTCTGCAACTTTGCCTCTCTCTATGCTCCCTTTTAAATTCTCCTCAAACGAGGCTCTGGCAGCCCATAGTGTCATAGATCTCAGAGCCTGCTCAGGTGTAAGTGCATTCTCCATCTGAAACCCTTCAGCCGGAATAAAGTCAGAATTTACTCTGTGCACAGCAGCAAAATATGTCAGGATTGGATTGACCTGTTCAATAGGAAAGTCTGTTCCAGAGGGGAGCCAGCCATTTTGCTGCAAAAGCTCCTGGTATGCGTAAGCACCTTTAATTCTGTCACCGACTCTGTCAACTGCCCAGAGCATATCTGAGGTAGCGTGAGTAGGCTGTATTGAAGGCACAATGGAATACCTGCCGAACAGTTCCATGTCATCCCGGTGGATTATCTGGGAGTGTTCAATCCTCCATCTGAGATCGTTTCCCTGTGGTAAATATTTTGAATAGAGATTCAAAGCCAATCTGTTGGCTGCATCGCCTATACAGTGAATAGCAACCTGAAATCCATTTTCGTATGCCCACTTTGCATATGCATCAAGTGTCTCAGATGGTGTCGCCTGAATTCCGTATACAGCGGGCTCATCTGAATATGGCTTTATCATCAGGGCTCCTCTTGATCCCAGAGCACCATCCGCATACATCTTAATTGTTCCAACCCTAAGACGTCCCTTTGAATAAGGCTTGTTAACCTTTTTGAACATCTCCTCTCCGGGGGTAAGCCACAAATCTATCCTCAGCTTAAGATCGCCTTCGCTCTGCATACTGTCAAGCACCTCAACAAGAGGAAGATCAGCTCCGGCACTTGATATAGATGTTAAGCCATACTTAAAGCACTCTTTTTCAGCTGCAAGCAACATTCTTCTTAGCTCTTTACCGTCCGGATCCGGAAGAATCTCCTTAAATCTATCGGCAGTATTCTCAAGGAATACACCGGTAAAAGCCCCTCCCTTCATTATTGCCTCTCCCGGGAGAATTGACGGGTCACCGGGTTTTATTCCAAGCATTTTAATGGCAGCATCATTCACTATTACTGCGTGAAAGTCTATTCTGGACAAGATTACCGGAACATCCGGGAAAAGTTCGTTTAGCTTTTTATTATCCGGGAATCTCTTCTCCTGCCATAAGTTTTGATCCCAGCCGTCTCCAAGAAGAAAATCAACAGGAGACTCCTTCTCTCTTTCAACAAGTCTGTCAATTATCTCATCAAATGACCGGGCCCCTCTCAGATCAACTCTCAGCAAGCCCGCTCCCAGACCTGTAATATGACAGTGTGCATCATTGAAACCGGGATACATTGCCCTGCCTTCAAGATCTATCATGTTCATTGAACGGTAAGTATTAAGAATCTCATTGTCCGTTCCGGCTGAGACAATAATGCCCTCTTTTACTGCAACTGCCGTGCAAACTGAAAAGGATGAATCTACTGTGTAGATGTTTCCGTTATAAATTATTAAATCTACAGACTCCTTCATATCGCATGATGTTATCATCAGGGCCGCAAAGATGCCCAATATCACTTTTTTCATTTGATGTTTTATTATAATTCCTTGCGCAATCTTGCTATAGGTATATTAAGCTGCTCCCTGTATTTGGCCACGGTACGCCTTGCCACTTTATATCCCTTATCACTTAACACAGAAACCAGCTCCTCATCAGTTAGCGGTTTCTTTTTATCCTCAACATCAATGCTTGATGCCAGAATATTTTTAATCTCTCTGGTTGAGACCTCCTCGCCGCTATCAGTCATCAGACCCTCTGAGAAGAAGTATTTCAGGGGGTATATACCAAAGTGGGTCTGTATATATTTGCAATTTACTACTCGCGAAATTGTTGAGATGTCCAAACCCGTCTTCTCTGCAATGTTTTTTAATACCATTGGCTTAAGTTTGGTCTCGTCACCCTCTACAAAGTAGTCCCGCTGGAAGTCAATTATTGCGTTCATTGTGTTTTCAAGAGTATTGTGGCGCTGTCTTATTGCCTCTATGAACCATTTGGCTGAGTCCAGTTTTTGTTTTACAAATGTAGCCGCCTCCTTACCCTCTCTGCTGGAAGAGTTTGCAGATGTGGCAAGAAGATCTGCATATCTTTTATTAACTCTGAGCTCAGGAATAGAGAATCTGGGCATTGTCATAACCAGCTCACCATCTTTGTACTCCAGGAGAAAATCGGGAACAACCTGCTGAGCCTGCTCGGTATATGAGTCATCAATCTGGCCTCCTGGTCTGGGGTTGAGGTGAAGAATCTCCTCAATGGCACTTTTGAGATCCTCTTCTGTAATCCCCATCCTTGAGATTATTTTTGAGTAGTGCTTTTTTGTAAACTCAGTAAAGTAGTCCTCAAGAATCTCTCTTGCCATTTTCTGATATTTACTCTCCCTCTTTGTTTTAATCTGGAGAAGGAGGCACTCTCTCAGATCTCTCGCACCTATCCCTGCAGGTTCAAACTCCTGGATTTTAGACAGGATATACTCAACCTCATTCTGGTCAGTCAGAATCCCCTGTCTGAATGCAATATCATCTGCAAGGGAGTCTGTATCCCTTCTAAGATATCCGTCATCATCAAGTGACCCAATAATGTATCTTGCTATTGTTTTGGAGTGTTCATCCATATCGCTGAATCCCAGTTGCGATATCAGGCTTTGATGAAAGCTCTCCTTTACAGAGAAAACACTGTACTCCTGTTTGATATCCTTTCCCTGGTTATTGGCATACAGTTTATAAGACGGAATTTGATCCTCAGCTCCATAGTCACTAAGAGAGACATTTCCAGACTCTATCTCCTCCCTATCCTCTTCGTCCGACCCCTCGTCCAGCACAGGATTCTCCTCTAGCTCCTTCTTTATCCTCTGCTCAAGTTCCAGTGTTGGCAGCTCCAGTAATTTTATAGTTTGAATCTGGAGCGGCGAAAGCTTCTGCTGTAACTTTTGCTGTAAACCTTGTTTTAACATATAATAGGTCCCGTTTATGCAAAGATATGATTTTTATTTAACTTCGCACTTAGATTAAACCCCGTCCCAATGAATGAAAATGAGAACAATCTCCGGATAGACATTGAGAAGGTTATTGGGTCAAAGAACCCAAAACTTCTCAAGATAATTCCCTCTTTCCTTATCAATTTTGCAAAAAAATTAATTCATCAGAGAGAGATAAATGAGATACTTGAGCATCACGGACATCTCAAAGGCAAGGCGTTTGCAAGTGCAGCCCTCGGAGACCTGGGAATTAAGTACAGAGTTCACGGAATTGAGAAGATAAAAAAGGAGAGACGATATATGTTTGTCTCTAACCACCCTCTTGGAGGGTTGGACGGCATGATACTGATAGAGGTCTTTGGCGAGATGTTTGAAAATGTGAAATTTGTTGTAAATGATCTGCTGATGCATATAGAGCCGCTAAAGTCGGTCTTCGTACCGGTAAACAAATATGGTCGTCAGAAAATTGACAACACAAAGATGATTCTGGAGGCATATGACTCAAATGCTCAGATTCTCTACTTCCCTGCCGGACTATGTTCAAGAATGGTTAACGGAAAAATTCAGGACCTTGAATGGAAAAAGAGTTTTGTAAACCAGGCCATCAAGCACGGAAGGGATATTGTTCCCATCTTTTTTGGAGGAAGAAACTCAACATTTTTTTACAAATTTGCAAACATCAGAAAGTCTCTTGGGATAAAATTCAATTATGAAACGATACTGCTGCCCCGGGAGATGTTTTTGCAGAGAAACGCTGTATTCAATATATTCATAGGAGAGCCTGTAAGTCATGAAACTCTTGTGACAGAAGGCAGTCCGGCATACTGGAGCGAGAGACTCAGAAGAGAAGTGTATAACCTAAACAGACAATAATATGGAACCGGTAATAAAACCAGTTGACAGAAAGCTGATAATTGAAGAGCTTACTGCCGACAAGTTTATCCGAAACACCCGCAAGGGTGACAATAAAATATATGAGATCACATACCACGACTCCCCAAACACAATGAGGGAGCTGGGAAGATTACGGGAGATCTCATTTAGATTAGCCGGAGGGGGTACCGGTAAGCCACTTGACATAGATGAGTTTGATACAGATGCAAGGTATCCTTATAAACAGCTCATTGTATGGGATCCTAAGGATGAGGAGATTCTTGGAGGGTACAGGTACATACACTGTACGGGACTTGATCCCAAGCACCTTGCAACCAGCGAACTCTTTAATTTTTCAGAGGAGTTTATTAAGGACTATATGCCTGTAACAATTGAGTTAGGAAGATCTTTTATTCAGCCCAATTATCAAAGTACAAATATAAAAAGGAAGGGGCTTTTTGCACTTGACAACCTATGGGACGGGCTTGGAGCACTAATGCTCAGGCATCCGAATATTAAGTACTTTTTTGGCAAGGTTACTATGTACACTTCATATCACATGGGTGCAAGAAACATTTTGCTAAACTTTCTAAATATTTATTTTCCCGACCAAAAAAGGCTTGTCACACCCATAATCCCTCTGGACTATGACAGCATAAATCCTTATTACGCCTCACTATTCGAAAATCTCAGCTATAAGGATGCCTATAAAATTATGTCCAAGGAGGTGAGAGACCTTGGCGAGCATATACCACCTCTTATAAACTCTTATATGAATTTATCCCCTAACATGAAGGTGTTTGGGACGGCAATAAATGAACATTTTGGAGGCGTGGAGGAGACCGGAATCCTGGTAAGCATTAAGGATGTATATCCGGAAAAAATTGAGCGTTACATTACACCACTTATGGCATTGGCAGAGAAATTCCGCACAAAATGGTGGTTAACGACTAAAGAGATTGCAGCAAGAGCCAGAAGGAAAAGTAAGTTAGGGAGAAGATAGGGGCGGAAAGTTGATATTCTCTCTTACAACAAATGCAGCAGGATATTCGGCAGATATTCTGTTAAGAAGTCTCATAGCCTCTGACCTGTTTCTGAAATCACCCACAGTTACTTTGAAGAATGGACTCTCATGGCTCCAGTAGGCTCTTATGGATGGGTATTTACTCAAGAAGCTGTTCATAACCTCCTGGGAAACACCTCTTGCGTTCTGTTTATTATCAAAATAGATTCGCACTCTGAAACCCGTTATCTTTTTCGTTGGTGCAGACTCTATATGCTCTTTGACAGCTCTTTCAAGATTTCTGCTCTGAATGAGATTTATTTTTGCTCCATTGGTTCCCGGCTCAGATAAAATCCCGAATATACTCTTCATGTAAAGTGAAGAGTCCATAACAGGAGGGGTTGCAATCCTAAGCGTATCAGGATTTACAACTATAAGCTCCTGAGCAGAAGTTCTTATAGCCCCAGCAAAAGAAAATATAAAAAGTGCGAACAAAAACTTTCTCATCTTTAAAATCTTTTTAACATCTTTTCCAACGGGAGGTTTTTAAACTTGAAGGTTCTTTTGCTCCCTCTGTCATTGGAAATTGTCCCTCTTGCATCAATTTCAAAATCTGACATTTTCCAGCTGTTAATATTTAACCCCATTGAGAATAGAGAGAGCGGATCCAAGAGTTCAACTTTAAACCGGGCTTTGCTGGCAGTAGTTGCTCCTCTCTCAATCATCTCAGACTCCATTAATGTAAATTGAGCAAAATTAACCCTCTCTTTTGTAAGAAAACCGTCAGCACCTGAGAGTGTAAGATCTCTTTTTGATCCGTTTTTAACAATATATTCCACTTCAACCTCTGCCCTGGAGGTGCTGTGAATTTTTATATCTGTCAGCTTTACACTTACTATCTCTATCTCACTGTATCTGTTACAGCCTGTAGATAAGGCAGTCAGAGTAACTAATGCTATCAACCAAAATCTTCTCATTCTCAATCCAAATTTATGCAAAGGTATAAAAAAGCTATATTTGCACCCATTAAACAGATAAGATGACAAACAAATATCATTCCGTAAAACCAATCAGAGGGGAGGGAGAGAGGCAGCTTTTCATTGAGACATACGGTTGTCAGATGAATGTAAATGACAGTGAAGTAGTACTCTCAATACTCCAGCCGGCAGGTTACTCTCTTTGTGACTCATATAAAGAGGCAGACCTGATACTTATAAACACCTGCTCAATAAGAGATAATGCCGAACAGAGGATATGGGGAAGACTTGACCTCTTCAGGATTGAAAAGGTAAAGCGCAGGGGGCTAAAGGTAGGTGTGCTGGGATGCATGGCTGAAAGGCTTAAAGAGGAGCTTTTGATCCACCCTGCTGTTGACCTTGTCGCCGGTCCTGACTCATACAGATCTCTTCCATTACTGATTGAGAGCCTGGATGGAGGGAGCAAACAGATAAACACAATACTTTCACAGGAGGAGACATATGCAGACATCTCTCCTGTAAGAATGGATAAAAACGGTGTCTCATCCTTTATATCTATTATGAGAGGTTGCAATAATATGTGCTCCTACTGTGTTGTACCTTATGTAAGAGGGGGTGAGAGAAGCCGTGATCCGCAGACCATTGTGGAGGAGGCTAGAGTTCTGTTTCAAAATGGCTATAAAGAGGTTACCCTGTTAGGACAGAATGTGGATTCTTACCACTGGACAAACCCTGACAACCCAACTGAGACAACCACATTTGCCATGCTCCTTGAGATGGTTGCATTGATTAATCCTGCCCTGAGGGTCAGATTCTCTACCTCTCATCCAAAAGATATGAGCAATGCTGTTTTATATACTATGGCCATGTATAATAACATTTGCAAGCACATCCATCTTCCGGTACAGTCAGGAAGCGATGCAATGCTACTTAAGATGAACAGAAAATATACCAGGGAGCAATATCTTGAGAGGGTGGCAAAAATAAGGGAGATAATGCCCGACTGTTCAATCTCTACAGATATTATTGCCGGTTTTTCCGGTGAGAGCGAAGATGACCACAGAGAGACACTCTCTGTAATGAGAGAGGTGGGTTACTATACAGCGTTTATGTTCCAGTACTCAGAGAGGCCTAACACTAAAGCTGCCAGAAGGTATCCCGACGATATTCCGCCTGAAATTAAGAGCGCAAGGCTGAATGAGATAATTAAGCTACAGGGTGAACTCTCTCTTGCGAGCAACAAGGCAGACCTTGGCAGGGAGTTTGAAGTACTTGCAGAGGGCTATTCAAAAAAGTCAAAAGCTGAACTGACGGGAAGAACACAACAGAACAAGGTTGTCGTCTTTCCGGCAGGCGACCACAAGGCGGGCGACTATGTGACTGTTAAAATAGAGAGTTGCACCTCCGCAACTCTTATTGGAAAAGAGATTATTAAATAAAAACCTGTTAATATGACAAAGATTCGCACTTTTTACATTGGAGATCTCAAGACTGAAGCTGAGCATCTCAAATCAGGAAGCAAACTGATGACAGAGGCACCTGAGGATAATAACGGCAAAGGGGAGATGTTTTCACCTACAGATCTTTTTGCAACATCGCTGGGTTCGTGTATGATGACAATTATGGGAATTGCAGCTCAGGTCCACGGATTCTCTGTTGACGGGATGAGGATTGAGACTGAGAAGATTATGGCCTCAAATCCCCGCAGGGTTGCAGAACTAAAGCTGGATATATATCTTCCTCAGAAATACAGTGAAAGGGAGATGAGATTTATAGAGAGCTCTGTAAAGACTTGTCCCGTTGCCAACAGTATCCATCCGGATATAATCAAAACAATAACCTACCACCAACCGGAAGAGTAGAAAAAAGGGGGCCCGGTCAATGGCATTTGACCGGGCCCCTCTCTTCAGCGACAACTTTCAATAATCAGAAGAAGAGATATCGGCTGGTGCCAATTCCGGCACCGGCCGTTGTTTTTAAAGTTCCGTCCGGGCCTGCCACCTTAAGCAACGAATTAGAGGAGAAGCTGGTCTCCGCAGTAAATATGTTTCCTGTTGACGGGCTTACACCAACCCCGTAAAAATAGGTTCCCCCAAGAACTTCATCCACGCTTAAAGTCTCAACATCCAGAGAGAAGATAGATGCTCCTGAAGGGTTGTAATTTGCATCAAATTCAGTAATGTAGGTATATATCTTTTTACCCTTGCCGTCAGAGGTGATAAAACCATCCATATAGTCTACGGGGATAGCAACAATCCTGTCAGCCACCAGAGTAACCGGATCAATCCTTACCAGTCCCTTATCAGGGAAAGAGGCCCACAGTTTGTAAGAGCCGTCAAATACTAGATGTTTTGCATTTCCCGTAACTCCTTCAGGTCTGATAGTCGCAATAACAGGATAGTCCTCCCTTGAGGCATCAAAGACCCTTACACCCTCCTTAACAGCTACAAATAGTCTGGTGCCGAACATAGCTATACCCTCAGCATCTGTGCCTGCGGGAATTCTTTTGATAAATGCCTTGGTAACTGCATCGTAAATTGCTATGTATGAATCGGGATACTCCCACCATCCAAAATCATTAACGACATAATTGTAGTCCCAATTGGTGACAAAAAGCTTATCTCCTGCAAAAATCATATTTCTGGGAGAGGCGAGTGAAGCGGAAATAGTTGATTTCAGTTTACCCGAAGCAGCATCTATAATATCAATTTTATCCGGGTTGTTACATACCAGATAGGCCTCCTTCTGAGGAGAGATAGTTCCGGAGACAATGGTTGCTCCAATAGAGATACCGTTTGCAGTCTCATATACTCTGTTTGTAATTGACATAGTCTTTTCATCAAAGAGGGAGAGGCTGGCTGAGTGCTCAGTAAAATTTCCCTGATTAATAATAAGCACCTTTTGTTCAAAAGATACATTTGGAGTTGGATTGTCCTGCTCACAAGATGCAAGGATAAATGCTGAAAAGAGTAAGGCAGCAAATAATTGGAAACCTTTTTTCATTTCTTGAATGTAATTTAATATGTTTTAAAATCTGTATTGAATATTTACGATCCAGTTAATTCCGGGCATTGCATAGAATTTAACATTCTGATAGCTGACATTAAAGATGTTCTTTAGCATCCCACCCACAACAAACTCTTTTCCCATTACTTTTCCTCTCAATGAGACCCCAAAATCTGTTAAGGTATATGATGGAAGTATATCATATATGTCCAGAGTAGTTCTGCGTCCGGTGTGGCTTAATGAGACATTGAAGGTTACTCTTCCCGTCTCAGCGGCAACCTTAGCTCTCCATGAGTGCTTAGGCTGATAAGCAAGCTGTTCCCCCTTTGCAGGGTCCTCACTCCAGAGTGGAGTAACTGTTCTTATGTCAGTAAAAGCATAGTTGGCTTTAAGAGAGATCCTCATACCCTCCGCCGAGTACTCAGCATCCGCCCCTGCCTCCAAACCCCTTGAAAGAACCTCCGGAATATTTCTTGGCCTCCATACTTCCCCCGCCGGCAGCCACCGTATCCAGTCCATCACTACACTTCTGTACCCTGTCAGAAAGAGCGAAGTGCTCCATCTACCCCTGTACCAGCCCCAGTTTATTCCGGCCTCTGCACTTCTTGACCTCTCGCTTTTAAGATATATGTTATTGCCTCCCCAATATCTGTCATTTAGTGATGGGATCTTTGCATTTCCAGACCAGGAGCCTCTCAGATGAAGAGAGTGTCCTCCACCGACAGGCAGTCTGAGCCTTAAATTCAGCAGTGGCATAATCGGAAGCTCTCCAGATGAGGAGTACATATATCTAGCTCCCACAGAGGCCGACACAACTCCCCCATCCAGTCTTGAAATAATGTAGGCTCCCGCCCTTCTCTCATCTGCATCTGCAACATAGGATTTTACATCAGGGCTGATATACTCCCCGTTCACCCCTCCCCTTACTGAGAAGATGGATTTTTTGTACTCAATATCTGCATTGGCAATAAATCTGCTGGCAGAGATGGTATCCTCCTTGTACCTCTCCATATCATGTGCATAAGAGGTTGTTGCTCTCCATGAGAGTTTGCCTGAAGAGCCCTCAAGTGAGGCGGATACCTTAAGGTTATTGTCAAAAATTGAGTTGTGGCTCTCCGGACGGTCATTCAAAGAGACCGACGGCTGAATCTCTCTGTTGAAATCCATATACATAACTGAGGCAGATACAACTCCGGCCCCGCCTGCTTTTATATGAAGCTCCTGCAAAACTCCCCAGTTTGAGAGAGATGCATTGTTTAACTTCTCTCTTGGTCTTCCCGGTTTTGTGTTATTCTCAAAAGAGTAGTTGTTTAACGCTCTGTTATACAGGACAGAACTCCTTGACTCAACGCCTCTGCCCGAGTATCTGTAAGTGGCACCTGTGAACAGAGTTCCAAAGCTCCCAGCACTTAACGACACGTCACCGCTGTGTCCCCTCTCCCATTTCGCTCCTGTTTTAAGTCTCAGCGTACCCCCGATGCTCCCGTCACCATAGAGCGCAGAGGCCCCGCCTATATGAATATCCATTGCATCAAAGAAGTAAAGCGGAATGTGAGAGAGATCTGCCTGTCCCATTGTAGGGAGTGACATATTCTGGCCATTCCAGTCTATTGTTGTGTGAGAGGATGAGGTACCCCTTATTGAGAGAAATGCATTCATTCCCCTCCCATACTCCTTAATATAGGCAGCATTCTCGGCCTTTATAAAATCAGCCAGCGACGCACTCTGCATCCTCTTTACCTCCTCTGATGAATAGGAGATAACGTGAGTTCCGGGAGAGAATCGCTTAAGCTCCACCGGGCTCTTTATCTGGAAGGCAGTTACGGTAACAGAATCCAGCTTGCTAACCTTTAGAGAGTCTCTCTTTTGTGCACAAAGTTTACCTGCTGGTGCGATGGTATGCACCACAATGGCAAAAACAAATACAAATAATGAAAAATAGTTTTTCATCGCTCTCTTTTTCCCGAAAGTTCGATTAAATATGTTTTGTTCCTGCAGGTCTTCTGACTCAGCTTTTGCATCTTCGCCTTCCCACCAAATGGCAGTGGCCGACTGAAGAAAACCCCAAAAAAGATGGGGAGAGCTTTACAGCAGCGGGTACTGTTCCCGGATTACACGGGATTCCCTGAAGCTGGAACGCCACAAAGATAACTTATTTTATACATAACGGACAAATTTTTGTTAAATTTGGTAGTTTTCACTAACCAATAACAATCCAACATTATGACAAGATCACTCAAAATCCTGCTGATCACGGCTTTAGCCTTTACTTTAGCCGCCTGCTCCGCCCAGAAGGAGAAGGTAGAGTTAAGCTATGAACAGTACACTCTGGAAAACGGACTTAAAGTAGTCCTCCACCAGGACAAATCGGACCCTATTGTGGCAGTAGCAATACAGTACCATGTGGGTTCAGGAAGAGAGAAGCCCGGAAGAACAGGCTTCGCCCACTTTTTTGAGCATATGCTGTTTCAGCGCTCAGAGAACCTCCCAAGAAATGCGTTCTTTACAAAAATTGCAAAATTGGGCGGTGAGTTCAACGGCTCAACCAATTCAGACGGAACCAATTATTATGAAGTTGTCCCCAGAGACGCTCTGGAGAAGGTACTCTGGATGGAGTCAGACAGAATGGGATTTTTTATCAATACCGTTACACAGGGAGGACTTGAGAGAGAGATTGACATAGTATCAAACGAGAAGCGTCAGAATTACGACAGTCAGCCATACGGACACTCAAGCACAATTATGGCAGGAGAGATGTATCCGGCAGGCCACCCATACAGCTGGACAACAATCGGAGAGATTGCAGACCTCAGAGCCGCTACAATAGATGATGTTAAAGAGTTCTACAATACATACTATGTTCCTAATAATGCCACACTGGTTCTTACCGGTGATTTTGATCCCGCTCAGGCGAAAGAGCTTATTCAGAAATATTTTGGAGAGATTAAAAAGGGCAACGATGTTCCTAAACCAGAGGTTCAGCCACTGGTATTTGAAGAGAGTAAAAGACTGGTATTTGAGGATCAGTATGCAAAACTTCCTCAGCTATCATTGGCCTACCCAACAGTAGAGCAGTACAACGATGATGCATATCCGCTCTACTTCTTTACATCGCTATTTGCAAACGGCAAAAAGGCTCCTCTCTACAAAGTTGTTGTTGAGGAGAAGAAACTTGCCCCTTCAGTCGGAGCATACAATATGGCTCGTGAAGTTGCCGGGCATGCCCAGATTCAGATTCGTGCATTCAACGATGTTAATCTAAATGATGTATATGCAGCAGTTAACGAGGCATTTGAGAGGTTTGAAAAAGAGGGTGTGGATGTTCAGGAGTTAGAAAAACTAAAGGTTAGCCAGGAGGTATCTGTTTACAACAGAATGTCCGGAATTCTGGGCAAAGCCATGATGATGGCCAGAGACACAGAGTTCGGAGGCAAACCTGACGCAACATTTGATGACCTTAAGAGATACCAGGCTGTTACAAAAGAGGATATTATCAGAGTATATGAAAAATACTTCAAAGGCAAACCATACTTTGCACTTAGCATGGTTCCCGCCGGAAAGAGTACTCTTGCGCTTGCTGAGTCTAACGTTGCATCTGTAGCAATAGAGAACGTAGCTGACCAGACAATGAAATCACAAACCGGCAAACTCATTGACGATCCGTACGAGCGCACACCATCGGCATTTGACCGCTCTGTAGAGCCCGATTTCCTTGCAAACACACCAACAATCACAGTCCCTCCCATCTGGACAGCAGACCTGCCAAATGCTATAAAAGCTTACGGTATTCTCCACAAAGAGCTTCCTCTGTTCCAGGCTTCAGTTAACATGAAGGGCGGAATGCTGCTTGACCCTAAGGGAAAAGAGGGTCTGGCATATCTCACAGCCCAGCTGATGAACGAAGGGACCGCCCTTAAGTCGCCGGAAGAGCTTGAGAGCGCAATGGGTCTTTTAGGAGGAAGAGTACGATTCTATTCAGGTACTGAGAGAATGGGAATAAGCATCAACGGTCTGTCAAAGAACTATGAGAAGATTATAGCTATTGCTGAAGAGATGTTACTCCAGCCAAGATTTGACTCAGCAGCTTTTGAACGCCTGAGGAACGAAATCAAAACCACTATCCGCCAGATGTCTGCAAATCCAAGGGCAATCGCAACTGAAACAGCAGGCAGGTTACTTTACGGAGAAGATGGCACACTCTCAAGAAACACATATGGAACAGCTGCAACAATAGATGCCATCACTCTTGATGATGTCAAAGCATTTTATGAGGCAAATTACAGTCCTTCAATAGCCAATATTACTGTCGCAGGAGCACCTGATCAGAAAAGAGCTGTTAAAGCCCTCACCGCTCTTGCGGAGAAGTGGCCTGTTAAAGAGGTTACCATACCGGAGCCTGTAGCCGGTATTTCAGCAAAAAGAGGTACAATCTATTTTGTTGACTACCCTAACGCACCTCAGTCAATGATTATACTTGCAAAGACTGCAATGCCTTTCAACGATCCGGATTACTACCCTGCCGTTATTGCAAACTATAAGCTGGGATCAGGTTCACAAGGGATGCTTTTTGATGTTTTAAGACTTCAAAAGGGTTATACATACGGAGCATACTCAAACTTTATGGCCGGCCAGTACCAGAATGTTTTTATGGCTCAGTCAAGTGTTCAGGGTAGCGTTACTATGGATGCCGTTAAAACATTTAAGGATCTCATAGGAGGTTACAGCGATATGATTAATGACGAGATGCTTGCTCCTGTGAAGAACTCACTGCTTAAGTCAAAAACTTCATCATTTGAAACAATTGGTGATATACTTGGAATGTTAAACGATATAGCTAACTACAACGTTCCTTTTGATTATGTTAAGCAACAGGAGAACACAATTAACAACATCACCGCTGATCAGCTTAAGGAGATTGTATCAAAATATATGAATATTGACGATATGATTTATGTTGTTGTCGGCGATGCAAAGAGTCAGATGAAGTCGCTAGAGCAGCTTGGTCTTGGCAAGCCAGTACTTGTACAGAGGTAAAGCGCTACTAAACATATAGAAGATAGAACCCCAAAAGTGAATAATTGCTTTTGGGGTTTTTAATTTTTTACATACCTTTGTCACCCTTGTTTACCGAGACAGCAGGCAACTCCTAAGAGGAGCCTGAAAAAAGATGCCCGGATGGCGGAATCGGTAGACGCGCTGGTCTCAAACACCAGTGGCCGCAAGGCTGTGCCGGTTCGATCCCGGCTCTGGG
>MKTA01000007.1 GCA_001897515.1 Bacteroidetes bacterium 41-46 | reverse complement strand
TTTAGAAAAGATGAGATTAAAAGAAACTATTAAAGAAGCAATTTAAACCAAAAAGTCTAAAAGGGTGCTGTACTAAAACGGGGATTTCGACAATACCTTGCAGTAAAAAATATAAATAATCAATACCTATATAGAAACTACATTCATACTTTATATAGAGATTTTAAAGTAACACTGGATATTAATACGATATACACTTCAATAATAAATACATCTTCATATATTTTCGAATTGAAGGGAACTAGATTAGATGTATTTTGCAATTCTGTTAGAGCAATAATCAATAATCTCCAACAATTCAAATCAAATACAGAAACATATTATTCATTACTCATATCTCAGCTTTCAAGAGATCAATTAGTATTACTTTTTATATTCTCATTTTCAAGATTTTCAGATAAACAATTTGTTGAAAATCTTCTAAAATGTAAAATGTTCTATTATTTAGATCTAGCTGATTTAGTTATCTTTAATTCAGTTGATTATCGTGAGAAAGAAGTTTTATGGAATGAAATAAAAGAATTACAAAAATATTATATAATAGATTAATTTAATTGACCGCCATCTTTTTGGTTTATACAAAACTAAAAATTGAAAAATGAAAGATTTTGTAATACCAAAAGACATTGAAAAAGAAGCTTCAGAATATATGAAAGATGTTCTGGAACAACTAAAAGAAAGAGGTGTAATGGAGAATGTTGATACTGCTGCATTAACTATGTTAGCAAGGAACTATTCAACATTTATAAGAGCTTCTAAACAAGTAGAAAAAGATGGAATGATGATCACAAACAATAAGGGTAATCTAGAAGCACACCCTATGATCAAAGTAGCAAAAGATGCACAAACACAAGCAATGAAAGTAATGGTTGAATTTGGCTTAACTGCTAAATCCAGAAAGAAGTTACCTTCTATGGATAAGAAAGATGATGATTCTCCTTTAGAACAGTTTGTAAAGAAGAAAAAAGTAGAAATTGAAACTAGATAGTATGAAGAAGTATTATCAATATGCAGATGATGTTATTAATGGAAAAGTTATTGCTGGAAAGACAATTAAACTAGCTTGTAAAAGGTTTTTAAATGATCTTCAAAGGGATGATTTAGTTTTTAATGAATCTGTAGTTGATGATGCTATTCAGTTTATCGGAACATTAAAACACTTTACAGGAAGACACTCTGGAAAGGCATTTATACTAGAGCCTTGACAGGAATGAATAGTTGCTAACATTCTTGGTTTTTACAGGAAAGATACTGGAAGAAGGAGATTCACCAGTTCTTATATTGAAGTATCCAGAAAAAATGGCAAAGCACTTAGTTTAGATACTCCAATTCCAACTCCAACTGGTTTTAAATCAATGGGTGAACTGGAAATTGGAGATATTGTTTTAGATAGAAATGGTTTACCAACAACAGTAACATTCGTAACTCCAATACAATATAATAGAAATTGCTTTAAGCTAACATTTGAGGATGGTGAAGAAATAATTGCAGATGCTGATCATCAATGACAAATAAAGAAAAAAGATGTTGATAAAGAATTAGTATTAACAACTAAAGACTTATTAAACTTTAAACACCTTAGAAAAGATCAAAAAGGTACTGAATATAGATATAGAGTTCCAGTCAATAAACCTATAGAACTTCCAGAAAAAGAATTACCATTAGAACCATATATTTTAGGATTATGATTAGGAGATGGAAGTACTTCAAAGCCCGATTTTACAGTTTCAAGTTCTGACTTACAAATGTATGATTGTTTAGTTCCTTTATATGGAGAATATAAACTATATCATAAAAAGGGATCTGATTCATTTAATGTATCATTTGCAGGTGATAAAGGGAAAAACAATTCTAAATTAAGACATAAATTAATTGAAGCTGGAGTATTCAAAAGCAAACACATTCCAGAAATCTATTTAAGAGCTAGTAAGGAACAAAGACTAGCATTGTTACAAGGATTAATGGATACTGATGGTACTGTTTCAAGTGCTGGACAATGTGAATTTGTACAAAAGAGTATATTGATAGCTGATGGTTTTTGTGAATTGTTAAGTACTCTAGGAATAAAATATAATAGAACTGCTAAAATTCCCAGATGTAATGGTAAAGAATGTGACGAAGTACAAAGGATAACATTTTATACTGATAAAAAACTCCCCTGTTTTCGACTTCAAAGAAAATATGACAGGTTAAAAGAGAATCTAAATAAAAGAATGTTGTACAAGTCAATAATTGATATTCAACCTATTGAATCTGTTCCTGTAAAATGTATCTCAGTTGATAATCCTGAATCTCTATACTTATGTGGAAAGAGATTTACAGTAACACATAATACAGCACTTGCAGCAGCTTTATCTCTTTATTTTTTAATTGCAGATGGTGAAGATGGTGCAGAAGTATTACTTGCTGCAAATTCTAAAGAACAGGCTAAAATCTGTTTTGGTATGTGTTCAAACTTTGCAAAAGGATTAGATCCTAAAGGTAAATATCTAACAACTTACAGAGCAGATATCTTATTTGATCTCACAAAAAGTAGTTTAAAGGTTCTTGCAGCTGATGATACAAAGCTTGATGGATTCAATGCTTCATTTGGATTACTGGATGAATATCACGCTGCTCCAACATCTAAAGTTAAAGATGTTATCAAATCATCAATGGCTATGAGAGAGAATCCACACTTAGCAGTTATTACTACTGCAGGATTTTCTAAAGAGAATCCTTGTTATCAGGACAGATCAGTAGCTATTGAAGTTCTTAATGGACTAAAGAAAGATGATGAATTATTTGCTGCAATATTTTCAATGGATTCAAATGATGATTGAAAAGATCCAAACAACTGGATTAAGTGTACTCCCAATCTAAATATTACTGTAAAGGAAGAATTTATAAAAGGTGAAGTTCAGAGAGCAAAGAACAATCCATCTGATGAAGTTGGAGTAAGAACTAAAACACTCAATCAATGGTGTGATAGTGCACAAGTATGGCTTCCAGAAGATTATATTTTGAAGTGTACTAATCAAGTAGACTTAAATCAGTTTAAAGGAATGGCTTGTTATATCGGAGTAGACTTAGCTGCTACATCAGACTTAACTGCTTTATGCTTCCTAATTATTGATAAAGAAGGAAAATATCACTTTAAAGTCCATTACTATCTTCCAGAATCGGCACTCAAAGAAAAGACTGATAAAGAGCTTTATAAATACTGAAGATCTCAGGGAATACTTACTGTTACAAGTGGTAATGTTACAGACTATGATTATATAACTAATGACATAAAAGCAGCTTCTAAAATTGTCAGTATTCAGAAGATCTATTATGATAATTGGAACTCTACACAATGAGCAATTACTTCAACAGAACAAGGTTTACCACTTGAACCATATTCTCAAACAATAGGAAACTTTAATAAACCTACTAGAGAGCTTGAAAGATTAATCTTATCAAATAATGCAGTAATTGACAATAATGAAATTACTAGGTATTGTTTCAGAAATGTAGTATTAAAGTCAGATCATAACGGTAATGTGAAACCTAAGAAACAAGTAGAAGGTAAAAAGATAGATGGAGTAATTGCTATACTAATGGCACTAGGTGGATATTTAACCAATCCTAGATATAAAAACAGAATAATCACAATATAATTATGGGAATATTTTCAAAAAAGAAACCAGCACCAATAGAAGAAAAAAGAAGCAGCATATTTGATTCTTTGATGTATTCTGGTTCTGGTAGTTATACACAAAATAAAGCACTACTTCTATCAGCAGTTTACAGATGTGTAGATGTGATAAGTGATGCAGTAGCTCAATTACCGCTTGAGCCTTATCTTATAGATGAACAAGGATACAAGTCAAAGTTTATAAATCACCCAACATACAATTTGCTCAATTATGAACCAAACTCATTAATGAGCAGATTCACTTTCATAAAAACACTAGTAACAAGTGTACTACTTAAAGGTAATGGATACGCTTATATTGAAAGAGAAAAGAATGGTGATGTAAAATGATTAAGATTTATAGAAGCAGATCTAGTAACTCCAATATATGAAGATGGGAAACTTTCTTACAGTATTACTGGAATGAAGACTTTGGTTGAACCAATAAATATGATTCACATATTGAATTTTAGTTATAATGGAATTATCGGAGTATCCACATTAACACACGCAAGATTAACATTAGGACTATCTACAGATTCAGAAGCACACGCTGCTGGATTCTTTAAAGGTGGAGCAAATTTAGCTGGTATTTTAAAGGTTGAAAGTTCACTTACTGATGATCAAATAAAAGCTTTAAAAGCATCTTGGCAAACAGCATTTAATGCTTCTAATGGAACACCAAATGGTGTTGCAGTTCTTGAAGGTAATATGTCATTTGAACCTATTACCGTAAGTCCATCAGATGCACAATTACTGGAAACAAGAGAATTTAATGTAATTGATATTTGTAGATTCTTTGGTGTATCACCTGTTAAAGCATTTGATCTTAGTAAATCATCTTATTCAACAGTTGAAGCTACACAATTAGCATTCCTTACTGATACAATTGCTCCTATGCTGGAGAAGATTGAATTGGAATTTAAGAGGAAACTTTACAAACCATCAGAGAGATCTCAGATTGATGTAAAATTCAATTCTGCTGCACTTTTAAAAGCAGATAAAGCATCACAAGCAGCATACTACAATACTTTATTCCAGATCGGAGTTATTTCACCTAATGAAATAAGAAAGGAAATTGATCTTCCAGCATTAAAAAATGGTGATCACACTTTTGTACAGGTTAACACACAAACCTTAGATAGAGCAGTTAATCAACCAAACACTTCAGAAAATGACACAAAGAATTTATAAAGGAAGTGATGTTAAACTCAATATTTCATTACTTGATAAAACTGGAAATCCTTACAGAGTAAATGATGTAAATTATTTCAGTATAAAATTTTATACAAAAAGTATAGAATCATCTATTGAGTGCAAATATGAAAATGAAGTATATACTGGAATAATTGCTGGAGCTATACAAGATTCAGCAATACTAAATTCAGTAGAACTGGATCAACTAGAAAGAGGTTTATTAAAATACTCTTACCATATACAGGTAAGTAATACAGCATTTTCAGATGGTATTTATAATGAGATAGTAGAAGGTACAACATCAATTTATCTAGCATAATATGGAATACACTTTATCACTTTCTACTGAGAATGAATATAACATAGGGATTACAACAGAACAGGAATTTGATATTGAGTTAGAAAGAAGCAGTATTGAGATTGAGCAACAATTCTATGATCTAAGTATGTATGCTCTAAAGAGTGAAATTCCAGTAATACCAGACCATAGTATTTATGCTTTAAAAACTGAGATTCCTAGTCTTTCTTCATATGCATTAAAGACTGAAATACCATCTATTGATGGACTAGCTACAGAGAGCTATGTTGATAATCAGATTGAAAATATCCCTACCATTGACTTAACAGATTATGCACTAAAAAGTGATATACCTTCAGAGGTAGATTTATCTCCATATGCTTTAAAATCTGAGCTTCCAGAAATTCCTGATCTAAGTGGTTTTGCTCTTAAAACTGAGATCCCATCTACTATAGGATTAGCTACTGAAACATATGTCAACACTCAAATAGAGAATATTCCAGATGTTGACTTATCAGCTTATGCTCTAAAGACAGAAATACCTGCTGAGGTAGATCTATCTGGTTATGCTTTAAAAACAGAGATTCCTATAGTTCCAGATTTAACAGGATATGCATTGAAAACTGAGATACCATCAACTGCTGGATTAGCAACTGAAACTTATGTTAATTCACTTGTTGGAAATATCAATTCAATTTTGGATTCAATTAATGGAGAAATAATATAATGGGAACAACAGCAGACAAACTTAATAAGTTACAGATAACCAAAGATGCTATTAAGCAATCAATAATTAATAAAGGAATTGCTGTATTGGATACAGATACTTTTGCATCATATCCTTCAAAAATTGATAGTATATCATCTGGATCTACTGAATATATAGATTTAGAGAATTGAGCAAATGAACTATTGGATAATTCAATATTAACTGGAGAACTATTAATAATCAGAATAATACTATCTACAGATACTACTCCTTTAATTGAAGACTTAACAACTATCTACACTAAATCAGAGGATCAATTCATTTTTAGTGATGCTCCAACAACTGTCATTACTGGTAAACACATCCATAATTGGGATACATCAAAAGATATTCAATTAGGTAATAAGAAATTCAGATGAATAATATCTAGTCCATCATCAAGACCTGCTGCACTTACTGCTCCAAATTTTTATACTGTTTGTTTAGTAGTTAGAACAAATGGAGTGCCTGATCCAAAATCTCTAATGTTAAGTGATTTATTCTCAAAAGATATGAGATTTCTGGAGACTCTAGATATGGGTGGTTTATGTATGGGTGACAATACATACTTCTATTTGAGAGAAACATATTCATTGAACACCATTAAGAACTTCCACTATTACGATACAAACAACTCTCAAAGTAGTAATAATGTGTGCTTAGTCAATTTGCAACTAGCTTCCAATGCAGTAATTAGTAAAAATCTAGATATTCGTAATGCAAAGTATTTAAGCAAAGCTAGTTTACTAGATATTATAAATCATTTAGCTCCAGTAAATCCAACACAATATTTTGAAATGGGAGCAACAAACTTAGGAAAACTTAGTGATGCTCAGAAAGCTATTGCAACTTCTAAAAATTGAACACTATCATAATGGAAACTACACAATATATAACTGTGGTATTAACTGCTACAGAAGGAAAAACAATAACTAATGCTACTCATAGCATTCTTGCTAAAATAATTTATCTGGGAGTAAATGATTCACCTGATAATTATTTTGAAATATCAGATGAAGAAGCAGACACAATCAGAACCAATAGATTAGTACTAGAAAATGAAACACTTTACACTTAAAGAACTTACAAAAACAAAAACTGTATTGGATAATACTCCTTCAAAAGAAATAATAGAGAATCTAACATACCTAGTAGAAAATCTTCTTGATAAAGTAAGAGAGGAATATGGAAGTCCAATAACAGTAAATAGTGGTTACAGAAGTCCAGAAGTTAATAAAGCTGTAGGTGGAGCTAAAACTTCGCAACATCTTACAGGTTGTGCAGTTGATATTACTACTGGAAGCAAATCTGAGAATGAGAGATTATTTAACATTATAAAACAATATGAATTTGATCAGCTTATCAATGAGCATAATTTCAGTTGAATTCATATCAGCTTAAAGAAATCTGGTAACAGAAATCAAATTCTAACAATCAACTAAAATGAAAAGATTTTGAGTCTTATTATTAGGCTTACTTATCCTTAGTTGCAGTCCACAAATTACTGAAAAAGTAAGGACTGAATACATAGAAAAGGAAGTTCTAAAAGATACAATTGTATATGTAGAAATTCCAAAAGAGATAATTATCAATAAAGTTAAAGATACTACTAGTCAATTAGAGAATAAGTACTCAGAAAGTACTGCCTATGTTGATAGTAATGGTTATTTAAACCATTCATTAAAGACAAAAGATCAAAATATACCTTTCAAAATTATCTACAAAGACAGGTATATAACCAAAACAGATAGTGTAGTAGTTATTAAACCAGTTAAAGGTGATACAATTACTAAGGAAGTTGTTCCAAAGTGAAGCTGGTACTCATTAGGGATTTCTGTACTTGTAATTGGATACATTATATCTCAGCTTTTATCAAAGCTAAAAGTGGTTTAATAAATCAACCAATTACTTAATACATATTATAAATGAAAGAATTACGAAACTGTAATTTAGAAATTAGAACTAGTCCAGACAGTAGGTGAGTTGAAGGATACGCTATTGTATTCAACAAAGAATCCAAAGATCTAGGTGGTTTTACTGAGGTTATTTCTCCAGAAGCAGCTGATGGAATTTTAGAAAAATCTGATATTCTCTGCTTGTTAAATCACAATGAAGATCGTGGAGTATTAGCAAGAAGTAAATATGGTTCTGGAAGCTTAGAACTATCATTAGATGAAACAGGCTTAAAATACCGCTTTGAAGCTCCAAATACAGCATTAGGAAATGAATTACTGGAAGGCTTAAAAAGAGGTGATATTACTACTTCTTCATTTGCATTCACTATTGAAAATGACAAATGGGAAAAAAGAAGTGATGGTAAATATCTAAGAAAGATCAACAAGTTTAAAGAGCTGTTCGATGTGTCACCTGTGTATAGACCTGCATACGAAGATACTTCTGTAAAAGTTTGCACTAGAGGACTTGAAGAATTAAAAGAAGCGGAAAAAGCAGAATTAGCAGAATACTTCCAAAACCTTAAAAACAAACTAGTCTAATGAACACCCTAGAATTACTCGACAAAAAAGAACTTCTTAAAAAAGAAGCAGAAGCACTTATAGCAAGTGCTGAAAAAGAGGTAAGAAAATTAATTGATCCTGAGCAATCAAGATTTAATGAGATCACAAATGAACTTACAGAGATAGATAAACAAATCAGAGATATCGAACAATCAAACAAAAAGAATTTTAATAAAATCAACAAACCAACTATGGAAAAATTTTCACTATTAAAAGCTATTAATGATGTAGCTAACAACAGACAACTAGATGAGAGAGCACAAGAAGTAATTAATGCTGGTATAGCTGAATTCAGAAAAGCTGGTCAGAATTGTAGTGGTCAAATCATACTTCCTATGGAAGAAAGAGCTAACATCCAAGCTACAGTAGCAACAGCTGGACAAGAGAATGTTGCAGAAGATAAACTAAACATTTTAGAACCACTAAGAAACAACTTAGTACTTACACAAGCAGGTGCTACTTATCTTACAGGTCTTACAGGTAATGTTTCAATACCTGCATATTCTGGAAGTAGTGTTCTTTGAGCAGGTGAAGTAGCTGGAGCTTCTGATGGAGCTGGTACTTTCTCTGAAGTAAATCTTGAACCAAAAAGATTGACAGCTTATATTGATATCTCTAAACAATTCCTTATTCAAGATTCAAATTCAGCTGAACAAATGCTGAAGAATGATATTGTAAACGCAATCAAAGAGAAACTGGAATCAACAATCTTTGGTAAAGATGCTGGAACTTCAACTAAACCAGCAGGTATGTTTGCAACTGCTCCAACAATTGCAGGTACTCCAACTTATGCTTCAATCGTAGATATGGAAACAAGTCTGGAAGAAGCTAATGTTACTGGAAACAAAGTATTCATTGTTCACCCTAAAGCTAAAGGTGTTCTTAAAACTACTGAAAAAGCTACTGGTACTGCTAAGTATCTGATGGAAGGAAATGAACTGGAAGGTTACAAAGTACTCGTTTCAAACGGTGTTGCTAATGGACTTCAAACTGGTGCTGATGAAGCTGGTGTAGTATTCGGAAACTTTAATGACTATGTAATTGGTCAATGGGGTGGAATCGATCTTACAGTAGATCCGTACACACAAGCAGCTAACGGTAAAGTTAGACTTGTTATCAATGCATATTTTGATGCAAAACCACGCAGAACTGCTTCTTTCGTAACTGCATCTGTAAAATAACAACCAATAATTAAATGCTATGTATATCACACTAGAACAGGTTAAGAAACATCTCAATGTAGATGAAGAATTTACATCTGATGATTTATACATTCTCGATTTAATAACTGTGTCAGAAGATGCAATCTCTAGGCATTTGAACATAGCATTATCTGAATTAGAAGCAGGTGGTAAAATTCCACCTGCTATAACTCACGCTATGTTGTTAATGGTAGGTAATCTATATGCTAACAGAGAGCCTGTATCATATGGTATAATGGCTAAAATTCCATTGTCATATGAATATTTAATTGGCTTGTATAAAAAATACTAATATGAGAGCTGGATTACTAACTGACACAATTAGCTTTTATTCAATTTCCAATACAAAAAGTAGTTCAGGTGCTATTATTAAAAACAAAACTCTTGTGATAAACTCCAGATGTCAAGTATTAAAAAATACTGGTAAAAATGGAGTACTTAACTCAGAAGAATTTAATAGTAACTTATTAGAAGTTAAAGTGAGGTATAATCCAATCATTAATGAAACACTTATAGTATTGCTAAGAGGTAAAACATATAAGATTGAGAATATATTTCTCAATAAAAAAGATAATAGTTACTCCATTTCACTTAAAAAGGTAGATGAATAATGCTTACAGTTAATGTTATTGATATTGACAGAGTTCATTTTGCTATTTCAGAATTGAGGGATATCGACAAGAGTAAAGCTATAAAAGATGGACTAAGAAAAGCTACAAGATTTCTAGTAAATAAAGGTCGGGCAAACATAAAAGTAAGCAGATCTGGTAATCTATATAAATCAATGACTAATAAAGTCAAAAGAAGAAAACTAGGAGCTTTAGCTGGTTTTGGTGCTTTAGGTAGACACGCACACTTGGTAGATAGCGGCACAACAAAAAGGTATACCAAAAAGGGATATTATAGAGGTGCTGTAAAAGGAAACAAATTCTGGGAACAAACAATAGATACTAACTATACAACAGCATTAGATATACTTTATGATGGTATTGAAAAGGCTGTTGACAAAATAATGTTAAGAAATGGCAAGTAAATTTAGAATCGGAACAAATATTAGACAATGATTATTGGCTAGTACTCCAATAACTGAAAAGGTTGGAGATAGGATATTCCCTATTGTAGTGTCGAAATCCCCGTTTTAGTACAGCACCCTTTTAGACTTTTTGGTTTAAATTGCTTCTTTAATAGTTTCTTTTAATCTCATCTTTTCTAA
>MKTA01000006.1 GCA_001897515.1 Bacteroidetes bacterium 41-46 | reverse complement strand
TTGAAATTTGTCTAAAGAGACACTGTCCTACTCAGAGGGGGTCCGACAGTAGCACCGATCGGAACAACAGGAACTTTAATAGTTTATCAAAGAGATGAATACAGTAAAGAGTATACTAAATACGGAGTTCACTCTGAAATCTGTAAAGTATATATTACTGTTGTTTCAGAATCTTATGATGAATCACAAGAGATAGCAGAACTTATAGATGCAGAATTGGAGGGAACTAAAGATGGTTTCCAGATCAAACTTATAGATAGTACAGAAGAAGCAGTTGATAACAAATACATTCAAGTACTATTATTTCAAATCGATTAAAAAACATAAAATATTATGGCAATAACTACAAATGATACTGATCTTGTTCGTGGACAAGATCTCTTAATCTTTATCGGAGCAGATCCAATTGGATACGCAACAACTTGTTCATTAGAAATGACTATGGACACAATAGATACTTCAAATAAAATGTCAGGTGCTTATAAGACTTACTTAGTAGGTCAAATGGGTTGAACCTTATCTAGTGACTCATTAGTAACATTTGCTACTACTGCTGGAAAAAGTGTAGCAGACTTATTTGAAGCTATGGAAGCAAGAACAGCAGTTACAGTAAAATTCGCAAAAGTTGGTGCAGCATATGCAGCTGGAACACCTAGTTTTACAGGTTCAGCTCTTATCACTTCATTAAGTGTTCAAGCTGATAACGGAGCAGTTGCAACTATGTCAGTTACTCTGACTGGTACAGGTGCTTTAACAAAAGCAGAAGCATAATTTCTATTTAGAATAAGGGTAGGGAAAAGCACCCTACCCTTTTTATTTATAACACTATGGAAAAGTATAAACTAAAATTAAATATAAAAGCAATAGTGTATTTTGAAAAGTTATCATCAATACCATTTTTAAAAATAGATTATTCTGACTTAAAGGAATTATCTCAATTAATCTACTCTTGTTTATATGCTAATAATGATGATTTTGATTATTCATATGAAGCATTTGAATCAGTAATGTCAAGTAATAAAAGAATTGCTGAGAAACTATTGAACCGATTTTTTAAAGTAGTAGAACTTGAAAAGCAATTTTTCAAGAAAGAAGAACCAACAGAAGAAGGTTCAAATTCAACTGAAAATTCAGATCTATATATTTATAAGATCATACCAATCTTAGTTACTAATTGTGGACTTGATATAAAATGAGTCCAATATGAAATGCAACTGGATGATATTGGATTATATGTAGATCACTATAATACAACCAGACAACAAAAATTACAACTAGATAGATTATGGTGTTACTATACTATCCTACCACATATAGGTAAAAAGTTAAAATCACCAAAAGATCTGATCTTATTCAACTGAGAGAAGAATGAATCTGAGAAAGCTTCAAAAGAATTAGCAGATGAATACACAGATAAATTAAAAGAAATACTGGACAACGCTAAACTATAAAAATATGGGAAAACAATTATCATTTGCTGTTGCATTAAACCTATTAACAACAGGTTTTACTAAAGGAGCAAATAAAGCTAATGGAGCATTAAGAAGTATTCAATTACAGGTAAGAAATCTCAGTATGGCATTTGCAGCAGGTGCTATTGGAATTGGGAACTTTACTAGTCAAATAATGATTTCTGTCAAAGGAATGGCTAAAGCTACTCAAACACTTAAAAATGTGACAGGAGATAGCTATTCATACAGTAATGCATTGAAGTTTGTAAACGAACAAAGTAAAAAATATAATCAAGAGTTAATAGGTCTTACTGGTAACTATGCAAAATTCTATGCTGCTGCAAGAGGATCAAATATGAGTTTGAAGGATACTCAAAATGTATTTGATGCATTAACACAATCATCAACTTATTTTAATCTCTCAGCAGATGAAACAAGTGGAGTAATGTTAGCTGTTACTCAGATGATGTCAAAAGGAAAAATTACTGCTGAGGAATTAAGAGGTCAATTAGGTGAAAGATTACCTAGTGCAATTCAGATAATGGCAAGAGCATTAAATATTACAACTGCTCAGCTTGATGATATGATGAAAAAAGGAAAGCTGGTAGCATCTGAAGTACTTCCATTATTCGGACAACAGTTGAAGCTTGAAACAATGAATTTCAATCCAAATTCAATTGAAGGATCTATCAATAAATTGAGGAACACCATTACAGAATTATTTGCTACTGATAAAATGCAAAAACTGATGTCTGGGGTTATTAATACGATTACAAAAGCTTTTGAAGTTGTAGCAAATAACATTAAAAACATATCAGCTGGAATTTGAAGTGCAATTGCAATGTCTGGTTCAGTAATGTTTAGTAAGATGGTGCAAAAACACAATCTTGATTTAGCTCAACTTACTAATAAATATGGTGGATTAAGAGAGAAATTCAATAGTATCAACAGTAAAATCAGCTCACCTATAGTTACAACTGATAATCTTGGTGATGATTTTACCAAACTAACTAATCTTACAAAGAAACAAGCAGATGCAGTACACACTTTAGCTACAAAATATAACCTACTTGAAGAACAAGCAAGAATATCCTTTGGTAAATCTATTGAAGATGTAGTTAAAATGGAAGAAAATCTTGGTAGAACAGAAATAGCAACTAGTAGAGTAGTAGCTGGTTTTAAGAGAATTGGAGCATCCATAAAATCATTTTTAATTTCTAACTGAATAACTATTGCTGTTGCAGGATTAACATTCCTTATTACAAAAATTGCTCAAGCAATAAAAGAAGCAAATAGGTTAAGAAATATTCCATTTGAATCTCAAAGAAACATTAAAACAGTAGAGAAATCATATTCTGCTGGTGGAGCTGGATACATACAAGAGAAAGCAAAATTAGAAGCTATCAGAACAATGTATTTAGACATAAATACAACTATAGCTAAAAGAAAGCAATTACTTGAAATGTTAGGTGTTCCAACTAATAAAGTTAATGGCTATACATCAGAACAATTAAAGAGTGAAGATCTTATAAATTCAGCAATTAATGAGAGACTAAAACTCATTAAAGAAGAAGCAATCCTTAGAGCTAAAGCACAAGAATATACTAGGATCTTAGCAAGAAAAGAAGAACTAAATACAGAGATTGCTAAAACTAGTTCTGGCTTAACAACTGCTGAAATAGTTTTTGAATCAGTTTCTCCTAATAATCCTTTTTCTCAAAAGCTTAAAGACATTCAAGCATATAAGAAGGAGATTGCAGCACTAGATGCAGTTCTTGCAAATAAAGGAGCTGAATTTGAGAATGCATTTAGAGAGCTTGAAAAAAGAAGAATTGAAGGTGATAATACAGGTGGATCAAGCTCAGAAAATGATATTATTATTTTACAGAAGTATGCAAAGGAAAGAAAGGAACTAGATAATCAGATTAAGAATGGAGCTATCTCCCAAAAAGAATACTATGATGAAGTATTAAAATTAACTGATTCATTCCTTAAACAAATTGGTATACTGGATAAAGTAGAAGGAAAGTACAAAGAACTGTTCTATACTTTGATGGAAGAAAATCTGGGATTAAAAGATCTAGAAATTGAAATTGAAGATCCAGAAATCAAAGTTGATACTGATAAGTTTCAAGAGAAGCTTGAAAAAGACCTTGCTAAAGATCTTTATATCCCTATAAGACCAGAAGCAAGAGATAAAACCTTTGACTATAAAAAGTCAGTTGCTCAAAGACTGGAAGATGAAGTAGAGATTGCTCAAAAACTTAAAGAGGAATTAAAGAAGGCTGTTGAATCTGGATTATCAAATTATAAACTTGAATTAGAAGTAGCTATTAAGGGTGAAAAAGATCTCTCAAAAGCTCTAAAACTAGCACAAGTACAAGAGGATATTAAGGGTATCCAAGAACAACTTAATGAATCTGCATTTAGTAGTATCAAAGATGTAGCTACATCTGTTGAAAGATTGGTTGATGCATTTAATAATGTAAAGGAAACCTTTGAAGATATTGATGCATCTGGATTTGAAAAAGTGATGGCTGTAATTAATGCACTTATTCAGACAATTGATTCAATATCATCAGTAGCAAATGGAATTCAAGCATTAACAGAACTAACAAACAAACTTACTTTAGCTAAAGAAGCAGAAACAACTGTAATTGCTACAAAAGGTGCAACAGAAGTAGAAGCTTTAACCGCTGTAGCTACTGCACAAACAGCAGCAACATCAGCAGAAGTAGCTGGAATAACTACAGTTACAACTGCTAAAGCTGGAGCAGCTGCTGCAGAAGCACCAATTATGATTGCTCAAATGGCACTAGCAAAGACTGCTGCAGGTGTTTATGGTGGATTAATGGCTGCACAAAGTGCTGCTGCATATGCTTCAATTCCTTTTGCTGGAGTAGCTTTAGCTGCTGGACAAATTGCTGCTATGGAAGCAATGATTATTGCTGCAAGTGTTCCAAAATTTGCTGATGGTGGTATTGTAAGTGGTGCAACTATAGGAATGGTTGGAGAATATGCAGGTGCATCAACTAATCCAGAAGTAATTGCTCCTTTGAACAAGTTAAAGAGTTTATTAAAGCTTGATGAAAAAACAGGAAGTAGTGAAGTTACTTTTAGAATTAAAGGTGATACACTAGTTGGAGTATTGAATAATTATGATAAGAAAAAATCAAAAGTAAGGTAATATGAAATACATAGGACATTTTAAAAACATAAATGAAATACCATATAAAGTTGTAATTGATACTGGTGGAGTTGGAGAAACAGAAATAACAATGGGTGCTGATCCTTTCATAGTAAAATATGAAGGAGAAAGCACCATTTACAAACCATTAAAACTTTCATCTGCATCTTTAAATATTGTGAGTAGTAATTATCTATTTGATATTTATAGTGCAGAAGCACAAGGAACAAAAATTCAGTTGTTTAGAAATAATACTGAGTTAGAATGATCTGGATATGTTGAACCAAACCTTTATAGTCAAGATTTCAACAAATACTATGAAAATATTGAAATTAATGCAGTTGATGCACTTAGTTCATTAGATTACTTTAAATATGAAACGGTTGAAGAAGGTAAAAAAGGAATAGTTTCATTAGGTAATGTTGTATATACTGCTGTTCAGAAAGCAGCTGGTGATTATACTAAACTTCATATCATAATGTCAAACCAGAGAAGTGATTATGATCCTTTAAATCCAGAGTGCGTATTAAACAAGATGTATATTTCTGAACAAAATTTCTTTGATGAAGATGGAATACCAATGACATATAAGGAAGTACTGGAAGAAATATTACAGTATATGGGTTATACTATGATTGCTTTTAAAGACAGTATTTATATACTAGATTATGACGCTATTAAAAATGGATTTGGGAAGTATTATATCTATCATACTGTTGATAATTTTAGCACTCATTATACTTCAATTGAAACTATTACAAATACTAAAGTGATAAGTGCATCTGATTTTACAAGTGCAGAAACTACTATAACACTTGATGAAGTATTCAATAAAGTATCTGTAATTACTTCATTGTATAACTTTAATTCATTGCTTCCAGACATATGAAATACTGAAGATTTGACTAATTATACAAAAGTCTGGAACTCAACTGAAATAAGCACATATAACCACTATAACAGAGATAAAGGAACTTATCAGAAAAATCACTACTCTAGATATTATACTCACAATAAGTATAGAAGTTATTATTATAATAAAACAAACTGGCAACCAGTAGAATTACCTGCTTTTAATAGAGAATTATTCAATACACAGGGAACAATACTAAAACCATTTATTAAAGACACTATAGGTGCAACTATTGTAAGATATGTCAATTACAATAAAGATGAAATTATCCCTAAATTAAATTTTGAAGATTATATATTACTCCACAGGCATTTACCAGCTGGTGGTAGTGACGGTAGATCAGAAAAGGTGTTTGAACTAAAATCAGAAAACATTCCTAGTAGCACATATTCAGAAACTGCTTATTTAGTTATTTCTGCTGAAGCTTTATGAGATGATAGAGAAGGTGCTGTATATATAGATCCTGACTACACTCCTACTGGTGATAACTTTGGATATAATGATCTATTTATATCTTGTTTACTAAAAGTAGGAGATAAATACTGGAATGGTACTAGTTGGTCAAATTATACAAGAGGTGGTTTCTTCCTTCCTTTTGCTAATAGTAATACAGATACAAGAAGTTATTTGAATAAGTGGTTTCCTGTAATCAATACGGTTGATTACCGTTTTGAAATTGATGCAGTAGGTTATGCTATACCAATAAAATCAGAGGATGGCTTGATGGGTGATATTGAATTTATTATAAATTCTCCAGATTATGTAAATGGTAGTAAAAGAGCAGAAAATGTTTGAATAAAGGGATTAGAGATGAAAATATACAGACCATACATTAATCCTGATGAATCTTCAGATACAGATACAATATATGAGAATGTGATCAATGAGGAATTTGTAAAAGAAGGAAAAGAAATGAATTTTAAGATCTGCACACAAACAGGTAAAGGATGATCATATAGTTCAGTATTTCTTATTAATGGTAACTACATATACACTTTAAAAAACATACCGTTAAATCTTACACAAACACCTGAAAAAACTATCATTCAAAAATATGTAAATCAGTATTCGACACCATCTAAAATATTAGATATCTCTCTAAAAAATGACATTAAACCATACTCATTATTGACCATTGGAATCCTTACTGGAACATTCATAGTTGATACTATGGAGATTGATTATTTTAATGACAAGAACACAGTGAAATTAGTAGAAAAGAAATAGTTATGGAATTTAAAATAAGTAACATACCAAAAGTATTTAGAAGTAAGTACAAAATACATTCTGGTGGTAGTGTTTCAGCTGGTGGTAGTACATCAACAGGTGGATCAACTCCTTCTGGAAACAGTTGAATAGAGTTTGTGACAAATTCTATATTAAACTTACCAAATCTAGGAAAAGAGAATACTCTATACATAGTAAAAGATGAAGAAACTGGTGATGAAGAAATATATACTTTTGACTCATCACTAGTAAGCTATAAAAAGCTTACAAATAATTATAATAACATAAATACAATAAATGGAGGCATAGCATAATATGGCAACAAATGCATTAAATGTAGACATACTACATAGAACAGGTACTACTGCTGAATGAGCTGTTGATGGTGTAGGAACTGGTAAAAATAGAGTACTAAGGAAAGGAGAATTTGGTGTAGAATTTACTAGTACTAACAGAGTAAAAATTAAGATAGGGAATGGAGTTACAGCTTGAAAAGATTTACCATATGTAACATATTCCGAAGAAGATATTGATCTTCTAGTTTCAAGTTCAGCTATAATGAACAAAACTCTAGATGGATGGGCTACTCCTAATGTTTCAGCTCCAGTATTAGGAACAGATACTTTGATTACAGCTTTAAGGAAAATTCAAGCACAATTAAATGATAAAATTGGTGGAGCTGTACAGATTGATGCTACTACTTTACAAGGTAAATATGCATCAGATTTCATTCTAAATACTGAAGTAGCAAATACTGGTACTGCTTATAAACTTATAAGAGCAAATTCACAAGGGAAATTAGCAGCAAGTATTACAGGAGATGCTGATACTTTAGATGGAAAACACGCTTCAGATTTCATTCCAGCAGAAGGAAATAAAACAATAAATGGAGATATTACACTAACTGGAAAATTAACTCTATTAGGAGATCCTACAGCAAATCTGCACCCAGCAACTAAGCAGTATGTTGATAATATTGCTCAGGGTTTAGATCCTAAGCAATCTGTAAAAGTTGCAACCACTGGTAGTATCTCTCTAAGTGGATTATTAAATATTGATGGAGTTCAATTAGCAGCTGGAGATAGAGTACTTGTAAAAAGTCAAACTTATGCATCACAAAATGGAATATATGTGGTTGCATCTTCTAGCTGGACAAGATCTAATGATGTATTAACTCCTTCATCATTTGTTTTTGTTGAACAGGGAACTGTTAATGCTGATACAGGATGGGTTATTTCAACAGATGGTGCAATAACAATAGGAACTACAGATATAAACTGGATACAATTTTCATCAGCTGGTGTTACTGTTGGTGATGGTGTAACAATCACAAAAAATGGAAGTATGTTATCTGTAATTCAGTCTGGAATTTTGGATCTTTCTTTAGCTGGATTAGGAGCTGGAAGTGATACTGATATTACTGCATCAAATACAATGCTTCAAGCTTTTGCAAATTTGAAAGCTTCAATTAGCTCTTTAAAGCTAGGGAAAGTAAGTGTTGTTGCTGGTAAAGGACTATCAACCAATGACTATACAACAACAGAAAAAAACAAACTAGCAGGTATTGCTGATGGTGCACAAGTAAATACTGTTACAAGTGTTGCAGGTAAAACAGGAGCAGTAACATTATCTCTAGTTAACTTAGTTAATGTTGCAGGAGATGTAATAATACTTAATGGAGGTACTGCATAATGGCAACAAATACATTAAATACTAGAATGAAACAAAGGATTGATACTGCTTCAAATTGGAGCAGTACAAATCCAGTTCTAAATAAAGGTGAAATTGGACTGGTATTTTCTGGTAACAATTCAGTAATGAGAAAGAAAATTGGTGATGGAGTAACTGCTTGGAATAGTCTTATATATCAAGATGAAATAGCAAATATTAATGGACTACAAGCTGCATTACTAGGGAAAGAACCATTATTTACCAAAAACACAGCATTCAATAAGAATTTTGGTTCTACTGCTGGTACTGTATGTGAAGGGAATGATGCAAGGCTATCCAATGCAAGAACTCCTACAGCACACACTCATACAAAGGCTAATATAACAGATTTCCCTACTTCATTACCTGCTTCTGATGTTTATAGTTGAGCTAAGGCTTCAACAAAACCTTCTTATACATACTCAGAAGTAGGAGCTGCTGCAGCTAGTCACTCCCATAGTTATGAAGCACCAATTACTGCTGGATCTACATCTCAATATTGGAGAGGTGATAAAACTTGGGTAACATTTCCAACTTCACTACCTGCATCTGATGTTTATGCTTGGGCTAAAGCTTCAACAAAACCATCTTATACGAAATCTGAAGTAGGACTTGGTAATGTTGATAATACTGCTGATGCTAATAAATCAGTAAACTATGCTTCTTCTGCAGGTAATGCTAATACAGTTGATAGTAAGCATATCTGGACTGGAACTCAAGCAGCATATAATGCTATTGGAACTAAAGACAGTAATACACTTTATTTTATAACAGGATAGTATGTACAAGATTGGAAACAATACAGTTGTTGGTGCTTTTATGGGATCTACAACTGTTTCAAAAATATATTTAGGTTATACACTAATTTATCCAGCAGTTGTAGAAGTATTAAGTGGAACTTCTTATTCTGCTTGGAGCTATTCAAATGATTATAGATCTAGAACAGCTACACCTTGAACACAGGAGAAATATCAAAATAATACATATGGTAGTGTTGTTTATGGAACTCCTGTAACACAGTCAGAGTATGCTCAACAGAAATTTTTATGGTCTGGTTATTCTTATTTCAACAATAATGCTTACAGAAACAGAACTTATACAAGCACTTATGAGTGATCATTAGATGAACCATATGTAACAAGTGCACCATCTGGAACTTCTGCAAATGAGTATGGAGTACAAAGTGTTAGTGCTTGGACATATACTGATTCAATTACCAGAACTAGAAATATAACCTATAAATATGATAATGGGAATACTGTAAAAGCAGGTGGAACTCAAACGGATCTCGGATCTATTGGATATGCAATTTGGGATGGTTCTACTTACTGAAATGGATCTTGTGGAAGTAACTATTACTATGTAGATTATAAGAAACTTAGAGATGAGTATTACTGGAATTATGAACCAGAAGTGACTTATTCAGATTATTATAATGGAGCATCAAGAAGCAGAAGAATTGATGGATCTTGTGGATGGGTTAAGGGATGGACTACTTGAACTAACACAGGTGAAGTATCAAATGCTGCTGGAGCACTTAATGCTTATGATTGTGATGGAACATATTCTGTTCAATATTACAGACAAGTAAGATATTATCAATATCCAGATGGATCTGGTAGAACATCTACTGAATACAGAGGATACGGACAATACAGCCGAATACAAGTTAATGGACAATGTGGATATTATTCACCATCTAGAACTCCTCTTGATTATTATGCTTTTAGTGAGTGGTCACAAGAAGATGCTTGGAATGCCTATATATATGGATATGCAACATCTGGAACTATTTGGTGGGATGATTGGGAATCTAAATACTATACAGATCAAAACGGAAGCACATACGCACAAAATGGCTTCTACCTAACAGATATTGGTGGATCTCCAGAATCATCTGGTTTTGAAATCGTTATGTAACAACAATTTATTTTATTTTAATGAAGAAAAACAACATTCAAATTTGAGTAGCTTGTTTCCTAGTACTGGTGGGTGTAGGATTACTAATAGCTGGATTTATAGTTCCACCAACTGGAGTAATTGATTCATCTGCATTAATAGCATTTGGGGAAATAAGTACTTTCGCTGGTGCATTATTTGGAATAGATTATAAATACAGAAAATCAAACTAAAAAGAGCCTGTAGTCTTTAGGATTACAGGCTTTTCTTTTATTTTTGTGTATATGAAAGAACTAGCAAAACCAACAGGAGATCCAACTGAAGTATTTACTTTAGTTGAGTATAATGAACCACTAGCAGAGTATGTTCATAAACTTGCTGAGAAGATAAAACCAAATGGAGCATATGAATTTTATAAAGGTATGCTTGATTCTCAAGTATATGTAAATTTTATCCATAGATATTTTGACAACAAAGTAAATACATCTTTCATTGATGAATATGAAGATGATGAAGTTCTAAAAGATATGATTACTACTCTTGGTTATGACTTTAACAAGTTTTGGTATCTTCTCTTATTTATAAATGATTTAAGTTATTGTGCCTGTAAAAGAGAAACTGAGTTTTTTAAAAGTGCATTTGAATACTTAGAAGAAATCCACAGATATGTAGCTGAAGAAGGTGCAGAACTAACTATAAGAGTTAAGGGTAAAAAGAAGGTGGAAATCATTGATCACAAAACATTAGATCTTATCAAACAAACAGTTAAAGATATTATGGATAATGTTGGTAAGGGTAATCTAAATTCACTATATCCAAAATATTATTCATTCAATGTTGTAAAAGAAAATTCTGACTCATACACTATCTGGTATTTTGCAACATTGTTTCTTATGTTCTATGAACTTGTACCACCTAAGAACATAAGAAAAAAGAAGGAAGGCTTCAATTCATATAGTAAGAAACTCCTTATTTCTAGGCTAGTATATCTTGTTGGACTTAGTTCCAATGAAAGCTTTTTAGAATCTGAATATATCATTAATGGGTTCTTAAAACAGTACAAGAATTCATCTATTTATGATAAAATGGTTATAGAATATTTCTTCTAATCGGGAGTAAAATATATTTCATTTTTACACATTTTTGGTCATTCTAATTGTCCTGACTTTTGCAATGTAATCAGGACATAAAGAGGTGCACATCTTTATAATTGATTATCTGGAAATCTTTCACCAGAGATGAAAGAAAATTAAAATTTCCAATAACAAATTATAAAATGGAAAATCTTATTAACCTAAAAGTCCTTCAAAATGAAGGCAAAAAAGTTGCCAGACTTGCTGGTAATCGTGATCTTAACGAAAAGATCGTTAAGTCAAAAAAGACTTCTATGAAGTCAAATGGATTACTTATCCCAGCAATCATAGTAGATGCAGCTGATGCATTGAAAGCTGGACTTGAAGTAATAGATTTTACTTCAAAGGAAGTAGTAACTGAAGCTAATGCTTCTCAGTATGTTGTACTGATTGATGCCAACCACAGGTATCAAGCTCATACTGAGCTTATGTCAGAAGATTCTGAGTACAATAAGGAATTTTTCCTTATGTATCCCTTAAACTCAGAATTGAGCATCCCTAAGATGTTAGCAGAGATTAATACTGCTACAGCAGCTTGGAAAGGAGCAGATTTTGGTAAGGGAGCAAAGATGATGTGTGCTCAGCAAATTCCGTTACTTGATGAAATTAACGAATTAACATCAAAAGGTTACTCACTTGATTCAGCCTGTAAGTGGCTTACTTTCAACAACAAAATCAACAAATCAGTGCTATCAAAAGCAATGAATGGTGAGATTTCTACTGATTTAGATAAGGATACTGAATCTGGAATACAAAGAGGAAAAAATATTTTGAATGCAGCAACAAGCGTACTTGATGAAAAAGTACTGAAAACCAGAATTATCATTGACTGGGTGATACAAAAATTCTTAAAAGGAAAGGGTGATGACTTTACCAACTTTGAAGAAACATTTGTCAAATTCTTTAAATCACTTAATAGAAAGGATGCTGAATCCATTGAAAAAGCAAAGGGAAAGAGAGGAGAAAGCACAAAAGAACAAATGATTTATAATCGTCTTGAACTGCTTTATAATAAGTTCCTTGAAAAGACAAATAAACCACTTAATCAATAAGTGATGTCTGTACAAAAAGTAAATGAGATTGTGGTTGCTGCTTACACAAGCTCAAAAATGATTGACAAAGCAGCTGTTCTATCTGCACAAGCATCTTATGAGGATTTTCTTGAACTCTCAAAAAGTAAGAAGATTAATTCTCCAGAAGAAATGATAAACTTCTGCTTAGAACGCACAGAAATGACTATCAAGAAATGCTTGAAACTTCAAGAAGCTTTGATAGCTGTAAAGAGAAGAGATAGGAAATAACTCCTACTAACTAATAAATGCATTGTTAACTGCTGACTTTAATTAGTCAGCAGTTTTCTTTTATATACTGTCTAGATCACTAAGATACATCTAGAAGTAGTAGTTTATGTATCGGACATAAGAAGGATTTTTGTTACTCATTGCACTCGGACACGAGTGGACACGATGTGGATCGAGTCCAGTTTAGAAAAAAATCTATCACAAAAAAAAAGCCTATGATATATGATCACAGGCTTTATAAGTTTTATTATTGATTATATTACCAACTGATGCAGTAGTTATACCATACATCTCAGCAATTTGTTTTCTATTATACATTCCATTACTTATTCACTCTCTTATTTGTTCTGCTTGTTCGAAAGATAACTTAGAACTACGAGAGTTTTCTCCTTTAGGATTCTTCTTCATTAATCCAGTCTCAAAAGCGTGTCTAATATTATCTTCATTAGTTAATCACTCTAAGTTAGACACATCATTATTATCCTTATTACCATCTTTATGGTTAACTGTTAATGATTGATCATCTGTAGGAATAAATGCTGCTGCTACTAATCTATGAACTCTTTTCTGTTTCTTTTCATTGTTTGCTGATAGGTTAACTATTCAATAACCATCTTTATCTCTATGTAGTTTCATTATCATCTTCTTTACCACATTATATACAACTCCATCAGTACTGATTGTATAGTTTGGGAAATTTTCTATAGGTTTTACTTTCTTCATAATATATTGATTTATAATTATATACAAAGTTATCAATAAAAAATGATAGAAAACCCCAAAAGGTCACAAAACTATAACTAATTGATTCATTGTGGTCTGGAAGGTGTAGAGGGCGGTATGGGTACGGATTTTATGGGATTATGAGAGGAAACCTCAGCCTCCCCTTCTTTACACAGAAGGTGATTTTTGAAAATTTGAACACACCCCTAAGAGATCCCTAAGCAAACATCAATCCTACTTCATAAATACAAAATACACTGCCAGAATCAGACAAAAGAATGCAGCTAAATGATTCCATTGTATTTGAACATTAAACAGAACAAATGAAAAAACAGAAAAAACTAAAAGAGTAATTACTTCTTGGATTATTTTCAGCTGTACTAAAGAGAAAGTACCACCATTTCCAATATAACCAAATCTATTTGCGGGTATTTGCAAGGCATATTCAAAAAGTGCCAAAAGCCAACTACCTAGTATTATGAGGATTAAGGGCGTATTAGAGATCTTCCCCATCTCTTGGAGCTTTAAATGTCCATACCAAGCAAAAGTCATAAATACATTGGCTAGTACAAGTAAAATGATGGTAAAAATGGCATTCATATATAAAATTATATTAACTTTAAATTATGTTTATTTTGTCTGGGGTCTAAATGTAAACTTTTACTCAAAAAATGCCACGAGCCAGCTTCCAAGAATTACCAGAATAAGTGGGGTATGATTGATTTTACCCATCTCCTGCAACTTAAGGTGCCCGTACCAGGCAAATGTCATAAAAATATTTGCTGCGACAAGCAGTAAAATTGTATAAACAGCGTTCATGTTTTGATCTAAAAATCGGCGCAAATATACATCCGAGTTTATTATCTTTGTATCAATTTTTTAAAACTTTTTTAACCATTATGAAATTTTACAGATTTATGCTAATTGCAGGTTTGGCAGGGCTCTTTTTCAGCTCTTGCAAAGAGGGTGCAGTTAAGGAGGAACCATTCAGATATCTTGCAGATGAATTTGCGGATCTAAAGGTAATCCGATACAGAATCCCTGGCTGGGACTCATTAACATTTGAGCAGAAGGAGTACATCTACCACCTGAGTGAGGCTGCCAAAGCGGGCCGTGATATATTCTGGGATCAGAACTTTAAGCACGGGCTTAAGATCCGCAGGGTTCTGGAGGGGATATTCGACAACTACAAAGGGGAGAGAGAGAGTGGTGACTGGAACGAGTTTCTTGTTTATGCAAAAAGGGTCTTCTTCAGCAACGGAATTCACCATCACTATGCAGAAGAGAAGTTTCTTCCGGGATGCTCTCAGGATTACTTTGCCATGCTGATGGATGAGAGTGGTCAGTCGGAGCTTAAAGAGGAGATTATCCCTATGCTTTTTGACCCGGCACTCTATCCGTACAGAAAGAACATCACAGGCGAGGGCGATCTTCTTCTAGGAAGTTCCGTAAACTTCTATGATGGTGTTAGCAGGAGCGAGGCTGAGGAGTTTTATGCAAAAATGGTTGACCCTAAAGACCATACGCCAATATCATATGGCCTTAACTCCAGACTTGTAAAGGTTGACGGCAAGGTTCAGGAGGAGGTTTACAGAGTTGGCGGGCTTTACGGACCGGCTATTGAAAAAATTATTGAGCATCTTGAAAAGGCTTCGGCTGTTGCCGAAAACGATACTCAAAGGGGTTATATAGCAAAATTGATTGAGTATTACCGCACAGGCGATCTCAATATATGGGATGAGTATAATATTGCATGGGTTAAGGACACCGATAGCCAGGTTGACTTTATTAACGGATTTATTGAGGATTACAATGATCCTCTGGGAATGAAGGCTACATGGGAGGCTGTTGTGAACTTCAAAGATCTTGAGGCATCCAAAAGGACAGAGATTATAAGTAATAATGCTCAGTGGTTTGAGGATAACTCAACTGTAAGTCCCGAGTACAAGAAAAAAGAGGTGAAAGGTGTTTCTGCCAAGGTAATAACTGTTGCTCAGCTTGGAGGGGACTGCCATCCGACATCTCCGCTTGGTATCAACCTTCCCAATGCAGACTGGATAAGAAAAGAGCATGGGTCAAAATCTGTAACCATTGCAAATATTTCTGAGGCTTATGACAAAGCGGCAGAGGAGGCTCCAAAGAGTCTGACTACTGAGTTTTCCTGGGATGAGACAGAGATCGGGCTTCTGAAAAAATATGGTTCATTGACAGGTAATCTCCACACCGATATGCATGAATGCCTCGGTCACGCATCGGGACAGCTCCGCCCCGGAACTCCTGCCGGAGCTCTGAAGGACCACTCTTCTGCACTTGAGGAGGCTCGCGCTGACATTTTTGCCCTATACTACATGCCGGACACAAAACTGGTTGAACTCGGCA
Organism: Bacteroidetes bacterium 41-46; assembly: GCA_001897515.1. Lineage (GTDB taxonomy): Bacteria > Bacteroidota > Bacteroidia > Bacteroidales > UBA932 > Bact-08. The sequence continues at coordinate 85,631 of MKTA01000006.1, read as the reverse complement.
TAATGCCGGACGAGGAGGCGTACAAAGCATCCTACATCTCATACATTCGCAACGGTCTTATGACTCAGCTCGTAAGAATTGAGGTTGGCAAAACCGTTACCCAGGCTCATATGCAGGGGAGAAAACTGATTGCTGAGTGGTGTTATGAGAGGGGCAAAGGAGCCGGTGAGAACGGAACAGACGTTATTGAGAAGAGAGTAAGAGATAATAAAACATACTTCGTAATCAATGACTTTGTTAAACTTCGCGGACTATTTGGAGAACTTCTGGCAGAGCTTCAGAGAGTTAAATCAGAGGGAGACTATGCTGCAGGCAAAAAACTTATTGAGACATACGCAGTAAACATTAACCAGGAGCTACACAAAGAGGTTAAAGAGCGTTACGCCTCTCTTAACCTCAAGCCATACGGAGGATTTATCAACCCTAACATCATCCCTGTTGAGAAAGATGGCAGAATCATCGACTACAAAGTTGAATATCCTTCAGACTTCCTTCAGCAGATGCTTGACTATGGCAAGAAATACAGTTTCTTGAAATAGGCCACCGCGTAAACGCACCGCGTTACTACCCCAGGGGTAAAGTGTCAAACAACTTAAAATCAGTTACATACGTAAATAATAGGAAGGTCTATACTAGTCTGAATATGAATGACTTGACACTTTACCCCTGGGGTTGGGGTTGCGTTTTTTACTCGCCCTCATCATCCAAATGCCTGTTCCACAAATATTTATTAGTCTCTTTAATGAGGACTCCTGAAAGGAGTAGTAGCGCAACAAGGTTAGGGATGGCCATCAGGGCATTCATACTATCGGCAATACCCCATACAAGTGAAAGGTTTAATACCGAGCCTGCGAAAACGGCAGCAATCCAGAAAAGTCTGTAATAGATGATTATTCTCTTGCCGCCAAGATACTCTACAGCCTTCTCTCCGTAGTAAGACCATCCAAGTATTGTTGAGAATGCGAAGGTTATAATACCTATTGTGAGAATCCAGGAGCCGATATAAGGGATTTTTGAGAAGGCTGCCTTTGTAAGTGCAGCACCATGTGTATGATCAATATCCGGGTGAGCTATCACAGAGCTGACCAGCACAAGTCCTGTAAGCGCGCAAACTACAACTGTATCCCAGAAAGTACCTGTAGAGGAGACGAGTGCCTGACGTACCGGGTTTCTTGTCTGAGCGGCAGCAGCAACAATCGGGGCAGAGCCCAGACCCGACTCGTTTGAGAACAGCCCTCTTGCTATACCGAATCTGGCCGCCATCATCACAGTTGTTCCTATAAATCCGCCTCCGGCCGCCTTAGCACTGAATGCCGAGTCTATTATCAGACGGAATGTCTCTCCAAGATAGGCGGAGTTGACAATCAGAATATACACACAACCTGCAACATAAAAGATTGCCATAAAAGGGACCAGTGTTCCGCTGACTTTGGCTATACCCTTCACTCCAAATAGTATTACCAATGCTACCGCAATGCTGAGGATAATACCTGTTGTCACTGTATTAATTGAAAAGGTTTCGTTTACCAATAGTGAGATTGAGTTTGCCTGTACTGTATTTCCAATTCCAAACGCGGCGATTGCGGTAAAAATACTGAAAAGTACAGCCAGCCACTTTAATTTTAGCCCCTTCTCCAGAGCATACATAGGCCCGCCGAGCATTGTTCCGTCAGCAGTCTTCTCTCTGTACTTGATTGCCAGCAGACCCTCTGAATATTTTGTAGCTATTCCGAAAACTCCTGTTATCCACATCCACAGAACAGCGCCCGGTCCTCCCAGAGCCACCGCTGTTGCCACTCCTATAATATTACCGGTTCCGATAGTTGCGGCCAGTGAGGTGGCAAGTGCCCCAAACTGACTTACATCTCCGGATGCAGCTTTGTCTTTGGTCACCGATAGCCTGATTGCTGTAAAAATTTTTCTCTGAGGGAACTTAAGAATGATTGTCAGGTAGATATGGGTTCCTAACAAAAGAATAATCATAGGCCATCCCCATAGGGCCGAGCTGACCTTATCAATAAAGGCTGCAAAATTTTCCATAGTGCGAGTTTAGTTTAAAGTAGGTATCTTTGCAAAGATAAAAAAATTGAGTTTTTGAGACGTATCTTATATATAATACTGGCCTCATTTTTTGTAGCTCTTGCAACAATCGGCATATTTTTGCCACTGATACCCACTACACCATTCCTGTTGATCGCTGTCTATTTCTATATGAACTCCTCCTACAGCAGGCTGAAGTGGCTGCTCAGCAACCGCTATTTGGGCCCTTACATCCACTCTTACCTATCCAAGGAGGGTATTCCGGTAAGACTAAAAATTAAAACCATCTCCCTTCTCTGGATAACTATCTCCCTCACCTTCTTCTTTGCAACAGAGAATACACATGTAAGAGTCTTTCTCTTTATTGTTGCCGTTGCAGTAACAATTCACCTGCTAATCAAAAAAAACAAGTACTAAAAAAGAGGCCTGCCAAAATTTGTTTGGCAGGCCTCGCACCACTTAACTAATAACAAATAATCACTCAATTAATGAGCAAACCTACAACAGCTCCTTTACAGCAGCTATTGCCAGGTCATAGTTCGGCTCATCCAGAATATCCTTGGTTATCTCCTTGTACTTTACCACTCCGTTCTTGTCAATAACCACAACACCTCTGGCGAGCAGTTGGTTCTCCTTTATCAGGAATCCATACTCCAGTCCAAACTTTGAAAACTTAAAGTCTGAAAGAGTGTGAATGTTGTTTATGCCCTCTGCTGCACAAAATCTTCCCAGGGCAAATGGCAGGTCTTTAGATATGGTAAGGATTACCACATCTCCGGAGAGCTCTGTCGCTCTTTTATTGAATGTGCGGGTTTGGGTTGCACATACTCCGGTATCTATTGAAGGAAAAACACTTACAACAACAACTTTACCCTTGAAATCAGAGAGTTTTACATCCTTTAGTGTATTGTCTGATGCAATAATCTCAGGTGCTGTATCTCCAACTTTGATTTGGTTGCCTAATAGTGTAAGCGGGTTTCCCTTGGCTGCAAAAATTCCTTTTGTCTCTATCATAAAAAGATCTTTCATAATTATCATTGTTTAATTCTTAAAACATTAGATTCAACATTTTGTTTAAATTTGTATGAAAAGATTTTAGAATTATGAAGATAAAGGCAAAATATCGCTTTATTATTGTCGCAGTTGTATTTGCAACAATTGGATTCTCTGTTTCATCCTGCGATCCGGAAGATATAATTAAGGAGGTAATTACAGACAAAGACCCTGAAAAAACCAAGCTTTACAACTATGTTGACGATTTGATGGACGATGTATATTACTGGTATAAGGAGGTACCTAAAAATATTAACAGAATACTTTATCCTGATGTCTTTGACTACTTTGACAAACATCTTGTACAACAAGACCGGTGGTCATGGATGATGACCGGAGAGGAGTATCTGAATGATAATGCTGGTATATCTACAAGCTATGGAGCAAGCTATGGTCAGTCTGTTGACTATTTTGAAGACTACTCAATAAGAGTAAGATATGTACATCCCAATACACCACTATCAGAAAATGGCGTTAAAAGGGGCTGGGAGCTTACACATCTTAACAGCACTCCAGTAATGGATCTTGTTCGCAATAACACCTTTAACGCCCAGATGGCAAAGGCTACAAACACCTTTACATTTAAAGATCACAACAACGGAATGAAGACCTTCACAACCTCTTCAAGAGTAATTAACACAAGGTCATATCTTGCAAAAGATATCTTTACATCTGAGGACTTTCCCGGCTTGACTAAAGCGGTTGGGTATTTTAACTACCTCACCTTCAATGCACATATGACTGAGGATATTGATGAGGCAATGGCAATGTTCAAGGCCGCCGGAGTAAAGGAGTTGATTCTTGACCTCCGTTATAACGGCGGAGGAGACGGCAGAGCCACGCAGCTTCTGGCAAATTATATTGCCCCTGCATCTGCAGAGGGAAAGGTGGTTGCAAGAAGAGAGCATAACGACAAATACTCATCTCTTGACACCAAGACTGAGAATATGACTATAGTTAAGAGAATTGCCGGTTCTTTAAATCTTGACAGACTCTATGTGCTGGGTTCAAGGGGGACAGCATCTGCAAGCGAGGTAATTCTTAATGGCTTCAAACCTTTGATGGAGGTAATTCATGTCGGAACGGCGACATATGGAAAACCTAATGGAATGTATGTTATATCATATCCTGAAAACAACTACACAGACCCAAAATATATCTTGCTACCTATAGCTTTCTTTACAGTAAACAGCAAAGGAGAGGGGCACTATATAAACGGTCTTGATCCTGACCACTACAGGCCTGACGACCTTTACCACGACTTCGGGATAAATGAAGATTGGGTTAAAGCATGCCTTACTCACTCAGCAACGGGAAGTTTTCCGGCTCTTCCTCCCAAACCTGCATCTGTAAAGTCTATGGGTAAAGAGTACAGATTGCATACTGAGACAGACTCTCCTAATTACGGAAGATACACCTTTAAGCTTAACGAGAGGCTAAAATAGCTGTTTAGAATCCGTTAAGATCAAAATAGACGGTTGGAAGCAACAGAAGAAAACCAACAATTATTAACAGCAAAATGAATGGGAAAACCCATTTGAACCATTTTGCATACGGTATTCTGGCTATAGATAATACAGCAATTAGCACGCCTGATGTAGGAGTAATCATATTGGTAAATCCATCTCCAAACTGAAAAGCCAGAACTGTTGCCTGTCTTGAGACACCTATCAGATCTGAAAATGGTGCCATTATAGGCATTGTAATTGCAGCCTTGGCACTTGCTGACGGAATAACAATATTGATGAATGTCTGAATCAAATACATAACCCCCAGAGAGCCACCTTTTCCCGCACCATCCATTGCAAGTGACATCTCATGAAGTATAGTATTTATCACTCTCCCCTCCTCCAGGATAACAATTATTCCTGCTGCCAAGCCAACTACAACTGCTGCAGAGAGGATATCTCTGGCCCCTTCGTTAAGTTTGCCGACAATCTCATTTGCACTGTACCCCGCTGCAATCCCGCTAAGTATCCCTAAAGCCAGGAATAGTGCCGATATCTCTCCTATATACCATCCATAGCCCATTACCCCAACTACCAGAAAAGCGATAGTAAAGAACAGCAAATTCAAAACATAGAAGTGAACCGATTTTCTTAAGGAGAGACATCCTGTCAACGCAAACAGAGCCGAAAGAATTGGTATTAGGGCCGGAATATCAAACCGGCTGTTTCCCACCTTTATTACAGTATGGTTATAGTAAACCGAGAATAGTACCAGTGTTGCCATTACAATAATATAGCTAATCCAGGCACCTCCGGGTGTATGGTATGATATCTTCTCGCTATCGCTCTCCGCTCTCTCTCTCCAGTATTTATCCTCTTCGTAAACAGGGGATTTAAGCGGGTCTCTCCTGACCTTTGCGGCATAAAAGAGAACAAAAGATATCGTTATGATGTTAAGAACTAACCAGCAAATAAACCTATACTCAATTCCTGAAAAGAGTGGCAGTCCGGCAATCTCCTGAGCAATACCGATAGTAAACGGATTTAGTATCGCCCCCGCAAATCCTACGTGAGCAGCAACATAAACAAGTGATACTCCAACTATTGAGTCATAACCCATTGATATTGCAAGGGGAATTAACAAAACGGCAAAGGCAATCGTCTCTTCACTCATCCCAAATACTGCACCAAAAACACTGAAGAGAATCATTATAAGGGTCAGCACAATGTTGTGTACACCCACTCTTCTGAGCAGGGCAATTTTTTCAAGACCTTTTGTAAACTTTAAAAAGGATTGAATTCCGGCATCTATTGCCTTAACAGAGTTTACAACCCAAAAGGCGGCTCCTATAACGAGAATAAAGACAACTATTCCCGCCTGTTTTGTAAATCCTTTATAAAAAGCTGTCATAACCTGCCAGCTTTGAGGCTGATTTTCAATATACCGGAACTCCAGTTGCTCAGAAGTTCCGTCTGATGCTTTTACATACTCCCCTCCCGGGACAAAAAAGGTGACTATGGCGCTTAGAATAATAAGTGCAAAAATTATAACGAATGTATGCGGAATTTTAAATTTTTTATGACTCATAGCTTAATATCTGTTGGACAAAAATAGAAAAATGCTCTTTTTAATCCTAAATTTGTACAAAACCGTTATAAAATGATCAACCTAACCAAAAAACTTGCACTTCTGATAGCAGCCGCATCCCTGCTGACCGGCTCGCTTCAAGCTCAAAACAAGACTGTAATGTCGGCCTCTGACCATGACAAAGTGGTCTCAAACATTATTAAAATTGCACAAACTGACAACAGGACTATGCACCATCTTGATGTCCTTACAAACAGAATAGGCGGACGACTTTTGGGGTCTGACGCATATGAAAATGCAACCTACTGGGCTGCTGATCTGTATAAGAAATGGGGCCTTGAAGTGGTTTTACAAGAGGTTGGAGAGCTTCCTGTTGGATTTAACCGTGGTCCGTGGTTCGGAAGAATGTTGTCTGATAATGGAATGGTTCTCCACTTTGCAACACCATCCTACACTTCCGGGACTAAGGGGGTGCAGAGAGGGCATGTTGTTAAGGAGCCAAAAACCAGAGCTCAGTTTGAGAGGATGAAGGGCAAACTGAAGGGTGCATGGGTGCTCATTACAGGGGAGAACGAGGGGTGGCCGATTGATTATTCGGAGTATGCAGATACTCTTAGATCTCAGATAATTCAGGAAAACATAAAGATAGCAAGGTACAATGACTCTGTAATAAGAGTAAACAGAGCCAATCCGGACAAACCCAAACTTGAAACAAAACCATTGAAGGATGCACCCGCACTCTTCTACAAGGAGATGAGAGATGCGGGCATTCTTGGAATAATCCAATCATCAGCCGTTCCAATCAGAGCTCTGTACGACAGAAAAAATATTGAATATATGAGTTGGAATGAGCTTCCAACATGCCCGGACATTAAACTGAGCGAACATCAATATAAGATTATAGAGCAGATGGTTGACGAGAGACGCTATTTTCAGCTTGAGTTTGACATTAGAAACCATTTCAAACCGGGTCCGGTAAAGTATCATAACGTACTGGGTATTATTCGTGGAAGTGAATTTCCTGATGAGTATGTCATGTCTGGTGGGCACCTTGATGCATTTGATGTTGCTACCGGAGGCGTTGACTGTGGAACGGGTGTTGCTCCGAATCTTGAGGCTGCAAGGATGATAATGGAGGCTGGCGGTAAACCAAGACGCTCTATTGTATTCTGCCTGTGGGCAGGTGAGGAGTTTGGATTGTGGGGCTCAAAACACTGGGTTGAGAGCAGTAAAGATAAACTGGGTAAGATATCAAACTATTTCAACAGAGATGGAGGACCTACTGTAACCAACAGCATAACAGTGCCTCCTGCAATGTTTGAGTCCTTTAAACAGGCCACAGAAAGAGTAAACGAAATAAACCCCGAATTCCCATTTACACTATACAAAAGGGAGGGTGAACCAAGACCTAAACCAACAACTGCCGGTGGAAGCGACCACGCCCATTTTGCCATTAACGGAGTCCCTACTATAAGTTTTGGAAATGCAGACCCAAAGGGGTACGATTTCAACTACGGCGAGATATGGCATACCGAGAGGGATACATATAATATGTCTATCCCTGAATATATGGACCAAACATCTGCTGTGATGGCAGTTGTTCTCTACAATCTTGCAAATCAGGATAAAATTCTGTCAAGAAAGGGGCTTTATAAATAGAGCCTTTAGATTATCTCAATATCAACAGATATAACCCAACCTTGGCGGCCGTCCGGGAGTTCTACTCTCTGCCAGCCGCCAATTTTTTCCAGTAACTTTACCTTAGTACCCTCATGAAGAATAAAAAGTGTCTTTCCTGAGTTGTCCGGTGAGCTTTTTATTGAGCTGACCGGTTTCATTATAACAGCTGAGTCGTGTGATGTGAAATCTCGTTTCTGCTGCCAGGCAAACAGAGTGGAAATAAGTCCAAACAGAGCAAGACAAATAGCTGCAAAAAATGATATTTTTCTCATCCTTGAGGTGGAGGCATATCTGAAGACAAGAATTATCAGTACAAAAGAGATTGCAAAAATGATTGAGGACCATGCCCAGTTATCTGAAGACATAATATAACTTGCATCCCTTATCCATGTGGTTAAAATGAATTCCGGCAGACTCTCAATTTTATCAAGCGTAAACTCTCTTGCCAACGCTAGATTCCTTACTGCATCTGCATCTGATGGGTCAAGCTTTAGTGCCCTTTCAAAATAGAGTATTGCTTTTCCGTTTTCTCCCAGTTTAAAATAGGTATTACCTAGGTTATACATCAATTTTGAAGAGTTATAAGCAATCTCCTCAATTTTTGAATAACTCTCAAGTGCAGAGGCAAAGTCACCCTGCATATACCTCTCGTTAGCAGTATTCCACAGCTCTTTATAATCAGGCACTTCTGCAGCATTAAGGGCTCCAGAGAGAGAGACTGACAACAACATAATCAACATCTTCATCCTGATTGAAGGTTTTGGTCCCTTTTGTCTCTCCAGGACAGTAATTAAATTCATTGCTCTCTTATAATTATTTTCCATCTCTCCGCCTCCGGGATTGGGCGAATAGCGGGCAAATTCGCATACATCCATAAGGTTCATAAACTCTTCAATATCTTTGACCTCCGCTCCGGCTTTATTAAGAGACTCTCTTATCTTATCTCTTGAAAGGTCTGCAAGCGGGAGAGAAAATTTGTCTGATGCATAACCAAGCAGTGCTTTGTGCAGCTCTTCATAATAGGCTGAGTAGATATTCTGCTTCAGGAGGGTTTCGGCAACCCTTAGTCTTCCCTTTGCCACCTTCTCTGCCCTTCTGTTCTTTACACCTGCAATATCCTTGCTTCTCTCAATCCTCTTATCCAGGAATAATCTTGCCAGCAGCCAGGTCAATCCGGTCAGCAACATTATTACAATATATAGAGGTGTTCCAAAAAACAGTGGATTTCCCCTGGTTAGTCCGGATGCTCCGGTCTTAATAAATCTGACATCGTCTCCGAGGCTCCTTACAGCCTGTTTATTAACTCCCGCAGGGAGCATCTGTCCTGAGTATGAGGCATTTCCTCCGATATCTCTACCAACCTTTACCTTAAGCTCTCCCGATGAAAGAGTTATGTACCTCTTCTTAGAGATATCATAGTAGCTGAACTCTACAGGAGCGATGGTAAATTCCCCCGGACCTCTGGGTATTAGCGGATACTCAAACTCCTTAGTCCCGGAAGCTCCGCCTCCCCCTTTTGTGCTTCTGTCAGTTGTTTTTGTGTCATACCTCTCAAAATCAGCAGGAAAATCAACCTTTGGAGCCTCTACCAAGTTAATATTTCCGCTACCGGTGATTTTTACAATTAATGAGAGGGCTTCGTTCGCATTAAGTGAATCTTTTGAGAATGAGGCATCCATTTTAAACTCTCCTACAGCACCGCTGAAAGATGCCGGTGCACCGGAGGGAAGCGTCTCTACTGTTACTCTTCCCGTTGATGTGGTAACCCTTTTTCTTATTGTTTGGAAGTCACTGAAGAAATCATCAAATATTGACCTTGGACCGCTCCTCTGATTTCTCACCTGTACCATACATACCATCTCAGCAGGATCTATCTGGATCTGCCCGGTTTGCTGAGGTATTAACATATATCTTCTGAGCAGAGCAGCATTGTAGATGGTGCCGTTTACATTTTCACGGACAAATTCAATATTTTGCGGAGTCTCTATCTCCTGACTCCAAAAGCCGTTGAAAGAGGGGAATTTAACATCTTCAAATCCCGATATAGGTACTTTGGCATATAATTTCAAAGTTGCCACAAGAGGCTCTCCCTTTACAACCCTGCTCTTGCTAAGCGAGAGTCTTAGCATTATATCGTTGCTCCCTATTGAACCGGCTGCCGCATCATCTTTTCTCCCTTCACCGGAGCTCTTCACAACCTCTATAACAAAGGGTTGAGTGGAGTACTGCCTGCCATCTACAGTTATTGTACCAGATGGAATTGTGAACTTGCCCGGATTTTTTGCCTGGAGAATATATGTATAGCTAACCTCAAAAGATTCAGTCCTTTTACCGTTGATAATCTGAGTAGAACTCATCCTTGAAGATGTAGGGCCTGCAAGAATATCAAATCCGTTAATTGCTGGAGGATCAAAAGATGCCGGATCTGCATTTGATATAAATACAATCCTGAAACTCTCATCCTCCTCAACAACTCTTGGTGCATCTATATGAAATGTTACTTGTGCAAATGATGTAAGGGCTGCCGTAAAAGAGAGCAGCAATGCCCAATATCTCTTCATATTATTATTAATATTTTTCATTTACCAATTCTTTTCCCTTTGTTGGCGTTCATACATTTTTGCCTTCTCTCTCTTTACCTTCTCCTGGGTCTCGTTCTCCTTATTCTGTATAGCCTGAAGCATCTGCTGAGCAGCCTGAGGTGTTATCTTGGGGGGCTGTTGGTTCTGGTCCTGGTCTTTATTATGGTCCTGATTCTGTTTCTGATCTTTATTCTGGTTCTGATCATTATTCTGATTCTGGTCCTTGTTCTGATCTTGTTTATTATCCTGGTCTTGGTTCTGATCCTGCTTCTGATCCTGGTTCTGCTTATCCTGATCCCTCTTTAACATTTTCTGGGCGTATGCCAGGTTTGATTTTGTCTCCATATCTGAGGGGTTGACTCTAAGAGAATTTTTGTAAGCCTCAACTGCCTCACTCCACTTTCTTTGTGAAAGTGCATAGTTGCCAAGATTGTGGAATATCTTTGACCTCTCATCAGCTCCAATCTTTACCATTAAAGAGTCTGATGTAAGTTTTGCACCCTCCTGCTCTGCAGCAGCCGGGTTCTGATTTCTGTAAAGGGCATTAGCCAGATTATATCTTGCCTTTACAGAGAGTGAATCCCTCTCCAGACCCCTTCTGTAGTTAAGTTCAGCACTCTGAAACTCACCCTTGCCATAAGCTCTGTTCCCTTTGCGAATATCCCATCTCTCATTCTGAGCAGAAGCCAGAGTGATTGCAACCATTGTAATCAACAATATAAATGCTCTTTTCATCCCAGTTTACCTCCTTATGATTTTGAAAAGATTCCTCCCTCTTCTCTCTCCAACAATATACTCCAGAATAAGAAAAAATAGTGCAATTGCGAAAAAGTACATATACTGCTCATCAAAATCTTCAAAAACAACGGATTTGTATTGCTGCTTATCCATATTATGAATTCTGTCAACAATCGCCTCAAGGCCAAAATCTGAATTTCCGGCCTTTATGTAGGTTCCTCCTCCCTCCTCTGCCACCTCATTCAGAATTCGTTCATCAAGTTTGGAGACTACAATATTGCCCTCTCTGTCCTTAAGGAGCTCCCCGTTTCCTATCGGAATCGGTTTCCCTCCGTCTGTACCAATTCCTATTGTAAATACAGGTATTCCGAGGTTTTTCGCCTCCTTTGCTGCCATTACCGGATCATCCTCGTGGTTCTCTCCGTCGGTTATAACTATAATGGCCCGGCTGTTTGAACTCTCCAGACTGAAACCTCTTATTGCTGTAAGAATTGCATCCCCTATTGCTGTACCCTGTACAGGTACAGATGAGGTTGAAATTGAGTTAAGGAATATTTTAGCCGATATATAGTCCGCTGTAATAGGAAGCTGAACAAACGATTTCCCGGCAAATACTATCAGCCCAATCCTGTCTTGCTTCATCTTATCAACCAGTCTTGAAATGGCAAGCTTTGCCCTCTCAAGTCTGTTGGGAGTATAGTCTTCTGCCAGCATAGAATTAGAGACATCCAGCGCTATCATTATCTCCACGCCTGTCGTCTCCACCTCCTTTAGTCTGGCCCCAAGCTGAGGTCTGGCAAGTCCTACAGAAAAGAAGAACAGAGCTACTGACCATAAAGCAATCTTGATCCATCCCCTTGATCTTGAGACATCCGGCATCAGCTTTTCTACAAGGGCTCTCTCTCCAAACCGCTCCAGTCTTCTCCTCCTTAATCTTCTTGTTATTCCGTAAAAAAGGAAGAGAAACGGAATTGCCAGTATAATCGCAAGATATTCTATTTGTGCAAACTGTATCATATTATGGCAATCTTCTTATTACAAACAATTTAATAAAGAGTTCCAGTGCAATTGCTACAAGTGCTATGAGTGCAAACTTCATAAATAGCTCCCTGTATATGGGAAAAGAGTCAACAGTGGTCCTGCTTCTCTCCATTTTATTAATCTCTCCGTATATTTCCAGCAATTTGGTATTATCTGTTGCTCTGAAGTATTTTCCACCGGTTTGGTTTGCAATCTCCTGAAGCAAAGGCTCGTCAATTTCAACTTTAACCTGCTGTATCTCAACTCCAAAAGGTGTAATAACCGGATATGGTGCCATCCCCATTGCTCCTACACCTATTGTGTATACTCTTACTCCGTATGTTTTAGCGATCTCAGCTGCCATAAGCGGAGTTATTTCCCCTCTGTTGTTAACACCATCGGTAAGGAGTATTACCACTCTGCTGGGAGCAGGCGAATCTTTAAGTCTTGCGACAGCAGTTGCAAGGCCATTCCCTATTGCAGTTCCATCCTCAATAAGACCTGTCTCAATCTCCTTTATAAGATTAATTAGTGTTGGTCTGTCAGTTGTCAGGGGACACTGGGTAAAGCTCTCTCCGGCAAAAACAACTACTCCCATTCTGTCTGAAGGTCTCTGCGCTATAAACTCAATAGCAATATCTTTGGCGGCACTGATTCTGTCCGGTTTAAAATCCCTTGCAAGCATTGAGGTGGAGACGTCAATAGTGAGAACAATGTCTATACCCTCTGTATCAACCTTCTCAAAATCTTCTGAGCTTCTTGGTCGTGCTATTGCTGCAATTATTGCTGATATAGCTACTATCCTTAAAATAAAGGGTATATGCCGGGAATATCTCTTCATTGCCCCCCCCTTTCCGCTCCATGGCTGACTATAGGAGACCATTATGGAAGGAGCTCCCCTCCTTAACTCTCTCCAAATATAGAGGGCAATCAGGGGCAGGAGAATCAACTCAAGAAAAAGTATATCGGGATATTCAAAAAACATATCTACTCCTCCTTTATTATTGCAGTAGTGCTTACAAATCTTATAGCCCTTGGAATTGCATTTTCGTTCTCAGTCTCGGTTGCAACATATTTTGCAAACTTGACAAGGTCTGCTACCTCCAGAAGCTCTTTTAATGAATTATACTCGGACTCCTCAATCTCCTTTGAACGAAGTTCATGAAGTATCTCCGCGGATGTCTTCTCCATAGCCTGCAGTGCGAATCTTGCCTCTATATACACCCTGAGAACATCTGTAATTCTTGTATAGTAAAGCTTCATCTGGTTGTTCTGCCACAGCCTCTCGTTACGTATAGTTTCAAGCTCTTTAAGTGCTGCTATATATGGTGAGTCCGGTATTGATGGTTCGGCAAAAAGCGAACGCCTCTCCCTCCATCTCTTCCACAATCTTATAAAAAAGAATATTATTGCAACTGCAGCCACTGCAACTGCAATCCAGGGGAGAAACTCTTTAACGGTATAAGGGTAGGTCATCTGCTCCTTAATATCAAATGGCCTGTATGTCGTTGTGTCAATCTGTATTGTTGTAACCTCAAGCTTTCCGGCATCAAAGGTTACTGTGTCAATTGACCCGTCGGGATTCTGAAGATATCCGTTTATTAAAGGTATGACGTGCGATCCGCTGTCAAATGATGTGAAGGTGAAAGTGGTCTGCAGCTCTGTGCCTGAAGAGTCTGTCTTAAGGGTATCTGTTTTTGGCTGGGAGACCAATTCAATATTATTGCCTAAATCTCTCTGAAGATTCTGCAGAAAGAAGTTTGAACCGGCAGGCACCTTTGTGATAAAAGAGAAGGTAGCCTGATCTCCAATTAATAGTGTATCTCTTTGATTCATCCCTTTCATCTGTTTTTAAACAGTGTTACAAGTCCCTTTACAAAGTCCCCCTCAGTTGAGATTTCAACTCTGTCCACACCATACCTCAGCAGAGTGTTTTTAATAACAGAGGCGGCCTTGTTGTTCCAATTGTTAAAATGCTCTCTGACGGATTTGCTGGATGTATCCACCCATAACTCCTCTCCGCTCTCGGCATCTTTTAGTTTTACCAAGCCAACATCCGGGATCTCCCTCTCTCTGGGGTCAAATACAGATATAACAGATATCTCATGTCTGTTTACACCTATCTTTAATGCTTCACTCCAGTTAGGCGTGAACTCCTTGTCAAAATCTATCAGGTCCGATATTAAAAAGGCTGTGCACCTTCTCTTAATTGCATTTGTAAGGTATCTGAGGGCTTCGCCGACATCTGTTCCGTTCTCCTGCGGTTCAAACTCAAGCAGCTCTCTTATGATGCGCAAAAGATGGCTCCTACCCTTTTTAGGAGGGATGAACTTCTCAACTTTTGAGCTGAAAAAGAGCGCTCCAACTTTGTCATTGTTTGCAGAGGCAGAAAACGACAATACAGCGGATATCTCGGTAATAAGATCCCTCTTAGATTTGCTTTTTGTACCGAACATTCTTGATCCGCTTACATCAACAAGAAGCATAACTGTCAGTTCTCTCTCCTCCTCAAATACTTTGACATAAGGTGCATTCAAACGGGCAGTAACATTCCAGTCCATGCTTCTGACATCATCCCCGGGCTGGTACTCTCTGACTTCACTGAATGCCATTCCTCTCCCCTTGAAAGCAGAGTGATACTCACCGGCAAATATCTGCCTTGAGAGCCCTTTCGTTCTTATCTCAATCTTTCTTACCCTCTTTAACAGATCGTTCTCCATACTACGGAACCTCTACTGCATTCATTATTTCAGTAATGATATTTTCTGATGTTATATTCTCCGCCTCAGCCTCATAGGTAAGACCAATCCTGTGACGAAGGACTTCATAGCAAACCGCTCTTACATCTTCCGGAATCACATACCCTCTTCTTTTGATAAATGCATACGCCTTTGCAGCCATAGCCAAGTTAATGCTTGCCCTTGGAGAGCCTCCGTAGGATATGAGCCCCTTTAGTTTGGGCAGTCCGTACTCTTCAGGTGTTCTGGTAGCGAATACTATATCCACAATATACCTCTCTATCTTCTCGTCCATATACACCTCTCTCACAACCTCCCTGGCTTTTATTATGTCCTCAGGTTTTATTACTGCGTTGGCTTTGGGAAAGGTTCCGCTGTTATTCATCCTTATAATCAGCTTCTCCTCCTCCTTCTTTGGGTAATTTACCACAACCTTAAGCATAAATCTGTCAACCTGGGCCTCTGGCAAAGGGTATGTTCCCTCTTGCTCTATGGGATTTTGAGTTGCCATCACCAGAAATGGCTCCGGCAGCTTAAAGCTATTCTCACCTATTGTCACCTGTCTCTCCTGCATTGCCTCCAAAAGGGCACTCTGCACCTTTGCCGGTGATCTGTTGATTTCATCAGCGAGTACAAAATTTGCGAAAATGGGACCCTTTCTTATCTTGAACTCCTCTTGCTTCTGGCTGTAAATAAGAGTACCTATCAGGTCTGCCGGGAGGAGGTCCGGAGTAAACTGTATTCTGCTGAATTTTGCATCAACAATTGAGGCAAGAGTATTAATAGCCAATGTTTTTGCAAGCCCGGGCACTCCTTCCAGAAGAATGTGTCCGTTTGCCAAAAGGCCTATCAGCAAATTTTCAACTAGTTGTTTCTGACCTACAATCACCTTGTTCATCTCAAGTGTGACCATATCTACAAATGCGCTCTCTCTTTGAATCTTATCGTTGAGCTCCTTGATGTTGACACTTTCCATACCGGTCTCTCTATTTTTTGTATTTTTGTATCTTTATTGAGTATCCAACAAATTTAATTAATTATTCAATGCGCCTCTTCATCAAGTTGTCATATAACGGAAGAAACTACAATGGCTGGCAGTCTCAACCGGGGCATCCGTCTGTCCAGACTCAGCTTGAAAGAGCATTGTCAATCTGGTTTAAACAGCAGATTGATGTCACAGGGGCCGGCAGGACTGATACTGGTGTCCATGCTATTAACTATGTAGCCCATTTTGACCTTCAATCTGACAGCTTGACACTGCCGAAGGACACAGAAAAGACAATTTTCAAAATTAATGCCATTTTACCCTCTGACATAGTTGTTCATCATATTTGGCAGGTTTCTGATGATGCTCATGCAAGATTTGATGCAGTCTCAAGAACCTACAGATACTATGTTCACTCACAAAAAAGCGTATTCTTAAATGACTATTCACTCTTCTATCCACACAAACTGGACATTGAGAAGATGAACAGAGCGTGTTCTCTTATTGAGGGCACACATGACTTTACATCAATGGCAAAATTACATACTGATGTCAAGACAAATATTTGCACAGTAACATACGCAAAATGGGAGTCCGGTAGTCCACTTGGTTTTGAATGCTCCGACTCTCTACAATTTACAATCTCAGCTAACAGATTTCTAAGAAATATGGTCAGAGCAGTTGTAGGGACAATGCTGGAAATTGGAAGGGGACGTGAGAATCCGGAGTGGATAATTGATGTGCTTAACAGTAAAAACAGGTCTGCTGCCGGTAACTCTGTCCCCGCACATCCGCTTTTTCTAACCGGTATTGATTATTTATAGATGTCGTTTCCTTTTGAATCTATCGCGACAATTACAGGCATATCCTTAACCACAAGTCTTCTAACTGCCTCTGTACCTAACTCCTCAAAAGCAACTATTTCAGAGCTTATGACACGTCTGGCCATTAAAGCGGCGGCGCCCCCGATTGCTGCAAAGTAAACTCCGTTGTATTCAATAATGGCTTTTGTCACCTCCTCTCCTCTTAGCCCTTTGCCTATCATAAACCTTAAGCCGTTTTCAATTAATTTTGGGGAGTAAAGGTCCATTCTCCCACTGGTTGTAGGACCTACAGATCCTATCGGCCTTCCTGGTTTAGCTGGACACGGACCGGCATAAAATACAACAGCTCCTCTGAAATCAAATGGCATTGGCTCGCCTGCATCAATAAGCTCGCACAATTTTTTATGTGCAGCATCCCTGGCGGTATATATTGTCCCCGAGATATAGACCATATCTCCTGTCTTCAGGCTTTTCACTATTTCGCTATCCAGTGGTGTGGATAATTCAATTCTCTTTTCGTTCATTTTGAAAATTCTTTGGAATAATTGATAACGCTACAGACTGCCCTCTGCGTGCCTTGTTGCATGACAACCAATATTTACAGATACTGGTAGTCCTGCTATATGAGTTGGATATGAGATTATGTGGACACCTAATGCTGTAGTCTCTCCTCCAAGTCCCGCTGGTCCTATCCCCATAGAGTTTACCGCCTCTAATAACTCTGCCTCCAGAGCTGCAAGATGAGGCTTGTCACTTGGTGTTCCAACCTGACGCAACAGTGCCTTTTTACTTAATATGGCACTCTTCTCCATAGTGCCTCCAATTCCTACCCCCACTATAATCGGAGGACATGGATTGGGTCCTGCCTCCTTAACTGTTTTTAAAATAAAGTCCTTCACCCCCTGAATTCCCTGGCTTGGCTTTAGCATTTTCAGCTGGCTCATATTTTCGCTTCCAAATCCCTTTGGAGCTACAGTTATATGTAACACGTCACCCGGAACAATTTCATAATGAACAACAGCAGGGGTATTATCCTTAGTGTTAATCCTTTCAAGAGGATCATTTACTACAGATTTGCGAAGATAACCTCTCTCATACCCCCTTCTAACACCCTCATTGATAGCATCCTCAATAAAACCGCCATCAATTTTCAAGTCCTGGCCCATAGTTACAAATACAACTGTCATTCCTGTATCCTGACAAATTGGACTCATCTCTTCAGCTGCAATCTCTGCATTTTCAACAAGCGTTCCCAGAATCTCTCTGCCAAGCGGGGAGCTCTCCCTCTTCATACAATCTCCAAGACAGCCCTTTATGTCTTCTGTAATTACGCAATTTGCCTCAATGCATAACTTTTCTACAAGCTCTGTAATATCTGATGAATTTACTATTCTCATATTCTATCAATCTTTTCGTTTCAGGAAGTGGACAGTATTTCTGTTTTCTAAATCCTCTGAATTATTATCAATTAATCCCACAAGGCACCAAGTTGATGTTTTTGGATCCTTGACGAGTCTCTTAACCAGTGAGAAGTTTAATACCTTTGAGGTATTGCTGACATGGAGCCTTGGCCCGTCACATACCACTACCCTCTCTCCTATCTTAATATGGTTTTCGTCATAATAGGATACAGGCATTGACTTGGATAGAGTCTCCTCTATCTTACCGGAAAGTTTTTCAAAATCAATCACTGGTTCTTTGAAAAACTTAAGTACAAACCCCTTTCTAATGTCTGAACTGAAATAACAATCTTTAGACACATTGAACTCATCTTCAAGAACCTGCATTGTCACATCTTCTGCTGTATGGGCCATTTTTCTGTATGTAAGGGATTTATGCACAATTTCATAAATACTGGCGGGTAGAGGGCCAAATACACTTGGTCTGGTTACAATAATCTCTTCACCTATTCCGACAATAATATCGGCATTAATACCGAGTGCAGGATAGAGCAAATCAAAGTGCTCAATAATAACTCTTCTCTTCTTATGCAGCAGACTCTTTACAAAGTCCACAATTTCATACATCTGGGTAAAGGCTGTCTGAAACCTCATATCAATATGATAAGATCCTGCTTCCTTAAAATCGTCCAGCCCCTCCCTTACCTGCATTATTTTTCTTGGGTTCAGAATGTCGTCATCGTTAGAGAGTTCAAGCCCGGGAAACATCCCCTTTATCAGAGAGGATTTCCCCGAGCCTGCATCTCCTACAATCCCGATAAGTCTGTCATTAAAATGGAGATGCCTCTGCGCAATCTGCTCGCCCAGAAACATTAGCCTCTCACGCCCCCTTGGGGCAAAATATTGCGAAGAGACTGAGTACTCCTGAAGTAGATTTTGCATATGGCATTTAGTTTTTAAAGCGTTAGCTTCATTTTCATTAACGGTGCATGCTGCTGAGCTCCGTACACATCGGTCTCGCCCAAGGCCCCGGAAGGTATCGGGCGAACTATTGTAATTTTAACAGCTTTTGCCGGGTCAAAATAGACAAGACTTATAATGTCATTCTCATCTATTTCATAAAGAGCAGCAAACATTTTGCCATTTATTGCCCTGGCCTCTTTTGCCCTTTTGTACATATCTATATCTTTGAAGATAATGTCAAAAGTTAGTTCGTACGGACCTGAATTTTTGCTCCTTATAACGGATGCAATATCAATCAAATTATATTCCATAATATTCTAATCCTTTTAGCAGCCCTTTGTGAACTGTATATAATCAATCGGGAACAAATCAGCAGGATTATCAACCTTCATTAGGTGATAAACATTGAATTCAAACACCTCTCCAACTTTACAGTCAGAGGGTGAGAACGGGAATGCCAGATTGCCCGCAGTAGAAATTCTTCCCTCATAACCATAATGAAGCATTGTACTTCTTGCAAATCCGCAGATTGTATCTGCCTGATCCTGTGTAGGAGCCACTGCCTCTATTATGATCATTAGCTCATGCGCCACCTGCTGTTCAAGATTTGGGAACATTGCCATAACCCCATTTTTACCATAAATCTTGAAGTCAAGGAAGAAATCTTTTATTCCGTAGTGCTCAAAATTGTTTCTGACCCTCTCCTTTACACTCTCAACAATTTTATCAATCTGAGATATCATTACAGGGTCCTTTGCTGCAGCACATGATATTGTTCTGTAACCTACCCTCCTCACACCTTCAAGTTTTACAAAATACTCTTCAGTAGGGACAAACTTGCTTCCCTTAACCTCAACCATGTTGTCTGTAATCTGATTGAAACTTGATTCGTGCAGGTTTATGGCACCTCCGGGACCCGGAAGAATGTATGGGTTTGTCTTTTCATACAGGGTATGTGCTGCTACCGAAAGGGTCGTGCACCTTCTCTGTGGTGACAGGGGCTCCAGTACAAATCCATCCTCTCTTAGGTAACCGAACATACAGTCGCTTCCACTTCCCGGAAGAGCTGCAATGGCTGCGCACTCCAGGATTTTACCAAGGTGTATTGCAAGCCCTTTGTCAAACCCCTCTTTTATAGCCAAAGCCGAAAATACAGAAGGATCGTACGAACGGCCGGCAAGAATTACATCGGCACCGCCTTCAAGAGCTTTTATGAAAGGCTCCTCGCCCATTTGTGCGACAATCCTCACTGACTCCTCAACATCATCCTCAGTTATCTCCTTTGCAGGGAAAAGTGGTGAGATATAACCCTTCCTTAGATTCTCCTTAACAAACTCCTTATCAAACTCAGACTGTATCACTGCAAGCTTGAATGTAAGTGTCTGTTCTTTGGCAATCTCTCTCACTATCTCAAGGGTAAGGTCTACGTGAGGTCTCCCTCCGCTGCCTCCGGCTGTCCCTATTATAACAGGAATACCGGCCTCAATGGCTGCTGGAATCATAATTGCAAGGTCTCTCTTAACAGAGTTCTTATCTGTAAAGGACTTGCCCGCACCCAAATAGTAAGGACCCGGATCGGTTGACCCGGCATCCACCGCTATTACATGCGGCTTGCGCTTCATCCCCTCTTTAAAGGAGTCCATTGGGAATCCGTAACCAAGTATCGCCGTAGGCGACAGTATTCTCATCTCTTTCATGCTAAAGAATATTTTTTAGAGCAGATATTCTGCTCATCTCGTTGAAAACTATCATATATCCCTCATCAACTCCCATCCCCGGCTTTGCCAGATACTGAACAGGTGAGGTAGCCATAGCTATATGTGCGCAAACTTCTGCAGAGCGGTTTGTTTCATTGCAGGTTCCCCCCAGGTATGCTCCCATTCCGTGGCTTTTGCAGTATAGTACAGCCTCAATAGAGTTGTTGATGCCACCAAGGTCAGGGGTTTTAATCTGTGCCATATGGCCTGCCTTTGCCTTGGTAAAATCAATTATATCTTCAAGTGTATTGCACCACTCATCCGCTACGATCTCGGCCTTTATCCCTTTTCTCTCCATATACTTTCTGATTGCTGCAAGTGCCTCTATCTGAGCCTCTCTTTCACCCATATCAACAGGACCCTCTACTCTTAAGTGGAAAGGTTCGGCTAGCTGAGACAACTCTCCAACATAGTCTGCGATCTTTTCAAAATCATTATTGAACACCTGACTAAGAGTACCATACACGTCTATGTGGATAGTTGGGTGATAGCTATCAAAAGGCTTGAGTTTTATTATTCTGTCTCTTAACCACTCAATGTATGCGGCTATCTTTTCACCCTTAAGGCCAACCTTACCCTCAACATGGTTGAAAAGGGCATGAGGCAGAACCTGAGCAGCCTTCATTATCATCTTGTCTGCATTAAGGTACCTGTCATCTCCTGACTGAGTAAATATAGGAATCATACTTTCAGAGATTTCTGTGCCATATTCATCTGCGATAACCTGAGCCATTAATTTAGACTTGCTCTTTGCAACTGCATCAAGGCATGCCTGAGTTACTCCATAACGAATAGCAGTATGATATTGTTTGCCTGTTGAGAGACTTTTACTCTTGTCAACAAGGTTTGCCATCTCTCTGAATGATGTAATCTCTTTGCCCTCATACAGTGGAGCGATCTCACTTTCAATAAGCGGAATAAAATCCTTTGCCAGAAACAGCGGATCCCTTCCGCCTGCACCTGAATACTGAACTGCTGCACAATCACCATGAGCTACAGCTCCATTTTCAAGAATAAACATTACTGAAATAGATTCTCCGGCCTGTCTTACAGCAGTGAACCCTTCAGTAGCCGGAGCCCCTTCATAAAATGCACCGTCGTTTTTTGCACCCGCCTTGATGGCCTTCTGGTCGTCAAAGAAGAATCCGGTCTTACCGGCTGAACAAATTACCTTTGTTATTTTCATGTTAATCCCCTTTATATCTATTTTGGCCTTCCTACAAGGAAGCCTTTACCTATTGCATAAACATCGTCAATAACCATCTGAAAGCTTACCGGACGATTTTCAAAAGCAGCCCTCTGCTCAAGTTTCTCTCTGTGGAAATCCTTAAGATCCTTTGTGAATGGAAGGTTCCCAATTTCCAACAACCTTACGGCTCCTGAGTTATCTCTTGCAGGCATTACCTTTCCTGCGTTGTATCTGCTGGGTGCAAACGGAACATCAAGAACTCCGGCTTCAAAAGCTGCAACTGTTCCCAATGCAAAGTCACCCCTTCCAAGCTCCTCTACTTTTCCCAGAATACACCTCATCTCCTGCATAATAATGTTGCTCTCGGCAACAACAGCGGGAATCTCAGTGAAACTTTGGTCTTTAAGCATAGATGTAAGCTGTTTTGTTGCTCTAAGCCCTGATGCGTTTGCCTCTTTAGTGGGAACACCCATTGCTTCGTGCGGAGTTTTAACAATAACTTTGGTTGCCTTAGCCAATACAGCGGCAGCTGCACCCCATGATATTACTCCAAAGGATTTTGATTCATCCTGAGGAAAGCCTCCCATCCATTGGTGGAATACTGTTGTTACCTTTACGTCCCTGTATCCGAATTTGTCCAGATACTCTCTTGTCATCATCTTGAGAGATCTTATTGCAGCCACATCCTGAATCAGGTTTCCGCACTGACCATAACCAACAGTTATATCCTTTACTCCCTGCTCTGCTGCAAGAAGAGACTCAAGTACTGCAACAGAGTTTGATATACACGGAGCAACAAGTGTGCCTGTAAGCGGACCGAACGGTTCTCTGTTGATTGAGACGCCCGCCTCTTCGTACATTCCAATTAATCTGTCTGCATATTGCCAGTGGGCAATGGTCTTCTCAAGAGAGTGGTTCTTTGAATACGGAATATTGTATGAGATTCCGCCCCCCTCATACGAAGTAAAGCCTCCCGCAATAGAAATCTCTGTTAAAAGTCTTGCATCTGGTGTTCCGTGACGAACCTGAACAGGAGAATCCAGCGATGAGGTTACCTTGCGGCATATCTCAACTCCATAGTTTACTATTGGAAATCCGTTCAGCATTGATCTTCCGCTCTCACGACTCTTCTCAATTCCTGTCTGAGCCTCTGTATATCTGTTAAGCCTTGTATAGCTGTCCACAGTTGTTGGGAGCAGGTCTGCCTCCCCCTCTTTCTCAAGATACTGAAGAAGTTTAATATGTTCATCATAAAGCGCAACACCTGCCCTCGGCTGAATCAGGGTCTCCCCGCTCTTGTCCGCCTGCTGCATTTTATTGCCGAAACGCCTCTCCTGAGCAATTGCCTTTTGGTAGCTTACAGCCTCGTTAAAGTCAACGCCATCTCCTGTAGGCCACTGCTTCAGAACCTCCTTGCGTTCTGCAAAGAACTGATCTTCCGGAATTCTTTTGTTTCTGATTTCCATTGTGATTTTTTAATTTTATATTTCTTTTAACTCTCTTTTCAAAATTTTCAAAGCAAGCATTGGATCAACGCTGCTTAGCAAACCCATTGAAGCGAAAATATACTTTGAATCAAGATAGTATTTTGGACTTCTGGGTTTGGCATACATAAATCTCTGGCTGTCATATTTTGACCCGGCAAGAATTTTTACCGGATCTTTGCTGTTGATCAAGGCTCCGCCAATTCCTATAACTGCAGGAACCTCTGACAGGTCCTTACCTGTTAGTGCAAACATTTGTCCTAATGGTGTATAAACACTCTCTACCACACCTGAATGGCGCTCTGTAGCAATCTCTATTGCGACTCTTGCCAAGGCCTCCTCCACTCTCTGTTGCGGGGAGTCCTCAACTGCTACTGTATCTGGATTGGCTATACATTGGTCCAGCCACTCTTCAACCTGATCAGCCGGAACATCAGATAGTGCAGATATAATTCTGATATCTGTTGCCTCTTTCAGTGATGGCAGGCTGTATCTCATGCCCAAATCTCCCTCAACGCTCCGTTTGGCATAAGGCTCAGGCAATCCCTTTGGCAGCATATTTTCAAGGGATGGTCTCCCTTCGCTCATAGAGTATATATCCGTTGTGGCACCTCCAAGATCAACGGCCATAAGGTCACCCATTCCGCTCTCTCCTGCTGCCCCTTTACTTAGAAGTTCACAAGCCCTCATTACAGCCAGCGGAGTGGGTATAATCTCATAACCGCTCATTTTCTGAAGAAGAGATAGCCCTTTGGCCTCAACTATTCTGTTTATGAATAGCTCTTCAATACATTTTCTTGCCGGCTCAATATTGAGTTTGTTGAACTCAGGCATTACATTTTCTGTGATAACAAACTGTTTGCCTGAACTTGTGAAGATATCCTGAAGCTCGTGAGATGCGCTTTTGTTTCCCGCAGCAATTATTGCAAAGTCGCCTTTAATCAGGCATAGTCTCTTTGCGTTAGATGTTATGACCTCTCTGTTTCCACCATCAGTCCCTCCGCATAACAGAATCAGATCCGGAGATATCTTCTCAATCTCCATCTGTTCCGCCATTGATATCTCAAAAGAGTAGGTCTTGACAACCTTTGCTCCGGCGCTTGAGGCTGCGAGCCTTGCCGCCTTCGCAGTCAGCTCCGGGACCAGCCCCAAAGCTACCATCTTTAAACCGCCGGCTGCACTGCTGCAGCATATTAGTCTATCATAGCTCAGCTCACCGATGGCAGACTCCAGTTTACGGAGAGCGGCGTGAAAACCCTCTCTCACATCTGTCCCGATGGTAGTGAAGGCGCACGCCGTTCCCAATATACTGCCACTCTCACTATCCGTTGCGGCCAGTTTTGTATAGGTGCTCCCGATATCTGCCGTTAGATAAATCATCCCTATTGGAGCATAATTTTCAAATCTTCAATTGTGGTTTCAGGCTGAGTTCCCGGAGGGTAAACCTTTGTAAACCCCATATCAAGGAACCTCTTTTCCACCTCACTGAACTCCTGCTTTCCTACTACCAGGTTTCCGCCGGCTAAAAGCGGAATATTCTTCAGACCAGCCTCGTCACACTTCTCTCTGAGTCCATTACAGTCAATTTCTCCGTGGCCGTAGAGAGACGAGACCAAAATAGCATCTGCGTTTGTCTCAAGAGCCGCCTCAATATACTCCTCTTGTGAAACCATTACGCCGAGGTTGACAATATTATAACCGGCTTGTTCAAGTGCATAGGCAAGAATTTTGTTGCCTACAGCATGAACATCAGCTCCAATGACCCCGGTAACGATAGTTTTTTTCTTCATAGCACCATTTTTGTAATAAATGTGTATTAATTTGATACATTTTGCTTACAAATTCAAAGCAAATTTTATGCGCACTTTATGCAAAATGCGTGCCCTAACGTTGGATTTTAAAAATATTTTACAACTGGATTTTTATTTTTATATTGGTATAGAAAATCGTTAACAATTACAAATCATTTTTAATATATGAAAAGGATTTATACTACGCTTATTATCTGCGTATTCGCATTTTATTCAGAGTATGGTTTTGCACAAGAATCTGCAAAAGATATAAAAATTGTAAATTCAAAAATTTCTGGTGTAACACTTTTTGTAGATGGAGCAGAGATAATCAGAGAGACATCTGTTGAGATTACAAAGGGTGTGACTACCTTAAGTTTTCAGGGTCTTTCCAGAAGTATAATAAGAAACAGCGTACAGTTCTCTTCAGATAAAAACCTCACTATTTTATCAGTAACTCAGAGGAGTAACTTTCTGGTGAAGAGCGATAAAAGCTTGGAGCTTGAGAAACTGGAGAAAAGGTTAAGTGAATTAAACGGAAGAATTACAGACGAGAGTTCAAACCTCTCTGTTATACTTGAAGATATGGATTTCTTAAGAGCAAACAGAAGTATTGCCGGCCATAGTACTGCCCTGACTGTTGCAGCTGTTCAACAGATGTCTGATTATTACAGCAACAGATTCTCCGCGCTTAAAATAAAAGAGATTGCAAAGAGCAAAATAATCAAAGAATTGACAGAAAGCAGAGACTCTTTAACCAGGGAGATTGAACACATGAGGAGAGATAACACTCTTCCCAGCGGGGAGATCTTGGTAAAGGTAAGTTCGGCGAATACGGGAATCTACAATCTCAGACTTACATATGCAACATCAGGGGCAAGTTGGAAACCCCTCTATGACATTAGGGCCGAAAGTTTAGACAGGCCTTTGATACTCTCCTATAAAGGTGAGGTTGTTCAGAGAACCGGAGAGAACTGGAGCAATGTTGTATTAAGGCTGTCATCCGGGAGCCCTTCAGTTTCAGGAATATTGCCCAAACTTGAACCTCAGTATCTTAGATATCCTCAGATTGTAGCAATAAGAGGGGCCAAATCAATTCAGAGGGATATGAACTTAGCCTACAGCACTATGGAGGTACCGGAGAGTGCAGAGGCTCCAGCTATTATATCTGAGAGGCAAACCTCTGTAGAGTTCACAACAGCTAACAGATATACTATAAATTCAGACGGGGAGAGCCATATTGTGGATCTGACTACATACGAGATGCCTGCCGAATACAAATACTTTGCAATTCCAAAGATTGAGAAGGATGTATATTTAATGGCAAGTGTGGCAGAGCGTGAAAAATATAACCTTCTCAATGGGGAGGCAAATATTTACTTTGAGGGAAGATTTACCGGAACAACTTTTATTGATGCAGAGAATACCTCAGATACCCTGAATTTCTCTCTTGGAAGAGACAGGGGCGTTGCAGTAAGCCGGGAACAAATTACAGATTATACAGAACACAAATTTATCGGTAGTAAGAAAGAGGAGTTAAACGGTTGGAGAACAGTTATAAGAAACAATAAAAATCAGCATATTAATATTATAGTTGCAGATCAGATTCCTGTTTCAACCATTGACGAGATAGAGGTATCTGTTCAGAATTTATCAGGCGGGGTACTGGCCAGAGAGACCGGTGAGGTAAAATGGGAAATCAGTCTGGAGCCCTCTGCAAGCAAACAAATTGATTTGCAATACATTATTAAATATCCTAAGAATAAAACAATTGTAAAATGATGAATGAACAATTATCTGTTTGGCTTGACAATCTTTTACCCTGGTTGCTTACCCACGGGATTAATATTCTCATAGTTATATCAGGAACATTTATACTCAATAAAGTATTCAAAAGAATAATCCGTAGAAGCGTAAGAATAGCTGTAACATCTAACAGTCAGGTTTCACAGGATGCCGAGAAGAAGAGGGAGGAGACATTAATGAGGATCTTCAATGGAATTGTGAAAATACTCTTAATCACTATAGCTACCCTGATGATTCTTTCTGAGATAGGAATTAAAATCACCCCTATTCTTGCAGGTGCGGGGATTGCAGGTATTGCCGTCGGATTTGGGGGACAATACCTTATACGCGATATTATTACCGGTCTGTTTATAATAATTGAAAATCAATTCAGGGTTGGCGATGTAGTCAGTATAAAAGGAGTTGGTGGCACTGTTGAGGATATTACTCTCAGAATGACTACCCTAAGGGATCTTGACGGGACTGTACACCATATTCCCAATGGGGAGATAACTGTAGTCTCAAATATGTCAAAATATTTCTCTCGTGTAAACTTAAATATAGGTGTTGCTTATAACACAAGGCTTGACCATGCAATAGAGGTTGTAAACCGGGTGGGTAAAGATCTTGCTGAAGATCCCGCCTGGAAAGAGCACATAATATCTGCTCCTCAATTTCTTAGGGTGGATAGCCTGTCAGACTCCTCTGTTGATCTTAAGATACTCGGCGATACTAAACCAATTATGCAATGGGCTGTTATGGGTGAGCTTCGCAAACGGATAAAAGAGGCCTTTGACAAAGAGGGTATAGAGATTCCGTTCCCTCAGCTTACTGTACACAAAAATTAACTTTCTGTATGAGAATAAAATTACTCCTGACATTTTTTTCATTTATTTCAATAAACATTGCGCTTGGTCAGAATGGTTCAGGTATTGAAATTATTACAGACAGGCCTGACCAGACTGAATCTGCCAGAATAGTTAATTTTGGAAGGCTGCAGATTGAATCCGGGCTTATTATGGAGTGGCTGGGAGGTGGTACGGAGAGTGAGAGGCATCTGGGAGTACCTCAAACTCTTTTCAGGATGGGTGTCAGCAATTATATTGAATTAAGAGGGAGTATTTCTGCTGATGGCATTTTCAATAGATATGGAGATGGCTGGAAAAGTAAATATGGGATTGGAGATGCAGAGATAGGAGCTAAAATACAGCTGTTTAAAAAAGAGGGATCCCTTACTGAGGTTGCATTTATTTCACACATTCTTATGCCATCCGGGTCAAAAGGAATCTCTTCAGGTGAGTGGGGAACTATTAATAAACTTGCTGTCTCTCATGAGCTAACCAACAGCCTTAACATTGGGTACAATATTGGATATGACTGGTTCAGTAAATCAGGGGGTGAGTTTATTTATTCAGCAGCTTTAGGAGTGGTATTAAGTGAACGATTGGGAGCATATGCAGAGATATACGGATCAGTTACAAATACAAAAGTTTTACAAATAAATGCAAATAGTGGATTGACATATCTTGTAAAAGAGAATATTCAGCTTGACATATCAGCTGGAAGCGGTCTTAATAATAAAATGGTTTACATTTCAGCTGGAATAAGTTATAACATACCTTTATAAATTCAACTATGAAAAAGTTCTCAATAATAATCAACTTGCTGCTATTTGTGGCAATGATTACAGCTAATGCCCTGGCAAATGCACTACCTATAAACGGCCTTACAACCGGAGAGCTGTCAGATTTATATCCGAATTTATTTGTTCCTGCGGGAGTTACATTCTCTATATGGGGGCTTATATATCTACTTTTATTCGTTTTTATTATAAATCAGACTGTTGCAGCAATAAACAAAAAGGCTTCGGCCTACCTGCTATCTCCTTTGGCCACCTGGGCTTTTGCACTTACATGTCTGTTTAATGCCCTCTGGATAATTTCCTGGCACTACAGGCTTGTCTTTCTGTCTGTCGTTATTATGATCCTTCTGCTACTAACTCTGATATATCTTGTAAAGAGAATGGACAAAGAGAATATTGACACTCTCTGGGCCAGATTCTCTGTAAAGCTTCCTTTCAGCATTTATCTGGGATGGATATCTGTTGCAACAATTGCAAATATAACCGCCCTTCTGGTTCACTGGAACTGGGGGGGATTAGGAATTCCGGAAAATATATGGGCGATTATAATGATAGTTGCAGGCACGATTCTCTCAATTCTATTTTTGTTAAAAAGATCAGATATTTTCTACGCCCTTGTAATTATTTGGGCCTTTTACGGAATAATTGTTAAAAGAGAGGCAACAGAGCCTCTCCACCTTGATATAATATATTCTGCCTGGACTTCAATTGTCATCCAGGCTGGTCTCATTATTTTTATACTTACAAGAAGAAGATAACTGCGGCGATTATTATCACCATATGTTTACCTCTTCTGATTGTTTAAGGAAAGAGAGGAACCATATTAAATAAGTTGATAAACTTTATTGCAAATAATTTGTTTCACCTACTTAGTTATCAAAAAACATTTTTAATGGAAGATCAAATTATTTGCACATGCAATGAAATTTACAGAAGTGAGATTGTTAAAGCTATAAAAGAGAAGGGGTTGAAAACAGTTGAGGAGATTGGAGAAGAGACCTCTGCCGGGACAGTATGCGGAATGTGCATAGATGACATCCAGGAAATTCTGGATAATGAGAATAATTAAATTATAAAAACAATTGTTCAGAACCTCTTGTCAGAAGGCAAGAGGTTTTTTATTAACTTTAAACAAAATCCATGAGTATGTTAAAGTTGATAACAATAAAAATAATACTGGCTTTACTTATTTTTACGCCATATCTGGCGGAGGGTCAGGAGGCATCTTCAACAACTAATGAAGGGGCCCCAGTAATCGGCTTAAGTAGGGATACTCTCTTTTTTATCAAAGCAAAACTGGGAACATCATCTCCAGCTGAAAGGGCTTTAAACATATCATCAAGAATCAAAAGACTCTACAATGATGACTTCCTTATAATAGACTCTTTAAAAGTCCTCCATCAAGAGAGTACTTATGATATTGTATATAAAGACCTCATCATTCTCAGTGTATCAGAGAGTGATGCAGGGCTTGAAGCCAAAGAGCCCAAGGATTTATCTGTTGAATATCTTCAAATAATTTCCAATGACCTTATTAGGGCTAGAGAAGACAGAGGTTTTTTGACACTAATTGGAAGAGTCTCACTGGTAATAGGGGTTATATCTGCAGCCTGGCTTATCCTCTGGCTTATTGCAAGAGGATATATTTGGTTTTTGAAAATTACTGAATCAAACAAAAACAAGTGGTTAAAGGACCTCTCTTATAAAGACTATACATTCCTTTCTGCTGATCAGGAGTTGGCCGTTATAATCAGACTTATTAAATTATCAAAATGGATAGTTTACGCTATTCTATTTTATATAACCCTTCCTATAATATTCAGCATATTTCCGTTCTCAAGAGAGTGGGCTGATACGCTTTTCAGGCTTATCTGGTCACCTTTCAGAGGAATGCTGTACGCAATATGGGACTATATGCCCCATCTGTTTACGATAATTGTGATTGCGACAGTAATGAAATATGTTAATAAATTCGTCAAATACATCTTTTCTGAGATTGAGGGTGGCAAGCTGACCATAGGGGGATTTCATTCAGACTGGGCAATGCCCACATACAATATTGTTAGGTTCTTGCTAATTGCCTTCACACTTGTTCTAATATTCCCCCATCTACCAGGTTCTGATTCAGAGATATTTAAGGGAGTGTCCGTATTTGTCGGAGTTCTTGTTTCACTTGGCTCATCCTCTGCAATCGGGAACATTGTAGCAGGACTTGTAATTACATATATGAGACCGTTTAAAATTGGAGACAGAATTAAAATTGGAGAAATCACAGGAGATGTAATTGAGAAAACATTGCTGGTAACCAGACTAAAAACACAAAAAAACGAAGAGATTACAATTCCAAACTCATCAATATTGACCGGCAATACAACAAATTTCACAACGCTGGCAAAGGAGGAGGGGTTAATTATTCATACAACTGTAACAATTGGCTATGATGTGCCATGGAAAGATGTTCACAAAGCTCTTGAGAGAGCAGCAAATATAACAGAGTTTATCTCAAAGGATCCAAAACCATTTGTGTTGCAAACCGGATTAGATGATTTTTATGTTGCATATCAGATAAACGCTTACACAAAGGAGGCTTCAAAACAGGCTGTTATATACTCAGAACTTCATAAAAACATACAAGAGACATTTAAAAAAGCGGGTATTGAGATTATGTCTCCGCACTACAGAGCCGTCAGAGAAGGCAATGCCTCAACTATCCCCTCAAATAGTGATTGATTATGAAGATCGATAAAGAGAGATTGTACAGAATCATTTTTTACAGCGACACTAAGAGAGGTCGTAATTTTGACATTTTGCTTATGTGGTGCATATTGTCCAGTATCCTGATAGCTGTGCTGGATAGTCTGCCTGACATTCATCCGGTATTAGATGTTGCTTTTGATATTTTTGAGTGGTTTTTCACAATTCTTTTTACTGTTGAGTATGCTATTAGAGTTTATGTTTCAAAGAGACCTTACAGGTATATTTTCAGCTTTTGGGGAGTTGTTGATATCCTTGCCATTCTGCCAACATACCTTAGTCTTGTCTTTTACGGATATCAGTACTTACTGGTTGTAAGAGTTCTCAGATTACTCAGAGTCTTCAGAATACTTCGCCTTATGCGATTCTATTCTGAAGCACTTTTTTTAATGAGGGCACTAAGATCAAGCTTCTATAAAATTGGCATATTTCTGTCTACTATGATTGCTTTTGTAGTAATACTAGGGAGTATAATGTATGTGGTTGAAGGTGGTACTAACGGATTCACAAGTATTCCTCAAAGTATTTACTGGGCTATTATCACTATTACTACCGTTGGATATGGGGATGTCGTGCCGGTTACGGTTGTCGGAAAAATAATATCATCGCTGATTATGCTTATGGGATATGCTATAATTGCTGTCCCTACAGGTATTCTTACATATGAGATGTCACGAACCTCTGAGAGGGGAGGAATTTGTGAAAATTGTGGAAATAAACTTAGAGATACGGATAGGTTCTGTAGCAGATGTGGTGTTCCTGCTAAAAGTGAAGACAAAAACAGTTAGTCAAGACCAAATCTCATCCTGGCAATATCGCATATCAGATTGGCAGTTGCCTCTGCACCCATTAATGATGAGTTTACACAGATGTGATATGAGTCAGATCTTCCCCAGTGTTTATTAGTAAAGTAGTTGTAGTATGACTTACGTTGCCTGTCAGTCTTCTCAATAACAGATTTGGCCTTCTCCCTGGAAATATCCATTTTTTCAGATACTCTTGATATTCGGTCAACTTCATCAGCTGTTATGAAAACATCCAGTCTTCTTGTCTTGTCCTTCAGGACATAGTCTGCACATCTGCCAACAAAAAGACAGGACTTCTCCTCTGCCAGCCTTTTAATGACATCGCTCTGAATAACAAAAAGCGATTCTCCGCTTAGCGGATTCATTGAGTAGTACTCTGTTATTCCAAAAAGAGACCATGCCTGCTTCTCATCAGCCCTCTCAAAGAAATCCTTTTCAAGTCCGCTCTCTTTTGAGGCTATACTAAGCAACTCTTTATCATAAAACGATATACCCAGTTTCTGAGCAACCATTTCTCCAATCTTTCTGCCTCCGCTACCTAGCTGCCTTCCAATTGTAATGCAAAATAGATCTTTCATAATTACCCTTTTTTAAAATGTAAAGTTAAAAGAATAGCAGAATTTACGGCAGCTAAAGTATCTGCCACTGGGAAGCTAATCCACACACCATATATGCCAAAATACTGCGGAAGTATTAAAATAGCAGGTATAAGGAATATTACCTGTCTGGAGAGCGACATATAGATTGCCTTCCCTGGTTTACCAATGCTCTGAAAGAAGTTTGAAGAGACCATCTGCATACCAATAATCGGAAAGGCCGCAAAACCTATTCTCATTCCCGGTACTGTTATATCCAGAAGCTCTTTATCATTGCTAAAGAGAGAAGACGCAGTCGCAGGAAAAAATTCTCCAAGCAGGAATCCGGCAGTCATTACGGCTGTTCCGAGTAAGATAGTTTGTTTCAGAACAATATTTACTCTTTTATAAAGTCCTGCGCCATAATTATATCCTGCAATTGGCTGCATCCCCATGGTAAGCCCCATCACCACCATCCCAAATAGCATGGCAACTCTGTTCATTATTCCATAAGCTCCTACAGCCAGATCTCCGCCATATCTAACAAGTGTATGATTAATTAAAATCACAATGACGCTTGATACGGCATTCATGAGAAATGGAGCAAGACCTATCGCCATTGTATCTTTTACTATCTTCTTGTCAACTCTCAGGTTCTCTTTGGTAATACGGATAAAATTATTTTTATCTGTAAAAAACCTGAACTGCCATACAAGCAATATAATCTGAGACAATACAGTAGCAATGGCAGCACCCCTTATTCCCATCCCCAATACATAAATAAAAAAAGGTGTAAGTATAACATTAATTATAACCGTAAAGATGGTGGCATACATAGACTTTGCAGGATGCCCGGAAGATCTGACAAGTGCATTGAGACCAAAATACATATGTGTCACAACATTGCCTATTGTAATTATTGTCATATACTCCAAAGCATACGGAAGTGTCTCATTGCTCGCTCCAAAAAAACTTAAAATCGGTTTTAAAAAAGAGAGCACCACCACTGTGTATGCCAATCCAAGAATTGTTGTAAGAGTTACTACATTGCCCAAAATCTTATTGGCACTATTGTAATCTTTCTGTCCAAGTCTTAATGAGATCAGGTTAGCTGCCCCTGCCCCTACAAGTGTGCCAATTGCAGCCGACAGATTCATCAGTGGGAATGAGATTGCCAGTCCGGATATAGCCAGTGCTCCAACCCCCTGCCCTATAAATATACTGTCGGTAATATTATAAAGGGATGAAGCGGTCATAGCAATAACCGATGGGACAGCATACTGCATAAGCAGTTTCCATACCCTTTCAGTGCCAAGTGATGTCGGCATGCCTTTTCTTTCCATAGCCTCAAAGTTACACATTATGTTGGTAAGGAAAGAATGTTTACATTTGACAAAATAAAGCTCAGCCGAATGAATGATAAAACTAATAGTGCCGAGGTATTTGCAGGCAACTCCTGGCAGGCCGGAATGGTGAAAAATCTATTGGAGAATGAAGGGATAGAGTCGTATCTTAAAAACGATATTATTGGCACACTCCTTCCCTTTGGAACAGAACCCGGTGGTGTAGGAGCCGTTAAGGTTAGCGTATCCGAAGCAGACAAAGAGAGGGCTCTGACTGTTGTCAATGAGTATCTGAACAATCTAAAAGAGGAAGAGTAAATCCATCCATATGAAGACAATAGGACTTATTGGCGGAATGAGCTGGGAGTCTTCTGTTGTTTACTACCAATTAATCAACAGAAGGGTAAAAGAGTTGGCAGGAGGAAATCACTCTTGCAAAAGTGTAATGTACACTGTAGATTTTGATCAGATTGTAAGCCTTCAACATAGTGGTGACTGGAATAAGCTAAACTCAATCATGGCCGATTCAGCCTTAAGATGCGAAAAAGCCGGAGCTGAGGCTATTGTTCTATGTACTAACACTATGCACCTGTGCAAAGATGCTATAATAGAAAATATCTCAGTCCCCTTTATTCATATTGCCCACGCCACCGGAGATGCTATATCGCTTTGGGGATTTCAAAAAGTAGGATTACTAGGGACCAAGTTTACAATGGAGATGGAGTTCTATAAAAAAGAGCTGAAAGATAATTTTGGAATTGAGACCATTGTCCCAGAGGAGATTGATAGAGAAACAGTTCACAACATAATATTTAAAGAACTAATAAAAGGAGAGATTAAAGGAGAGTCAAGAAAAAAGGTTATTAGTATAATTGATAAATTAAAAGAGAGTGGTGCAGAGGGAGTTATTTTAGGCTGTACAGAAATTCCCCTCCTAATTGGAGAGAAAGATGTTGATATCCCGATCTTTGATACAACTAAAATACATGCATATAAGGCAGTGGATTTCGCACTGCAGGGGATGGAGCTTCAGCCCGTAGTGATTGAAAGAGTAGTTGAGATGTCTGCTTCTGAGGTCTGGAAGAATTTAACCGATAGGGAGAGGATGAAAATTTGGTATTTTGACATTCCTGACTTTACAGTTAAAGTGGGCGAAACATTTAGTTTTTATGAGCCTGGCGGAGAGAATCAGTTTCTGCACAGATGTAAAGTTCTTGAAGTTATACCGGAAAAATTACTAAAACACACCTGGACACACCCAAACCACTCAAAAGGCGAGACAATATTATCATGGGAATTAGAAGAGATTGCAGATGAACCGGGAGAAGTAAGAACATTTGTAAGGCTTTCGCACAAAGGAATTGAGAATTTATCGGATGGAGGTCCGGCTCTCTGCAGAGAGAGTTATGAGGCCGGATGGGAGGAGATTGTCAAAACATTATCAGAACTAAAATGAAAAATAACTGGACCACAGACAATATAGGGCCACAAGATGGTAGAATTGTAGTCATTACAGGAGGATCAAGCGGAATTGGGCTTGAAGCCGCAAAATCTTTGGCGCAAAAAGGTGCTGAGGTTGTGATAGCTGTCAGAAATATTGAGAAGGGAATAAGAGCGGCAGAATCAATCAAAAGCCAGTATAATGGAGCGAAGGTAGAGGTCATGGAGATTGAACTCTCTGATCTTGAAAGCGTAAAGCATTTTGCTGAATCATTCGCACTCAAGTATAAGAGACTGGATATTCTAATAAACAATGCCGGGGTAATGGTACCACCACTCAAGCTCACTAAGCAGGGATATGAGCTTCAGTTTGGGACAAATCATCTTGCCCATTTTGCATTGACAGGACTACTGCTTCCTCTTATGTCAGGAATTCCCGGCTCCAGAGTTATAACGGTAAGCAGCATAGCTGCAAGAAGGACACGAATTGATTTTGAAAACCTTGATGCCGGAAAGGGATACTCTGCTTTTAAATTCTACAGTCAGAGCAAATATTCAAATCTCCTGTTCGGCAAGAGACTGGACATGCTTTTAAAGGAGCGTGGTTTGCTAACAAAAAGTATAGTTTGCCACCCAGGTGTATCAGCTACAAATCTCACCTCCAGAGGATCCGGTAAACCATCTCCGGGGATAATAACCTGGGGCTTCAAAATTGTAGGACAACCCGCCTCTATGGGGGCATTGCCGACTCTCTTTGCAGCAACTGAACCTAGTCTGAATGGCGGGGAGCTTGCAGGCCCGGACGGATGGGATAACTGGAGAGGTTACCCTGCCGTATCAAAGGAGATAGATAAATTATACGACAAATCAGTTGCCGATAAGCTTTGGAAAGTATCTGAGGAGATTACAGGGGTAGAATTTTAACAAATAACAGAGGATGACAAAATATATAGATATTGAGAAGGCATTGAGGGAGAGAAACAGGGGATTTCTCAGGTATCTCCCGGCGTGGATAATTAAAATCATCTCCAGAATTGTTCATGAAGAGGAGATAAATATTATTCTCAATAAATACTCAGATCTTAAAGGGGCAGATTTTCTCAGGGCTCTGCTTGATGAGTTCCAGATTAAAATTGAGGCTGAAGGGCTGGAGAATTTGCCTGACAACAGAAGATGTTTTTTCGCTGCCAACCATCCGTTTGGATTTGCAGATGGTTTGGTTCTTACCAGCATAGTATCCGAAAAATATGGAACTCTGAAAGCCATTGCCAACGATTCCTTCAGATTTATCCCTCAACTAAATGAGTTTGTTGTTGCAGTAAATGTATTTGACGGATCATCAAAAGAGTACCTGAAAGCCATTGAGGCAACATATGGTATGGATGTGGCTATTACACATTTTCCGGCCGGAATCGTCTCCAGAAAAAGAGATGGGAAGGTGCAGGACCTACCATGGCAAAAGAGTTTTATTACCAAAGCCATTGCACATAAAAGGGACATTGTTCCTCTCCATTTTCACGGCACAAATTCTAAGCTTTTTTATAGAATTAACAACATAAGAAGGTTTTTAGGGATTAAAGCAAATATTGAACTAATGCTCCTCCCCCATGAAATATTTCTTAAAAAAGGCCAAACTATAAGGGTAACGATAGGGAAACCAATATCATGGGAGAGCTTTAATAAATCAAAGAGCCACTTTGAATGGGCACAAGAGATAAGAGAGATTACTTATAATTTATAATTATGAATCTTCTGATAATATTGGCATTAATAGCATCCACACAAACCTGGACTGCAAAGTCTCCTGCAAAATATGTCAATCCACTTATTGGAACGGAAAAAATGGGGCACACCTATCCGGGAGCAACTGTGCCATTCGGAATGGTTCAACTCAGTCCGGATACAGATACAATCAGCTATTCAGTTAACGGATTATACAATAAAGAAGTTTACAAATACTGTGCAGGTTATCAATATCCGGACAGTACAATTGTTGGATTCAGTCATACTCACTTTAGTGGCACAGGCCATTCTGATCTTGGTGACATCCTGATTATGCCAACAACAGGTGTATTAAGGCTAAATCCGGGAACTGCAGACAAACACAAAGAGGGTTTCAGGTCACTTTTCAGACACGATAATGAAATTGCAGAAGCTGGATACTATAGCGTATTCCTTGATGATTACAGAATTAAGGCAGAACTGACTGCAACTTCAAGGGTGGGGATTCACAAATACACCTTTCCAGAATCTGACAGTGCACATATAATACTTGACCTTGTCCACGGGATATACAACTATCCGGGAAAGAACATTTGGACCTTTCTGAGAGTGGAAGATAGAACTACAATAACAGGTTACAGACAGACTAACGGGTGGGGACGCACCCGAACTCAGTTTTTTGCCATTAAATTTTCAAAACCATTTAAAAATTACGGGCACAAATCTTTTAGCGACAACACTATCTATAAAGGCTTTTGGAGGAGATTTAATCAGGAGAGCAACTTCCCGGAGATGGCCGCTCCTCAGCTGAGAGCCTATTTTGATTTTGAGACGGAAGAGGATGAAGAGATACTTATAAGAGTTGCACTTTCACCTGTGAGTACACGGAACGCCCTGTTAAACCTTCAGCAGGAGGCACCCCATAAGGATTTCAATCTATATAGAAGGAGAGCTTTTGAAGAATGGGACAGAGAGCTTGGTAAAATTGAGGTAGAGAGCCTTAGAGAGGATGACCTGACAAATTTTTACACCTCAATGTACCACGCCTTCATTGGGACAACGGAGTATATGGATGTTAACGGAGAATACCGTGGAATTGATCAAAATATTCATAAGGCAGAAAAATTCATAAATTACACAACACTCTCTCTCTGGGATACATACAGAGCACTGCACCCCCTGTATAACATTATTCAGCAGAAGAGGAATTCTGACATAATAAACTCAATGTTAGCCCACTATGACCAAAGCGTCCATAAAATGCTTCCTGTTTGGTCACATCATGCAAATGAGAATTGGTGTATGATTGGTTATCACTCTGTCTCTCTTCTTGCGGATGCAATGGTTAAGAATATAAAGGGGTTTGATTATGAGAAGGCACTGGAAGCTGCTGTATCAACAGCTAACAACAAATACTATGACGGCATAGATGAGTATATAAAAAGGGGCTATCTGCCTGAGGATGTAAGTGGGAATTCAGTTTCCAAGACTCTTGAGTATGCATACGACGACTGGGCTATTGCAATGATGGCTGAGAAAATTGGAAATGTCCGGATATTCCATGAATTTATAATCCGTTCAAGAAACTATAAGAATCTGTTTGATAAAGAGACAGGATTTATGAGGCCAAAGCTTTCCAATGGAAGTTTCAAAAAGGAGTTTGATCCTCTGGACACTCACGGACAGGGATTTATTGAAGGAAACGCATGGAATTACTCGCTGTATGTCCCTCACGATCCAAATGGCCTGATCAAACTTATGGGAGGTAAAAGAAAATTTTCAGACTATCTTGACACTCTATTTTCCATGCACCTACCGGACAAACATTTTGAAAATACAGAAGACATAACGCGAGAGGGTATTATTGGCTCATATGTTCACGGAAATGAGCCGTCACACCATGTTGCATATCTGTACAACCACACAGACGAGCTTTGGAAAGGGCAGAAACATATAAGAAATATTTTAGAGACAAAATATAAGCCACACACAGACGGGCTGAGCGGCAATGATGACTGTGGACAGATGAGTGCATGGTACATATTCAGCGCAATGGGATTTTATCCTGTAGCTCCGGGCAGTACCGTTTATTACCTTGGCAGTCCACTGATTGTGTCTGCTACATTAAATCTGGAGAATGGAAACAAATTCAGGATTGAGACTAAAAATCAATCTGTGAACAATGTTTATGTTAAAAGGGTTATATTAAACGGAACTGAGCTTGACTTTCCTAATATAACTCACTATGATATAATGCAAGGAGGCCTTCTTGTGTTTGAGATGAGCAGCAAGCCTAACTAAAGAAATCCGCTATGACGACACTTAAAGAGATATTCCTGCTTTTTCTTAAATTGGGATCAATATCGTTTGGAGGACCGGCAGCCCATATAGCTATGATGGAGGATGAGGTAGTGAGGAAAAGACGATGGATGACTCATGAACATTTTCTTGATTTGGTAGGGGCAACAAATCTGATACCCGGGCCCAACTCTACCGAAATGACGATGCACTGCGGATACGAACAGCGTGGTTGGAAAGGGCTTCTTGTTGCCGGTGCATCCTTTATTGCTCCGGCTATTCTGATAACCGGACTTATTGCCTGGTTATATCAGCAATACGGCACACTTCCTAATGCAGAAAAATTCATATACGGTATAAAACCTGCTGTTATTGCAATAATTGCAAATGCCGCAATTCCATTAGGAAAGAGGGCTTTTAAAAACTCAACACTAATATTTCTTGGGATAGCTGTGCTTATTGCTACACTATTTGGAGTTAACGAAATATATGCACTATTCTCTGCCGGAGCAGTAGGTATGTTATTTCATATCGGCAACAAAGCAAAAGAGAGAACACTCTCAGTTGTTCCTGGTCTTCAGATACTTTTAATTTTTTTCAAAACCGGAGCACTACTCTATGGCAGCGGATATGTTCTATTCGCTTTTCTTGATGCCGAACTAGTTGCTACCGGATTACTTTCAAGGGAGGTGCTTATTGACTCCGTTGCAGCAGGTCAGTTCACCCCTGGGCCGGTTCTCTCAACAGCGACCTTTATCGGCTGGCAGATGGGAGGTTTATCCGGTTCTCTGTTAGCTACTTTGGGAATCTTCCTCCCATCATTTCTCTTTGTGGCACTACTTAACCCGCTATTGCCAAGGTTGAAAAAGTCAAAACTCTTCTCAGCATTCCTTGATGCAGTTAATGCTGCTTCAGTAGCCGTTATAGTTACAGTTTGCATAAAAATGGGGATGGATGCTCTGACCGACTGGAAAAGCACAATGATAGCATTGGTGTCAATGGCATCATTGCTTTACTTTAAGAGACTGAACAGCGCATTTGTTGTTCTTGGCGGAGCATTGGCCGGATACTTACTTCTCCTTGTATGATACTAAATAAAAGAGGTCTGATAATTCTGGGTATTCTTTCTTTCTCAGTACTGGCTCTCTCTCTCAGGGGGTTTGTAATACGTATTGTTGCCGACAGATATATTGACAAAATTGAAGAACAATTCCTTCTTGAAATAAAATATGACAGACTAAGTATATTTGGTATAGCAGGAGTGGAAATCAACAATTTTACAATTACTCCAAAAGGCGAAGAGACCCTTTTCAGGGCTAAGAAAATTAAAGCCAGGCTCAATTTTTGGCGCGCTTTATTTCTCAGGCCGGACTTAAGTTATCTGGAGCTTGAGGAGGCAGGACTTACCTTTATTAAAAACGGCCCAATATCTAACTTTGAATTCTTATATAATAAAGTAAGTTCAGATGTCAATTCAGAAAGAAAAGATATTAAACCCTTAACAGATTTTTCAAAACCGGCATCCTCACTTTACTCACTTTTTCTTGACCTTATACCGTCCAATGCTACTCTTAGAAATGTTTATATCTCTTATTCAAATGGTGACTATAACCTTAAAGTAACACTAGAGGAGTCCGGCGTAATAAAAGACAAATACTCCTCAGTTATTACAACTGACGAGAACGGTACTATTGAGAGATTGAGAGCTGAGGGTTCGCTAAACGACAAAGAGCGAAAAATCACAGCAACTTTTCATCCGGAAAGCGACTCCGTTTTCTCTCTCCCATTCATTGGCTATAGATGGGGCGCAAGCCTAATATTTGACACACTATCTCTTGAAATTACGGGTGGCAAAAGAGAGGGCGCAGAGGTTAATTTTTCAGGAAGTGCATCTGCCTCCTCACTTGCTGTATTTCATAAATCATTATCACCTTACGAGATTGTTCTGCACAGGGGAAAAGTGGATTATAATATACACATTGGGAATAATTATGCTGAACTTGACTCTTCATCAGTAATTCAGATAAATTCGTTGCAACTCTCTCCATGGCTAAAGGCTCAAAAAGGTGAAAAGTGGATATTCTCAGCTCATCTTGAGAAAATAGGATTAGATGCCGGTCTCTTTTTCAAATCCCTGCCAAGAGGGCTGTTTGCCGGAATAGAAGAGATTAAAGCTGAAGGGAGCCTTGATTTCAATTTCAACCTGCAGTTAGACATGAATCAGCCCGATAGTTTAAAACTTGAGTCATCGCTTAATAGCAAAGATTTTAGGATCATAAAACAAGGAGAGGCTGACTTACGGATAATGAGCGAAGAGTTCATTCACACAATATATGAAAACGGAGAGGCAGTCAGAGAAATTGTCGTAGGACCAGGAAATCCCGGCTTTACTCCTTTGGAGAGGATTCCTGAGCATCTTAAAACAGCTATTCTTCAGTCTGAAGATGGAGGTTTCTACTTCCACAAAGGATTTGTGCCCGGAGCTATCAGGGATGCAATGGTGGAAAATATTAAGAGAGGGAAGTTTGCAAGAGGAGGGAGCTCAATTTCAATGCAGCTGGTCAAAAATGTTTACCTTAACAAACACAAGACTCTGGCCCGCAAATTTGAGGAGATGATTATTGTCTGGCTTATAGAAAATAATAGGCTGGTCTCCAAAGAGAGGATGTTTGAGGTCTATCTTAATATAATTGAATGGGGACCGGGTATCTACGGGATAACAGAGGCCTCCCGTTTCTGGTTTTCAAAAGAGCCCTGGCAACTCTCAATCAATGAATCTATATTCTTAGCATCAATTATTCCCGCCCCTAAAAGGGCCCTAAGAAACTTCAATCCTGATTACTCACTTAAAGCGGAGATGAACCCGTACTTCAAACTTCTTGCAGAGAGGCTTAGAGTAAAAGGTATTATCGGTGAGGATCAAGAGAGCCGTATATCTGCCGATATTAATGTTTCTGAATCCGTCAAAAAAATGTTAGATTTGGTAAACAAACCTGACTGAAATGAAAAGTAAAGCAATTATTGGAGTCAATCCCCTTGGAACACGCTGGCCTGTCAAGAATCCATTTATCTTTTGCGCACACCATTTAGACTACTATCCTCCAGGTAACAAATATATGGAGCCAGTGACCTCTCTTGATGGGAGAAATATTGGGAACGATTTTGAAGGTAGAGACGGATGGCGTATGTACCACGGAGACAGGGTTCCAGGATTCCCTGTACATCCTCACAGAGGGTTTGAGACGATAACTATTGTTAAAACCGGATTTGTTGACCACTCAGATTCGCATGGCGAGGCCGGTAGATATGGAGAGGGAGATGTGCAGTGGATGACGGCAGGTGCCGGACTTCAGCACTCAGAGATGTTTCCCCTATTGAATGAGGAGAGTGATAACCCGCTTGAGCTTTTTCAAGTTTGGTTAAATCTGCCAAAATCAAAAAAGTTTGTTGAACCTCATTTTAAGATGCTATGGGCTGAGGAGATTCCAAAAGTTGTCATTAAAAACGGGATATCAGGAAGAGCAGAGGTGGATATCATAGCCGGAACATTTGAGGGTGTAAGAGCCCCGGATCCGGCCCCGGACTCCTGGGCCAGTTCTCCAGAGAACGAGGTCACTATACTTACAATAAAGCTTGAATCAGACGCTCAGATATTATTGCCCCCCGCCTCGCCTGATACATCAAGAACCATATACTTCTACAGAGGAGGAGAAATTTTTGTTAACGAAGAGAGGTTTTTATCAGGTCAGGCAATAGATTTATCACCAAATGCCGATGTATTCATAAAAGGAGATTCTGAAGTGAATCTTATCGCGGTTTTGCAGGGCAAAAGAATTGATGAACCCGTTGTTCAGTATGGCCCTTTTGTTATGAATACAAACGAAGAGATATATAAAGCATTTGAGGATTACAGGAGGACAGAATTTGGGGGTTGGCCATGGGAGAGGAGAGACAATGTTCATCCCAGAGAGAAAGGTCGGTTTGCTAAATACAGAAATAGTTTCTGAATTTTGCAATCGGGCTGTTTATTAAATGGCCCAATTGTTGTATTTTTGCGTACAATTGATTAAAAAAGAAAAATTACTATGACCTTTCCAATTTTGGCAGCAATGGCGCAGGATGCCTCTGAAGTTGCAGTTCAGGCTGTTCTTCCAGTAAAGGAAGAGCTCTCATTTTCATTAATAAGCATGGCTATGAAGGGAGGATGGATTATGCTTCCGCTCCTTCTCCTCTCAATTTTAACCATCTATATTTTTGGAGAGAGATGGTGGGCAATTCGCAAAGCATCGCAGATTGACGAAAATTTCATGAGAAACATCCATGATTATATTCATGAGGGTAAGATAAAGGCTGCAATAAATCTTTGCCAAACTCAGGAGACACCTATAGCCAGGTTGATTGAAAAGGGTATTGAAAGGATCGGAAGGCCTCTTAATGATATTCAGACCGCTGTTGAAAACATGGGAAATGTAGAGATTGCAAGACTGGAGAAGGGACTCCCGATGCTTGCAACAATTGCCGGAGGAGCACCAATGATTGGTTTCCTAGGAACTGTTATTGGAATGATTCAGGCATTCTACAATATGTCTCAGGCCGGAAGCAATGTTGACATAACTCTTCTTTCAGGAGGTATCTATACAGCTATGGTAACTACCGTAGCGGGTCTGATAGTTGGTATTATTGCATACTTTGGATATAACTATCTTGTCGCCAGAATTGACAACATAGTTTACAAAATGGAGAGCAATACCATTGAATTTATGGATCTTCTGCACGAACCTGCAGGCAAATAGAGAATGTAATGGCAATAAAACGTCGTTCAAAGGTAAATTCAACATTCAGCATGTCGTCAATGACTGACATAGTCTTTCTGTTGCTTGTCTTTTTCCTTGTAACATCAACTTTGGTTAATCCAAATGCACTTAAACTCTTACTGCCCAAGAGCACTAATCAGGTCGCTGCTAAACCTATGGTCAGTATATCCATAAAGCACTATATGCCTTCAAATACATTTTCTTACCATATCAACGGTAAAAACACTCCGGTTCAGTTTAACGACATTGAATCTCTGATTCAAAAAGAGTTGATGGATAG
Source organism: Bacteroidetes bacterium 41-46 (assembly GCA_001897515.1). Classification (GTDB taxonomy): domain Bacteria; phylum Bacteroidota; class Bacteroidia; order Bacteroidales; family UBA932; genus Bact-08. The sequence goes on along the minus strand of MKTA01000006.1, from coordinate 40,893 downwards.
GGAGGAGCCTACAATTTCTCTGCATGTAGATAAAAGCGTACCTATGGAGCAGGTTGTGAATGTGATGAATATAGCCAAACGCAATCAATACAGAATTATTTTAGCGACTGCAGCCGAATAATATTTTTTTAATCAATGTCAAAAGTCCCCAAAAGAGATACACCTCAGGAGGCCAGAGCCAAAGTAATTGGCGCAGGCCTGACTGTTGGTGTGCATCTGTTGGCAATAACAATGCTATTCTCCTCCGGTTTTAAGGTCATCTACCCCCCTCCTGCTGAGATGGGAATTGAAGTTGATCTGGAGATGGAGCCACCAAAGCCTGTTCAGGTGAGGAGCGGACATGAGCCTCGGGTAGAAAATCCAAGGCCACAAGAGGAGGTGAGATTAGTACAAAGATCTGAATCTGCAATTCAGGGGACAAGAACGAATACAGGTGCCGAGGCAACCTCCGGTGAAAGCGGAGATGTTGAACATTATGAGCCCCCTAAACCCAAACCCATAGACAGAAGGGCACTTTTTCCCAGTGCACAAAATCAGAATAGCACAGACCCTCAGCTCTCCAAACAGATAAGTGAAAGTCTCTCTGCAGGCCATGCTGAGGGCAACACACAGGTAGGGTCAACAGAGGGTGAGCCCTCTGCAAGACTTGCAGGAAGAAGCATTATGGGAAACCTGCCTGAGCCCGACTACTCCGTAAACGCTGCCGGAAGGGTCGTTGTAAAAATAATGGTTGACCAATACGGAACAGTCATAGATGCTACTCCTGGAGCTCCCGGTACAACAGTCCAGAACAGAACACTGTGGGAGGCATCAAGAAGAGCTGCACTTAAAGCTAAGTTCAACCTCAGCTCCTCCGCCCCTGTTGTCCAGGAGGGTACTATCACTTATATATTCAGATTAAGGTAGAAATAATTAGATAGTGTTATTCGTACCTCAGGGCCTCAATAGGATCCAGCTTTGATGCCCTTACAGCAGGTATATAGCCGGAAAGAATACTGACTATCAGACATACCATTACACCCATAAACATCCAAAGCCAAGGCATTACAAAAGGACTCTTCATTAAAAGGGCGGTAAGATTTCCAATAATTATTCCCAAAAGAATACCCATAACTCCCCCGATTTGCCCTATAACAATAGATTCAAAAAGAAACTGCTGTTTGATTGTTTTAGAGTTTGCCCCCAATGCTTTTCTAGTCCCTATCTCACGCGTTCTCTCCTTAACAGAGACTAGCATAATATTCATAAGACCGACAGCTGCTCCCAATAGTGTAATTATTCCTATAATGAAGGCTGCAGCGGTAACATATCCCATTATTTTCATTATATCCTCCAGGAATGCGTCGGATTTAGTAACCCTGAAGTCTGAAGCGTCCACCGGACTAAGTCTCCTTATTGATCTGAAAAGCTGTTCAGCAGCTTCAATGGCCCTCTCCTGATTTACCCCCTCCCTGGGTACAACATTTATTACATAAAATGAGTTGTCGGTAAGAAATACACCTCGCGCATTGGATATTGGAATCCAAACCTGGTTATCAGGTCCGCCCCCAAAAGTACTACCCTGGCTGGCTATAGTCCCAATAACCTCATATCTGGCAGCTCCTACACTTATGATTTTACCGATAGCCTCCTCCCCTTTGAAAAGAGATCTCTCTACACCAGAGCCTATCAGACAGGTAAATGTAGCTGACTCAAGATCCTGCCTGCTAAAATTTCTCCCTTTTGCTATTGTTGCACCTGAGAAAGATAAATTGTTTTCGTCAGTTGCTGTAACTCTTATATTAGGGTTTGTCTTGTTTGAACCATATTTGATTGTTGCATTCCCAATAGCAGTTGCTGAAATAGATATTGTAGAAGGAATTGTAAAATTGTCGGCAAAGCTCTTAGCCTGAGCATACGATATATTTCTCCTGTTCATTACTCTTGGTCTTCTGCCTGCAGTTTCTGTTTCAGTAAAAGCGGATCTTACTGAGAAGGAGTTTGCACCCATTTTGCCAAAATTCTCAGTCATCAGAGCCTTTAAAGAGTCTGTTGCAGTGAGAATTCCCACAAGAGATGTTATGCCTATTGCAATAATCAATATCGTAAGAGAGGAGCGTAAACGGGTACTCTTAATTGATCTTAGTGAAACAATAAGATTTTCACGCATAAGCGGATTAATACCAAACACTCGCGCTAGTTGAGCTTTCAGGCCGTTCATAATTCCGGGAAATTGCTTAATAAGGATGTAAAAGTAGGAAAATCTATCTTAAAAACATACATTTGCACCCGAATAATACATCAATGAGAAAAATTGAACTAAAAAAGAGTTCTGAGGCCGGGAGGTCAACAGAGCCAACAAAGAGAGGGCGCAGCTCATCAGGAGAGAAATCAGCATACGGAAGAGGCACATCCTCAAAGTCCTCATCAAGAAGAGAATCGCCAGGCAGGTCATCATCAGACGAAAAGCCATCATTCAGGAGGTCATCATCAGATGAGAAGCCATCATTCAGGAGGTCATCATTAGACTCAAGACCTTCATTCAGAAGAGGTTCTTCAGACGACAAACCTTCATACAGAAGAGGTTCTTCAGACGACAAACCTTCATACAGAAGAGGCTCTTCAGACGACAAACCTTCATACAGAAGAGGCTCTTCAGACGACAAACCTTCATACAGAAGAGGTTCCTCAGACGACAAACCTTCATACAGAAGAGGTTCCTCAGACGACAAACCTTCATACAGAAGAGGTTCTTCAGACGACAAACCTTCATACAGAAGAGGTTCCTTTGAGTCACCTAAAAGAGTAATTAAGAAGAAGCCTACATCTAAGAAGAGGGAGGACGGACTGGTAAGGCTTAATAAATTTATTGCAAATTCAGGTATCTGTTCACGCAGAGAGGCAGATGAATACATTGAGGCAGGACTTGTGACTGTGAATGGCGAGATTATTACTCAACTGGGAGTAAGGGTAAATCCATCAGACGATATCAGATTTAACGGAGAGAGACTTAAAGGAGAGGAGAAGGTCTATATTGTAATGAATAAACCTAAAGATTTTGTAACAACCCTATCTGATCCAAACGCTGAGAAAACCGTTATGGAGCTTATATCTGGAAAATGTCCCCAAAGGGTTTATCCTGTAGGCAGGCTTGACAAACAGACAACTGGTGTCCTTTTACTTACAAATGACGGAGAGCTGGCTGATAAACTTACCCATCCGTCAAATAACAGGAAAAAAATATATCACGTTGTTCTTGACAAAAATCTGTCAAAGCCGCATTTTGACGAGATTCTTAAGGGAATTATACTTGAGGATGGAGAGATCCATGCAGACTCATTGTCATATGTTGATGAAGACAATAGTCAGGTAGGACTTGAGATTCATTCAGGAAGGAACAGGGTGGTAAGAAGAATATTTGAACACCTTGGATACAAAGTAAAACGCCTTGACAGAGTTTACTTCGCTGGTCTTACAAAGAAGAACCTTAGAAGAGGTCAGTGGCGCTTCTTGAACGAGACTGAAGTAGCTATGCTCAAAATGGGCTCATATGAATAGTAGTGCAAACAAAATTCACAAGTCTGGATTTGTCAACATTATTGGTAATCCAAATGTTGGCAAATCTACCCTTATGAATGCACTTGTCGGCGAGAAACTCTCTATAGTAACAGCTAAGGCCCAGACTACAAGGCATAGAATTATGGGTATTGTGAACGGGGATGACTATCAGCTTGTCTTTTCCGACACTCCGGGTATACTCAGACCCAGCTACAAACTTCAGGAGAGTATGATGAATTTTGTAGAGACAGCAATTGGTGATGCAGATGTTATTCTGTATGTAACAGATGTAGTTGAGAAGAGTACAAAAAATGAGGAGTATATTGAAAAATTAAACAGAGTTGCATCTCCTGTACTATTAATCATCAACAAGATAGATTTATCCAGTCAATCAGATCTGGAGGCCCTGTATGAGAGATGGAGAGAACTGGTTCCCAGAGCAGAGATTTTTCCAGTATCTGCCCAGGAGAAGTTCAATGTATCTCCCCTTCTGTCTAGAATTATTGAACTAATTCCCGAAAGCCCGGCGTGGTACGATAAAGATGTGTTCACTGACAGAAATCTTCGCTTTTTTGCTTCTGAAATAATAAGAGAAAAGATTTTACTCACTTACGACAAAGAGATCCCATACTCAACCGAAGTAACAATTGACTCATTCAAAGAGGGTCCTGAGCTCTATTCCATTGAAGCAGTCATAAATGTAATGCGCGACTCGCAGAAAGGAATAATAATAGGCAAAGCAGGCTCTGCTATCAAAAAGGTGGGCACTCTTGCAAGAAAGGATATGGAATCCTTTTTTGAAAAAAAGGTTTTTTTGCAGATATTTGTAAAGGTAAATCCGGACTGGAGAGAAGATAAAAGAAAACTCAAACAGTTTGGATACATACAAGACTAAAAAATCCAAATTCCAGAATGAGCACCCCCGACCTTGACTACGAACCCGAACTTCAGGAGGAGTCTGACGACATTTCCGAATCATCTGAGAACAGCAAGTACGACAAACTGATTAATGAGGGAGACAAGAAGTACAAACTTACAGGAATGTACAAAGATTGGTTCCTTGACTATGCGTCTTATGTTATACTTGAGAGGGCAGTACCTCATATCAATGATGGTCTGAAACCCGTGCAGAGAAGAATCCTGCACTCCATGAAGAGGATGGATGACGGGCGATACAATAAAGTGGCCAATATTATTGGCCATACAATGCAATTCCATCCACACGGGGATGCATCTATAGGGGATGCCCTTGTTCAGTTAGGTCAAAAGGATCTGTTGGTTGACTGCCAGGGCAACTGGGGTAATACTCTGACAGGAGACAGTGCAGCTGCCCCAAGGTATATAGAGGCCAGACTCAGCAAATTTGCAAATGAGGTAGTCTTTAACCCCAAGACAACAGAGTGGATGCCCTCTTATGACGGGAGAAATCAGGAGCCAGTCAACCTCCCCGTTAAATTTCCACTGCTTTTAGCGCAAGGTGTAGAGGGTATTGCCGTAGGACTAGCATCAAAAATTCTCCCTCATAATATTAACGAGCTTATAGATGGTTGTATTGCCTATCTAAATAATAAGGAGTTCATAATCTTGCCTGATTTCCCTACAGGCGGTCTTGCAGATTGCAGTAAATACAATCAGGGTCTGAGAGGCGGGGCGGTTAAAGTAAGAGCCAAAATAACAAAGGTTGATAAGAGGACCCTTGCCATTACAGAGATACCATTCGGTCAAACCACAGGAAAACTTATTGAGTCTATCCTTAAGGCGAATGACAAGGGTAAGATAAAAATCAGAAAAGTTGATGACAACACATCTTCCGGTGCTGAGATAGTAGTCCATCTTCATAACGAAGTATCCCCGGACAAGACTATTGATGCACTATACGCATTTACTGATTGTGAGGTCTCAATTTCACCAAACTCCTGCGTAATCAAGGATAGCCATCCATGTTTCATTGGTGTGGACGAAATTCTCCGCCACAACGCAGAATACACCAAAAGTCTATTGAGGCTGGAGCTGGAGATACGGCTTTCTGAACTAGAAGACTCATGGCACTACACCTCTCTTGAAAAGATATTCTTTGAAGAGAAAATTTACAAAGAGCTGGAGCAAAAAACTGAGACATGGAGAGATCAGCTTGATAATATTGAGAGAGAACTTTTAGCGTATCAAGAGAGGCTGCGTAAGCCCGTAACAAGAGAGGATGTTCTTAAACTGGTCGAAAAGCCGGTAAGAAAGATATCAATGTTTGATCTAAAGGCACTTGAAGACTCCATTAAAAAAATGGAAGATGAGATGGCTGAGGTCAGGAACAATCTGGAGAATCTAAATTCTTATACAATAAAATATTTCCAGCAGCTTAAGAAAAAATACGGAGAGAGGTTTCCAAGAAAAACCATAATAACCAGTTTTGAGACAATTGAGGCCACAAAAGTTGTGGCAGCAAATGCAAAACTGTATGCCAACAGAGACGAGGGGTTTGTAGGAATGGATCTGAGAAGGGATGAGAATGCTGATTTTGTTTGCGAATGTTCAGATATTGATGATATTATAATATTCCTCTCTAATGGAAAATATCTGGTAACCAAAATTCAGGACAAAGCATTTGTAGGAAAGGGAATCATACATGTAGGGGTCTTCAAGAAAAACGACGAAAGAACTGTTTATAACGCAGTTTACAGACACGGGAAGAGTGGCGAATATTTTGTCAAACGTTTTGCCGTTACAAGCATAACAAGGGACAAGGAGTATGATCTTACTCAGGGAAGAGATGGTTCGCAGATACTATGGTTTACTGCAAATCCTAACGGAGAGGCCGAGATTCTGAAGGTCTTCCTGAAACCTAGACCTAAGCTCAAAAAATTGATTTTTGAATATGACTTTTCTACTCTGGCGATAAAGAACAGAGGGTCAAAAGGAAATGTCTTCAGCAGAAATCCTGTCCATAAAATTCAGCTGAAGTCAAAAGGAGTTTCACAATTTGGCGGGCAGGCAATCTGGTTTGACACAGATATTAACAGACTTAACACTGACTCAAGAGGAATTTACCTTGGCGAGTATCTGCAAGGGGATCATATATTGGCTATTTGTAAAAATGGCGAGTACTACACAACGAATTTTGACCTAAGCAACCGCTATCAGGGAGATCTGAAAATTGTAGAGAAGCTTGACACTCAAAAACTCTACACTGCAATATACTATGATGGTGAACTCTCTTGTTATTATGTTAAACGATTCCCATTTGAACCTAACGACAACATTGTTCTGCCTTTTATCTCAGAAGCTCCCGGAAGTTATCTTTTAGATATATCCTCTGATAAATACCCTCAGATTGAAATTACCTTCGGAGGAAAACATGCAAAAAGAGCAAAAGAGATTATTGATGTGGAGACATTCATTGCGGGTAAAAGCATTCGTGCTAAAGGAAAACGGGTTACAAACTTTGAGGTGGAGTCTGTAAAATTTATAGAGCCCTTGCAAAAAGAGATTGATGAAATTGACGAACCTATAACAGGAGCAGACGAACAACAAGCCCCGGTTCCCGATGACTCTCCAACTCTTTTCTAGTTATGATAATTACTCTCACAGGTTTTATGGGAGTAGGCAAGAGCACAATTGCCTCAAAGTTAGCATCTCTTCTCTATTGCAGATGTGCCGATCTTGACACACTTATAGAGCTTGGAGAGGATAATAGTATTGAACAAATATTTCAGCAAAACGGGGAGAGCTATTTCAGAGAGTTAGAAGAAGCCTATCTCGCTGATTTAATTGAAAATTGCTCCGAGAAAGTTTTAGTGGTTTCATTAGGAGGGGGAGCACTTCTGTCTCAAAAAAACAGAGATTTAGTAACATCTAGAACATTCTGTATATATCTAAAGGCATCAGTTGATACCATTGCAAAACGTCTTACCAAGGCACGCAAAAGCAGACCCTTGGTTATGGATAAAAACGATTCTGACTTGAAACTGGAGATTGCCAGACTTTATAAAGACAGGAAGCCAGGTTACGAAACCGCTGCAAAATTGACGGTTGACGTGGATGAGAAGAGTCTTAGAGAGATACTTACTATAATAATGGATTCTATATAATCTCCTCTCTGAGCTTTATATCTTTTACCCTTAGCTGAATATTGGCTATGCCTCTGTAATAGTTCTCTGCTATTGAATAGCAAATATCTACAGCATTACCTGATCTTAAATGCTCAAAATGTTCTGCCCTGTTAAATGCAATTGCCGAGATATGCCTGTGGGGCTCATCCTCCTGTATCAGTTCCAGTTTAAGGTGTCCGGCTTCAGAACCTACTCTTCTTCCATTGCCATTGTCATAGACATTCTCTGTAATAAAGACGGGCGACATATTACCCGGACCAAATGGCTGAAACTGCTTTAATATTCTAAAGAATTTAGGGGTAATCTGCCTGAATTCAAGATATGTATCAATATTAACGATAGGAGTAAGCAGCTCCTTAGTAATCTTATTCTTTACAAAATCTTCAAATCTTGTGCAGAATTGAGCAAAATTTTTCTCTTCTAGAGTTAAACCTGCTGCATACATGTGCCCTCCAAAGTTAACAAGAAGATCTGAGCAGCTCTCTATTGCCTCATAGAGGTCAAAGCCGGGAATACTTCTGGCAGATCCGGTAATATACCCATTAGACTCAGTTAGCACTATGGTAGGACGATAATATGTTTCAACAAGTCTGGAGGCTACAATGCCAAGAACACCTTTGTGCCAGGATGGATTATAAAGGACAGTTGAGTTTCTCTCAGCATAGTCTTTTGCTGTGGCAGCCATCTCTATTGCTGCCTGGGTAATCTCCCTGTCAATGCTTTTTCTGTCGTTATTATGAGTATTTATTGTATCCCCTATATTTTTTGCCTCAACATCATTGCGGCTAATTAAAAGATCAACGGCAGTCTTTCCGGACTCCATCCTCCCGGCCGCGTTAATCCTCGGCCCTATTTTGAATACTATATCATCAATTGTAATAATATGCTTTTCAAGGCCTGACAGTTTGATAATTGACAGAAGACCTTTTCTTGGATTTTCATTTAACTGTTTAAGTCCAAAGTGGGCAAGAATTCTGTTTTCACCTGTCATAAGCACCAGATCTGATGCTATGCTTACAACCAACAGATCCATCAGAGGAATGAGCTCACTGAAATCAAGATTTCTAAGGGAAGCAAAGGCCTGCATAAACTTGAATCCCACTCCGCAACCTGAAAGGTCATCAAAAGGGTATGAGCAGTCTGACCTTTTAGGATCCAAAACAGCCACTGCATCAGGAAGACGGTCGTCTGGCAGGTGGTGGTCACAAATTATAAAATCAATTCCCAGAGTCTGGGCATAGGCAACCTTTTCTACCGCTTTAATTCCACAGTCAAGAGCAATAATAAGCGTGTAACCGTTCTCATGTGCCCAGTCAATCCCTTTGTAGGATACGCCATATCCCTCATTATATCTGTCAGGTATGTAATATCCAAGATTTTTGTGATGATTTCTGAGGAAAGAAAACACCAGCGCAACAGCTGTTGTTCCGTCAACATCATAATCTCCGTAAACAAGGATTTTTTCATTGTCCGTAAGAGCCTTGTCCAGTCTCTCTACAGCCTTGTCCATATCCTTCATCAGGAACGGATCATGCAACTCCTCAAGTTTGGGGCGAAAAAAAGACTTTGCCTCTGCGAAAGTCTTTATATTCCTCTGAACCAGCAAATTTGCCAACGCTTCATCTACTCCCAGGTCCTCAGCGAGTTTACGAACTAATGCCGGGTTTCCCGGCTCCTTTACTATCCATTGCTTATCCAGTGCCATATCCTGACAAAGATAACTATTATATTTCAAAAAGTAGATAAAAAAACCTACTTTTGCACTTTAATAAAATCTTCAATTGTATGGATTACACAGAGCTCAGCGAGCAGGAAATAATAAGAAGAGATTCGCTGAAGGCGATGAGGGAGATTGGGATTGACCCCTACCCTGCAGCCGCTTACGATATAAATATTACAACCAGTCAAATCAGGGAGCAGTACGATCCTGAAAAGGAAAATTTAAAGGATATTTCCATTGCAGGCAGGATAATGACCAGAAGGATAATGGGTGCCGCTGCATTTATGGAGATCCAGGATGAGAGAGGACGAATACAGATATATGTCAAAAGGGACGAGATTTGCCCGGGAGAGGATAAGACAATGTACAACACAGTCTTCAAAAAACTGCTTGATATAGGAGATATAGTAGGGATAAAGGGTTATGCATTTATTACACAGGCCGGGGAACTTTCAATACATGCCAAAGAGCTTACTGTGCTTAGTAAGTCGCTTAGGGTTCTACCTATAGTTAAGGAGAAGGATGGGCAGAAATACGATGCATTTTCAGATCCGGAACTAAGATACAGAATGCGCTATGTTGATCTGATTGTTAATCCTCAGGTAAGGGAGACTTTTATGAAGAGGACCCAGATCATGAACACAATGAGGAGCTTCTTCAACGAACACGGATATATGGAGGTGGAAACACCTATACTACAGCCTATACCGGGAGGAGCAACAGCAAGACCCTTCATCACACATCACAATGCACTTGACATTCCGCTCTATCTGAGGATTGCAAACGAACTATACCTAAAGAGGCTGATTGTAGGTGGATATACTGGTGTTTACGAGTTTGCAAAGGACTTCAGAAATGAAGGGATGGACCGTACACATAACCCTGAGTTTACAGTTCTGGAAATCTATGTGGCATACAAAGATTACTTCTGGATGATGGAGTTTGTTGAGAAGATGATTGAGAGGGTTGCGATGACTCTTCACGGGACAACCAAGGTACAATTAGGAGATAAGGAGATTGACTTCAAAGCTCCGTTCCGCAGACTACCTATGCTGGAAGCAATAAAGGAGTACGCCGGCGTTGATGTATCGGGAATGAACGAAGAGGAGCTAAGAGAGGTTTGTGGCAGACTCAATGTACCTGTATCAAAGAGCATGGGAGTTGGTAAGCTAATTGACGCAATTTTTGGTGAGTATTGTGAAGATCACCTTATTCAGCCTACATTTATTACAGACTACCCTGTGGAGACCTCTCCCCTTACCAAGAGGCATCGCTCTAATCCGGCACTGACGGAGAGGTTTGAACTTTTTGTTAACGGCAAAGAGCTTGCAAATGCATATAGCGAGCTTAATGACCCAATAGACCAGCTTGAAAGATTTAAGGAGCAGGTTAAGCTTAAAGACAAGGGAGACGATGAGGCTATGTTTATTGATATGGATTTTGTAAGGTCACTTGAGTACGGTATGCCCCCTACATCAGGAATGGGTATAGGAATAGACAGACTTACAATGTTCATGACAAATTCTTCATCTATACAGGATGTGTTATTCTTCCCTCAGATGAGGCCGGAGAAGCCACAGGCAAAGAATGAATGAAACTATCATAACATCTGCTCAGAATCCAAGGATTAAAGAGCTCCTCTCTCTCTCCTCAAAATCTTCAGAGAGGAGGAAGAGAGGTCTCTTTGTAATTGAGGGTGCCCGAGAGTGCTCTGCAGCCGCAAAGGCCTCTTTTGAGTTTCACTCTCTATACATAGTGGCTGGAATGTCAGGTGAAACCATGTGTGAATCCTTGAAAGCTGAACACATACACAGGGTCTCTGCCGACCTCTATCAGAAAATTGCCTACAGAGGAACAACTGAGGGAATAATTGCAATAGTAAGAGAGAGAGAGATGAAGCTAAGCGATGTAAAGCTAAGTGACAACCCTCTGATTATATTGCTTGAAGCTGTTGAAAAGCCTGGTAACCTTGGAGCAGTTTTAAGAACAGCTGACGCTGCAATGGCGGATGCAGTAATAGTCTGCGACCCCCTGACAGATCTTTTCAATCCAAACATTATCAGATCCAGCCTGGGAGGGATTTTTACAAATCAAGTGATCTCATGTACATCTGAAGACGCTTACAAATGGCTTAAAAAAAATAAAATATCTATATTTACAGCAGAGCTTCAGGCATCTGAGTGGTATCACCTAAGTGATATGCGCTCACCCATGGCTATAGTAATGGGAACAGAGGCAGATGGGCTTAAGGAGTTTTGGAGAGAGAGGGCGGACAAAAGAGTAAAGATTCCAATGAGAGGCGAACTAGATTCACTTAACGTATCTGTCTCAACGGCAATTATTTGTTTTGAAGCTCTGAGACAAAGAAATTTTAAATAATTAAAAACGGGAGGAGGAGAGAGATGAGATTTGGTCTTTTAGGCGAATCAATTTCACACAGCAAGAGTCCACAGCTATTCAAAGCGGCCTACAATTCAAAAAGAGATACTTATGAGTTGCTAGACTTCAGTTCACTAGAGAAGGGATTAGAGTTTGCATTATTAAATGATTTTAAAGGGATTAATGTAACAACTCCCTTCAAAGAGGACATAGATAAGTATGTGGATGTTTATGACGTGTATTCAGAGCGAATTCTTGCAATTAACCTTCTAATGTTTGAAGGAGAAAAAATTCATGCATTCAATACAGATTATTTTGGAGTAACCGGTTCTCTGCAGGGGTATGTAAAAATGGGCATGTCTGCTCTAGTAATCGGCTACGGAGGTGCCGGAAAAGCAGCTGCTGTAGCACTCCAGGATATGGGCCTGGATGTGACTGTCTCAAACAGGGAGGCATTCAAAGCCGAACCTCATACAATATCCAAAGGAATGGGTTATTGCAACCTGAAAGATGTAATGGAGTGTGCAAAAGAGTCTGATGTAATTGTGGATACCCTTCCTGTAAAACACACATTGCTCTCGGGACTTGATTTCAGCAACAAAATAGTACTTGAAGCTCGTTATAAAAACCCTTCGCTAAATTCCGCCGTTAAGAGAGAGGGGGGAATTTATATAAGTGGAATAGCCTGGTTAATCAATCAAGCTGTATATTCATTTTTAATTTTTACAGGCAGAAAACCCAATATTGAGGCTATGGAAAAGATGGCTGCCAATTGGTAAAATTTGCTATCTTTGTGACTGAGTAAAAAATCTTATAATTATGTCACTAAACAAAGTTATGCTTATCGGCAATGTCGGTAAGGACCCTGAAGTGCGCCATCTTGAGGGAGGCTCTGTTATGGCCCGATTATCCCTGGCTACTACTGAGAGGTACAGGGACAAATCCGGAGAGATGCAAGAGCAGACCGAATGGCATAACATTGTATGCTGGAGGTCTCTTGCTGAGAGGTGTGAGAAATATGTAAAAAAAGGGTCTCAGCTTTTCATTGAAGGGAGGCTAAGATCTAGAAGCTGGGAGGATAAGAGCGGCCAAATGAAATATACCGTAGAGATTGTCGCAGACACATTGCAGATTCTTGGCCGTAAACAGGATGACTCCGCTGCTGTTAATACTCAGCCTAATATTCAGGAAATAATACCCCAGGATAATGGGGATCTACCATTTTAATAATTTATAGACTTTATGAAAGTTGATGTTGTTCTAGGCCTGCAGTGGGGCGACGAGGGTAAGGGTAAGATTGTGGATGTACTGGCCAAGGGCTACCCTGTTGTTGCCCGATTTCAGGGAGGGCCAAATGCCGGCCACTCTCTGCATTTTGAGGATAAAAAATTTGTCCTCCATACCATTCCATCTGGAGTTTTCCGAAAAGGGACGCTTAACATTATAGGAAACGGAGTGGTTATTGACCCGATAATTTTCAGAGAGGAGTGCCTTCAGATAGAGACTAATGGTGTTCCTGTAAGAGAGAGGATTCAAATTTCAAAAAAGGCACATCTTATACTACCCTCACACAGGATAATTGATGCTGCGTCAGAGGCTTCAAAAGGGGCTTCAAAAATTGGCTCTACTTTAAAAGGAATAGGTCCTACATATATGGATAAAACCGGAAGAAACGGACTTAGAGTAGGCGATATATTGGCCGACAATTTTCTTGAGCGGTTTGGATCACTCAAGAGTAAACATATCTCGTTTCTTAAGCAATTTGACTACACTTATGATATTAATGAGAGAGAGGCTGAGTGGCTGGAAGCAATTGAGTATTTAAAAGGCTTCAATCTTGTTGACGGAGAGTATCTTATAAACGGTTTGCTTGCCGAGAATAAGAGGGTGCTGGCAGAGGGCGCACAAGGTTCGTTGCTTGATGTTGATTTTGGTTCATATCCATTTGTCACCTCCTCAACAACAACCTGTGCAGGAGCATGCACCGGTCTTGGAGTATCTCCATCAAAGATAGGCGTGGTATCCGGAATATTTAAAGCATACTGCACAAGGGTCGGCTCTGGTCCCTTTCCGACAGAACTAAACGACCATACAGGAGAAGAACTCAGAAGGCTCGGTTTTGAGTTTGGGGCAACTACAGGTCGCCCGAGAAGAACAGGATGGCTTGACCTGGTTGCACTGAAATATGCAATTATGATAAATGGTGTGGAGCAACTAATAATGATGAAATCAGATGTTATGGACACATTTGACACTATCAAGGTTGCCACCGGATATCTTGTTGACGGAGCTGAATCAAACGAAGTTCCATTTGATACATTCGCTGAAGTTGAGCCTGTTTATAAGGAGTTTAAAGGCTGGAAAAGAGACCTCACAAAAATTACAGAGGAGAGTGATCTGCCTTTTGAATTCATGACCTATGTAAGATTTATTGAGAAAGAGACAGGAGTTCCTATCAAAATAATCTCCGTAGGCCCGGACAGAGATCAAACCATTTTCAGATGAATATTAATACACCACACCTCAGAGATTCAGCCATGACCAGATGGCTGGTATTGATTCTTGTTGCATTCACAATGTTTGCAGCCTATGTAGCTTCAGATGTATTCTCTCCCCTTCAGACAATGCTTGAGAGGCATAATCAGTGGAATCCCTCTGAATATGGATGGTTTTCCGGTTCTTACTCAATATTCAATGTCTTTTTAGGGATGCTGATTTTCGGAGGCCTTATCCTTGATCGTAAAGGCATCAGATTTAGCGGGATAATGTCCTGCATATTGATGGTTGGGGGAATTGCTCTAAAATATTGGGCAGTATCAAACGATTCCCTGCTTCAGAGTTCTATGGTCTTCTTTGGAAGCGAATATAAGATGCAGGTGGTATGGGCTGTTGTGGGATTTGGAATTTATGGAGTTGGAGCTGAGGTGGCTGGTATTACTGTAAGCAAAACGGTAGTTAAGTGGTTTAAGGGTAAAGAGCTTGCCCTGGCAATGGGCATGCAGCTGTCGCTTGCCCGCTTAGGCTCCGCAGCTGCATTGGCATTCTCCCCAATGATCGCTTCCCGTTTTTCAAATGTTAGCACCTCTGTATTGTTTGGGTTGAGCCTCCTGATAGTGGGACTGCTCGCTTTTGCTGTTTACACCATTTATGATAAAAGGCTTGATGCTCAGATAAAGGCCTCAGGTGCAGAAAAAGAGGAGTCATTCAACATTAAAGATGTTAAGGCTATTTTAAATAACAAGGGATTCTGGCTTATTGCATTATTGTGTGTTCTTTTCTACTCTGCCGTATTCCCCTTCCTTAAATATGCCGCCGGCATGATGGAGTTCAAATTTGGTGTTGATCCAAAGCTATCCGGGCTAATACCCAGCATGTTACCATTCGGAGCTATAGTTCTTACTCCGCTATTTGGCAGGATATATGATAAAATCGGTCATGGTGCAGATCTGATGATTGGTGGAGCTCTGTTGCTTACAACAGTACACACTCTGTTTGCAATGCCTTTCATCAATCAGTGGTGGATGGCTATAATATTGATGGTCCTTCTGGGAATCGCTTTTTCAATGGTGCCCTCAGCCATGTGGCCATCCCTGGCAAAGATAATACCTGAAAGACAACTTGGGACTACGTATGCTCTTACCTATTACATCCAAAATATTGGATTAATGATTGTTCCAATTCTGGTCGGCTATGTTCTCAATAACTATAGTGTAGTCGGCACTGTCGTAAAGGATGGAGTTGTAGTAAACAAGTATGATTACACCCTAACCATGACAATATTTGCTGCAGTATGCTCCCTCTCAATAATTATTGCACTTATCCTGAAATACATAGATAAAAAGATGGGATACAGACTTCAATTTGCCAATATGGAGAAAAAGAGTGTCCGGGAGTAAAAAGTGCAGTTCACTCTTCGGGAGCCAACATTTTACTTAGCTGACACAGATTGCTGATATAACAAAGGAGGCCGACCAAATATATTTTGGTCAGCCTCCTTTGTTAATAGATAGTCAGAAATAGATTCTTACTATTTTTTCTTTTTATTAGGCACATCAAGTGCAAGTTGAGGATTTCTATCGGAAGATCTTCCAAGTATAAAAGACACAACTATTGCAATTAATGATAAAAATATAAAGAAGTACTCGGCATTTACAGCAGATCTAACACCTGCCTCTAAAGGATCAGCAACTGACTCAGTAGTTCTTGCAATGATTATTCCAACTACTATTGGCACAAGTAACATCCCCATATTCTGAATCCAGTAAATGAGTGAGTATGCAGTTCCAAGATTCTTTTCAGGGATAATCTTTGGAACCGAAGGCCACATAGCTGCAGGAACAAGTGCATAAGCAACCCCCATGATTGCAATACCTGCATAACCGAATATTGGTTCGCCGGGAGCAAATCCGATAATCAGGTGAGAAACAAGCACAAGGAAAGAGCCAAGAATCATAAATCTTGTAGCCTTACCCTTTGAATCCACCAATGAACCAAAGATAGGAGTAAATATCATAGTAGAAAAAGGAATGAGAGAGACCATTAATGATGCAATCTCACTATCAATTTCAAACCTTGGAATTATGATTGTAGTAGCAAATCTTCTAAAGGAGATTATACATGCATAGAAGAAAACGCAAAGCAAAGAGACAAGTATAAAATGCTTGTTTCCGAGAATTTTAAAAATATCTGAAAACTTGAATTTATCCTCTTTAACTGTTTCTGTATTGTTCCTTCTCGCTTCATCTGCAGTCTGCCTGTCTAGTTTGCTGTCCATAATAAGGAAAAATCCCCAAAGAGCCAAAGCAACAGTCATAAGGATTAAGCCTACTACAGCCGGCTTGCTGGTCTCTGAAAAAGGGACAAAGCTTTGATCAATATTAACAAGCCTTGGGACTACTATAAGAGCCGTAGCTGTTCCCAGCCTTGCCAACGCAAGTTGAAGGCCCATTGCCAAAGCCATCTCCTTTCCTTTAAACCATTTTGCAATAGATCTTGTAACTGCCACACCGGCTATTTCACTGCCAAGTCCGAAAATTGCGCATCCGGCATATGCAAGAGCCAGAGAGGGTTTTGTAAAGAATCGGCCTAGCCAGATTGCCAGTGAACTTTGAGAGAAGCTCTCTGATATTGCATAGACAACAATTATTGATCCGATAACCATAAGCCCTACAAAGAGCGATCCGGTAATTCTTACACCCCATTTATCCAGGAGCATTCCGCAAATAACTAATCCTCCCCACACACACAGCAGAGAATATGCTCCGCCATAGAATCCATAATCGCTGATATTCCAGCCAAGTGCTACCATATCTGGATTTTGAAAAATGTGGGAAATTGTGGTAAAGAGGTCGTCAAAAAAATAGGATGCAAACATTGGGATTGAGAGTGAGAGCAACACAATCCATCTGGCGCTCTTTGAATCTTTCAGTAGTTTTAATGCTGAATTCATTTGGTTTAATTTAGTGGGGTTTATTTAGTTAAATTGAATTACTTCTCAATATTAGGGAGTTCCAAACCATATCCTTTTCTCTTATCCTCTGCCTTAAGCCATATTGCAAGTCCAAATGCAAATATACCAAGTGATGAAAAGATAAGCATAGGTACAGTATAATCATATTCAAGCGGATTGGTTACTCCTTTGTTTGATTGGGCAAGAGCCCAGCCAATAAGCATTGGAAATACCATAAGTCCAATATTCTGAATCCAGAACACGACAGAATATGCGCTGCCAAGGTATCTGTTCTCAACTAACTTAGGTACAGAGGGCCACAAGGCAGCCGGAACAAGCGAAAAGCTAACGCCAAGAAGTACAATTGCTGAATATGCTACAGGTTTAGTGAAGAGAGCATCAGGAGTCAGAGCGAATACAAGATGGCATGCTGTCATCAGAATTGCTCCAAGCATTAGCATAGTAGCACCCTTTCCCCTTGTGTCCAGAAATCCTCCAAGAAGAGGAGTGAGTAACATTGCTCCGAGCGGAAAATATGAAAAAATATCACTGGCATCCGTATTTGATATGCCCAATCTGCACTCTAGCATATTGGCGGCAAATTTCTGAAACGGGAATATTGCCGAGTAGTAAAGTACACAAAGGCCGGCAACTATCAGGAAGGTCTTACTGGTAAAAAGAATTCCAAGATCGCTAACTTTAAAAGGCTCTTCCGGCTCATCACCTCTCTCGCCAAGTTGCTTCTCAAGCCTCTTGTCAAAGAAGAAGTATGCCATAAAACAGATAAGGCCTATCAGAAGAAGTATAACGACAAACAAAACAGGTGCACTCAGCTCTGAATACCTCTCGGCAATCCTTGGAGAGATTCTGAAAACGGCAAAAACACCCAATCTTGCAATGGCCATTTCAATACCCATAGCCAGAGCCATCTCTTTTCCCTTAAACCATTTCACAATACCTTTAGATACTGTTATTCCGGCCATTTCAACTCCGCAGCCAAAAACCATAAATCCTAGTGAGGCCAGCTTTGCCGATGCAGGGAATGAAGACCACCAGCTGCCAAGCCATACCTCCAGTCCTGTTCCCGCAAAAGCAGGACTTACTGCATAGTATTTCAGCGATGCTCCGGCAACCATAAGAGCTCCGGAAAGAAGTGCTGAGGAGCGGACTCCAATTTTGTCAAGAATTACGCCTGCAAAAATCAGGAAAAGGGCAAATACATTCAGAAAATACTCAGAACTTGCAAATGTGCCGTAGTTTTCAGGTGTCCAGCCCCTCTGACTCTCCAAAAGGCTCTGAAGGGGTGAGAGAACATCCACAAACATATAGGCAAAAAACATCATCAGGGCAAGCAGAATCAGGACTGACCACCTGATAAAAAACCTGTCCTTCAACAGAAGCGATTTTGTCTCCACAGTTAATTATTTTAGATTAGTTAAGTTTATTAAGGTTTAGCTAAACTATTACTTTTTATCCTATTTGCAAAATAAACTTTTGTCGGTTCCATATGAGAAATATGTTGTAACTTGCCGTGTTTTTCATCACGGGTCTCCCAACAAACAGCGGAGATGGTTGTTAATAGAAAATAGGTAGATTATAGACATGAAATATCTTGACAAAATAGACTCTCCCTCAGATATCAAAAGGCTCTCACCAGATCAGCTGCCAGAGCTGTGTTCAGAATTAAGAGAGTTTATAATATCCTCATGTGCGGAGAACCCCGGCCATATCGGGGCGAGTCTTGGAACTGTTGAGCTTACTGTAGTCCTGCATTATATTTATAATGCCCCAAAGGATAAAATTATATGGGATGTGGGTCACCAGGCCTATGCTCACAAGATTCTTACCGGCAGAAGAGATGCCTTTATAAACAACAGAAAATACAAAGGCATCAGCGGCTTCCCGAAAATAAGTGAATCTCCTTATGATGCATTTGGAGTAGGACATTCATCAACATCAATATCGGCTGCACTTGGAATGGCAGTTGCTTCTGAGCTGGAGGGTAGCAACGAACAGGTTGTTGCGATAATTGGAGACGGTGCGCTGACAGGAGGACTTGCATATGAAGGGCTTAACAATGCAGGAGCTCATAAAAACAATATACTGGTTATCCTGAACGATAACCAAATCTCAATAGACCCAAATGTCGGGGCTATGCATAACTACCTTCTAAAGTTCACTACATCCCATTTTTACAATAAAACAAAAAACAGGGTGTGGAAATACCTCGGTTCAGACAAGTTAAGATCTCTGGCCGGGAAGTTCCTCTTTAGCACAAAGGCTGCCTTCTTTAAGTCAGGCTCTGTATTTGAGTCTCTTGGATTCAGATATTTTGGAGTTATAGATGGACATAATACTGAACAGTTGCTTGAGACTATATCTCAGCTAAAAGAGATTAGCGGGCCAAAACTACTGCATATTGTTACAAAAAAGGGTAAAGGTTACAAACCCGCTGAGGATGATCAGGTAGTATGGCACTCTCCCGGGAATTTTGACAAAAACACAGGGAAGAGAAGATCAAATGGAAATCAATCTGCAGACAGGTATCAGGATGTTTTTGGTGAAACTCTTCTTGAACTTGCTAGGCAAAACAAAAAGATAGTTGGAGTAACTCCGGCAATGCCAACCGGTTGCTCTATGAACATAGTCATGAAGGAGATTCCTGAAAGATCTTTTGATGTAGGCATTGCAGAGCAGCACGCAGTTACATTTTCCGCCGGGATGGCTGCCAAGGGACTTCTCCCCTATTGCAATATATACTCCAGCTTTATGCAGAGAGCATATGACAGCGTTATACACGATGTTGCAACACAAAACCTTAAGGTTGTCTTCTGTCTGGACAGGGGCGGACTTGTGGGAGAGGACGGTGCAACTCACCATGGAGCATATGATTTAGCCTACATGAGATGTATTCCGGGAATGATAATAGCCGCTCCTATGAATGAGCTTGAACTGAGAAATATGCTTTACTCAGCACAGCTTCATGACTGGGGTATGTCAACTATAAGATATCCTCGCGGATATGGCGAGGGGGTATCATGGAGAGGGGCCCCATTTGAAGCAATTGAACCGGGCAAAGGGAGAGTCCTTTCTGATGGCAGTAAAGTCGCTGTAATAAGTTTAGGCACAGTGGGAAATGATGCAGCTGAGGCTATTGCTGAGGCTAGGTTAAAAGGCTATAACCCTATGCATATTGATATGAGATTCCTTAAACCTTTTGACGAGGAGCTTGTTCTTAAAGCAGCAGAAAGGTGCAAAAGAATAATATCAATTGAGGACGGCACAGTAGTAGGAGGCTTATTTTCAGCCATATCCGAGTTTATTGCCTCAAGATCTCTTGACGTTAAAGTAGATGGGCTTGGTATTCCTGATACCTTTATAGAGCAGGGTACAGTACCAGAACTCAAGGCCGAATGCGGATACGACAAAGAGGGTATTTTAAAAGCAATTACAAATGAGCCATAGAGAAAGAGAAAAAAAAGGAGATTCAGAGTTCTCGGCCAAAAGGCCTGAGATTAAGGGTAATTTAATCAAAGGCCTGAAATACAGACACCTAAAACCTACACAAGACAGTAGAAGTCAGAGATTAGACAGGTACCTCACTCACCCTGTATGGGGATTACTCTCCTTTATTTTTATCATTTGGTTTATATTCTATTCAACCTTTACATTGGGTGCGTATCCCCAACAAGGGATTGAGTGGCTCATGGATCAGGGTGCTGCTTATATCAGAGACCACATGGCTGCAGGTTGGTTCAACGACTTTCTGAGTCAAGGTGTTATAATGGGAGTAGGTAGTGTTTTGGCGTTTCTTCCAAACATACTTATTCTATTTTTCTTCCTTTCTCTTCTTCAGGAGACGGAATATCTTCCCAGGGCAGCGACGATAATGGACAAATATATGCACCATATAGGCCTGCACGGGAGTTCGTTTATTCCGCTTTTAATGGGTTTTGGATGCAACGTACCCGCAATTATGGCCACTAGAACAATAGAGCGAAAATCAGATCGCATCCTCACAATGCTAATGATACCTTATATACCATGCAGCGCAAGAATCCCTACTTTTCTTCTCTTTTCAGGCATATTCTTTCCGGAGAATCAGGTAATGGTTCTGAGTCTGCTCTATTTTGGCGGTATAATTACCGGTATATTAATGGCTATACTTTTTAAAAAGATATTTTTCAATTTCGGAATAAAAGACTACTCTATCCCCCTGCCCTCTTACAGAAAACCGTCGCTAGGACGTTCAGTCAGCAGTATGTGGGATGCTGCCTCCGAGTACCTGAAAAAGATAAGTACGGTTGTTCTCCTTGCTGTTATTATAGTTTGGGCCCTTGACTACTTCCCGCTTAAGGACAAAAATAATCCGGATACAGAAAGGGTCTCCTATCTGGAACATTTTGGAAGAGTTCTTGAACCGGCTATGAAACCTTTGGGATTTGACTGGAAAATGTCGGTTAGCCTGGTTACCGGTGTAACAGCAAAAGAGTTTATCATAAGTACTCTTGGCGTAGTCTATAAAGCAGAGGCTGACGAATCAGAGGATGGTGAACTTAACACGTCGCTCATGTCCAGAATAAGAGAAGAGAAGGTTTTTAACAAAGCAAACGCCCTCTCGTTTATGATATTTTCCCTTTTATATATGCCATGCGTTGCGACAGCATTTACCATTAGGAAGGAATCCGGGAGCTGGAAATGGGCTGTAGTATCAATTGTAAGCACTATCGCAATTGCCTGGATTGCTGCATTTTTCTCTTTTAAAATTGGACTTGAGCTTTTAGTATAGATGGATTTTAAAACAGGCTCACAATAATTTTAGATTTTTTTTTGGAGTTTAATCAAAAACCTATATCTTTGCAGTCCCTAAAATTAAAAGGGGAAGAGCAATAAATGCCGATGTAGCTCAGTTGGCCAGAGCAGCTGATTTGTAATCAGCTGGTCGGGGGTTCGAATCCCTCCATCGGCTCTAAGTTTTTTGAACGAATGCAGTATTGGGGAGATACCAAAGTGGCCAACTGGGGCAGACTGTAAATCTGCTGGCGTACGCCTTCGTAGGTTCGAATCCTGCTCTCCCCACTTATTTTTATTTATTGCGGAAGTAGCTCAGTCGGTAGAGCATCAGCCTTCCAAGCTGAGGGTCGCGGGTTCGAACCTCGTCTTCCGCTCTTAGTAAGCCAGTGTAGCTCAGGGGTAGAGCGCTTCCTTGGTAAGGAAGAGGTCACGGGTTCAATTCCCGTCACCGGCTCTACAAGTGTGTAATAAATTCATTAATATTTAATTTTACTATTATGGCAAAAGAAACTTTTAAAAGGGACAAGCCGCACGTCAATATAGGCACCATTGGCCACGTTGACCACGGAAAAACCACACTGACCGCTGCAATCACAATGGTGCTTGCCAGAAAAGGTCTCTCTGAAGTTCGCTCATTTGATTCAATTGACAACGCTCCTGAAGAGAAAGAGCGTGGTATTACTATTAACACTTCACACGTTGAGTATCAGACTGAGAATCGTCACTATGCTCACGTTGACTGCCCTGGTCACGCCGACTATGTTAAGAACATGGTAACAGGTGCTGCCCAAATGGACGGTGCTATCCTGGTTGTTGCCGCTACTGACGGCCCTATGCCTCAGACACGCGAGCACATCCTTCTTGCACGTCAAGTAAACGTTCCCAGAATTGTAGTTTTCCTTAATAAAGTTGATATTGTTGACGACCCTGAGATGATTGACCTTGTAGAGATGGAGGTTCGTGAACTTCTTAGCTTCTACAACTTTGACGGAGATAACGCTCCTGTTATCCGCGGTTCTGCTCTTGGTGCACTTAACGGTGACGCACAGTGGGAAGAGAAGGTAATGGAGCTTATGGCATCCGTTGATGAGTATGTTCCAATTCCTCCACGTGACAACGAGAAGCCATTCCTAATGCCTGTTGAAGACGTATTCTCAATCACAGGACGTGGTACTGTTGCTACAGGTCGTATTGAGACAGGTGTTATCAAAACCGGTGAAGAGATTCAAATTATCGGTCTTGGTGAAGAGCCTAAAAAATCAACTGTTACAGGTGTTGAGATGTTCCGTAAGATTCTTGACAGAGGCGAGGCCGGTGACAACGTAGGTCTTCTTCTTCGCGGTATTGACAAGAAAGAGATCAAACGTGGTCAGGTTATCGCAAGACCTAACACCATCACTCCTCATAAGAAGTTCAAAGCAGAAATCTACGTTCTTAAGAAAGATGAAGGTGGTCGTCACACTCCATTCCACGACAAATACCGTCCTCAGTTCTTTATCCGTACACTGGATATCACAGGTGAGATCGTTCTTCCTGAAGGAACCAAGATGGTTATGCCTGGTGACAACGTAACAATTACAGTTGAGCTTATCTACCCTGTAGCTCTCAACATCGGTCTCCGTTTCGCTATTCGCGAAGGTGGACGTACAGTTGGTGCAGGTCAGGTTACTGAGATTGTTGACTAATTGAATATTCCATAAGTTAGTCACCCATGAAAGGTGACTAACTTTATATAGGGGCATAGTTCAAGGGTAGAATAGCGGTCTCCAAAACCGTTGATGGGAGTTCGAATCTCTCTGCCCCTGCAAAACCGATGGTTACGCGTCGGTTTTTAACAATCCGGTTAATGCAGAAGCTTCCAACTGCAAAGACCGACAATCAAAAAAAGATGAACAAGATAAAGTTGTATCTTCAGGAATCGTACACCGAATTGGTAAACAAGGTTAGCTGGCCCACTTGGGCGCAGTTGCAGAGCTCAGCCATAGTTGTTATGGTTGCATCTCTTATCTTTGCCGGGGTCATTTTTGTTATGGACTTTGGTTTCAGGAACATTATGACAACCATTTACAATCTGTTGTACTAATTATGAGTGAAGTTACCAAAAATTGGTATGTCGTAAGAGCTGCCGGAGGCAAGGAGAAGAAAGCCAAAGAGTATATTGAGGGAGAAATTAAACGACTCAAGCTTGAGGACAGAATTTTTCAGGTCCTTATACCTACAGAGAAGGTTTACCAGGTTAAAAATGGTAAAAAGGTATCTACTGAGAGAATTTTCTTTCCCGGCTATATTCTTATTGAGGCTATCCTTACACCGGAAATCCAGCTTATAATACGAGACATTCCACACGTATCAGGTTTTCTGACAGATAAGGCATCAAAGGATAATAATCCCGTGCCTCTTCGTCAGGCAGAGGTTAACCGTATCTTAGGTAAGGTTGACGAGTTGGCCGATATGGAGGAGGAGAATATCACACCATTTATCATTGGAGAAGCTGTCAAAGTTGTTGACGGCCCTTTCAATGGCTTTGACGGAACCGTAGAGGAGATTGATGAAGATAAGAAGAAGGTGAAGGTAATGGTGAAGATTTTTGGAAGAAAAACTCTCCTGGAGTTGAATTTTGTTCAAGTAGTAAAAGAATAAAAAATCATTAATTATGGCTAAAGAAGTTGCCGCACTCATTAAATTGCAGATTAAAGGCGGTGCAGCGAATCCTTCTCCTCCCGTAGGACCGGCTCTCGGTTCAAAGGGTGTGAACATTATGGATTTCTGCAAGCAGTTTAATGCCCGCACCCAGGATAAGGCCGGTAAAATTCTGCCCGTCATTATCACTGTATTCAGCGATAAGTCATTTACATTTATTGTAAAGCAACCACCAGTGGCTGTTCAGTTGAAAGAGGCTGCCAAGATCCAGAGCGGTTCAGCGGAACCAAACAGGAAAAAGGTGGGCAGTGTGACGTGGGAGCAGATCCGCGAGATAGCTACAGACAAGATGCCGGACATGAATGCGTTCACTTTGAAGTCTGCCATGACTATGGTAGCCGGAACTGCACGCAGTATGGGTATCAATGTTACTGGCACATTTCCTGAAGATGTAATTTAAAAAATCCTGCGAAAATGAGTAAGCTGACAAAAAATCAAAAAATAGTATACGCAAAGGTTGATCCGCAGAAGCAATACAAACTTCTTGAAGCTTGTAACCTTGTAAAAGAGATCTCTTTTACAAAGTTTGACGCTTCAGTTGACGTTGCAATGCGCCTTGGTGTAGATCCACGCAAAGCCAATCAAATGGTTCGTGGCGTGGTGACTCTTCCTCACGGAACAGGTAAGACCGTTCGTGTACTTGTACTTTGTACTCCAGACAAGGAGAATGAAGCAAAGGAAGCTGGTGCAGACCACGTTGGACTTGACGACTATATTGAAAAGATAAAGGGCGGATGGACCGATATTGACGTGATAATCTGTACACCATCTGTAATGGCCAAGATTGGAGCCATTGGTCGTATCCTTGGACCTCGCGGTCTTATGCCAAACCCTAAAACAGGAACTGTAACTATGGATATAGCACAGGCTGTTAAAGAGGTTAAGGCTGGTAAGATTGATTTTAAAGTTGATAAACAAGGTGTTGTTCATGCATCTATTGGTAAAGTCTCTTTTGACCCTCACCAACTTGCAGAGAACGCACTTGAGCTTATCAATACAATTATCAAACTTAAACCGCAAGCGCTTAAGGGTACATATGTAAAGAGCATATTTATCTCTTCTACAATGAGTCCCGGTATTAATATCGATAGCAAGTCGTTTAGTGCTGCTGAATAATAAATTTGGTTTATGAGAAAAGAAGAAAAAACACAGATTATTGAAAGCTTGGCAGCGCAACTTGAGAAAACACCTGATTTCTACCTGGCTGATATCTCTGGCCTAAACGCCGAGAAAACAGCTCTATTGCGCCGTACTTGCTTCGAAAAACAGATTAAACTGGTTGTTGTAAAGAACACCCTGCTTCGCAAAGCCTTGGAGACCAAGGGAAATAAAGAAGTTGAGCTGCTCTTCCCTATACTTGAAGGTCCTTCAGCAGTGATGTTCACAGAGGTTGTGAACTCACCAGCCAAACTTATAAAAGAGTTCGGAAAAAAACACGGGAAACCTGTTTTGAAGGGCGCATATGTACAGGAATGTGCTTATGTTGGAGAGAACCAACTTGATGCACTAGTAGCAATCAAGTCTCGTGAAGAACTCATCGGAGACATCATTGGTCTTCTTCAGGCACCTGTTCGTAATGTTATCTCTGCGCTTGAATCAAGCGGAGGAGGCAAGATTGCAGGTATCGTTAAGACACTATCAGAAAAAGAGTAACCAAAAGAAAATTAAAAATCATTTAAATATTTACAACCATGGCAGATATCAAAAAATTTGCAGAAGAATTAGTTAACCTGTCTGTAAAAGATGTACAAGAATTGGCAAAGATCCTCAAAGAGGAGTATGGCATTGAGCCAGCAGCAGCTGCTGTAGCTGTTGCCGGTCCTGCAGTTGCAGCTGTAGCTGAAGTTGCTGAGCAAACCCAGTTCGATGTTATTCTTAAGTCACCTGGTCAGGCAAAGCTCCAAATTGTGAAAGTTGTTAAGGAGATCACCGGTCTTGGTCTTAAAGAGGCTAAAGATCTAGTAGATGCAGCTCCTAAGGCTATCAAGGAGAAAGTATCAAAAGCCGAAGCTGAACAAGTAAAAGCACAATTGGAAGAAGCAGGCGGAGAAGTTGAGATTAAATAACTCTACATCCCGTTGATCGGGTAATCAATATCAGGTTTAGAGCCTAAACGGCTCTAAGCCTTTTTGTCGTTATTTTAACATATTTTCAACCAATCCGAATAAAATGTCGCAAACAAATATCAATCAGCGGATTACATTCGCGACTTCAAAGTCCCTACTGGACTATCCAGATTTTCTTGAGGTTCAGCTGAAATCATTCAGAGATTTCTTTCAGCTTGACACAACCCCTGAAAACAGGAGAAACGAAGGACTGTACAAAGTATTTCAAGAGATATTCCCTATTACGGACACTCGCAACAGCT
The DNA here is from genome assembly GCA_001897515.1 of Bacteroidetes bacterium 41-46. Classification (GTDB taxonomy): domain Bacteria; phylum Bacteroidota; class Bacteroidia; order Bacteroidales; family UBA932; genus Bact-08. The sequence goes on along the minus strand of MKTA01000006.1, from coordinate 13,843 downwards.
TTGTTCTTGAGTTTATTGACTATTTCATAGACCCTCCTAAGTACTCTATTGAGGAATGCCTTGACAGAGGTCTAACCTATAGCGTTCCACTCAAAGCTAAGTTGAAACTTTACTGTACAGATCCAACCCACGAGGATTTTGAAACCATGATCCAGGATGTTTATCTTGGAACAATTCCTTACATGACCCCACGCGGGACATTCGTAATCAACGGTTCGGAGAGAGTGATAGTCTCCCAGCTCCACCGTTCACCAGGCGTTTTCTTTGGACAGAGTCTTCACGCCAATGGTACAAAGCTCTATTCAGCACGTATAATTCCGTTCAAGGGATCGTGGATAGAGTTTGCAACTGACATAAACAATGTCATGTATGCATATATAGACAGGAAAAAGAAACTTCCTGTAACAACCCTTCTTCGGGCAATAGGATACGAAAGCGACAAAGAGATCCTGGACATCTTTGGACTTGCTAACGAAGTTAAGGTTACAAAGGCAAACCTCAAAAAGTGTGTAGGCAGCAAGCTTGCAGCAAAAGTATTAACCTCCTGGAATGAAGATTTCGTTGACGAAGATACAGGAGAGGTTGTTTACATAGAGCGCGTAAGAGTTATCCTTGAACGCGAGACAGTGCTTGAAGAGGAACATATAGATGAAATACTGGAGTCAGGAGTAAGCACAATCCTAATACACAAAGAGGATGTGAATCTTAACGACTTCGCAATAATAACCAATACGCTGCAGAAAGACCAGTGCAATAACGGAAAAGAGGCTGTTGAACATACATATTTCGTTCTTAGAAACTCAAGACCGGCAGATGAGGCTACTGCACGCGACGTAATTGACAAACTCTTCTTCTCTGACAAGAGATATGACCTTGGAGAGGTGGGAAGATACAGGCTCAACCAGAAGCTTAATCTGAATATCCCTAACGAGAACAGAGTTCTGACAAAACAGGATATCATTGAAATTATCCGCTACCTCATACAGCTTATCAACTCAAAGGCAGTTGTAGATGATATTGACCACCTTAGCAACAGACGTATCAGAACAGTAGGTGAACAGCTTGCAAATCAGTTTAGCGTAGGTCTGTCAAGGATGGCAAGAACCATAAGAGAGAGAATGAATGTTCGTGATAATGAGGTCTTCTATCCGATAGACCTTATTAATGCTAAAACGCTCTCGTCTGTAATCAACTCATTCTTTGGGTCAAGCCAGCTATCTCAGTTTATGGACCAGACAAATCCACTAGCTGAGATGACTCACAAGAGAAGACTCTCTGCTCTGGGTCCGGGAGGTCTCTCAAGGGATCGTGCCGGTTTTGAGGTACGCGACGTACACTATACTCACTACGGCAGACTTTGCCCTATTGAGACACCTGAGGGACCAAATATCGGTCTGATTTCCTCACTATGCGTTTATGCAAAAATTAACGACCTTGGTTTTATTGAGACCCCATACAGAAAAGTTGTTGAAGGGTTTGTAGATATGACTGCAAAAGGGTGCATATATATGAGTGCAGAGGATGAGGAGCAGAAGATGGTAGCACAGGCTAACGTGCATATTGCAGAAGATGGACTGATTACTGATGAAAGGATTAAATGCCGATATGAGGCGGACTATCCTGTGGTTGACAAGTCTAAGGTTGACCTGGTGGATGTTTCTCCTAACCAGATAGCATCAATTGCCGCTTCACTTATTCCTTTCCTTGAGCATGACGACGCAAACCGTGCGCTTATGGGATCCAATATGATGAGACAGGCCGTTCCACTTATCCGCCCGGAATCACCTATCGTAGGTACCGGACTTGAGGGTCCTGTGGTAAGAGATTCCAGAACACAGATTGTAGCAAGAGGTAAAGGAGAGGTTGTTTATGTTGATGCCCGAGAAATTCATGTTAAATATGAGATGACTGAGAATGAGAGATTTGTAAGCTTTGACCCTGAAGTAACTGTTTACAAACTACCTCTCTACAGAAAGACTAATCAGAACTCATCTATAACACTCAAGCCAATTGTTAAGAAAGGTGACAAGGTTGTCTCTGGACAAATAATGACAGAGGGCTACGCAACCCAGGGAGGAGAACTTGCACTTGGAAGAAACCTTAAGGTTGCATTCATGCCTTGGAAAGGGTATAACTTTGAAGATGCAATTGTTGTCTCGGAGAGGCTTCTCAGAGAGGATGTCCTTACATCCATCCACGTGGAGGAGTACATAATGGAGGTTCGCGACACTAAGAGAGGAATGGAGGAGCTAACTGCCGATATCCCTAATGTAAGTGAAGAGGCTACCAAAGATCTTGATGAGAATGGTATAATAAGAATTGGTGCTAATGTTGAACCGGGAGACATCCTGATAGGAAAAATCACTCCTAAAGGTGAGAGCGATCCATCTCCGGAAGAGAAGCTGTTAAGAGCAATTTTCGGTGATAAAGCAGGAGATGTTAAGGATGCCTCACTTAAAGCAACCCCATCATTAAGAGGAACTGTTATTGACAAGAGACTTTTCTCAAAGATCGCCAAAGAGAACAGCAAACGCGGAAAGACAACCTCTAAGAATCAGCTCCAGCAAGCTGACGAGAATTTCCAACGCAAAGCAGCAGCTCTCCACCAGACTTTTATATCAAAACTGGTTGAACTGCTAAAAAGCAAAACATCTAACGGTGTTAGCGATCTTTATGGTGTTGAGTTAATTGCAAAAGAGCAGCCATTCACTTATGATGTGCTGAACTCTCTCTCATATGAAAACATCAATCCTGCTAAGTGGACTACAGACAAAAACACTAATACTCTTGTAAAGCAACTTATCAATAACTATCTTATTGCATATAAGGAGTTTGACGCAGAACTTAAGAGGATTAAGTACAATTTAACTATAGGTGACGAACTCCCTACCGGAATTATGCAGCTGGCGAAGGTTTATATCGCTAAGAAGCGTAAAATAAGAGTAGGTGATAAGATGGCAGGAAGACACGGAAATAAAGGTATTGTGGCAAAGGTTGTACGCGACGAGGATATGCCGTTCCTTGAAGACGGAACAGTTGTTGACATAGTTCTCAATCCTCTTGGTGTACCATCTCGTATGAACCTTGGACAGATTTATGAAACTGTGCTTGGATGGGCCGGCCAAAAGTTGGGGCAGAAATACAGTACACCAATCTTTGATGGTGCAACACTGGATGAAATAACTGCCGAAACTGACAAAGCCGGAGTTCCAAAGTATGGCAAGACATACCTTAGAGACGGCGGAACCGGAGAGCTTTTTGACCAACCGGCAACAGTGGGTATAATCTATATGCTCAAACTGGGACACATGGTTGATGATAAGATGCACGCCCGTTCAATAGGTCCGTACTCCCTTATCACTCAGCAACCGCTTGGAGGTAAGGCTCAGTTTGGAGGCCAGCGTTTTGGAGAGATGGAGGTTTGGGCGCTTGAAGCATTCGGCGCAGCCAACATACTCCAGGAGATTCTCACAATCAAGTCCGACGATGTTACAGGACGTTCAAGAGCTTATGAAGCTATCGTTAAAGGAGAGACCATGCCTCAGCCGGGCATTCCGGAATCCCTTAACGTGCTTCTGCATGAGCTCCGCGGTCTGGGACTAAGTGTCAATCTTGACTGATCTTAATTAAGTATTTGAACATTTGAAAAGAGAATAATATGTCTTTCAAAAAAGAGATAAAGGTAAAGAGCAATTTCAACCAAATATCCATTGGACTTGCATCTCCTGAGGAGATTCTGGAGAGATCTTCTGGTGAAGTGCTTAAACCCGAAACCGTAAACTATCGTACATACAAGCCGGAGAGAGATGGACTCTTCTGTGAGCGCATTTTTGGTCCCTATAAGGATTATGAATGCCATTGTGGCAAATACAAGAGAATCCGTTACCGTGGAATTATTTGCGACCGATGCGGAGTAGAGGTTACTGAGAAAAAGGTAAGACGTGAAAGGATGGGTCACATAACTCTTACGGTGCCTGTTGCCCATATATGGTATTTCAGATCAACTCCTAACAAAATCGGCTACCTGCTTGGAATACCATCCAAGAAGCTGGAGAGTATAATATACTATGAAAGGTATATTGTTATTCAGGCTGGTGCTCTTGCACAAGAGGGTGTTCGCGAAAATGATTTTCTTGATGAGGATGAATACATAAAATTGATGGATAGTCTTCCAAGAGAGAACTCTCTGCTTGACGATGACGATCCTAATAAATTTATTGCCGGAATGGGTGCTGAAGCAATTTTAAAAATGCTTAACAGACTCAAACTGGATGAACTTTCATACGAACTCAGGAACAAAGCTCAGACCGAAACATCTGAGCAGAGAAAAGCTGAAGCTCTTAAGAGACTAAGCGTTGTTGAAGCTTTCCGTGAATCAAAAGAGGTGAACAATCCTGACTGGATGGTTCTGAAGGTAATTCCGGTAATTCCGCCTGAACTTCGCCCTCTCGTTCCACTTGATGGCGGACGTTTTGCAACATCTGACCTGAACGACCTGTACAGAAGGGTAATAATAAGAAACAACAGGTTAAAGAAACTTATTGAGATTAAAGCACCTGAAGTTATTCTCAGAAACGAGAAGAGGATGCTTCAAGAGGCTGTTGACTCACTGTTTGACAATTCACGCAAATCAAATGCTGTTAAAACAGAGGCTAACAGAACCCTTAAATCTCTTTCTGACTCCCTTAAGGGAAAACAGGGTAGATTCCGTCAGAACCTCCTAGGAAAGAGGGTGGATTACTCTGCACGTTCTGTTATTGTCGTCGGACCTGAGCTGAAAATGCACGAGTGCGGTCTGCCAAAAGATATGGCAGCTGAGCTCTTTAAACCATTTGTAATAAGGAAGCTTATTGAGCGCGGAATAGTTAAAACCGTTAAGTCTGCTAAAAAGATAGTGGACAGAAAAGATCCGGTTATATGGGATATTCTTGAGAATGTTATGAAGGGACACCCGGTTCTGCTAAACCGTGCCCCTACCCTGCACAGACTCGGGATACAGGCATTCCAGCCAAAGCTTATTGAAGGTAAGGCAATTCAACTGCACCCACTTTCATGTACCGCATTCAATGCCGACTTTGACGGAGACCAGATGGCCGTTCACTTACCACTGGGGAATGCTGCAATTCTTGAGGCACAGATTCTAATGCTGGGATCACACAATATTCTGAACCCTGCAAACGGAGCACCAATCACTGTCCCATCTCAGGACATGGTTCTTGGATTGTACTATATAACTAAGGTTAAACCAGGTGCTAAAGGAGAGGGCAGAAGATTCTACGGACCGGAAGAGGTTATTATTGGATACAACGAGAAGAGCGTGGATCTTCACGCAGAGATTGAGGTAAGACTACCAAAAGTAATGGGAGACGACACACTTGGCTTTGAGATGAAGAAGACAACAGTGGGAAGAATCCTCTTTAACCAGGTTGTACCTCAAGAGGTTGGTTACATTAATGAAGTTTTAACCAAGAAGTCGCTGAGAGATATAATCAGCAATGTCCTGAAGGTATCAGGTATAGCAAGAACTGCACAGTTCCTGGATGATATTAAGGAGATTGGCTATACAATGGCTTTCAAAGGAGGTCTTTCATTCAATCTGGAGGATGTAATTGTTCCTGAAGAGAAGGAGAAACTCATTGAAGAGGGATACAAGCAGGTTGAGAACATAATGTTCTCTTACAATAACGGTCTAATCACAAACAATGAACGTTACAACCAGATTATAGACATCTGGACAACAACTAACTCTAAGCTGACCAATATTGTAGAGAAGCGAATTGCTACAGACAAACAGGGATTCAATCCTGTATATATGATGCTCCATTCAGGTGCCCGTGGATCTAAAGAGCAGATTCGTCAGCTCTCAGGTATGAGGGGTCTTATGGCGAAACCTCAGAAATCAGGTGCTTCATCAGCAGAGATTATTGAGAACCCTATCCTCTCAAACTTTAAAGAGGGATTGTCCGTACTTGAGTACTTTATCTCTACTCACGGTGCCCGTAAAGGTTTGGCCGATACAGCTCTAAAGACAGCAGACGCTGGATATCTAACCCGTCGTCTGGTAGATGTCTCTCATGATGTAATTATTAATGAGGACGATTGCGGCACTTTAAGAGGACTTGTTGCTACAGCAATTAAAAACAAAGATGAAATTGTAGAGTCTCTCTACGACAGGATTCTTGGAAGAACCACTGTGCACGACATATACAATCCTCTTACCGGAGAAAGGATTATTGAAGCAGGAGAGCAAATAACCGAAGAGATTGCAGAGCTTATTCAGTCACTACCAATAGAGCATGTTGAGATAAGGTCAGTACTTACATGCGAATCTCGCAAAGGTGTTTGTGCAAAATGCTATGGACGAAATCTTGCTACAGGCAGGATGGTACAAAAGGGAGAGGTTGTAGGCGTAATTGCTGCTCAGTCAATTGGAGAGCCTGGAACTCAGCTTACCCTCCGTACCTTCCACGTCGGTGGTACTGCATCAAGTATAGCATCTGAGAGTGAAATTGTTGCCAGATACGAAGGTAAGCTTGAATTTGAGGAGCTTCGTACTCTTGTAAGAAATAATGAACTTGGAGAAAAGGAGACAATAGTTATCGGCCGCACGGCAGAGATGAGAATTGTTGATGTTAATACAGGAATAGCACTTTATAATCATAATGTGCCTTACGGAGCAACTCTCTTTATGAAGGACGGAGACCTTGTTAAGAAGGGAGACAGAATTTGCGAATGGGATGCTTACAATGCAGTAACCATTGCAGAGACTGACGGTAAGGCGGTATTTGACTCACTTATAGAGGGAGTTACATACAGAGAGGAGGCTGCTGATGAGTACTCACTCCACAAGGAGAAGGTTATCATTGAGTCAAGAGATAAATCCAAGAACCCTACCATTAGAATTCTTGAGGATAAGATTGAACTCAGACAGTACAACCTTCCTGTAGGTGCTCACATAATGGTTGAGAATGGACAGAAAATCAAGGCTGGAGACATACTTGTCAAGATTCCTAGAGCAATTGGAAAATCGGGTGACATCACAGGCGGTCTTCCAAGGGTGACTGAACTTTTTGAGGCACGTAATCCATCAAACCCTGCCGTAGTCACAGAGATTGACGGCGAGGTAAAAATGGGTAAAATCAAACGCGGTAACAGAGAGATTATTATTGAATCAAAGAGTGGCGAAAGAAAGACATACACTGTACCTCTCACCAAACAGATCCTTGTACAGGAGAATGACTATGTGAAAGCTGGTATGCCACTTTCAGAAGGAGCCATCTCCCCTACCGACATTCTCGCAATTCAGGGACCTACAAAGGTTCAGGAGTATATCGTGAATGAGATTCAGGAGGTTTACAGAATGCAGGGCGTAAAGATTAACGATAAGCACTTTGAGATAATTGTCCGTCAGATGATGCGTAAAGTGGAGATTGTTGATCCGGGTAATACTAAGTTCCTTACAGGTCAACTCGTTGACAAACTGGAATTTGTTGAGGTAAATGACTCTATCTATGACAAGATGATTGTTACAGACTCGGGTGACTCAGCTGAACTTAAGCCGGGCATGATTGTAACTGTGAGAAGGCTGAGGGAGGAGAACTCCATGCTCAAGAGAAGAGATCTCAAAACTGTTTCTGCCGATAATGCCAAACCTGCAACTTCAAACCAGATTTTGCAAGGTATTACAAGGGCTGCACTTAGAACAAACAGCTTTATGTCAGCTGCATCATTCCAGGAGACAACTAAAGTACTTAGTGAGGCTGCAATATTCGGTAAGAGGGACACCCTTGAGGGTCTGAAAGAGAATGTTATCTGCGGGCATCTGATTCCTGCAGGTACAGGAACACGCGAGTTTGACCGAATGGTTGTTAGTTCAATGGATGATCACCTGAAGCTTATGAAGAGCAAAAAAGAGTAAGGTTAATCACTAGTGTTTAATAAAAAGAGGCCGGCTAAATATATTTTAGTCGGCCTCTAAGTTTATGATACCTAAATAAAATTATTCAGGCATTTCAAGAATTTCAAAATATCCGCCATACGAACCGGCATCTACGACAAAGTCAACAGCAAATGTGTAAGTGTTGCCGTCTATCTCGCAATATTCAAGATATTCAGTATCCCAAGAACACATTCCATATGTTGAAGATACATAGCCCATAGGCTGCTTATCAAATTTAATCTTACCGCTCTCAATTGAAAATTCAATTGGATAGTTTCTGTAATAGCAGTCCGGCATTCTGTAATAGTCTGCCTCTATAGCTTTTTGAAGTTCCTGTGGCCAAGCCTCTTCAAAAAATTCAGAAGTGAAGGTTCCTGTTCCAAGAGACTGGAAAGTAAGCTTTCTCTGCGCTGTAACAGTAATTACCTTATTTCCGCCTTTTGAAACATTGGCATCATCAGTAATTGTAATTTTAATATTGTACGGTTTACCTCCAAATGCGTTTAGGCTAGTATAAGAGAAGGTGATGTAAGCCTTACTCTCTCCGGCAGCAAAATCAAAAGCTTGCTTATCCGGAGTAAACATACCCTCTGTTCCGGTTATTGTAACAGGTACAGAGACAGCGCTTTTTGTATTACCTCTCCACATCTCAACCTGGAATTTGTTATTGTCTGCAGCAACCATCATAAACTTGACAATTGTTGAAGGAAAAGAGGCCTCAACACCATCTCCGAGTTTATATTTAGTTCTTTCAGGCTCACAAGCAGATGCAAGAAATAGTATTCCTATTGCTAATAATAATATCTTTTTCATATTTTCTCCAATGTTTTATGGTTATTGCTGAGGTGGATTCTGATCTTTGCTAGGATCCATGTTCTCATTTCCATCAAACTCTGCCTGAGGAATCCAAAGTATAAATGCAGGAGAGCCTGGATTGGTGTTAATGTTTGTTAATTGAAGAGGGTGGTTGGTGCCTTCAAAATTTCTCTTAAAGCCAAGACCCAATCTTTGCAAATCGTGAAGTCTTGGAACCTCACTCCATAGTTCAACTCTCCTTTGGAATAGGATTTCGTCCATTAGTGTTACGATACCTGCTGTAGTATTTGAGTTATAAGATTTGCTGTCTGTTACATTCTCAAGACGGGTAGCATAATTTGAATCCCTTTTATTACCTACTGAAGCTAAATGTTGGCGTGCTTCAGGGAATAGTTGCTGATGACATGCTGCCTCAGCTGCTATCAAAGCCATCTCCTCCTCTCTCATTAGAATGTGGTCTCCAGTTTGAGCCGCAACATCAATATAACCCAATTTTGTTTGGCACCAAGATCTTCTTGATCCGTTTTCTGTACCGGCGGCACCCCACTGAGCTTGTGGTAGCGGAGCCGTCCACCACTGTTTTCTAAGATCAGTGTCAGGAATCTGTGCATACAGCCATGATGAGATTAGATGTCTTGCCTTTGAGTATGTACCTTTGCTATCAGCGTCCATGTGGGCATAAATATCCCATATACCCATTGACTGATCTGTTTGAATACCCAATCCCCAAAGTACATTTTTCTTTGAGATATCGTTAACTCGTCTTATATCAGCAAAATCAGCAATCTGGGCAGATCCCTCCATTGCCTTTTTCGCAAAAGTAAGAGCTGTAGGATAATCCTTCTGAACCATTGCATGTCTAGCTTTAAGTCCGTAAGCAACATATTTGTCAATATGAGACTTGTGCATTTGTGCAACATTTGTACCCTCCAGAAGAGTGATTGCCTTATTTATATCTTCGTTTGCTCTGTCATATACCTGCTGAACAGTGCCTCTTGGGTTACCTACTGATCCCGCAATAGTCGGCTCAGTGTAGATTGGAACACCCGGTTTAGTAGGGTCGTTTTGCTGGTAACACTGAACTAGCCACATATATGCAAAAGATCTGAGAGCATAAGCCTGACCCATCACATAGTCCACAAGCTTCTGGTCACCAGGTATTTTACCCTCCTGAGCTATAATATAGTTTGCATTTGAAATAATAGTATAGAAGAAATTCCATATTTGATACTGGTGACCGGCTCTACCTGTATAGTCACCCCAAGTGTCAAAGCCGTAATCGTACCAGAACCAACCAGAACCGGAACCATCCATTGGGTGATCCTCTCCCATAATATCAAATACCAATATATATGCCGGCAAACCTCCGTTTTCATCGTTCCAGGCTGTTCCCCAGCCTCCTGTATAAAGAACTCTGTAAATTCCGTTAAGGGCAGTTAGCGAGTTCTGAGCATCCGCAAATATCATCGTTCCGGATACCTGGTTTGTAGGGTCAGTATTTAACTGGTCTGAACAGCTGTTTAGAGACAAAACCCCTAATAACGTTAATAATAAAAATATTTTTTTCATATTATATCCGAATTAATTAAAATTTGATATCCAATCCGAGTGATATAGTCTTCACAGGAGTATAAGAGAAGCCTGTTCCACCTGTAAAGTTGAACTGAGGATCCATACCCTTAAGGGCTGTGAATACATGCAAATTGTCAGCAGTAACGGCAAGTCTTAGCGACTGCAGCTTCAATGAACGTGCAAGTCTGGATGGAAGTGTGTATCCTAAAGTAATATTTCTCAGTGCAAAGTATGATGCATCTATGAGTTCGTCAGATGTTCTGGTAATTCTTGCTGAACCATTTGGATCAATTCTTGGAAGTTCAGCCAGATCGCCCGGTTTTTTCCATGCTTTTGTCAGCCTGTCTTTGTGAGCAGCCTGGCCAACATATGTACTGTAAAGCAAAGAGTTGTAAACTCCATCCAACATTTTTCCACCAATTGAGTAGGTAGTGAGGATACTCAAGTCAAAACCCTTATACCTTAAGTCATTTGCGAACGAACCATATACAATAGGCATACGGTTGCCGGCAACATCTCTTGATTGAAGAGCCTTTTGGTAACTGCTTGAGATATACTTCTCACCTCTCACACCATTTGTCTCATCCCAAACCCAGTAAAGTTTGTTTCCGGTTGCAGGGTCAACACCTGCAGATTCAGCAAGATAGAATGAGTTAAGAGCTTCACCCTCTTTTATAATATAGCTACCGGAAATAATTTCAGGTTTATCAGCAAGGTTGAGTACCTTATTCTTAACAGTAGATCCCATGATAGTCATATTCCAGTTAAACCCGGCTTTCTTTATAACATCTATCAATAGGCTAAGCTCAAAACCACTGTTAATCATCTTTCCAATATTCTTTGAATAACCGCTGAAGCCTAATGAAACAGCCATAGGGAAGTCCATAAGCATATCGTCGGTAATTCTGTTATAATACTCGGCAGATATTGATAGTCTGTCAAATATTCTTCCCTCAAGACCTACGTTGAAGTTATTGTTTTTCTCCCATTTAAGGTCAGCATTTTCAAGAGATGTAACAATAGCTCCCGGGAATGATTGGTTTGGATAAGCCAATGAGTAGAATGCTTGCCATGCATAAAGCGAACCAATGTTGTCATTCCCCTGAACACCATAAGATGCCTTAAGAGTCAGGTTGTTGAGCCAGTCAATACCCTGCATAAAGTTCTCCTGAGAGAGTCTCCAGCTTGCTCCAACAGACCAGAAGTCGCCAAATCTCACCTCTCTTTTGAATCTTGATGTACCATCCTTTCTATAGCTTGCAGAGAAGTAATATTTATCTCTGAAGTCATAGTTAAGTCTGGTAAAATATGATTCAATAGCATAATTATTTGAGTAAGAACTTGCATTACTTACAGTAGTAGCAGCATCAAGTTCGTATAACCCGCCAAACGGGAACCCTGTTTTCTCACCATATAGATATTGGTAATTGTATTTGTAGAACTCGTGACCGGCCATAAAATCAATATGGTGGCTGCCAAAAGTTCTGTCAAAGTAAAGAATCTGGTTAAAAGTGTAGCTAAATGTCCTTCCGTCGGCAACACCAAGGAATCCATTAGTTGACTTACCATTTCCAAAATATGGATTCCAGTATGTTTTTGATTTACTCATAACATAGTCAAATCCAAAATTAGATACTAACTTCAATCCTTTAAGAGGGCCCTCTTTAAGTCCGCCAAGATCAATAAATGTCCTTCCGCTGAGGTTATCTGTCAGTCCAAGATATTTATCCTCTTCTAGGTTAGCCAAAGGATTCCAGCCTGCACTTGCACCTGCCGGTCTGTCTTCACCCCAGTCATAAACCGCTTTTCCATTCTCATCAATAACAGTATTACCATTTTGATCTTTCTTGTAAAGTGGATATATTGGGGCCATGAGCATAGCACTATAGAACACATTTGAATATGCCGAGCTACTGGAAGCTGCTGTACCAAGAGTTGTACTGTTAGAGGTATTACCTGCAAAGTTAACATTGAGACCTGTTCTGAACCACTCTGTAACTTTGGAGTCAACATTTGCACGACCGGAGAATCTTTCAAAAGAGGTTGATTTTACTAAGCCCTCCTCATTAAGGTAACCCAGCGAGAACATATAGTTAGTATTTGCTGTTCCACCTGAAACATTCATTTGATACTCTTGGCGTAAAGGCATCTTTGCAGTTGCGTTGTCAAGCCAATCCTCATTCCACAACAAAGATGTACCGGGATGAATTTTACCGGTAGTAAAATCTATAAGTTCGTTGGCAGATCTTGTAAAAGGATTATACTGCTGGTTTGCTCCAAATATTTTTTCGCCACCGCTTACCATCTCCTGAAGTGCGAGAGGTCCTGCATGATTTATTGGAGTACCATTTTGAATCAATCTGTTTCTGAACATATAGTAAACGTCTTCAGTCCATTCGTATGCATCCAGAGTCTCGTATCTAGGGATAGCTCTTGAAGAGACTCCCCAGTTACCTTTAAACGCTACAGAAACTTTACTCTCTTGTCCTCTTTTTGTGGTAATCATTACAACACCATTCGCACCACGAGCACCATACAGAGCACCTGCAGAGGCATCTTTAATAACTGTAAGCGACTCTATGTCATTAGGATTAATTGCATTGATAGCTCCATCATATGGGATTCCGTCAACCACATACAACGGTGAAGTAGAGGCACTCATTGAGCCAAACCCTCGAATAACAATAGCTGCTCCTGCTCCGGGTTGTCCGGAACCTGAAGTTGTCTGTACACCGGGAGCCATACCGTCAAGAGCCTTGGTAACGTTAGCAACTGTTCTTTTCTCAAGCTTGTCCGCTTTAACAACTTGTGCGGAGCCTGTGAATGATTCCTTTTTCGCAGTACCATAGGCTACTACCATAACATCTTCAAGGGCAATAGCCGTGCTAGAGAGCGCCACATTAACCACGCTCCTTCCACCAATAGCCACATCCTGTGTCTGGTATCCAATAGAGCTAAAAGTTAAAGTTGCTGTTCCGGGAGCACTAATTGTGTAATTGCCATCCACATCTGTGGAGACTCCTACAACTGTTCCTTTAACCACCACGGAGGCAAAAGGAATCGGTTCTCCTGTACCGGCGTCAGTTACTTTACCTGTAACCGACAAGCTTTGTGCAAAAGAAAAACTTGCAGCAAAACACAAAAGAATCGTCAAGATTAATCTGAATCTTTTCATTTAGTTTAGTTTTGGTTAATAAAAGTTTATATAGGTTTAGTTTAATAGTATAAATATAGGAAAAAAGTGCATTAGGTAATTAAATAATTTGTAAACTTATCATATTGAATAGATTATATTATTACATAAGAGAGTTTTTTGTATTTAAATGGAGATTATACTAAAGGGGAGTAATATCCGGAGAATACGTATAAAATTTTTACATCCCTGTAAAGAATTCTTTCGTCCAAAAAAGGGGTGAAAAATAATTTTAAAAAATATTTGATAATTTACAGTTCCTTATCTATCTGTATTACTGCATATTAAAAATAATGACAAAATTGTGGCACATACCCGTGCCA
>MKTA01000005.1 GCA_001897515.1 Bacteroidetes bacterium 41-46 | reverse complement strand
AACAGTTGGGGTCTCGATTTTTATCGGACGGCGTATAAAAAAATAGTTTTTTTATGTAAGTTTGCAAAGTAAATAAAAAAAGAATGCAATGGCAAAACTTGACGGAGAAAGCACAGGGACAGAGTTCCAAAAATTGGGTAAACACACCCTTAAACGATGGACTACTTCAACTTATTGGTAAACATAAAGTTAACGAGGAAGGCGTACAGATAGATAGCAAAATCTTTAATCTATCAAGTCAATCTATGTGTTTACGGTCATTAAAATATTGGGTGAAACGAGCTAAAATTCAAAAACACATCACTTGGCATTGCGCCCGACATTCATTTGCAGTAAACATTTTGAACAATGGTGCCAATATTAAGACTGTTGCAAGCTTGCTGGGACATAGTGGCTTGCAGCACACCGAAAAATACACCCGTGCCGTTGATGAACTTAAGCAAAAAGCGATTGACAGTTTACCGAAATTGAAGATTTAAACGGAAAATATTTAACTTTGTAATCAAGAGTTTGCAACTGAAACAAAAAACTTCTCTCAATGGAACAAAGTATATCCATAAATTATGCTGATGTCGTTCGGCAAATAAAAAATGCGATTTTACAAAGTCGTTATAGAGCTGCAAAATTAGCTAATCGTGAAATGCTTTCGCTCTATTTCGGTATCGGGAAATTTATTTCCGAAAATAGCCGGAACCACTTTTGGGGAACCGGTGCCATTGAAAGTATTTCGGAAAGACTTCAACAGGAATTGCCCGGATTGAGAGGGTTTTCGCCCGCAAATATCAAACGCATGAGACAATTTTATGAAGAATGGCAACCATATCTAATCACTGAAAATCACATACAATCAAATCGTCCGATGCTGTCGGACGAAATTCGGATTGATTTGTTGGCTGCAAATCGTCCGACAGTGTCGGACGATTTAGAGATGGATACGTGGAATAGCTTTTTATCTATCGGTTTTTCACATCATTACGAGATAATTATCAAAACCAAAACGTTAGAAGAACGTTTTTTTTACATTGGAAAATGTGCAACTGAATTTTGGAGTTATAGGGTTTTACAAAACAATCTAAAATCAAATCTTTTTGCAAAACAAGGAAAGCTTCCCAATAATTTTGCCATAACCATTTCCGATACTGAACTACGTCGTAAAGCGCTTCTTTCGTTCAAAGATGAATACCTGTTAGATTACATCAACATCGAATCACCTGACGACGAACCCGATGAGCGGGTGCTCGAAAGCGAAATTGTGCTGAATATCAAAAACTTCATTATGTCGTTGGGAAAGGATTTTGCCTTTATCGGCAATCAGCATCGTTTTATTGTGGAAAGACGAGAGTACTTTGTCGATTTACTTTTCTTCAATCGCCAACTGCAATGCTTGGTAGCGATTGATCTGAAGCGTGGCGAATTTAAACCCGAATATCTCGGGAAAATGAATTTCTATCTTTCCGCTCTCGACGATTTGGTTCGATTGTCACACGAAAATCGCTCCATTGGCATTATCCTTTGTAAATCGAAGAAAGAAAAAATTGTGGAATACGCTCTTCGCGACACATCTAAACCGATGGGCGTTGCCACTTACAAATTGGCAACGGAATTGCCGGAGAAATATCGGGACATTTTGCCGGATGCGGAGGAGTTGAGAAGGCTGATGTAAATACTTTTATTCGGTTCTGGGTACTCGGAAATACAAACCCTAATTGATTATTAATCAGTTAGGGTTTTTTAATTCTTGATTTGTTCCCAAATTGTTTCCAAACAGCATTTTTTCTCCACATTTTCCCCACCACTTTTTTGTTATTAAGTTTTTAAGGCTTCATAGTATAACAAAAAAATTAAATCAGCATAAAAAGTTTTTTTGAAAATTTATAGAGAACTAGCTTGAGGTAATAGAAGCAATCAACTAAATCTCGGATCAATTGTAAGCGACCGGTGAAGCACGTCTTTTCGATTCGTCATAAATTGATATAACTAGCCCCGAGTAGGATCAAGTAGTAT
>MKTA01000004.1 GCA_001897515.1 Bacteroidetes bacterium 41-46 | reverse complement strand
AAATAATATTTTATAATGATAATGAAGACAAGTATTCTATTTATTTATATGCTGTTAGCTTTTACCACAAAAGCCGCCGTCACGGTTTCAGGAAAAATTGTAGAAAATACTTCCAACGAGCCACTGGAGTATGCCAACATAGTACTGTTGTCGTTGCCTGATTCTACCTTTTTGACCGGTACCACCAGCAACGAAAAAGGACTGTTCCGGTTTGACAACTTGAACAGCGGCAAGTATTTACTGAAAATATCGTATGTCGGATTCGAGGACAGGCATGTCAGGGCAGATGTGTCTTCAATTCCTGTTGATTTGGGAGATATCCGATTGGATGAGTCGAACGTTCTGAATGAAGTGGTGGTTACTTCCAAAATTCCTCCATTTCAATCAGGAATTAACGGCGGCATCGTGGCCAACGTATCGACGACGCTGTTAAGTACGGTGGGGACGGCAAGTGACGTGTTGCAGCGGATGCCCGGCGTGGTTTCCGAAAACGGTAGAATCACCGTATTCGGGAAAGGCGCCCCCATTGTATATATCAATAACAGGAAAATACAGGATGCGTCGGAACTGGAACGGTTGGAATCATCAGAGATTTCCACCGTGGAACTAATCACCAGTCCCGGAGCCAAGTATGACGCCGAAGGCCGTGCTGTACTGTTGATCAAAACCAAAAACCGAACAAGTGGGTTTTCGGCCCAGATAACCGAGCGTTTCAGGGTCGGGAAATATTTGGGCGACAATGAAAATGTCAGTGCTGCTTATGCCCAGGGCGGACTGAATTTGTTTGCAAGCTATTACCATAACTACACTAAGCGGGAATCAACCGAGGATCACTTTTTTACACTGAAAAATGCGGATGGCTTGTGGAAACACACCACCCTACTGCCGGGCTACCTCTATTACGGAAATTCTCAACAGGCTACTGCCGGGTTCGATTATTCGCTGAACGACAAACATGCGATTGGCGGGCAATATCAATTTTACACGTCCGGTTATGAATATGACATGCCTATCAGCACCTCCACCGATTTGGACGATGCCCTGTTCGAGACGTCACAATCGCAGTCTTATACGAAAGACGAAGGCTGCCAACATCTAGTGAATGCGTTCTACAACGGCGACTTCAGTGACAGGTTTTCACTCCGTTTGGACTTTGATTATCTGAAAAACCATAACAACAAGGATCAACAGACGGAAGAGAGTGTAAATTCAGCTCCTGCGAATGCGGTGGACATTTTCAACCAGACCGATTACGACCTGTATGCTGGCAAATTGACAAACGGATGGAAATCGGATTCCGGTATCATTGAGTTTGGAGGCGAGTACAACAATATTGCGGGCAACGGATTTGTGCGTAGCAACGGCGCCACCGACAACACCGAATTTACCAATACCGAGAAAAAAGCGGCCGCTTTCGCCAGTTATTCGCACAAGCTGGCCGGTATGAATGTAGTCGCAGGCTTGCGGTACGAATATACAACGGAACATTATACCGAAGGTAGCGGGAGAAAGCCGATTATTGACCGCACCTACAGCGACTGGTATCCTAATTTTTCCGTTTCGGGCGCGATGAAAAATGTGGACCTGAGCCTTGCGTTCAACAAACGTACACAGCGGCCAAATTTCAACCAACTCAATGGCAATGTGATTTACGTAAACCGCTTTGTTTTTCAAAAAGGCGATCCTTATTTGAACAAATCCAATATTTATGACTTAAACCTGCAGGCAACATTTAAGGCATTTTACCTGAATATGGGTTATACATATATAAAGAATCCGGTGCTTCTGTTCTTCACGGAGCAGGAAAATAATCCCAACGCGATCTTATCCACGTATGCTAATTTTCCGGAATATCAGACACTCCATGCCACACTCAACTGGAACACGAAGATTGCATTCTGGCAACCCAACTACTCGATCAATCTTACCAAACCATTCTTTTCGGCCAATTATGACGGGCAAATGATTGAATATGATAAATTTAATTATTCTCTCAGGGCATACAACGATTTTATGCTACCCAAAGGGTGGGTACTCTCATGCAACTTTTTCCACTGGAGCGACCGGCAGGATGCTTTTTTTGAATCGAAGGGTTACCAGCGGTTTGACGCAGGGCTTCGCAAGTCGTTCTTGAATAATTCCCTCCGTTTCAATTTGATGGTGTACGACCTGTTCGACGGGGTGAAGGAAAAGGCCCACATGCAGTTGGATAATATTTTTTGGGATACGGATAAAAAGAATGAAACCCGTTACGTCACACTATCCATCACCTACATGTTCAACAACTACAAGAAGAAATACCGTGGCGAAAGTGCGGCGCAGGACGACATAAACCGGTT
>MKTA01000003.1 GCA_001897515.1 Bacteroidetes bacterium 41-46 | reverse complement strand
CTCAACCTTTTCAAATCAGAGGATTTTCACCGCAGAAAAAGAGAGGGGACACAGTTCAGAAAAGGCAATACACCTCCAAACAAAGGCAAAAAGTGGAGTGAGTACATGAGTAAAGAGATGCAGGAGAATAGCAGAAAAACAACTTTTAAGAAAGGACGTACTCCGAAAAACCACAAACCAGTAGGTTATCAGAGAATAACAGTTGACGGATATATTGAAGTTAAGACACAAGAGCCTAATGTTTTCAAGCTCAAACATAGACTAATCTGGGAGGAGCACAACGGACCAATCCCCAAAGGGTATAACATCCAGTTCCGAGACAGAAACCCTCTTAACTGCACGATTGAAAACCTATACATGATTAGCAGGAGTGAGCAGATGAGCGAGAATACAATCATGCGTTACCCTGAGAGCCTCAGAACAGCGATAAAAAGAGTATCAAAAATTGAAAAACTAATTAGACAGCAATGAGAAACATAACGATTGACGATTTGAATATGCACCTCTTTGAAACAATAGAGATGCTTAAAAACAACAAGGATAAAAAAGCCTCCGAGAATGAGAAGATAGACATTGACACCGCTAAGGTCATATCCGATTTATCAAAAAATGTTGTTGAGGGGTTCAAGGTAAAAGCACAAGTGCTGAACATCCTGAGCAAAGCTGACAATCCTAATGCAACAGAGCAGTTTTGTCAACTAATAGGGTTAGGAGGGAAAGAACCAGGTCAGTTAAATCAATAACCCTGAAGCGATGAGGAGCAACACAATGGAAAATAACATATTATATACTGCGAAGCGAGCTGATAACGGAGAATGGATCACCGGCTCATCACTTGTCATTTTCCCCGATAAGTACACGATGATGGGCGTATGTGAGAAGCCGGCTAATGGAGTTGGAAGTATTACCTGGAGAGAAGTGATCAGTGAAACAATTTGCCGGTTCTCCGGGGAGAGAGATGTAGAGAACAACAACATTCATGAGAATCACATCATTGAATTTGAATACGAAGTTGAGTTTGAGCCGGAGTTGCGATGCAAATGCGTAGGAGCAGTTGTGTTTGAAAATGGCTGCTTCGTTGTTAAGGAGCCTGGCTCAAACTATGAGTGTGAAAGACCAGCTCTGTTAAGAGATTGGTTGGAAGACGAAGAGTGTAGAATTCTTGGAAATTTATTTGACAATTCAGAATTATGGAAAAGGTAAAATCACAGAATCAGATTATTGCTGATTACCTCAAGGCAGGCAACAGCATTGACAGCTCACTTGCTTACCGAATCTGCGGAACAATGAATTTAGCTCAGAGGATATATGACCTCAAGCGCCCACCATTCAACCTAGACATTGACACGAAGATGGTTCGCAAGGGATCTGCAGGCTATGCTGTGTACTCTCTTAATGCTGCATCCTCTTTAAGAAAAATAGTGCAAAAGGCTTATTCAGTAGCAGGGTTATGGTAAGCTATAGGGAGAGTGAGATACAACAGGCTTGTATCAGATGGTTTAGGTATCAATATCCTCAGTATGCTTATATGCTAATTGCCATTCCTAATGCGGCACGAAGGACCAGGAAAGTGGTTAATACTTCAGCCGGATCTAGAGTTGTCTGTGTTGGTGGTAAGAGGGCAAAGGACGAGGGGATGGTTGCCGGAGCAGCTGATGCAATCCTGTTACTAAGCAGAGGAGACTCCGGGTGTCTGTGTATTGAGTTTAAGACTGAGACCGGTCGGCAATCGCAGGAGCAGAAGCGATGGCAGGAGGCAGCTATTAAGGCTGGTAATAGATACTCAGTCATAAGAGGGATTGAGGAGTTTATAGAAGTTATTAACGAATATATGAAGCCAATATGACGAAACAAGAAATCAGACAGATAGTCTATAACAAATATAACGGCAAGTGTGCGTATTGCGGGAGCGAATTACCTGCTAAGTGGCATATTGATCATATAGAACCAGCTGTTAGGAATAGTAAGTATGATAGTAAGAATCTCCGCTATGTTGCTGATGGTACTTGTCGTGGTCAAGGGAGCGATGTGTTAAGTAATTATAATCCCGCCTGTCCTAGTTGTAACATACAGAAGAATTCATTTACTATTGAACAGTTCCGTCAGAACATTATGGGGTTCCTTAACTCACTCAATCAATACAGTACGCAATATAAGTTTGCAAAGAGATATGGATTAATTAGAGAACTTGAGACAGATGTAATATTTTATTTTGAAAAACAACTATGAAACCTAAATCACTTACCAGGCCGTGGAGCAGGCCTCGCGAAATTCGCACAAAGATGGAAGATAGGAAAGTATCTGATGAGAGATATCACTCTCGCAGGTGGACAAAGGAATCTGCAGCATTCAAAGCCTCTCATCCGCTCTGTGCCGAATGTGAGAGGAAAGGAAGGATCTCCCCGGCAGAAGTTACAGACCACATCATCCCTGTTGGCTTTCACGATTTCTGGGACCAGAGCAACTGGCAGGCACTATGTCGTAAGTGTAACATTATCAAGGGGAACAGGGATAAGCGAGAATATTTTATGGGGAGGGGGGTGTAAATCTCTAGGGCTAAATGCCTGGAGACCACACCCCAAAAAGATCGTAAGAAATGGCAAAATTCAGAAGATTTAGACAAGCATTGAAATACAATTAGTTACATGGGTAGTAGTAGGAAGGGAATAGCAGGCAGAAAACCGCTGCCTGATGAGGTTAAGGATTTGAGAGGAACGCTTGAAAAAAGGCGTTCAAGGGGGGCCACTCCGGGCCTCCCGCTCACAAAAATTACACAGATCACTTCAACTAGAGGGATAAGGATCTTAAAAACAAAGAGAGCGAAGGAAATCTTCAAGCAGAAGTGTAATCAACTGTTGCATCTTAAGATATTGACAGAGTTGGATCTTGAGAACCTGGCAATATACTCGCACAATCTTGATAAGATATTCACTCTTATTGATGAGTTGTCAAAAGAAGAGGATATCATTACTCTATACAAGGTTATCTATCGGAAGAATGGAGATATTGACAAGGTTCCGCTCAAATCAATTACTAATCCTAAGTGGAAATTATACTTTGCTCTTGTTGAATCAAATAACAAGATATCAGGGGAGTTTGGGTTCTCGCCTGTCGCGCGAATGAAGTTCGCATTGCCGGCTGAAGAAAAGCCCTCTGATCCGTTTGAAGAAATTAAGAACGCAATGCTGGGAAAGTAAGAGGAATGTATGATAAGTGCAGAGGGCTATAAGCAGAGGGTTGAGGGATATGTTGAAAAAGTGGTAACCGGTTCCAGGTGCGCGGGTCGCTATGAGATACTTGCTGTTGAGAGGTATCTCTCAGATATCAATAAAACTCGTAGTGGATGGGATTATCATTTTGACGAAAAATCAGCTTTGCAAGCACTTCTGTTCTTCAATTTACTGAAACATTTTGAAGGGGAGTGGGCAGGTAAGGACTTGGATCTAGAGGGGTGGCAGGCGTTTATTATCTGGAACATCTTTGGTTGGAAAAAGCGCAATGGCAAGAGGCGATTCACCTACGCCGATATACTAGTCGCAAGAAAAAACGGCAAAACAACCCTCGCTGCAGGGATAGGTTTATATATGCTCACCCTTGATGGAGAGAGAGGGGCTCAGGTGTTTTCTGCAGCTGTTGACAAGGCTCAGGCCGGGATATGCTGGAGCGCAGCGCGAGAGATGAGCAAGATTTCTAAGCATCTCAAGAAATTACTCAAGCATTATCACTCCTCAATCGTTGTTGAGGCGATGGTTTCCTCGTTTAAACCGCTCTCTAAGGAGACAAAAAACAAGGATGGTCTCAATCCTCATTGCGCAATATGTGATGAGAGGCACGCCTGGAAGACTAACGAGGTGTACGATGTTATCAAATCGGGTATGGGAGCTCGCTCTCAACCGCTCATTTTGTCAATTTCAACCGCAGGATTTGATATGGATGCCCCATATTTTAAGGACATGAAGGTCCTGTATGAGATTCTGGAGGGGTCTAAGAGTAGGGATAATCAATTCATAATGATCTATCAGCCCGATAAAGGCGATGATTGGAAAGATCCTAGGACCTGGGAGAAGGCAAATCCAAATTACGGTGTCTCTGTTTCTGAAGATTATTTCAAAGGGGAGTTGGAAGATGCGATCAACAAAGGCAGCACTACAGAGGTTAACTTCAGGACTAAGAATCTCAACTTATGGGTGGATGCTCCGGACGTGTGGATTCCGGATGAGATAGTCGCAGAAAACAATTATGACATTGACGATAATTCTCTTATCGGTGAGGAGTGTTATGCCGGGCTTGACCTTGCATCTCACGTTGATATTAATGCTCTTGCATTGTACTTCCCTAAGTTACCCGGCAAGCCATTCAAGTTTCTCTTCTTTGTTCCTGAGAGTAAAATTAAGGAAAACGAAGACAGAGCAGACTACCGGGAGTGGAGGGAGCAGGGCTGGTTAATCGTCACTCCAGGGGATATGATTGATGTTGAACTAATGGTGTCTACAATGCTCAAGGAGCTTAAGAAGTATAATATCAAGAATCTATCATTTGACCCGTATAAGGCATATCACGGAGTGATTCAGGGCCTCCAAAATGGCGGCTTGAGCGAGGTGTTGGATGAGTATAATCAGCGTATTCAGAACATGTCTGAGCCCGCTAAAGAGATTCAGCGAATGATACTTGCAAGAGAAACAAACTTACTTCACAACCCTGTCATTAGATGGATGTTCAGGAATGTTGTAATGTATCAAGATCCTAATGAGAACATTCGGCCAGACAAACGAAAATCCTCTGGGAAAATTGACGGAGTCGTCTCTATGATCAATGCAATAGGAGGCTATTTATCAATTTTAGCCGAGGAAAATTCTAAGCAAGTCTATACACAACACACACTGAGAGTTATCCCCATTTAAATAGCGTAACTGGTCCTGTAACTAGTCCTGTAAGTCGTTCACTTATTCTAATCTACGGTTCATTCTCTTCCGACCTTTGTAATGAAATATTAGAAAAATGGGCATTAAATCCTGGTTGAGTGGAATTATTAAGGAAGGGGTTCGTGAAGTAACTGTAGAACCACGTTCTGAATATATGGGACGAAGCAATTTCGGTTCCGATATTGATTTTGGCTTCCAGATTAACAACAAAACAGCCCTGAAATTCACCGCTGCCTATGCTGCAATAAGAGTTCGGTCGGAAAACATGGCATCACTACCTAAGTCTGTGAAACAGAAAACAGATGTAGGTTATGTTGATGCAACTCATCCGGTTTCTAGATTGCTATCTATAGCTCCTAATTCATACACGAATATTTTTGACTTCTGGAATTGTATGTTCTCCGCCTTGGATGGCTGGGGTAATGCCTATGCTGTTATTACAAGGGATAGTTCCGGCTTGCCTATCTCTCTTGAGCAAGTGCACCCATCCTGCGTGGATATTGTGCTCACAAAAAACGGTTCAAAGTTTTTCAAAATTAATGGTTCAGGCCGTCTTGACGGAATCTATTCAAACGAACAGATGATCCACCTGATGGTCCTTTCATTTGACGGAATTAAGGGCGTTAATCCTATTGAATACAACTACTTATCTTTTTCTAAGGCAATTGCAGCACAGAAGTTCGGAGCAGAATTCTACAAGAAGGGAGGCAATATCAAAGGCGTTCTTGAGACAGAGCAGAATCTAGGAGATGAAGCATATAAGAGCTTCATTAATCACTTCAAGGAGTCCGGAAACTTCGGCACTCCCCTACTTGAGTACGGCATTAAGTACAAGCAGATAGGCGTTAATCCTATTTCAGCGGCCCTGCTTTCAACAGAACAATTTTCCGTGCAGGATATTGCGAGGATCTACAACGTTCCGCCGCACATGATTGGGGACCTGTCTCACGCAACTTTCAGCAACATTGAGCAACAGACAATACAATTTGCGCAATTCGCACTCCGGCCAACTGTGAAGCGCGTGGAAGTTGAACTGGAAAATAAGCTCTTCTTTGAATCAGAGCGTGGTGTATATGCGGTTAAGTTCAACCTGAATGGCTTGATGCGCGGCGATATGACAGCAAGGGGTGAGTGGTATGCAAAGATGATTCAGAATGGAGTATATAGCAGGAATGAAGTACGTGTAATGGAGGGCGAATCAATGAAGGATGGCCTTGATGATATGCTCTATCCTGCTAATATGAATATAGTTGGAAAAGAAATAGAATAATTATGAGCACAACTAGAAAGTTCGCACAGGCATCTATCCGCAAGGTTTCGGGTGATGTAGAAACAACAAGATACATTGAGTTTGTCGCATCCGATAACTCAAGAGATTCTTACAAAACGGTCCTGCCGGTTGATAAGTGGGACCTTGACCGTTTCAACAAGAACGGTGTAATAGGCTATCAGCACGCTCTATACTACTCAACTAATCCAGATATGGTAATTGGTTCCGGAAGAGCTTTTGTTGAGGATGATCAGCTAATCATAGGAGTGACCTTTGAGCCGGCTGATCTCAATCCTGTTGCAGAAAAGTTGTTCAGGAAGGTACTACACGGAACAATTAAGGCCGTTTCAGTAGGATTTAACCCGGTTGGAGAGGGAGCCTGGGGAGTTGGAGACGAAGCTGCAGGCAAGGAAAATCAAACCTATTATTTTGGAGGTCAAGAACTGCTAGAGGTCTCAATCGTGCACATTCCGGCTAACAAGAATGCTGTTAAGAGAGCGATGGAGGTCCTGCTTGATGATGAGGATGGTGGAGCATCCGGAAGATCTTCAACTACAGAAGATGAGACAAGACAATTAGATCTTAGCATTGTTGATGCGGAGAGAAATATAGCTATAACTGAAGGGGAACAAACTCAGTTTTTTGATTCAATTAATTACTAACAAACAAATCATGCGTAAAAATTCGGAAATTAAAAACGACATTGCTACTCGTCTTGCTGAAGCTAAGAACGAGGGGCTTGACGCACAAGCGAGAGCGGCAGCTGTTGTGAAGCTCAACGAGCTGAATCAGGAGCTGAGAGATGCTCTCATTGTGGAAGTTGCTGAAAGAGCCGCTGCGCAAAATTCATTCTCTCACAAAGAGACTGAAGAGGTGCAGAGGTTTTCATTTGCAAAGTTTCTCCGCGAGGCATCAGATCCTTCTGCAGGCTTAACAGGCCTGGAGGCTGAGATGTCGCAGGAGGCGGTCCGCGAAGCCAAATTATCTGGCATCGTATTAAATGGTAGGGGAATCCCTTACATTGTCCTTGCAGCTAAGAGAGCCGCAACTGGGCAAAATGTGACAACTGCAAACGATGGGGGCAACCTCGTTAATCGTGAGCCTGTTGTCTACCTAGAGGCCTTAAGAGCTGCCTTGGTGATGGCTCAGATGGGTGTAACTCAACTTACCGGTTTGGTAGGGAATGTGCCGTTTGCGAAGGGCACATCTCTCAGTGCGAGCTGGGCAGGTGAAACTGATGAAGTTACTGCAGGCAAGAAGACAATTACGAAGACAGAGATGTCTCCAAAACGTCTTGTTATCACTACAGCTTACTCTCGTCAGCTACTTGAGCAAACATCAGGAGATGTTGACAGACTGATTATGATGGATATGGTAGCGGCTCACGCTGCTGCTCTTGAGAAAGCAGCTATCCAGGGCGGTGGTTCTAACGAACCTACCGGTATTCTTGCTACATCCGGCATCGGTTCAGTTGTAATTGGAGCAGGTGGTGGAGCAATTAGCTGGGCTAAACTTGTAGAGCTTGAGACTAAGGTTTCAGTTGCTAACGCGGCTCTCGGGAATCTCGGTTATCTGACAAACTCAAAAGTAATGGGTGCGCTCAAAACTATTGAGAGAGCTTCAGGTACAGCTCGTTTCTTGTATGAGAACGGTGAGGCAAACGGCTATAAGGTAGCTGTAACTAATAACGTTCCTGCTAATCTGACTAAGGTTAACGGCGAAACTACTGTAGAGAATCTGTCTGCAATGATCTTCGGAAACTTCGCAGATCTGGTGCTTGGACAGTGGGGTGGTTTGGATATCATCGTAGATCCTTATTCCCTGAAGAAGAAGGGTGAAATTGAGACAACTGTGAACGCATTCCACGATGTTTATGTTCGCAGGGCTGAATCTTTTGCAGCGGTGAAAGATCTCACTACTTAATATTGAAGGAGATGAAAGTTAAGATTCTTCAACCGATTAAGGGATTAGCACACTTTGAAGGGGAGGTTATCAACCTCCCTGACAAGGTTGCAAAAGAGCTCCTAGAGCTGCAAAAAGTAGAGGCTATAGCAAAACCTGACAAAAAGTAAGCTATGATTACTGAGAGAGAATATACAACAGAAGCAACAGAGATTCAATCCGGCTTACTAACCGGTCTGAAACAACATCTGCGGATCACATCCAGCGATTTTGACAGCTCACTAGAGTTGGATCTTTCGGCAGCTATTGAGATAGCTGAAAAGGAATGTGGTTGTATATTTCTCCCTTCTGTAATTACGCTGAAAGCTAAGTCAGTTATTGATACTGCAGGTTATTATCCGGCGTTTGAATGCACTTCATTGAAGATTGATGGAGTGGGGAAAGAGAGTAGTGATGTAGAGATATCAGGGGGAAGGGTATCTGTGCAGGCGGATGAGGGGCAAGCAATTGAAGTTGTATTTGAAGCCGGATATTTAACATTCCCAGCAGCTGTTAAGGCAGCGGTATTCCTTATTGCAGCCGTATTATTTAACAATCCTGCCGATAAGGTAGAAGTATTGCCCAAAGCATCAACAAATCTATTAAAATCATTCAGAAGATGGCAGAGCTAGAATATATCAATCAAGGTGAGTTTACTCAGAAGATAAAGCTCCAGGAAGGTATCATAACAAAAGATTCTAAATCCAGCTCTGTGAGAACATTCATAACTAAGTACGATGCTTATGCTAAGGTAACAGAGACTAATACTCCTGAAGCAATCAGCAATGAGGCTTTACGAGGTAAAAATCTAATAAGTGTGATTACCTATTCAGCGCCGGTAACTAACCGCTGGCGGATAATTTGGGCGGAAAACACTTACGACGTTATGACCGTAACGCCAATTTATCGCACTCCATTTATAAAGATTGAGGCAGTAAAATTATAAGATGGCAACAAAGACAACAGGAACAGCTTATGTTAAACTTGAGGGCGTTAATGATGCACTTAAGACACTGAAGGACTACCCTAATAAGATCAATTCTGTTGTCAAGAAGTCCCTTAAAGTTGCCGTTACTCCTACTATACAATCTATGAAATCATTTGCTCACCCTAAGTTTCGTAAGATTGTTAAATACAAGCTAATGAGCGGAAGATCTCCGGCGATTAAATTTGGATTTTTTGGAACAAAGGGTGAAACACCGGCAGGTGGAAATGTTCCTGTATGGTTTAAAGCCTACTGGAAAAACTACGGTACTCTGGATAGTAGATTCTCCGGACACACTTTTGAGCGTAAGAGAAAACAAGCGACAAAGAAATGGAGGGGAGGAATTATGCCTGTATTGTTTTTTGAGAGGTCTGTAGTAGGCAAGGAACAAGAGATTTATTCACGATTTGAGAACGCTTTAATAAGCGAAGTAAAAAAACTAGAGGATGGCAAGTGAGATGATTATAGGAGAGAGAATCACTACAGCATTAGAGAATATAGTTGATCTATATCTTGATGTTGCAGAAACAGACACTACGCCTTATGCAGTCTATTCATTGGAGTTTGAGACAGTTACTACTAAGGATGGACCTTATAAATATGTAGTAAGTGTTGACTTTGCAGTAGTTGCATCTAGCGCTGCAGAGAGAGATAGCTTACATGCAGCTTGCCATGCAGGGATAATGGGCCTTCAATCTTTAGATGTTAGAGTTCAGCATAGCGGAACTCAGCCCATTTCGGATGGGAATATTGAATTTGCTTCGGCTTCAAAATATGTAATAACACAACTAATCATAAATAATTAATCATTATGGCAAACACAACAGTATTCGGTTATAACGTTTTGCTCAAGATAGGCGCAAAAACTATTGTGGGCACTACATCAAACTCTCTGGACATCAATAAAAAGATAAAGGAGAGCATTACTAAAGACGATCAGGGACAAACAAGGGCTAAGGCAGTAGGCAATGAGATTTCTCTTTCAGTTGAGAACTTAGCGACAATTGTTGATGTCGCTGATGCTGCTACTAAACTAGGTAGAGATGAAGTAATCGCTCTTGCTCTTGCAAACGACCCGGTAACAATCACCTACTCAATGGCAGGCGCTGATGCCTATACCGGAAGTGCTCTCATTACAAGTTATTCAGAGAAATCAGGAGCTGAGGATGAGGCAACAGTTTCGCTTAACTTGAGAGTAATTGGAGCATTCACAATCGTAGCAGGCTAATCATGAAAAACAAGGTAGAAATATCTGGTAGAACATTCCGGGTTGAATTCAACTGGAATGCAATGGCGGATTACTGCGACTTATCTGGAATAAGCGACTTAAGCAGATTAGATAACCTGGGAGTCATCTCTGCTCATGAGATGCGTACTTTCATCTTCTGCGCAATTAAAGAGGGTGAACGAATGGATGGCCGACAGCTTGAACTCTCCCCGGTAGATCTTGGAGCTTTGCTTAGGCCGGATGACATTGGAAAAATCATGAGTATATATAGCTCTCAGACTACAAGCGGAATTAATCACGTCAATAATAATCAGGGGGACGAAACAAAAAAAAAGAGACGCTTTTCCTTTATGAAATAAAAGGCTTAGCCCTAGGGCAGATGGGAATGAGTGAGAGTGAGTTTGGCGAAATGCACCTAGGGACTTTTTTTTTAAAACTACATTATTTCTTTAAGGCAATAGAGGTTAAACGAAGAGAGACAGCAGAATTAATAAGAACACAAACGTTATACCTAATCAACATCCAACTCACCCCATCCGACCGAATAAAAGACCCAAGATCATTCTGGCCGTTCCAGTGGGATGAAGCTAGCACAGATCTACCAGTTGTGAATTCTGCAGAGGAGCAGGCGGAAAGAATTCAGAAACTAATAAAACTACACGAAAAGGCACATGGCTAAGGGATTGAACTTAAAAGCAGTATTTGGCGCAGATACTAGTGAGGTAAAGAAAGGAGCGAAAGAGGCCCAGGCTGCGATTAATGAATTTGAGCAAAAAGCCTCCTCTTCTGTTGATGCCTTTGCTGGGCTGTTCGGTACAAGTATGGGCTCTATCTCAAGCGCAGCGAAGGTATTTCAAGGTGCATTATTGACGATTGGAAAGGGCTTTCAAACTTCAGCTGCAGGATCTACCCTGTTTTCAAAGGCGCTAGGCATATTAAAAATTGCTCTTATATCAACAGGTATAGGGGCAATTGTCGTTGCCCTTGGAGCCCTTGTTGCGTATTTTAAGCGATCTCAGGATGGCGCAGATGCACTATCACGCACACTAGCTCCATTCAAGGTGCTAATGGATAATCTTGTTGACGTGTTTGCAGCTGTTGGGCGGGCTATGGTCAAAGCGTTTCAAGATCCTAAGCAGGCAATTGCTGATTTATGGGATGCTCTTAAGAAGAATATTATCAACCGATTTACAGGAATTGTAGATGCATTCCAGGGGCTTGGGAAGGTACTCAAGGCAGCTTTTTCATTTGACTGGGATGGTGTTAAGGCAGGCGCTAAGGAGGTGGGCACTGCAATGCTGCAGATAACTACCGGGTTAAGTAGTGAGCAACAGAAATCTATTGCTAAGTGGCTAGACACAACGGCAGCTGATATTAAGCAGAGGATGGATGCCTCCAAAGTTCTAGCAGATCGCCAGGCTGCATATGAGAAGAAAAGAATTGCTTTCATCAAGGAAGAGGCAGACATTAATGAGCGTATAACTAAGTTTCGCGAGATGGCAGCTGATAGAGAGCAATACTCTGCAGAGGAGCGATATGGTTTTCTTGAAGAGACAATGCGATTGACTCAGGTATTAGGAGCTAAACGAATTGCTCTTGCAAAAGAGGCTTTCACAATTGGACAGGCTCAGGATGATCTTGCGGAAAACTTAAACTCTGACACTGAGAAAACCAATCAGTTATATGCCGATATGGTTAATTATCAGGCTAGTCTTAATCAAGAGATGAGGGGTCTGTTTAAAGAGCAAAAACGACTCACATCAGAGGTTGAGAAAGAGAAGGAGGCTAGAGAAAAAATGGCCGCTTTGAAAGGAAAACCGATACTCCCGGAGGTTGACACATCATCAATTGATAAAAAAATTAATGGTGCTGTTGCTGGTGTACAGGGCAAAGTAAAACCTATATCGTTAAAACTCAATGTTGATGCAACCGGCTTTAAAAAAACGATGATAGACATCGCTGAGTTTAACAAACAACTCACTCTAGCCATTCGGGGAGCTATTGAAGAACTTGCATTCGGGATTGGAGAGGCGATTGGTAATCTGATGGCCGGAGAATCGCAGTGGAAAGACTTCGGCTCTATGGTAATAGGAGTGCTCGCCAATCTCGCAATAACAGTAGGTAAAGTGGCTATATCGCTAGGAACATCAGTGATTGCAATTGAGACATCTCTTACATCTATGCAAGGTTACATAGCAATTGCTGCCGGTATCGCATTGGTTGCGCTAGGAACTTGGGCAAGAACATCACTTAAAAATGCTGCAGGCGGAGGAGCATCACCGGGTGTAGGATCTCAGTACACGCTAGCCATGTCCGGAGGTGGTGGGTATAAAACCTCTCCAGGCTATGGAGGATCTACGAGCATGGGAGCGGCCATTCCCATAAAGTCTACAGATGTGAAAATCACCGGGGAGCTAATAGGTAGAGGTAGCACTCTTGTTGCGATAATTGACTCCGAGCGAAGAAGTAAAAACTTAAGAACCTAATCTGACTATGGCTAGAGCATTAGCATATGTACTTCAGTTTGAGAGCGAGGTTTATCAGCATAATCACCTGATTGAGATTTGGGAGGAAGGGTTTATTGGGACTCCGACAAATCTAAGAATGGGTATTTCTGGCATGATATCTAAGAGGGAGAGAGATGGTGGCATATATGGGACTTCAATGGAGCTCAAACTGGAATCAACACTGGATAGTCAGTTGATTAAGCTCTATACCTCTGATAGCAAGAAATTCCTTGTTAAACATTACAGAAATAATGTTTTGGTGCAATCAGGTCTAATTGTGCCGGAGCAATATTCTGAAGAGTATATAGCAGCGCCTTACGATATTGTAGTTACTGCTACAGATGGTCTAGGTCTTCTCAAGGAACAGAATTATAATTATTTTGGCCGACACACTGTGCTGGAGGTGTTGAAATATTGCCTTGACTCTACAGGCGTGATACTTGACTTTGATTTGATTTGCGAGCTCACAGAATCAGGAGCAGATCCAGCTAGGAGCATTCTTGCTCAGCGCACAATAGATGGTGAGCACTGGAGAGGTAGAACAATATACGATGTTTTAACGGAGCTCTCTGCGACATTCCGAGCATTTATCACTCAGCACAATGGCCGATGGCGATTTGCAAGGTACTCAGATCTTCAGTCGCAGAGCATGATATATACTAATGCTCTTACCTATCTGATTTCCCTGCCTAATAACTCACTCGTTCTAGGTAATTTAAATAACGACATCTACCCTATCGGCGCACTCAATTTTGCAATAGATCCTGCATTTAAATCTGTGAAATTCACACGGACCTATGCAAAGAGAGCGTCATTTTTCTCCAATCCTGAGTTTAAAATGCTTGATCAATGGGATGTTGAGAGCATGGCGTCAACAAGAGTATTCAGAGATAAAAACTATGTTATTCTTCGTTCTCTATATGCTGGTGAACAGATAAGTCAAACCATACCGGTTGAGCAGTCAGAGCGTGTGTTCAACTTCAACATATCCTACTTCCGTATATCATATACTCCTACTGTTTTCTATGTCAAATTTAAGCTTGTTGGGACAAATGGGCAAACGTACTGGCTTGGGAAAGAGGGGTGGCAGAGCACGGAGAGTAGCTTCAGCATGGAAGCTAATGAGATAAGTGACGTTGAGTCAATCTATCCTACATCTACAGATCTTAGAAGCAGGCAAACATTACAGCAGACAGGATCAGTACAATGGGTTGGAATACCTTCCGCCGGAGCATTAACCCTGATTATCCTTGCGAAAGGACCAGCTTCAGTGGGCACAGACGAATCAAGGCGTTCTCAGTTTGCTATTACAGATGCTCTACTGACAACCGAGGTTGAAAAGGGTTTAACTGTAGATGCGCTTCTATCAACCGGCAACTTATCTGCACCGGACACTGAAATCTTCTTCGGTGATGCGGATGTGGGGGACAATCCTGCGAACATTCTAACAAACTTCTTCTTGCGCCCGGATGGGAGTAAGAGCTCTCTTTGGAAAGTTGGAGCTGCAGGAGCGGAAGATAGTTTCTTCAACACAATGGTCAAGGACTATGTTGTTTGGTATGGCTTGCCAAAAAGACTTCTCACAGGTGAGGTTATGGGCAATAACTTACAAACTGCTATGTGCTTACTTGACAAGTTTGGGGACACATTCATGTACATAGACACTATGATCCTGGATGTGTTTGCTGACCAGGCTGAGATTGAGGCTAGAGAGATAATTCCTCACATGAATGTCATGGCAGTTAATGAGGAGGTTGAAGATCCAACAATGCCAAATGTTACAATATGGTATGAAACTCTTCCTGATGGGACAGTAGTTAAGAGATATACGGTTCATTCAAGCGGTTCTACTTACAGAAGATCTACCACTCCCGGCAGTGCAGATCTAACGCTTGAGGAGATATTAAGAGCTCAATCACTTGCAAACTTCAGTACGGCTCTTGCAGCTCTTGCTCAACGTAAATCTGATGAGGCAAATCTCGCCGCCCTTGCAGCTGCAGAGTCTGCAGATGACGCCCTGCTTCGTCTTAACAATATTGCAAGTAATTCAATAGTCTCAATTGAAGAGAAGGCAGGGCTTGTCCAGTTAATAGACAGGCTGTCTGATGAGATATTATTATATAAGGCCGATTCTGCTAATAAAGGAGCATCAGTTGAGGAGCTTGAAGCTAGCTTTGATGCACTGCTTGACTTCTTGACAATAACAGTTGAGATTATGAACTCTGCCGCTGCAACAGAGCTTACAGCAGAAGAAATTACTCAGTATTCGGCTCTGTTTGCAGATTTCTATGCAAAGAAATCTGTCTTCACAACGGATGTATCTTCTATCCGGGCAGAGTTAATTTCATTCAAAAATAGAATTGATAGTATTGATCAGGATAAAGCGAAAGTGCTCGCTGAACATGCGGCACTGATAAATACTGCAGGCTCTACTGAAGCCGCCAAAACCGCACTTACAACAAAAAAGGATGAGTATATCACTGCTCATACTGCCTATAAAACTGCCCTGAGCAGTGCTATTATTGACGATAAGATTACTGACGTAGAGCGTACTGCAGCCAATGACCTTTTTGAAACATATAGTACTAAATTAGACAGTTTTAACATTGCAGCAGAGGCGATGCGGAAATCTGTGACAGATGCGATAAATACTACCCTATCAGCCTGGGTTGCAGACGGAGTTATTTCTCCGCTTGAGAAGTTGGCAATTAGACAGACAAGGGCGCAGGTATTGAGCGAAAAGGAATCTCTCATCGCAGATGCAGGGGTGTACGACATAGCAACAGCCGCTTATTTGACAGCCTGGACGGCTTATGACACAGCCCTTGCCAAGTATTCTGCTGAGGAGCCTGAGATTATAACCGTTGATACTGATTTTGCGAGCTCGGAATCGGCGTATAAGAGTGCAAAAGTGGCTCTGAAAACTGCTATTACTAATGCGCAGAAGTCCGACACTGGGGAGAAGCACCCTAAAGGGGGGTCTGCTGACTTGGATATGACCGTCAAAAACCTTGTTGCAGTAGGTTATGTGGGCTTCTACGGCGGTGTTTCTGGTGGTTCTACCCCTGCCTCTTCGCTTCTTGATTTGAGTGATATTGATGCTACTACTGCTTCGGCTGTGGTGGGGTCGCCGCTTGTCAAGTTGGGAAATGGAAAGTGGGGGCCTGGGAGTGTCAGCATTGACTTGACTAACTACTTCACCAAGGAGGAGAGTGATGCGCGGTTTGCTTTCAAGGCACACAGCCACGATTATGTTGCGCCTACTGCTTTTAATGCTCATACGGGCGACACAACAAAACACATAACCTCTGCCGAGCGCGTTGCTTGGAACAGCAAAGAGCCTGCTCTTGGCAATCCGGATGTTGATGGAAAGATTCTTGCCTCTACTGCAGGCGGTGTTCGTTCATGGGTGAACAGGTATGTTCTTCCTATTGCAGCTGCAGCAATGCTAGGCGGAGTGATGATAGGGGAAAACGTCAATGTTGATGCGCAGGGCCGAATCTCTGTCGCAGCACCTTACTCACACCCTGCCACTCACCCTGCATCAATGATTGATGAGTCTGCCACACGCAGATTTTTGACCGATGCCGAGAGGGCAAATTGGAATGACTCTTACGACAAAAGGCACACCCACGGAAATAAGGCCAACCTTGACAGCATAA
>MKTA01000002.1:940-145215 GCA_001897515.1 Bacteroidetes bacterium 41-46 | reverse complement strand
CCTAAAAACTCAATGGCCTCTTCCTGCGTTTTTGCAGCAATCCATTCCGTTTCGTTTATTGCGAATAGTTTCATAATATTCTTATTTGATGGCTGTATTGATTCATGTTTTGTGGATATATACATAAGTTATAGGGCATTTAAGAACGCTCTATAATCTTCCAACTTTCATAACCGTATGGAAGCGAACCACTAGCGCGTTGAGTTACAATTCTTTTCGCTTTTGCAATGATGCATTCGTCTTCATCATTCTCATTGCAATTAACATGAACCTCACCTGAGTAGGTTGCTATTTGATACTTTACTGTTGCTTTCATAATTCAATTCAATTCAATTCAATATTTCTCTTAATAACTCAATCCTTGACTTAATATCCTTAACATTATACTCAGCCTCAAGCCGCTTCTGAAGATCTGCAGAATACCCCCCCCCCCACGAGATAATTCAGCAACCATTTCACTTACTCGCTTACTAATTATCTCTAGTTTTCTTTCCTCCTGCTCTAGTTGCTTCCTGAGAGATTGTTCATTCATCCCGGATTGCAAGATGAGTAGAAGAGGTTTTAGTTTGAGAAAATCCCGATTAAGGTTTCTCTTCTCCTTAGGGTTTTTTGCAGTGGAAAATCTTGCTTGAAGGGCTGATACTTGTGCCTTAACTGATTCAAGTGTTTTCATCATTTCTTTG
Organism: Bacteroidetes bacterium 41-46; assembly: GCA_001897515.1. Classification (GTDB taxonomy): domain Bacteria; phylum Bacteroidota; class Bacteroidia; order Bacteroidales; family UBA932; genus Bact-08. Next base: position 144,532 of record MKTA01000002.1, on the reverse strand, counting down.
AATTTTAAGTTGTTCTATTATCTTATCAACTATCTGAATTGATACAGCTGCAATCGTTGTACGAATTGGGGATTCAGTAGTGTTTTTGAATTCCACTGCAGATAATATCAGCTCTTTATTGTTCATCAGGCCAATAATTCCGGGCATGGCCGATTTTATTAGATCATATCTTCTCTGTTCCCAATCTGGGCTTTCCTTTGCTTCAGGGCGGCGTGGGGGAGGTGTGTTCATTTTTTTATTTTATTCGTTTGTAAATTGTGGTTCTGGAGTCAATTTTTACCGGTATTCTGCCTTCCAGACTACCGTGTTTCTTTAACTTGAGAGCTTGCTCTCTGCATTTCCTCAGATCTTCCGGGTATGCAATATTTAATTCGTCCTTGGCCATGTTATTTATTTTTGTAGTTTTCGCAGTAATGATGGTTCAAGAGTGTGTAATACTCGCTATAGATACATTCGCTGAAAATTGGTTTTCTGCTCTTAACCGAGAGGTTTTCCATTACCGGATTACTGTGCGCACAGTTAATGCAGTTCTTGCGAGTAGGTATCTTTAAGCCCTTTTTCATCTACCGGTTCTGTATGATTTGTTTTCGTAATTGATTTTTTCAAAATTCTCAGCTATACGCTCATCAATGTAAGGCCCGTAGCGATCTACTATCTCCTCATCAGTGAGATTAGCAGTGAGAACGGTGAAGAGCTGTTTGTCGTAACGGAATTCAAGCATTTCAATGAAGGGATTCTTATCATTGCCGTAGTTTTTTGCAACAAGAGGCTCCCTGCCCACTTCGTCAATGTAGAGCTTGTTTTCCCTCTTGAGGGTGTTAAATGCTTCCGGATCTATAGCCACTAAATTCGCAATATCTCTTGCAGTAATTGAGCGCATAGGATATCCAAGGTTATTAAGCAATTCGGCAATAGCTTTCCCCATCGTTGTTTTTCCTGCTCCATAATTTCCGTACAACAGGATGCCGGGCTTGAGATCCTCAGACAACCACCTTGAGCACATCCTGAGATATAGCTTGTAGGTTTCATCCGCCTGAAACTTAATCCTGCGACGGGAGACAATCTCCTGATAACAGGCATCTAACAGCTCCTCAACAACACTGAGTTCAAGACTAAGCCTGAAGCGTTGTACTCCGCGTGCCTGTTGCTTGATTCTTGCCTTGAATTGCTGTATTTGAATTGGATCCATTTTGCGTTTTGTTTAATTCGTAATCTTTCAGGGGAAATAGGCCGGCCCAGTTATTCGCCATCGCCTTGTTAACTATTTTTTTTGCCTGCTCCGGCGAGCCGCGGGAAATTTCAAGAAGATTTTCATAACAGGCTCTTACAGACTGAGCCGTTTTGTAGGATTCGCGCCTCTGCTTTTTGTAAGCAAGCCAGGTTTTCATAGGCTCAACAAAAGCCGGATCAAAATCACTTTCTTTATATATTTCTTTATATATATTTTCTTTTCTTTTCTTTTGTGTAGTTTCAGGCCGTTTTGATGTAGTTTCCATATCGTTTTGTGGAATTTCCGGCGCGGAAACTGGGGTTTCTTCCGCGGAAACTATTTTTTTTCCACCCTCATTTTCTATCCAAAATGGTAGTAAATCACGCGAAATTGTACGCTTTCTGACCGCTTCCTTCCATCTTGCCTGGATTCCGGCGGAAGAAATGACGTTATAGGCGGAATAAACTCCTTCGTCAAAAAATCCCCACTTCACTAATCCGGTAATAACACCTAACACAACTTCGTGATTTACATTTGCTTGCTTAGCAATTTTGTAGATAAATGATTCAGTGCACTCAACATAATACCCATTCCGATATATACTGCACAGTAACCTGATAATAATAGCCTCCCCTTGAGCTCCAAACTCTGACGAAACAGGTATAACCTTCTCATCATCAAATATATCAACATCAACAGGGAAGTAATCAATGCCGAATTTTATAGGGCGGGCCATTTTTTTATTGTTTTTGATTTAGGTAATTCTTGAATTTTGCTTCATAGAGCTCCTTGACATACCTGTCAGGAGAGTAGTCAGTGATATAGCGAGAAACGGCAGACTTAGACATCTTAAGATGCTTCGTCAAAACCGAGAGAGCCATTCCTCTGTCCCTGCATGTCCTTATAAAGAGATACTTTGCATAATTATTCTCCGCAAAACGCCTCTCAAGAAGCTCATCAAACGACTTATCAAAAGTCTTTTGAATCACCTCCTTCAACTCCTCTGTTGTTATCCCTCTCATTGTGCTCTCCCCCTTAATGACTGTTTCCACTTCAATCGCGCTATATTCTCGCTTCGTTTCTCGCTGATATATGACATGTACGCGACACCTGAGAGGATGAGGCAGAGCAAGCTTACAAACGCTTGATGTCCTGCTCCGGGGAGGAATGCAATCGCTCCGGCAATAAGGGCCAAAACTGCGAATACGATGCTGAATACTAGTGTGTGTTTCATAGTTTTATTTATTTAGATATCTATACTCGCTTTTGATTTTCTTAACGTCAAGAGATAGGAGATAGGCTAAGTTGAATTTCCGCTCCTCGCGTTTCTCTGAGTTCTGAGTTACAGGCTTCAATACTCTTGCATCTACCCACCTGTTAAGGGTTGACATTGATACCCCTAACACTTGAGCTGCAGCTGGGGCGTTTAGATCACGATTGTCAAATCGGTTGATCACAAGCTCCTCAACTAAACTGTGTAGATCCTCCTTCTGAAGTACACAGATTCCTACATCCTGAATAGATAATTTGTTTGCACGTCCCATAATGCTATAATTCTGTTAATTCAAGTGCGTCAGCTTCTCTTCTTGTCTTTCTTGCACCGCTCCTCATCGCAGATCTGGTTGCTCTCACCGGTGCAGGACGCACGAAATCGCTGTTGGTTGTTACCTCCATCAATGCGACCAGAAGCAGTAAGCTCATTGTAGCTACTCTTCTTTTAAGAGGAGATAGATCCAGGCTAATGTTGTAGTGCGTGCAGAAGTACCATACTGACAGTTCGCTGACCTTTTGGATGCCCAGTTTTTCGTAGATACTCTTTGTAAGGACCTCAACTGTTCTTACAGATATTGGCCCTTTGCCCTTTTTCTGAGGGAGTAGATCCGGGACCTCTTTCTTTGAAGCTCCCCAGGCTAGATATTCAGCCACCTCTAACTCTCTCTTTGTAAGTTGTGCTGTTACATTCATAATTAAGCCCCCCATATATCAGTTATGTTATACATGTAGAAAATCTCCTCAATCTTCTGCGCTTCACTAACCCGCGGCTCAATCTCACCATTCAATCTATTGTACCAGGTCATTCTCCCCGTAATACCCAAGGCGTTCATTATGGCTTCTCTCACCTCTTTCGTCTTACCAACAGGGATTTGCCTATATCCCTTTTTAAATGAAAAACACGTTGTTATAGCCATTTTTTGGTATTTTATTTATATATTTATCTCGTACATTTGTATCATTATTGCTGTACTTATGTGCAAATATAAGCATAATATTAGCACAGCCAAATATTTTGCGAATAATTTTATAATATTTTTCCCCGCAATATGTATAAAATTGATTTAAAGCTATTTAGAAAACAAAACAATCTAACTCAAATAGATATGGCTGAGATATTAGGCTGTAAGCAGAGTTTTATCTCTCAAATTGAGACGGGATATAGACAAATTCCGGACGAATATATAAGCATATTATTAGCATTAGATGGTTACAATATGTCCGCTATTAGTAAGACCATGGCTCTAAGTGAAGCTGAGCCAAGTTATAATATTGACGAATCAAACTCTATTGGCGTGCCTTATTACGAAGATCTAGACGTAACAGCATCGCTTGTTACCTCATTCTCTGACTATGCAGAGACACCTACCTTCAAGATTAACTATAAGCATTTCAACGATTGTGATGCATACCTCCCGGTCATGGGTAATAGCATGGCCCCGCTCTACTGTAATGGGGATATAATCGCAATAAGGAAAATTATTAATCTTGATGCACTGCTTCCGGGTGAAACATATCTTGTCATAACCAACTCGGAAGCTAACAGTCTCAGAACGATTAAAAGAGTTTATTACTCCCCGGATAGGTCTAAGATACTGCTCCGCGCAACTAACCCCGATTATGCAGGAGATATTGAGATATTCAAAAAAGATATTATCTCTATCTATTTCGTGAAAGGTAAGATCACAAGAAACGAACTTTAATTATGAAAAAACTTGCTTCGCTCCTCTGCATCCTGATTATTTCGCTATCCGTTTTTGCACAGCAGATCCCCCGGGGTGCGAATGTTATTATTTTAAAAACAAACTACTCATCCGTAGAAGAGGCTATAACAATCGTGTCAAAAAAGCTCCTCAGCTCAGGCATCGGGATAGCTTTACTTAATGAAAAAGTTGGTTTTCTCACAACCGGGCCGTTTACTCATACAGGAGTTTCTAATGAGGTAACAATATATTTTGAGACGAAGGATAGCGTAATTTATGCAAAGCTATCCGGAGTATTTAGAACCGGCTTAGAATTGAATTTTGGTTATTCTAGAGTTTCAGATAAACCTTCGTCAATATCATATATAGGACAGAGAGGCAGTCTAATTAGAACAGCCTGGGAGGCTCTGGAAAGAATTGCGCAAATGATTGATCACTCTACAATAGAGTTTACAATAAATGGAGAGAAGCCTAAAGAGGAGCTAGATAGGAAAGGGCGGAAAAAGAAGGATAATATTGATTTAGAGGATCCGTTGTATAGCAGAGAGACTACTTACTAAAATAATATTTTATGATGAAATTTCCAGTTAACTACACATTCTTAGGTCTTATGATAAATTCTCTCGTTGATGGAGGTTATCATATGAGCATAGATGAGCTATTCCAGGAGGATGAGGGAATTTTTAATGTGCTCAAATCAAGGTTTAATGAAGAGTTTGATATCAGTTGTTATTCTGATGCGGAATTAAGAGGCCTTGAAAAATCTTTTTTCTCTCTGTATGGCACAGTATATACTAGTTCAATGCTAGTTAATAACAATGGGCTCTGCCTCCTAGTTGCGTATTGCTTTGAATTTATTCAGCAAGAATGTAAAGATTAAAACTTGATTTCTAAATCTGAATAATATCTACACTTCATCAACTCATCCAGGTTGTCCTCAATATTCGCCTTTATGTATTTGAGGACCATTTCGTCCGTTTTGTGACCTGTGCAGGCGCGGATCAGGCGGAGAGGTACTCCAGATCTATACATATTTGTTGCTCCGGATCTCCTGGCAGTGTGACTTGTTATCCACTTCCATTTTTCTTTGACAGTCTCCTGTAGCTCTCCCCCTTTAGTTATCCTACAGGTTATTGGTGAATTGATTTTAGCTAGCTTACAAATTATCTTAATTTGCCTGTTAATCATAAATGCCGGAACCTCGGTGTCTATTCTAAACCCTCTATTGATTATTTCTCTCATAATAGGGTGAATTGGTAATTTAATAGGCTCTGGTTTGCGGAGTGATGAGCCTTTTTTTGGGGTTATAGTAATAATACCTAGACCTAAATCAACGTTCAGGATTCTGGAGTAGTCAGATACCCTCATCGCGCAAACGGCTCCGATTAAGAATTTATAATTGGCTTTTATTAGGGATTTGCGGATGCGCTCAATATTAGCCGGCCTTGTCTCCTTATACTCCTGTGAGATCATTTCATCCGTGAATTCAAGGTTAAGAAGCTTATACAGTTCCGGCATTGTCAGGTAGATTGTGTCTGCAGTCTCTGATTGCATCTCAAACTCCTCATAATCCCTATTTGAGTGGAGCTTATCAATTCGCTCCGCATCCTTCATGAATTTTTTCAGGTTCTTAATGATTGACCAGATGTAGTTTTTTGAATAGTCTTGTTTAATAAGCCATTTTTTGAACCGTTTCTCAAATAGCAGGGTTACTTCGTCAAATGTTATTTCCCTGCCCTGGGAGAATTCTCTTAGCTTATTAAGGGTTGTATTATAGCCTTTTTTTGTTTCTGCGCTCAATCCGCATTCAGAAATATAACGCTCAATGTACTCAATCAGATTCTGTTCCTTCCTACTGATCTGAATTGCATTATCTCCACCGAGGAACTTTTCAACAATCCTCTCAAACTGCTCCTGCGTGGGAGTAGTAAATGACTTGTTATAGTACACAATTGCATTTTTCATTGCGGCCTCAACAGCCTCAAGCTTATTATTAATCGCTCCGGCTTCTGCGGATGCTTTGACACGCCCTTTGCTGAAGTATTGCACCTCAACGCTCACCTTAGGATTGAAAACATACTTAATTCTGTTGTGGACAATCTGTGCACGAACTGCAGAGATCTCTCGCTTTTTGTTAATGAGGATAAATGATACCTTTGCCATAGGGTGCGGGAGTTGTTATATCAAAGATAGTGATATAATTTTTGCAGACCTAATTGCAGACCTTTTTTTTGATATTTCCCGCCTTTTGTGAAGTGTCATAAAAACATAAGTGGCCGATTTTACAGCCACTTAATGCATCTAAAGAATCATATTTGTGCCCAGAACAGGACTCGAACCTGCACAACCTTTCGGTCACTGGTCCCTGAAACCAGCGCGTCTACCAATTTCGCCATCTGGGCAATGAAATTGCTAAAACGGATTGCAAAAGTAAATAAAAAATCATTATTTGCAATTTGAATTAAACTTATTCGTCTATAATATGTCAAATATACATTTAACACTTAATTTTTATGAGAAACTTAAAAAGAATGCTTTTTGCAATCGCAGTGGTTGCAATATCCTCTCTTTATGCTGAGTCAGTAACTGCTGCCGAGGCTAATGAGGCAAGATTACTTAGATTCCCTGATATAAAGGGAGATAAAGTTGTTTTTTCATATGCAGGAGACCTCTATTTAACCTCTTCTCAGGGGGGAGTTGCCAGGAGGCTGACTTCCTCAATAGGGTATGAGATGTTTCCAAAATTTTCCCCTGACGGCAAAATGATTGCCTTTACAGGACAGTATGACGGAAATACTGAGGTTTATGTGATTCCAACAGAGGGTGGAGAACCGAAAAGGATAACCTTCACTGCCACTTTGGGCAGAGACGATATTGGAGACCGAATGGGTCCAAACAATATAGTTATGGATTGGACACCTGACGGCAAAAGAATACTATACAGAACAAGGGGTTATACATTTAACGATTTTACCGGTCAGCTGATGACAGTTCCTGTTGAGGGTGGACTCTCAGAGAGGGTTCCTCTGAAAAACGGAGGTTTCGCCAACTACTCACCTAATGGAAAAGAGTTAGCATATAACTATATTTTCAGGGAGTTTCGCTCATGGAAGAGATATGAGGGGGGTATGGCAGATGACATTAGAATTTTTAACTTCCAGACAAAAATATCAAAAAAGATTACGGATAATGTAAATCAGGATATATTCCCTATGTGGTCGCCTGACGGAGCAAAAGTTTTTTACGCTTCTGACAGAGACAGCTATATGAATATCTACGAATATGATGTAAAATCCGGAAATACAAAACAGATTACAAACTACAAGGAGTATGATGTGAAATTCCCGTCTGCCGGTGATAACTATATTGTCTATGAGAACGGTGGATATATCCACAAACTGGATATGAATAACGGAAAGTGGGAGAGATTAAACATTAAAATATACAATGATATTGCCTGGTCTCGTCCTGAGTGGAAGGATCTTTCAAACAGCATAAGATCAATGTCGGTATCTCCAAACGGAGAGAGAATACTGGGAGTTGCAAGAGGCGATATCTTTTCAATACCAGCAAAGAGTGGCATAACATATAACCTGACCAACTCATCTGATGCCAACGATAAAATTGCAGACTGGTCTCCTGATGGCAATGGCTATGCCTATGTATCCGACAAAGACGGTGAATTTAATATTTGGTATGTTGACTCAAAAGGTGTTGAAAAGAGGCTGACAAATGTTAAAACACATATACTTGGATTTGAGTGGTCTCCTGACGCCAAACAAATTGTTTGGAGCGAAAAGATGAACACATTGAACATATTAAATGTGGCTACAGGTAAAAATATTGTTGTAGAGAAATCAGAGATTAGTCCTATTAATGACTATAACTGGTCGCCAGACAGCAAATATCTTGTTTATACCCGACCGGGTAAAGATGTTAATTTCATCATGCTTTACAATGTGCAAAGCGGCGAGAAGCATCAGATTACCGATGAGTGGTACAACTCCTCTTCAGGCAATTTCAGCAAAGACGGCAAATACCTTCTATTCTCATCTGCAAGGACATTCAGCCCTACATACGGACAGACAGAGTGGAACCATGTATATACTAATATGAATAAAGTATATATGATACCCCTTGCAACGGATGCTGTGAATCCATTTGCTCCTAAAAACGACACTGTAGCTGTAACAGTCTCAAAAGCAACGGCAGATCCTAAGAAACCGGAACCTCCAAAGAGTGATATTCAGTACGATTTCACAAATCTTAAATCAAGAGTTGTTGAACTGCCTGTTGTTGCTGGATTCTACGGAAATATTCACATGATAGGAAACAATGTATATTACAGTACAAGGGGTGGCATGAAGATGTACGACCTTGATAGCAAGAAAGAGGTAGAGCTTAAGGCAAACCTAATCTTCTCTGCCGGCTATAAAAAGGCTCTGGCAATATCTGGTAGAAATATGCAGGTAGTTGATATTCCTAAGGCTGCTGTTACAGTATCAGCTCCAATTTCACTGTCTGGTGTAAAGAAACTTGTTGACTATAAGAAGGAGTGGATGCAAATCTACAATGAGAGCTGGAGGCAGATGAGAGACTATTTCTATGCAAAAAACATGCATGGTGTTGACTGGAATAAGATTCAGAAAAGATATGCACAACTAGTTCCGCATATCAACCACAGGTCTGATCTGGCTTATATTATCGGAGAGATGATAGGAGAACTTAATGTAGGGCACGCATACTCCCAGAACGGTGAACACCCTCAGGCTCCAAGGGTTCAGATGGGTCTATTGGGAGCTGAGTTTTCTAGAGATAAATCCGGATACTTTAAGATTGAGAAGATTATTGAGGGAGCAAACTGGAGCAAAGAGACCCGCTCTCCGCTTACAATGCCGGGACTTGGCGTTAAGGAGGGAGATTTCATAATTTCTGTAAATGGAAGATCGCTGAAAGAGACAAATGATATTTTTGAATATCTGGCAGGTACGGCAAATTCAATAATTGAAATAGAGATAAATAGCAAACCTGATGCATCCGGAGCAAGAAAGATACTTGTTGAACCGATTGCAGATGAGTCAGGTCTAAGGTACTTCAGCTGGGTACAGACCAATATCAGAAAGGTGAACGAAGCGACAAACGGTGAGGTTGGATATATCCATATTCCTGATATGGGTGTTCCCGGCCTTAATGAATTTGTTAAGCACTACTATCCTCAGCTTTCCAAAAAGGCTCTTGTAATTGACGACAGAGGAAACGGAGGGGGAAATGTCTCCCCTATGATTACTGAGCGACTACAGAGGACAATCACCTATTTCTCAATGCACACAAATCAGAAAGAGGGAAGTGTAAACCCTGTGGGAACTTTCCAGGGGCCAAAGGTACTTCTGGTAAATGAGTATTCGGCTTCAGACGGAGACCTATTCCCATACAGATTTAAGCATAATAAGCTTGGAACAGTTATTGGAAGACGCACATGGGGCGGAGTTGTAGGGTACAGCGGATCTGTTCCTGTTGTTGACGGTGGTTCTATTGTCACCCCTTCATATGCTCCTTTTGCTGCCGATGGAAGCGGCTGGATAATTGAGGGCACTGGTGTAGCTCCTGATATTGATATATTTAATGATCCGTATAAAGAGTTTATGGGTGAAGATGAGCAGCTTAACAAAGCTATTGAGATTGTTAAGCAGCAGATGAAAGAGTACAAATATCTGCCGGCAACAATTCCTCCATTTCCTGATAAAAGTCCTAAAAAATAGTTTTAGTTTAAGTTAATTCGCAGGGCAGCCGGAAGGCTGCCCTTTTTTTTAATTATTTACTTAATTTTCACTTAACTGGCGTGTTATTTGTTGCTTAAAAACTTATTAAAAACTTACCATTATGAAGAGATCCTTATTTTTAACTATCTTTTTCATCATTAATGGCTCTGTCTATTCTCAACAAAGGGCCGATACTATTGCCTCAAATATTGCTCAATTAATGCAAATGGGGGATGAGGCCAGATCAAATTTTGATTTTTCTAAGGCTTTGGGGCACTACAACAGTGTGCTTAAATTGGATTCTATGAATTCACGGGCCAAAGAGCTTGCTTCTGATATGTACTCTTCACTTGGGGAGCATGGAGTTTCGGTGAGACTTCTCAGAAATATTTACAAAGATGACACAACAAATACCAGAGTTATATCAAAACTGGCCCTCTCTCTTCAGGCTCAGCAACAGACAAGAGAGGCTGCTAATTTATATAAGCTTCTGATAAGTATGAAGAGCTCAAATTTCAATACAGTTAAGAGTCTTGCCGATTGTTACTGGACCCTGGGAAAGATGGATAGTGCGGAGGTTTACTATAAGGTTGCAGACTTTATATATGGAAAAAGCCTTGTTACAAAATTGTATTTGAGCCAGATAGCATATATTAACAAGGATTTCAGCTCGGCAAAAATCTATGCCTCAAGAGGCGTAGAACTTGACTCCTCATATGTGCCTCTAAGAAAACAGCTGGGCCTTACACATTACAGACTGGATGAATATAAGCAGGCATTAACCCATTTCAATTATTTAGCAGAGCAGGGGGACTCAACCTCTTCAACGTTGAAGATGTTGGGAGCATGCAATTTTTTCCTTGGAGAATTTGATAAGGCTGTCCCTCTTTTAAGAAAGACTCTGGTAACAGATTCAACAGATACTGAGGCACTCTTTTACCTAGGTTCATCATTAAGCCATAAGGGTGAAGCTAAAGAGGCTGTGGAGATATTCAACTCAATTCTTTCTATTCTGCAGCCGGATCCGTCACTTTTGCATAAACTACACAACCAGCTTGGTATAGCCTACTCCGCACTTGAACAAAATCAAACAGCACTTGAATCATTCTCTCTTGCATACAAGTACAACCCATCTGACAGTAAGCTTCTTTTTCAAATGGCTATGGTTAGAGGCGGATTGAAGGACAAAGGTAATTTAACTGAAGCTAAAAAGCTTTTAGAGAGATATTTATCGGCAATTGAGCCTAAAGGACATGCCCTCTCTGCAGAGGAGGTTATATTAAGGGAGAGGGCTAAAATGTATATAGAGAGAATTAATGAGGATCTTTTTATGAACGAGTGATTCTTTCAGCCAGATGTCGGAACGGGTAGATAATCCTTTTAAGAATACTTACATCATTTGTAATAATCTCAGCTATACCGCTCATCTCCTCGCTTCCCGGAATCTCAATTCTGTATCCTGTAACCAATCTTCTTGGAAAATGTACCGTCACAACATACACATTCTTGTTATCAATAAGTGCCGGCACCTCTGATATTCTCTCAACGGTATCTGTCAGCATTCCATACTCCAGAAATGGATAGTTGTCAATTTTTACATTAACTCTCTGTCCGCTTTTTACCTTGCCGGCTCCGCTAACAGGTATAAATATCTTTCCAATAATTTTTGCCTCCCCATCCGGTATTATTGTGGCAATAATGTCACCGGTGTGTACATTTTGGTTTACATCCCAGTATTTTGCAAGTGAAACTCTTCCATTAACAGGACTTTTCAAAAGATAGCTTCTCTCCCAGGCAGCCATTGAGGCTCTGAGATTATCAAGCTTACTTTTGATTACTCTGTTGAACTCCTGAGTCAGCTTATACCTCTCCTCTTCAATATCAAATATTGTGCGCTCGGCCTCCTCCATTGATATTCTTAAAGAGTTGAGGCTGCCTCTTTGAACCTCTTTTTGTAGCATGGCAGTAAGCCATTCCCTTTTGCTCTGCTCCATATCAGAGGAGGAGAGGGCCCCTTTAACAAAGAGCAGTGAATCCCTTTGCCACGAATTGGTTGCAATTAAACTCTCCTGGGTGGAGATGGAGAGTTGCCTTACGGCTGTCTCAATTTGCAATCTCTGATAACCGACCTGATTTTTGATTTTCTCAATCTTCCTTCTGTGATAATTGTTGGAAACAAATGTCTTGTATTCATTCAGACTTTGGGAAAGAGATGAGTAGCTCTCCTGTAGCTCCCCCAGCCTTAAGATTGAAGGAAGGGGAACATCAATTGCATTAACCTCTCCGGATGAGAGCAGTTTTGATAAAGAGTCGCAGATTTTTCCTGCAATGTAATAATGGTCAAGATTTGTTGTGTTCTCAACAACTGCCAGTACCTGACCCTCCTTGACGTTTTCATTGTCTCTTACATTGAATGTAGTGAGCCTTCCGTTACTTCTGGACATAATCCTCACGGGCATGTTTTCAGAAGAGATGACTATTGGTGCAGTAATTTTGTCGGGGTATCTGAAGATAATGCTACCGGCTATAAGCATGGCAAGTATTATCATTGTGACGGTAATTCCCCATCTGATTATCCATGCAGGCGGTCTCTTCAGAATGTCGTTTACCTCATCCGACCTAAGTTCAATGTTTGGTTTATTCTCCATCAGTTTCCCAGTTCCAGCTGGTTTTTCACCAGCCTGTAATACTCTCCTCTCTTTTCTGTGAGCTCGTCATGCGTGCCTTGCTCAATAATCCGTCCCCTGTCCAGGACTACGATGTTGTCTGCATTCCGCACAGTGCTGAGTCTGTGCGCTACCACTACTACGGTCCTCCCCTTAAAGAACTCTGCGAGATTCTCCATGATGACCTTCTCGTTGTTTGCATCAAGTGCATTGGTGGCCTCGTCAAAGAACAGAAACTGCGGATCCTTGTAAACAGCTCTTGCTATAAGCATTCTCTGCTTCTGTCCCTGACTCATGCCGTAGCCCTCCTGACCGATTTTAGTATTGTAACCCAATGGCAGGTGCTCTATGAAGGAACTGATATTTGCTATGGAAACAGCCTTATAGAGCCCTGCCTTGTCAATATGTTCATCTCCGGGGGCTATGTTGTTTGCTATGGTGTCTGAAAAAATAAATCCCTCCTGCATGACCACTCCGCAGGATCTGCGCCACTCTTTCATGCTGAAGGAGGTCAGAGGCGAATTCCCAATCTCAATTTTTCCCATCAGCGGTTGGTAGAATCCAAGCATAAGTTTAATAAGCGTAGTTTTACCACTTCCGCTTGCCCCCACAATTGCGGTAGTTTTACCGTGAGGGATTTCTAAATTAATTGAATTCAGTACAGTAGGAGATCCCGCCCCCTCATATTTGAATGAGAGGTCGGAGATTCTTATTCCGCAATCTTTTGGTATTTCGTTTATCAAAGGAAGAGACTGGTCATCCTCATCTTTTTTAGTGTGTATCTCTGCAAGCCTTTCAAGGCTTATTCTTGCATCCTGTGTCTGCTGAATAAATCCTATTATCAAATTAACAGGTGAATTCAACTGGCCGATAATGTATTGTACAGAAAGCATCATACCTAGTGTGAGGTCACCGGATATTACAGATTTGGCTGCAATAAAGGTTACAATAATATTCTTCAGCTGGTTTATTAGTGTGCCGCCTGCCTCCTGATATTGTCCGAGTGCAAGTCCTTTAAGACTAAGATTGAACAATTTAGCCTGTATTCTTTCCCACTCCCATCTCTTCTGCTTCTCACAGGAGTTTAGCTTAATCTCCTGCATCCCAGTTATTAGCTGAATAAGAGAGCTTTGATTAGCAGCATTCTGTGCAAAAGTCCTATGATCAAGCTCTCTCCTCTTCTTCATAAAGAGGTTTACCCAGAATATATATAACGCCGACGCGCCAAAAAATACTGCAAAAATTGTAAAGCTGTAAAAGAGTAACACCGCTCCAAATACAATAATGTTCATCATAGAGAACAAAATGTTAAGGGAGGAGCCGGTCAGGAAGTTTTGGATTCGTTTATGGTCGCTTATTCTCTGTAATAGGTCTCCTGTTGTTTTTGTGTCAAAAAAGCCTATTGGAAGCTTCATCAGTTTTATCAGGAAATCTGATATTAAAGAGATATTGACCCTGGTACCAAGATGAAGCAGAATCCAGCCTCTTATGAACTCTACAAATACCATCCCCAGAGTGAGTGCAAGCTGGGCAATAAGAACAAGCCAGATAAATCTGATATTCTGCGTGCCTATCCCTATATCCACTATGCTTTGTGTAAGGAATGGCAGTATCAGCTGAAGTATTGAACCAGCCACGAGACCTATAATTAGCTGAGTGGCTAGCTGTCTATACGGTTTTACATAAGAGAATAAAAACCTGAACTTGTTTCTGTTCAGGGTCTCTCCGGGAGCAAGCCTGAATTCAGGCGTAGGCTCAAGCAGCAAAGCCGCTCCGAGCTCCTTTCCCCTTGATATTGTGCTTATCCATCCGTTTCTGAACTCTCTTTCAGTAAACTGATTGACTCCGGCAGAGGGGTCAGCTACAAGCACTTTTAATCTCTTTCCTCTCCCTTTAAACCCATAGACAACCATAAAGTGGTTTTGATTCCAGTGGATTATGCAGGGCAGATTTGACTCCTTAAGATCCTCAAATGTTATCTTTACCCCTGTACTTTTTAGTCCTATGCTCTCTGCAGCCTGGCTGATTCCAAGCATTGAGACACCAAGCCGGGAGAATTCACACCGTTTTCTTAAGGTTTCAAGCGAATAGTGTTTTCCAAAATGCATTGCAACCATCCGCAAGCAGGTTGGACCGCAGTCCATGGAGTCATGCTGATAAAAGAACGGGAATGATTTCATGCATTAATTATTTCGGACACAAATTTAGTCTAAGATTACTCTGATAGTAACAGTACCATCTTTATCTAGGATAATATCATAGCGAACACCACCACAAAGTTGAGCCATCTCCTCAGGAGTCATTACATTTTCATTTGTTTCCATAGCAATTGTTTTTTTTAGTTTGTTTCCAATACAAATATCATATGTAAAATCTCCCAAATCCTTTCTGATTCCTTACATTTTACTTACTTTTACCTTAATTTTTGAGCCATGATACGTAAAGCCCTGACATTGTCAATTATAGTAATTTTTTCCCTATTAGTTGTACAGAGCGTATGGCTATATAAAGTTATTATTAATGAAAGAGCTTCATTCAGGGCTGTGTCCGAACAAGCACTTCACACTGCAATTACCTCAGAATTAGATTCAAGACTAAAAAATAGTTCTATAATCAGCGCAGTAAATGTTGAGGTTTTAAAATCTGCAACATTAGATAATAAGAGGCACAATATTGATCAGCGCTTTACTTTGGATTCGGCAAACCTTGGTGCTAAATCAACATTGAAGCTATCTATTGAGCAAGTTTTTCAAGAATTCTTAAAAAACTCGGATCCAATTAATCTTGATTCTCTTGGCAAATTTTTTTTAATTCAACTATCTAGTACCGGCAATTCAACTGATTTTACACTTGAGTATTCAGATGGACAAAATAATATTGTCAACAAGAACTTTGATTCATCAACAAATATTTCAACGTATTCAAGCTTTGTTGTAGAGAATTATTTGAATGCTTCAAAAAGCATGGTATTAAAAGCAAAAGTCTATTACCCTCTTTTTGTATATAAAGGAGATTTCCTTATTATAGGGTTCGCATCCGTGATCCTGCTTATTTTTATTGTGGTTGCAATTGTTCTGCAGTTTAAGATGCTATCAAGACAGATTACTTTGGCTCAGCTGAGGGAGAATCTGACGAGCTTCTTTACTCATGAGCTTCGCTCTCCTCTCCAAAGTGCCCTCTCCTCTATTGAGATGGCAGAAATGTACAGTGATAAGCCAGAGGTTAATAATTTTCTGGATTTGTCAAGAAATAAGGTTATATATATTAATAAGCTTATTGAAAAGTTACTTGACATAAATAAGCTTGAGAAAAATAAGGTAAACCTTATAATGGAGAACTTCCCTTTAATGGAGTCAATATCTCAGTATCTTGACCACTATTTTGGGAGAAAGGATAAGAGTATTGTAATTGAACCGCTTTTTGATGATAAAATAACTGTTTACGGAGACAGGATTCATATATCAAATGCGATAGGCAACTTGCTTGAGAATGCTGTTAAGTACTCCGGCGACAGCGTGCATATTAAGATACTTGCTGAGGAAAATTCTGAGGATTTAACTATAATTGTAGAGGATAATGGTATTGGAATTCCTCCGGCAGACCAGAAAAGGGTCTTTGAGAGGTTTTACAGAGTTAACTCGGCTGAGCACTCTGCCAAAGGAAAGGGATTCGGCCTGGGTCTTAACTATGTGCAATGGGTTGCGATAAGCCATAATGGGAGAGTAAGTGTTGAGAGTGAGCCGGGCAAGGGAAGTAAGTTTAAATTAACTATCAAGAGAGGATGATTAAAAGAAGGATTCTTATTGCAGAGGATGAGAGGGAATTTGGTCAGATTATGTACCAGTACCTTACCTTCAATGGTTATGATGTGAGATACACAGATAACGGGCAGTCTGCCTATGAGCAGTTTATTAAGTTCAAACCCGAGTTAATGCTTTGCGATGTCAATATGCCTGAGATTGACGGATTCAATCTGGCTAAGGTTATCAGAATGACAAGTAATGTCCAGATCATTTTTATAACCTCCCTCTCTGATGAGGAGAGTGTAGTAAAGGGGCTTGGTGTGGGAAATTGTGACTATCTTCGCAAACCGTTTGGCTTAAAGGAGCTTCAACTCAGGATTGTAAGGGCATTCCAGCTGATTGATGCCGTTGGTGGCCCTCCTCAGGTTGAGAATGAGTATTATTTTCCGGATAAGTGTTGTGTTATTAAGGGAGATAAAACCATTCCGCTGACAAAAAATGAGAACAAACTACTGAAGTTTCTTTTTGAGAATGAACACAAGATCTGCTCCGTAGAGGATATTATAATAAAGATTTGGGGAGATCATAATATTGACAATATGAACAATCTGGATGTGTTACTGCATAAAACCAGAAAGAAACTGGAGGGGACTCCGCTCTCAATAGAGAATATAAGGGGTGTGGGCTACTCTATTGTAACATTAAAATAGTGAGGAGATGATTGACAGGATAGGAAAGGGGATGTTATTAATGCTTATCCCGATACTTTTTGTTTTCAGTTCATGTGAAAAGATCGGCATAGGCAGGGAGTATGATAAGGTTGTACTTCTTTATATTGCAGCCAATAACAATTTAAACAGTTATGCACTGGAAAATGTGGAGTCACTCAAATCGGGGTATATTCCCTCTGTTAAGGACAAAAACATACTGCTTGTTTATAAGCATATTAGCGGCTTCAAACCGGAATTGGTAAGAATGTTTAAAGACCAGAGCGGAAATGTAGTTGAGGATGTTGTTGCTGCTTATGAGGACCATAACTCTGCATCTCCTGAGACGCTTAAGGGAGTGCTTAATAAGATGAAGACAATATTTCCTTCTGATGAGTACGGCCTTATTCTCTGGTCCCATGCATCGGGATGGCTTCCTAAAGGGATGTATGGATCTGCAAAGGCCCCAGGAGCTCGCTTTGACGACCCGTTTGCATCAATAGTGAAATCATTCGGAGAGGATAGGGGGGCTGAGATGGAGATTGCTCAGTTAAAGGGGGCTATACCATTTAAGCTTGACTATATTATTTTTGATTGTTGCTTTATGGGAGGGATAGAGGTTGCTTATGAGCTCAGAAAAAAGGCCGATTTCATCATGGCTGCCCCTACTGAAATTTTAGCAACAGGTTTCCCGTATGATAAGGTAATAAGACCTCTCTTTAAATTTCATACAGATTTGCCGGAGGTGGCTAACATCTATTTTAACGAGTACGCACCTGAAGATCCGGCGAATGCGACAGTTTACAACTCAGCTACAATAGCTATATATGATACTGATGAACTTGAGGAGCTGGCTACTGTATGTGAAGAGATCTTTGCAACAAATCGTTCCAAACTTCCTCTTGTTGACAGATATTCTGTTCAGCCTTATTTCAGGCTTGGTCAGGACTACTTTTTTGATTTGGAGGATTTTATCTCAAAAATTGCATCTCCTTCTGAAATGGTCAGATTCAAAGAGTGCCTGGATGATGCCGTTACTGAGAAGTGGGCCACGAAAAAATTTCTGGATATTCCTATTGATAAATATTCCGGACTCTCTGTTTATATACCTAGAGTAACGGAGGGCAATGCAGAAGTTTTCTACAAAACTCTTGAATGGAATCAGAAGACAAAATTGGTTAATTGATTATTTTGATTAACTTTGCGCTCCCAAAAATGCCTCCCGGCAACATTACAAAAGCATAGCTTTTTGGTGCGATGGGATCCGGCAACGGATTGAGTAACACATTTTAAAAATTTATTATGAAGACAATTAAACTAAACGGAATTGCCAGAGAGATCTCTAACAAACAGGCAATCAAAACACTTAGAAGAGAGGAGCGTGTGCCATGTGTCCTTTACGGAGAGAATATCAAAGAGAATGTCCTTTTCTCTGTTGATAAAAAGGAGCTGGGCCAGATCATTTATACTCCTAATTCGTATATTATTCAGCTTGAGGTTGGCGGAAAGAGTTACAATGCCACTTTCCACACAGCCCAGTACCATCCTGTAACAGATGAACCTCTTCATGTTGATTTTCTTAGCATATCAGAGGGAAAACCTGTTGTGATCAATATCCCTGTTATTCTTAAAGGTAACTCAGAGGGAGTTAAGCAAGGGGGTAAACTTATGCAATCTACACGTAAGCTTAAGGTGTCTGCAATGATGGACAAGCTTCCTGATACACTTACAGTTGATATTTCAAATCTAAAGCTTGGCAAAACTATAGTTGCAGGCGAACTATCATATGAAGGCATCCAGATTCTTACTCCAAAGAGTACCATTATCTGTGCCGTTAAGATGACTCGTGCAGCAATAGGTGCCGCCGCTGCCGCCGCTGCTGCCGCCGGTAAGTAATAAATAATACGGGAATGAGTTTTCTTATAGTCGGTCTTGGAAATATCGGCATTGAATACGCAGATACCCGTCACAATATAGGTTTCAATGTGTTGGATGTCCTTGCAGGGGCGTCCAACATCTCTTTTGAGAGTAAAAGACTGGGATCTGTTGCCGAGTATCGCTACAAGGGAAGGAGCTTTATCCTTCTCAAACCCTCTACATATATGAATCTTAGTGGAAGGGCTGTTAACTACTGGCTTCAGGCAGAAAAAATTCCGGTTGAGAATATGCTTGTGGTGGTTGATGACCTGGCACTCCCACTAGGCACATTAAGGATGAGAAAACAGGGTAGTGATGGAGGCCACAATGGTCTTAAGGATATTGCTGCAACATTAGGTCATGCAAATTATGCCCGTCTGAGAGTAGGCATCGGTGATAACTTTGGTAACGGAGGTCAGATTGACTATGTTTTGGGCAAATGGAGTGAGAGAGAGAGGCTGGAACTACCCGCTGTTTGCGACAAGGCTGCTGATGCCATAAGGTCATTCGGCCTTGTGGGCATTGAGAGAACTATGAATATTTTCAACACTAAATAGCCCCTTTGCAATGAGTAGAATGGACAAATTCCTTTGGTCTATTAGGATCTTCAAGACAAGATCCGATGCTGCCGATGCTTGTAAAAGCGGAAGGGTAAAGGCTAACGGAACTGAGGCAAAATCCTCAAGAGAGGTTAAGAGCGGTGATGAGATTAGCGTAAGAAAGGGGGTGGTCACTTACTCCTTCAGGGTCAAAACTCCGATAGATAAAAGGCAGCCGGCTAAGTTGGTTGAGGAGTATGTTGAAAATACAACGCCTCAGTCAGAACTTGACAAACTCATGGCTCCAAAAGAGACAATGCATATGGTAAGAGAGAGAGGCACAGGCCGCCCAACTAAAAAGGAGAGGAGAGAGATGGACTCTCTGATGGATGGACTGTGGTGGGAAGAGGATGACGGTTAGTCAGCTCTCTGTTTTCCGGTAATTTCTAGGAGGCGACACGTAGGTGTTGCCTTTTCTATGGTATATTCTCCAAGATAGGCAGGAACAATCGCACACTCACCTCTCTTTATTGATACCTCTCCGTTTCCACCCCTTATTATAGCTTCTCCCTCAGTTGAGAAGTAAATAATAAAGCTGCTGAAGCTATCGCTCTCAAGTCTTTTAATATCCTGAAGTTCCATCAGGCTTACTTTAAAATACTTGCAGTCTGAAAGAACCCTCTTCCCCTCCTCTTCAGAAACAGACTCACCGTCATACAGGTAATGTGGAGCTCTTAGCTCCATCTTATTGTAATTGATGCAGTCAATGGCTAGATCCAGGTGCATCTCCCTTGCTGTTTCCGGATTATGTTCTCTTCCCCAGTCGTAAACCCTGTAAGTTACATCTGACACCTGCTGTATCTCTGCAACTGTTATTCCCCCTGTCGCCGCATGAAGAGTACTGGGTTCAATATAGATGAAATCGCCTCTCTTTGGGGTTATGACATTTAAAATTCCCTCAACAGAATCATTGTTGCAATGGTCGTAGAACTCCTGAGGGGTGAGATCTTTTGATAATCCAAGATATATTTTGGCAGATGGTTTGGCCTCAAGGATGTACCAGCACTCTGTCTTTCCGTATGAGTCGTGTCTCTCTATTGAGATTTCGTCAGATGGGTGCAGTTGAAGCGAAAGAGGGTCATTTATCTGAAGAATCTTAACTAGTATAGGGAAAACATTACCGAATGACTCGTAAATTGCATCCCCTGTAAGCTCTCCAAGATATGTCTCAACGAGCTCATTAATAGAGTTCTCTTTTAGAAATCCATTGGAGACCAAAGAGTTTTCCCCCTCAATACCACTTATCTGCCACACTTCACCTCCCCAGACTCTCTCTTTAAGAATGGGCTTAAACTTTAACGGATACAGGTTTGTCATAATTCTTATCTAAAAAGATGAATGCCCCCAAAGAGAATATTATAGAGAAGGCATATACAATAATATAAATTCTCTCCGGCATAATTGAAGCATATGTGACCTCTGCGTCTAAAGCCGGAAAGAGAACGGTAACAAGAAAGGAGAAGCCATTATTTACAAAATGGATAAATATTGTTGCCCAGAGGGATTTTGTTCTCCAGTACACCCATCCCATCAGGATACCAACCAAAAAGGCAGGAAGTGCCTGCCATGGATTAAGGTGCATTATGGCAAACATAAAGGATGACCATAAAATTGCCTTCCAGGGAGATGTGTGATGTAGTAATCCTCTGAGTATAATGCCTCTGCATAAAAATTCTTCAAACAGAGGGGCGAAGATTACTATGGTGAAAAATGAGTTCCAGGGATTTGCCTTGATGTTTTCATAGAACTCTCTGAGAAAATCAGGAACACCCATCCATGAGTAAAGAGGCTCGGTTGATATATTGAATGAGAAAACAAGTGCCAATATAATGATGAAGCTTAATGGTACACCTACTCTGCCGAATCTCCCCTGATTTAATGGGATTGATGGCCTTGGGTCTCCTGTTTGAATTTTGTCAATCTGCTTTTGATTCTTTATCTCACCAATAATGTAGAGTGTGGCTGGCAGAAAGACGAGCGGGTAAATAATCAGGTCTGCCCAAGCCTCTGCGGATGGAACGGCAAATGTAACAGCCAATGTGCCTAATCCGGCGACAAGCATTCCCACAATAGCGGTTAGCAGAAGGAGTATCCAGCTCTGTCTTAGATTTGGCAGAAAAGTATCCAGTTCGTGAAAGTGTTTTGTAATTCTCATCAATTCTATTTGTTAAACAGAGGAGTAGGATATTTACCTTCAGAGACAAGTTTTGCGATACTTTCAACAACTTTATCTCGGTCTTCTCTGAATGTTACGCCAAACCATTTATCAGGGGTGGCAAGCACTTTACAGCTTGCGCTTTTTGAGGAGATAAACTTGTTTACAACATAAGGGATGTAGAACTCAGCAGTTGGATTGTTGATGTTTTTGTTTAAAAACTCAATGAAGAGCTGGTCGCTCATTGTAAAGTAGTCAGGTGTAAATCCCCACATATTCATTGACACAGGTGCGCTCTTGTCTATCTCAACGCGCTCTCCGGCAGAGTTGTCTCCCATAACTTTAACTATGCCGTTAACCTCCTCTGCAAGAATATTATGATGCTCCTCAACAGATGTAAGAAGAGAATTTTCGTCAGCACTGCATATACCTCTTGATACCTTTCCTGCCTCTGAAAGTGTGTTGAGTGTCTTAAAGCCCACCATTGCATACTCTCCCTTCTTGCCCTCAACACCTCTTAAAAAGTCTGCTAAAATCCTAAAGGAGTCCTGTCCGTAGTAATCATCGGCATTAATTACTGCAAAAGGGGTTGTTATTGCGTGGGCAGCCATCATAACAGCGTGTCCGGTGCCCCAGGGCTTACTCCTTTCAGGGTTTAGCTTAAAGCCTACCGGGATATTCTCCAACTCCTGTTCAACAAAATTGAATTTGATTGCATCTCCGTATCTGCCTCTTATACGCTCTTCAAAGTCTGATCTGAAATGCTTCCTTACAACAAATACTACCTCTCCGAATCCTGCCTCTATAGCATCGTAAACTGAGTAATCCATAATTGTCTCGCCGGATGGTCCCACTCCGTCCAGCTGCTTTAACCCTCCGTACCTGCTGCCCATACCGGCAGCCAGTATCAATAATGTCGGTTTTATCATAATTAATTGCAATGATTCTGTAATCAGCAAAAATAACAAATTATATTTCTATTTTTGCATAACATTAGCATTCTGCTCTTCATATGTTTACAAAATTCAAAGAGACCGCTTTCTGGAGGATTATCAAGAACAAATACCTTCTTGTTACTGTTGTCTTTTTTGTGTGGATCACCTTCTTTGACAGCAACTCTCTGATTAAATGCACAAGGGTTGCATCCAGTATTAGTTCTCAAGAGAAAGAGAAGAGATACTACAAAAAGGAGATTGAGGCTATTGAAGAGAAATTGAACGAGTTAAGCTCAAACAGAGACAGTCTGGAAAAGTTTGCAAGAGAGCAGTATATGTTTCATAAAGAGGATGAAGATCTCTATATAATTGTCAAGTAGAAGCAATCAGTCTGGTCTGATTAAATCTCTAAGATCTGAAGAGTCGTATGTAGGACCTCCGTCGCAGGGGATATTTTTATAGTTATAGAAAAACTGATCTATACCAAATATCATTGCCCCCTCTATGTCATTTGCAAAATCATCTCCTACCATTAAAGCACTGCTTTTTTCACCATTAATTGCTTTAAGAGCTCTTTTGAAAATTACAGGTGAGGGTTTGTGCACACCTTGCTCTTCAGATATCATCACAGCACTGAAATATCCGTCAATCCCGGAGTTTCTGAGCTTCCTGTACTGAACCTCTTTAAATCCGTTTGATATCAAAGCCATTTTAACCCCTCTTTCACTCAGCTCTTTTAATACCTCTTTTGCATGTGGCATCAGTATGTTTTGATTGGGCATCTCTTCCAGATACTCCTCCCCAAAGTCTGTTGCAAAACTTCTGTCATCAATCCCATAGTGGAGAAAAGCATTATGAAATCTAAGCCACCTCAGGTCCTCCTTCTTTATCTCTCCTCGCTCGTATTGTGACCAGAGCTTGTGGTTAATTTCATCGTATGTTTTGAAGAACTCGCTCTTGTCAGATACTTGTACTTTATGCTTATCAAGCAAACTGAATATATTGTTCCTGGCATTTGAGTCAAAATCCCATAAAGTTCTGTCCAGATCAAAAAGTATATATCTGTAATCCTTTTTTAGTCTCATCTTGTATAGTAATCAATCATTGCATTTATGGCTGCCTTACAGGCTTCGCAAAACCCTGCCGCCTCGTTGCTCTTCATCCGGCAATCCACAGCTGGTCTGTATATTCCTTTAGCCATATATCCTCCCCCCTCAAATACGCCAGTTGATTTTGAGTACTCTGAGTCTGCCGGTGTTGGTACAGGTGTTCCGGGTTTTATCAAATTTTTCCACTTTTTTCAAATTCAACAAGTGTTGTTATGTTTGGTTCCCACGGCTCAACATTTAAATTGTAGAATCCTTCATAGGCTACATCTGAAGTGTAGTATTCATCTCCCAACCCTGCGAAACTGTGACCAAACTCATGTACAAATACCTCCGATGCATACTTGTGGTCAGACATACTAAGTCCATAGTAGTTGTATATCCCTCCTCCGCCATATTTATCTGTATTTACAATGACGTACATTGCATCGCAATGGGAAGCGGATGCAAGAGCGGAGACCCTTTTGTGGTCCGGTGCTGTCAGATACCTGTCTGTTCTGAATGTGTAGAAATTTGAGGAAGCTATTGTATTTCTCCATATTCCCATATGAGGAATGTCAGGCCCGCTCTCAGCGGAGACCGACTCAACAGCCCAGATATTAAAATCAGCCTCTCTTGATTTGTAAGGTTCGGCAGAGAAGAGATATGTGGCAAATCGTCTGGCGTCATCTCTGAACTTCCCCATCTCTTCTGCAGTGTATCCCTCTGCAATAAACAATAGATCAACTTTTACAGCGGGATCTCCGGACCATTTAATAGTATCGGTTTTAAAATTATGCTCCAGGCCTCTTCTTATAAGTTTATCCTTGGGATCCACAGGGAATTGAGCAATTTGTGAAAACTCCCCGCTCCCCTTTACTCTCTCAAAAAATTTAATATCAACTATGTTTTTTGGAAAAGGGACTCTGCATGAACCTGTAAAAGCCATCCTATTGTTTTTTGCCTCAGAGGTAGTCCTCCACTCCTGGAAAAGGTTATTGAATCCGGAGGAGTAGATTAGTTTGTCTCCCTCCCACATCTCAACTCTAAATTCTCCGTATCCAAAAGGGTCTTCCATCCTGGTTTTGCTGCCACTCCATTGTGGTTCGGCAACATAGCCTTCAAGAAAAATATCCTGACTTTTGGCATCTCCTGCAAAAACGAGATCAACTCTAAGCCTCTCTCCTGTAAAGTGTTTGTTGAATTCTATCTCTTGAGCATTAAGAGTTATAAATGATAAAAAAAGTGTGGCAAATATAGCTATCCTTTTCATAATTAGTTTATTATATCCCTGTATATGTAAAGGGTGTTATCTCTCTTAACTCATTTTTTACATTTTCGTTCACATTAAGCTCATCTATGAACATGCGTATAGACTCCATATCTATGGGCCTTCCTGTTCTTGTGAGAGTTTTTAAGGCTTCATAGGGTTTGGGATAGCCCTCTCTTCTGAGAATTGTTTGTATCCCCTCGGCAACTACAGCCCAGTTAGCCTCAAGGTCTCTCTCTATCGCATTTTTATCAATAATAAGCTTGCCCAGCCCCTTCTCAATAGAGTTTAGTGAGATGATTGTATGGGCAACAGGGACTCCCACATTTCTTAGAACGGTGCTGTCGGTCAAGTCTCTCTGCAGTCTTGACACCGGAAGTTTCTCTGCCAGATGTGAGAATATTGCATTTGCTATTCCAAGATTTCCCTCTGCATTCTCAAAGTCTATCGGATTAACTTTGTGAGGCATTGCAGATGACCCAACCTCCCCCTCTTTTATTCTCTGCCTGAAATACTCCATGGATATATAACTCCAGATGTCCCGGCACATATCTATAAGTATGGTGTTTATTCTTGATAAATTTTGAAATAGAGCAGATAGATGATCATAATGGTCTATCTGGGTAGTTGGGTATGATCTGTATAGCCCGAGTTTTCCATTTACGAAACGCTCTGCAAACAAATTCCAGTCAATTTCTGGATAGGCGACTTTGTGTGCATTGAAGTTTCCTGTAGCACCACCGAATTTTGCTGAAAATTTTATCTGCTCCAGCATCTCAAGCTGCTCTTTTATTCTGGCAATAAAGACTGATATCTCCTTACCAACCCTGGTAGGTGAGGCTGGTTGACCATGAGTCCTTGCCAACATGGGAATATCAGACCAATCGTTTGCCATCTCAGTAAGCTTGTTTAGCAGGGACGAGAGTTTGGGGAGGTAGACATCTCTTACACCCTCCAATAACGACAGGGGTACGGATGTGTTATTGATATCCTGAGAGGTCAGCCCAAAATGGATAAACTCTCCACAACTCTCCAAATGTGTTCCGGCTATCTTCTCCTTAATAAAATATTCTACAGCCTTAACATCATGATTTGTTGTTCGCTCTATCTTCTTTACCCTTAACGCATCTTCCAATGAGAGGTTTCTGGATATCTCCACAAGTGCTCTTTTATCCTCCTCTGTTACTTCGGTAAGCTGAGGAAGCGGGATTTCACAGAGGGAAATAAAATATTCCACCTCAACAAAGACCCTGTATTTGATTAGTGCATATTCTGAAAAATAATCTGATAGCTCGCTGGCCTGGGAAGAGTATCTTCCATCAATCGGAGAGATTGATTTAATGGGATGATATTGCATTTTGGTGAGTGTTAAAAGACAAAATTAATAATAATAAATTTAAGCGGGGTCTCTGAGTTTATTGTATATTTTAATAATCTCTGCCGCCTCTTTTACATCGTGGACTCTGAGTATTGATGCACCGTTGAGAAGAGCTGTTAAATTCAGAGCTGATGTTGCGTGAAGCACATCAGAGGGACCTTTGTCCAGTAATTTGTAAATCATGCTTTTGCGAGAGAGACCGGCAAGTATGGGGTAGTGCCCCTTGCCATCTAATCTGTTTATCTTCAGCTCCCCGAGTTCATTCAGAAGTTTGTAATTTTGCTCAATATTCTTTGCGAAGCCAAACCCCGGATCAATAATAACATCCTTAATACCATATTCGTCGGCCCTGTTTATGAACCTCTCAAAATAGCCCCTTACCTCTGTCGTAACATCGTCATATTCGCAAAGGCTTTGCATTGTTTCCGGTGTGCCTCTTTTATGCATGGCAATATATGGAAGTTGTAACCGGGCAGCTGTATTTAGCATCTCAGGGTCATCTTCTCCTGCAGAAATATCGTTAATAATAAAATCGCCAACAAAATCAAATGCTCTAAGAACGACTGAGGCCCTGAAGGTGTCAATTGAGATTTCGCTCTCCGGATAGTTGAGCAACACTCTTTTTAAAGCTGGCTTTAACCTCTCCCACTCCTCCTCCTCGCTAACAGGTGTTGATCCGGGTCTTGTGGAGCATGCTCCAAGGTCAATTATGTCTGCACCATCCCTCAGCATCATCTCATATTTATCACAAAACTCACGGTCTGTCAGGCACCTGCTCCCCTCGTAAAAGGAGTCTCCGTTTAGATTTATTATGCCCATAACTAGCGGGCGGGTTATTTTATCAATGGTTATCATCTTATCTCTCTAATTTTCCCTAACTTTGTTTTCTGTCACAAATATAGCTTTTTAATTATGTTGATAGTGCTTGAAGGTCTTGACGGAGCCGGCAAATCTACACAGATTGAGCTGCTCTGCGCTTATTTTGAAGAGAGAGGAAAGAGGGTAAAGTTTCTCCATTTCCCAAGATATGATTCGCCGGTGTATGGTGATCTTATTGCCAGATTTCTCAGAGGAGAGCTTGGAGGGATTAATGAAGTACACCCGTTTTTGATTGCACTTCTCTTTGCCGGCGACAGGGGGGATGCCGCAAAACTGATTAATGAGTGGCTGGAGAGCGGATTTGTTGTGATTCTTGACAGGTATCTCTATTCAAATATTGCTTTTCAATGTGCAAAAGTTGATGATAAGGAGAGAGCTTCAGAGTTAAGAGACTGGATTTTTAATGCCGAATATGGCCATTTTTCTATACCCAGACCGGATATCAACCTTTTTCTGGACGTCCCTATCTCTTTTGTGGACAGTAAATTAAAAGGTGGAAGAAGCGGCGACGACAGAGAGTATCTGAAAGGTGGAAGGGATATTCATGAGGAGAGCATCCATTTCCAGGAGAGGGTAAGAGAGGTGTATCTCTCTGAGTGCGCTAAAGGGGATGATCTTAAGCGTGTTGATTGCTCCTCAGAGGAGGGTGGAATGCTCTCTCCTGAAAAGATCTTTAGCAGAATAAGGGAAAAGATTGAGTTATGAAACTTTTGAGAGCGATATCCAGAATTTTAGCAGGGCTTGTATTCCTGCTTGCGGGGTTTATGAAGCTAGCAGACCCTGTTGGAAATGGTCTGGTGGTTTCAGAGTACCTTAAACTTATTGGTATCTCTAACGCTCCAACACTCTCTTTGTGGTTGGGGATGTTGCTGTCAGCAGCTGAAACTCTCATAGGAATTTCAATTCTACTTGGATTGAGAATGAAATTCGCTTCAAAAGTTCTGCTAGGATTTGTCTCTTTTTTCACACTTTTGACTCTCTATCTGGCTTTATTCAACCCAATAAGCGATTGTGGCTGTTTTGGCGAGGCCATTATATTGACAAATTGGGAGACTTTTTACAAAAACCTGCTACTGGTTGTGGCTGCGCTGATTATCTTTTTTCAACGAAATAAATTTATACCACTGGCCCCTGCAGGGTGGGAGTGGGGCACTATGGCACTCTATGCCACTATGCTATTAGGAATTGGACTATATGCGACAGCAAATCTTCCTCTCATAGACTTTACACCATTCCACACAGGTACAGACATAAAAGAGGAGCTGGCAAGAGTAAAGAATCCTCAGCAACCTGCCTATGTTACCGAACTGATTTATAAGAAAAATGGAATTAGTAAGGTGTTCACTCTGGAAAACCTTCCTGATTCAACATGGACTTTTGTTGATTCAAAATCAACACCAGCTTCATCTACTGAAAGGTTTGCCTCGTTTTCCGACTTTGCAGTATCTGACTCATCCGGAGCATATGTTACAGATTCTCTTCTATCATTAAACAAGGTATTTATATCAGTTGTGCCATACCTTGAAAAGATGACTGAAAGTGATTTTAAAAAGGTTTCATCAATACATAAAAGCCTCTCTGATTTAAACTTACATCATACGGTATTGTGCGGAGCCCCTTTTTATTCAGCTGACAGCGTAAGAAGAGAGCTTGGAATGGATTGTGAAATCTTCTTTACGGATTTTAAAACACTTATTGCACTTAACCGTTCAAATGGTGGTGTTGTTTACCTCTCCTCAGGTGTTGTAGGGGCAAAGTGGTCATTAAATGAATTTAAATCATTATCTCAGAATAGTGCTGCTATTCAGAAAATTGTTGATACTGACTCTGAGTTACTCTCTGCTGAGAGACGGATAAAGGAGATTCTCACTGCCGAGATTTCTCTATTAGCCTTGCTAATATTGATTGTAGTAATGAGATATGTTTTCAGATTTGCATACACTCACAAAATGACTCTTGAGAGGGTGACCCAGGTTGAGGGTACATTGGTGGGGAAGGAGTTGATTATGAAAAAAGTAAAAGAGTTGGGGCTTAAAGTGGAATGGATGAGAAACTTAAAGGGTGACAATACTCTACATCTTGACTCTGTGGCAGATTGGTATGCTGCACCAGAATCTGAGGATGAGTTGGCAAAACTATTCTCCATAGAGGAGTTTAAAGAGATGAATAGACTCGTTACCGGATCCGGCTCTAATATTTTGTACAGCGGAGACTTCAACGGGCTTGTAATTCATCCTGCAATGATGGAGATTGAAACAGAGCTGGATGATGATAATTATATCCATTTAAGAGTGGGAGCAGGAGTTGACTGGGATTTTTTTGTCAGATATGCTGTTGACAGAGGATGGGGCGGACTGGAGAACCTTTCTCTTATTCCTGGCTGTATCGGAGCTTCTCCTGTCCAGAATATTGGTGCTTATGGAGCCGAGGCTGCAGACTGCATAGAGTCAGTAATCTACTTTGACACCGAGACAGGGGAGATGTGTGAAATTGCCTCTGCTGACTGCAAATTTGGATACAGAGACTCTATCTTTAAAGGTGAACTAAGGGGAAGAGCAATCATTACAAGAGTTATTTTTAAACTTGCAAAATCTCCTGTAATAAATGCCAATTATGCCGATCTTGCTGAGGAGTTGTCAAAGATTGAGAATCCCTCCATTGCAGATGTAAGGGATGCTGTCTGCAAGATAAGAGAGTCAAAACTCCCGGATCCAAAGATTATAGGTAATGCGGGGAGTTTTTTTAAAAATCCTGTTGTCTCGTCTGATTTGGCTGAGTCAATTAAGAGCGAATTCTCTTCAATAAAAATATACCCGGCAGGTGAGGGTCTTGCAAAACTCCCTGCTGCATGGCTGATAGACCAGTGTGGCTTTAAAGGGATGAGAAAGGGAAATGTTGGGGTTCATGAGAAGCAGGCTCTGGTTTTGCTTGCTTTTGAGGGGGCTAAAGGAAAAGAGCTTCTTGAACTTGCAGATGAAATAAAATCTGCTGTCAAGAAGCGCTTTAATGTAGATATTGAACCTGAGGTGAATATCGTTTAAAAGCCTTTTAGAGCTTTCTCTTGATCTCTACTATTGTGTATGACTCAATAACATCTCCAACCTTTATGTCATTGAAGTTGTCAACATTCAGTCCGCAGTCATAGCCTGATGCAACCTCTTTAACATCATCCTTGAATCTCTTAAGTGATCCAAGAGTTCCTGTGTATATCACAATCCCGTCGCGGATAACCCTTACTTTTGCGTTTCTGGTGAGTTTGCCCTCTTTAACCATACATCCGGCAATAGTACCTACTTTTGATATCTTGAATGTCTCGCGAACCTCTGCAGTAGCAGTAATCTCCTCCTTCTCTTCAGGTGCAAGCATACCCTCAATACCGCTCTTAACTTCGTTTATTGCGTCGTAAATAACTGAGTACAAACGAATCTCTATCTCCTCCTTGTCAGCAAGCTTGCGTGCATTTGCCGATGGACGTACCTGGAAGCCGATAATAATTGCATTTGAAGCAGCTGCTAGCAAAACGTCACTCTCAGAGATTGCTCCTACCGCTTTATGGATTAC
Organism: Bacteroidetes bacterium 41-46; assembly: GCA_001897515.1. Classification (GTDB taxonomy): domain Bacteria; phylum Bacteroidota; class Bacteroidia; order Bacteroidales; family UBA932; genus Bact-08. Next base: position 113,693 of record MKTA01000002.1, on the reverse strand, counting down.
ATTTACATGTATCTCCTCATTTGACAATTTAATCAGTGAGTCTGACAGAGCCTCAATTGATCCATCCACGTCTCCCTTAACAATGATATTAAGCTCTTGGAAGTTTCCAATTGCAATCCTTCTTCCAATCTCCTCAAGAGTGATATGCTTCTGAGTCTTAAGACCCTGAATGCGTATCAGCTGCTCTCTTTTATTTGCAATATCTTTTGCCTCCTTTTCGTCATTCATAATGTTGAATATCTCCCCGGCTGCAGGTGCTCCGTTCAAGCCTAGTATTGACACAGGTGATGAAGGACCTGCCTCCGACACTTTCTGTCCCCTTTCGTTGAACATAGCCTTAATTTTGCCGTGATGACTTCCGCTAAGGATGAAATCACCCACCTTCATTGTTCCTGAATGGACAAGAACTGTTGCCAGATATCCTCTTCCTTTGTCCAGAGATGACTCTATGACTGTTCCGTTAGCATTCTTGTTAGGATTGGCTTTCAAGTCAAGAAGTTCAGCTTCCAGGAGAACCTTTTCCAGAAGTTTGTCAACATTAAGACCCTGTTTTGCCGAGATCTCCTGACACTGATATTTCCCTCCCCAATCCTCAACAAGCAGATTCATATTGGCAAGCTGCTCTTTAATCTTCTCGCCGTTTGCTCCGGGCTTGTCAATTTTGTTGATTGCAAAAATCATTGGGACGCCTGCTGCCTGAGCATGGTTGATAGCCTCTTTTGTCTGAGGCATCACCGCATCGTCAGCAGCAATTATTATGATTGCAATGTCTGTAACCTTTGCACCCCTTGCGCGCATTGCTGTAAATGCTTCGTGGCCAGGAGTGTCAAGGAATGTAATTCTTTGACCTGTAGGGAGTTTTACATTATATGCACCGATATGCTGTGTGATTCCGCCAGCCTCTCCTGCAATTACATTTGCCTTTCGTACATAGTCCAGAAGAGATGTTTTTCCATGGTCAACGTGACCCATTACAGTTACGATAGGTGGTCTAGGCATTAAATTCTCCTCGGTATCTACCTCTTCCTGGATGGCTCCCTGTATGTCTGCAGTAATAAACTCCATAGTGAATCCGAACTCCTCTGCGACAAGAACCATAGCCTCAGCATCAAGACGCTGATTTATAGAGACCATAAGACCGAGGTTCATACATGCCTCAATAACCTTGGTAACCTGAACATCCATCATAACTGCCAGGTCATTTACTGTGACAAATTCAGTTACCTTAAGGATCGTAGAGCTCTTCTCCTGCATCTCCTGCTCCTCCATCATCTTTTGACTAACAAGCTCTCTTTTGTCTCTTCTGTATTTTGAGCCCTTAGTCTTACCCTTACCCTCAGTCATTCTGGCGTAGGTCTCTTTTATCTGCTTCTGTACCTCATCCTCGTCAACCTCAGCCCTAACCGGCTTAAATCTGTCTTTTGACTTAACAAGCTGTTTTGCCTCTTTTGCAGGTTTAAAACTTTTGCCTCCGCCAGGAGTCTCGGCCGGTTTAGCTGGTTTGCGATCAGAGCCTGCCTCTTTTGATATATCAACCCTCTCTTTTCCGCCTTTGTGTATTCTCTCTCTCTTTCCCTTATGTAATTTTGGCTCTATTTTCTTCTTTTCAAATTGGGATAAGTCAATAGTTCCGCTTATTTTAGGTCCGGCAAGCCTCTCTACTTTTGTCTCAATATGTTCAATAGGGGCAGGGGCTGTACTCTCCTGAACTGGCTCCTCCTTTATCTCTGAGGCTTTTTTGGGTTCAATCTTTTTTGGACTCTCCCTCTTTTCTGGACTCTCCCTCTTTTCTGTTTTGTTAAGTTGTTTTACAGGTGTGACAGAAGACTGTTCTGCAGATTTAACTACAGGCTGTTCTGCTGACTTATCTTCCATTTGTTCTGATGGCAGAACATTTGCCTCAGTTATAACGGGATGTTCCTCTTCCTGTTTATCTTTTAACTTTTCTGTCTGTTTTTCCTCTACCTTCTCAATCGGCATATCAACAGGCTTTTCAGTAACCGTCTCTACGGGGATATCTGTTTTTACTTCAACCGGTTTTTCTACCTGGAGAGGCTTCTCCTCAATTGTCTCCTGAATTTTGACTACCGGAGCAGGTTCAGGCTTCACTTCCGCTTTCTGGGGAGTAACCGGATGTGAATGGTGATATGGCTTATCAAGGTCAATTTTCCCAAGAATTTTTGGTTGAGGAGGTTCAACAATAGAGGTTTTGATAAATACCTCCCTAACCTGAGACTCCTCATCGGCATCTTCATGCTTGCTCATCTCGGCCTTCTCTGTAATATCTTTTACCTTAATTGCAACCTTCTTGGACTGCTCTTTAATAAGCTGCTCTTTCCCAAACTCTTTTTGAATGAGAGCATAGACATCCGGACTTAGCTTTGTGATTGGCTTCAGGTCTATGTCAATTTTCTTTGCTTTAAGGAAGTCTGCCAGGGTCCCCAGTCCGATGTTAAACTCCTTAAGTACTATGTTAACTCTTATATTGTCGCTTTCTGTCATATGTCTGCCCTCTGTTTATTTAGTTGTTCTCCTCAAATTCTGAGTTTAATATTCTCTTTACTTCAGCTACAGTCTCTATCTCAAGATCTGCTCTGCGTGCAATCTCTGCATCGGGTATGGCAAGAACACTCTTTGCCGTATCGCAGCCAATTGACTGAAGAGCCTGTATTACCCACTCATCAATCTCATCTGTGAATTCATCAAGCATCACATCATCCTCATCCTCTTCTACTTCACGGAATACCTCAATGTCCATTCCTACAAGTTGTCCGGCCAGCTTTATGTTACTTCCACCCTTTCCAATGGCAAGGGATACATCGCTTGGATTAAGAGATACAAAGACCTTTTTGATGTCGTCATGTATCTTTACGGATGATATTTTGGCCGGGCTGAGAGCTCTCTGAATAAGAAGCTGAAGATTTGAAGTCCAGTTTATAATATCAATATTTTCATTTCTAAGCTCTTTCACTATTCCGTGAATCCTTGATCCTTTTACACCCACGCAAGCTCCTACTGGGTCAATCCTCTCATCATAAGACTCTACAGCAACTTTCGCCCTTTCGCCCGGAATTCTGACAATCTTCTTGATAGTAATTAGACCGTCAAATATTTCAGGAACCTCTTGTTCAAATAGTCTCTCAAGGAATTCATTAGCAGTTCTGGAGAGAATAATTACAGGGTTGTTGTTTTTTAGGTCAACTCTTGCAACCACAGCTCTTACTGAATCACCTTTACGGAAGAAATCTGAAGGAATCTGCTCAGTCTTGGGAAGAAGAAGTTCGTTTCCATCCTCGTCCATCACCAATACCTCTTTTTTCCAAACCTGATAAACCTCCCCTACAACAACCTCCCCGACTCTCTCCTTGTATTTGTTGTATAGATTTGCCTTCTCAATGTCCATAATCCTGCCTGAAAGATTCTGCCTTAAGTTCAGAATCCCTCTTCTGCCGAATGCTGACAGTTTAACCTCCTCTGGATACAGCTCTCCAACCTGAAGAGAGTCGTCAATTTTTGAAACCTCTTCAAGTGAAATCTGAGTTGCGGGGTCCTCAACAATCTCGACAACCTCTCGGTTTCTCCATATTTCAAAGTCCCCTTTGTCAATGTTAATGATGATATCAAAGTTGTCTGCAGTACCATACATCTTGATAAGCTGGTTGCGGAATACATCTTCCAGCACGCTCATCATTGTAGGGCGGTCAATATTCTTTAACTCTTTGAATTCAGCAAATGTGCTTATTAAATTTAACCCTTCCATAATAGGTAAGTTCCTTATTTGTTTACTTGAAATTTATTACTGGTTTTGTGGATTTTATATCGGAGAACTCAATCCTGGAAATCTCTGTCACTCTCTCTTTCCTCTTTTTCCCTTCAATCTTAACACTCTTTTCAATGGTTATCTCTATTCCCTTTTCATCAGCTCCGTTTAGTATAGCTTTAGTCTTTCCACCACTTCTAAAGACAATTTCTACCTCTTTTCCAATAAATTTTGTGTACTGCCTCAGCACCTTGAAAGGCTGATCAAGTCCTGCTGATGTAACTGTCAAAGAGTAATCCTCTGATTCTCGGTCAAAATTAGACTCAACAATATTGTTTATATCAACGCAGTGAGAGAGATCAACTCTCTCGTCAGAGTCAACAGTTATCTCAATATCATTGTCTCTGCTTATTTCAACTGAGACAAGAAAAAGCGAGTTTTTATCAAGATATGTCTCAATTGCTTCCGCTATATTCTCTTTTGTAATCATTTGCTGATGTAAATGTAGATGTAAATGTAATAAATAAGGGGACTGTCGTCCCCTTATCTCCTTTGCTCAAAATCCGCTGCAAATATAGGTATATTTTTTTTACAATGAAAATATTTTTATTTAATACCTTTACTTTATGATAAAACAGTATAAAATCATTAACGATCCTGTCCATGGATTTATTAATATTCCCGGAGGAATAATACTGGAGATAATCCAACATCCGCTTTTTCAACGCCTTAAAGAGATTAAGCAGCTTGGCCTAACCTCTCTGGTCTATCCCGGAGCTTGCCATACCAGACTCAATCATGCACTCGGGGCAATGCACTTAATGAATGAAGCTGTGAATGTTCTCAGATTGAAGGGAGTGAATATTTCTGAAGAGGAGCAGGAGCAGGCAATGGTTGCAATACTACTGCACGATGTAGGCCATGGGCCATTTAGCCATGCACTGGAGCACAATATACTAAAAGGGGTATCACACGAGGAGATAACTCTTGCTTTGATGAAGTCCATCAACAGAGAGAAGGGGGGGCGGATCACAATGGCTATTGATATTTTCACAGGTGATTACTACAGAAAATTTTTGCACCAACTCGTATCAAGTCAGCTTGATGTGGACAGACTTGATTATTTAAGAAGGGACAGTTTCTTCTCCGGAGTAGCAGAGGGCATGATTGGCCATGAGAGAATCATTAAGATGATGAATGTTAAGGATGACTCTCTTGTTATAGAGGAGAAGGGTATTTACTCGGTAGAAAAATTCCTTATATCTCGCAGACTCATGTACTGGCAGGTATATCTACATAAAACCGTTATTGCCGCAGAGCAGCTTCTGGTTGAGATACTGAGCAGGGCTAGAGAGCTAAAAACAGAAGGAGCAGTAATTCCAGGATCTCCATCTCTGCTTTACTTCCTTGATAAAAAGATTGAGAAATCTTCTCTGTCAGATAATGAAGTATTAAATAGATTTGCAGCTCTTGACGATTCTGATGTAATGTCTGCAATTAAACAGTGGAGATATGCAGACGACAGGACTCTCTCAATCCTCTGCAGGATGCTTGTGGAGAGAAGACTCCCGGCAATTCTCCTCTCAAAAGATCCGTTTGATGGCATAACTTTTGAGGATAAAATAAGAGAACTTATTGATAGAGGCGGACTTTCTGAAAGAGAGGCCCGCTATTTTGTTAAAACTGGTGAGGTGCAGAATCGCGGTTATGACAGAGAGGAGGAGAATATTCAAATTTTATCAAAAATCGGGGCAACAGGCGATATTTATGAAATTTCCGATATGCTTTCGGCAAAAGCCTTTTCTCAAATCACCAAAAAGTACTTTCTTTGCACCCCCAAAAAATATTATTTCTGATGGAATTAAGGGCTTCTGAAATTGCCACTCATTTAAACGGTACGGTTGTAGGAGACCCGAATACCGTTGTTAAAACCATATCCAGAATTGAATATGGCAAGGAGGGCTCTCTCTGCTTTCTTGCAAATCCTAAATACGAGAGCCATATCTATACAACAAAAGCTTCAGTAGTGCTTGTCAATAAAAGCTTTGTACCCTCTGCGCCTGTTGTTGCAACAATGGTTCAGGTGGATAATGCCTATGAATCTGTTGCGTTTATGCTTGATCTCTTTAACTCTGCAAAGGAGAGCAGCAGAAGAGGCAGGTCATGGAGGGCCTCTGTCGCCTGGAGTGCGAAACTTGGAAAGGGTTCATACGTAGGTCCCGGTGCATACATTGGGAAGAGGACTATTGTTGGCAAAGGGGCTCAGATATCCTCACAGGTTTTTTTGGGAAATGATGTTTCGGTTGGTGAAAATACTGTGATTTTTTCTGGAGCAAGGATATACTCGGGTTGTAAAATAGGAAGCAACTGCATTATTCACTCAAATGCAGTTATAGGTGCAGATGGATTTGGATTTGCACCTTCATCTGACGGCAGTTATAAGAAGATTCCACAGACCGGTAATGTTATTATTGAGGACAATGTTGAGATTGGGGCCGGTACAACGATTGACAGAGCTACAATGGGATCTACTCACATCAGAAGAGGGGTGAAGCTTGATAATCTAATACAGATAGGGCATAATGTAGAAATTGGGGAGAATACAGTTATAGCGGCACTGGCAGGTGTTGCAGGATCGGCTAAAATTGGAAAAAACTGCCAGATTGGCGGTCAGGTGGGAATTGCTGGCCATATTTCTATTGCTGACAATACTAAGATTGGAGCGCAGGCAGGTATAATGAGCACAATTAAAAGAGAGGGTGAGGTGCTGCTGGGATCTCCTGCAATAGATGCTAAAGAGTATCTGAGAGCTTACACAGTGTTCAAAAAATTACACAAAAATCAATAATTTACTATCTTTGCCAAGTTTTTCACATTAAATATCAACATGCTGACAAATCAACGTACACTTAAACAATCATATACATTCAAAGGAAAGGGTTTGCACACTGGCATAAATGTCAACATGATTATTACACCAGCCCCTGCGAACCACGGTATTAAATTTAAAAGGTCTGATTTGGACGGCGAACCTGTGATAGATGCAGTTGCGGACTATATTGCCCCTTCATCAAGAAATACAACGCTACAAAAAGGAGAGGTTGTCGTAGCAACGCCGGAACATATTTTGGCGGCACTGTATGCAATGGGCATAGATAATGCGCTTATTACAATTGATGGTCCTGAGGTACCAATTCTTGACGGAAGTTCAAAACCCTATGCAGAAGCTTTTCTCTCAGATGGTTTTGAAGAGCTTGATGAGGTGCGTAAAGTCTTTGAAGTAAATGAGAAGATAGTATTGGTTGATGAGGAGAGCGGAGCTGAAATATCAATATATCCGGATAACGACTTCTCAGTTGAGGTTATGATTGATTTCAACTCAAGGGTTGTTGGTCATCAATATGCAAGATACAACAGCAGATCAAAATTTGAAACAGAATTTGCCCCTTGCAGAACCTTTGTATTTTTCCACGAATTGGAGCCTCTGTTTAAAAATAACCTAATTAAAGGTGGTGATTTGAGCAATGCCATAGTAATAGCAGAAAATGAGATCCCTCAGCAGGAACTTGACAGAATTGCAACTCTGTTTAATGTAGAGCGACTTGAAAGAGGAGCCTCCGGGTACCTGAACCATATAGACCTCCATTTTGATAATGAGTGCGCAAGACATAAACTATTGGATGTTTTGGGCGATATTTCACTTTGTGGTTTTGCCGTAAAGGGAAAAATAATAGCAGGGAAACCAGGTCATAAGATTAATACAAAGCTTGCGTCATTGCTAAGAAAAGCGGCTAAAGAGTATTTTTCAAAACCGGTAGCTCCAAAGTTTGACCTGAATGCTGAGCCGGTTGTTGATATAAACGGAATCAAGAAGCTCTTGCCTCACAGACCGCCATTCTTAATGGTTGACAGAATTATAGAGATGACTCCTCAGCAGGTTGTTGGGGTAAAGACATTAGGAGTTAACGAGGGATATTTCATAGGCCATTTTCCTGAAGAGCCTGTTATGCCCGGAGTATTAATAATTGAGGCTATGGCTCAGGTGGGAGGGATTCTTGTTCTTTCTGACCTTGATGAACCGGAGAAGTACTCAACATATTTTGCTAAAATTGATGGTGTAAAATTTAAAAGGAAGGTTGTTCCGGGCGATGTGCTGGTTATAAAGCTTACCCTTACCGCCCCTCTAAGACGCTCAATAGTGTCAATGAGAGGAGAGGCATTTGTTGGGGATACGCTTGTATGTGAGGGGGAGATGGTTGCTCAGGTCATTAAGAACAAATAGAAAGAGAAACTATAATATATGAATCATATTCATCCAAATGCAAAGATAGGATCAGGAGTCAAAATTGAGCCTTTTACCTATGTTGCCGAAAACGTAGAGATAGGAGAGGGTACCTGGATTGGTCCGCACGTTACCATTTTGGATTACGTGAAAATCGGCAAAAACTGTAAAATATTTCCCGGAGCAGTGATTGGCGCCATACCTCAGGATCTTAAATTTGCAGGAGAGATCTCCTATGTAGAGATTGGAGATAACACAACAATCAGAGAGTGCGCTACCGTAAACAGAGGTACTGCGTATAGTGGAAAAGCCCTTACCAGTATAGGCAATAACTGTATGATAATGTCCTATGTGCATGTGGCTCATGACTGCAGAATAGGGAACAATGTAATACTTGTAAGCTATGTAGGGCTGGCAGGAGAGACAAATGTTGACGATTATGCCATTATTGGAGGGCATTCAGCGGCACATCAATTTTCAAACATTGGTGCTCACGCTATGATATCAGGTGTCTCCAGCATTTTTAAAGATGTTCCCCCTTATGTTCTTGCAGGTCACAGACCATTGGCGTTTTTCAATCTGAACATTGTAGGGCTTAGAAGAAGAGGCTTTTCCAATGCACAAATCCAGCAGATTAGTGATATTTATAGGGTAATTTACAGAAGCGGTCTCAACACGTCTGACGCATGTGCAAAAGTTGAGGAGGATTTTGAAGAGACACCTGAAAAGAGAGCCATACTTGATTTTATAAAGTCATCAAAGAGAGGAATAATCAAAAGAACAACAGATACTATTGACGAATAGTTTCAATAAAGTAATTCTTTCAACTGCCTATCTTCCACCTGTTGAGTACCTTTCTGCGATTTATCGTTCAGATAGATCAGAGATTGAGCAGTATGAAAGATATCAAAAGCAGAGCTACAGAAGCCGTTGTCACATTTATGGTGCCAGCGGCCTTTTGTCATTGACAATACCTGTATCTAGGACAGAGGGACATTATCTTCCAGTCCGGGAGATGAGGATTGACTACTCAGGTAAGTGGCAACAGGAGCACTGGAGAGCACTCACATCTGCATACAGGACATCACCATTTTTTGAGTATTACGAAGATGATTTTGCCCCCTTTTATAATCGCAGATGGGATTTTCTATTTGATTTTAATCTGGAGTTACTTCTGACAATTATTGGGTTGATGGGGATAAAAAATAATATAGGCTTAACGTCGGAATATGTAAAGTCATACTCTCTCCTTGATGCTTTTGATTTTAGAGATTCAATTCACCCAAAAAGAGGAGCAGTTTCCACCCCAGTTAAAATAGAGAGCGGGCAATACTTTCAGGTATTTGCCCGCAAATTCGGTTTCATTCCAAATCTTTCAGCTGTAGACCTTCTCTTTAATGAAGGTCCCGACTCAGTCTCCTATCTTTAAAATCTGAACCCTAAAGTCATTAACAATTTATTAGCAGATGAGGAGAGAGTTCCCGATGGAGAGGTCACTCCCGGATAGTTGTTGTACAACTTAAGTGTCTCATCATTTGCCAGCCTGTGCTGGAAGGAGAGGTCAACAAAGAAACCGCTGCCGCTACTGAAACCTACCCCTGCAGATATAAATCTGTAGTCGTTAGGATTGTTCTTCTGAGCACTCTGATAATAAGCGTATCCTGCTCTTATAGAAAAGTTTGCAACAGGTTTAATCTCTGCTCCTACTCTTAAGTTTTTAGCAAATCTGAAGTTGTCTTCAATTTCTTCATTCTCAGCATGAAAAATATCCTGGCCATTCTCACTCTTGCTTAACTTAGTCATATTGTAAGAAATACCCTCTACATCTGCTGAAATTATTGCGTATTTGCCAAATACGTATGAGAGTCCGGCACCCACCTTCATCGGGGTTATCAGTCCATAACTAAACTCTCCAACAGGAGAGTAAATGGTAGCAGTTTCAGGGCTTAGTCCCCTTATGCTTGATGTCAGCTCCTCTTCCCAATTTTCTGTTATTGAAAGAAATGTAGGTGTAGTGATTGTGGCACCCAGTCTCAGCCCTGCAAAAGGTAAGTAGATAATACCAATCTTTGCGTTAAGTCCTATTCCGTTTGTACTCTGACTATAGGTATGATCAAGATACCTGAATCCTGTATCAAAATTGTCGGGATTGGTTGAAGACTCCTTATAACGCTGATAATCTGTAAAATTTAGTGCCTGAATTCCCAGATTTGCACCAATAAAGAGTTTTGTTCCAACTCTTCCTCCAAGGTTCACAAGAATCTCTGTCTGACTTCCCATGGTCTCCCTTGTGAACTGTTGATCAAGCGGACCTCCTATATATATATCAAGTCCGTCAAGATTCTCAGTAGCTCCGATATACTCGTCAGTTGTGCCGGGAAGGAGATCCAGAAGGTTGCTGTTCCATGCGAGAATATTTCTCCATGGCAAACCAATGTTAAAAGGGTATGTGTCAGTTTGAGATGTTATATCAAGTTCGGTATGTGGTGTTCCATTTGTTCCGGAAGCAATAGCTCCCAGCCAGGAGCTTGCATCTGTTCTTCCTTTTGCTGTAAACCTGGAGTTGAAATCATTAACCCTGTTCACGGCAAAAGAGAGGGTTAGCCCGGATCTCTTGCCCTTACCTAAAGATGGGATATTGGCAACATAACCCATAGATGAAAGCCCTGGTTTTTGTCTGTTGTCTGAAATATTAGTCCCTAAATAATTTGTTTGGCTAGGGTATAGCCCTATTGAAGGTGTAACTGAAAACTCAGAGTATCTGTACACGCCAGATGATGCCGGATTAATACTAAGAGCACCTATGTCGCCTCCTAATGAAATGAAGGCGTTACCCATTGATGATGTTCTCGCACTACCTTCATAAAAAGTTTGAGAGAATAGTGCTGCGCTTGTTACATAAGGTAGGGAGCTTAATCTCAATGCATCTAAAGGTGCTACCTGACCATTAGCGACAAGGCCTGAAACAATCATTGCCGCAAGTAGGATATGTTTTTTCATATTACAAATTGTTTAATTTATCTTCTGTATCCAGATCCGCTTGAACTGCTTGATGAGCTGGTTGAAGAGTTACCGGAAGATGATCTGGATGAAGAAGAGGAACTGGTACTTACAGAAGAGGAACGAGTTGTACCGGATGAACTTCTCGTGTATGAGGATGAACTTCCGGAGTTATTGTTTCTCTCATATGATGATGAACTGTTTCTGCTTGTGCCTGTTGAAGAGTTCTCTCTGCTGTACTGTGTATTTATATTGCTGTTACGGGATGTATTTCCGGTTGAAGTGCTCCTTCTGTAGTTTCCGGTGTTGCCTGTTCTTACAGCAGAGTTGGTTCTGGTGTTTCCGCTTCCGGTTGTGCCAACTCTCTCTCTTTGCTGAACAGTTCCCTCACCGTAGCTAGAGGATTGAGTTGTTGTTGTGCTCCTTCTGTGTATGCTGTTGCTAACCGGACCTGTCCTTTGCTGCTCATTTCCTCCGGAGGTTGCCCTTGCGGCAGATGTATTTTGCCTTGGGATACTCGTAATAACACCTCTGTCCCTTGTGTCAGGTGTGGCATCTCTTCCTGTATCGGTTATACGTTTGCCGGTGACTTTCCCGCGCTGACTGTTGATTGTACCACCATTGTAATAGCCTCCACCCGAATAGTATCCGTAAGGATGAGAGTTCCAGTAGTGTCCGTAATATCTTTGCGGATAATAGTATCTGCCTGAATACCAGTATGGCCCCCAAGGATTGTAGTATGGGCTGAAATCGTAGAAAAAGTTGTCATACCCGTAATAGTAGAAGAATGGATCGCTCCAGTAATGGCGGGCGTAGTAAGGATAGTTGCCCCAGTATCCGTAATATCTGTTGTAGCGGTTCCATCTCCATGAGTTGTACCTCCAGTCCCATGGCCTGTAGAAGTAGTCCCAATCGCTCCATCTGTTCTCAATGTAGAGATTGATTGTGTAATCAGGAGATTCAAATTTCTTAAGAAGCTCTTCGTAAGAGATGTCTCCATCAATCAGCAGATATGTATTTTCATTATCAATGTCAACAGGGAGGTTTACTGTATTGTTCTTGTCCATGTAAACAACACGTGCCTCTTTGCCATTGAATTCTATTGTTGAGGTTTGGGCTGTACGCTCCTTGAGATCCTGTATCCTTGTATCTGTAGCAGAGGCAATGACAATGGTGTTTGCAGGACCGGAGTAGATTGCGTCGTCAAATCTTGAAGACGCATATTGGCCGGAAGTTCCGCAAGATGTTGCGATTAATCCTATTAAAGCCAATGCAAAAATGTTGTTTTTCATATCACACCTCCTGTGTTTTATTTTTTTTGTACTTTTGTGCCTTCAATACAAATATAGTCAAAAATCGTACCATTTAAAACAATTAAATTACCAAATGGCAAAAGAGATAAGTAATAGAGAGGAGAATTATTCACTTTGGTATAATAATCTTGTAATTAAAGCCGATTTAGCAGAGAATTCAGCTGTAAGGGGCTGTATGGTTATTAAGCCATACGGATATGCAATATGGGAGAAGATGCAGGCTCAGCTTGACAAGATGTTCAAGGAGACAGGCCATGTGAACGCCTATTTTCCGCTATTTATTCCAAAATCTTTTCTGAGCAAGGAGGCTGAACATGTTGAGGGCTTTGCCAAGGAGTGCGCAGTGGTTACTCACCACAGACTAATGACAAATCCGGACGGACCGGGTGTGGTTGTAGATCCTGATGCCAAGCTGGAAGAGGAGTTAGTTGTTCGTCCAACATCAGAGACTATTATCTGGAATACATATAAAAACTGGATTAAATCTTACAGGGATCTGCCGATACTTGTAAACCAATGGGCGAATGTAGTAAGGTGGGAGATGAGAACTAGGCTCTTTCTAAGAACTGCCGAATTTCTCTGGCAGGAGGGACACACAGCCCACGCCACAAAAGAGGAGGCAATAGAGGAGACAGAGAAAATGGTACAGGTCTACGCTAAGTTTGCGAGGGAGTACATGGCCCTCCCGGTTGTTGTAGGGGCTAAAACTGCCAGTGAGAGGTTTGCAGGAGCCCTTGATACACTATGTATTGAAGCACTGATGCAGGACGGAAAGGCTCTCCAGGCAGGTACATCCCACTTTTTAGGTCAGAATTTTGCTAAGGCATTTGATGTCCAATACCAAAGCAAAGAGGGTGCTCTGGAGTACGTTTGGGCAACATCATGGGGAGTGTCCACAAGACTAATGGGGGCACTTATCATGGCGCACAGCGATAATAATGGTCTTGTTCTTCCTCCTAAACTGGCTCCTATTCATGTTGTTATGGTGCCTGTTTACAAGACAGAGGAGGAGAATGAAAAGATCTTCGCGAAAATGAGAGAGATAAAAGAGGGGCTTGATAAACTTGGAATTGTTTCAAAGATTGATGACAGAGATAATTTAAGGTCAGGATTTAAGTACGCTGAGTGGGAGCTTAAAGGCGTACCTGTCAGGATTGCAATCGGTCCGAGAGATCTGGAGAATGGAACAGTTGAGCTTGCAAGAAGGGATACTCTCACAAAATCATTCATAAAGAGAGATGGTCTGGAGGAGCATATTGCAGCTCTGCTTGATGAAATACAACAGAATATTTATGATAAAGCTTTTAAATTCAGAGAAAATAGCACACATGAGGTAAATGACTGGGAGACCTTTAAGGCTAAAATTGAGGAGGGGGGCTTCCTGATGTGCCACTGGGATGGTACTGCTGAGACTGAAGAGAGGATCAAGGCTGAGACAAAGGCAACCATAAGATGTATTCCTCTGGAAAATGTAAAAGAGGAGGAGGGTAAATGTGTCTATTCAGGCAAACCTTCCAAAAGAAGAGTTATATTTGCAAGAGCATACTAATAAATAAACCAGAAAGAGATGGCATCAGATTTACCGTCCCGACAGAGAGACATTCTTGAGGGGCTTAACCAGAAGTCAAGGACAAAAGTCCATGTCTTCAACCAGACAATGGAGGTCTTCAACCAGTTAAAAGATGTTCTCAGTGAGATGAGCAACGACCTCAACGATTTGCTGGAGAGTGAAAATGGCAACGACAGAAGAGTTAGGCTGGAATACAGGGACAGGGGTAAGTTTGAGGCAGAGCTGAAGTTTGCAGATGATGTATTGATCTTCAGCATGCACTCTGATATATTTCAGTTTGACAGAGAGCACCCAGCCTGGAAGACGGATTTCCTGAAAACGGACCCTTCAAATTCATACTGCGGTGTTATAAATATTTACAACTTTCTTTCAGACTCTTTGAAATACAACAGACAAGAGGATTTAGGTTATCTTGTGGCAAGGATCTTTGTCAATAAGGACAAATTCTTTATGGTTGAAGGTAAAAGGCAGCCTAAGAGAAATGTATCATCGTTTGGTAAGATGCAACTAAACAGAGATGAGCTTGTATCCATAGTTGAAACTTCTGTTTTATATACACTCTCGTTTGACCTCTTAGTGCCACCGTTTGATTTAGTTAAGATGGCCTCTGTTGAGCAGATTAATGATAAAATTGAGAGTGCTAAGCTACAGACCGGCAAAAGACTGGGATATAAATACAACTCAGATGACGTTCTTGAGGACTAATACATAAAATTAATATGAGGGTTATTTCTAAATTACTGGCATTTACAGCGTTGATTTTTTTGTCTGTAAACCTCTACTCGCAGGAGTTAAAAAAGGGGGAAGAGGAGATTAAATTGAGTGCTCATCATCAAATAGCACTGAACATTGCAAAGAGCCTTGAAATACCCGAACCTGTCAAACCCGCTGAGATTGTGCCAAACCCATGGTCAAAAGGGGCACTTTTTCAGCTTGGATTCTCTCAGATGTCTCTTACTAACTGGGCAGCCGGTGGGTTCTCTTCAGTAGCTCTCAATGCATATGTGAATATGTACAACGGCTGGGAGGTGGACCAGATGTTCTGGCAAAACAGGCTTCAGCTTGCATGGGGTTTTATTAACTCTTTTGGAGACAGATTTAAAAAGAGCGACGACAAAATAATTTTTGACAGTAAATATGGCTACAGAGCATTCAACAAGGTCTTTGTATCTGCTGCATTTAATTTCAGATCGCAGTTCTCAAACTCATTCAACTATCCTGCTTCGGGAGATAAGGTTTTAGTTTCAGGACCTTTTTCACCAGCATATTTTTCATTTGGTATCGGTATGGATTACAAACCGGCAAAGGTGTTGTCAATCAACTTTTCTCCATTAACAAGCAACTTGGTAATAGTTGCTCAGGAATCTCTCAGAACCAAATACGGAAACAGAGTTGATCAGCCTGCTAAACTTGAACTGGGTGCCCAGCTTAAAATTGATTACAAACATCAGCTTACAAAAGATCTTCTGATTGCTTCAAATCTTGTCCTTTTCTCTGACTTTCTTAACAAGCCTCAGAATATCAAGGTTTACTGGGATCTGTTTGTTGATACAAAAATCAACAAGTACTTTTCTGTAAATGTCAGGACAAACCTCATATATGATGACAATATACTCATTGCCGATAAAAACGGCGAACTGGATAAAAGAGTTCAGTTCAAGGAGATATTGACAGTCGGCTTCTCTTATACTTTCGGGCAATTTAAAAAATAGAGCAATATGCTTCCGGAGAGGTTCAAAGAGGTGATGCTCTCTCTGGCAAAAGGGGGAGAGGGGAGCTCCGGAGGAGAGTTTCCCCCTGTTCTTTTGGCTGTAAGCGGAGGAATTGACTCCATGACAATGGCGCACCTGTTTAAAATTTCCGATTATCCATCCTTTGCCGTTGCTACTGTTAACTTCTCTTTAAGGGGTGAGGAGAGCGACGGAGATGAGATGCTTGTGAGAAGATGGTGTGAGGAGAGAGGAGTTGAGTGCTTCTCAATAAGATTTAATACAGAGGTATATGCCTCAGAAAAGGGGATATCAACCCAAATGGCCGCCCGTGATCTCCGGTATGGATGGTTTTCTGAACTATGCGCCAAGAAAGGATATAAATATCTTGCCGTAGCCCACAATCTGAATGATAAAGCGGAAACGCTGTTTATTAATCTTCTGCGGGGTACCGGAATTAAAGGGCTCCTTTCAATTAAAGAGAGAAGTACCCCTGCAGGCTCAGAAATGGAGGTTATAAGACCGATGCTGGGATTTACAAGGGAGGAGATTGATAAGTTTGCAAAAATAGAGGGTATTCCATACCGGGATGACTCAACAAATTTTGAGTCTCACTATTCAAGAAACAAAATCAGAAATCTTGTTTTCCCTGTATTCAGTGAGATTAATCCCTCTTTTCTTCAGACGCTGGAGAGAGAGATCTCAATCTTCACTCAAGCTAACTCTGTAATAGAATCAAGGTTTGCCCAGATCAGGGCGGAGGCTCTCTCTGTAATGACTGGAGGGGAGGAGAGTGTAAGAGTATCTGTTGATGTTCTTAAGAGAGTTGGTAACGGAGAGTTTTGGCTCTATATGATTTTAGAGGAGTTCGGCTTTTCACATTCTGTCTTATGTGATATATGGAGATCTATTGACTCTGAGTCCGGAAAAATTTTCTACTCTTCAGATTATCAATTATTGAAAGACAGATCTTATCTGATTGTCAGGAGAAGACCTGACAGAGACTCGGCTCAGGATAAAATTGAGGCATCTGTTTCTGTTAAAATCTTTGAAATATATGAAGGGTTTAAACCGACGCCTTCTGACCGGTTGTTCTATCTGGATGCAGATTTGACAGGTGACAATATAATATTCAGAAACTGGAGGGATGGAGACCGTTTCAAACCTCTTGGTATGGATGGAACTAAAAAGGTTAGCGATTACCTGACTGATATGAAGAGAGACAGGTTTACCAAAGAGAAGAGAGTTGTGGCAACCACTGCCGACGACAGAATTTTCTGTCTGGTCGGCGAGCGTATTGACCACAACTTCAGAATTACAACTAAAACCAAACGGGTTTTGGAGATAAAAGTGCTTTAGTTATTATAGGGCAATCTCCACATTAAATGGAACCCTGGCAAAATTTTTCACGCCGCGCTCCTCTTTCAGCGTCTGATATGCTCGTTCAATCAGCAATTCAGGAGAAGCAATGATTTTTGCACTCTTTTCTGTATCAGAGATAGTCTCAAGAATTTTATCCATTTGAGACTTAACTACAGGATACTCAACAATTCTCCATTTATCAATCCCAGCCATTGCCGCTGCGCTGTTAATTGCATCAGTCAGTCCTCCATACTCGTCCGCCAGCCTTATGCCAACAGCATCGGCTCCAGACCATATACGACCCTGGCCAACAGAATCAACCCCCTCTGTTGTCATTGATCTGCCCTGGGCAACAAGGTTTATAAAATCTGTATAGATTTCCTCAACTCCTGAGCGGATAAATTCAATCTCCTCATTGTTCAGAGGTCTGTAACCTCCCATCAGATCACTATGTCTGTTTGTAGTAACGCTGTTTGAATAAATTTTAAGATGATTGTTCATAGCCTTCTGAGCATTTATCACCATGCTAAAGACCCCAATTGAGCCAGTTAGTGTAGATTTCGCAGTATAAATTTTGCTTGCATTTGAGGCTATCCAATATCCTCCTGATGCTGCGTAGTCACCCATGCTCACTATAACCGGCTTTGCCTCTTTCAGGAGAGAGAGTTCTCTCTCAATAATGTCTGAGCTTTGTGCAGAGCCTCCGGGAGAGTTAATTCTTAGAACAACTGCCTTTATAGTGCTGTCTTTACGTACTTTTGCAATTAGCTCCTGATATGTGTCAGATGCTATATTTTCACTGGATTTACCCATGATAATGTCACCATTTGCATAGAGTATTGCGATTTTATTCTTCTGCTTGAAATCACTCTTTTTTGTAGCCTTTGAGTATGCGGTAGAGGAGATCATCTTAAGATCTTTCTCACTTTCAGCTCCAAACAAATTCATAAGATTTTCTGTGAGTTCGTCTTTATACATTAGCCCGTCAACCAGACCCGCTTCAAGGGCATCCTTTGCATCAGCAAGTTCAAGATTGTCTGCCAGCTGATTTATTTTCTCAACAGGAATACCCCTTGATTCAGAGATTGCCTCGGTCCACACTCCCCATATTGAACTCAGGTATGCTTCCAGTTGCTCTCTGTTCTCTGCGCTCATTTTATTGCTTATGAACTGCTCTGCTGCAGCTTTGAATTTACCGTGCCTTATCAGTTGAACCTCAATTCCAACTTTATCAAGAAGCTCCTTGAAAAATAGAGCGTTCATACTTAAGCCAGTAAGTGTAGCAGTACCTGAGGGGCTTAAATAAACCTTGTCAGCAACTGATGCCAGGTAATATGCGCCCTGACTGTAATTGTCGGCATATGCAATAACAGCTTTTCCGTTCTCCCTGAATTTGGAGAGGGCTCCCCTTATCTCCTCTATATGAGTAACCCCGGCATTTATTTGATTAAGGTTCATATAGATGAATTTAATTCTTGAGTCAGAAGCAGCCCTCTCTATAGTTTGAACGAAGTCTAGGATACTTGTACTTCTAACACTTCCGCTGCTAAGGGGGTTGAACGCTGAGAAGGGATCTTCAACAGACTGCTCTGTTATGGCCGGGGAAAAGTTGAGAACCATAACGGCAGAAGATGGAACGACAGGCGGTTTGCTCTCGGCAAAAGAAGCCAGAGATGAGATAAAACCCATAAATAGAAATAAGCCTATTACCATTGCTATAAGCGATCCAAGCAAAGTGGCTGCTAATATTTTCAGAAAATTTTTCATAAAAATGGTATTGTCTTTAGACGATTATTAAACAAATTTAGCAATAAATCTTAACTTTACATTCCGATATATTTCACAATCCTCTCCAGTTTAAATGATGATCAGATTACGCTCCACATTTATTGCCTTTGCACTGCTTATTATTTCATGGGACAACTCCTATGCCCAAAAGATAAAACTCAGAATCTCTCTAGAGGAGGCAATTGAGATAGCAAAGGATCAGTCCCCGTCAGCATTGGTGGCAAAACACAATTTTCTTGCAAGCTATTGGCAATTCAGAGCTTTTAGAGCTCAGCTCCTGCCATCGCTGAATCTCTCAGCCACTCTGGGTAATTACAACAGGTCGCTCGTCCCTCTTCAAAATTCTGAGACGGGAGAGATAAACTATGTTGCAAACAACAATTTGAAGAATTCACTCTCTCTCTCTATAGACCAGAATATTGCTCTTACCGGTGGTAGAATCTCCCTGTTCACAAGCCTTTACAGATTAGACCAGTTCAACTCTGAGACACCGGCAATGTATAACTCTCAGCCCCTTAATATTACATATATACAGCCCCTTAGAACATACAATAATCTTAAGTGGGATAAGGTTACAGAGCCTAAGAGGTACGAGAGGGCAAAAAGGAGATATCTTGAACAGATGGAGAATATTACCGGGAATGTTATTCCTCTTTATTTTGATGTCCTTCAGGCTCAGCAGAGGCTTGCAATGTCAAGCAAAAACTACGACAATACCGTATCACTTTACAAATTGACCAAAGAGAGATTTGAGCGAGGTATGGTCTCAAAGAACGATGTCCTTCAGCTGGAACTGAGGATGATAAATGAGAACCTCTCAATTAACGACCATAAACTTACACTTGACATGAGAATGTTGAGACTTAAGACTTTTATGGGCTACAATGAGCATGTTGAGTTGGAACTTGAGGTGCCGGACTCAGGGCCGGAGATTACACTAAACTTTGACGAGGTACTTGATAAGGCCTATAAAAACTCTTCATTTCTTCTGGATAACGAGCTAAACCTGTTAAGTGCAGAACAGGAGGTTGAGAGGAACAGGGCTAATACCGGAATTCAGGCTAACTTAAACGCACAGTTTGGCCTTACACAGCAGGGTGATGAGCTTGGAACAGCCTACTCCAATCCCATGGACCAGCAGATAATCAGTCTGGGCCTGAGGCTTCCGATTATTGACTGGGGACTGGGAAAGGGCAGGGTTAAAATGGCGCGCTCAAGGCAGGAGCTTATTAAGGCTCAGGTTGATCAGGAGTTTAATGAATTCAAGCAAAATGTATTCATTAAAGTAATACAATTTAACAATCAGGTCGAACAGTGTAACCTCTCATCAAGAGCAGATTCAATAGCAAGAGAGAGGTACGAAAATGCCAGACAGAGGTTTCTGGATGGGACAATTGGTGTTACAGAGCTAAATAACGCTCAGAATGAAAAGGATCAAGCATCAAACAGATATATCAACGATTTGGGAAATTTCTGGCAATATTATTTCAATATACGGAGAATGAGCCTGTACGACTATTTGAAGAGAGAAGACCTGTCAGCAGAATTTGACAAAATGGTTGACAATTGATATTTTTTTCTATTTTTGCCCCGATGAAGCTTATCAAGAACATATCACTAACCATTATGATCCTGCTCTATATTGTGGCAGGATTGGGCTACGGATTGCATACATGCAGTTCTGACGGAACAGTCACGCCTATTATAATGGTTCAGGATGCCTCTTGCGAAAGCATTCACGGACATTCTCATTCTCATTCGGATTGCTGCGATCATGAATGCTCCTCTGATAGTTTTAAACACAGCATAAACGAAGAGAGAAAATGCTGAGAAACAGATGTTTATAAGATAAAAGAGGTTTATGAAGCCTCTCTGCCTTTGCAGATAGGACAGCTATCTGAGTGTATAGTTGCGCTCAATCCATTCTCTGAATCAGATCTTAGTATATCACTATATACTGCATATCTAAATTTGAAAATTCCTGACGATTCCCCTCCTGAGGCTCTTCCGGATGATTACCACTCATTAATCTCTGTGTGGAGGTTGTAGCTCTTGATTCAATCAACTTATAAGATTGAATGTTGAACTATAACTTTTTACACATAAATGATCAAAAAATTTTATTTAATATCAATATTGGTTGCACTTGCAGGTGTAATCAATGCACAGACCACCAGCGGTGTAGTCAAGGTGCGTAAGGCAGGCGGAGATGAGGAGCCATTGGCCTTTGCCTCTGTTTACTGGCTTGAGGGAAAACTCTCGTCTGAGACGAATGAAAAGGGGGAGTTCTCCTTTAAAACCGGAGCCAATTCTTCAGTTTCAATTGTAGCTGCGTATGTAGGCCATACAAAAGATACCGTGAAGACCTCATCAGGCTCATCAAATGTAAAACTGATTCTGAGAGAGGATGCCGAACTTGAGGCAGCCAGAGTAGTTGAGAGACAAGAGGGAAATTATTTGTCAAAACTGACACCAATTAAAACCGAAGTTATAACTGCAGCAGGTTTATGCAAAATGGCATGCTGCAACCTTGCTGAGAGCTTTGAAAACTCAGCGAGTGTAACTGTAGGATATTCTGATGCAATAACCGGAGCAAGGCAGATAAGATTGCTCGGCCTTTCCGGGATTTACACCCAGATGCTTGATGAAAACAGGCCTGCAATGAGGGGAGTAGCCGCTCCTTTCGGACTATCATACGTTCCCGGGCAATGGCTGGAGAGCATTCAGATTGCTAAGGGGCCCTCCTCAGTAGTCAACGGTCTTGAGGCAATAACAGGCCAAATAAATCTTGAACACAGAAAGCCAACAGCAGAACAACCACTGTTTCTGAATCTGTTTTTGGGGAGCTCACTGAGAACCGAGGCCAACATAGCCTCATCCCTTCAGCTGAACTCAAAGTGGAGCACGGTAATACTTGGTCACTTCTCAACAGATCCTATGGGCCATGACGGCAACCACGACGGATTTAGGGATGAGCCAGTGTCAATGCAGTTCAACCTTTCAAACAGATGGTTGTATATGGCTGAAAGCGGTGCACAGGTAAGATTTGGATTTAGGGGTCTGACAGATGACAGAGTTGCCGGCATGAATGAGTTCAGGAAGGGTATGGAGGTGACAAATACACTTTGGGGTTCAGAGATAAAGAACAAAGGTCTTAACGGATATCTTAAAGTGGGGATCCCTCTTAGTGACGATAACAGTAAAAACATAGCCGGAGTTGCAGACTATACATGGCACAGGATGAACTCCTTTTTTGGAGTTAACAGATTTTATGCCACTCAAAATTCTGCTTTCCTGAACATAATGTTTCAGAATCAAATAGATGAATCTCATAAATATATTTTGGGTATTAGCGGGCAATACGACAATTTTAATGAAGTAGTTTCTGCTCCATTATATGGATCTTTGTTTGGATCACGCTATACGGGGAGAGAGGAGAGCTCTGCCGGTGCTTACGGAGAGTACACCTACACAAATGGAGAGAAAGCATCAGTTGTAGCAGGTCTGAGGCTTGATAAAAACAATATTCACGGATGGCTCTTTGCTCCTAGATTAAACGTTAAATACTCAATATCAGACAAGTTAATACTAAGGGCATCCGGGGGAAGAGGCTTCAGGTCGCCGAACCAGATTTCTGACAACCTTGGTATACTCTCCACAGGGCGTTCAATAGTTTTAGAGGAGAGGCCGGATATTGAGGATGCCTGGACGTACGGTGCCAACATTACCCAATATCTTCCTTTTGGAATTAATGAGAACACATATGTTAGTTTTGACTACTTCAGAACCGATTTTAATAAGCAACTCCTGGTTGATCAGGAGAGTAATGACGCTTTCATATATCTATACAATCTAGATGGTAAGTCATTTACTAATACATATCAGTTTGATTTTTCTACAGAGCCCTTTGAGAGGTTTACAGTGCTGACAACATTCAGATATACAGATTCAAGGGCTACATACAGAGATCAGGGATTGGTAGAGAGACCACTTACAGGCAGATATAAAGGGGTACTTAATCTACAGTATGCTACAAGAATGAATAAATGGACTTTTGATTTCACTGCTCAGATAAATGGACCTTCACGTCTGCCTGAGGTAATGGGAGGTGGCTACTCTCCTGTTTATCCAATGTTCTTCGCACAGATTACTAAGAAATTCAGAGATCTGGATGTTTATATAGGTGGGGAGAATCTGGGTAATTACAGACAACCACATCCTATTATGGGTGCAGATACGCCATACTCTCAGGATTTCAATTCAACGCTGGTTTGGGGACCGCTAATGGGTAGGAAAGTGTATGCCGGGCTTAGATTTACAATTTGGAAATAACAATACTAAACAATACTATTATGAAAAAAATCAGATTTATTATCTTCGCAACAGTTGCCATGATTATGGCAACCTCATTTACCGCAGAGGCTCAGAATAAAAAGGCCGAAAAGAGGGAGGTTCAGGTGACCCTCTCTGTTCCTGATCTGGATTGTCCAAACTGCGTTAAAAAGATTGAGGCAAAAATACCTCATGAGAAAGGTGTGAAGGATTTGAAGGTGAGCCTTGAGAACAGGACTGTCTGGATCAGCTATGAAGAGAATAAAACGAATGTGGAGACACTCTCCAGAGCACTTGACAAGCTGGGGTTCCCTGTTAAGACAACGGAGAAGAAGGACTGATTTGAAAAGTATAATACTGGCATTACTATTTTTAGCATCGGCGCTTGGGGCTCTCTTTTCACAGAGCCCCAGGGGCGGATCGCTCTTTTATGAGAAGATGCGGCTTCTTGATTTTGCAGAGAGAGAAGATGCAATTGTAAAGGAGATCACTTCAGGGAATTTTCCAAATTTTTTAAATCCTTGGGAGGAGCTGAACTTTACAGAGAGGGACGCCTCGGGAATACTGCGAAACGTTACAATTTTTGTAAAGGCCGATTATATTGCAGCCGGTAAAGATGAGGACTACTTTACACTCCCTATGTCCCCGCAGTCTGCCCAGAAGATAGCGGATTGTTTTAACGCCTCACTTCCCACACCCAAAATTGTTGATTTAGTATATAAAAACTCCAGATTAAAACTGGAGCCGTTTAATTTCATACCAAGAGGTAACAGAAATGAGACTCCTGATATTCTTTATGACCACTCTAAGATTATCACAGCGCAGATAAAAGCTTCAGGAAACAGACCCGGAATTTTTGTTGCTGGTACAAAGAAAGATATTGTCATCTCCTCTAAACTTGATGATCCACGCAGAACCCATCATGTTACAATTTACGGCTGGCATAAATTGGACAGCCTGCCAATACAGCCTGAAACAAATATCCACATAGATATTTATGTAGATTATAGTCATGGTGTGAGACTGGTCTCAAACAGGGTTATTATTGACGGAAATGATTATAACTACAGAGAGATACTCAGGGACTCTGTTCTGCACAAGTTGTTGAGTAATGAATCCAAACCTTTAGAGAGCACGGCTTACAAACTAAAGAGCGGGCTATAGGGCGGTAAAGAGTAAAAAATATATTACTTTTGTTACTGATGTAACATTTAAACCCCCTAATAAATATGAAATTTCTAAGGTTTTATCTTATCCTGTCATTTCTGGCAATTATTTCGCAGTCAATTACTGCCTCAAACTCCTGGATTAGAATCAACCAGGCAGGATACCTTCCAAAAGACATTAAAGTAGCGGTTTTCATCTCTCTTGAAGATAAAAGCTCTCCACTCTTTGAGGTGAGAGATGCCGTAACTGATAAGATTGTTTATCAGGGTGCTGGTAAAAAGAGCGATGCAGTATCATGGGGTATGAAAAATGCCTATAGATTTGATTTTTCAAAGATTGTAAATGAGGGAGGTTACTACATTGTCAGCAATGGAACTAAATCTCCCAATTTCAAAATAGCGGCAGATGCTTATGAAGGATTATCAGATTTCCTCCTAGAGTACATGAGGCAACAGCGTTGCGGAGATAATCCATATACCGGAGAGCTTTGCCATCAACATGACGGATACATAGTAGGACATCCTACAAGAGATGGAGAGAAGATAGATGTAAGGGGGGGATGGCATGATGCAACAGACTATCTTCAATATACAACAACTTCTGCAACAACTCTTTATCATCTTATGTTCTCATGGGAACAGCAAAAGGATAAAAGTGTTTTTAAGGACCTTTACGATGCAAGAGGCAGGAGGGGATCAAACGGTATTCCCGATATTCTTGATGAAATTCGCTGGGGACTTGACTGGCTTGACAGAATGAATCCTGAAGATAAGGTAATGTTCAATCAGATTGCAGACGACAGAGACCATGCCGGATTCCGCCTTCCTCAAAACGATAAAGTTGATTATGGCTGGGGACCGGGTACTGGAAGACCTGTCTATTTTGTGTCAGGAATGCCACAGTCTCTTGGAAAGCATTTTAACAGAACTACGGGTGTATCCTCCACAGCAGGAAAGTTTTCGTCAACTTTTGCTCTTGCTTCAGAGATATTAAAAGAGAGTGACCCTGAGTATGCAGCTAAGCTTAGAGATAAAGCAATAAAGGCATTTGCATTTGCAGAGGAGTTTCCGGGAAACACACAAACAGCATGTGTAAAGTCTCCATATTTTTACGAGGAGGACACATGGGTTGACGATGTAGAGTTAGCCGCGGCAACATTCTATAAATATACCGGTGAAGAGAACTGGAGGAAAAGAGCAGATTACTGGGGACAGCTGGAGCCTGTTACACCCTGGATGGAGCTTGGAAGGGGAAGACACTATCAGTTTTATCCATTTATTAACCTGGGTCACTATTACCTGGCGACATCATCCGACAAAGTTACAAGAGACAAATATATCGGTTTCATGAGAGATGGTCTTGAACATCTTCGCAAGAGGGCTGCTGACGATCCGTTCATATACGGAATTCCATTCCTTTGGTGTTCAAATAACCTGGTTTCTGCTGCCATTACACAGGCCAGACTATACAGAGAGGCAAGCGGAGATGATACCTATCTTGAGATGGAGATGGCTCTCAGAGACTGGCTTTTTGGAACAAATCCATGGGGAACCTCAATGATAGTTGGTTTTCCTGAGGGTGGGGATTACCCGGACTCTCCGCACTCATCCTATACAGTTCATAATGGAGATCTAACATATGGAGGTTTGGTAGATGGCCCTATTGAGAGGATGCTATTTATGGAGCGTGCCGGAAAATCCCTGACAAAACCTGACCTCTACGCTCCGTTTAATAATGGTAAAGCTGTTTATCATGATGATATCGGAGACTATGCATCCAATGAGCCAACTATGGATGGTACTGCCGGTCTCTCCTTTTACTTTGCAAAAATGGAGACAGATGGTAAGGAACAGGCTGTGGAGATATCTAATAATCAAGCTAATGTAAAAAAGGATGATTTTGGTGCGATTGTAAGAGTAAATCCGGAAAAGAAGATAATATATCTGGCCTTCACAGCTGATTCAATGTTTCAGGGAGGAGAAAAGATACTGAAAACTTTAGCATCCAACAAAATAAAAGGCTCATTCTTCCTGACCGGAAATTTTCTCAGAATGCCTGATCAGAAGAGTACTATTTCAAAGATTATTTCTCAGGGACACTATGTTGGCGGACACTCAGACAAACATCTGCTATATGCTCCCTGGGATAGAAGAGCAGTATCTCTTGTATCCGGAGACAGTCTGAGAAATGATATAATCAATAATCTTGTTGAACTGCAAAAATTCGGGATAGACCCATCTCAGGCTGTTTGGTTTATGCCTCCCTATGAATGGTACAACAAGGAGTCTGTATATACAGCTTCAACCCTCGGCCTTAAAACTGTAAACTATACACCGGGAACTGCTACGCCTGCCGATTATACATACCCCGGTATGACAAACTATAAGTCTTCAGATGAGTTAATAGCTAAATTGTTTGATTTTGAAAAGAGTAAAGGGCTTAATGGTGCTGTAATACTGATACATCCCGGTGTGGATGACAGAAGGCCGGATAAATTATACGACAGATTGGACGGTATAATAAAGAGGCTGAAAAAAATGGGTTACTCCTTTGACAGATTATAATTCTAACAGATGTATAAAATTGTAAAAAAGAGGGATTTGAACTCCCTTACATCACTGATGGAGGTTTATGCTCCTAGGATGGCCTCCTCTGCAAAACCGGGGCAATTTCTTATTGTAAGAGCTCACGATAAAGGAGAGAGAATTCCACTGACCATTTGCGACTTTGATGCTGAAGCCGGAACAATAACTATTGTGACCCAGGTAGTCGGGGCCTCAAGCAGACAGATTTGTCACCTTGAAGAGGGGGACTCATTTGTAGATTTTGCAGGTCCTTTGGGAGAGCCTTCAGAATTTATCCATAAAAGTGCTGAGGAGTTGTCAGGTATGAGATTCCTTTTTATCGCAGGGGGGCTCGGTACTGCTCCGGTTTACCCTCAGGTTAAATTTCTGACCTCTATGGGGGCTATGGTTGATGTAATTATAGGTGCAAAGAGCAGGGAAATGCTGATTTTTGAGAGAGAGATGAAGGCTGTTTGCAACAATCTTTACATCTGTACAGATGACGGTTCTTACGGCAAAAAGGGGCTTGTAACAGATATGATGAGGGAAATTCTTGACAAACAGAGTTATGACCATATGATAGCCATTGGTCCTATGATAATGATGAAATTTGTTACTCTGGCTGCCAAACCATATAATATTCCGCTTACAGTCAGTCTGAATACTCTAATGGTTGACGGAACCGGAATGTGCGGAGCTTGCAGAGTTTCTGTTGCAGGCAGGACCAGGTTTGCCTGTGTAGAGGGTCCTGAGTTTAATGCATACGATGTTGATTTCGATGAGGCAATGAGAAGGCAGGGAATGTATAAATCCATTGAAACAGAGAGGGATCATGTGTGTAAAATAGGGCTAGATAAAAATAAAAATGCAGCTGTATGAGAAATAAAATACCAAGGGTTCCTGTAAGAGAGCAGGATCCTAAAGTAAGAGCCGCTAATTATGAAGAGGTTAGTTACGGATACAATGAAGAGGAGGCTGTTCTGGAGGCCTCCAGATGTTTTGACTGCAAAAAACCGGGATGTGTTGCAGCCTGTCCGGTGACTATCAATATTCCGGCATTTATCAGGGAGGTTGAAAACGGAGATTTCGCTAAGGCTGCTGAGATTATTGCAAGGGACAGCTCTCTGCCATCAGTATGCGGAAGAGTTTGCCCTCAGGAGAGTCAGTGTGAAGGCTCATGCATTCTGGGTGTTAAGGGAGAGGCTGTTGCGATAGGTAAGCTGGAGAGATTTGTCGGGGATTGGGCAAGAGAGAGAGGTATCAAATTTACCGATAAAGCCCCCTCAAAAGGTAAGAGTGTCGCAATAATCGGAAGTGGTCCAGCTGGAATAGCCTGTGCAACAGACCTTGCAAAAATGGGCTATGACATTACCATTTTTGAGGCACTTCACGAACCAGGAGGAGTACTGCAATATGGAATACCAGAATTCAGGCTTCCAAAGGAGAGAGTTGTAAAGAGCGAAATAGATAATGTTGTCGCCCTTGGGGTAAAGATTGAGACAAATGTCGTTGTGGGAAGAACCGTAACAATTGATGATCTAATGGACAGGGAGGGTTTCTCTGCCGTCTTTGTTGGCTCAGGAGCAGGCCTTCCAAAGTTTATGAATATACCGGGCGAAAATCTGAACGGCGTTGTTTCCGCAAATGAATTTCTAACAAGAAATAACCTTATGAGGGCTTATGATCCAAACTATGACACACCCATTTATGTTGGAAAAAGAGTTGCGGTTGTTGGAGGTGGAAATGTTGCTATGGATGCGGCAAGATCAGCCCTCAGACTAGGAGCAGATGTAACTGTAGTATATAGAAGAACTGAAAAAGAGCTTCCTGCACGCGTTGAGGAGGTGCACCATGCTAAGGAGGAGGGAATTGTTTTCAGGATGCTTACCAATCCTGTAGAGGTTCTTGGCGATGAGAGAGGATGGGTAAGGGGTCTTAGATGTATAAAGATGGAGCTGGGAGAGCCAGATGAGAGCGGAAGACGCTCCCCTGTCCCCGTGAATGAATCTGAATTTGACATTGAAACTGATGTGGTTATTATGTCACTAGGAACCTCTCCTAATCCGCTGCTCTCTTCAACAACTCCCGGGCTGGAGGTAAACAGATGGAATTGTATAGTGGCAGACGATGACGGAAGGACGAAGCGAGAGGGTGTTTTTGCAGGTGGAGATGCCGTAACCGGTGCTGCCACTGTTATACTTGCAATGGGTGCCGGAAGAAAGGCGGCTGCCGCAATAGACGAATACCTCCAAAATTAGTATCTTTGCACCCCTAAACAGACAAAATGGCACAGAAACCTTCAATACCAAAAGGTACAAGAGACTTCTCTCCTGCTGAGATGGCGGGACGAGATCATATTTTCAATACTGTAAGAACTGTTTTTAAAAAATATGGGTATTCACCCATAGAGACCCCTTCAATGGAGAATCTCTCTACATTGCTGGGCAAATATGGAGAGGAAGGAGATAAACTTCTTTTCAAGGTGCTTAATTCCGGCGATGCGTTCTCTGGTGTAACCCCGGATATGCTGTCAAACAGCAACTCTCTCTCAGTGAAGGTTTGCGAGAAGGGATTAAGGTATGACCTGACAGTTCCTTTTGCAAGATATGTAGTGCAACATCAGAGTGAGATTGTTTTTCCTTTCAAAAGATACCAGATACAGCCGGTTTGGAGAGCAGACAGACCTCAGAAGGGTAGATACAGAGAGTTTTATCAGTGTGATGTAGATGTTATAGGGAGCAACTCTCTTATAAATGAGCTTGAGCTGGTCCAGATTGTTGACGATGTGTTTGGAAAACTTGGTCTCTCTGTGGTCGTTAAAATAAACAACAGAAAAGTGCTCTCAGGTATTGCAGAGGTGTCAGGACATGCGGATAAACTGATAGATATAACGGTAGCAATTGATAAGATAGACAAAATAGGCATAGATGCGGTAAAAGAGGAGCTTTATTCTAAAGGTATTGATGAAGATGCAGTTGCTATTATAGAGCCGATTCTTACGCTTAGCGGAGCAACAGAAGATAAACTCACAAGGATGAGCGATATTCTCTCTTATTCAGAGATTGGACTAAAGGGGGTTGAAGAGCTTAAGGAGTTGTTTGGTCTTATTGAGAGCGCAGGGGTTGCCTGCGAAGTTGAACTTGACCTCTCTCTTGCCAGAGGACTCAATTATTATACCGGAGCCATTTTTGAGGTTAAGTCAAAGGAGACCTCAATGGGAAGCATTTGCGGAGGTGGAAGATATGACGACCTAACCGGAATATTCGGCCTGAAGGGGGTTTCCGGAGTAGGTATCTCATTTGGGGCCGACAGAATTTATGATGTTATATCAACACTGGACCGGTTCCCGAAGGATGCGGTGGAGGGGACAAAAGTTCTCTTTACAAATATGGGTGACAAGGAGATGAGATATGCTATTCCATTGGTTAAGATACTTCGGGAAGCAGGAATTGCATCTGAGATATATCCGGATCAGGTAAAGCTGAAAAAGCAGTTTGACTATGCAGACAAAAGGGGAATCCCTTTTTTGGCAATAATTGGAGAGGATGAGATAACTAACTCTAAGATATCTCTTAAAAATTTGTCAACCGGAGAGCAAAAAGTAATTGATAAAGAAGATATTATAAATAGTTTCAAAAATTAATTTGGAATTAGAACCATTTTGCCATATCTTTGCAGTCCAATATCGCGGAGTGGAGCAGTTGGTAGCTCGTCGGGCTCATAACCCGAAGGTCACAGGTTCGAGTCCTGTCTCCGCTACTATCAAAAAGAGGGCGACTTTACTTTTTAGTCACCCTCTTCCTTTTTTTACTGCACTTCGTACGGAAGGAGGCACGCCCTCCAGGCTTAAAGCTCTCTGTGTTAGCCCGCCTTCCGGGAGGTCAGCTGAAGCTGACTCGTCCGCAAGCAGCGAAATCTGAATAAAAACACTTAACTTTGCCAAAAATTCAATTCATGCAAAGCAGCTCAATTACCATTCGCAAAGCCACCCAAAACGACATTGAGACAATTTTTAATTTTATCTGTGAACTTGCTGTTTACGAAAAGTTAAGAGATGATGTTACCGCAACGCCGGAAATCCTTATGGACTCTCTTTTTGTGAAGAAGCAGGCCGAGGTGATAATTGCTGAGGAAGAGGGGAGAGCTCTGGGATTCGCACTCTATTTTCATAATTTCTCTACTTTCAAGGGTCGTGCGTGTCTTTACCTTGAGGATATATTCGTCAAGGAGGAGCAGCGGGGAAGAGGCATCGGGAAGATGCTCTTCAGAAGACTTGCTCAGATTGCGGTAGAGAGAGGATGCGAAAGATTTGACTGGGCAGTCCTTGACTGGAATAAACCATCAATTGAGTTTTACAAAAGTCTGGGAGCTTTGCCTATGGATGATTGGACTGTATTCCGCCTTACCGGTGATTCACTCAGCAGAGTCGCCAAAGGGTGATAAGAGGTTATATGAAGATTAAACAGAAGAAGAGATATTAGAGAGGAAATGAAACGAAAAACAATAGCGCTGGTGGCGCACGATAACAGGAAAAAAGACCTTATTGAGTGGGTTGAGTTTAATAAACAGACTCTTTTGAGACACAATCTCGTTTGCACCGGAACAACAGGAAGGATGGTGGAGGCTGCTTTAGTTCAGAACAAATCAAAAAATGACCCGACTCTTAATATTACACTGCTTAAATCGGGACCGCTTGGTGGCGACCAGCAACTGGGAGCTCTGATTTGCGAGGGAAAGGTAGATGTTCTGATATTCCTTTGGGATCCTATGCAGCCACAACCACACGATGTGGATGTAAAGGCACTTTTGAGAATTTCAAGCCTTTACAATATCCCCACAGCAACAAACAGATCAACTGCAGATTTTATCATTTCATCATCACTTTTTGATGAGGAGTACGAACCTAAGGTAAAGAGCTTCTCAGAATATCTTGGCAGAAATGTAGAGGTTTAACGTTAAGAGTATTGGGTATAAGCAATGTATTTAACTAATAGATATAAGGGAAGACTCTCATGAGTTTTCTCTTTTTTATTTCATCTCCCCTCTGTTCTTTGTGCCTTTTCCAGGTTGAAGCAGCCCTGGGGACCAGATTTGCAGCAGTCCAGAATGCAAATAGAGCTGCGGGAAGAGACCAGCATATTATTGCAAAACCGAGCCACTCAATTAGCTCCCCCAGGTAGTTTGGCGATGTAACAAATCGGAATCCCCCGCCGTATGGGATATAATGTGTTCCCGGTTTATCTCCGTTTAGTAAACCCTCTCTTCTCGCTTTCCTGAGTCTTCTGTCAGAATCAATGTTGAGTGCCATTCCACTAAAGAATAATAATGCTCCGGCTATGAATCTTGGAGAAGCAAGTAATTCCGGCCATTCGCCATAATAATCCAGAGGAGCGTGAGCAAAAAGCCACTCACCCTGAAGCACCCCGTTGACAAGGTTAAAAAAAACACCCATTGAGATAATTGAGATAGGCATCTTTCCTTTTCCCACAATAAGGTGTGGGTATATGAAAGCCCTGTGCAGGTAGTGAAGCATAAACATGGAGAAGATTAGCAGATTTCCGCTTTTTGCTCCCCTCCCGTACAACAAAAACAGTGTGGCCATTACAATGAAGACAGGGGCCTCCATTATAAGCCAGCCGATCTTTGATTTAATTGTCTTACCCCACCTTGAGTTCAGAAGAATCCCATATCCTGCATCCACAAAGTAGAGCGTGGCAAAGACTGCAAGGCCTGCAACTGCCATACAGAGAATGATAATCAGATATATATTGTAACTAAACAGCACCGGAAAAAATAAATTCAATTTGTACTACCGATGTTTCACCTCTTCTGGCCTCAAAAAATGCCCCGCTGCTTGTTTTACAGGCATAGTGGTCAAGCCTCTCTCCAAGTCTGCTTTCAGAGTTGAAATTAACAGCAAACTCTTTTATAAATGACCTCTCCGGTACAAATTTATTAATGCAGTCCAATGCCCACTCCATATATCTGGAATTGTTAGTATGGTGATTCATGTCAATGTCAGAATACTCCACCTCCCGACTTTTTACAAACTCAATCTCTTGCGGAGGGGCTAGTTTTGGAGCCGGCTCCTCAATGGCATGAACCATATGTACGGAAGGATGGTCGTTCCCTAAATGTTGCTCTATTCTTTGAAGTCTTCTGTTCTCTGTCCCAATTATCAGCCAGGACGTTGTTCCTTTTGCTATTCCTTCACCTGTAAGGCCTGTGAGGTTATAATCCCTCAGACCAAAAAGTTTGTCGCTCCCTTTGTGCCAGGTCTCAAGCACTACCTCCTCCCTCCAGTCCGGTATCCTTTCAAACACAACATGTGCCCTTGAAAGAACCCAAATTATACCCTTTTCAAGCAGTTGATCATATCCGAAACCAAGTGCGTCAGCGTGTTGATTAGCCGACTCCTGCATCAGAAGCATCAGGGATTGAGGCTTTAATTTTGCATTCTCATCCGTTTCGTAACTTTTAATTTTGAATCTCTCTTGTAATGATTTCATTAGTAAAAATTTGGGGTTTTATCTCTCAGCAAATGTAGGTAATTCTTGCGGAAAACATTGGGAAAGTATTATCTTTGTATCCCTGTATAACAATCCAAAAAATACATTATGAGCACCAAATATGTTTTTGTGATGGGAGGTGTTACCTCTTCCCTTGGGAAGGGCATTATTTCCGCATCATTAGCAAAGTTACTACAGGCCAGAGGTTTGTCCGTAACCATTCAGAAATTTGACCCCTATTTGAATGTGGATCCTGGCACACTTAATCCATATGAACATGGTGAGTGTTACGTAACAGAAGATGGTGCCGAAACCGATCTGGACCTGGGTCACTATGAGAGATTCCTGAATGTTCAGACCTCAAAGGCAAATAATGTTACTACAGGAAGGATATACAGATCTGTAATAGACAAAGAGAGGCAGGGAGCCTATCTTGGCAAGACCGTTCAGGTCATTCCGCACATTACAGACGAGATCAAAAGACGAATGCTTTTGCTTGGAAAGACAGGAAGATATGATGTAATCATTACCGAACTCGGGGGTACAGTTGGTGACATTGAGTCCCTGCCATTTGTTGAGGCAGTACGTCAGTTGCAGTGGGAGCTTCCTGATGAAGATTGTCTTGTTATACACCTCACTCTTGTTCCTTATCTGAGCGCTG
The DNA here is from genome assembly GCA_001897515.1 of Bacteroidetes bacterium 41-46. Classification (GTDB taxonomy): domain Bacteria; phylum Bacteroidota; class Bacteroidia; order Bacteroidales; family UBA932; genus Bact-08. Next base: position 79,676 of record MKTA01000002.1, on the reverse strand, counting down.
CTAAAGAGCTTAAAACAAAACCCACTCAGCACTCTGTAAGAATGCTTCAGCAAAATGGGGTTCACCCTGATGTAATCGTTTGCAGAACAGAACATCCACTCCCAATGGATATCAGAAGGAAGGTTGCCCTATTCTGCAATGTAAGGCCAAATGCTGTTATTGAATCAATTGATGCAAAGAGCATTTACGAAGTTCCTCTTACTATGTATAAGGAGAAGCTTGATGAGATAGTCCTTAGAAAGTTTAAGATGGAGGCTCTTGACAGGGTACCCGATCTGGATAGGTGGAAATCCTTTTTAGAGAGGCTTTTCAACCCTAATGAGAGTGTTAATATTGCCCTTGTCGGTAAATATGTTGAACTTCAGGACTCATATAAATCAATACTTGAATCGTTTATTCACGCCGGGGCTAAAAACGAGTGCAAGGTAAATGTCCATTCAATCCATAGCGAATACATAAACGAACAAAATGTAGCGGAAAAACTATCCTCAATGGATGGGATACTTGTAGCTCCCGGATTTGGTGAGAGGGGAATTGAGGGTAAAATTACTGCTGTTAAGTTTGCAAGAGAGAGTAAAATTCCATTTTTGGGGATATGTCTGGGAATGCAAATGGAGGTAATTGAGTATTCAAGAAATGTTCTGGGTCTTGAGGATGCTATGACAACAGAGATTAAACCCAATGCAAAAAATCCTGTCATAGACTTAATGGAGGATCAGAAATCTATGACAATCAAAGGTGGAACTATGAGACTTGGAGCATATTCATGTTCTATCAAAGAGGGTTCTCTTGCTCACAAAATTTATGGTTCAACTGAGATATCTGAGAGACACAGACATAGATATGAGGTCAATGATGTCTATGTTGAGATGTTTGAGAAGGGAGGGTTGATTCCGAGCGGAAGAAACAGTGACACCGGTCTTGTGGAGATAATGGAGATTGAGAACCATCCGTTCTTTATTGGAGTTCAGTTCCATCCCGAGCTAAAGAGTACACCTGAGAATCCTCATCCGTTATTTGTAGCCCTTGTAAAAGCTGCAATTGAAAAGAAAACATCGGCCAAGAAATAACTTTTGTATGTTAAAAAGAGTACTTTCCGCTCTTCTTGTGATAATAACCATGACTCTTTCCTTGAGTCTCTCCTGCCAGAGCAAAAGGCAAACAGGGAGCTACAAGGTAAGGGTTGTTGAGTCTATCCCGCACGATACAAATATCTATACACAGGGTTTGTTTATAGAGGATGGGGTATTGTATGAGAGCTCAGGGCAGTATGGGAAATCATTTTTCAGAAGTGCAGATATTAAAACAGGAAGAACTCAAAAAACATTTTCATTTCCGGTAAACCATTTTGCCGAAGGGGCTGTATCCCTTAACGGAAGAATCTACATTCTTACATGGATGGAGAGGGTTGTCTATGTACTTGAGAAGAGTACTTTCAAAGAGATTGGTAAACTAAACAATCCCAGAGAGGGATGGGGGCTGACTACTGACGGGACTCACCTTATTATGAGCGACGGCACCGAATTTATCTATTTCAATGACCCAATGAATTTTATGACAAAAAGAGTTTTGGAGGTAAAGAATAATGGCAGGCCAGTTAAGCAGCTTAACGAGCTGGAGTGGATTGACGGAGAGATCTGGGCAAATGTCTTTATGTCAGATACTATTGTTATAATTGACCCTCAGACCGGCAATGTCAGAGCTACCGTTAATTGTTCAGGACTTTTACCGGCATCAATGAGAACAGCAAAAACAGATGTGCTTAACGGAATAGCTTACGATAAGTCAAACGGAAATATCTACCTGACAGGTAAATATTGGCCAAAGATATTCAGAGTTACGCTTTTGAAGCCCTGAGAATATGCTTTTTTCCTTTGGGGCCGGCTACTCTCTTTACTTCAAACCCCACTGCTCTCAGAGCTCTTTTAACTATCCCCTTGGAAGAGTAGGTTACAAGAACACCGCCGGGTTTTAGTGCCCTGAAGAGAGATATAAAAATCTCCTCCTGCCACAGTTCAGGTTGTGTTTCAGGTGAAAAAGCATCATAGTAAATTATATTTATGCTCTCATGTGGAATTGCAGGAAAATATTGTTCAAATGATGAACAAATCTTAAGGAGTTCCATTTTCTCCGACAATGGGGTGTTGCAGCCCCAATTACTGCTGTGAATGGTTTCATAAATATAGCCTGCTAATTTGCTGTTTCCAAAAAGAGAGGGGTAATCTAGCATTGAGGCCTCCTCAGGAGTGATTGGATATTTTTCTACAGCTAAGTACTTAACTCTTTTTACACTCTTAAACTTTTCAATTTCCAGGGCAGTTAACAGACAGTTCAGACCAGTTCCCAGACCTGCTTCAAAAATGGATAGCTCCTCCGTGTTGGGATTATCACCAAGATATCTGCTTAATCCCTCTCCGGCGAATATGTGTCTGCTCTCTGACAAGGCTCCAAATCTGGAGTGGTATGATTCATTATAATCTTCAAGGAGAAGTGTCTTTGATCCATCCTCACTTGTGGTTATAGCTCTTTTCATCAATACTTAGCGTTCATAATGAGAGCAAATTTACAATCTTTAACTCTATTTTTTTATCTTTGCAGGTTATTCGTTGTAAACAAAAAATAAAATCATATAAATGGCACTATTTAACAGTCTGCTTAAAAAGTTCTTTGGGACTAAAGCAGAGAGGGACCTCAAAGAGATTAACCCCTATTTAGGGAGGATACAGCAGGCATATGCTAAGATAGACCTTCTTACCAACGACCAGCTTAGAGCAGAGACAATTAGGGTAAAGCAACTTATTGCAGAGAGAATCTCGGAAGATGAGTCGAGTATTGCTGAACTAAAGGCAAAACTTGAGGATGTGATGATTGAAGTCTCGGAGAAGGAGGAGCTTGCAACTGAGACAGACAAGATTAAGAAGAGAATAGATGAGAAGATTGAAGAGGTTCTGCTTGAAGTTCTTCCGGATGTCTTTGCCATTATGAAGTCAACCGCCAGAAGGTTTAAAGAGAATGAAACGATAGAGGTTACAGCTCAACCTTTGGACAGAGACATTGCTGCCAGACATGATTATGTAGAGATATCAGGTGAGAAGGCAATCTGGAAAAACAGCTGGATGGCAGGTGGTAACAGGATTAAATGGGATATGGTGCATTACGATGTGCAACTCATTGGTGGTGTTGTTCTCCATCAGGGAAAAATTGCAGAGATGGCTACAGGAGAGGGTAAAACACTTGTCGCTACCCTGCCCGTATTTCTCAATGCCCTTGCCGGAAAAGGGGTCCACGTGGTAACCGTCAATGATTATCTGTCAAAGAGAGACTCTGAGTGGATGGGCCCTCTATATCAGTTTCACGGACTTAAAGTTGACTGCATAGACAAACATGAACCAAACAGTGACTCTCGGAAACAGGCATACAAAGCAGATATTACATTTGGAACAAACAATGAATTCGGCTTTGATTATCTGAGAGACAATATGGCCATAAATCAGGAGGATTTGGTTCAGAGGAAACACCACTATGCAATTGTTGACGAGGTGGACTCAGTACTTATTGATGATGCCAGAACACCACTGATAATAAGCGGCCCTGTACCAAAGGGTGATGACCAGCAGTTCAATGAATATAAGCCATTTGTGGAAAAAATTTACAGTGCGCAGAGAAACCTGGTTACTCAGCTTCTTAATGAGGCAAAAAAGAAAATTTCTGAAGGAGATGAAACAGAGGGGGGGAAGCTCCTGCTCAGGGCTCATAAAGGGTTGCCGAAATACAACCCACTGATAAAATATCTCAGTGAACCGGGTATGAAACAGATTCTGGTTAAGACAGAGAACTTTTACATGCAGGACAACAACAAACAGATGCACCTGATAACAGATGATCTCTTTTTTGTAATTGAAGAGAAGCAGAAATCTGTTGAACTTACAGATAAAGGTCACGAGCTTATAGCTAAAAGTGTTAGTGATAACCGTTTCTTTATACTGCCAGATATCGGTTCTGAAATCGCTGAGCTGGACAAGAGAGAGTTGAATCCAGAGGAGAAGCTTGCAGCTAAAGATGCCCTTCTCTCTGACTATGCAATTAAAAGCGAGAGAGTACATACAGTAAATCAGCTGCTTAAGGCTTACACAATGTTTGAGAAGGATGTGGAGTATGTTGTGCTGGATAACAAAATAAAGATTGTTGATGAGCAGACTGGACGTATTCTTGAAGGCAGAAGATATTCAGACGGATTACATCAGGCTATTGAAGCGAAAGAGATGGTAAAGGTTGAGGCTGCAACTCAGACTTTTGCAACAATCACTCTGCAGAACTATTTTCGTATGTACCACAAGCTTGCAGGTATGACAGGTACGGCAGAGACTGAGGCAGGTGAGTTTTGGTCCATCTATAAACTTGATGTAGTTGTAATCCCTACAAATAGACCCATAACCAGAAAGGATATGGATGACCTCATTTATAAAACAAAGAGGGAAAAATACAACGCTGTAATTGACGAGATTGTTAATCTGACAAAGGCGGGCAGACCGGTACTTGTGGGCACCACCTCTGTAGAGGTCTCAGAGTTGCTTAGCAGAATGCTTAAGCTAAGGGGTATTAAGCACAATGTGCTTAATGCAAAACAGCATGCCAGAGAGGCTGAAATAGTTGCCGAGGCTGGTCAGCCGTCGGCAGTAACCATTGCAACAAATATGGCCGGTCGTGGAACAGACATCAAGCTGGGCCCGGGCGTAAAGGAGGCAGGTGGACTTGCAATCATTGGAACTGAAAGACATGATTCAAGGAGGGTTGACAGACAGCTTAGAGGACGTGCAGGGCGTCAGGGAGATCCCGGAACATCAAGCTTTTATGTCTCTCTTGAGGATGATCTTATGCGACTTTTTGGTTCTGACAGAATTGCATCTATTGTTGACAGGATGGGGCTTAAGGAGGGAGAGGTACTACAGCATTCAATGCTCTCAAAATCTATTGAGAGAGCACAGAAGAAGGTTGAAGAGAATAACTTTGGTATCAGAAAGAGGCTCCTTGAATATGACGATGTTATGAACTCTCAGAGAGAGGTAATCTATACAAGAAGAAGAAATGCGCTTAACGGAGAGCGAATTGATGTGGATGTTCAGAATATGCTTAACGACTATTGCGAATCTCTGGTAGCATCACATCATGGTAATTCAGATTATGAATCATTTTCATTTGATGTAATAAGACAGCTTTCAATTGAGTCAGGAATCTCTGAGCAGATGTATAATAAGGATTCTGTTGAGACTGTAACTGATGCTTTTGTAGAGAATGTAAACCTTGTTTACAAAAGGCGTATTGATGCTCTTGTTGAGAGAGCATGGCCAATAATGAAACAGATTTATGAGACTCAGAGCGCAACATACGAGAATATTGCAATTCCTGTAAGCGACGGAAACAAAATAATGCAACTTGTTGTTAATTTAAAGAGAGCTTACGACAGCAACGGAAAAGAGTTAGGCAGGGCACTCAATAAAATGATAACACTCCTAATGATTGACGAGCACTGGAAGGAGCATCTCAGAGAGATGGACGACCTTAAGCAGTCTGTACAGAACGCCACCTATGAACAGAAGGATCCGCTTCTCATCTATAAGTTTGAGAGCTTCCAGTTGTTTAAAGGAGTTCTTGACAAGGTCAGCCGGGATGTACTCGCCTTTCTGCTGAAATCTCATATTCCTCTTACGGAGAGGAGAGAGCCGGTTAGTGTAAGAGAGGAGCAGAGAAGAAAGACAGATTTAAGCAGAATGCAGACATCAAGGCAGGATCTCTCAACATCAGCAGGAGAGCCAAAAACTCAGGCACCTGTACATGTTGAGAAGAGAGTGGGAAGAAATGATCCATGTCCTTGCGGAAGCGGCAAAAAGTACAAAAACTGCCACGGTGCCAACAGCTAATTGTTTAATTTTAATTTTGAAGAGATGTTTGATTTGATAGTAATAGGTTCCGGTCCCGGAGGATATGTAGCGGCAATCAGAGCCTCGCAGCTTGGTATGAACACTGCCGTAGTTGAAAGAAGCGAACTGGGAGGCATATGTCTCAACTGGGGGTGTATTCCAACAAAAGCGCTACTTAAGAGTGCACAAGCACTTTACTATGCTTTACATTCAGCAGATTACGGATTTGAGATTGAAGGAGAGGTAAAGCCTGACCTTCAGAAAATTGTGGAAAGAAGCAGAGGAGTCTCGGCAAATATGAGCAAAGGAATAGAGTACCTTTTTAAAAAGAATAAGATTACTGTAATTCAGGGACATGGGAAAATTGTTTCACCCGGAAAAGTAGAGGTTACTTCTGAAGAGGGGAGCAGGAGTGAATATGAGACTAAAAATATTATTATCGCTACAGGTGCAAGGGCAAACTCTCTCCCTTTTGCTCCAATAGACGGGAAGAAGATTATTTCATACAGACAGGCACTAGTTCCTGAGAACGTGCCTGCTAGCCTCGCAGTAATTGGATCAGGAGCAATAGGGAGTGAACTTGCTTACTTTTACCGCTCAATGGGGTCTGAGGTTCATCTGATTGAGTATCTTGATAACATTGTTCCGCTTGAGGACGAAGATGTATCCGCACAGCTGAGCCGTTCGTTCAGAAAGATGGGCATAAAAGTTATGACATCCTCAGGGGTGAAATCTGTGGATACTTCAGGAGAACTGTGTAAGCTTACAGTGGAGACAAAGAAGGGAGAGACAATAATTGAGGCAGAAAAGGTCCTTTCAGCTGTGGGAGTTATTCCGAATACTGAGAATCTGGGTCTGGAGGAGCTTGGTGTTAAGTTGGAGAGGGGGAAAATCTCTGTTGACTCATCTTATCAGACTAGTATCAGTGGAGTTTATGCAATTGGCGACGTAATTGCCACACCTGCACTTGCTCATGTTGCATCAGCCGAGGCTGTAAACTGTGTGGAGCGCATAGCAGGATTGAACCCTCCGCCTGTAAATTATGACAATATTCCGGGTTGCACCTATACTTCACCGGAGATTGCATCAGTAGGTTTAACCGAAAAGGCTGCTAAGGCTAAGGGTTTGAATGTTAAAACAGGAAAATTCCCTTTTACAGCCTCTGGAAAAGCTGCCGCTGCAGGTGAGAAAGATGGTTTTGTAAAGTTGGTGGTTGATGCTGAAACAGATAAAGTTTTAGGTGCCCACTTTGTTGGTTCAAATGTAACTGAGATGATTTCAGGAGTGGTAGTGGCACGCAATTTGGGGGTCACTGCACGTGACTTAATTCACTCCGTTCACCCTCATCCAACAATGAGTGAGGCCATAATGGAGGCAGCAGCTGCCTCGCACGGAGAGGTAATACATATTTAAAACAGATATATGGCAAAAAATGAGGTAGTTCCGCAGATCAATGAGGTTAATCGCATTGCCGGCGGCACTGAACTAAGGGGAACCCTGATTACAACAAGTGATATTAGGATAGATGGTTTTTTTGAGGGCAAAATCCAGACTCGCGGCAAAGTTGTAATTGGTGAGAATGCTCAATTCATTGGCGATCTGTTTTGCGGGAGTGCCGATATTTGGGGTAAGATGGAGGGAAATCTCGTAACCGGACACCAGGCAGGCTTTAAAAGCAAGGCAAAATTTGAAGGTGCTCTCCAATGCAACAGAATTTCAATAGAGGAGGGGGCACACTTTAACGGAACTTGCAGAATGATTACAGAGGCTGAATACGCAGAGATGATTGAAAAGTACAACAGCTCTGCACGAAAAACAAAGTAAAACCGACTTTGGATTTGAATGTTAAAGAGCGCCCTACAGGCGCTCTTTTATTTTATATATATTTCTTTCACTGCTGTTCCTTGAAACAAGCTCTCCGACAAATCCTGCCAGAAAGAGCTGCATCCCGATAATCAGGGCTACAAGTGATATATAGAAGAGGGGTTGATCAGTTACCTGTCTGAATTTTAGTCCGTTCGCCTGCGAAATCAGTTTGTCGGCAACAAGATATGCTGCAGTAGCAAAACCGACAAAGAATGTCAGGGTTCCAAATGTTCCAAAAAAGTGCATTGGCCTCTTTCCAAACCTGGCCAGAAACCACAAAGTAATAAGATCCAGAAATCCATTTACAAACCTGTCCATGCCGAATTTGCTCTTCCCAAATTTTCTGGCCTGATGTTTAACAACCTTTTCACCAATGTTCCTGTAGCCGGCAATTTTGGCAAGATAAGGGGTGTATCTGTGCATTTCGCCATAAACCTCAATATTCTTTACAACTTCATTTTTGTAAGCCTTAAGTCCGCAGTTCATGTCATGCAGCTTAATCCCGGTGACACCTCTTGCAACTCTGTTATAAAGTTTGGACGGAAGATTTTTTGTCAGTTTACTGTCTTTTCTTTTCCTCTTCCATCCAGATACTAAATCATATCCTTTGGCAACAATCATTTCATAAAGCTCAGGGATCTCCTCCGGATTATCCTGCAGGTCTGCATCCATTGTGATAACCACACTCCCTTTCGCAGCTTCAAAGCCGGTAAAGAGAGCAGCTGATTTTCCGTAGTTTCTGCTGAATCTTACTGCTGTTACAGTGTTATAAAGTTTGGATTCTCTTTTTATCACATCCCATGATGTGTCTGTGCTTCCGTCATCAACAAGAATGACCTCATAATGCAGTTTCTGGGATGATAATGCCCTCTCAATCCAGGCAAGAAGTTCCGGTATTGACTCCTCTTCGTTGTACAGAGCTATTACAATTGATAAATCCATTTAAATTTTTGATAATAAGTTATTGCTGAGAGAAGATATCACCTTTTTTAGTATAATTTGCAACAATCGCAGACACTACAACACCAAACAGCGTGTAATAAATCAGAGAGAATAGAAACGCCAGTTTGGGAAGGTGGCCCATCACCCCCATCAAAGCCTCTGCACCGTCAGGATTTGATGACTCCATGCTTTGAGCAATCATCTCCATCTGTGAGGTTGTAGCCTCAGGAAAAAGAAAGCCCATGTGAAGGAAAAGGTAAGCTGCTCCAATGACAGACGATAGAAGACAGAGTATTGACCCAAAATGGAATCCCTGTTTATAAGTAAATATCTCAAAGCCCTTGCTGTACTCCTTTATAAAGTAGTAAACCAGGAATACGCTTAATGTCAGCTTGACAAGCCAGATTATGATTCCTACAAAACCAGGTAAATCAGGGAACACAGCCTGTATTAGTGATGCTATAATAGTAACAAGTGCCAGAATAATTGCATTCTGAGCTGCTACACTCCATTTGTTGCTTTGCATAATTATTTAATAATTAGATTGTTGTTTCAATTTAGGCTGTTTCAAATTTAGCTAAAATTCACCACTATCCAAAAATAATGAGGTTTAGAAAAATATGTTTAAATTTGCGAGATTTATTTTGACACCATATTATTATGATAAACATTACTTTTCCCGACGGTAGCGTAAGGCAGTATCCTAAGGGAACAACACCTCTGGAGATAGCTAATGGCATAAGTCCCAGGCTTGCTGCCGAGGTGCTTGCGGCATCAGTTAACTCAAAGGTGGTTGAGGTTACAAGAGCTATCAGCGAGGATGCTTCGCTCAAGTTACACAAATGGGATGATCAGGAGGCAAAAAGCACATTCTGGCACTCTTCCTCACATCTTATGGCAGAGGCACTGGAGCTTCTTTATCCGGGTATTAAATTCGGAATAGGCCCCTCAATAGAAACAGGCTTTTACTATGATGTGGATACGGGAGATAAGAGCATAACTGAAGCGGATCTTAAAAAGATAGAGGAGAAGATGCTTGAGCTTGCAAGGGAGAAGCAACACTTTGTAAGGCAGGAGGTGAGCAAAGAGGAGGCGATGAAGACATATACAGAGAAGGGTGATGAGTATAAGTGCGAACTTATCAGAGACCTTGAGGACGGAACCATCTCTTTCTATACAAATGGCTCTTTTACTGATCTTTGTAGAGGGCCGCATCTTGCTGACACCTCTGTTATTAAAGCTGTTAAGCTGACATCCATAGCCGGTGCATACTGGAGAGGTAATGAAAACAACAAGATGCTAACCCGTATTTATGGAGTGACCTTCCCGCAGAAGAAGATGCTTGATGAGTATCTTGCTATGTTGGAAGAGGCTAAAAAGAGAGACCACAGAAAACTTGGTAAGGAGTTGGAGCTCTTTGCATTCTCTCAAAGAGTTGGACAGGGACTTCCTCTGTGGCTTCCTAAAGGGGCAATGCTGCGTGAGAGACTGGAGAATTTCCTGAAAAAGGTTCAGAAGGAGCACGGCTATCTTCCGGTAATGACTCCGCACATAGGACAGAAGGAGCTGTATGTTACATCCGGCCACTATGCAAAATACGGAAAGGACTCGTTTCAGCCTATACACACTCCGCAGGAGGGCGAGGAGTTCTTACTTAAGCCTATGAACTGCCCTCACCATTGTGAGATTTACAAGACTAAGCCAAGATCATATAAAGATATGCCACTCAGACTGGCAGAGTTTGGAACTGTTTACAGATATGAGCAGAGCGGAGAGCTTCACGGCCTCACCAGAGTTCGCGGATTTACACAGGACGATGCACATATCTTCTGCCGTCCTGATCAGTTAAAAGATGAGTTCATTAAGGTTATTGACATTGTTCTTTATATATTTAAAACTCTTGATTTTAAAGATTATACAGCTCAGATTTCGTTAAGGGATCCTGAAAACAGAGAGAAGTATATCGGCTCTGATGAGAATTGGGAGAAGGCAGAGAGGGCAATTATTGAGGCATCGGAGGAGAAGGGTCTTAAGACTGTTGTAGAGCTTGGAGAAGCTGCGTTCTACGGACCAAAACTTGACTTCATGGTAAGGGATGCAATTGGCAGAAAGTGGCAGCTTGGAACAATCCAGGTGGACTACAACCTTCCGGAGAGATTTGAACTTGAATATGTTGGGGCCGATGACAAAAGGCATCGTCCAATTATGATTCACAGAGCCCCATTTGGTTCAATGGAGAGATTCGTTGCTGTTCTCATTGAGCATACAGGCGGAAAGTTTCCTTTGTGGCTCACACCGGAGCAGGCGGTCATCCTTCCTGTAAGTGAAAAATATAATGATTACGCCAAAAAAGTTGCAGATTTTCTAAATAATGCCGATATTCGCGCCTCAATTGACGATCGTAACGAAACTATCGGCAAGAAAATCAGGGAGAATGAGCTTAAAAGAGTTCCATTCCTCCTCATTGTTGGTGAGAAAGAGGCAGATAGCGGCACGGTATCTGTAAGAGTGCAGGGAGAGGGAGACAAAGGGGCAATGAAAATGGAGGAGTTCAGAGAGCTTGTTGAGAATGAGATAAAAAGACAAATTGAGTAATAACTAAAATAGGAGGACAAATTTATCGCTACACCTTTTAAACCTCGGCCTGGCGGATTCAGACCAAATTCGCAATCTTCGGGACCAAGAAGGGATGCCTCGGGAAGGTATCCAAACAGCGGCCCGAAAAAGGATGACGGACCACGCGTTAACAATGAAATTTCGGCCCCAAGAGTAAGGGTTGTCGGAGATAATGTTGAGAATCAGGGAATTGTTTCACTGAGAGAGGCGTTGGCAATGGCGGAGGCGTTGGAGCTTGACCTTGTTGAGATATCGCCAAATGCAGACCCGCCGGTTTGCAAAATTATTGACTATCAGAAGTTCATCTACCAGCAGAAGAAAAAGGCGAAGGAGATGAAGGCTAATGCCAGCAAGATAGTTATTAAGGAGATAAGATTTGGTCCCAATACCGATGAGCACGACTATCAGTTCAAACTGAAACATGCTCAATCCTTCCTGGAGGAGGGATCAAAGGTAAAGGCCTATGTCTTTTTCAAGGGGAGGTCAATTCTATTTTCTGAGCAGGGTGAAAAACTGCTGCTAAGATTTGCCCTGGAGCTTGAAGAGTACGGAAAGGCAGAGCAGCTGCCAAAACTTGAGGGAAAGAGAATGATTATGATGCTCTCGCCCATTAAGAAAAAATAGAGATTTATTTATAAACTTTAAAATAAACACAATGCCCAAAATTAAGACCAACTCCGGTGCCAAAAAGCGTTTTCAGCTTACCGGAACTGGAAAAATCAAGAGAAAGCATGCTTACAAAAGCCACATTCTCACAAAGAAGACAACCAAGCAGAAGAGAAATCTGACCTACTCGGCTCTTGTTTCAACAGCAGACGAGAAGAGAATTAAAGCTTTGCTAGTTGCTTAGTACGATTTATTAACCAGGATGCACAGCAGATAAAGTTTCTCATAGGAGGAGAGCGCTGACATTCGCAAAACAAAAAAGAGATGCCAAGATCGGTAAATTCGGTAGCTTCAAGAGCTCGCCGCAAAAAAATTCTTAAGCTCACGAGGGGCAATTTCCTCGCAAGAGCAAATGTCTGGACCGTTGCTAAGAACACTTATGAAAAGGGTCTGACATACGCATATCGCGATCGTAAAACCAAAAAGCGCAACTTCCGCGCACTATGGATTCAGAGAATAAATGCAGCTGCAAGAGAGCACGGACTGAACTATTCTCAGTTTATGGGCAAACTTGCCAAAAACAATGTGGGTCTTAACCGTAAAGTTCTTGCTGACCTTGCAATGAACAATCCACAGGCGTTTGAGGCAATCATCAACTCTGTAAAATAGTCAAGTCTTGAATATAAGGAGCATAATAGGTAATAGGTGGTTCAGGTTTTCACTCTGGGCCATTCTCTATCTATTGTGGCTTATCTGGTTCGGCAACTGGTGGTTCATTTTGGGACTGGCGGTAATATTTGACCTTTTTATAACAAAAAAGGTAAAGTGGGCCTTCTGGAAAAAGAGCTACAAAAAGGGAGAGAAGAGAAATGCATGGCTGGACTGGCTGGATGCAATAATCTTCGCTCTTGTAGTATCAACATTTATTAAGGCATTCTTTTTTGAATCCTATATGATACCCACATCATCAATGGAAAGGTCCCTTCTTACAGGAGACTACCTTTTTGTTAGCAAGATGAGATATGGACCAAAGGTATCCCAGACCCCAATATCATTCCCTCTAGTTCACAATGTTCTTCCTGTTACAGGAGGTGAGTCCTACGTAGAGTGGATTAAAAATCCCTACAGGAGACTTAAAGGTTTCTCTAAAGTTAAGAGAGATGACATTGTTGTATTCAACTTCCCTCACGGAGATACCGTACTTAAAGGAGCTCCGACAGATGATTACTACACACACGTAAGGTTAAACGGAAGAGAGTACACACAAAAAATGTATGGTCCTGTAGTTGTAAGACCGGATGACAAAAAAGATCACTATGTGAAGAGGTGCATTGCAATAGCAGGCGATACTCTTCAGATTGTGAACGGCAAGGTGATTGTAAACGGTGAGCCTCAAAAGGAGTTTCCGGGAATTCAAAACACCTATACCGTCTATACTAACGGAACACAAATTAACCAAAGGATATTTGATGAGTTGGGACTAAATATTGGAGAGGTCTTTTTTGACGCTTCAATGCCTGGCTATAGCGCTCTGCCTCTTAATGATAAAGAGGTTAAAACAATAGCCGACCTGCCTAACGTGGCAGAGGTAAGACCCAATATTGATATATTCCCGCCCGATTTTCCGGATTCTCAGCTTCTGATCTTTCCATTCGCAAAAAACTTTGAATGGACTAAGGACAACTATGGCCCTATCTGGATACCTAAAGAGGGAGCAACAGTTGAGCTGAACAGCGATAACCTGCCACTGTATGCAAGAATTATCTCTGCGTATGAGGGTAACAATCTGGAGGTAAGAGGTGAGGAGATATTCATCAATGGTGAACTTGCAAACAGTTACACCTTTAAGATGGATTACTTCTTCATGGTGGGAGATAACAGACATAACTCTCTGGATTCAAGATACTGGGGGTTTGTTCCGGAATCTCACATTGTGGGAACCCCTTCGGTTATATGGTTTTCCAAGGATAACAACAAGTCTTTCCCTAAGAATATCAGGTGGAAGAGGATTTTTAAATTTGTGTAAATATTTTGGAATATAAAAAAAGATTCCCGATATTTGCAACCCTTAAAAAGGGAACTACGCGAAAATTATAAAAAGTATATATAAGAGATGGCAAGAGTTTGTCAAGTTACAGGAAAAAAGAGGATGATTGGAAACAATGTTTCCCACTCTAAGCGCCGTACAAAGCGCGAGTTTGCCCCAAACCTCCAGAACAAGCGTTTTTGGCTGGAAGAGGAGCAGAGATTCGTAACTCTTAAGGTTTCGGCCGCAGGGATGCGTACAATCAATAAGAACGGTCTGAGCGCTGTGCTCAAGAAATCAAAGGCCAATGGTTTAATTAAACTTGTTTAATACTGATTAAGATGGCAAAAAAAGCTAATAAAAACAGAATACAGGTTATTCTTGAGTGCACAGAGCAGAGAGAGAGCGGTGTTCCCGGTATCTCCAGATACATTACAACCAAGAATAAAAAGAATACTACTCAGCGTCTGGAACGCAAAAAGTATAACCCTTTCCTTAAGAAGGTGACTTTACACCGCGAAATTAAATAACATTAAAAAGATTTAAGAAATGGCAAAGAAAGCAGTTGCATCATTCGGCGGCGGAAAAGGAACATCAAAGACTAAAGTGAAATGCATCCGTATGGTAAAATCGGATCGCAGCGGAGCTTATGCATTCCTTGAGGAGATGGTTCCAACCGAGACAGCAAAAGAGTTCTTCGAGAAGAAGTAATTTTTTCAAAATATTCTATAAAGAAGAGGTCAATCTAAAATTGATCTCTTTTTTTGTTAATAAATATGTTGACCTCTTTTTGTATCTTTGTGAGTTAAAAAAAGAGAAATGGCTTTATTCGGATTATTCGGGTCAAAGAGCAAAGAGGAGAAGCAGGCACTGAGTGAAGGGCTTGACAAGACCAAGAAGAGTATATTTGACAAGCTCTCAAGAGCGATTGTGGGTAAATCAAAGGTTGATGATGATGTTCTGGACGGGATAGAGGAGGCTCTTATTGCTTCAGACATTGGAGTTGAGACAACACTGAGAATTATAGAAAGATTAGAGGGTAGAGTAGCAAAGGATAAATTTATGAATACCGGGGAGCTTAACTCTATTCTAAAAGAGGAGATTGAGGCTCTTCTGGATGCGGGAGAGGAGAGTGGTGATATGCCGTTTAACTTTGAGAAGAGGCCATATGTAATTATGGTGGTGGGTGTAAACGGCGTTGGAAAGACAACTACAATAGGCAAGCTGGCTGCAAGGCTAAAGTCATCCGGTAAAAGGGTTATTTTGGGAGCAGCTGATACATTCAGAGCTGCGGCAGTAGATCAGCTTACAATATGGAGTGAAAGAGCTGGTGTTGAAATTGTAAAGCAGCAGATGGGATCAGATCCCGCCTCTGTGGCCTATGACACAATTTCCAGAGCTATTTCTGTAGGTGCAGATGTGGTATTGATTGATACTGCAGGGAGGCTGCATAATAAGGTGAACCTTATGAATGAGCTTACAAAAATCAGGAATGTGATGAAAAAATTAATACCTGATGCACCTCACGATGTCCTTCTTGTTCTGGACGGATCTACCGGACAGAATGCATATCAGCAGGCAAAGGAGTTTACAAAGGCGACCGATGTTACCTCTCTTGCTGTCACAAAGCTTGACGGCACAGCAAAAGGGGGAGTGGTGATTGGGATCTCTGACCAGTTCAGAATTCCGGTTAAGTTTATTGGAGTGGGAGAGAAGATTGAGGATCTTCAGGTCTTCAGTAAAAAGGAGTTTGTAGAATCATTATTCAGATAATAATTTCAGAAGAGATATGAAAATTTCTTATAACTGGCTCAGAGAGTATGTTGACTCGGCATTGACCCCCTCTGAAGCTGAAAGGGTATTAAGTTCCATTGGTCTTGAAGTGGAGGCTATGGAGAGCATTGAAGAGGTTCCTGGGTCGCTAGAAGGTGTAGTAGTTGGCGAGGTTGTAGAGTGTGTGAAACACCCGGATGCCGATAAACTAAGCCTTACAAAAGTGGATGCCGGAGAGGCTGAATTGCTCCAGATTGTTTGCGGTGCTCCAAATGTAGCTAAGGGACAGAAGGTTCTGGTGGCTAAAGTAGGGACTACTCTTACATTTACATCAGGAGATAAACTTACTCTTAAAAGGGCCAAAATAAGAGGTGTAGAGAGTTTTGGGATGATTTGTGCTGAGGATGAGCTTGGAATAGGAACCTCTCATGACGGAATTATGGTTTTATCCTCTGATGCTGTGGTGGGTACTCCTGCAAAGGAGTATCTGGGACTTGAAACCGATACTCTGCTTGAAATAGGGCTGACCCCAAACAGAGTAGATGCCGCCTCTCACATAGGTGTGGCAAGAGACCTGTCTGCCTGGTTGAGGTTTAACGGAACAGAAGCAAAACTTAATAGAGCATCTGTGAGTGACTACGAAAATCTAAAGAGATCTTCTGATATTAAGCCGGCAGTGATAGAGGTTGTTGCAAAAGATGGTGCTCCAAGGTATGCCGGACTTACTTTTGATAATATTGTAATGGGTCCCTCTCCGGATTGGCTCAGGAAGAGATTAACAGCAATCGGCCTTAGGCCCATCAATAATATCGTAGATATTACAAACTTCATACTACACGAAACTGGTCACCCGCTTCACGCTTTTGACTATGATAAAATTGCCGGAGGCAGGGTAGTGGTAAGAAGAGCAAAGGATGGTGAGAACTTTACAACTCTGGATGGAGTTGAGAGAAAACTCACAGCTGAGGACCTTATGATTTGCGATGCTGAAAAGCCAATGACTCTGGCAGGGATATTTGGCGGGGCTGAATCCGGAATCACAATGGATACTAAAAGAGTATTTCTTGAGAGTGCATACTTCAATCCTGTATCTATCAGGAAGAGCTCAAAGAGGCACCAGATAAAAACAGATGCCTCCTTCAGGTATGAGAGGGGAGCAGATCCTGAGATGGTGCCTTACGCCCTTAAAAGGGCTGCTGTCCTTTTTCAGGAGATCGCCGGTGCAACTGTAGTGGGAGATATTGCGGATATTTATCCGGATAAGATTGAGAGAGCTGTAGTGGAGATAAATTTTGAGAGAGTGGAGAGACTTATCGGTAAAAGAATAGGTAGTGACAATATCCTGAATATTCTCGAGTATTTAGAATATGATGTGGTTAAGTCTGACAAAACAGGAGCAGTAATATCTGTTCCCTGCTATAGGGCAGATGTTACAAGAGAGTGCGATATAGTTGAGGATGTGTTGAGAATATATGGATATAATAATGTTGAGATACCTGAGAGAATGGTGGCCTCAATTACACCGGGGAGGAAGCCAGATCCCGAGATTGTAAAGGAAAGATTGTCGGCTTTTCTGGCCTCTAACGGATTTCATGAGATTATGAACAACTCACTTACAAAGAGTGATTACTACTCTAAACTTAAGACATTCCCTCAGGATTCCCTTGTAAAAATACTTAATCCTCTAAGCTCAGACCTTAATGCTATGAGACAAACACTTCTGTTTAACGCATTAGAGGTTGTCTCATATAATGTAAACAGGCAGATGCCTGATATGAAGCTTTTTGAAACTGGAAATGTCTATTCATATCAATCTGCTGAAGAGGGTGAAATAAGTGCTGCGCTTAACCTTAAAAGTTACAGAGAGAGTGCAAAGATATCTCTTGTTGTAACCGGCCCAGGTTCTCAATCATGGAGGTCTGCTTCAAATAGTTCAAGTTACTTCTCCTTAAAGGGTTATCTGGAGTTACTGCTTAAAAGGTACGGAATTGATCCGGCAGACCTTGAATACTCTTCTGCACCTGCCGATCTCTTCTCAGAAGGACTTATATATAAGACTCAATCCGGTAAGGAGATAGCTTCAATGGGAACGATATCTCAAACTTTGCTTAAAAGATTTGGAATCAAGCAACAGGTGTTTGCTGCGGAGATATCATGGGATGTGCTCTTTCAGCTTATTAAGAGACAGAAGATCCTCTTCAAGGAGATGCCTAAGTACCCTGAGGTCAGAAGAGATCTGGCCATTCTTCTGGATGAGAGTGTGAATTTTGCAGACCTTCGTAAAGCTGCATTGAAATCGGAAAAGAAAATTTTAAAGAGTGTTACTTTGTTTGATGTTTACAGAGGAGATAAAATTCCTGAGGGTAAAAAGCAGTATGCGATAAGCTTTGTATTGCAAGATCCTGATAAAACACTTGAAGATAAAGAGGTGGAGAGGGTTATGGATAAGTTGTTAAAGTGTTTTGAGACAAATTTCTCAGCCCAGCTAAGATAACTCTCAGCCTGTTGCATAATTTGAAATGGAGAGGATAATATCATATTTAAAGCTTGTAAAATTTTCTCATACAATTTTTGCAATGCCTTTTGCTCTTATTGGACTCTTTTTGGGGAGTGAGAGGGGGGGAGGGGAGTTCTCCTGGAGCCTGTTTGGACTGATTCTATTAGCCATGATCTTTGCAAGGAATGCCGCTATGGGATTCAACAGATGGGCAGACAGAACTATTGACGCCAGGAACCCGAGAACTGCTTTAAGAGAGATTCCGGCATCTGTTGTATCCCCAATGTCGGCATTGATTTTTGTAGTGGTTAATTCGGTTTTTTTTGTGGTTGTAGCCAGCTTTATCAATACTCTTGCACTCTATCTTTCAGTCCCTGCACTGGTTATTCTCCTTGGATACAGTTATCTGAAAAGGTTTACACCTCTATGCCATTACGGAGTTGGTCTTGCTTTGGGTATCGCCCCCTCAGCCGCATATATTGCGGTCACAGGAGAGCTTGCACTTGCACCTCTTATTCTCTCTTTAACTGTTTTTCTATGGTCAGGCAGTTTTGATATACTTTACGCACTTGCAGATGAAGATTTTGACAGAGAGCATGGTCTTCGCTCTATTCCTCAAACCCTGGGAAGAGGATGGTCTCTGGTGATTTCTGCAGCAGGACACGCTCTTGTTCTTCCTCTTCTTGTACTACTCTATTATGCAGGAGATTTCGGATACCTATACATTATTGGAGCTTCAATTTTCTCCATGCTGCTATGTTATCAGCATATAATTGTAAAGCCGTCTGATATATCAAGGCTTAATGCGGCCTTTTTTACATCAAACGGTTTTGCCTCTGTGATTTTTGCGTTTTTTACAATCTCAGATCTGTTGTTGTTTCACTGAACCGGGATTGTGTCCATAATCCTTGCAACAGGATATCTGTTTATATTAAGTTCAACAGTGCTGCGAACCTTTGCCATAAAGAATTGCAGAATTGCATTTGGATCCTTAGCAAATGCCGGATCTTTGCGTTTTTTCTCTTCAAATTCTGCCTTAAGCTTTGGATCTGCTGCTATCATTTCACGCCCTTTAACCTCCATATAATTCAGACGAATCCAGAATTCGGTAGATGGTCTTGCCCAGTTGTTGTAGAAACCCCATGTTACAAGCGAAGTAGGTGATTTCGGCTCCAGCATATGTGCTATAATCTTCACTTTAGGCTGAGATGTCCTTACAACTACATCTCCTTTTCTAAATGATACCCTCTCTTTTTGTACGGTATAGTCAACGTTCAGTTGGAATCTCCCTTCATAAGGGAATTGTGACCATTTTGGACTGTGGAAACGATATGTCTCAACATCCATAACACTGTCCTCAGTCAGTCTGTCATAAATAATTCCGTGTACATTCAAAAGCTCTATTGTCTCACTATGCTCCTGTGGAATTATATAGGCCTCAGGTAGTTTAACCTTTAATTCTGATTTGTATGATACAAACATTGGCATTTTAACAGTAACAGGAGCTGTCCTGTCTGAGTAAACCCATTCAGCACCAGTCAGATCGCTAACCTCCCTCTTCTCTTTCCATGCCAGAAAATCAACAATTTCACTCTCTAGTTTATCATGACTGAACATTAAAGGGAGAGAATCTCTTCTGAAGTTTGCAGATGAGACAAGAGTCTCAGAATCAGAAATCGCCTTTTTAAGAGAGTTTGAGTTTCTACCTGCTATCTCAAGAGAAGAGAGTATTATATTATATGCGGCTGTAACCCTCTCTTTATATGGTTTGTAAATATGGTTTTCCAGTAAAAGGCCTATTCTGTTGTTAGCCGAAGCGTATCCGTTAGAGTATTGGGGAGGAAAGTTATCAGGAAGTAGTCCTGCCCCCGGGTTTGTGTAGCTGTTGAATTCAAAATAGGGGAATATTGGATAGCCGGCCCTCTCCATTGAACTTTTCAGCTCCTCTTCAAATATTGTTTTGCTCCAGTTAAGCATTGGCCTGGCGAGGAATCCGCAATGGTCCAACCCATAAGTGGAGACATATTGGAAGTCCGCTCCATTTGTTACATGGATGTCAATAAAGATCTCCGGCATCCATTTGCCGTAAAGTTTTAGTAAGGCTCTTGTTTCGGGGGCGTCAGCCTTAATGAAATCACGGTTCATATTTAACCTGTGGGAGGTAAATCTCGCACCCACCTCTAAAGGACCGTTCTGGTTAATTCTATAGTGGCTGCCAAAGTCCTCGTGTCCATCAACATTAATTATTGGTATAAAAAGGAGAGAGGCTCTCTCTAAAATCTCTCTGTGTTTTCCGTTAATAGCTATATCCCTGATTAGCATAAGACCTGCATCTTTGCCATCAGGCTCTCCTGCGTGGATTGATGCCTCGGCAAGTACCAGAACCCGTCCTTTTGCACGAATCTCCTCGGGATTTGTCAGTCCATCCTTATCAAGTATAAGCAGAGGTATATCCCGCCCCTGTGGAGAAACACCTATTGACAAGTAATTAACCATGGAGGAGTTTGTGGCCAGCAATTTTGAGAATTCAACAGTCTCCGCATACCTAGGGGTTCTGTTATGACCGTTTCTTTCATAATAGGTTTGGAATTTGTCTTTGTACTGGCCGAGAGCCGGAGGAGAGAATGTAAAAAAGAAAAGAAAAAGATAAATACCCCAGGGGTAAAGTGTCAAACGCTTGAAGTTCAGATGCATATAAATATAGTTGCTTTTTTGTAAATTACACATAATTAATAATATGACACTTTACCCCTGGGGTCAGATGTCGGTGGCAATTGTCAAATTTAGACAATAATTCCGAGCATTAGTTTAATCTGTGGAGGCGGTTCATCGCTTATTTCTGATTGTTCAGGTCTAATAGAAGCAAATTCAGAGAATTTAACGTTCATCCTGCAACTTAGATGTTAATTTCTTCGTCTTAATGATGAAAAATATTTAATTCAAATGAAACCATTTAAACTAATCAAAATTTCAATTATTGCATTCTCCGCTATTATATTAACGTCAAATGCAGCTTTTGCTCAAATCTCACTCAAGGGATGCGTAAAAGACAACGATAATCTGCCTGTTCCTTTTGCGAATGTTGCTGTTTACAAATTTGCAGATACAACCAAACATAAATATGGAACAATCACAGACCTTAACGGAAACTATGAAATAAAAGGTGTGACAGATGATAACTATCTTATGATTGTATCATTTATGGGATACAAAAATTTAAGAGATACACTAACTATCAACAGGCAAAATATTGTTAACGGTCAAAATGGTCTGTCAGGCTCAGATGGAGCAATGACATTAAGCTTTACTTTGGAGACCGACTCAAAGTTGCTTGATGCAGCCACAGTTCAGGAGAGCAGAGTTAAAGTACAGAGCGACAAAACCTCTTACTCAATTCTCCCTTCTGACATTAAGGCAGCACCAAGTGCTCTTGAGCTAACGACTATAGTTCCTCAGGTGATATATGATCCGGTAAACGAGAAGATCTCATCTGCAAGCGGGATGGCTGTAAAGATCCTTATTAACGGCATGAATGCAAATGAGATTGAA
Source organism: Bacteroidetes bacterium 41-46 (assembly GCA_001897515.1). Taxonomy (GTDB): domain Bacteria; phylum Bacteroidota; class Bacteroidia; order Bacteroidales; family UBA932; genus Bact-08. The sequence goes on along the minus strand of MKTA01000002.1, from coordinate 57,883 downwards.
CTTAAGAGTATCAAACCTGAGCACATTGCTAAAATTGAGCACTATGATATACCTCCTGCAAGATATGCAGAATACGGAAGTGTACTTAACATAGTTACAAAAGTCAGGGAAGATGGTATTGCAGCCGGGGGAAATCTTTCAACAGCGTTTAATACAGGATTTGGGAATGAGATGCTCTATTTTAAATACAACAAAGGGAGAAGCCAGATAGGTGTTGACTATACCCTTTATCATAGAAATTATAAAAAGAATTTTATAGAGACCTCTTATGACTATATGTTTAATGGAGTCAGGATGCAGAGAGAGCAGCAATCAAAGTCTGCCTTTGGATATGACGACAATATTATCAATCTTATGTACATTAATCAAAAGGAGTCTGATTATGCATTAAAGATTAAACTCTCTCCCAATTTTCAAACAAGAAATGCTTTTAATGTCTCTGATATAGATTACCTTGAAGGTGGAGTCAGCGAACACAGGATGGGTACAGATATGCGTAAAGCCTCAATTCTTGGCCCCACTGCGGATATATATTTCTGGAAACAATTAAAAAACCGACAGGAGCTGGCAATTAACTTTGTGGGAACAGGTTTTGTCACATACAATGAATACCAGAAGAAGGAGTACAATCAGAATGACGAACTTGTGCTTGATGACAATATGATAGAGAGAAATAATAAAATATCTCTTATTGGAGAGCTTAATTACTCTGCAGAATTCTCAAAGCTTAGGTTTAATGCCGGCTACTCAGTTGAGGCGAGCAGACTAAATTCCTCAGTGAAAAACAGCTTTGAAAATGTAGATTACAGAACATCCTTTCTAAAGAATTACCTCTATGCCGAACTCTCCGGCAAAAGTGGCAAACTTTCATATAAAGCCAGCATGGGGGTTACAAATATCAGCAGAGAGACATATACACAACAGTTCAACGACTGGGTTCTAAGGCCATCCGTTGTCCTGGGATACAATATGGGAAAAGGGGGGATGCTTACTCTTCAGTATAAGATGTACTCCACTGAACCTGGTATAGCAATGCTTAGCAACAACCGCATATATATGACAGAGCATATAATAAGAGTTGGTAATCCGGAGTTAAGGCATAGTATCTCAAACGAACTGAACCTAGATTGGGGATTGAGCTCAAAATACATTGACTTACGCCTTAGTACGCTCTACAGACATACAGAGAGGCCTATAAGTAACTATTTTTCACAGGGAGTTGACTTTATTGAACTTGCCTCTGAGAATGGAAACTGGTCAAGAACCTATGGAGCGGTCTATTCTGGTACAATTAAGCCATTCAAGAACAATATTATATCATTAAGATTTCAAGGGCAACTACTTAGAACAGACCTGTCAAGTTCTCTTGCCGGAGATTTCTCTCATACATACTCTCCGCTTTGGTACCAGATTATATTCAATTACAAAAACTGGAGTGCCAGTTATTTAGGGAATATTATTGGCAAAGTTCTGAACGGTCCATATTTATATACCAATGAAAACCAGTCAAATATTAATGTCAGCTACTCAAAGGGAGATTTAATGATTTTTGCAAGCTGCTATTGGTTTTTGACTAAATCCAAGTATAGTTCTGTAACAATTCCGGAGAGTCTTGTGAAGTATTCAAGTGCTAACTGGATTGACGATAACAAATCAATGATTGTTGTAGGAGTAAGATACAACCTCTTCAAAGGTAAAAAGTACAACGAAAAGGCAAGTAAGCTTCAAAATTCAGACAGAGATACCGGGATGTTTTAGTCTTGGTTGGGACAAACCAACGCCACGTAATGAAAAAAGAGCTGTCGTTTCCGATAGCTCTTTTCTTTTAAATACAAGTTAATTGACTTTAATAGTCAAAAGACTATTTTCTTCCGTACTGTGCAAGTGATCCAAGTTCCTCTTCTATACGGAGTAACTGGTTGTACTTGGCCATCCTGTCTGAGCGGCTAAGTGATCCGGTTTTAATTTGACCGGAGTTAGTTGCCACTGCTATGTCTGCAATAGTTGAGTCCTCGGTCTCGCCTGAACGATGAGATGTAACTGAGGTGTATTTGTTACGGTGAGCAAGTTCTATTGCATTAAGAGTCTCGGTAAGGGTACCTATTTGGTTTACCTTGATAAGGATTGAGTTTGCGCAACCTGTATCTATTCCTTTCTTTAGGAACTGAACATTTGTTACAAACAGATCATCACCTACAAGCTGAATCTTTGATCCGAGAGCGTCTGTAAGCATCTTCCAGCCTGTCCAGTCCTCTTCTGCCATACCATCTTCAATTGAATCTATCGGGTATTTTTCTGCCAAAGATTTAAGGAATTCAACTTGAGCAGCAGCATCTCTTTTTGCACCGTTAGGGCCTTCAAATTTGCTGTAGTCGTAGATTCCCTCTTTGTAGAACTCGCTGGCTGCACAGTCAAGGGCTATAGTGATATCTTTTCCGGGCACATAACCTGCCTTGGTAATAGCAGCAAGGATAGATTCAAGAGCATCCTCTGTGCCATTTAGAACAGGAGCAAATCCGCCCTCATCACCTACAGCTGTGCTAAGACCTCTGTCATGGAAGATCTTCTTAAGGTTGTGGAATACCTCCGCACCCATTCTGAGACCCTCTCTAAAGCTTGCAGCTCCAATAGGGCGAATCATAAACTCCTGGAATGCAATAGGGGCGTCTGAGTGAGAACCACCGTTTATGATATTCATCATTGGTACAGGAAGTGTTACTGCATTTACACCGCCAATGTAACGGTAAAGTGGAATTTGCAGATAGTCTGCAGCTGCTCTTGCAACTGCAAGGGATACTCCAAGGATAGCATTTGCACCAAGTTTTGACTTGGTAGGGGTGCCATCAAGTTCAATCAGAAACTTATCAATCTCTGCCTGATTAAGAGCGCTCATTCCAAGAATTGCAGGTGCTACAATATCGTTAACATTTGCTACTGCTTTAAGGACGCCCTTTCCAAGATAACGGCCCTTGTCGCCGTCTCTGAGCTCCAGAGCCTCGTTTATACCTGTAGACGCTCCTGATGGAACTGCCGCCCTGCCAAAGGCGCCTGACAGGAGTTGTACATCTACTTCAATGGTGGGGTTACCACGTGAGTCAAGAATCTCGCGGGCAAATACATTACTGATTTCCATATTCTTCAATTATATTAAAAAGTGTATCACAAAAAATCGCTGCAAAAATAATCATTCCTCGGGAATAATCAGCCTCTTTGGTTATATCTAGTCTCTAAGCAGATATTCAACAGTAGAGACAACCCTTACAACTTTAACATGTGGAGAGTTCGCATCTCTGTCGCTTATTGAGAACTGTCCCTGACTGGCAGACTTTATTTTACCCAGTTTACTATCCGAATCCTTTGCAAATTTCTCTGCAGAGGCCCTGGCATTTCTGGTGGCCTCCTCAATCATGGCGGGCTTTATATCATTCAGCTTTGTATAGAGAAATTGGGTTACATACTGGTAGTCACCTGTACTCAGGGCAATCCCCTTCTGAAGAAGGTCAGATTGTGAGGATATTAGCCCTCTTACAATATCCACCTTTTCTGAGGTAACCGTCAGGACGCTGGTAATATTGTATCTGTATGTTGCCGGCTGGCTTTGATATCTCTCAGCGCTCATGTCAATAATCTGAGGCGCAGATACAGAGATTTCTGACTCCTCTAAACCGCTTGCAACCAGGTAATCTTTAATGATTTTATTTTTAGCATTGATAGAGCTGTAAAGCGACGCAAGGTCGTTACCTATCTCCTTGAATGAGAGAGGCCAGATAACTCTGTTTGCTGTAACTTCAACCTCGGCAAGCCCTTTAACCGACACAACCCTGTCATAGGATTTGAAATATTTTACCGAACTAAACAATGCGTACGAAAGCATTGCAGCCCCAATGATGATTGCCGCAACTGTCAAGATGTGGCTCTTAATGTCTCTGCTCTCCATAATTTTCTATACATTTGTACTCTTTACAACAAATTTCAAGCCATGAAAACCCATACCCCCAAATTACTTTTCGTAACACTAATTTGTTTGATTTTAGCGACTTCTGTTTTAAATGCCCAGCCATCTTTAAAGATTGTAAGAGGCAGGACAGATACAGTGAAAGCAATACCCGGGACAGTTCATTATATTACCGGATATGTACCTTCAGGATCATCGGTTTTTGTTAATGGCACTCCGGTTAAGGTTTTCAAAACAGGCTCATTTGGAGCGGAACTCAGGCTCAGTGAGGGAGAAAATCCTGTTGAGGTTAAGGCCGAGATTGGTGGATCACAGGTTGTTGAAAAGTTTTCAGTATATCTGCATAAGCCGGTTTCCACTGATACAGGCTCGCCTGCCCTTGATTATTCAGGGGTAGTGGTATCAACCAGAGAGCGCGCATATCTGAATTACGGAGTTGGAGAGGACAGGCTGGGGGGAGCAAAGATAAACTTCTTGTCATCCGGTATCAGGATGGCTCTTTTAGACTCAGCAAATTCACTATACAAAGTCAGACTGTCGGACCACAGATATGCATTTATTCCCAAAGCACTTGTACAACGTGAGCCGGCAGGAACCAGGCCGGCATATTCACTGACAAGTTCATGGAGTGTTACCAATACAGGTGGCGCTGATGTTGTCAGGATTGCTCTTGGAGAGAGACTTCCATACATAATCTATCAGGAGATGGATCCAAGGAGAATAGTAATAGAGATTCACGGTGCTGCAAACAACTCAAACTGGATAACTCAGTACCTTGATCTTAAAGCCATTGACTATGTAGATTTCAACCAGGTATCACATGATGTTTTCAGAGTTCATATCTATCTGAAGGATCGCTTCAGCTGGGGATATAAAGCTGAATACACAGGTAATTCTCTCGTTATTACGGTGAAACACACCCCTCCATCTGCTATAAAGGGCACCCTTGCTGGACTCAGGATAGGAGTAGATGCCGGGCATGGTGGATCAAATCCGGGAGCCATAAGTACGTCCGGAATAAGGGAAAAGGACCTTAATCTTGCAATGGCCTTTATGCTGAAAAATGAACTTGAGAGAAGGGGAGCCTCAGTTGTACTGACTCGTTCAGACGATGCAGAGCTATCAATGTACGAGAGAGTTGACATTTTTGCCTCTGCAAATGTGGATATGGCAGTCTCAATCCACTGTAATGCAGGTGGTAACCCGTTAAGACCTGGAGGGACAAGCACATACTATAAACATATTGAGCACAGAGAGCTCTCCAGAGTAGTTCTGAACAGACTTCTTGAGCTTAATGTCAAGAATTTCGGACTTATCGGTAATTTCAACTTTTCGCTTAACTCCCCGACTTTTTATCCGAACATTCTGGTGGAGACGCTGTTTATGAGTAGTCTGGAGGATGAGGAGCAAATCGCTGATCCTATTTTCCAGAATATGATGATGAAAAAGGTAGTAGCCGGACTGGAGGACTATATGAAAATGGTCAGAAACTCTCTGAGAAGAAAATAACCTGGTTAACAAATGGGATTCAAACTTGTTTCGCCATACAGCCCAACGGGTGATCAGCCTCAGGCAATAGATGAACTCGCAGCACATTTGAGCGGTGGGGTAACCTCTGTTACCTTATTAGGCGTAACAGGTTCCGGGAAGACATTTACAATGGCAAATGTGATTGAGAGGCTTCAGAGACCTGCGCTCATTCTCAGCCATAACAAAACTCTTGCAGCTCAGTTGTACGGAGAATTCAAATCATTTTTTCCGGAGAATTCTGTAGAGTACTTTGTTTCATACTATGACTACTATCAGCCTGAGGCATACCTGCCCACTACTGATACCTACATTGAGAAGGATCTAAGCATAAACGACGAAATTGAAAAGCTTAGACTTTCAGCGACAAGCGCACTTCTCTCCGGAAGAAAAGACATAATAGTGGTCTCAAGTGTATCTTGTTTATACGGTATCGGAAATCCGGACGATTTTCACTCAAATACGATTCACCTTAAGAGAGGCTCAAAGGTTTCAAGAAACAAGCTTTTATATTCGCTTGTGGACAGCCTTTACTCAAGGAACGAGAACGAATTCAAAAGGGGGGTCTTCAGGGTTAAGGGCGACAGTGTTGATATATACCCCGCTTACACTGATACAGCATTAAGGGTGATATTCTTTGGAGACGAGATTGAATCGCTTGAACTCTTTGATCCCAACACTGGTTCTCATATAGAGGATCTGGATGAGATATCCGTTTATCCAGCTAATATATTTATTACTACAAAAGAGAGGCAGAGAGCAGCAATATACACTATTCAGGAGGACCTGAACAAACACACGGAGTATCTGCATGAAATAGGAAAACACCTTGAAGCGAAGAGGTTAAAGCAGCGGGTAGAGTACGATCTTGAGATGATAAGAGAGATAGGATACTGCTCAGGCATAGAGAACTACTCCAGGTACTTTGACGGAAGAGAGCCGGGTAGCAGGCCGTTTTGTCTTCTTGACTATTTCCCAAAAGATTATATAACAATAATTGACGAGAGTCATGTAACAATTCCTCAGATAAGGGCAATGTACGGTGGGGACAAAGCACGTAAAGAGACCCTTATTGATTACGGATTCCGACTCCCTGCTGCTGCGGACAACAGACCGTTAAAATTTGAGGAGTTTGAGTCACTAACCGGCCAGAGAGTGTTTGTTTCTGCCACCCCTGCGGATTATGAATTAGTAGCATCTGAAGGTCTTGTTGTTGAGCAGGTTGTAAGACCCACCGGTCTGCTGGATCCACCGATAGAGGTTAGACCCACAAAGAACCAGATAGATGATCTTCTTGAGGAGATAAGGAAAAGGGTAGAGAGAGATGAGAGGGTGCTGGTAACGACCCTTACAAAGAGGATGGCAGAAGAGCTTGATAAATATCTGGAGAAGATAGATATAAGAAGCCGCTACATTCATTCAGACGTTGATACTCTTGAGAGGATTGAAATACTTGAAGATTTCCAGACAGGGAGGTTTGATGTACTTATTGGTGTTAACCTTCTCAGGGAGGGGCTGGATCTCCCTCAGGTATCACTTGTTGCAATACTGGATGCTGATAAGGAGGGATTTCTGCGCTCAGAGAGATCCCTGACTCAGACAGCAGGCAGGGCAGCAAGGAATATTGAAGGCAAGGTGATAATGTATGCCGACAAAATTACCGGTTCAATGAAGCGGACAATAGACGAGACTGAGAGGAGGAGGACAAAGCAGATGGAGTACAACAGAGTAAACAATATAGTCCCAAAACAGATTGCCAGGCAGATTCGCAATGTGCTTGGGAAGGGCAGAGAGCTCCAGCTTGAGGAGATTGAGTCAAATCCGCTGCTTACTGATCCTGTAATGGCCTATCTTAAACCCGAGCTGGTTCAACAGGCAATAGACGAAGCAAAAAAAGAGATGGAGAGGGCTGCTGCAGACCTGGATTTCCTCAGAGCAGCTAAGTTCAGGGACCAGATGGTAGCATTAAGGAATGTATTGGAAAAGAGAACAAAATGATTTCAGAGAAATTGGATAAGGCATTCAAGAACGCAACTGAGAGAGAGAGAAGACTCCTCTCCAGAGCTGCAGCTATTGCCGGATCCGCTCTGGAGTTAGAGAAGAGGGATGACGGGACCCCTTTTATCAACCATGCAACTTCAGTGGCAGAGATTGTTTCGGCAGAGATGGGGCTCCCTCTTTCTGCTGTGTGTGCCGTCTTTCTGCACGAAGCATTCAGGGTTGAGAGAGATGGCTTAAAAGAGTTGAGGGGTGAGTTTGGTGAGGAGGTTATAAACATGGTTGAGAGTCTGAATAAGATATCTGAGATAAAGCCAAAAGAGACAGGTCTTCAAGCAGAAAACTTTAGAAAGCTTATAGTCTCTTACTCAAAGGATCCACGGGTTACGCTGATTAAACTGGCGGACAGACTTGAGGTGATGAGGAGCCTTGACAATTTTCCAAAGGCAAAGCAGGTAAAAAAATCAACAGAGACACAATTTCTTTATGCTCCGCTTGCGCACCAGCTAGGGCTTTACAATATGAAGAGTGAGATGGAGGACATCGCCTTCAGATTTACTGATCCTGAAAATTACAGGTTCGTGGCAAACAAGCTGAAAGCGGGAGAGCAGGAGAGAAAGAGGCTTGCGGATCTGTTTATAAAGCCTATAGAACAGGCTTTAAAAATGGCTCACATTAGATACAGGTTGAAAAGCAGAACAAAAACAGCCTGCTCAATTTGGAGGAAGATGCAAAAGCAGCAGATATCTTTTGAGCAGGTTGCAGACCTCTTTGCAATAAGAATAATAATAGACTCTCCGACGGAGAGTGAGAAAGAGATATGCTGGAAGGTTTACTCAATTGTGACCGATTTCTACTCTCCTGATATTAAAAGACTCAGAGACTGGATAACGGTTCCTAAAGAGAGTGGTTATGAATCACTTCACACAACAGTTACCGGTCCGCAAGGAAGCACAATAGAGGTTCAGATAAGAAGTGAAAGGATGGACGAGATTGCTGAGAGCGGACACGCCTCCCACTGGTCTTATAAAGGGATAAAAGCGGTCCGAGGATTAGAGTCATGGCTTGATGGGGTAAAGAGGTTACTGGAGTCACCGGATAAAGGGATTTCATCTTATCTGGATTTTACCGAGCTTGATGAGATATTTGTATTTACACCAGCAGGAGATTTGAGAAGACTTGCAAAGGGTGCAAGTGTACTTGATTTTGCTTTTGATATTCACACAAATCTGGGTCTTAAATGTTCCGGAGCAAAGGTTAACGGAAAGCTGTGTTCAATCCGGGAGAGACTTAAAACAGGCGATGTAGTTGAGATTATATCAAATAAAAACCAGAGACCATCACTTGACTGGCTTAACTTTACAATTTCATCTAAGGCAAGATCTAGAATAAGACTAAAGGTAAGGGAGGAGGAGCTGAAGGCTGCTGAGTCCGGCAGGGAGCTATTTGAGCGAAGGATGAACAACTGGAAGCTTGCCATTGATGATGACCTTGTTGCCAATCTTCTTAAACAATATAAACTAAAGAGCATATCTGAGTTTTACTCTGCAATAGGCAACTCATCTATTGACATATCTGAAGTGAAGAGTTACATTCAGAGCAGAGAGAGTGAAGATAATCAAAGGGAGGAGCCATTACCAGAGAGTAGGAGCGGACCTCAAAAACAGACCTCCTCAGACTATCTTATAATTGATGAGAGACTGAATAATATTGATTTTAAGCTTGCTAAGTGCTGTAACCCAATAAAAGGTGATGATATTTTTGGCTTTGTAACCATAAGAGAGGGTATTAAAATACACAGGATAACCTGCCCAAACGCCTCCAGGCTTATAGAGAACTATCCTTACCGTGTTCAGAGTGCAAGATGGAAGGAGAGTGCAGTATCAAACAGCTTTCAGGCCGCAATAAGAGTAAGCGCTTATGAAGAGGGGGGGCTAGGAAGGCAGATTTTAGACCTTACTGCTGGTTTCAATGTTGTAGTAAGGAGTTTCTCCATATCAGGCAGCAAGGGTATGGTAGAGGCGAAACTTATGATTCTGGTACCAAATAATCAGATGCTGGACAAGATAATTTTCAACCTCAGAAAACTAAAGGGGGTTAAAACTGTAAGCAGAATTTCAAATGTCTGACAACTACATAAGAATTAAAGGAGCTAGGGTAAATAACCTTAAAAATATAAGCTTAGACATTCCCAGAGACAGGATGGTGGTGATTTCCGGAATATCCGGTTCAGGTAAATCAAGTCTGGCTTTTGACACAATATTTGCAGAGGGACAAAGGCGTTTCGTAGAGAGTCTCTCTTCTTTTGCAAGGCAGTTTCTCGGGAGGATGACAAAACCCGATGTGGACGAGATAACAGGGATACCACCCGCAATAGCAATTGAACAGAAGGTCAATACCAGGAATCCCAGATCAACTGTAGGGACAACAACAGAGATATATGACTATTTAAGGTTGCTTTACGCAAGAATAGGCAGAACCTACTCTCCGGTTACAGGTGAAGAGGTGAGGAGGCATTCAGTGAAGGATGTCTTAAACTACATAAACTCACTGGAGGATGGATCCCCGGTCTATATTCTCGTGCCCCTAGGTCTCAGTAAAGGCGGAGATACTGTTGAGAGACTCCTATCTGTCAAAGAACAAGGATTCTCAAGACTTTTTCTTGACGGAGAACTCTTAAGAATTGATGAGGTGTTATCCGCAGGAGATTATGCCGGAGATTACTCGCTTCTTGTTGACAGAGTGGTTAAGAGTAATAGTGATGAGTTAGTCTCCAGGCTTGCAGATTCTTTGAATACAGCCTTTTCAGTTAGTTCTCAATATGGATGTGAGAGAGGAGAACTCCATATTTCATCAGGTAAAAAAGGGGAGGATGCCAAGGTTTTTTCTACCCTTTTTGAGGCAGACGGAATAAAATTTGAAGATCCCACAGAACTTCTCTTCAGTTTTAATAACCCACTTGGAGCCTGCCCGGAGTGCTCAGGATACGGAAAAGTTCTTGGAATTGATGAAGCCCTGGTGGTGCCAGACACCTCTCTGTCTATCTATCAGGAGGCGATAGCATGCTGGAGAGGAGAGACAATGAGTTGGTTTAAAGATCAGTTGGTTAACAGTGCAGAGAAGTTCTCCTTCCCGGTACATAAACCATATTTCCAGTTGACAAGGGAGCAACGTCTCCTTCTCTGGAGCGGAAATGAGCACTTCACAGGTCTCAACGAATTTTTTAAAATACTGGATCAAAACAAATATAAGATTCAGTATAGAATAATGAAGAGCAGATATACAGGAAAGAGCGTCTGTCCTTCATGTGGAGGGGCAAGGCTTAGAAAGGAGGCTCTTTACGTAAAGGTTGGCGGGAAAAATATTAGTGACCTTCTTGAGATTTCAATTGGTGAGCTGAAGGAGTTCTTCAATGAACTGAAGCTTGATGATTATGATGCAAAAATTGCCGGCAGAGCTTTAGTAGAGCTCAACAACAGACTACAATACATTGATTCTGTAGGTTTATCATATTTAACTTTGAACAGGCCTTCCAACACACTCTCCGGCGGGGAGAGTCAGAGAATTAATCTGGTAAGTTCTCTTGGGAGCAACCTTGTCGGCTCTCTTTATGTGCTGGACGAACCAAGTATCGGCCTCCACCCCAGAGATACAGCCAGACTTATTTCTGTTGTTGAGAAGCTTAGGAATCTTGGAAACACTGTGGTTATTGTTGAGCATGATGAGGAGATAATAGAGGCTGCTGACGAACTGATTGATATTGGACCGCTTGCCGGAAGGGACGGAGGAGAGTTAGTATATCAGGGTGTGTCAAGGGGAAATATATCAGAAGAGTTAATAGAAAAGAGTCTGACTCTTAAATATATTCATGGAAAAGAGAGCATAGCAGTTCCTGAAAGAAGGAGGCACTGGAGCTCTTATGTTGAAGTGGCAGGAGCATTTGAACACAATCTTAAAGATATTGATGTAAAGTTCCCTTTAAGAGTATTTACTGCTGTTACAGGTGTTAGCGGATCCGGTAAATCAACATTGGTGAGGGATATTCTCTACCCTGCACTTTACAGGAGAATCAACCAACTTGGAGAGAAGCCGGGAGCTCACAGAGAAATAAGGGGAGACCTTGAGAAGATAACATCTGTTGAGTATGTGGATCAAAATCCAATAGGCAAGTCCACACGCTCGAACCCTGCAACATATCTGAAGATCTATGATGAAATAAGAAAACTCTTTTCTGAACAGCCATATGCAAAGTCAAACGGATTCGGCCACTCACACTTCTCTTTTAATATTGATGGGGGGAGATGCCCTGAGTGCCAGGGAGAGGGGGTGATTAAGATTGAAATGCAGTTTATGGCCGATGTTCAGATGGTCTGCGATTCATGTCAAGGTAAGCGATTCAAGGATGATATACTTGAGGTTAAGTACAAGGGGTACAATATAAATGATGTGCTTAATATGAGCGTTGAGGGGGCATATGAATTCTTTTCCACCCAGAAGGAGCCAATTGCCAGAAGAGTGGCTGAGAAACTTCAGCCACTGAGAGCGGTAGGGCTATCATATGTTATGCTTGGTCAGAGTAGCAGTACTCTTAGCGGAGGAGAGAGTCAGAGGGTTAAGCTGGCATCTTTTCTTGGTAAAGAGAGCTCTCAGGGATCTATTTTGTTTATTTTTGATGAGCCAACTACCGGCCTACATTTCCACGACATAAAGAAGCTAATGGACTCATTTAATGAGTTGATTGCAAGAGGTCATACGATAGTAGTGGTTGAGCATAACATGGATGTTGTGAAGAGTGCAGACTGGATAATTGATATGGGGCCTGAGGCCGGAGAGGGTGGTGGATATGCTGTTTTTGAAGGCATCCCGGAAGAGTTGATTAAAATTGAGGATAATCATACAGCTAAGGCCTTGGTAAAAAAACTTGTACATTTGTAAAGGGATTATTGATGAAGAGAGCAGTTGTTATACCTCTTTTGTTTGTGGCAAATATAATTATTGCTACAAACAGCCTTTCGGCCCAAAACAGTGAACCTGCATTGAGGTGGAGCTTCTCTCCACAGGTTGGAACAGATTTAGGGGTAACGCTTCCATACCCAATGAAAGCTATAAACGGAGTTTTCAATCCCTATCCGGAGATTTTGCCATCTCTGGGAGCCAGAACCACCTTTAGGTTTAAGAGGGGATGGGTATTTGCTGCTGAACTAACATATAAAACAGTTGCAATGACTGCTAATGCAAGGGTAGAGAACCAGATGATGCTCTCAAATAATGAGACCCCTCAATACTTTTCGGGTACGGCATTCCTAAACAGTCGCTTTTCCCAGCTGGAGATTCCGCTTTATGCAAAGTATCTGATTGGAAAACGAGGCATACACAGAGTTCTTATAGGCGGATACTGGTCTTATATACTGGATGGTCTCTTTACCACCGAGGCCAGAAAGGGATATATAGGGTCTCAGCCTGACAGTGCTGATGATATTATTGATCCATCTAATCCAATTCTTATGGACTTCTCCTCCTCTCTGGGAAGCTGGGATGCCGGTGTACTTGTGGGATATGAACTGGGAATAAATGAGAGGCTTAATATGGGTCTCAGGATTATGACAGGAATGAGGGATATCTTTGGAGGCAGGACCCCGTTTGAGTATAAAATGATTCACCTTAGAGGAACAATAGTTGTAAGCTACAATATATTTGAGACCTCTTCCAGATAGTTTAGTAGGAAACAGATATCTGATAAATAAGATGAAACAGAAATTTGGTTCTGTTTGCCAACACCGGATAATTAATAAAATAATGATCGTCGGTAGTTTTATATGTATGCATATGGACTCCGGATGTTGCAAGCAGTGATGGTATTCCCCTCTTTGAAAAGTTCTGCTGGTCTGATGTTTTAAAGAAGAGCTCTGCAAAACCGGGACTTCCGTAAAATGTGAAATCTGGTTCAATTAAATTTCCTGAATCTCTTCTGGCATTTGAGGCTCTGCTTCTGGCCATCTCCCTTCCTCTCCTGTCGCCAACAAGAAGAATATAGTTTTCATTAGTTCCCGGAGGGGCAAATGTGGTCCCAATCTGATCAATATTTAAGTTAAAGAGAATCTTTGAATGTGGGATTGGAAGAGACTTTACGAACTCCTCTGAACCTGCCAGATTATTCTCTTTGCCATCAAGCATAAGGAATATAATATTGTATCTAAGATGAACAGAACTTGTTCTCAACTGAGAGAACAGGTCTGCCAGCGTAAGCAGGACTGTAACTCCGGATGCATTGTCATCTGCTCCGTTGTATATATTACCATTAAGTACTCCCAGGTGGTCATAGTGAGCCGAAACAACAATGTACTTGTCTGAATAACCATTTGCAAGTACAACTCCTGCCAGATTTCTGCCAGTAAATCCCTCCCGCTGAAAAGTTCTTATGTATGTCTGAGAGTAGAATGGAATCAGATCCCAGCTTCTAAAAAGTGATGATGCAGTTGCAAGAGACAGTAGGGCTCCTTTGCTGTTTGAGGCCCTCCCCTCCATTGTATCGTCTGCAAAAAATGAGAGAAGTCCTCTCTGTCTATCCTCACTAACCGTTGCCGCTATTCTCTCAATCTCCCTGTATTGTCCCCTGACAACGGTAAAACTCAGCATCAGCAAGCCAAAGGCAATAATGGGGCGCCTTCTGAAATAGTTCATCTATTATTAATTATATTTGCCAAAAATAACTCATTTTAATGAATCCTTATGTATGAAAGGAAAGAGGTTTAAAAAAGTTCTGAAATTTATCTTTTTGTACATTCCACTCTCATTTTTTTTGCTCTCAATATCTTTGATAGCAATATTGAAATGGGTACCTGTTTATGCAACCCCTCTTATGGTTGTGAGGAGCGTTCAATTTGCTGGAAAGGAGGATTTTAAAACAGTGAAGAGATGGCGATCTCTTGAAAGGATAAACGACAATCTGGCAATGGCTGTAATGGCGTCAGAGGATACAAGGTTTATTGACCATAATGGGTTTGACTGGACTGAAATAGAGAACGCAGTGGAGGCCAGTAAAAGAGGCAAGAGGCTGAGAGGGGCAAGTACAATAAGCCAGCAGACAGCTAAGAATGTTTTTTTGCTCCCGTCAAGGTCTTGGATCAGAAAGGGTTTTGAGGCCTACTTTACTCTTGGGATAGAGCTTATATGGGGAAAAAAGAGAATAATGGAGGTTTACCTGAATGTTGCCGAGATGGGGCCGGGAATCTATGGAGCTGAAGCTGCGGCACGGGAGTTGTTTGGGAAAAGTGCAGATAAGCTGACCGCCAGAGAGAGTGCCCTTATAGCTGCTGCCTTGCCAAACCCTTTAAGGAGAAGAGCCGACAGACCATCGGCATATCACAGCTCCAGAGCCTCCTCTATACAGCGGATGATGGGGCTGATTGCTCGCCCTGAATGGCTTGATGAGGATAAACCCAAAAAAGTAAAGAGTAAGAGATGATGAGATTTATAAATTGTATCAGATACCTGTTTTTAACTATATCCGCTCTGATAGTGTTTGAAACAGTGACAGCACAGTATGATAAACAGCAGTTTTTTTACAGAGGAAGGCAGTTTCTGATAGAGGGAAAATATGCACAGGCAATTGAAAACTTCAATATACTCTCTCAACTTGATACAACTTTGTATGAGTCATATTTCTTTCGTGGTATAGCTAAATACAATCTTGGGGATTTTTTGGGTGCTCAAATTGATTTTGACAGAACTCTGCGTATTAACCCCCTGTACACCCCTGCATACCATTATAGAGCAATCACTCTGAGCAGAACAGGCAAGTACGACCTGGCTCTGAGGGATCTTGAAGAGGCCGTTGACCTTAGACCCGGTTATACAGGACTATATTTCAGCAGAGGAGTGACCTATTTTCTCTCGCAGCAGTTTGATAAAGCTGTTGAAGACTTCAACAGATTTATCAGGTATGAACCAAAGGTTGCTGATGCCTACCTAAACAGAGGGGCCTCCTACCTTTTTTTGGGTGACACAACAAAGGCTCTTAATGACTATCATACAGCTATATCTTTGAATAGATTTGAGCCTGAGGGATATATAAGAAGGTCAAGAATATATGTGCTCCAAAATCAAACAGACAAAGCTCTGAACGACCTTGATCAGGCAATCAAGATAGATTCAACTAATGCTTTTGCTTATTTTAACAGAGCTTTGGTACGGTACAATGCGAAAGACATTATGGGAGCTTTGTCAGATCTGGAAAGGGTTCTTAGAGAGGATCCGGGAAATGCACTGACTCTTTACAACAGAGCTCTTATACGCTCTCAGATAGGAGACTATAATAATGCGCTTGAGGATTATGACAGAGTTCTCTCAATTAATCCAAATAATGTTCTTGCGTATTACAACAGAGCAACCCTTTTCGTACAACTGGGCAGATACAGGGATGCTATGGACGACTACTCACAGGCGATTAATCTTTATCCGGATTTTGCCAATGCATACATAAACAGATCATATGTAAAGAATCAGCTTGGACAATTTAATTCTGCAAAGAGCGACTATGATATTGCCAGAAAAAAAATCAGTGAATATAACTCAAGGGTGGGGGATACAACTCTTGCACACTCACTGGCAGATACCACAAGGAGATTTGACAGATTGCTGGCTTTGGATGCTGAGTTTGCAAAGAGGGATTTTAACAATGAGTTGCTTCAATACAGAGATGTTGATATCAGGTTGAAGCCTCTGTTTAAATTCAGAGCTGCCCCGGAAGCAAAGATGGCAATGGCACTTGAAAACAGATACGAGTATCAGAAGATGGAGCAGTTTAAACGAACACTACCTATTCCAGTTGAACTCTCCTCGTCCCAGCCAGAGATAGACCAGAAAAGACTTGACGAAATGAGAAGGTTTACTGATGCAAAATTATCAGAGAGAACCGAATCGGGAGCTCTTTTTGCAAAAGCCCTGATTGAGTCGGGCAGCAAACAGTTCAATACTGCGTTGGATTGCTACAATAGAGCAATAGGGCTTGAACCGGACGAAACCTTTTACTATATAAACAGAGGTGCATTACAGAGCGAGATGATAGATTTTATCTCCTCCATTGAGAGTAATGTACAGGTACTTACACTGGATAATACATCTGCTACAAGGGCAAAGGTTCAGGACCAGGCGACAAGGAGTTATGACTACACTCCTGCAATTCATGACATGAAAAAGGCTGCCGCCCTTTCACCCGATTTCCCTTATATCTACTACAACTTAGGCAATCTCTACTGTATGTCTAACGACATACCTGAGTCAATAGTGCAATACACAAAAGCAATTGATCTTTACCCAAAATTCGGTGAGGCATATTACAACCGAGGACTTGTTTTGATATACCTTCAGGATAAAGAGAAGGGTTGTATTGATCTAAGTAAGGCAGGAGAGTTGGGTATTAAGGATGCCTATCCCGTTATTACCAAGTATTGTGTTAAGAGAGAGCAGTAAGAATCTATTTTCTTAACCTGTCAGCTGCCCTTACCATCGCTTCATCTCTTGCGATATACCTGAATGCAAGCCACGATAATATTGCTGCAACAACAGGGAATACAGCTGGAGTTGTGAATACAGATCCGTCAGGTCTTACGAAGAAGAGATATACAATCCATCCCTGATATCCAAGAAGAATAATTGAATTCAGGATCGTGAGCCTGATTTGAAGAACTCTGTTTTTATAAAGGAAGATTGTTATAAATGCAACCAGAGTTGTTATTACATTGAATATCAGCAGAGGAATAATCTGAATCAGCTTTACAGACTCTGTCTGAGATTTGGCAATTGTTACGAAAAAGAGTGAAGAAAGAAGAGCTGTTGCAGCCAGAAGAAAGAGGGTCTGTATTCTTTGTATCATGGAGTTTATTTTTCACAAAAGTATAAAATAAACCTTATTTTTGTAGTTTAAAGAGATCAATTATGAGCCAAATACCATCTTCTGAACTTATAATAAACTGTGACGGATCTGTTTTTCATCTTCATATAAAACCTGAGGAGCTTGCAGATACTATAATATTGGTTGGAGACCCAGGGAGAGTTGAACTGGTAGCTTCACACTTTGAATCAATAGAGTTTACCAGAGCCTCCAGAGAGTTTGTGACGGTTACCGGATCCTTTAACGGGAAGAGAATAACGGTTCTTTCAACCGGAATCGGTACAGATAACATTGATATTGTTGTAAATGAACTTGACGCTTTGGCAAATATAGATTTCAGTACCAGAGAACCAAAAAAAGAGCACAAAAGACTACGGATGCTAAGGATAGGTACTTCCGGCGCAATTCAGCCAGATATTCCACTTGGCTCATTTGTTCTATCTCATATATCTGTTGGTTGCGACGGACTGCTGAACTGGTATTCGTCAAGGGATTCTGTCTCTCAACTTGATATGGAGAGGGCATTTATGAAGCATACTGAATGGCCGGACAATCTTCCCCATCCATATTTTGCAAAAGCATCTGAGAGTTTAATATCACTTTTTGAAGATTCCACAGTAAAAGGTGTCACAATATCTGCGTCGGGTTTCTATGGTCCTCAGGGCAGGGTACTGAGGCTTCCGCTTGCAATTCCGGACATGCTCAGAAAATTTGAGAGTTTCAGATTTAACGGCGAACGCATTACTAATTTTGAAATGGAGGGATCAGCAATTGCCGGACTATCCTCTCTGCTTGGACACGATGCAGCAACTGTCTGTTGCATAATTGCAAACAGACATTTGCATGAAAGCCAGCCTGATTACAAGCCATTTGTAAAGAAACTTGTTGAACTGGCACTGGATAGGCTAACAAGATGAAACGCGATACACTGCTCATTTCTCTGTTATCTCTGATAGACGATACTGACAAGAGTGTCAGGGATACTGTCAGAAGAAAACTTACCGATTTGGGTGAGGATGCTGTTGAAGAGATGGAGCGATTGGCTCCACAGCTTTCAGACAAGATTGACACAAATTTTCTTAATTGCTTTATTGATGAATTAAGGCTGGATCACACCCTGAGGAGATTAAAGAATTATCTGTCAAACCCTGATCCTCTTCTTATGGATGGATTGCTTCTTGTTACTGAGGCAATAAGGCCAGAGATTGACAAGGTAAAATATATTTCAATGGTTCAGGATATTGCAGATGATATGCTTGCTGATATAAGTGACAACAGGACAGCTGTAGAGAACCTTGAGATATTCAATTATATCTTTTATAAAAGAATTGGATTCAGACATGTAGATGAGAGCGTAACAAAAAGAGAAAACGCAATAATAACAGATGTTCTAGACAGCAAAATGGGGAATATATTTACCATTCCCCTGTGCTACTTTATCCTTGCAAGATATACGGGTCTTCCCATATATCCTGTAATCAAAGGAAGGACATTTACACCTGCTTTTCTGGGAAACAGAGACGATGTTCTCTTCTATATAAATATATTCAAAGAGGGACTTATTTTTTCAGGAAAAGAGGGAGAGGCAGAGGAGAACCGTCCCAGAGTGGGCCTTGACAGGGCCTTGGTCTCAATTTATGCAGACCATCTGAACTATCTGTTTAAGGCAGACGGGGATGAAGTTCTGCTAAAAGTGATGGAGAAGGTGCTTGAATGCTTTGGAAATGAGCGGTATATTAACTGAAACCTCCATAACCCGTTTGGTTACAGAGGCGTTTCATAGTTTAGTTTTAGGTCAAGTAATTTAATACCATAACAAATATAGACATTATTTTGAAAACTAGTCTTTTTATGGCGAAATCTTTAGGTTCGGGAGAGAAAAAGAGTCTTCCGGGCAGAAGAAATTCATATATAGCCACAATCTCAATTGCTGTCAGCGTTGTTGTAATGATTGTTGCTGTGTCTGTTTCTGATGGTTTTAGTAAGGAGATTGGTGAGAAGGTTTCGGGTTTTACCGGAGATATTTCCATAAAGGTTCCAGGAGAGGAGCTTACAAACTCAACATATCCTCTTCATATTAATGATACTGTGCTGACAGAAATAGAGAAGATCAAAGGGGTAAATGCAGTGCAGGGTGTTGTATGGATAACAGGAGTAATTAAATTTAATGATCAGATAGAGGGTGTAATGCTTAAGGGGGTTGATTCATCTTACGACTGGTCTTTCGTACAACGTCACTTTGTAAAGGAGAATATGGTTGACTCCCTTTTTGTTCCCGATTTAAATTTACTCTTGCCGGGTAGTGCTGTTATTTCAAAGAGGCTTGCCTCTCAGCTAGGCATAAATGTTGGAGACAGACCCTTTTTCCATTTTATTGGCGAAAGTGTTAAGACAAGAAGATTTACTGTTTCAGCCATTTTTGATGCAAGACTGGAGAACCTGGATAAGGGATTGGTTATTTGCAATATTGGAAATGTAAGGGATCTACTTGGATGGGATGAAGAGAGTTACAGTTCAGTTGAAGTTTTGCTGGATAGGGGTGCAGGTAAAAGAGTGAGAGAAAAAAAGGGGGAAGAGATAGAGTCGGTTTTAGAGAGGGGCAGAGATTCAGATTTTAGAGATTTTGAACTGGTTACTCCTAATGAGCTTTTTCCTCATCTCTTTGACTGGCTTGGCTTACTTGACTTTAATGTCTTTATAGTCCTGGCCCTTATGATGGCTGTCGCAGGATTCAATATGGTCTCAGGCCTGCTTATTATACTATTTGAAAAGATATCAATGATAGGTCTGTTAAAATCACTTGGAATGAGAGACTCCTCAATTCACAGGATTTTTCTTTACAGGGCGTTGACAATTGTAATTAGGGGGATAGCTGCAGGTAATATTATAGCTATATCTATACTCATTATCCAGGAACGGTATGGATTGATATCCCTGAATCCGGAAAATTACTTTGTGACACAGGTACCGGTTCACTTAAATTTTGTAAAGATTTTAATACTGGATTTTGTAGCAATTGTAACAATAGCAGCAATATTATACATTCCTGCAAGATTTATATCTAAGATTGAACCGGATAAGAGCCTTAGACAAAAATAGATAAATCGTTAAGACTACTTTTTGACCAATGCAGCATAGGTATCGTACCGCTCCAGGATTTCGTCAATGAATTTAATAGTTTCTGTTCCCTTAAACTGCCCAAATTTCAGAACTCCTCCAGGGATATTCTCTCTTTTTCTCATCTGAGGGATAATCTCTCTGAGTGAATCCCAGCTGTTTGGATCGGCACCTATATGCTCTGCAAATCGCCTGATATCCTCCACTCTTCCCTCTCCGGCATTGTAAGCAGCCAGGACAAGTTTAATTCTGTTCAGCGAGTCAATTTCGGGAATTTCATACATTTTTTGAAGTCTCTTAATAAGCATTGTACCCGCCCTTACATTCTGCTCCGGGTCAAATATATCATCAATGCCAAATTGTTTTGCTGTGGCACTCCTGACCTGCATCAGGCCGTGAGCACCCCTTACGGAACTAACATTCATAGAGAATTTGCTCTCCTGGTAAATCAGTGATGCAAGCAACCTCCAGTCCCAACCAATAGTTTTTGAGTATCTTTTTATAAGTTCATCGTAGGGAGAGAGCTGAGATACAGCAGAGCTCATTGTAAAGTGGTTCCTTCTGTATGGTCTGAGATATCGTTTGACAATCTGGCTGTACTCCTCCTTTTGCTTGAAATATGTGAGCCAGTAGTTCAGTTGCTGAAGCAGTGTTATATTACCTCTGCTTACAACCCAGGCGTGTCCGGCATCGTTAACATCAACGCTGGAAATCACTTCACCAATAAACTCATCCGGAATCTCAACACTCTCGGCAGATATAACAAGAATATCAGTCTCTCCGGAGATAAGTTCCTCCCAGTAATTAACCTCCTCTCTGGGTTTAAGCCTTAGATGGCACCTCTCATGCCTTGTGAACTGTTTGAGCATATCATGGTGGAATCCGCTCGGATGCCCCTGATTTATATATATACCCCCCTCAATTGCTATCCTCACGCAAAGAGTATCTCCCTCAAGGAGGTAGGTTGGGGCCGCCTCATCTCTCAATTTACCTCTCCCTCCAAGCACCATCAGTAGTGCTAGGGTGAGAATTACCGTGGCGAATCTTGCGATTCTGTGCATATGGCAGATTTGCTCTATTTAATGTAGAATGGCCAGTTAATTCCAAATTGAAAAGCCCTCCTGGGTGCTGTGTAGTGGTGTGCTGAGAAATAGTCACCTGTTGGCCAGCCTTGTGCAGTATTCATATACTTTACAAAGATGGCCGCCTTTTTCCATTGAATGTTTACAAAAACATCAATATAGGGGACACTCCCTATCTCTCTTTCATCCTGAACGTGAAAGTGGCCGGTTGCAGGACTGTATGCGGGGGCGTAGTATTTTGTATGATAGGTTACATCTGCTCCCAGCTGCATGGCCATTACATTCTTCACAACATTGAACTGGAAGAAGTATCTCAGGTTTGCGCTAAGGAGAGGCAGAGGCAGAACCGATGCATCTGATGTAAGCTGAAGCAGAACTCGGTTATGAAAGTGGAAGTTACTCAGTTTAAAATTATAGTTAAGCGAAGCTGCAAGAATATTTAGCAATCCGTTATGCTGTTTGATTTCACTCTCTCTGTCGTAATAAATATAGTTGTCAAGTATTGAGTAGCCAAAAGTGGCCCCAAGCCTGAAGAGAGGGATCTCCATATCGGCCTCAATCCTTGTTTCGGTCGTTTTTCCAAAGCTATTATCCCACTTGAAATGGTTTGAGTACATATATCTCTGCAGAGGCTCCGGGCTTCTGTTCTCAAACCTGAATCTTGCGTTCAGATGTATTCCCTGTCTGATGGGATATAGTGAAAACTTCGCATTTGCATTTACTCCTATATCTCCGGCTTCGTAACCGGTAAGGCCTATTCTGGCAAGACCATCCCATTTTAAATATTTTCTGAACATCCCTGAGGCTCCAAAATATGCATAGGTATTGTTGTACCTCTCCATCTTTGTACCCAGAGAATCAAACTCCGGCCTGTAATTGAAATATGAGAGATATTTATGTCCAAGTCCACCCTCAAGATTTGATACAATTGCATCCTGTGACCATGGCTGAATCTTTAAAAAGACTCTATTCTCAATTTTGTTAAGCCTGAGAGAATCGTAGCTCTCCAGTGGATTAATAAAAAACTTATCTCCGTAATAACCCCTGCCGGTGGAGTCCCCCTCCTCAATTCTGTCTTTATAAAGTTTGTAGTATGTGGCATACTCAAAAGAGTGACCAATATAGGCAGCTGTACCCTCCTCCAGTTTAGAGGTGTCTTTTTTTGAAAACTTGATTGGGAAACCGTATGAATGTGTTAGAAAAAAGGAGTTCCTTTTAAGCCTGTTGGAGGCTGATTTTAGGTTATATGGAATTTCCCTGGGCTCTACAAGTGTATCAAGCACCAGCCTGTCATCAATAATCCCTCCATTCTCATCCCTCTTTATTGATTGAAAGATGTATCCTCCATGCATAACATACCTCTTTCCAACATAATTAGATGTAAAGGAGAATGTCCTGTTATCTGTAGCCTCTTTGTTAAGAAGACCTTTGCCACCCCATCTGTCGTACAGAAGCGTAAGATTTAGAGCCGGCGAGAGATTCTGGGTTGTGAGGATGTGAATATTACTCTCCTCTTTTGCCCTCTCTGCCAAAAGGGTACCCCTGTATGCAAGTTCGTTATGAGGGCTTTTAACATTGTAAAAGGGATGACTCTCCTTTGTAAAGCTGTACATTATATAAGGAGTGAATGGCGAGAAATCTTCTACTCTCTCTCTGTTGAAAAAGTTTCTGTACTGAGCTGCGGATCCTGAAACACCTAAATACTCTGCACCCACATCTTTTTTCATAAAGGGAAGAAAGTGGTAGTTATAGTCTGCAGTCGTATCCTGTTTCAGCATTCCGGATATCCGGTTCAGATAGCTGTCATGCTTCCACAGTATTATTCTTTTGAATTTGAGAGAGTCAGGAATAAAATAGCTCTCAAGATACATTGGCTTGGCATCCAAAATGCTGTCTCTTACAGCCTGGATTGAGTCTCGCTGAGCCTTGGTCAGATTTCTTTTTTGTCCTGAAGCATAACTGAAAGTGAGCAGAGCGGCCATTAAGGCTGCAATGCTCACTGTCATCTTTACTGTTTTGTATGTTCTGTTGCCCATATCTGGTGCAAACATACAAAAAAATGAGTTAACCGCATTTGTGAGGTTAGATTCCAGCCACTCTCTCTTTGTAAGTTGCAAGGCAGGCATCTAGTCTGTCATGAGCAGTATTATCGCCCGGTATGTTGTGAGATGGGTGGATAAAGAGCTTTACACCTCTGTCGGCAAGTATCTCGGCTACTGTTGTTACTGTCATCCAAACTAAAGTTATGAAGGCCATTGTTGAAACCGGGCCCACTTTGTCATAGTGATTTTTCAGCGGAACGCTCGCATCAACCAGTGGCGCACAGGAGTCAACAACTATGTCTGCCAGCTCAAACAGAGTTTTGCCACATGAGTGTCTGGTCTTTTTGCCAACAGACTCCTTTGCTGAACCAAATACAATTACCTTCATGCCAAGCTCTTTTGCTCTGAGGGCAACATCAATATTTACATTGTTTATTCCTGTATGTGAGAAAATCCACATTGTATCCCTGCTGTCAAAGTTGTATGACTTCATGATAGCGTTACCGTATCCTTCTGCCCTCTCAAGATAGAGGAACTGATGAACACCCATCTCGCCTGTAATTCTTGTGAAGAAGGTGAGAGGAAGCTCAACTATAGGGTGAAAACCTACAAAGCCTCCGATTCGGGGGTACATCTCCTCAACCGGAATAGTCGCATGGCCACAACCAAAAGTGTGAACCCAGCGACCTGCTTCAATACTGTCTGCCATAACAGTGGCAGCTTTTTTAATGTTCTCAAGCTGAGACTCTTCAATTGAGCTCATTACGGCTCTGGCGTTGTTTAACCATTCTAATGCTAACATCTCTAATTTTTGTTTTTTGAATATTGTGTGTTGAAAAAGTAAATCAATATAACCGCAACTGCACAGAAGGCAATCATATATGGGAGTGCCTTAAGTTCAAGTGCCCCTACCAGAAGATTGATAAGTGTATTTCCTAAAAGAGCTATAGATAGCGCAATGCTGAGAGCTGTTCCTGAAACTGCCTTGTATTTTTCTCCAAGCTCCCCTATAATTACAGGGAATGTAGAGGCAAGACCCATACCAATAAGGAAGGTCCCTGTAATAGCTATTCCAGAGCTGTCGGCATTACCGAGTATAAATGCCCCTGCGAAAGCAAGCATCATGCTTATGTATAGAATAATTCTTCTGTGGACAAATCTTAACAGCAGACTAAGCAGCACCCTTCCTGTTCCAAGTCCAAATACCACGAAACTGAGTGCGTAAAGGGCGTTCTCCTTTGTAAACTCTTTTACCTGTTCCAGATAGTTGGGGGTCCAGGAGCTGCTTATACCCTCAACACCGCTTTGAAAGAAGAGAATAAATGAGAGAAGCAGCAGAGTGGGCTCTTTAATAAGTTTAAGGATACTGACAGATTCACCCCCCTCATTAAATTTACCTTTAGGGAAAGTGATGAACATATAGACCAATGCAGATAGTGTCATTATTGCACCTGCCCCTGATACTATTGGAACGTAAGAGTAGCTTTTACTGAGCCAGGCGTAGATAAGCGGGATGGTAATAGCCCCAACGGTATAAAAGATGCCCAGAATACTAAGATTTGATGGTCTGCTCTTATCTGTTGAGGCATCTGATACAAGAGCATTTGAGAGTCCGTTAAGGACCCCTCCTCCAAAACCTATTATAAATATTGACAGCCTAACAATGGAGACAGAGCCTGCAAAGGCAAGAAGTTCCATGCCAAGCACGGTAAACAGGGTAGAGGTTATAATGAGCATCTTGTAACCATATCTGTCAATTATGGGTCCAAAAATCAGAGATCCAAACATAATCCCGAAAGGGAGAAGACTGGCAACCGTTGATGCATTGGCTGTTGTGAGACCGAATCTCTCAGTAAGAGATGGGAGTACTGTGCCTAATATTACAAAGGCCATTCCAAAAAAGGCCATTCCTGAAAATCCCGCCGCAAGAACGGCACCGTTAGATCTGCTCTTTTCCATTTTTTATTGCAATTGCACCGGCTCCGTAGAGACCGGCATCGTTTGGCAACTGAGTTGCCATGAATTTACACTGTTTTATTGCTATTGGCTGGGCCCACTTTTGAGCCTCCTCATA
The DNA here is from genome assembly GCA_001897515.1 of Bacteroidetes bacterium 41-46. Classification (GTDB taxonomy): domain Bacteria; phylum Bacteroidota; class Bacteroidia; order Bacteroidales; family UBA932; genus Bact-08. The sequence goes on along the minus strand of MKTA01000002.1, from coordinate 32,196 downwards.
AATATTGTCAATAAACCTTGCGGCCGGGCCGAAAAGCCCGCCGCCAAAAATAACCATCTCAGGGTTAAACAGGCTTACAAAGTTGGCTGCAGCCATACCCCACATCTCAATTGCCTCACCAATTACAGACTTTGCGAGCTCATCCCCCTTTTCGTAAGCCTCAAATAGCTCTTTTGAGGTAATCTTATCAGGCTCAATAGCGAGTAGAGAGCTTCCCTCCCTGCAACCTGAAAAAATAAGACTTTTTACTCTGCCTGATGCCTGTAAGGCAATTCCCGTGCCTGATGCGTGGCTCTCAAAACAACCACATGCATCCCATTCACTTCTGTATGGAGGTTTAAGAGCCATCCATCCGGTTGCTCCCACAATATCCGATGCTCCGTGCAAAACTCTTCCGTCAATAAGAATCCCGGCTCCGATTCCAGTCCCAACTGCTATAAATATTGCATTGTCGCAACCCTTTGCCGCTCCAAGGCTTACCTCTCCAAGTATATAAGCGGTTCTGTCGCTCTCAATAGTAATGGATGAGTTAGGGAAGTAGTTCTGAACTACTCTTTTCAGAGGATAGTTCTCCCAACCGGGAATATTTGGACACCAGACTGCGCCTGTTTTTGAGTAAGAAATTCCGGGGACGCATACCCCTATGCATTTTTCATCATCTGCACTAAATCCTCCCTTTTTCAAAACCTCATCGCAAACTTTGCATATTAGCTCGCCAACATCATCTCCCCCTCTTCCTTCAAGCAGCATCGTTTCGCGTAGAAGAATTGAATTGTTTTTATTGAAAAGGGCTCCGGAAACCTTTGTTCCCCCAAGGTCAATTCCGATGTAGATCATTTCAGATTAAGGTTACATTATTATATTTTGATAGTTCTGACAATGTTTTTTCATGCCCCTCCCTGTCAACATAAGCGAGTGCTTTTGAGAGGAGAAAAACCCGTCTGCCGGAATCAGCAAGATCTCTTACAGTGGCGTTTATACAGAATTCTGTCGCAACTCCGCTAACATATACAGCGGACTCCTCCTCTGCTCCGGAAATTTTTTGGATGAATTCATCAAGTGTTCCGCTAACGGCACTTACTGCTTCATAACCTGAGTATTGTTCTTTGGCTGGGTCCTCTCCCTTAAGAAATGTGTTTTCTGGTGAAGGCCTGGCAGCGATCTCCTCAACACAATTATAAAAATCCTCATGGATAGAGCCTCCTCTTGTCCCTTTTACACAATGGGGTGGCCAAATACCCCCAAACTCTCTGAAAGATGAGTGGTTGGCCGGGTGGTTGTCACATATGTATGCAACAGCCATATCTCTGTTTTCATTAATAAATTTGACGGACTCTTTTACAGCCTCAGCAGAGTTATGACACGCAAGCGAGCCATCAATGAAGTCGTACAAAAGATCAACTACAACATGCACACAGGCAGAATTATCTCTCTTCATCAAACCTTTTTATTTCGTTAACTAGCGACTCAATCAAGTTGTTTTTCAGGTCAAAGAGTTCATCAGAGATATCCACCTTGTAGAAGTGCGGATTTATAAGTCTCTTCTGAGTCTCATTCAGCCCTTGGAGGTTGCTAAGATAGTAATTTCTTCTATCCTCAACAGAGCCCATTTTAGAAATAATTTCGCCACCCTGCATTACAGGCTTTTGCAATGTTTTCCACGTATAACTTCCCGCTCTGAATGTTGTAATTTTTGTGTCGTCAAACTCATCCCTTATTGTAAGCTCATCAGACCGTTCAATCCTTTTTGAGGTTTCGTCGCCCCTCAGACATGTTATATCCCCTTTAAAGTGTCCGTTGCAAATGATTCTGTAGCTAATCTGAAATCCCGGATTTATGGCCTTGCTCTTATCTTCAGATCTCTTTAATACTCCCGTACCATCAATTTCTACAAGTTTGTAAACATTCCCAAAACAGGGGTTGTGTTTGCTTGTGGCAATTGCATCACCCACTCCGTATGCGTCAATAAGGGCACCCTGTCTCTCAATTTCTGCAATGATGTACTCATCAAGAGAGTTGGTGGCAAAAATCTTACATTTTTTAAACCCGGCACTGTCAAGCATCTCTCTTGCCTTTTTTGATAAATATGTCAGGTCCCCGCTATCTAGCCTTATCCCAAAACTTGCCGGGTAATTGTCGTCAACCCCATTATGTCTAAAGGCCTTTATAGCATTCCTTACGCCGCATCTAAGTGTGTCGTAGGTGTCAACCAGCAGGATAAGCGGCTCACCATAGTGAGTTTTTATATAGGCATTGAAGGCCTCAAGTTCACCTGCGATGGTGCAGCCAAATGCAGTTACAAAACTGTGTGCCATAGTACCTGTTGCAGGAACCCCAAAGATATCAGATGTAAGAATATTTGATGTGCCGGAGCACCCACCAATGTATGCAGCTTTAGCTCCGTAAATAGCAGCCCATGGCCCGTGTGCCCTTCTGGATCCGAACTCATTAATTGGTTTAGTTGTGCTCCTGGTTACCCTGGATGCCTTGGTTGCTATAGCCATTTGATGGTTCATAATTGTAAGAAGAGGGGTCTCCAGAAGCTGGGCCTCAATAAGGGGTGCCTCAACTGTAATTACAGGCTGTGTCGGAAAAGCAATCTCCCCCTCATTCATGGCATAAATATTACCGGTAAACTTCATCTTTGAGAGGTAGTTTCTGTATTTGGCATACTCATCACCAGGAAGGAACTTTTCAAAAAAGGCCTCATCTCTACCTCCCAATGCTGCCACCATCTGAAGTGCCTCTTCAACTCCGCTAACAACAGCCCAGTTGTTTTTATCGGGGGCACTTCTGTAAAATAGATTAAAAACAGCTCGCTTGTTTTCAAATCCCAAATCATGGAAAGTCTTGCCCATAGTGTACTGATACTTGTCTGAGCAATAAGATGTTTCAATAATATGCATAGCAATCAGATTTTCATAAGAGAGAGGACTTTAGTCCACTCCTCCCTTAATAATTCATAAAGATAGGGGAGCATCTCCCCGCTGTTGTCAGCCTCAGGGCATCCCCACTCCCTTGCAGTCATTTCAACTCTTTTTGCAATGTTGCCCAACCTCTCAAAACAGAGGTTGTAAGCAGACCCTTTTATTGAATGGGATGAGAATCTGAGCTGCTCTATCTGTTCAGGCGTAAGCAAAATGTTCTGATTTAATGAGGTTACAATCTCGCCAATAGTCTCCAGATATCCCGGAATCTGACCTTTAACACTCTCGTATAGCATTTCAACAATCTCAAGGTCTGAGTCAACCTTTTCGTAGAGCTCCTTTTTTTTGAAATGCGCCCCCCCTATATTAAAGGTCTTTTTTGTCATAATCCTCTATTTATCAAGATTTGATGGAGAGAATTGAGCCTCTGTCATTTGAGATTGAGGCTTAAACTTTTCTGTCTTTAAAACAGATTTCCTGCCATTCTGTTCATTTTTCATCTCCATCTCATAGTAGAAGTAGCTACCACCCTCAACAGGCCTGTAGTCTCCAATTGTTTGAGTCTTCAATATTTTACCCTTAAGGTCGTAATATTCAATTTTATAGCACAAATAATTCTCTTTGTCAATATATGAGACCTTTTTAGAAAAACCGTTGGATTGCAATGATTCCTGAGATACAGGAGTTGCCTCAATAACGTGACACGCCCTTCCGTTGATGTTTTCTGACGAAATTATTTTATAATCAAAATCTTCAATATTTGGTTTACTCATATCAGCATTTGTAAATTCAGAGCCCATGAAATTTTTCCCTCTCTCGTTGCTTACAACCCTCCTTGTCTTTTTGAGAGCAGGCATATAGATCCACATTTCGTCAGCTCTCTCTTCATAGTCGTAAATAAGAATGGAGGTGCCTTTGACATCGGCAGGATCCGTAAATTTCATCATCATCTTTGTAACATCTCCGAATTTACGGCTGGCCATATTCAATGTACGGCTCCTAGCATTACCCTTTGCATCAAAGATTTTAAGGGTTGTCGTCATCTCCATTGAGCCGAGAGCTATTGCGTCAGCAGATTTTTTGCTTATCTCCCTTGGATTTTGAGATGCAGCAAATGAAGATGTAACCAGTATGATTGTTAATGTATTGAAATATTTAAACACTCTTTTCATATCGTTTTCCATTTTTTAGAAATCCGGGTTTAAATGTAACACAAATTGCGGGAACTAACAACAAAGAGGAGACAAGGCAGAATAGCAGGGATAGTATAATGAGCAGGGCAAAAGATTTAATAATGGGAAATGATGAAAAAAACAGAATTGAGAAACCAAGCATTACTGAGAGCGCATTGATTGTAATTCCCCTTCCCGCTGTCTTCAATGCAGTTACCGCAGCATCTCTGTATTCCCTTCCAGAGGCAATTTCACTTTTCATCCTCCAGAACATATGGATGGTGAAGTCAACTCCAAGCCCAATAGAGACAGAGGAGAGCAATGCCGTTACAATATCCAGCTTTATACCGCTCCATCCCATAAAGCCGAATGTGCAAACAACGGCAAAGAGAAGTGGTAGAGAGCCTAGAAGCCCCGCTGAAATACTTTTAAATATAATTGCCAGAAGTATGAATATTGCAACAAAAGCAAACAGAAGAGAGTAGTATTGCCCCCTTACAATTGACTCACTCATCTCCTTCTCAACAAGGGAGTATCCACCGGTAAAACTTAATGCAGGGTCATCTCCAATTATATTATCCACAGAGGCTATTACCCTCTCAAGATCCCTCATGCCTTCAGCGTTGAACTGAATAGTCATTGCAGCCTTTGTATAGTCAAAGTCCACAAACTGCTCAAAATCCGCCGGGTCACCATTCATTGAGTACAGCTCAACATATTGAGCGACAGCATCACGGTCGTCAGGGATTTTATTGTATCCCTCCTCATTAGGGTCATTCAGAGCAGTACTCATCTTTCTGATTATTTTGGCAATAGAAGTTGCACTTCCAATACCATTAACCTTTACAAGTTCGGATTCATAGTGTTCCATCCTCTTCAGGAGCCCTGGATCCTTAATATCTCCCTCAAATACAGCCGTCATGAGTTTACTTCCGCCAAATTCGCTATTTGCAATATCAATGCTTTTATTAAAGGGGTGTTTTGCAGGAAGTATATTATTAAAGTCCGAGGCTACGCCCATTGCAGCAATTCCGGAGGCAGTTGCAAGAAAAAGGATTGCAAACCCTGCAAGCACCCTCTTGGGGTGCCTTGCGAGTAGCTTCCCAATGCTGTTAAGCATTTTTGCAATAAGGCTTCTGCTTTCGCCATCCGGATGAAAATGGAGCGCACCCTTTTTCAGAAAAGAGAGAAGAGCAGGTATGAATGTAAGACTGAGCAAAAGGGCGATAGCTATGCCTATTGCGGATACTACCCCCATCTGGCTTGCCGGAAGAAGTATATGTACAGTGAGTCCGAGAATCCCTACAATAGTAGTTAAGCCGCAAATAACCACCGGTCTTTTAAGGTATGAGAGAGCCTCCTCCACAATCTCCTCCATTGTGGTATTCGGATCCGTCGCATTTAGCTCCTGATATCTTGCAATGAAATGGACACCATAGTTATTTGCAATTGCAATCATCATTATCGGGATAAGAACACCAATTATGCTAAGCTCCCATCCCAGCAAAGGAATCAGAGACATTGAGATTGCTATAGAGATCAGAACAACTCCAAATGGCAGGATAACCCCCTTGAACTCCCTGAATGAGATCCAGAAAAAGATCAGCATAAGCAGAAGACCCAATGGGAGAAGAATCATTATATCCTTGCTGATCTTCTCATTAGCTTCACCTCTGAGATATGGCTGCCCGTTAATAAGAACCTCCTCACTCCCGGGATAGAGGTTTATTACAGAGTCTATCATATTCATAAGCTCAGCATCCTTAACAGAGAGGTCTGAGTTTAACAGGATCATAGTATTTTTAAAATCTTCAGAGACTAAGAGTTTGTAAGCAAGGTCGTTCTGGCGGATACTCTCTCTCAACTCCTCTATCTCATCATCATCCTGAGGATAGGATTCAATTACCGGGTCAACCAGCATCATTCCATCTTCACTACGGATATTTTTAGCCGTTGAGAGAGATTGGACAGGAGAGAGGATTCCCATATCCAGAAAGCTAGAGGTAAGGTTGTCAATCCTCTCAAGTGTTTGGGGAGCCAGTACATCTTCTGTTGAGAGAATGACGACAATTGGCTCTTTAGTTCCAAACATCTCTCCAACCTTGTTGTTATTGATTCTTGATTCAATGTTGTCAGGAAGGTAGCTCTCAAGGTCAGGGTTAATCTTTAAGGAAAAGAGAGGCACAGTAGCGACAGCTGCCAGCAGGAGAGTTAATACAATTATTAATTTGCGGTTTCTAAGTACAAATGATCTTTTATCCATGTCAGAATGATGCTTTTAATTCAAGAAACAGACCGTTCATTACAGGTCCGGAGTAGTCATAAAGAGACTCCTTTTCGCCAGTCATAATATGTCCACCTATTGCCATTGAGAGATTGTCGGCGATGGTCCAGGAGAGCTTTGGCCGCAGCAGGAACTCTTTTGATGTAATATTGTAATAAGCTGTCAGCTCTGCCGTAATAGTGTCATAAGCGAAACTCCTCCTTGCTGTCAGGGCAAATGCATGGTTACTCCTCTTCTGCTGTCCAAATATTTTCCTGTTGAAGAGTCGGGTTTGATACTCCACCATCTCTCCCATATACAGAAGCATCTGGTCAGGATCTGTTCCTGCCGGCTGAGGCTCAAATATTGGCTTATAAGAGGGTGTATACCTTCCGATATACTGGAATATCCCCATTACTCCCCAGAACTCCTTTTCTACTGCTGCAACGTATGCCAGAGAGGGGAGGGGGATGAAGAGAGAATCATCTCCGCCCTTTGTAATATTCCAGGCCGCCTCTCCCCTGAAAATCCAGGATCCTGACGGAATGGCAAAATCTGCTCCAATGGTCTGTTTCCTGTATGGAGTGGAGGAGTAGTTTATGGTGGGCATAGGATTAGGAGCGTTTATATCCAGCTCTATCCCCTTTAAATTGAATCCGTGGTAAGGGTCAAATCCTCTGAAATATGAGAGTGAGAATCCGGCTCCGGGTAGCTCAAAATTGAGCCTTCCGGCCAGTGTGGCATTTGAAAAACTGAATTCAGGATTTGTCTCCTCTCCAAATTTTGCCATTCCTCCCATATCAAAAAGATCAAAACGGTAATTTGATTGTTTGTAAAATGGGATAGCAATAATATCAAGATCAATATATGGGTTAAACCTGTATTTAATCCTTGCCATGAGGTTTGCCCTAAGCTGGTCGTCAATATCGGAAGTAAGGAAGAAGTAGTCCCTAGGGGAGATGTTGTCTGTTGGACTGAATCCGTCTGTCCTTCCCCATTTTACAATCTGATTCCCCGCTAGAAAGTCAAATTTGTCTGATACATATCCGGCATATGCATCCATTATCTCAAGTCTGTTATAAAACTCTCCGAAATGGTGCCCTCCCAGAAACCAAACCTCAGCATTGAATATTGTATGCTTACCTGAGTACTTGCCCTTAAGCGCAAACTGTGCAAAGACATTTGAGAGATCATAGTTTTTTGAGAAACCCTGGAATGAGCCTCTTACATATCCGCTGAACTCTGCCCTCTCCCTGAAGTTCTCCTGTGCATTCATTAGAAGAGGTGTCAAGAGTAGAAGGGCCGCAATTGCAAATTTCTTCATTTTATTAATCTTTAATGAGACAAAGTTACAGATATTGAATCCGCATCTCAAGAGAAATTTGTACGGATTGAACAGATTCATACATCCTTTTGCCTCAATGCAGAGAGTTTGAACTCGTTTGGAGTCATTCCGACACTCTTTTTAAAGAATGTGTAGAATGATGACCGGCTTTTGAAACCGCACTCAAAACCAATGGCCTCTATTGAATATTTATTATCGGGGGAGGAGAGGAGTCGCTTTGCCTCTTGGGTTCTTAGGCCGTTTACATAGGTAAAGAAGTTAGTACCCATCCTGTTGTTCAATACTTCCGTTACAAGATATCTGGGAAATCCGCTACTCTCTGACAGTGACTGGAGGCTAAGTTCCGGATTTGTGAAACCACGTTCCTCCTCCATAAAGCTCCTGATAGCCCTTTCAACATTGACATGCCTCATATTCTCATCTCCCTCATTTATGCTCTCCGACTCTGCGTCGGCCTCTCTGAAAAAACGGGCAATCTCCCTTTGCCTTACTCCGTAATATGTTATGATAAATGCCATACCCAGGAGTACAGCGTAATTATAGACCATTGGAAAGAGACTGGAGGATCTAATAGAAACTATTGTCAGAGACACAATGAGCAACACAATCCAATATACTGTATAGAAGATGGATATAAAGAGAAGCCAGCTTAGTTTGTCCATTGAGTCTATTGAGGAGAGCTCATCTTTTAGTCTCATTCTGTGTTTGTGAATCAACATCAGGGCGACTGCAGTGTATCCAAACCATGAGGCAATATTAACTACTCCAAAGATAATCCTTATTAAAAACTCTCCATCTCTTTCAAAATAGGCACCGGGCAAAAACTCAATTTTTGTAATATGTGAGTACGCCTCAAAAAAGATGAAGGGGAGGAGATGAAATGTGTGTGTCCACTTAAGTTTGAAGCCCTTAACTGTGGAGCCTGCTGAGTAGAGGTATAGAAGGGGATTGAAGAGTAGGAATGAGCTTGTAAGAGTTGTGAAGGAGTTGCTTCTTATATCAAGTCCAAGAGACAGGAAAACCACAGCCATTAACAGTAGCCAAATTGAAAGTATTTTGTCCGGAAGAGATGCATTTGATTTGCTCCCCACAAGAAGAGCTCCAAACAGACTTTGCGACAGACCAATCCAGGCAAGATGCTCCATATCTGAATTTTGGCTTTTATAAGTAGATATCAATCAGCACAAATGCTCCTGCTCCGGCAAGGTATCCGGCAAGAGCCAGAATTGAAAAATTTTTAAGATACCATCCAAATGATATTTTTTCAATTCCCATTATCACGACACCTGCGGCTGAACCAATAATCAGAATGCTGCCACCTACACCCGCACAGTATGCAAGGAAGAGCCAGAAGCTTCCATCCTGTACAAAGGTCTGCATGAAAAGTGGGTCTGCAGCAGTTGAAATCATTGATGCATCTGCAAGGGGATACATTCCCATAGCTACAGCAACCAGAGGCACATTGTCAACTATAGCAGAGAGGAATCCAATTGCTATATTGATTAAATATATGTTATGTACTCGCTCCTCCAGAAATTCCCCCATTGTATTTAAAATGCCGGTACCCTGAAGAGCATTCACTGCCAGCAGGATTCCAAGGAAAAAGAGTATAGTCGCGGTATCCACCCTCTTGAGGACTCTGGTAACTCTGTGTTTAAGTGTTTCGCTTGTTTTTTTTCTTGAATAGATTATCTCAGTATATATCCATAATAAACTGAGCCCAATCAAAACCCCAACAAAGGGAGGGAGTTGTGTTACAAATTTGAATACCGGCACAAGAACCAATGCCAGCACACCCATAGCTGAAAGAATGAATCTCTCTTTTTCGCTAAGGATTGTAGAGATATGTCCGGCAGCCTTTTTAGCCCCTTCAGGCAGCTCTCCTTTCAACATTCTTGATGCAAGTATGGTGGGGATCAGCATTGATATCAGGCTTGGAATAAAAAGTTTTGTAATAACCGGTGCAGTAGTAATCTTACCTTTAATCCAGAGCATAATTGTGGTTACATCCCCAATCGGTGACCAAGCCCCTCCGCTGTTAGCGGCAATGATTATTATGCTGCCGTAAACCCACCTCTCTTTGTAGTTAGGGACAAGCTTTCTAACCATCATAATCATAACAATAGATGTAGTGAGATTGTCAAGTATCGCACTCATAAAGAATGTGATAAAGGCAATTAAAATGAGCAGTACTCTTTTGTTGTTAGTAGAAATCCTGTCGGTAATTATGTAAAAACCGCCATGTACATCCACTAACTCAACGATAGTCATGGCACCCATCAGAAAAAAGAGGGTCTCAGAGATCTCTCCAAGACTCTCAATTATATGCACATCCACAATGTATCCTCTGCACTGTTCAATTAGCGGAAGCAGCGAGAGTGAGCTCTGATTTGAGATGAACTCTCTGAAGCTGTCAGGAAAGACTGTTTGAACTGAGAGAGGCGAGATGAGTATATAGAGAACCCATAGAGCCCCTCCGGTAAGGAGGGCAATGGCGGCTTTATCTATCCGCACTCTGTGTTCCAGTGCTATAAAGATATAGCCGATAATAAATACCAATACCATCAACTCCATATCTCAGTTTTTTTAAGAAGAGATTAGAACCTGTATGCGGCACGCCTCATATCTGCCTCGCTATTGAATGGTTTGGGAGGATTCAGATATCTCTCAAGGAATTTGTGAATCGTAAACCTTATATCAGTTGATTCTTTTGAATCAATTCTGTCAAAACCATGTCCACCGGCAGCATCTTTGAATATCTTATACTCAAACTTTTTATTGTGAGTCTTCAGGGAGTCAATCATAAGGAGAACCTCCTCAACGTAAACATCGTTGTCGTTTGTGTTTGTATGTATAAGCAGTGGTCTGTCAAGCAGATGGGCGTATGTTGAAGGTGAGCGTCTTTTGTACTCTGCGGGATCCTCTTCAATTGACTTTCCAATGTGGTATGGTGCTGTAAAATAAGCTGTGTATGATGCATCGTGAGATGCAAGCCTGTTTGCCAGATCGCTTACCGGTACACCGGCAAAAGCGCACTTGAATTTTTCCGGATATCGTAAAATATTCATAAGTGAGATCATTCCGCCATGGCTCCAGCCAATTATTGCCACTCTGTCTTTATCAACAAAGCTGTAATTTTCAAGCATATAATCGCGGCTAACCATCACATCCTCATTCTCCAGCCCTCCGTAATCAATATTTTCGTATGTATCTCTTCCATATCCGGTAGAGCCCCTGTACTCGGCAGAAACAACGACATAGCCCTGAGCAATAAGTTCTCTCACAATATGTGCATAATATGTAGAGAAATCCGCATGTATGCCACTGTGTGGAAGGACAATAAGTGGGTATTTTTTGTCTCTGTCCAGATCTTTGGGTATAAAGACATAGGTGTAGAACTGAAGAGGATTTGCTGCAAATCTGTCCCCCTCCCTTTTCGGTTTCCATCTTGGGGGGCCTGTCAGCCTTACCTTATCAACATAGGAGATATCGCCGAGCATTTGATGCCACATCAGGTCATCAACCTTTTTTATTATCTGGTCGTGTGTGTGTCTGTAGCCCTGAATCTCCCTCCTGAGACTGGCTATTTCTTTAAGTAATTGAGATTCTAATGTTTGTTCTGTAGATGCAGATTGTCTGTTCTGAGCCGGAACAGCTGCCCAAAATAGCAGAAGAAGTGCTGTGAATAGTAATTTTTTCATAAAAGCTTAGGAATAATGAGAAATAAAGGTAGCAATTTTTCCAATGCCTATCTATTCCAGCTTATCTCTTTTATTGCGGGATCGTTTCTAAGCTCCTGTATTATTAAATCAAGTTTTGAGAGTTCGGTATGTTCAAATTTGAGTTCGTAAACAATCTCGCTCTCATTGCGTTCAAGATTGAAAGTTTGGAGTTTAAGCTCTTTTTTTTCCAAGAGATGCCTTATAAAATCTGAATCTGTTCCGGTGTGTGTTACAACACGGATTGATATAGGCTTATATTTTCTGAAATAGACCTGCTCAAGAGGTTTGAGGGCCCAGAGGATAATAAGTGCTATTACAGTGGTGGCGCCGGCCGCGAGGTAGAGTCCGCCTCCTGTTGCAAGACCAATTGCGGCTACAGTCCAGAGCCCGGATGCTGTTGTTAGGCCCCTGATGGCACCCTGTTTCAGAAAAAGAATTGTGCCGGCGCCAATAAATCCAATCCCGCTTATAACCTGAGATGCTACACGTGACGGGTCCAGAGAGACATTTTCTGTACCAAGAATGTCAGAGAAACCGAAAGCTGATACAATCATTATCAGGCAAGAGCCCACGCTCACCATCATATGGGTCCTGAGGCCTGCTGCCCAGTCCTTCCTCTCCCTCTCCAGCCCTATAAGCCCGCCAAAGAGTGATGCAAGCAGAAGCCTGATAAGTATTTCACTTGTTGCCAGCATAATTAATGTCGGGGTGACCCGGCTCGAACGGGCGACCTCTTCGTCCCTAACGAAGTGCGCTAGCCAACTGCGCCACACCCCGGAAACAAATTGGAGTGCAAAGATAAAAAATTAGGAGCGAAATCCACACCCCTTCATTAACATATTTTTTAATGGTTGAATAGTATCAGAAAGAATGGGAGATTACTTTATAACAGCTCAACCCCCTCCAGAGCGAGTGATTCTCTCTGCTCATCTGACCAGATTCCAACCTGTACCTCACCAATATGCCTTTTCTTTAGCATAAACATACATACACGAGACTGACCAATTCCACCACCGACAGATTCGGGCATCATCCCTTTGATTAACATTGAGTGGTAGGGTAGTAGGGCTCTTTGTTCGCATTTTCTTAATGTTAATTGCCTAACCAATGCTTCCGGATTGACCCGTATTCCCATAGATGAGAGTTCCAGAGCGCAGTTAAGAACAGGATGCCAAACAATAATATCACCGTTTAAACCCATATATCCATCTTCATTGGGTGAGCTCCAGTCATCATAATCGGGAGCTCTGAGATCGTGTGCTACTCCATTTGAAAGTTCTCCTCCTATCCCAATTATAAATACTGCTCCATATTCTCTTGCAGCCTCCTGCTCTCTCTCTTTTCCATTAAGTCCCGGATACATCTTAATTAGCTCCTCCGAATGAATAAAAAATATTCTTTCCGGTAAAACAGATGGAATGTCGGGATATCTGGATGAGACCTCTTTCTCTGTATCTTTCAAAGCTTTGTAGATAATATTGACACACTCTCTTAGCCTCTTTAGCCCTCTTTCATTCTCCTCTATTCTCTGCTCCCAGTCCCACTGATCAACATAGACAGAATGTAGATTTGTATACTCCTCATCAGGCCTCAACGCCCTCATATCGGTTATAATTCCTCTACCGGGAGGCATTCCCATTTGCATAAGCCTTAACCTTTTCCATTTTGCGAGAGAGTGAACAACCTGCGCTCTGTTATCTCCAAGAGACTTAACCGGAAAAGAGACCGGACGCTCAAAACCATTCAGATCATCATTAATTCCTTTGCCCTCAAGAACAGCAATAGGTGATGATACTCTTAAAAGATTGAGACCGTAGCAGAGATGCTTTTCAAAACGCTCTTTAACAAAGGCAATTGCCCATTCGGTTTCCAACAGCTGATGATAATCCATTATTATATTGTTTTGAGGTTATTAAAAAAGAGAGCCTCCGTTGCGGGAGGCTCTCTTCAGTGTTATTTTTTAATATATTTATCTTAATTACACTTTATTATACAACCTCCCTGCCCGAATATTATTATTACTCAGGTTATTATTAAGAAGATTGCTATAGCGAATATGCATTGTAGTTTCTTAGATGTTGTAAAGTTATAATTTATTTTTGGTTAATAAATTAATTGCATTATATTTGATGTTGTAATAATATCAAAATAATATCATAAATTATGAAAAGCGAATCTTCAATTAAAGTTGTTAATGGCTATATTATATTAGCTTTAGCACTATTAGTCGCCATTTTTGTTGTTTTCTCATTTATTAATGAGTGGGTGTTTCCCGCTATTGTCGCCATGGTGGTACTTGTGTTTACTTTAATGGGCTTTTTCATTATCAGTCCAAACAATTCAAAAGTAATTCTGCTCTTTGGAGCATACAAGGGTTCAATTAAGGAAAACGGATTCTTCTGGGCAAATCCATTTTTCCAAAAGACCTCTATATCACTTAAGGCAAGAAATTTTGAGAGTGAAAGAATAAAAGTAAATGACAAGTTGGGAAACCCAATTCTAATTAGCTCAATTTTAGTGTGGAAGGTTGATGATACCTACAAAGCTCTATTTGATGTAGATAATTATGAGCAATTTGTTAAAGTTCAGACAGATGCTGCAGTTCGCAAACTGGCAGGTTCATTCCCTTATGATCAGTTTGAAGATGAGGGTGCATCAGTAACTCTTAGCTCAAATTTTGAAGATGTAAGCAAATGCCTTGAGGAGGAGATTTGTGAAAGGCTTAAGCTTGCCGGTCTTACTGTCATTGAGGCAAGAATAGGATATCTTGCATATGCTCCGGAAATTGCTCAGGCAATGCTTAAGAGGCAACAGGCATCTGCCATTATAGCAGCAAGAATTAAAATGGTAGAGGGTGCAGTAGGAATGGTTGAAGGAGCTCTGCAGCTTCTGTCTAAAAAGAATATTGTGGATCTGGACGAGGAGAAAAAAGCTGCAATGGTAAGTAATTTGCTAGTGGTATTATGTGGAGACAGGGAGACCTCTCCGGTAATCAACACAGGTACTTTAAATCAGTAAAAAACATAATAGATGGCAGAGAAGAAGACATTTGTATTAAGAATTGACGTCGATACCATGAAGGCCATTGAGAAGTGGGCTGCAGATGAATTTCGTAGTATAAATGGTCAGTTGGAGTGGATTATAAGCAAAAGCCTGAAAGATGCCGGCAGAGTGAAAAAAGGGGGAGATGGTTCAACATAAAGTGGCTATCGTTGTATTAGTGGAGACTTTGCAGCTGTTCTTTTAACCAAGTATAGTATCTGTTTCTGCTTTCAATACTTAATACCCCGTGACCAGAGTCGTCGGCTATAAAAGTAATATTTGCACCTATTGACTTTAAATTTTCTACAACTCTTACTGTAAGTTCAAAAGGACAGTTGAGGTCTCCTTTACCGTGAAAAACATATATTGGAACAGAGCCAAATTTTGTTAGATTCTTTTTATCTAGAAAGTTAATTTCTTCTCTATTAATCCATCTCCTTGCTAAATCAGGATGACCTGATAATATCGCTATTGCACAATATCTTGATGGGTTTTCATAAAAGGTTCTATAGACTCCGTATCCACCCATAGAAAAGCCGCTAAGAATAATCTTTGCAGTATCAATATTGAAGTTTTTAATTACATCCGAGATAGATTCTTCAATATCATTTTGCGCCTCTTTAGTTGCAAAGCAGTTTGATGTGCCTGCTCCACCCGGAGCAACTACTATAAATTCCTCTGGGAGAATATCAGTTCTTTCCAAAGCCCTGTCATCCTCTCCGCTTCCGTGCAAATAGACAAGAAGGGGATACCTCCTCAAGAGCCTTTATTAATTCATCAACTTCAGATATGTTTTTTCTTATAAAGTAGGAGCATTCATAATCTTTGGCAGATCTTAGCAGATGTTCAGTATTATTAATGTAAAATTTCAAAGTATTTAAATTACCGGCAGAAAGTTTATCTGAAAGACTATTTAATTTAGCTCTCCACTCATTAAAATTGTAATCATGAATAATAGAGATGTAATGTTCATCAATCAGTAAATTGTCAGCAAAAACTCTTAAAATATAGCCACCTGATATTAAATTTTCACAATCAACTATTATTTCCCGCTCTGAAATTCCCGGCTCAAATTCCACTGTAGTATTTTTCGTGGCAACCAGTGAATTTTCTCCAGAGAATATTCTCACAGTTATTATTTTATTTATCACCTCTTTGTTATAGCCTGAAAGCTTTACTCGGAGATTTCCTCCATGTGAAATTGTGTTTTTTATGGGTCTTGACACAATACTTGAAGTTCTGGTTGCGGGAGCTTTAAAATCGAGTATTTCATACTCTCTTTTAGACTGCTCATTCTGAAATTTATTATCCTCTTTTACAAAATAGAGAGTCTTTTCTCCCTCTCCTATTGCCTTTACAAAACAGAGATTAAACCCAATTTTCTCAGAGAGTAACGGGTTATACGGATATATCACACTCCAGGGAAGGAGAAGTTCAAAAGATATTTTGCCGTTTTTTTCTGCTGATTTATACTTTGTCTTTGAGTCAAGTCTCCTCCCTGAAAGGTCAATATTATAATACCAAACCAACTTGTTATAATTATTTTCATCAGGAGAGAAGCCAAGAATATAAAATTCACTGGCGGGCTCTCCGTCAGGAAGAGGTTTGCCAATCATTAAATGAAACCCATCGCCATTCTGATAGCCTCTGTCACGAAAAATTATTTTCTCTGCCGATGCCTCAATGTAGAGGTATAGGAAACTCTCTGAATAAGCAATATAATATCCAGCCTTAATGCCTGGATTTTCCGGATTGCTTTTTCTTGCAGTTGCAAATTCATTTAATTTAAATGATTGAAGATTAATATCTGGTAATCCGTCAATGACTGGATCATTATTTATATATGGTACACTTATTTGTCCATATGCAGGTTTCATAGACAGAATCAACAATCCGTAAATGAGAAATTTTGGAAATATTTTTAACATTATATTTTTCCTTAAAAACGGATTGCAACTTATTATGTTGCATATTGTGCAGATGGTTGCCTATATAGAGTAATTTTCAGCTCTTTAATAATTTTCCGGCTATATAACCCGTAGTCCATGCGGCCTGCAGATTGAATCCTCCGGTTATTGCGTCAATGTCAAGTATTTCTCCTGCGAAGTAGAGATTTGGGACAATTTTGCTCTCTAGTGTGTTCATGTTTACACTCTCAAGGCTAATTCCGCCACAGGTCACAAACTCCTCCCTGAAAGTGGCTTTACCTTTCACCGAGTATATGTCATTTGTAAGTGTGTTGATAATTTTATTAACACCTTTTCTCCCTAACTCAGACCAGCGTCTCTCTGCTGATAGCCCGCACCGTTCCAGCAGGTGGTTCCACAGACGAACGGGTAGTGAGTAGGGTCTTACAGATGTTAGCAATTTGCCCGAATTTACCTCAGATATTGAGTTTATCTCTTCAAAAACCAGTTCGTTGTTGGTCTCATTTATCCAGTTTATGCAGATTTTGAAATTGTATCCGGATTTGTTTAAAATTCTTGCTCCATATGATGATAACTTTAGAATTGCAGGCCCGCTTACTCCCCAGTGTGTTATAAGAATCGGACCATCTGCCCTTAACCGAGTACCCGGCAGAGAGACGATCGTGTTTTCAACCACAACCCCCATAAGGTCTCTAAGCGGCTCTGACGGCATATTAAATGAAAAGAGTGAAGGGACAGGGTCTTCAATTTTATGGCCACATCTCTCAAGCCATTCAAGCCCCTCTCTTTTTGGAGATCCCCCTGTTGCAACAATAACTCTGTCGAAGACTTGAACAGCTCTTTTAGGATCTTTGAACCCAAGACACAATCCATCCGTAGTCGGCTTTAACTCATCTATTGCTGCTCCTGTCAATATTTTAATCCCAAGCCTTTCGGCCTCAGTCATAAAACAGTCAATGATGCTGCCGGAGTCTTGAGATACAGGAAATACACACATATCCTCCTGAACTGTAAGTGAAACCCCTCTATTCTCAAACCAATCCATAGTGTGACTGTTATTGAATGAGCCAAATAGCTTTTTAAGCTGCCGTCCCCCTCTTGGATATGCACTGCACAATTGCTCAATTGTCTCACATGCATTGGTCACATTGCATCTCCCACCTCCGGATACTCTGACTTTTGAGAGGAGTTGCTGAGACTTCTCAAGAATGGTTACATCAGATTCAGGAAAGTTCTCCTTTGCAGAGATTGCTGCAAAAAAACCTGCTGCTCCACCGCCTATGACTGCAATTTTCTTCTGCATTACTCTCTTTATGATTTCATCTCAATCTCTCTGAGATGCTCCATCTTTTTCTTTTCAAGGAATCCCTGAATAGTCTCAAGATGCTCCCTGACCTGTCCGTTTCCAAACTCATATACCTTTGTAACCAGCCCGTCAAGGAAATCCCTGTCGTGAGAAACAACTATAAGTGTTCCGTCAAATGCCAGAAGAGCCTGTTTAAGTATCTCTTTAGTTCTAAGGTCAAGATGGTTTGTCGGCTCATCCAATATAAGCAAATTAACCGGTTCAAGGAGCAGTTTTATCATTGCTAGCCTAGTTCTCTCTCCACCTGAAAGGACCTTAACTTTTTTATCAACATCATCTCTGCCAAACATAAATGCACCAAGCAGATCCCTTATTTTTGAGCGGATGTCGCCCACAGCAATATCATCAATTGTTTGGAACACAGTTAGATTTTCATCAAGCAAAGATGCTTGATTTTGAGCGAAATAGCCTATTTGCACATTATGACCAAGGGTGAGTTTTCCCTCGTGTTCAATCTCTCTCATAATGCACTTGACAAGGGTTGATTTTCCCTCTCCGTTTCTTCCGACAAATGCAACCTTATCTCCTCTGTCAATTGTCAGAGAGGCGTTTGAAAATATCCTCTTCTCTCCATAGCTTTTACCGACACTATCCATAATTACCGGGAAATTTCCGCTTCGCGGTGAGGGCGGAAATTTAAGCTTCAGGGCAGATGTATCAATCTCGTCCACCTCAACCAACTCAAGCTTCTCAAGCATTTTAACCCTTGACTGTACCTGAAGAGTCTTGGAGTATGTTCCTTTGAATCTCTCTATAAACTCTTTTGTCTCAGCAATCATCTTCTGCTGATCCTCATATTGTCTCTGTTGTTGCTCACGTCTCTCTTTACGTAACTCAAGGTAGTGGGTGTAATTTACCTTGTAGTCGTATATTCTGCCCATTGTGAGCTCAATTGTTCTGTTTGTGACATTATCCACAAAGGATTTGTCATGAGATATAAGCACAACAGCCTTTGCTTGGTTAATTAAAAACTCCTCCAGCCAAATAATTGACTCCATATCAAGGTGGTTAGTAGGTTCGTCAAGAAGTATGACGTCTGGCTTGCGCAATAGAATTTTTGCCAGCTCTATTCTCATTCTCCACCCTCCGCTGAGTTCAGATGTTTGTCTTGTAAATTCATCCCTTTTAAAACCCAGACCAAGGAGTACCTTCTCCACATCCTCCTCAAAATGAGTTATATCAACTGCATAGTACTTCTCACTAAGTGCAGAAAGATCCTCAATTAGCTTATAGTAGTCTTCAGATTCGTAATCTGTTCTCTCTTCCAGCTGTTTGTTGTAATCGGCTATCTGAGCCTCAATTTCATGGAGATGGCTGAATGCCTGTGATGCCTCCTCAAATACTGTTCTGCCATCCTCTGTCATTAGATGCTGGGGCAGATATGCAATTAGTGAGTCCTTTGGTGCCGAAATCACCCCCCTGGAGGGGTTACGCTCCCCTGCCAGTATCTTAAGCAGGGTAGATTTCCCGGCTCCGTTTTTGCCCATAAGGGCTATCCTGTCATTATCGTTAATAACAAATGAAATATTTTCAAACAGTACTGTGCCGCCAAACTCAACACACAACCCGTCGCAAGAGACCATTAAACTAAATTTTAGAATTAATTTTCAGAGCGCGAAGATACACACAAATATATTCCTTTAAGGAGAAGAATTTTCGTAACTTGTAACCGCAAAATAAATTATTTCTTAATAGGCTGTAATTAACTAGCTTATGGATTTGGTAATCAGTGTTTTCCCGGCAGTCATATTCCTGATTTTTCTTTTTCTGCTAGACAGTTTTAAGCTAGTCTCCTATAAACTTTTAATAATGTGTTTTTTGTGGGGGATATTATCAGCACTTATCTCCTATTTGTTTAACTCCTTTTTGCCCATATTCAGCGAAGATTCACCCAAAGCTCTGACTCTCATCCAGGCACCAGTCACAGAGGAGATATTAAAAGCATTTGTAATATATATCTTTCTGTCAACTAAAAAGATAGGTTTTTCCATTGACGCAATTATTTACGGTTTTGCAATAGGTACAGGGTTCTCGCTTGCGGAAAATGTTTACTATCTGAATGTAAATCCTGACCCCAATCTACTGATTTGGGTTGTCAGAGGCTTAGGTACCTCCATTATGCACGGAGGGTGTACCTCTCTGCTAGCCATGATAACACTCGGCAGGGCAGACAAGCATAGAATCAGACCATTAAATATAATATCTGGTTTGGTTACTGCAATTCTGATGCACTCACTGTTCAATAGCTTCTATTTTGACCCCCTTCTCCAGACTCTCGGATTACTGCTGATTATGCCTCTCCTTTTTTTGTCAATTTTTTACTTTAAAGAGAGAGCTCTTCGTAAATGGTTGGATTTGGAATTTTACAATGAAGTTGAACTTTTATCAAAAATTCGTCGCGGAGAGGTGTCAGAGACAAATGCCGGCATCTATCTTAACTCTTTGAGAGACAGATTTAAGCCGGAGATTATATTGGATATGTATTGTTACTTATCTCTTTACCTGGAGCTATCTGTTAAAGCAAAGAGAAATATATTGTTGAGGGAAAGCGGTATTGAGCCGCCAATTGAAAAAGATATTGAACAAAAATTGAAAGAGTTATTGCATTTGAGAAGAGATATAGGCAAGGTTGGAGAGCTGACTTTGGCACCTTTGATTAAAATGAGTTACAACGATTTGTGGAAATTAAAACAACTATCTTAATTATTCCGTATGAATAGAGTGGCTAAATATTGTCTCTTTACTT
Source organism: Bacteroidetes bacterium 41-46 (assembly GCA_001897515.1). Classification (GTDB taxonomy): domain Bacteria; phylum Bacteroidota; class Bacteroidia; order Bacteroidales; family UBA932; genus Bact-08. The sequence continues at coordinate 11,685 of MKTA01000002.1, read as the reverse complement.
TGGTTGCACTACTTGCGTTTAGTGAAAACTCTATGGCACAGAGTATATCAAAAGCAGTTAAAGGTAACCTTGAGATGATCTATATCGGAAAACGCTATAATTACCTTGTTCCACATGTTGTAAACACTCACAGTAACGCAATGAATTTCCACAACTCTTTGTGGAGTTATGACTATGACAAAACATATGTAATGCTTACTGACTTTGAAGATTCAGGACACGGCGGGGCAATAGTTATGCCATTTAATCTTGTAGTTCTGGGTATTGAGCCATACTCATTTGCATTTAATATAATCCCTTCAAATGAGCGCTTTCAGTGGCTCTTCAACCATGAGCTTACCCACATTGTTATGGCTGACAAGGCAAATTCGCGCGATCTTTTCTTCAGAGATAAGTTTGGAGGAAAGGTGTTGCGTAGCGAAGAGCAGCCAATATCAGCATTCTGGAGTTACCTCACGACACCCAGATGGTACTCTCCAAGGTGGTTTCATGAGGGTATTGCCACATTTATGGAGACATGGATGTCCGGTGGCCTTGGCAGAGCTATGGGCCCCTATGACGAGATGTATTTCAGGGCAATTGTAGAAAAGGGAGAACCCCTATATTCATTAATTGGTCTTGAAACTGAAGGTACCACAATTGATTTTCAGGTGGGAGCAAACTCATACCTGTACGGAACCAGGTTTGTAACCTATCTTGCGTACAAATATGGAGTGGAGAGTTTAAAAGAGCTTTTTTCCAGAAGTGAGGCTAGCAAAGCCTTTTACGCTAACCAATTTAAAAGTGTCTATAATAAATCAGTGAAACAGGCCTGGGAGGAGTGGAGAGTTTGGGAGTATGATTTCCAGAATAAAAACATAGAGGCAATTTCAGAGTATCCCATAACAGAGTTAAACCGTATAACAGATAAACCATTAGGGAATGTCTCCCGACTCTATTATGACTCCGGACGGGGGAAAATTTATGCAGCCATCAACCACCCCGGGATTTTGTCTCAGGTAGCTGAAATTGATGTTAAAACAGGCAAGACAAGAAAAATTGCCTCAGTGGACTCCCCTCAGATGTACTACACCACTCATATTGCATATGATAAAAATGGAGGTGCTCTTTTTATTACAGAGCAAAATTCAAAATTCAGGAATCTTGTAAAAGTTGATATTGACTCAGGGAAAAAGAGAGTTATTAACTCCATGACCCGTACCGGAGATATAGTATTCAACAGCAAAGACAGAAGTATATGGGGAGTTCAGAATGATAACGGATACTCAACACTGGTCAGGATTCCTGAGCCATATAATACGGTTGTTCCCATCTATACACTTCCTTTTGGCAAAACTCTCTTTGATCTTGATATCTCTCCATCCGGAGAGAAGCTGGTTGCCACGCTGTCAGGTATTAAAGGGGAGCAAACTTTAATCCTGCTTAACCTGAATGACGCAATGCAGGGAAGAGTAATTCTCCAATCTCTAGCTCATTCTGAAGACAATACATTCGGTCAGTTCAGATTCACTTCAGATGAAAAGGCTGTAACAGGAACCTCTTATTATACAGGAGTCTCCAATATATGGAGTGTTAATCTATCTGACAAGAAGATGGAGATGCTATCCAATACCAAGAGCGGGCTCTTTTCACCGGTTCAACTCTCTTCAGACTCTCTTCTTGCCCTTCAGTACCACAGAGACGGAATGATGCCTGTACTCATCAAAGCAGAGCCTGTTACAAATGCTAATTCTATTGAATACCTTGGGCATCTTGCTATTGAGAAAAACAGTGAACTTGAGGAGTGGTCACTCCCCCCGGCAGGCGCAAAGAGTGTCGGGGATACAATTTCATACGAGAAGTCATACCTTCCGGTTAAAGAGATGAGATTTGCCTATGGTTATCCCGATATATCAGGATTTAAGAGGAGTATGGCCGTGGGGTATAATTTTAAGTGGACAGATCCTGCCGGACTCTCAGTAATTGATTTGTATACCGGTATATCACCTTGGAGCTGCTATAGTTACTGGCAAAAGATTCATCTGGCTTTAAGGTGGAAGTATATGGGATGGGAGTTAAAGGCTAATCTCAATCCGGTTAATTTTTATGACCTCTTTGGACCTATAAGACGTTCAAGGGCAGGTTACTCGGTTGGCATTGAGTACTACAGAAACTTTAGTTTCAAGCAACCTTTAAAAAGAGAGTACCGTGTTGGATTAACTACATATGGTCTGATGGAGGTTCTGCCATTTTATCAAAATGTTGAATCACCTATAAAAAGCATGCAGTCTCTCTATGGGATCTATACAATATCAAAATTGCGTACCACTCTGGGTGGAGTAGGAGATGAAACAGGTTATAGCTGGTCAGTTAGCTCAACAAATTATCTGGCAAATGGAAAACTATTCCCCTCCCTAGTCTCTTCACAAGATTTTGGAATTCTTGTTCCGTGGTTCAGGAATACAAGTTTTTGGATAAGAAACAGTATTGGAAAATCATTTGGAGATAACTCTTCAGGACTCTCAAAATTCTATTTTGGAGGATTCCGTAATAACTATATTGACTGGCAGCCATCTGAACAGTATAGAAATGCTTTAGCATTCCCGGGGGCAGAGATAGATGAAATACCAGCCAACAGTTATATTAAAACTATAGGAGAGTTAAATATAACTCCCCTGAGATTGAGAGGAGTAGGTACTACGTGGCTCTATCCTACATATATCAAACCGTCACTTTTTGCAACCCATCTTGTAACTGACCCCTTAAAAAGAGAATCAATAAGAAATATATTTAACTTTGGAGGACAGGTTGATATTCAACTTGTAATGTTTTCGTATTTTAAGACTACATGGTCATTCGGATATGCAAGACTTGCAGAGAGAGGAGAGGTGCCAAAGGGACAATTTATGATATCGTTAAAATTGTTGGGAAACTAATTAACCTATTTCAGACATATGAAAACTAAAGTAAAAATTTTTGTAACTTTTGGTATAATCCTGGCATTTGCCATTGGATTTATTACCGGAATAAGCCTGGAATACCCAAGGCCAAAAAAGAGCGATGCTATCGCAGGTACTATTGCAAAAGTTAAAAAGTACAGAAACACAAAGGCAACAGAATCTGATATAATGCTAAGGGATCAGCTTGTTCAGGAGGGCGAGAGAAGAGAGGCTTTGGTACAATTACTCTCTTATTATTACATGAACTCTGTAAGCAGGTCTGAACTTATAGATCAGATGGTAGAGGCGACAGATCAGATACCGGATCTAAAAACTAAAATGGAGTTTAATTTGAATGAACTCAAATCCTATTCTGATTTTCTTAATAATACCAGAAACGATATACTTGCTGCTGTTTTGACATTAGAGAGAGTTGACCAGTTTAATCCTGCCATGTTAAGAAATACATTTAATCAGGCGGTTAATATCATAACACAGATCAGATACAGAAATGTAGCAGTTCTTGACTTTATTGACAACCTTGACGTTTATGTTAAAGAGAGTGAGGGTTCTCTTCCTCAGTCAGTTAATGATGCATTTAATCAACTTGCAATAAACGAGTTAAGAAATGCAATCCTGACAAAGGATGAAAAAAGAACAGCTCTTATTTCAAAATATAATATTGACACAGAAAATACTGCCGGATCTGTTGCTAATGAAGTAAAGTCTGCAATTCAGAGAGATGTGGAACAGCTTAAAGTGGGTTTCTTTGACAGCGAAATGCTCAAAGCCGGGTTCACTGATAGTGAAATTCTTAAAACCGGATTTACAGATAGTGAAATGCTCAATATAATCGTTTTTTTTGACGCCGAAAAGTTGGGGATCATATTAGACAGTGAGGCTCTTAATGGAATAGTAGGGCTTGATAAAGAGGTTTTATCTTTTATATAGTCTGAAAATAGAAAGGGATAAAAATGAGAATTCCTAAAAGTTTTCTTATCGCTCTGCTACTCTTGACATTTATTCAAAATATAAGTGCACAAGAGAGAAGCAAGATTGTATTCACACCTCAATGGCAGCCTCAGGCTCAGTTTGCCGGATATTACATTGCTCTGGAGCAGGGTTATTATAGTCAGGCGGGTCTGGATGTAACCATTAAACACCCATCGGCCACATCGGATATAATAAAAATTCTGACCATGGGGGAGGCCGATATAGTATCGGCTTTCCTGATACACGGAATGAAAGCGCAGAGAAGGGGGCTTCCGATAAAACATTTCGCACAGATGCTTCAACACTCTTCATTAATGATTGTATCCCGCAAGGAGAGCGGAATTGAGAGTGTTGAAGATCTTGGAGGACGAAAACTGGGGATTTGGAGCAGCGGATTTGATGACCTGATATTTGCAATGCTTGAAGAGAGGAAAATTGATGTTAGAATAGTAAGGATTTTAAACACAGTCAATCTCTTTTTGGAGGGGGGAGTGGATGCAATGACAGTTATGCATTACAATGAGTACAATACCATTGTAAATTGCGGCGTTAATCCGGAAGAGCTCAACACATTTTTTATGAGGGATCTTGGGCTGAATGTCCCGGAAGATGCGCTATACTGCCTTGAGAGTAAGTATAAGGAGAACCCTGAAGTTATGGAGGCATTTGCAGAGGCTACTCTAAAAGGTTGGGAATATGCGGCTAACCATAAAGATTATGCTATAGATCTTGTTGTAAGACACATGAAAAATGCAAATCTTCCAAACAACAGAGTCCATCAGAGGTGGATGCTGGAGAGGGTACTGGAGGCAATTGATCCCGGAGAGAAACCTGTTGGAAGAGGTAAACTCAGCAAGCAGGATCTTCAATTGGTTACCTCTGTTATCAATTAAATGAGGATTAATTTTTACCTGATGATAAGAGAGAAACTATCATATCGTATTATTAGCAGACTGCTCCCGGCCATACTACTTTTAGGAGCTGCAATAGTAACAGCCTACTACCTGTTTGCAAGAAGTTCAATCGCTGAACATACAGCTGCAAATGCTCAGATGACAGCCAAAAACAGCGTTCACAGCATAGAAAAAATTGTTAAACAGGCAGAGCTTATTCCCGCAAATCTTGCATGGATGATGGAGAGCGGATCTCTGGAGAGAGACTCACTCTACCATTTTCTTAAAAAGCTGGTAGAGAACAATCCGCTAATCTACGCAAGCGCCATTGCATTTAAGCCGGATAAAAACAGACGCCTTTTTTCACCATACGCATACAGAAATGATTCAATTGTAGAATCAATAAATCTGGGGTCAGAGACATATAACTACTTGATAATGGACTGGTATCAGATACCGGCCATGCTTAAAAAACCATACTGGACTGAGCCTTATTATGATGAAGGTGGAGCAAATGCCCTCCTCTCAACATATTCACACCCCTTTTATCTAATTAAAAACGGAAACAGAGAGTTTGCCGGAATCATAACTATAGATATATCGCTTGAATGGTTAACCCAAACGGTAAGTTCAGTGAAAATCTTAGAGTCCGGATATGCCCTATTAATATCAGGTAACGGAGTCTATGTTACACACCCCGACAGGAATAACATTATGAACCACACTATCTTCACTAGAGCAAAAGAGATGGAAATTCCAAAATTGAGGGAGATAGGCAGGAGTATGATTAGAGGTGAGTCTGGATTTGATACAATTGAACTGCCCCAAATTGGTAAGGCACTTCTCTATTATGAGCCGATAACATCAACCGGATGGTCTTTGGGAGTTATCTATCCATATAAAGAGATGTACGCATCTCTGCAGAAACTCAATCTGGTTATTGTGATTCTCTCAGCAATAGCATTGGCACTACTGATAATATTTATCTCAACTATTGTGGGAAGGATGCTTAGGCCTTTAACTAAATTCGCAAAGAGCGCTAGGGTTGTGGCTGAGGGGAACTTCTCCGCAGAACTTCCTCAGATAACAAGCAAAGATGAGATGAGAGAGCTCAGAGACTCTTTTGAGTTTATGCAGAGAGAGCTTACTGTTTATATTAGTAACTTAAGAGAGACTACCACCGCGAAAGAGAAAATTGAGAGTGAGCTGAGAATAGCAAAAGAGATTCAAATGGGGATGATACCACATATATTTCCACCTTTTCCTCAGATTAAACAAATTGATTTATACGCAATGCTTGAATCAGCAAAGGAGGTGGGTGGTGACCTCTACGATTTCTTCCTGCTTGATGAGAGGAACCTCTGTTTTGCCATAGGCGATGTGTCGGGGAAGGGTATTCCTGCATCCCTGTTTATGGCAGTTACAAGGACGCTCCTGCGCTCTCTTGCAGATAGAGATAAGACAACAGCAACAATACTTTCCGAGATAAATTCCACACTCTGTTTAAACAACGACTCCAATATGTTTGTAACATTCTTTATTGGAATACTTGACACTACGACAGGAGACCTGAGATATTGTAATGCCGGCCATAACCCACCGGTATTGATAAAGAGTGGAGCGAAGGCAGAGTATTTTGAGATTACTAAAGGTATTCCACTTGGACTATTTGATGATTTTACATTTAATGAGCAGTTTACAAAGCTGAATGGCGGTGATCAAATATTTCTCTATACTGACGGACTCACTGAGGCAGAAAATTCATCAAATGAACTATTCTCTGAGAATCGTCTGATTGATTCAATAAATATATCTGAATCAAGGTTGCCTGAATCTCTTGTCAAAGATGTGCTAAGATCAGTTAAGCTTCATGTAGCCGATAATGAACAGTCAGATGATCTTACAATGCTAAGCATATTGTATAAACGAAGTGATGAAGATAACAGTAAGGGTAAAGAGGCAGAAAAGAGTATAACAGTGCAGAGTGATATCGCACAATTACAGAGAATTAACAACTGGACAGAGGAGCGGTTAAGCAGACTGGGACTACCTGAAGAGTTGGGGAATACAGTAAATTTAGTTATTGAGGAGGCCTTTAGTAATATCGTCTTTTACGCTTATGAGCCGGGAGATAGTGAGAAAATTGATTTATCTTTGGACTGTGAAGGGAATATGTTGGTGATAGAGCTAAGGGACAGGGGAAGAGCCTTTGACCCGACAGCAAAGAAGGATCCAGATACAACCATCCCCGCAGAAGAGAGGGAGATAGGAGGGTTGGGAATATTTCTTATAAAGAAGTTGACAGATAGTGTAGAGTATGCCAGAATTGATGGTGTAAATGTATTGACAATCAGAAAAGTAGTTAAATAATTAAGAATTTTAAACAGGTAATATGAATATAACTTCACAAGTAACTCCCGAAAGGATTATTATTTCAATTGAGGGGCGAATTGATACAACAAATTATGGTGAATTTGAAAACGATATTAATAAAATATTAGACACTAAGACTCCTGAAGTTGTGTTGGATTGCAACTCTTTAAATTATATAAGTAGCTCAGGTCTGAGAGTATTCCTCTCATTACATAAAAAGATGATGGCATCTGGAGGAAGACTATTATTGAAATCGCTTCAACCTTCAATCAAAGAGATTTTTGATATTTCCGGTTTTAGTTCAATCTTTAATATTGGTTGATTCACTAATTTTTTCCTGAAAATGACGAATGTTCCATCGGCGGCTTTTACCGATACAAAGCCGCATTATAATATACTTGATGGTTTACGAGGGGTCGCTGCACTGACAGTTGTCTGGTTTCACATTTTTGAGGCTTTTGCAACAAGCCATATAGACCAGCGTATTAATCACGGCTATCTGGCTGTGGACTTTTTCTTTATTTTATCCGGGTTTGTTATGGGTTATGCCTATGACGACAGATGGAAGAGTATGTCGGTTAAGGACTTCATAAAGAGAAGACTTATCAGGCTTCACCCTATGGTTGTTATAGGTGCACTTATTGGGGTAGCTATGTTTTATACACAGGGCTGCTCTGTTTGGGATGTGTCAAAGATATCTCTTGGTATGCTTATTTTAGCCACAATCTTAAATGCATTTATGATACCTGCAACTACAGGGTCAGAGATCAGAGGGGTGGGAGAGATGTATCCGCTTAACGGACCCACTTGGTCACTCTTTTATGAGTATATCGGCAATATCCTCTATGCGTTTTTTATCCGCAAACTCTCTACAAAAGTTTTGTCGGGATTAGTGGGAGCAGCCGGTATTGGACTGGCCATTTTTGCAATTTGGGGGCCATACGGTGATATCTGTGTCGGTTACTCTATGACAGGGGATAACATGTTGGGAGGATTGCTTCGTCTTCTTTTTGCCTTTTCAGCTGGATTGCTTATGTCAAGAGTGTTTAAGCCCATGAGAGGAGAGGGCAATGGACTATCAGCTAAAATCAAACGCGGAGTTGTCTCATACGCATTCTGGCTTGGAGCTGCTGCAATTGTAATATTGTCGGCAATCCCAAGGATTGGAGGGGCGGAAAAGCTATGGATGAATGGTCTTTACGACACATTCTGTTTTGCTGTGGCATTTCCTCTGCTGGTCTATATCGGGGCGTCAGGAGAGACTAAGAGTAGATTCACTACCCGCCTGAATAAGTTTTTGGGTGACATCTCATATCCACTCTATATGGTTCATTACCCATTTATCTACCTCTATTATGCTTGGGTAAAGAATGAGACCCTTACTTTTGAACAGTCACTTCCTGGGGCACTTGCACTCTTCTTTGGATCAATAGCACTGGCTTACGTATGCCTTAAATTGTACGATGAACCTGTGAGAAAGTGGCTGGGTAAGAATTTTTTAAAAAGATAAGATTCAGCCAAATAAGTTGTTCGTAACTAATTTGTTTCTATAATGTAAACGAAGTTTCTAATAGCTTTTACCTTATCTGATAAGGTCAAGTTCCTTATCAGATTAATGGTTGGCAGATTATTATTGTTGCCATAAGAATCTAGCATAGTTTTTAAATATGGTGTCTTTACTGCATAAGATACGCTTTCAATAGATAGCCTGGCGTTAATTATTCCTATAACATCCCCGTCTTTGTTGAATAATGGACCTCCACTATTTCCTGGTTGCACAGGTGCCGAAACCTGATAAGATGTAATATCACCTTGAAATCCAGATCTAGAGCTAATCAACCCATTTGTGAGTTTTATTTCATCTCCCATTAGAGCTCTTAATGGGTACCCCAGCACAAAAACATCATCACCTACATCAGAGATATTAAAGGATATTTGATAGGGAATTTCAGCTAAATTAGTAAATAAGGGATCAGATATCTCTAGTATAGCAATATCATTAATTCTATCAAATGTTAAAATTTTTGCCTTGTATGCAACATCAAAGTTTCCATTTACACCTCTGACCTTGATTCTGGTAGCATCCTTAACCACATGATAACTGGTAACAATCAAACCTCTGGATGAAATAGCAAATCCACTGCCCGAACTTTTAACATCTATAATCTCCTCTTCAGTTTTAACATTAGATCTATTTTGATAATTTTCAGTTTTGTTAATGAGGGGATTATTTATAATTATCCCTGTCCAAAAGAATGAGTTTTTACCCACATTTTCATGTATTGTAACTTTCTCTATCCCTGAAGGAATTGGTGGAAAAATCATATAAAGCCGATATCTCCTGTCAGCCATTACATCATATTGCTTATCAAAATCCAATGTCTCAGGATTATCAAGCAATATTCCCCAGCTCACAATAGAATATGACATTTTTGGTAATTTTGAACTAATAGTTGTTTTTGAAGACAATGACAACCAACTATCCTTCATGTTTCTTGGTGTGATATAGTCAAAAAAAACAATGGTGTACTCATCGCTTACATTTACTTCAACTATTGGATTTTCCCCAGAACTCCAGTCGTTGTGCCTCTCAACTTTTGGGTGCTTAGTAACGTTTTGACATAATGATATGTTTTGATTGGCAACAGAGAAGAATAAAATCGCCAGGATAGTAAGTTGCTTTACCATTTTACAAATAACTTATCACATATTATAATTATATCCACCATTTTTGTCAGCAAAAAACCATGCTGTACCCGCAATTTTTAGGCGATATACATCTAAGCTGGTGTTCTTTAAAGCTGTTCTCAGAGAATCAGGAACATTCCCATAAAACTTATATCCTTTAGCATATACTGCTACCATTGCGTCGTCAGTTATACATGCAGCCCAAAGCTCCCCGTGAGCAGATTCACCTTCTTTTAGCCATTGAGTAATTTCTGAGCTTGAAGAGCTATAGAACTCATCAGTTATTACAATCCAATCACCAGCATCGTTAAAAGTAACAGAGTTAATTACTTCATTTCTTTTATTATAGTCTCTAAGTTTTTGCTCAAGGCTGTAAGGAATATCATTCCATCTAATTCCATTATTACCATATAATATCATCCATCTTCCATTTTCTGTTAGCTGGACATCATCAATGTATTGCCTGTCATTATTTAATTCAGTTAAGGCTTTACTTAATCCATCAGGAAGACCAGATTGGGCAGTCCCATTTGTGCTGTACAGCGCCAGATCTCCATTCGTTTTTGTAATAGCAACATTTCTACACTCTCCCCATTCTCTTATCATCTGTTTAATGTAGGATCTTCCTTGACTGAATGAGGGAATTGAGAAAATAAAAGTTAAGAACAAGATTGAAATAGCCCTATATGTTGAGCTTATGATGGGTTTTTGACTCATAGTTGCGTATCTTTTAAGGTTTTATGGTAGTAAAGTTAAGCCATTTTTTAATTTAAATACAATTAATCATTACTGTTCACTAAAAATTTAAGGACAGTTGTTGGTTAAACAAAAGTTCATTGACGTCATTATTTTCAGCACTGTTAAACAGCTCTATAATGGG
>MKTA01000002.1:0-721 GCA_001897515.1 Bacteroidetes bacterium 41-46 | reverse complement strand
ATGCAGAATGTCTGGTTATGTTATATAGTCTTGCAAAATCCATATAGCCTCTGTCAAATATGTAATAAGCGTCATGTTCATAAGGGATTACATCCATTGCATTCATGTCATGAACAGATGCAGGAGTAATATGAACAAATGCGGGAATCTGAGTTGTAATATCATAAAGTGTATGAAGTTTTAGCCCTCCTTTTGTCGAGCGGAACTTAGCCCACCAGAAAATACTTAAGCAAAGGTCAATGGTAGTTGAATCAAAAGCATAAACTTTCCCCTGGATTTCGAAGTCGCTATTGGATCGTTTCTTTCTAGCTATCTCGATAAGATGGTAGGCGTACTCTTCAAATATTTTGAAGTCTCTGTTCTCATTAGCCTTTGATAAATTGCTTCTGGTCACATTCTTGCCAAAACCAAGATGATAGCATTTAGAACTATGAGCATCAATTGCAACTATTAGGTCTCTTAGGCTTTCTCTATTGGTAAGTTGTCCGAACATCATAGCCAGCAATTGATTCCAGCAGGTAAAATGTTTTACATACTTATTACTATCGTGTCTCTCTGCAATGCCATCGAAAATCCGTTTTGGTAAGAACTCAACTAATTGAGAGAAAACATATTTACCTGTATTCATAGCTAAGAAATATTTATCTTAACTAAAAATATAAATTCAAATCGACACGGAACAAAAAAGCTTATAACATGCTAAAATATAATGATTTCAAAG
>MKTA01000001.1 GCA_001897515.1 Bacteroidetes bacterium 41-46 | reverse complement strand
GAAAATCAATAGCTTGTAAGCGGGATAAGATATTTACTTTGGATAATCTTTTACTTTTGATAAGGACGTTTATCACAAGTTGTGATAAGTATTCGGAGGACATTGACCTCGTACAAATTAGTTCAGGACCGATAAAGCCAATCCTTTCACGTTTGGGAGAGGTTTTGGATTTTCTGCCCGGAAAAGTTGTCAAACAAAAACGATACAACAATACCATGTTGTTTCGTATGGAATCCGAGATTCCGCCTGTTGTGCCAATCCGCTTGAAAGTTGAGATAAATTGCTTTGAGCATTTTAGTGAACTGGAATTGGTAAAAGTTCCTTTCTCTATTCAAAACAGTTGGTTTTCGGGAAATACTGAACTGACAACTTATGCCTTGGAGGAACTATTAGGGACAAAACTTCGTGCGTTGTATCAACGAAAAAAAGGACGTGATTTATTCGATTTATACAAAGCCCTAAGCATAACGGAAGTTGATCCCAAAGTAATTATTCGCTGCTACAAACGCTATATGGATTTTTCTGTTTCCAAACCCCCGACTTACAAGCAATTTATACAAAATATGGAAAGCAAGATGATTGATCCGGATTTCATGGAAGATATGGAGAATCTTATACATGCCGATGAAACTTACGATATACGAGAAGCATACGAAATTGTAAAAGAGAAAATCATTGATAGGTTAATTGAATAATAGAAATAAATGATACGCATTATGGAAACAAAAAATGAGTTTACACCCAAAAAAGCAATTCTTCCGGGCAGCGTATTAAAACTTGAATTAGGAGATAGAGGGATAAAGCAAAAGGATTTTGCCCGTGAAATTGGTTTGCCGGCATCAAATCTAAATGAATATATTCACGGAAAAAGAAGTTTTACTGCTGATTTCTCATTAAAACTTGAGCAAGCATTAAAAATACCTGCAAACATTTGGATGAATTTGCAACAGAATCACGACATCACTTTTGCTCGTAAACAGCAATTGGATATCGAGGAACAGGCGGCATTCAATGATTTAGAGGAATACGATAAGATCATCTCAATTAACGATCTTACAAAGCGATTAGGGATTACCTCTGTAAGTTGGAAGGATATTTTAGATCAATTGAATTTAATCCTTGGCCTGAAGCCGGCTGCTGAATTACAAGTGTGCGCTAATGCTCAATTCTTTAAGAAATCACCCCATCTTAAAAATGACCAAAGGATGATTTTAACCTGGACACTCTTGGCAAAAGTCGAAATAAAAAAAGTAGAAGTATCGGGTGTATTTGATGTTTCACAAAAAAAGCAAATCATCTACGAGCTGAAATCTGTGCTTCACGAAAATGTAAATACAATAAATCGGGTTCGTGATATCCTTCTGAAGAATGGTATAAAATTTTGTATTGTAGAAAAACTGGACAAAACGCCGATCGATGGTTATTCATTTTATGATGACGATATCCCATGTATTGTCGTGACAAAGAGGCGGGACAAAATTGATAATTTTGCTTTCGCTATAATGCATGAGTTAGGGTACTTATTTCTTCATTTCGGCGAAAACAGAAGCTTTGAGTTTGTTACCATTGAGGAGGATAGGAGGGTCGATAAATGTGAAAGCGAAGCGGATAAGTTTGCAAGCGACAGCCTAATTCCTGAAAATATATGGAGAAAGTCGCCTGAAGTAAGATTGAATCCTTATCAGATACAAAAAAAATATTCTGAATGGGCTGATAATTTTCAGTTAAACAAATGGATTGTATTAGGGAGAATAGGGCATGAACTTAACTTCTGGAAATTTAGGGAGGACGGTACCCGAAGGATTTTGTAAATCACCCATAGGCTACCAAAGCGTTTAACTTTACGACATTAATGTGTATTATCCGTTTAACTTGCATTAATTAAAGACTTGTTGCCGCTTGGATAAAAAAGAGAGGCTGCATCCGGATGACGCAACCTCTCCGCTTCGGGAATAGAATTAAATTTATTACTCTTTTCTGAATAAATGATGAGCGAGTTATTGTAAAAGGTGCTCTACTCTTTCCCGTTAATTGATGTAGTCTTCTTTATTGTCAATAATTTTTTCTGCAATCTTTGTTTGAGTACCAACGGCATCTGTGATATCAAGTAGATCCGGAAATCGAAATAAGAGAATTTATCTTTCGGATCTTTTCCTTTGAATAGTCTATTGTGATCAGTTTTTATTGTGCTCTCAATCACTTGTGAAAAATGTAGGTGATGAGCCCTTTATCCCTGAGCTTCTTAATGATGTAATAGTCTTTGTCGCATCTGCCGCGTCGGCCATGGGCCAGCCGGTAAACATGGATCGCCGACGTGTCATGCTCACGCGCAATGGCACGATAGATTTTCCGATTACGGGAAAGAAAATAGAATTTAAAAATAAACAACATGATTACCGTGCATAAATTATACTTTATTCACCTACATTTTTATCAAGCGGAACTATTTCTACCGGTTTGGGTTCATAATCGCCCCCTTCAACCTCCTCAATCCGGCTGATCTTCAGGTTCCCGTTATACCGGCTCCCCATTTCAATTTCCAAAGCATCGGTCACAATATCTCCCTGGACGGTGCCGGTGGATTTCAGGACGATCTCCTTGCTTTTAACATTCCCCCTGATGTGTCCGAAAAGAATGATGTAGTCGCTTTCCATATTGCCTTCCACAAAGGCTTTATCTCCCAGGATGATCCCCTGTTTCAATGAAATATTCCCTTCCACCCTGCCGTCGATACGGATCACGCTTTCGCCGTAAATATCACCTTTAAAGACAATGTCATTGCCGATGATCGTGTTAACAGGCATGGAGTCTAACCTGGAAACTCCGTTTTCCCTTTTTTTCTCTTCTTTAATCATACCTGTCCTTTTTTTCAAAATTTAAATATTTTTCAGGATTGATCTTTTTTCCGTTAACAATAATCTCATAGTGCAAATGAGGCCCCGTGCTCCTCCCGGTGTTGCCCAGCAGCCCGACTGTTTGCCCGCTGTCCACCTGTCCCCCTTTTCTCACATGTATCTGTCGGAGATGCCCGTAGAGTGTCTGCAGGTTCGGGTTGTGCTGGATGATCACGCATTGTCCGAACCCCTCCTTGTTGCCGGCAAAGGCGACCGTCCCGCTGCCGGTGCATTGGACGCTGTCCCCCACCCGCCCCCTGAAATCTATACCGGAGTGGAACTCCGTGTTCTTTCTTGTGAACGGATTCAGCCGGTACCCGTACCTTGAGGTTATTTTGCCGCCATATGGCGCGCCTATCGGCACCGAATTC